>CAWFFA010000001.1:0-14476 GCA_963814965.1 uncultured Verrucomicrobiae bacterium
CAGCGCAACGAGGGTGAACGCAATACCGAACCATTTGAGCAAACGACCAGTCAGAAAAACCTGAATCAAAAGAGTGAGACTGTTTACCCAGATCTCAAGGCTGCCCAGGAATTCGGTGCGCGCGTTGCTAGTTTTCAGTGCTGCGCCCGCCAGAGAACTTTGCTGAAAATACGCCCACGTCGAAGTCGTTGTGTAGAGCAGAATGGTCGCGGCGAGCCCCATGAGGTAAGGCGAGCGACAGATGTGCGTGACGCCCGACCAGACCGATCCGCCGATCGGTTCTTCTGGTTTGGCAGAAGGTTTGTCGTCGGCATTGAAACCACCGGGGAAAAAACGAACCAGAAATCCGGCGATCGCAAACATTGCGGCTGCGACGATGAGAAGATTCGCTGGCCCAATCTCACCCACAAAATGCCTGGTGATGTAGGCGCCGAGGATCGCGCCGAGCGTGCCGCCGACAGCAATGAAACCGTAAAGGCGCTTGCCCTGCTCGACTGTGAACAGGTCCGTCATAAACGCCCAGAAGACGGCGGTGTTAAACAAATTGAAAACGCTTACCCAAACAAAGAAGCCGCGGCCAATCCATACTTGCTCGGCGGCGGGGCGATTTCGCATCGCGATGAAAAAGAGCGCGAAAACGAAAATGAAAAATCCGTACGCGAGCGGGATGAATTTTCGCCGTGACATCCGAGCAACGGTCGCGGCGAAGGCTACGTTCGCGATCAACATCCCAATGAGCGTCGCGGTGAACATCCACGGCAACGCGTCCATGCTGCTGCCCGCACCAATGCTGTCCCGGATCGGCTTGGTGATGTAATAGCCGCTCAGAATCAAAAAATGAAAAGCAAACCCGAGCCAGAGAGCGCGCAGTTCGTTCGGCTTTACGTCAACGATCTTGGCGAAGAGTTTTTTCATTGTAGCCACGGCGCTCTGTCGCCGTGTCTGACGTAATCGCCCCGACAGAGCGGGGCGGCTACATTTTCTTCTTCCATGCAGCTAGCACTTCGGATTCGCGTTCAGATGTTAAACCGGCGCGCATCTTCGATTGTCGATCTTGCGACCGGGACTTGAACCAGGCCAGCGTGTCGCGCGCGGTATCACCCAGCGGCCGGAAAGTTAAGCCCTTGTTCAACGCGCGATCGATCTTCGTTCGCGAAAGACCCAGCTCGTCGCCCGCCCAAACCGGCATGTCGGACCAGGCTTCCACCTTGTTTTGTTTGAGGAAATCGTTGGGCACGAAGGTGAAGGTTGCGTTGGATTTCTCCGCCTCTTTGATTCCATCGAGCATGCCACGAACTCCAAGTGGCTTAGCCGGACCGGTCGCGTTGTAAATTCCAGTCTCGTGATTTTCCACCATCCGAATTGCCCATTCGGCCAAATCGCGCGCGTCGATGAATTGCACTGGATCCTCTGGATTACCCGGCGCCAGGGTTTCGCCGCCGCGATCGATTCGCACCGGCCAATAAGTGAAACGATCGGTCTCATCGCGCGGGCCGACAATCAATCCCGGACGAATAATCAACGTCTTCCCGGGAAACCATTTCTCAGCTTCTTTTTCGGAAAGTGCCTTGAGCGGCCCATAGGTCTTGTAACCGCCGGCTTTCATCGCTTCGATCGTTTCCTTGAACGCATCAGGCCCGTCGTACTTTGCGAGCGGGGCGTTTTCATCCACGCCTTTGCTGGTGTCGGCGTAAACCGAAATCGTCGAGATAAACACGTAACGATCGACGTTCCCTTTCAACACCTGTGCTGCGTCGCGCACCCACGCCGGCAACGTCGTCGGATTATCAATCACCACGTCCCATTGGCGGTCCTTGAGCGCGTCGAGTTTACCGTTTCGGTCACCTATCAACTGCTCGACTTCGGCTGGTAATTCGCCCGGATGCGTCTTGCCGCGATTGAAGGTTGTGACTTTGTGACCGCGACTCAGGGCGTACCGAACCTGATACGGCCCCGTGAATCCGGTCCCGCCAAGAATCAAAATGCGAAGCGGTTTCGCGGTTTTCTCCGCAAACAAAGAGGAGGCGCCAGCGCTTAGGGCGAGCCCGGTAGCAGCTGAGGTTTTAATAAAATGACGGCGGGTCGTTCCGTTCATGGTTGGCGATTACGAACGCAGGTTTATCGTTTCGATCAATGAACAATATGACGCGACGCCACGCGACCAAATTGATTGGGAGCGCTACCGCGGATTTCCTTTTGCCGGCCGGCCGCAGCCACGCAGATTCATCAGCGATGCTGATGCGCCCGATTCCGTCTTCCGGTGAAAAGCTACCGGTGGTTGGGCTCGGCACCTGGAACGTGTTCGATGTGGATCTTACGCCGGCGAATGAGAAACAGCTCGGTGACGTACTGTCCCTGTTCGTAAGACTTGGCGGACGAGTTATCGATTCTTCACCAATGTACGGACGCGCCGAACAAGTCATCGGCAGCCTCGCCACAAAACTTGGACTTCATGACAAGCTTTTCCTCGCGACGAAAGTTTGGACGCGGAGCAGACAGGCCGGCGTCGAATCCATGGAACGGTCGATGTCCCGACTGCAAACCAAACGAATCGATTTGATGCAAGTGCACAACCTCGTCGATGTCGGAACGCAGCTCGCAACGATGCGTGATTGGAAAGCCCAGGGTCGTTTTCGTTACATCGGCGTCACCCACTACAACGCGAGCGCATTCGGCGCAGTGGAAAAAGTCTTGCGCGACGAAAAGCTCGATTTTCTCCAGATTAATTACTCGATCATGGAACGCGAAGCGGAGGACCGCATCCTGCCATTGGCGCAGGAGCGACAGATTGCCGTAATCATCAATCGCCCGTTTGGCGGCGGCGATCTGTTCAGCCGAGTACGCTCAAAACCGCTGCCGGAGTGGGCGAAGGAGTTCGATTGTCGATCATGGCACAGTTTTTTCTGAAATGGACCGTGGCTCATCCGGCGGTGACATGCGCGATCCCCGCGACAAACGATCCGAAGCACCTGCAGGACAATCTCCAAGGTGGACTCGGCCGGTTACCGGATGCAAACGATCGCAAACGAATGGTTGACGCGGTCGGCCATTTATAATTACCATAGACCATAGAGCGATCAAAAATGGCCACCAAAAATCGCCTCTTTTTTCCCGAAAAAACCGGTTGCGCAGGCAGCGATCCTGCTCGATATGGGGCGCTTCTTATGCCGAAAATTAGCTGCCGTTCCCCTCGCCTTACTCTAATAGCTGGCGCGATTCTGCTGGTTGCGAGCGTTGCTCACGGCCAAATGGTCGCGTCCGCCAAGCAGAAATTCGTTTTTAGAGATGCTGACGGAAGAACCGACTCGGCTGAGATCGTAACGAAATACGCTCCGAAGAAAATTGTTCATCCGTACGCGAAAATGGATTCGGCGGTCAGCCCGAAATTGATGCGAGCAGCGACGATCGCGGAAGAGCGGGCGCACGCGCACTCGCGCGAGGCGTGCTGGCATTACGTGAAGGAAGCGTTGCTCGCTGCAGGAGCGGTGAGTTCCTATCCAAAAACGGTTCTCGCAAAAGACGCGGCCAAGGAATTGGTGAGCAGCTACGGCTTTAAAAAATTGCCGGTGCGCGATCCCTACAAAGCGCCGGTCGGCTCGGTGCTGGTTTACGCCAACAGCAAAGGCGCCGGTCACGTCGAGATCCGGACCAAGAGTGGATTCGCAAGCGATTTTCGTTCGAAGATTCCGTCGCCGCGTCCGTTGATCGGTGCCTTCACCAAATCGTAAGCATCGATTTCGAAAGACGCGCGAAGATCGATATTTCCTATCGGCCAAGCCGGCCCAACGGATTTCTGATCGCCGCTCCGCTCAGACTGGTTGTGGCGAGCAAGTTTTGAGACGCCCCCGAATTTGAAGAAGCCGGGCGCGTGGGCGGCGCAGGGCTCAAAGCAATTGGCTGGGCATTGGTAATATTTGGCTTCGACACGGTTGGCGCGTTCGGCGGAATCACTTTCACGTTTACAAACGGCGGGTTCGAATTCGCCCACACCAGCGCCCGATGTTTGGTTTCAAAGAATTTGTCGATCACGATGGCGTTCCGTTCGTTAGACGTCCGGCCGGCCTTTCTGGCGGCTTTACGGTTCCGGACGGCGGTTCCAGTGTCGACGGCATTGAGCGTTGTGCCGTCCGGCAGAACGACTTGGCTACCGAATGGGATTTTTCGGGGATCGACTGCACAATGTCCCTGCCGCAGACGCAAGCCGGAAGCCGACTTGTGTTGCTGTGTGTATCGATCCGATCCGCGACCGCCGCGCGCCCAATAAACAGTCACCCGCGCGAGTAACGAGTCGTCGCGATAATAACCGTTGGCCGCGCCGACCATGCTCAGTAATAAAAGCAAAGTGAAACGTTTCATATCAGGTCCGGCGAACCGGCCGCAGAAACGAATCGAGTTGCAGATGAAGCTCGACCTTTTCCGAATCGAATTCCGGCAGCAATGCTTCGCGAGCACGCTGTCTCGCCTTAGCCTTCGAAGCATCAGTCGTGGAAACTTTCTCATTTGGCCGGGCCTTCCGGGTTCCGTCAGCCGTGATTGTTTCAACGCGCCGCGCAGATTCGGACGATTGCACCTGCACCGTCATGAATTGCGGATGCGCTCTTGACCAGGAAAGGGCTGCTTCTTTCGATTCAAAGAAACGATCGATGACGAGGGCGCTGCGCTGCGCCGGGGTTCGGGCGCAGGCCCGCGCAGCCGTGCGAGCGACCACCGCGGGGCCGCTGTCTACAGCGACACACTCCGCGTCCGGGAAAATGAGGTGACTACCGTATGGGATCCGCTTCGGATCGACCGCGCAATGGCCGTTCCGCAATCGCGCTCCATTTGAACAAGCCCGGATTTGGCCTTCGCCCGGCCAGTACACGGTAATGCGCGCGAGAATCGACTCCTCACGCGCAAAAAGCGAAGACGCGCTTAAAAAAAGAAAAGCAAACGCTGTTGTTGAAAGTTTTATACCCATATTCGACGAATTCGCCCCAACGAGCATTCGACGGAAACCCACAGAAAGAGCAGGTTTTTTTAACTAAGAATCGGGATTGACCTGTAAAACGGTTTCCTTTCCGCCGCAAATTTTTTCTCGAATTATTACGATCTCATCGGGAAAAACTGAATTTCGCCTTGCGAATTGGCATATTCCCTGCGAATAAACGTTGCCGTGCGACGCTCCCTCGCCTTGGCCATTCTCATTGGGGGTGGATTCACTCTTGGCGTCCCCGTTATTCACGCGGAAGGATTGCAACAATCGACAAGTAAATTTGTCTACCGCGACGCGTCAGGTCGCGTCACGTCAGTCAAGGTCATCCGGCATTACTCGACCGAACCGATCGTTCATCCGTTCGCAAGGATTAACCCACGCCTTGATCCAAAACTCGCACGCGCGGCGACGCTGGCACAAGAACGAGCAAATGCTCACTCCCAAGGAGAATGCTGGCACTACGTGAAACACGCCTTGTTCTCGGCCGGTATTATCAGTTCCTACCCGAAGACTGCCTACGCGGCCGATGCGGGCGACGAATTGACGCGCAGCTACGGCTTCCGGCGATTGCCGATCAGCGATCCATACAAGGCGCCGGTCGGGGCCGTTCTGGTTTATAGAAACGGAACTCGCGGCCACATTGAGATCCGGACCAAAGATGGATTCGTCAGTGATTATCACAGCAAATACCACTGCTCCTATCCCCTAATCGCCGTCTACGGAAAATTCGGCTCCTAGCATTCGAACCAGTTGCGCGGCGCACGCGCGCTGCTAAGATCCACGCAGGCAATGGAGTTTGCCTTCCTCGATAGGGGAAAACCGCACTGACCGTTTCAGAGCTAATGACTCCTGTTTAGCGCAGCGATGCGCGGCAGGACTTTTGTTATGCTCAATTATATTTGGGTCAGTTTAGGTGGAGCAATCGGAAGCGCGGCGCGTTTCTGGGTTTCGGGATTGGTTGCGCAAAGATTTGGGCAAACATTTCCCTACGGCACGCTGGTCGTAAACGTGACTGGCTGCCTTGTCATTGGCCTGTTCGCAGCCTCGACCGATCCGGACGGACGTTGGCTGGTTAGTCCGACGTTGCGGCAATTTTTCATGATCGGAATTTGTGGTGGTTACACGACGTTTTCATCGTTCAGTCTCCAAACGCTGTCGCTTGCCCAGGAAGGCGAATGGCTTCGTGCCGTTGCGAATTCGTTCGCATCTTTGGCCCTTTGTCTATTTGCAGTCTGGCTTGGCTATTTTGCGGTCACGCTGATCAACAAATCATAGGAAGAATCATGCAAATCCCAAAAGATGCGGTGCTGTTGCGAGTCTTTATCGGCGAAAGCGATCGCTGGAAAGACCACCCGCTGTATGAAGCGATTGTAATGAAAGCGCGCGAACGTCATCTCGCCGGCGCGACGGTATTGCGCGGCCCGATGGGTTTCGGCGCGGCCAGCCGCATTCATACGGCGAAAATTCTGCGGTTATCGATGGATCTGCCAATCGTGATCGAGATTGTCGATAGCGAGGAAAAGATTAACGCATTTCTTGTCGATCTTGAGGAAATGATCGGCGGCGGGCTAGTGACGCTGGAGAAAATCAAAGTGCTCCATTACCGGCACGAAAAACCGAAAGGGGATTGAGCAGACATGCTGCAAAATGTTTGGTTTGTCGCTGCAATCTGGATGGGCCTTGCCCTAACCGCGAGTCTGTTTTCCATCTGGACCGGCATCTCTGTTGCCCTGATTGAGATCATGGTCGGTTTACTCGCCGGCAATTTCCTGCATCTTCAGGTGAGCAACGAGTGGATCAATTTTCTAGCGTTGCTCGGCAGCGGCGTGCTGACGTTTCTTGCCGGTGCGGAAATCGATCCGATTTCGCTCAAAGCGAACCTGCGCGCCAGTTTGGTCATCGGCGTGCTTTCGTTCGCAATTCCGTTCGCAGTGGTTTGGCTCTTTGCTCAGTTCGTTCTTGGCTGGCCACTACATCAGGCGCAAATCGCCGGCATTGCGCTTTCCACCACATCGGTCGCTGTCGTTTACGCGGTTATGATCGAAGGTGGCTTTAGCGACACCGCCATGGGCAAGATGATTCTCGCCGCGTGTTTTATCACTGATTTCGGAACCGTACTCGCGTTGGGGACCCTCTTCGCAAACTTCAACATTTGGCTGCTGGTATTCGTCGTCATCATGTGCGTCGTGCTTTGGTTCATGCCGATCTGGACCAGGGGTATTATCGAAAAATTCGGCGCAACTCGGGTGAGTGAACCGGAGGTAAAATTTATTTTATTTATTTTATTTCTTCTCGGCGGCCTGGCCACAACGGCGAAGAGTGAAGCCGTTCTTCCGGCTTATCTGGTCGGCCTGGTCGTAGCCGGAGTTTTTCTCCGCGACAAAACACTCGTCCGTCGAATGCGCAGCATTGCCTTCGCCATCTTCACCCCGTTCTATTTTATTAAGGCAGGACTTTACATCTCGTTGCCTGCTCTCTGGCCTGCGCTTGCCATCGTCGGAGGTCTGCTTTTCCTGAAGATGTTCACGAAGATTGTCGGGGTGTGGCCGCTCGCGCGAATGCATTTCATGAACCGGCGGGAAGCTTCCTACACGACATTGCTGATGGCGACAGGTCTGACCTTCGGCACGATCTCCGCGCTGTTTGGATTACAAAACCACATCATCGATCAACGTCAGTACACCATTCTGGTGACTGTGGTTATTTTGAGCGCATTCGTCCCGACACTGATTGCGCAGAAATTCTTTCAGCCCACGATGGACGCGATGCACGCATGGGGCCGTCGTTACAGCTATGGGCTTGGCGTCCTATCAGTTGAAGACGCCGAGACCGAAATGAAAAATGGCGATAATTGAGTTGAGTGAAAATCACCGACGCAGCATTTCGATCACCTTGCAACTCGTTGGTAAGGCGTTGTGTCAGTGGAGCGACTGGTGCGATGGGAAGATTCAATCCGGCGTAATGTTTCGGGAATTGGATACGCTCGCTGACGCTCAAAAACAGGAACTGCGAAACAAAATTGAAGCCCTTCGCAAGCTGATCGTGCAGGTTCGCGACGATCTCGATCTCGAAGAAAAGACCGTTCGGACTGCCCATTCGATCGCCACCCACGCATCATTGCTGTGGGAGATGCTGACGGAATTAAACAGTCGCGGGCTGCAAGCGTACGGAACAGTTCCCGGGGAACTCGGCCGCTATCTGGATCCGATTGGAGAACAGTTAGCTAATCAAATGAGCGCGATTGGTGGGTCACTGTCGCAATCAAGGCAATCCGTAGACCAAGACGAGCCAACCGGTCAACCTGACCTCGACTTTACCCAGCTGAGTTCGGATCGCCCGAGTGAAAACGATAGCCGATCCCGGACTCGGTCTTAATTAATCGCGGACTCGCGGGGTCGGATTCGATCTTCTGCCGCAAATGCGTCACGTAAACGCGAAGATACTGTCGATGCTCCTCTGATTTCGGCCCCCAAATCTCGCGCAAGATGTAGCGATGAGTCAAAACCCGGCCGGGATGTTTTACAAACAGCCGCAGAAGCGCGTACTCGGTGGCGGTGAGTTTCACTTCTTTGTTAGCGCGGGTGACGACATGCGCGGTAAGATCGACAATCAGGTCTCCGGATTTAAAAACAGAGACTTCTTCAGGTGGCCGGGTCTTTCGTTGAGCAGCGCGTAGCCGGGCAAACAACTCAACAGAGCTGAAAGGTTTGGTAACGTAATCGTCGGCGCCCGCATCCAGCGCGGCTACTTTGCTCTCTTCCTCGTTGCGCACGGACAGAATCAGCACTGGCACTTCGCTCCATTCGCGCAAGCGCTTCAAGACCTCCAAGCCATCCATGTCCGGCAATCCGAGATCGAGAAGAATGACCGCCGGTTTTCTGTTTGCGATTTCGACCAGGGCTTGCCCGCCCGTCTCGGCTTCGTGCACTTGGTAATTTTCGTTTTCCAGTGCGACTCGCAGAAGCCGGCGAATCTGAACTTCATCATCGACGATTAGCGCAATTGGTTTCATGCGGTCGCTTCAGCCGGGAGTCGCATCGCTTCACCGATCGGAAGCCGAATCGAAAAACGCGCGCCACCGCCGTCGCGATTTTGAGCGGTGATCTGACCACCGTGCGCTTCGATGAGTTGGCGAGCGATCCAAAGTCCAAGCCCGAGACCTCCTGGCGCGGTTCCCGGACGGCGATAAAATTTCTCAAAGACCTTGTTCTCCTCACCTGCAACCAGCCCTGGACCATGATCCGCAATAGAAAGAACAATGGTCGAGTTGTCCCGCGCGACGCTGATTTCAATTGGCTGCTTACTGGCCCCGTGCAATGCGGCGTTGACCAACACAGAAATCAGCGCCTGCTCAATCAAGCACGCGTCCACCGAAATCGGCGGCAGATTCGGGGCGACGTTGACTTTAATCGCTTTCTCCTTCAATCGCGCTTGTGCGATTGCCTCGCGGAGCAATTCTCCGGGGTCGCACCATTCGCGCGCCGGCTGCAACAATCCGGATTCCAAACGTGTCGCATCAAGGAGATGATCGACCGTACGGGTAAGCCGACCAACGGCCTGTTTGAGTTCGGCGCGGTCCGGCTGCGACTGTTGAAGCGCAGCAGAGATTGCAGCCAGCGGAGTTTTTAATTCATGGGAGATAGAATCAAACAGCGCGTGTTGCAGTTTTTCGGATTGCCGCGCCACCTGGGTTGCGCGCCTCTCCTCCAGCGCGCCCTCCTTGTTCACGAAAAGCGCGAGTTGGGCGGCAAACGCGTCCAGCAACTCGCGTTGTTCCAAAGTCAAAGGATTCCCGAGCCGAACGCTGACCACTCCCTCGGAGCTGTCTCCAGTCACAAGTGGAACGTGAAGCGATTCGGCATCAGGTAGCGTGTCGGTGGATCTTCCAGCAGCCTGTTTCTTTTGGAATGCCCAAACCGCGACGCTTTCATCCTTGGTGGACGGCATGAAAGTGCTGGCGGAATGCCGCGACAAACCATTTTCATCAAAAAGCCAAACCGCCACGTCGGCTTGGAAACTCTCCTTGATGAGCGCCAGGATCTTCGGAAGCGCCTCATCCAGGTCGCGGCTGGCAGCGAGTAAACGAGTGAATCGATACAGTGCGATCGCGCGCTCCTCCCGACGGCGCTCGGCTTGTTCACGTTCTCTTAATTTAGTGGCCAGATGCGCAACGATCACCGCGATCACGAAATAGGCGCCGAACATCAGGAAGTCTTGAAATTGACTGATGTAAAAAGTGAAGCGCGGCGGAATGAACAGAAAATCCCAGAGAACAGCGCTAAGCGCGGCAAGAAAAAGCGTCGGCCAACGGCGTAAACGCGTCGCCGCCAGAACGACGGCCAGCAAGTAAAAAAGCGCGACGGCCCAGTAACCGGTGTAATCAAAAATGGCCAACGAAACGCCGGTGACGACACCCGCGATCGCGAGCGCAATTCCAAAATCGCGCCACGGCGCGCGCGCTAAACGCTCTTCGATCGGTTCATGCCGCGCCTGGGCGGAGTCCTCTGCCGGAATCATGTGAATGTCGACATTGCCGCTGTTGCGCATCAACCAGCGGAGAGGATCGCGCTTCCAAAATGCCCAACGGGTTCCGAGCGATTTGCCGATCACGATTTGAGTGACGTTGTGTTGGCGCGCGATGCGCAATAATGCCTCGCCGACGTCCGCGCCGGGCGTGGAGAGAACTTCGGCGCCAAGCTGACGGGCGAGCGCGAGATAGCGAGTCAGACGCGCCTGCTCTTGCTGCGAAAGCGGTTGTGGCCGCTCGATGTTTGCGACGATCCACGAAGCCTCCATCGAAGAGGCAAGTCTGCGCGTGTAGCGAATCAGTCTTTCTGAGTACGGGCTGGCGCTGACCGCAACGAGAAGTCGATCCCCACTTTTCCATGGCCCGGCGATTTTCTCCTCCAACATAATGTCGCGCAAGCTGCGATCGACGTGTTCGGCGACAAGACGCAACGCCATCTCACGCAAGGCGGTGAGATTGCTTTCCTTGAAAAAATTTCGCGCCGCCCATTCTGCACGCTCGCCGAGATAAACTTTTCCTTCGGCCAGACGGGTGCGGAGTTGCTCCGGCGTTAGGTCGACCAGAATAATCTCGTCCGCGAGATCGATCACCGAATCGGGCACAGTTTCGCTGACCGTGACCCCGCTGATTTGGCGAACGGTGTCGCTGCGGCTGGCCACATGTTGAACATTCAGCGTCGTATAGACATCAATGCCGGCATCAAGCAATTCGAGAACGTCCTGGTAACGCTTTGGATGACGCGACCCGGGCGCGTTGGTGTGCGCGAGCTCGTCGACAATCGCGAGGCCCGGATGCCACGTGAGGATGGCATCGAGATCCATCTCTGTCAGCTTAGTGCCGCGATAATCAATCTGCGCGCGCGGAACAATCGGCATGCCTTCAGTCAGCGCTTCGGTTTCTTTGCGCCCATGCGTCTCGACAATCCCGACAACAACTTCGCAACCCTCCGCCAACTTTTCCCGCGCAGCTTGCAACATGGCGTATGTCTTCCCCACCCCCGGCGACATGCCGAAGAAAATCTTGAGCTTGCCCCGAGTAGACTCCGCTTCTTCGCGCTTCAATTGCGCGAGAAGTGCGTCCGGATCAGGCCGTTCCGCCTCGGTCATTCAGCAATTCTACGCTGTCGCATCGATGTCTGCATCTCGGAAGCAAGACTTGTCAATCAAACAGAGCCCACGGCTAACCAAAGATAGCGGGCGAAGAGAAACCTGCGAAATTGGGAAGCACTATGAGCGAACCCGAATTGTTGAGAGCAATTACGACCACAAGCAACGGGAATGTTCTAATTCGAAAAGAGAAATTGCAGAATCACAGTCAGAATACCGATTCCAATTCCTCCTTTGATCGACCATCGCAAAATGTGACGTTCGGTTGCTCGTACCGCACCCGCGGTGCCGCGCTGATACATCCTTAAGAACACGTCGAGGAAAACGGTGCCAACGAGGAACGCAGCGACAAAAACTAAAACCTCGTGCCAAAAAAAAGTCATTGGGATTTGCCTTTGTTCGCAATCGCTAAAAGCGGTGGCCGAAGCCGAAGAATACATTGCAGTCCGGGGCGCTATGATTCAGACCGAAGAAAGAATTCACGTCGACCGAGAAATTCGGCCTGACCTGATAGATTAGGCCGGTATCCAGAGTCCCGATCCAAGGTTGATGTGCGCCGGTGCTTACGGAATCATAGAATTCTACGTAGCCGCTCAAATTGCCGACGATCGTGCGGGAAAGGCCTATGGGATTTTGCCATTGAACGCGCATGCTGCCACTGCTGGGTTGATCCAGGATGTCAATCCTCGTCTGGGCGAACAAAGTTAGGCCCCAGGGCAGCGAGTAATTGATCGGCAAACCGAAGCCTGGTTCCCAAACATGGTTTCCGGTGTGGCCACTGTTCGTTGGAATCTTTAGGGACGAGACAAAGCCGACGACCAGTTTGCCGCTATCATTGCCGAGCAGGTTAATCTTCAAACGCACAGTCGTATCACCGAATCCGTCTTGCTCGACCGGGGTTCCGACAGCACTGCCGCTGGTGCGGGTGTTCACATAAAACTGCGGAAACACCTGCAAATCCATCCAGTTGGTCAGGCCGAGTTTGAAATTCGTGTTGCCGATAATCCACGTCCGGACGCGTGTTGCGTTCTCAACGTCCACCGTCCAGTTCGCGACATCGCTCTCGATTTGGAAAGCGCCGGCGTCGATCGTGAATGGGCTATCGGTTTTGCTCGGACGATCGGTGTTGTATGCGCGACGCAATTCGATCGGCGTTGGGTTAAATAAAGTGTACTGCGATTTGTCGGGCGCTGGCGTTGCGGTCGGCGACGTTTCGCCATCAGCATAAGCGACTCGCGCGCACGTCGTAATCGCGATGCAGCTGCAGATAATTCGGAGGATCGTTTTCATGTTGATGTCACGGCTGTTTTAGCCGGGCATCGAGCGCGAGATTTAGCTTCAAAACATTCACCCCTGGCTCCCCCAGAAATCCGAGATCGCGACTGTCGGTATTTTGGCGGACTAATTCGCGGACTTTGTCTTCACTAAGCGCGCGCGCCTTGGCGACATGCGCGATTTGCAACTCGGCATTCTGCACACTGATGTGCGGATCGAGACCGCTGCCCGACGCCGTTGCCGCGTCCGCCGGAACAGGCTGATTCTCGTTTAGTCCGTTTTCCGATCGATAGGCAGCGATCCGATCCTTAATTGCATCATTCAACTTTTGCGAAGTTGGTCCGAGATTACTTCCGCTCGAGTTCGCGGCGTCATAGCCGTTGCCCGCGGCTGATGGGCGCGGGTGAAAATATTTTGAATCGGCGAATCCTTGCGCGAGCAACTTCGAGCCTCGCACGGTGCCACCTTGATCGACAATCAAACTGCCGTTCGCTTTGTCGTGAAACAGCGTCTGTCCCAGTCCATAAACAACGAGTGGATAAAGTCCGCAGCAGACGAAGGCGAGCACCAACGTGGATAGAATCGCGGCACGAATCTCGGAGAAAAAATCTTTCATATTAAATTAAATCAGGTGGATGCCGGTGATGATAAGATCGACAAGTTTGATCCCGATGAATGGCACGATGAGCCCGCCAAAGCCATAGATGAGCAGATTGCGCTGCAAGATCGCCAATGCGCCCATCGGTTTGTAAGCGACGCCGCGGAGCGCAAGCGGGATCAACGCCACAATGATGAGCGCATTGAAAATAACGGCGCTCAGGATCGCGCTGGTCGAGCTTTGCAAACGCATAATGTTCAACGGCGCGATCGCGGGGAACGTCGCCATTAACATCGCTGGGATAATCGCGAAATATTTCGCCACATCATTGGCAATGCTGAAAGTCGTCAGACTGCCGCGCGTGATCAGCATCTGTTTCCCGATCTCGACGATGTCGATCAGCTTCGTCGGGTTCGAATCGAGATCCACCATGTTGCCGGCCTCACGCGCCGCTTGTGTTCCGGTATTCATCGCCACGCCTACATCGGCCTGCGCTAATGCGGGCGCGTCATTCGTCCCGTCCCCGGTCATCGCAACAAGGTGACCGTCCGCTTGTTCCTGGCGGATGCGCTTCAACTTCTGTTCGGGCGTTGCTTGCGCCATGAAATCGTCCACGCCAGCTTCGGCTGCGATCGCTGCGGCGGTCAACGGATTGTCGCCGGTAATCATCACCGTTTTGATTCCCATTTTGCGTAAATGCGCAAATCGGTCCTTGATTCCGCCTTTGACCACGTCCTTCAGCTCGACCGTGCCGAGCGTTATCATGTCGGTAGCGACGACTAGCGGTGTGCCACCGCGATGCGAAATTTCATCGACCGTCTTCGCGACCGGTTGCGGGAAAACTCCGCCAGCCGATTCGACGAAGCTGCGCACTGCTTCGGCGGCGCCTTTGCGAACGCGCATCGTCGGTTGCGAGCCGTTAGCGTGAAGATCGACCCCGCTCATCCGCGTTTGGGCGGTAAAGGGGATGAAGGTCGCTTCGAGCTCGTGCATTTCGC
>CAWFFA010000002.1:0-48837 GCA_963814965.1 uncultured Verrucomicrobiae bacterium
GCGGCCCTTCACAAAAGCGCGAGTAGAGCCAGTTCACGCCCGACATGACTATGATACCTGCCACAATAAATTCGCTCATAAATTATCCTCAACTGTGAGCGATCGGCAGGGGCAGCGTTAATTAAACCGCTATCAAAAGGCATTAAAAAAACGTTAACGCCACCGGGGAAAGGCCCACTCAAGAGAAGAACAAGATCGATATGAGCACAAAGGGCGGAAGCAGGATCGGAAGAGCGAACTTCCAGATGTAGCCGACAAAACTCGGAGTCGGAACCCCCGCATGTTCTGCGATCGTTTTGACAAGCAAGTTGGGTGCGTTGCCAATGTAGGTTAGGGCGCCGAAAAATGTTGCCCCCAACGAGATCGCGACCAGTTCATGGCCATTCTGCGATAAAAAGCGCACCACCTCGGAAGAGTTGTTGACTTCAAAGCCGTCACGCCCCAGCGCAGCCGCAAGAAAAGTCAGGTAAGTCGGAGCGTTGTCGAGCAATGCCGATAACAAACCTGTTGCCCAGTAGAATTCCTGAACTGAATCGAGGCCGAGCCGCCCAGCTGAATGTTCCATGAACTCCAAAACCGGGATCATCGTTCCGAAGATGCCGAGAAACAGCCACGCGATCTCCTTGAGCGGCGCAAAACTGAAGTCGTTCGCTTCGCGAATACGGTTCGCCGTGCCGAAATACGCGCCCACGGCGGTGAAAATAAGAAGTGGTTCCCGCCAGCCTCCGGGCGCGGCGATCAATGCGGCCAGGAGCGCCAGCAAAAACAGAAAGTTGTGGACGCCGTCGCAGCGCCAGCTGGTCAGCTCGCTCTCTTCGCCCATTCTTTTATGCCGCCGGCAATTCATCTGATCGACAACAACGAAAACGAGCAGGACAAAGCCGGTCACAATCAGCCACTGCCGCCAGCAGTGCTGAAGTGTCCAGGCAAAGGGCACACCTTTGAGAAATCCGAGAAACAACGGTGGACCTGTGGGCAGGAGCGCGCCCCCGATATTGCTGACTAGAAGAATGAAAAACGCCACGTGCATGGGAGCTAGCCGGCCCTTGTTCATCCGGAGCCAGGGCCGGATCAAAACAGCGACGCGCCAATCGTTCCAATGAAGCTTCCAATCAGCGCGCCGAAGAGCAAAAAGAGCGCGTTCCTAAGCGGACCGCTCGGCGCTCTGACGCGAAGATGGATTCCACCGGCAACAACAAAAAAACTGCCAACTGCGACCACGAAGCTGATGTAGTCACTCGCGGCATGAAAAATCCGCGCGGCATCTCGGACAACAAAGAGATAATAGCCGCACACGATTGCGGCGAGCCCGAGACAAAGCCAATGGTAATGCCGTTCCCAATGGAATTGCGCGATCAGTGGACCGAAAGCGATGGCGAGCAAAAGAATTCCAAACGGCAGCATAATGACCGGGTTCGGCCCTGCAGTCGCGACAGCGAAGATTGGTAGCATCGTCAGTTTCCAATTGGAGGGATGCTGAAGCAGTTGGTCAATCAAACTCGGCCCTCCCCCGGCGAGATCTGCTTACGAAGCAAATAACAAAAGGACTTGCCAGAGAACGCGCAAGTTGAACAGTCCTGTCCGAGCTAAATGGCTGATTTGATCGTTACCGAGACCGGCGCGGTGCATCGCCCGCGCAATGTGGATTGGAAACGGGCCGCGGCATTGCTCTACGGTGACTGGGGCACGAGCAAGGCCTACGTCATCGGTCTGGCGTTCTTGGCCGCGGGATTTTCCTCGCTGCCAATCATTCTGGCAGTCTGCGCGCTCACCGGGCTGGTCGGAATCAATTACATCGTCATCTGTCGCCATTTTCCCGACGGCGGCGGTGTCTATTCTGCGGCACGGTCGCAAGGACGTCTGCTCGCTGTCGTCGGCGCGTTGCTCTTGCTGGCTGATTTAACTGTGACGGCCGCGCTGAGTGGCTGGTCGGCGCTCAGCTACATCACGTCTGGCGCGGAGCACATTGCCTGGATCAAACTCCTTCGCGACCATATCGCGCTCGCCACAATCGGGATGCTGGTCTTGATGGGCCTGATCAATTACTACGGGCCGAAACATTCCGGAACGCTCGCTGTCGCTCTTGCCGTTCCTACGCTGATCGTCGTGCTTATTTTGATCGCGATTAGTGCACCGCATTTGACGACAAAATTCCTGCAGCCACGTCAGGAAAGTTTGGGCACGCTGTGGGTCCAGTTCGTCGGCGTGATCCTGGCTCTCTCCGGCGCAGAATCGATCGCCAACGTTACCGGCGTAATGAAACTCGATCCGGGGTCGACAATGGACCGTCCGAGTGTGGCCCGCGAATCAGTCAAAGCGATCGTACCGGTAGCGATTGAAGTTGTCGTCGGAACCGCGCTGCTCGGTTGGGCAATGCTTTCGCTGCCATCCGTGCTCGGAAAAACGCTTCATCTTTTCGACCCGTCGTCGATCGCGTCGGTCCTTCAGCTACGCAGCGAAGATATGCTGCGCTTCATCGCCGAACAATTTGCAACCGCCAGTGTCTCGCCCGCTTTCGGTAATTTCTTTGGCTGGGTTGTCGGAATCGTTTTCTTCCTGTTGCTGCTGAGCGCGGCGAATACCGCGATCGTCGCCATCATCGGTTTGCTCTACATGATGTCGCGCGATGGTGAGATGCCGCATCAATTTCGACAACTGAATAGCCACGGCGTTCCGATATATCCACTACTGATCTCAGTCGGACTGCCAACTGTGGTTCTTCTTTTTGTCGCAAGCTTTACTTCACTGGCCGGCCTTTACGCGATCGGCGTGGTGGGCGCGATCACGGTGAACGTCGGCTCGTGTACGTTCAATCGCAGCGTTGGCTTCACTTGGTACGATCGTGTTCTCTTTGGCGTCACGTTTATCGTTCTCGCGTTCGTCGAATTAACGCTGGCGCACACGAAGCTCGACGCACTTCAATTCGTGGTCGCTGTTTTGATCGGCGGCCTCGCTCTGCGCGCCTACACATTGAAACGACAGGGGCTAACGACGGTCACGGTTACCCGCGAAGTCGCCAACATGGTCTCGCCGGACATTGGGGCGACGATGCGATCGCGGCTCAGTGAAGGTCAAAAGATCATGGTGGCGGCGCGCGGCATTACTCCTGTCTTGAGTTTTGCATTGGACGAGGCGCAACTGCGCAAAGCCTGTTTGTTCGTTCTCTACGTGAAGGAGGTCGCCATCTACTACACGGCTGCGGCCACCCGCCTTGGTCGTGCGAAATGGCAGGACGATCCCGAAGCAAGCGCAATCATGACCAGTGTGACAAGGCTTGGGCAGGAACGCGGCGTGTCCGTTGTTCCCTTGTACGCCGTTAGCCAGGACGCGGCAGCGACGATTGTCGATCTCTCCGCGACCATGGGCGTCGATTACCTCGTGATCGGCGCGTCTCAACGAACGGCTATGGCCAAGCTGTTGCGCGGCAGCGTCGCCACCAACGTGGCCCAGCAATTGCCTGAATCGATCAACCTCCTGATTTTTGGCTAACCATGACTTGGGCGCCCATCCGCATCGCGATGTGGTCTGGCCCCCGGAATATTTCGACTGCAATGATGCGCGCCTGGGGCAACCGCCCCGACACCACGGTAATCGACGAACCATTTTATGCGTACTATTTAGAGAGGACCGGAAAGGACCACCCTATCGCGGCCGAGGTGATCGCCGCGGGTGAGACGGATTGGCGCGGAGTGGCCAAGCACCTAACCCAAGAACCGATTCCCGGAGGCAAGCGGATCTTTTTCCAAAAACAAATGACGCATCACTTCCTTCCAGAGGTGGAACACGAGTGGATCGTCGAACTCACCAACTGTTTTCTCATCCGTGATCCGCGGGAAGTGATTCTTTCCTACATCCGGAAGAATCCAGATCCGGCGCTGGAAGATCTCGGCTTCGCTCAGCAATGCAAAATCTTCAACTTCGTGCGTGACCGAACTCACACGACACCGCCCGTGGTCGATGCGCGAGATGTTCTGCAGAATCCCGAACGCACCTTGCGACTTTTATGCGACACGATCGGTGTCCCGTTCGACAGAGCAATGCTCTCCTGGCCCGCGGGATTACGTGAGACCGACGGAGTCTGGGCGAAACATTGGTACGATGCAGTGGTAAGATCGACCTCGTTTGAACCCTACAGACCGCGGGAGGGAACGGTCCCCGATTCGCTGAGCGAAGTTTACGAACGCTGTCACGAATGTTACGAACAGCTTTATCAGCACAGGTTAAATTGAATTATAAAAAGCGGGAAATCAGAACGTTTTGAAAATTCTTTTCCTGCTTTCCTGTTTTCCCGATTAAGCTTCTTCGTGCTTCAGAAGTTTAATCCGAAGAACAAGGCCCTGATCGTCAACGTGAATGGGGAACTGGTGCATCGAGATAAGGCCCGAATCAGCCCATTCGATTCGGCGGTCCAAAGCGGCGATGCGGTTTGGGAGGGATTGCGTCTCTACAACGGACGCATCTTCAAATTGAACGAGCATCTCGATCGACTGGAGCGCTCGGCCCGCGCGCTTTCGTTCACAGAGAGTCCGGCCCGGGAAAAAATCGTCGAAGAAATCAAACGCACTCTTGCAGCAAACCACATGCGCGACGGAGTTCACATTCGCCTCACCCTGAGTCGCGGCGTGAAAATCACCTCGGGAATGGATCCGCGCCTTAATCAAGACGGCCCTACTTTGATTGTTCTCGCCGAACACAAGGCGCCGGTCTATGCCACAACCGGATTGACCTTGGTCACGAGCAAGACACGACGGCCGCCACCCGAAGTTCTGGACGCGAAGATTCATCACGCGAACCTGCTCAATTCGATTTTGGCCAAGATCGAGGCGAATAACGCGGGCGCGGACGACGCTCTCATGCTCGACACCAACGGATTCATTGCGGAAACGAATGCGACGAATGTTTTCATCGTGCGCAAAGGTGACCTGGCCACGAGTAAGGCTGTCGCCTGCCCGGAAGGAATCACGCGCGCGACCGTAATCGAAATCGCCACCGCCGAAAAAATCCGCTGTGTCGAAGCCGATTTGTCGCCAGTCGATGTTTATGGCGCGGACGAAATGTTCTGCACCGGCACGATGGGCGAGCTCGCCGGCGTCGTTCAGATCGACAATCGCACCATCGGTGACGGCAAACCCGGCCCGATGACAAAACGATTGAGCGAACTTTACGTCCAGCGCACCGCGCGCGAAGGCGTTCAGCTTGTCGACTGATTATTCCGTGCGAAGCGCCTGAACTGGATCGACAAGGGTGGCGCGACGTGCCGGCAACAGGCACGCTAGCAGCGCAATCCCAGCCAATGCAATGGTGGCGCCGCCGAGCAACGCCGGACTGTGCGCGGAGACTTCAAACAATTGCGACGCAATCAGCCGTCCAAGTGCGAAGGCCGCGGCTACGCCGATGACGAGTCCAGCGACGACCGGTCGCATTCCCTGATTCACGACGAGACACAGAACGTCGCGAGTTTGAGCACCGAGCGCCATGCGCACCCCAATTTCTCCGGTGCGCTGCTCAACGGAGTAAGCAACTGCGCCGTAAATTCCGATGCTGGCGAGCAAAAGCGCGACGCCGGCAAAAATTCCCAGCAACCACATCATTAGCCGCGCTTGTCCGAGCGCCTGGGCGACAAGTCCGTCCATCATCTGCGGAACAGCGATCGCCAGACCAGGATTTACTTTGTTCAGCGCCGACTGAACCGCTCTCGTCGCCGCATCCGATTTCAGATTCGTCCGAACGGTAACGTTCACGAACGGAAAGTTTTCCTGCGTCCACGCCCGGTAGAATTCCATTTCAACTGCTTGATTCACGCGGGTAGATCGCACGTCGCCAACGATTCCGATAATTTGACAGGGCACATTCAGACTGGTGACCAGCAACGTTTTGCCAATCGGGTTTTCGTTGGGAAAGACTTTCTTCGCCCCGGCCTGGCTGATCAGGCAAACGTTTTGGCCGTCAGCGATGTCATGTTCGTCGAATTCCCGTCCAGCCAGCAAAGGAATGCCCAACGTTTCGAAATATCCCGGCGCAATATCATGGCTCGGCGCATTGGCTCTCTGCTCGATCGGCGGCACATCACGGTCGGCTCGAGCATAAAGGGTGCGATTCCCGCCGTTCAACGGAATATCGCCACTAATCGTAGAACTCTCGAGACCCGGGATGTCCTGCAATGCGTTCAAGAGTTGCTCGGCAAAAAGTTGGCGCGAGGGGCGCTCAGCATACTGTGAGGTCGGCAACGTGATCGCGCCCGTCCAAAGCTTTTGCGGATGAAATCCGAGATCTTGCTGGCTCAGGCGGATGAAGCTTGTGATGAGCAATGCCGCGCCCGCCAACAAAGTGACGGAAAGAGCTACCTGCGCACCAACCAGAATTTTGCGGAAACGCTGCTGCCGAACACTTCCGCTGGTGCCACGTCCCCCTTCTTTCAATCCATCCACCAAGTCGGCGTGTGAGCCCTGGATTGCAGGATAAATTCCCATCAGGGCACCACTGAGGATCGATAGTCCAATTGTAAACAAAAGAACGGACAGCGAGAGGCTCGTCGCCATGTCTGGCTCAAGCGGCAGGAAATTGGACGCCATCCGCGGAATGAGCGGGACTAAGCGCCAGGCAATGAAAGCGCCGACTGCGCCCGCGATTAAACTGACCAGCAAGCTTTCGAAAACGAAGAGACGAACCACACTTCCTCGTGATGCGCCAATCGCCACTCGCAGCGCAATTTCGCGTCGGCGCCCGCTGAATCGAACAAGCAGCAAGTTGGCCACGTTGCTGCAGGCAATGAGCAAAACGAATGTGACCGCGGCGAAAAGCGTGATGAAACCATTGCGAAAGTTCTGAGTGACATCTTGTGGCAGCGCTCGAACCGTAGTCGCGAACGCAGTGTCGATTTTGTTCGGATACTGTGCTCGATAACTTTGATCTAGGGCGGGCAGCGTTGCGCGTGCCTGTTCCACCGTCACGTTTGGTTTGAGACGTCCGACGACGCGCAGAAAGCTGGTGCCACGCATGAGTCGGTCATAAGTGAATCCAGGGAGTTGAAACGGTTTGGTCGTCCAGACTTCGACGACCGGGTTCGCTCCGAACCAATTTACGGGCATATTGGGAAGCACGCCGACAATGGTGTGTGGCGTCCCGTCGAGCGTGATGCTTCGCCCAATCACATTGGGATCCCCGCCCAGCCGCTTTTGCCAGAAGGCCCTGGTTACGACCGCGACATCTGCACTCTTTTCTTCCTCCGGCAAAAAGTTGCGGCCCAAGATTGGGCGCACTCCCAATATGTCGAAATAGTTGGATGTTAATCTTCCTCCAAAGATCTGGACGGGATCGCCCAGGCCGGTGAGCGTAAATGCGAAGAAGTTTTCCGCGGCCAAGTCCTCGAAACCCGTCTGGCCATCTCGGAAGTGTTGAAAGCGCGGCGTGGACATACCCACATCGACTAATTCGCGTGATTTATCGCCGCCATACCAACGTAAAACATGCGACGGCTCCTTGAACGGCAATCCGCGGAGAAAAAGATCGTTTACCAAACTAAAAATCGCAGTGTTCAGGCCGATTCCCAGCGCGAGTGTGAGCACTGCGATAAAGGTGAACGCCGGCGATTGGCGAAGTTTGCGAAGAGCAAAGCGAATATCGTTCATGTGAGGAAGTGGTTGATACTTTCGATTTGAAAATTCATTCGGCGCGCAATGCACGGATAGGATCGACCAGCGTTGCTCGCCGCGCCGGCAAAAGACAGGCAATGAACGCCACCGCGGTCAAAATGAGTGTGACCGCAAGCATTGTTGGCAGATCAGTCGCGCCAACACCGAAGAGCAGGCTCTGCAACAAACGGGTACAGACCAATACGCCGATCAGGCCAAGCACGACGCCGGCGCCAACAAAACGCATGCCCTGGAAAATGATAAGGCGCAGGACATCGTATCGTTGTGCGCCGAGAGCGAGACGAATCCCGATTTCCTGAGTGCGTTGAGTGACCGAGTAACTCATCACCCCGAAAATTCCGGCAGCGGCAAGAAGCAGCGCGATCAACGCGAATAGACCGACCAACATCGCGTTCAATCGAGGCTGAGCAATCGATTGAGAAAGATAATCGGGCAGTGTGCGAATGCGATAGACCGGAACGTCTTTGTCGATCTCGTTAATCGCGCCCCGAAGCGTGCCCATTAACGCCGCTTCGCCCATTGGACTGCGCACGAAGATCGACATCGTCTGAACGGCAAATTGTTGGTGCGGAATGTAAATCTGCGGTTTCGGCGGAAGTCGCAGACTGATCAAGTGCATGTCCGCAACGACACCAACGATTTCGCGCACCGGCGGCTTGCCCGGATCCACCGACCCGTTTGGAATGATGCGTTTACCGATCGGATCTTCGCCTGGAAAATATTGCTTCGCGAAACCTTCGGAAACAATTGCTACCGGCGGCGCATTCCGACCGTCGTGTTCGGTAAATGCACGGCCACGCCGAATTGGAACTCGCACCGTTTGGAAATAATCAGGCGTAACGACGTTAACCTGGGCAATCGGTTGCTGGCCCGGTGCGACCGGGTGTTCTTCCGTATTGAAGTCGAAACCGATTTCGCTGCCGCTCAACGGAATCCACCAGGCCGCTCCAATCGATTGCACTCCCGGAGAGGTCGAAAGGCGATCGGTCAACTTTTTGTAAAACTCACCGGCTTGCTCAGGCTTGCCATAATTTGTGTCGGGTAGCGAGATTCGCGCAGTCGTGACATTGCTCGGATCGAAGCCGCTTGGAACCTTTTGCAGCCGAAGAAAACTTTCGACCAGCAATCCCGCGCTCGCGAGCAGCACGAGCGCGAGAACGATCTCGATTACAACCAGTGCGGCGCGGGTGCGCCCACCTGCTGCGCCTTCGGTCGAGCCGCGCGAATTTTCGGCCAGAGATCCAGCGAGATCCGGATGCGATGCCCGCCATGCCGGAAGCAAACCGGCAAAAATTCCGACTCCAACGCTGACCAGGGCGGTGAACGCCAGAACGTGAGGATCAGGTGAAATCTCCTCGACGCGCGGAATTTTCGGCAGAAGAGCTTTCAGGGAGTCGATCCCCCAGATGGCAATAAAAAAGCCGGCGATACCGCCAAATGCGCCGAGCAAAATACTTTCGGTGAGCAGTTGCCTGATAATTTGCCAGCGTCCGGCGCCCAGCGCCGCCCGAATACTGATTTCCCGATTACGGGAAAGCGAACGCGCGAGCAAAAGGTTCGCAACATTGACACAGGCGACGAGCAACACGCATCCCGCCATCGCGCACAACATCAGCAAAGCTGAATGCATGCTGCCAGTCATGGCGCTCATTTCCGAGATGACCTTCCCGGCGACATGCAGCTTCATGTCCGGGTATTGCCGCCGCCAATTCGCTACGATGGTATCGATGTCGGCCTGCGCCTGCTGAATAGAGACTTTCGGTTTCAATCGCGCGATGCATCGAAAGAAATCGTTATCGCGCTGCTCGGTCATCGCCTGCGAGCCATCTTGCGTTTCGCGCAAAGTCGACATCGGGATCCAGAGCTCGGGCGGGTTGGAGCCGATCGGGAATGTAAATCGCGGTGGCATGACCCCGATCACTTGGAACTGCTTACCGTCGAGAGTGACAGTTTTACCGATGATGCCGCGATCAGCTCCGAATCGTCGCTGCCACAATCCGTGACTCAAAATGACGACGCGATTTCCCGGTTCGTCTTCGTTCAGCAAAAATGTGCGCCCGATCATCGGTTGAACTCCAAGCAGCGAAAATAGATTGGCCGACACCGATTCGCCTTGAACATGCAATGCCTCGTTGCCGTCGGTCAACGTGCCGACACTCTGATTTGTATAAGCGCCGACGCCGTCAAAAACCCGGCTTTGGTCACGAAGGTCGACGTAATCGAGATAGGAAATTGACTCAATCCGTGTTTCCAAGTCGGCTTTTTCGCGCGGATCGTATTCGCCGACCGCGACGAGATTCTGCGGTTCGTGGAATGGAAGCGGCCGCAACAACACCGCGTTGAGAACGCTATAGACCGCCGTATTGGCACCGATCCCGAGCGCAAACGTTAAAATGACGATCGCCGTGAAGAGCGGCTGCTTGGCCAAACTGCGCAAGGCGTAGCGAAAGTTTTGCATTTTAGATTATTCTGTCCGCAGCGCGATTATCGGATCGACGCGTGATGCGCGTCGCGCCGGAATCCACGAAGCCAGGAAAGTTGCGAGAAAAAGAAGCAGACCGACTCCGAGATAAATTCTCGGATCAATCCCTTTCACTTCAAAAAGCACGCTTTGCAGCGCGCGCGACAGCGCAAAGGCCGTAACCAAGCCGATCGCGGAACCGATTAACAACAATTGCAGCCCGTGCGAAAGAACGAGCGTGCGAATTTGGGCCGGGCGCGCGCCAAGTGCCAGTCGAATACCGATTTCACGGACGCGTTTGAGCGTGGTATAGGCGAGCAATCCGTAAAGACCGATAGTCGCCAGCACTAGCGCGAGCCCGGCAAAAACAGAAAACAAAAAACTCAATAAGCGGTGCGTTCCCCACGTTTCCTGCACTCGATCCAACATCGGCCGCGCATCGTAGACTGGTTGATTCGGATCGATCGAGGCCGCAACGTCGTGAATTGATTTACTCAGCGCCGCGGCGCTCATGGTCGAACGCACGAAGAGGCCAAGACTGGTTCGCTGGGCCTGCGCCATTGAACAGTAGATCACTGGCAACGGCGCCATCTCGTCGATCGCGTGGAAACGCATGCGCCCCACGACCCCGACGATTTCCCTCATTGCATAGCCCTCTTCGTCGTTGCCCACATCAACGCCAAGGCGCTTACCAACCGGATCTTCCCCCGGGAAATATTGATCGGCCATCGCCTGATCGATGACGATCACGCGGGGCGAATCTTTTGTGTCCCGCTCGTTAAGAAGCCGGCCGCGAAGTAACGGGACCTTGAATGTTTGAAAATAATCGCCGGTCACGACCTCGAGATCGGAGTTCAACATGTCTGACGGCTGGGGTCGCCCTTTCTCTTCGCGCCAGAAACCGGTTTGCCACCCGCCCATCAGCGGAGAATTCGAACCGATCCCTGCGCTTTGAACGCCGGGAAGCGCGGTGACTTTATCGAGTAGTGCCTTTGTAAATGTGCCAATCTTTTCGCGACTCGAATAAGTTTGCCAGGGTAACTCCAGGCGGGCGCTGAACAGATTCCGCGGCTCGTAACCAAGCTGAAGCGCCTGCATCTTTGAAAAACTTTTCAGAACCAGACCGGCCGCGACCAACAAAGTGAGAGTCAGCGCGATCTCGCTGATCACGAGCCAGTCTCGGGCACGTCTGGCCGATGGCGGATCGCCACTTCCGGCGGAGCCTGTTTTCAAGGCGAGCTGGACGTCAGCGTGCGATGCCTGCCAAGCTGGCCACAGCCCGAATAGCACGGTCGTTAACGACGCTATCAAAAACGTGAAGCCGAGAACGGGAAGGTCGAAGGAGACTTGGTGGAAGCGGGAAACATCACCCGGACTCAGCGCGATCAAACCGTCACGGACCCAAACCGCAAAAATGAAGCCGAGTCCTCCGCCGATCAGTGCAATCGCGAAACTTTCGATCAAAAGTTTCTTGATGATTTGCCAGCGAGTGGCGCCGACGGCCGCGTGAATGGCGAACTCACGCGATCGCGCAGCTCCGCGCGCGGCAAATAGATTGGCTAGGTTCGCGCAGGCGATCAGCAAAACGAGACCCACCGCTCCGAGCAACAGCCCGAGATTCGTCCGATACTTGCCGACGAGATTATCAAGCAACGGCGTAACGACCGCTGTCTCCTGACCGTTTGTTTCCGGATACGTTTTCTCCAGACGCGCAGCGATCCCTTTCATTTCCGCTCGCGCTTGCTCGACAGTCACGCCCGGTTTGAGCTTGCCCCAAACATAAATCATCGGGTGATGAGAGCGATCCATCCATGCCGGATTATTGCTGCGTCGCATCATTGAAAGCCAGACATCGGTGTCTTGAGGCGACGTCACCTGCGGCGGCATAACGCCGATGACGGTGAAACTCGAATCGTGCAAAGTGATTGCGCCACCCAGCACCGCCGGGTCGGCGTTGAATGCGCGTCTCCACAAGCGATCACTGATGATGACAACTGGCGGCGCGCCGACTTTATCTTCGTCTTCGCTAAATGTTCGACCGATTTCCGGCGCTAAACCTATTATGTTAAAGAAATTTCGCGTCACCGACGCGCAGGAGACGCGTTCCGGGTCGCGGCCGGGAATGCCACTCAAGTTACGCGATTCCTTGTGAGTGGCGGCAAGATGTTCGAAGACGGTGTTGTCTTTTTGCCAGTCGAAATAGTCAGGCAAGGCAACGGAATAATCCTGTCCCGGTCCGGAGGATTCATTCAGCACCATGATGCGGTCCGCGTCGGGGTAAGGCAGGGGTCGAAGCAGCACCGCATTGACGATGCTGAAGATCGCGGTGTTCGCGCCGATCCCAAGAGCAAGGGTAAGGACTGCGACGGCAGAGAACGCCGGATTTTTGATTAACTGCCGGAACGCGAAGCGAAGATGGTTCATTCTTGTTACTCCGTGCGCAATGCAATGATGGGATCGACCCGGGTCGCTCGACGCGCGGGAACACAACACGCGATGAGGGCGACAACGGCGAGGATCAAGATCGCGCTGAAAAACGCCGGACCGTCCCAAACACTAACGTTGTAAAGGATACTCGTTAGGCCACGCCCAATCGCAGCGGTAATCATCAAACCGACGCCGAGCCCTGCACCGACGAGGAACATTCCCTGGCCGACAACAAGACGAAATATCGCTGCGCGTTCAGCGCCGAGAGCCAGGCGAATGCCGAGTTCGCGGGTTCGCTGCGTAACGCTCAGCGCCATCACGCCGTATAGGCCGATGCTCGCCAAACACAGCGCCAATCCGGCAAAGACACCGAGAAGGATCATCGACAACCTTCGCGAGGCCAGACTACCGGCGATGTTTTCGTCCATCGTCGCGATCTCGGACACGGCTTGTTCGGGATCGACCGATGCGATCTCGCGCTTGATTGCGTTGACAAGCGAATGCGGATCATGCCCCTGGGCGGCCCGCGCGATCAGGGTTTGATGTTTGGTTGGAAATTGATCCGCACAGAAATACATCATGGACAACTTGCGAAGGTCGTATTGGTCGCCCGGCGCATGGTTGCGTATGTGCGACACCACCCCGACGATCGTGACCGGCACGCCGGTCCCATTCGCTTCGCCGATTGTCACTGGATCATCGATTTGTTTGCCGATTGGGTCTTGGCCCGGAAAAAATCGCTGCGCCGCCTGTTCATCGATGATCATCACGCGGGGCCGGCTGGCGATGTCCTGGGCGGTGAAAGTTCGTCCGCGCAAGATTGACATCTCGAGCGCGCGAAAGTAATCGGGCGAAACGATGTTCATCTCGCTGATTGGCGCCTGTCCGGGCGGATCGGGCGCTGTGCCGGTGATGTGGAAGGAGCTGTCCCATCCGCCGGTGTCGAACGGCTGGTCGCTGCAATTCGCCACAGCGCTCACTCCGGGCAATGCATTTACCTTTTCCAGCAGTTGATCATAGAAACGCGAGATCTTCTCTGGCGACGCGTAACGCGCCGACCCCTCCGTGATTGTCATGGTTAAAAGGCCGTGCGGATTAAATCCAAGCGGCATTTCCTGGGCGCGGCGAAAACTCTTTAGAGTCAAACCCGCTGCAGCAAGCAGCACGACCGCAAGCGCGACTTGCGCGACGACAAGAATCGACCGCGTTCGCTGCCGCGATGCACCCTCGCTGGCACGCACGCCATTGTCGTGAAGGTCGTTTGCCATCGAGACATTGTTGAAAACGCGCAAAGCCGGCCAGATGCCAACGAGAATTGCCGCGATAACAATGGCGCCAGTCGTAAAAAGAAGAACCATCGAGTCGACATTCGTTTCTTGAAACCGAGGAACATTCGCAGGCGTGATCGCACGGATGGCTTCCAGACTCCAAAGCGCGACGAGGGCGGCGCAACATCCACCGAGCAGCGCGATGACTCCCGTTTCGATTAAGACTTGGCGCGCCAATCGCCATCGACTTCCGCCAAGCGCCGCCCGCACTGCGAGTTCTTTGGCACGCGTGATTCCGCGCGTGAGTTGCAGATTGGCGACGTTCGCGCACGCGATCAACAGCACACAACCAACCGCGGCCAGCAACAGATAAAGAAGCTGCCGGTATTCGCCGACGGCAAATTCGAGCAGCAGCTTCGCCGAAACTTGCCGGGCTGCGTTTGAATCTGGATAACGGCGGGCGAGATCGGCGGCGATGGTGTCGAGGTCTGCGCTCGCCTGTTTGAGTGTGACGCCTGTTTTGAGTCGTCCGAGAGCGGAAAATCCCGCGTGATTGTCGCGAGAAAGAACATCGTGATCGGCGCGCAAATCCGCCAGTGGAAGAAAAATGTCGCACGCGCGCGGGAAACGGACTCGCTCTGGAACTACGCCGACGATTTCGCGCGGCACGCCATCGACATTCAAGCGCTGCCCGAGCGCGAACGGCAACCCGCCGAAACGGTTTCGCCAAAGCCGTTCGCTGATCAGGACAACCTTGCCTGCGCCGGGCACATCGTCTTTCTCAACCAGATCGCGGCCGAGTCGCGGCGCGAGTTGCAAGATCGACAAAAAGTTCGCGGTAATGCGGGCCGCGCCAAGCCGCTCCGGCGGCGCGCTGGTATCGGCGCCGGAGACATTCACCCCTTCGCGCCTAACGAGTGCCAGGTCCGTAAAAGCATTCTGGCTCGCGCGCCAATCGAGATAATTCAAATAACTGACCGAGCCTGATTCGAAACCGGATGGACCAGTGAATCTTTCACGAAGCAACACCAGTTGTTCCGGATGCGGATATGGGAGCGGTCGTAACAGGACTGCATTGACCACGCTGAAGATGGCGGTGTTCGCGCCGATCCCGAGCGCGAGCGTCAAGACAGAAAGTAGCGCGAAGGCGGGAGATTTTCGAAGTTGTCGAAGAGCGAATCGAAGATCAGCGAGCATGAACGAATCTCCCCGGGCTCAATTTTCATTCATAGCGGAGCGCAACCATCGGATCGACGCGCGTTGCCCGCCGAGCGGGGACAAAACAGGAGATTGCCGCGACCAGGGTAAGCAGTCCTGCCACCGCGAAATAAATGGTCGGATCGAGGGCGTCGACCTTGAACAACACTGTCTTCAGCGCCGACGCAGCAACAACGCCCAAGAGCAAGGCAATCCCTCCGGCGCCAAGAACAAGGCCAATGGCCAGTTGCCACGCGCCTTGCGTCATGACCATTCGGAAAATCCGGGCCGCATCCGCGCCCAACGCCATGCGAATGCCAAACTCCTGCGTCCGCTGGTTTACCGAGAAACTCATCACGCCGTAAAGTCCAACTGCCGAAAGAATGAAGGCGATGACTCCAAAAATCGTGAACAGCGTTGCGATGACGCGATTGCCGTTAAGAATTTCATGATGGAATTGCGCGGGGGTGCCCGGAAAATAAATCGGAAGATCCGGATCGATCCCAGCGACTGCCCGGCTCAGCGCCGGCCCAAGCGCTTCGGCGCGCTCGCCGCCACGCGGCCGAACAAGAATGGTCACAAATTGATTTGGCAAATCGCTTCCAAGAAGAGGCATGTAAAAGCCGGCATTCTCGGTTTGTTGATCAAACGGTCCCTGCATCAATGTGTCCGGGACCACTCCAACGATTGTCCGCCAAGTGTCCGGCCGGCCGGGATTAAAAATTCGAACTGTATGACCAATCGAACTTTGATTGCCCCAATACTTTCGAGCAAAGCTCGCGTTCACGATCGCCACCCGCTGCTTGGAATCGGCATCATCGAGAGTGAAGTCGCGCCCTTCCAAAATTTTCAGACCGAGCGTGTTGAAATAATTGTCCGAGACGTATTCAAAATTTCCCGTCGGACGATCGCGGTCGGTCAAGTAATTCTGTCCGTCAATCTCGTATTGACCGGCAGCTGAAAACGTCATCCGAAAACGACTGGTGAGTGAGACGAAATCAAACTGCGGATTAGTGCGTAAAGAGCGAATCACCTTTTTGAAAAACTCAGTGCGCGCGTCCTGCGTTGGGTACGCGCCCTCCATCAAAGCCATGCGCGCGGCGTAAAGTGCGTTCTCATCGTAACCGTAATTTAAGGTCATCTGGTTTCGGATCGATTTTATCTGCAACGTCGCCGCGATCAACAACGCCGCCGTGAGCGCGATTTGTCCAATTACGAGCACCCGAGTGATGCTATTGACCAGGCGATTACTGTTGCCACGGCCACCTTCTTTCATGATCTCGGCCGCGTTGGCTCTGGCGCTGAGAAAAGCGGGCACCAGGCCAGAAGCGACAGTTGCGACGAGTGTGATCAGGAGCGTGAACGCGAGGACGCGAGCATCGATCGTGAAGTGCCACCAATAAGGCAGCGGAAACGGCGATGCGCTAAATGCCCGAAGCAAAAGATCAACAGACCAGTATGCCAGGAGGACTCCGGCGGCTGCGCCAAATACGGCAACAACCAGGCTTTCAGTCAACATTTGCCTAACGAGTCTCCAGCGAGTGGCACCGAGCGCCCCACGAATTGCCAGCTCCTTGGCCCGCAATGCCGCGCGCCCGAATTGCATGTTCATCACATTCACGCACGCGATCAGCAACACCAGAATGACCGCGGCCAGCATTGCCCAAACGGTCTGTCTCAACCCCACGAAGGTGAACGCATTTAAAAGTGGCTGCACACTCGCGGACGTAAAATTTTGGTTCGTCTTTGGATTGTCTTCGGCCAGATGCCTGGCTAGGGCGACAAACTCCGCATTCACCTGGTCGAGGGAAACTCCCGGTTTGAGCCGACCCATGACCGCCGGCGAGTTATTGTTCGCTCCCAGCCGCAGATCGCCGCGCGGCTGTGGAGGAAACTCATTATATAGAGGTGTCCACAGTTCCTCCGAGAACGGAAACTTAAAACCGGGCGGCATGACCCCGATGATGGTGGCGGCCTTCCCATTAACCCGCACAGCCTGGCCGATGATGTTTGGATCGGCTGCGAAATCTCGCCGCCAGATTTCATCGCCGAGAATCAATGTTTTCTCGGCGCCCGGATTATTGTCGGCGGCCGTGAAATCACGGCCCATCACCGGCGCGACACCGACGATCTTGAACAAGTCCTCCGTAACGTAACCGCCGGTGTAGCGCTGCGGATTGTTTTTGTAGGTAATGTTAATCGTCGATCCGCTCAGATAACCGGCCATCATCGCAAAAGATTTCTGGGCCGCCTTGAGATCTTCGTAATCCTGCGCGGCCGGGATTTGACCATTGCCGAAGTTATTGTTTTGCGCCGTCGCCTTGGGATCAATCAATCCAACACTCATCAGCTGCTCTGGATGCGGGAATGAAAAGCCGCGCAACACGATCGCGTTAACTACCGTGAATTGGGTGGTCACACCACAGATGCCCAGAGCGAGGACAAGCGTAGCGAGGAAGCAGAACGATTTCTCCTTGAACAACACGCGCAGCCCGACGCGCACATCCTGACGAAATGAATCTAGAATCATAATGACCTACTTTTTGTTGCCCTCGACCACCCAACCGTCCCGCAGTTGGATGATTCGATTCCCGTACCCTGCATTTACCTCCGAATGCGTAACCTGAATGATGGTCGTGCCTTCGGCGTTCAGTTTTTGAAATAGCTTCATGATCTCTTCACCCTGGCTGGAATGAAGATTTCCGGTCGGCTCGTCCGCCAGAATCAGTTTTGGACTGGCAATGATCGCGCGCGCCACGCCAACGAGTTGCTGCTGGCCACCGGAAAGCTGGCGCGGAAACAAATCTTTTTTGGCCACGATTTGAAAGCGGTCCAAAACGTCCGCCACAATCGCCGACCGCTCGTTTTTGCCAACCTTTCGATAGGAGAGCGGGATCTCGAGGTTCTCGTAAACCGTCAGGTCGTCGAGCAAATGATATTGTTGGAAAACGAAACCGATATTTTCGTTCCGCAGCGTCGCACGCTCCTTGGCTTTTAAATGATGAACGGCGGCGTCGTTAAAAAAATATTCGCCGGTCCAGCCGTGATCGTGCATTCCGAGGATGTGGAGTAGCGTCGACTTGCCAGCGCCGGACGGCCCCATCACCGAAACGAATTCGCCTTCCGCGACTTCGACGTCGATGTCGCGCAGCACGTAAAAGAATTTTCCTTTCGCCAACGGATAGGAACGCTCGAGGTTGTGAAGTCGAATCATAAGTTTTATTCAGCGTGTAACGCTCGCATGGGATCCACTTTGGTAGCGCGGCGCGCGGGCAACCATGTTGCAACCAGTGCAGCGGCAGTGAGCACTAATGGCGCGACCGTGAACGCAACCGGATCCAGCGCGCCAATTCCATAAAGAATTCCGCTCAGAATCTTTGCCGTCGCGACAGCCAGCAGCAGTCCGACGGCAACTCCGCTTATCAACATGACAGCGCTTTCCCGCATGATCATTCTCAAGACGGCCCCGGCCTGAGCGCCCAGCGCCATCCGGATTCCGATCTCGCGGGTGCGCCGCGCGACGGAGTACGCTTTGACTCCGTATAGGCCGACTACGGCGAGACCAAGGGCAAGCGCCCCGAAGACCGAGAACAACGCCGCACCCGCGCGAACGAGCCAGAGATCCAGGTTCGAATCGAGGTGCTGTGCAAACGTTCGCAGCGAAAGGATCGGAATTGACGGATCGACATCGAGCACTGCGCGGCGTAGCAAGTCGGCCGTGGCGGCCTCGTTTCCGGGGGCGACCGAATGAAACCGAACAAAAAAGGAAATATCGCTTTGGAAGCCGCGCGCGAACGGCAAATAAATTCCGCCCGCCAGTTCCTTTTCAAACAGGGCGTGACGCGAGGCCGGTACGATGCCGACTATCTCGATTGTTTCGTTCAGATTTTCCTTCTCATTCAAATCGGCGCCTCTTCCAACGTGGGCGTTTCCGCCACCTTGAGCGGCCGCATTTTCAGCAGCGTATTGAATGCGTTGGCCAAGCGCGTCGCCATCCGGCCAAAGTTTCTTGGCTAAAACTTCGTCAATCGCTGCGACCTTCGGACCGGCCGTTGTCGCTTCCGACTCTGTGAAGGCCCGACCACGGATCACTGGCAATCCAACGGTTAAGAAATAATCAGCGCCGACGCTGTTCCATGGGACATCAAAAGCAAGGCCGTCAGCCGCAGTCGCCGGTTTGGAATCCGCCGCGGGATGGACGCCGGCGCGTTGCACTTTTCTGCTGAGCTCAAACATCCCGAATGGAACGACTGAAGAAATACTCGCGTGTTCCACGCCCGGCAGCGCCGCGAGTCGATCGCTCAAGTTTCGATAGAGTTCTAGCGCGCGTGCTTGTTCGTAGCCGGCCAGACTCGCATCAACTTCCAGAACGTAGCTTGCGCCCGGTTTCAGCCCAGTATCAACCGACGAAGCTTTGCCAGCGCCGCGAATGAATAATGCCGCAGCCGTAATGAGCGCGAGGGAGAACGCAATTTGAACAACAACCAGCGGATGGCGTGGCAGAAATCTCCAGCGACGCCGTACCACATCTTCACCGGGGTGTTGCTTTAAATCGGCCACGGCCGCGCTCCGTGAAAGCTTCAACGCCGGTCCAAGCGCAAACATCAATGTGCCGACCAGACAAAATCCGAAGGTCGCCGTTAGGATTGCGGGATTCGGTCCGGCCAACCAGACTACCTCGAGTGGCATCAGCTTTTGCATCGAGGCAACCAGTAAATCGGATGACCACAGTCCAAGGATGAGGCCGCCCACGCCGCCGAGGACCGCCAGAGCAAATCCTTCAGTCAAAAGTTGACGGACGATGCGCCATCGGCTGCCGCCGAGCGCAAGCCGGATCGCGATTTCTTTCCGGCGCGCCGTCCCGCGCGCGAGCAGCATGTTCGCGAGATTAAGGCATGCCACTAACAACACCACCAACGCCATTCCGAGAAGCAACGGCGCGACCATTTTTATTCCGCCGCCGGCGTCCGGATTGTTACTGATCGAATTACGCGACACTGGCGCCGTTAGGAATGTCTGATCTTTTTGTTCGACCGGGTATGCTCTCTCCAAATTGGTTGCGAGCCCTTCCAGCGCAGGTTTGGCCGCAGCGCCAGTCATCCCCGGTTTGAGCCGGCCCATGATGCGCACCTGTGTTCCCTTTCGATCGTCAATCGTCGTCTTGTTTTCCGACTCGAAATCGTTGGCGACCTGATCGTAAACGCTCATCGGTAACCAGACCTCAGGCGATAGAATCTGCATGGTGCCGACGAATCCCTTCGGCGCGATTCCAACGATTGTGAACGAATGACCGTTGATGACTAACTGCGATCCGAGAATGGCCGGATCGAGGCCATGTTTGCTCCAATAATTGTAACTGACAATCGCCACCGACGCGTTGTGGCCAGGCGTTTCCTCTTCTGGCAAAAATGCGCGACCGCGCGCCAATTGAACGCCGAGCACCGAGAAATAATTCGAGGTGACGATTGCACTAAACGCGCGTCGGGTGTCGCCTTTTTGGCCAATGCCGACGAACGCGACATTAAAACCCATCACGTCACTGAAAACCGTGTTCTGCTGGCGAACATCGAGATAGGTCGGGTAGGAAAAACCGCGGAATTTTTTCGGGTCTTTCTTGTCCTGGGAAAAAAGTTGCACCATCTCGTGTGGCCTGGAATAAGCCGGCGGAGCAAAGAAAAGAGTGTTCACCACGGTGAACACGGCAGTGTTCACCCCAATGCCGAGGGCGAGCACGATTGCGGCTGAAATGGTAAACCCGGGCGACTTTAGCAATTGCCGGAACGCAAATTTGAAATCCTGAATCATAGGTTGTGGGTAAGCGCGATCATGGGATCGGCGCGGGTTGCACGAAGCGCGGGAACATAGCTGGCGACCAGGGCCACGACTGACAGCGCGACCGTCACCAGAACAAAAGTAACGGCGTCAAATGCGCCAACGGTGTAAAGGAACGCCGACAGCGTCCGTGTTGAAAAGAAAGCGAGGACCAATCCGATCACGGCGCCGATACCAACCAGCTTGGCCGCATGACCGACTACCAAGCGCAGAACATCGCTGCGTTGCGCACCAAGCGCCATCCGCACACCGATTTCATGGGTGCGTTGAACGACCAAGTATGAAATTACACCGTAAATTCCAACCGTAGCCAGCAACAAGGCGATCCCAGCAAACGCCCCAAGCAGCACCATCGACATTCTCCGAGGAGCGACCGAATCAGCCGTGACATTTTCGAGTGTACGAACATTCGCGATCGGTTGATCCGGATCGATCGATTGAATTTCGCGACGAATTGCCGATGCGAGACCGCGTGGGTCCTGTGCGCTTCGCACCGCGAGGATCATGCTACTCTGCGCGCGCTGCGCCAGCGGCAGATAATATTCCGGCACGGGATCCACATCCAACCCGCGGTGGCGAATGCCTCGGACAATCCCAATAATCGTCAGCCATTTCGGGTCCGGTTTGCGCGTGTCACTGAACGTGATCCGCTTGCCAAGCGCGTCCTCATTCGGCCAATATTTCTTCGCAAGGGCGTCATTGATGAGCACCACACCGGGGGCATCGGCATTGTCCGATTCAGCAAAGAATCGTCCTTGCAGCAGCGGCGTCTTCAAGACTCGAAAATAATCGGGAGTGATCGTGCGGATCTCTTCGTCCGGTCCAGGTTCGTTCCGACCCACTGCGCGGTTTTCAATTGCAAAAGAAGAATCGGTGTTCGAGCCGCTCAATGGCAAAACGATCGTCAAACCAGCCGCTTCCACTCCCGGCAGTTGCCGGACACGCCGCAAGGCTTCGTTCCAGAAATTTACCATCGCAGCGCCCTTGTTGTAATCGGCGCTTCCCCGTTGCGGGTATTTCGTTTCCGAAAGGTCGACCTCCGCAGTGAGAACGTTTTTGCGAGCGAACCCGGGATCGATGTTTTGCACCCGCGCGTAGCTCTTGAGCAACAATCCGGCGCCAACCAGCAACACCATGGCAAGCGCGATCTCCGCGATAACGAGTGAGTTGCGAACCTGATTCGTCCGCGTGCCGGTGGTCGACGATCGCCCGCCGTCTTTTAACGCTTCTGTTAATTCGGGTTTTGCGCTTGCCAATCCCGGAATCAATCCAAACAAAATTCCCGTGCCGATTGCCACCAGGGCCGTCACGACCAACACGACAAGATCGACATTTGCCTCCGCGAGCCGCGGAATCGTGCGGGCGCCGATTCCTTTTAACAATTCAAGTCCCCAAATCGAAAGCAAAGATCCGGCAAACGCGCCGACCAGAGCTAGCACGACACTTTCGGTCAGCAGTTGTCGGAGCAACCGCCAGCGTCCCGCGCCCAGCGCAACTCGGATGGCCATTTCTCGTTCACGCGCGCTCGCCCGCGCCAACAAGCATCGTCGCCAGGTTCGCACACGCGATCAGCAGAACGAAAACGACCGCCCCAAGCAAAATCGCGAGACCGGTCCGCATTCCGCCAACGACTTGGTCGTGCAGCGCATAGATCTTCGCGCCAAAACCGCCGCCGCTATAATTGTCGCGATAGCTCTGGATCCAGTGCGAGATGATTGTGTCGAGCTCGGCCTGTGCCGTCGCCAGCGACACACCCGGACGAAAGCGCGTGATCAAACCGTAACTGCGCGAGCCCCGCTCCTTCAGTTCAAGCGGCGTAAACGCGATTGGTTTCCAAATGTCGACCCGCTCCGCGAATTGATTGCCCTGAAGACCGAAGATCGGAATCGGAAATTCAAATTTCGCCGGCATGACGCCGATGACGGTGTAACTGCGGCCATTGAGAAGGAGCGATTTGCCGATCAGCATGGGATCGGAATTGAAACGGCGTTGCCAGAGTCGCTCGCTGATCACGATGACATCGTCGTGACCTTCTCCCTGTTCTTCGCGGGCGAAGGTGCGGCCCTTAATAGGCTCGACCCCGAGCAACGGAAACAAGGATGGCGATACTACAGCGCCAGAAATCCGTTCCGGGACATCGCCGCCGCCGAGGTTAAATGTTTGATAATTAAACGCTGCCAGGCCGGTGCCGCTTTGGAATTCTTTTTCCAAATCGAGATATTCCGGCGGTGAAACCGGGATTCGCTCGAGTCCCTGGGTCGCGAACTGTTCCCAGATTAAGGCGATTCGGGAAGGTTCCTGATATGGCAACGGCCGGACCAGCAGCGCGTTGATCAGGCTGAAGACGGCGCTGTTTGCGCCAATCGCCAACGCCAGCGTTGCTATTGCGATCGCAGTGAAGCCGGGGCTTTTGGCCAAGCCCCGCAGCGCCACTTTGATTTCGCTCAGCATAGTCGCTGGTTGTTGTCGATTCTACATTCCTTAGGCAGCGACCCGGCTGTCCTCCACCACTCGACCGTCGAACAAATGCACGGTGCGATCGGCATGCTGCGCGAACCGCTCGTCGTGCGTGACCATGCAGATGGTCGCGCCGCCGGCGTGCAGTTCTTTCAACAAGTTCATTACCGCTTCACCGTTACGCGAGTCGAGGTTTCCAGTCGGCTCATCCGCCAGCAGAATTGCCGGTTTGCCGGCAAGCGCACGCGCAACCGCGACGCGTTGCTGCTGACCGCCCGAGAGCTGACTCGGCAAATGTTTCGCGCGATGCGCCATCCCAACGCGATCCAGCGCCTGGGTGACCAAAGCCTTCCGGTCGCCCGCGCTCATCCCGCGATAGGTCAACGGGAGTTCGACGTTTTCGAAAACGGTGAGGTCGCCGATCAGATTGAAGCTTTGAAAAATGAAACCAATCTCGCGATTGCGAATTCGCGCGCGGTCCGCGAACGAAAGATTCGCAACTTCATGTCCCTTAAGCGCGTAACTCCCGTCCGACGGCGTATCGAGCAAGCCCAGGATCGACAATAACGTCGATTTGCCGCAGCCCGATGGACCGGCGATCGAAATGTATTCGCCGTCGCGAATATCAAGATGAATGCCGGACAGCGCGTGCGTCTCTACCTCGTCGGTAAGAAACACTTTCGTGACCGAGTTGAGCCGGATCAACGGGGTCGTTCCGTTTCCACCGGAAGTTGATTTGTGTGGATTAACTTGGGTTGATGTCATGGTTGGGTTTCTGATTTGGGATTGCTGAAATTAGTTCAGGCGAATTCGCTCGTGCGAATCCCACGCGCTCGTGTCGGAAAGAATGACCTGATCGCCGGGATTCAGGCCGCTGAGAATTTCAATGGTGTTAACCGAGCTCTTGCCCAGTTTCACCGGAGTGCGCACCGCGTCGCTGCTGCCCGGCACGAGTTTGAACATGCCGACTGTGTTGTTTTCCTGGCCGAAGGCCGGCCGGCCGACGAAAACCACGTTATCAAGCCGCTCGAGTTCGATCGTTCCATCGACGCTGAGGTCCGGTCGCGCGCCTTTCGGCAATTCTTCATCGAAAGCGACGTCTACCGTCACCGTTCCCTGCTCGACCGCTGGGTCCACCCGTTTCACGTGACCTTTCACAACGCCGTTCCGCGTATCGATGATCGCCTGCTGGCCCGGCTGAATATCTTTTGCCTGGGTCTCGGCGATCTTGACCTGCGCCTTGAGCTTGGACGGATCGGCCACGCGCGCGAGATTGTCGCCTGGCTTCAGTCGTTGACCGACCTGCACCGGCAATGCTTGCAACACGCCGGACATTCCGGCTTTCACATGCAGCCCTTCAACTTGATCGAGCTTGAGCTTTGCCAGTTGGTTGGCTTGATCGACCGCCGCCTGCTTCGACGCGAGTTGCGGCTCAATCGAATCGTGCGAAAACGCCAATCGCTTCTCCTCAATTTCATCGCTCTTCTTACATTCCTCTTCTTTGATCTTCGAAGTCTTATAAACGAGGTCCGCCACCAGGCCGTTCTTCGCCAGTTGATCGTTCGTTTGACGTTCCATTTTTGCCTGCTCGTAGGCGGAATGCGCCACCGCAGTTTTCGATTCCTGATCGAGAAGTTCACGCTGCAAAGTCGCCCTCTCCGTCGCAAGCTCGGCCTCCGCGCCCTTCGCTTTCGACTCCGCCTCATGCGCGCTTTGTTCCAATTCTGGACTGGTCAACTCTAGTATAACGTCACCGGATTCGACTTTTGTTCCCGGCCAGATCAAAATTTTCTCGACGCTGGCTTCCGTCGTCGCCGGGAGCCAACGAAATTCTTCCGGAACGAGTGTGCCGAGTCCGCGAACCTGACGCACCATCGGGCCGCGCTTCACCGTGTCGATCCATACGCTGGAACGGTCCACACTCGGGGCCGCCGGTTTCAATCGGGACAAGGCGAACGTTGCCAAAATCAAACCAACTGCGCCCGCCGCAATGATCATGATGCGGCGCTTGCGCTTCTTCGCGGCTATGCCTTTTCGCGGAACGTCCATCGAAGAAAGGTTCGACGTAAATCCGCTCGGACGCACGATCGTATGATCTTCGTCTGGTTGTGCCTGTGGGGTGGTCACGGCGTGATTAAAACAACGGCAACGTGCGGACGAGCTCGATCATCGCAGATGCACTCGCGGCAATCGGGATCAGGGCAGAACCGATCAGCGCGGCGAAAATCGCAGCGTTACTCAGAAAATCGTGGTTCTCTTCGGTGTCGAAGTAATCGCGGCTGATATCGCGAAACGAATTCGACAACTTTGCGCAACGGTCGGTCAAATTTTCCAGGCTCGATGCTTGATATTGGTAATCAACGAACGGGAATTTCCGCGCGTTCTTGGTTGGGTTGTTGGTTGGTTTCATAATTCCTTTCCCTTTCGTCTCTAGTGAGAAGCACTTCGACCGTTCACTGGATTCAAAAGTTTTTTCATTTCACCAACACCCTATTGCAATGCCCGTGCCACGCTCCGAAACAAGATTGTAAGTCGTTGATAATCAGCGATTAAAAGTTCTCGGCATTTTTTGACGAATCGCGAAGTGATTCGCTCGTGGGACAAAGCCGTCCCGAAAACGGGACAAATTTTGGTAGCGGCGCTTCACCGAAGCGCCATGGCGATTGAGGTCAATCGCCGTTGCCTAATTTTTTCTGTCATCCCGAACGAATGTGAGGGACCTCACAGTCGAAGTTTGTGTCACGCTGCGTACGTCTGTGTGATCCGCAAAGCCAATGTGAGATCCCTCGCTTGCGCTCGGGATGACGATCGATTCGCTTGCCCGACAAGTCTCGTCACTTGCTCAGCATCGTCGACGCGTCCGCACTTCTCTATTTTGGTAAACGCAGCACCGCTTCCGCGCCGGCCCGATCGCTCCGGTTCGTTAAGCTCACGGTTCCGTCGTGCGCTTCCGCGATTTGCCGGCTCAGGGTTAATCCGATTCCGGATCCTTCCGGCTTCGTAGTGAAAAACGGAACGAAAAGATTGGTAGGGTTCATGATTCCCGGTCCTTCATCCGTAATAATCACCTCCACATAATCGCCCACCTCGCGCCATCGAATCGCCACCGCGCCGTTTGTCTCCAGCGACGCGTCGACAGCATTGTGAACGAGATTAATCAAGACTTGCTCGATCTGGGCCGCATCCGCGCGAATTTGCATCTTCGGCCCGGAAACGATTTGAACCCTGAGCCGTGGCTCGAGATTCACCACCCGCCGAATCAATTCGCCAAGGTCGACATCTTCCATTTGCGGCGGCGGAAGTTTCGCTAAACGCGTGTAGGCCTGCATGAACCGGCTCAATGAATCCGCGCGTGACGCGATCGATTTCAATCCGCTTTCCGCGTCCTCTTTCCAATCCTTCGGCATCGGTTCGCGGCGCAGAAGATTTTCCAAGCTGCCCGCCAATGATTTGATCGGGGCGAGCGAGTTGTTCATTTCGTGACCCAACACGCGCACGAGCCGTTGCCAGGCGCGGCGTTCCTCCTCGCGCAGAGTGCGGCTCAGATCGGTCAGAACGATGAGATCGTGCGGCAAACCGCGTTCACGAAAAGTGCTGCGACCTACGCGCCATCTTCCCGATCCTCCGGGAAACGACAAACTGAGCGGCTCATCTTGATCCACACCAAAAACTTCTTCGAGCCCGAGATCTTTTGCCGTTCGGCCCAGAAGTTTGTCGATCGGTTGGCCAAGCAGATCTTCGCCGGCGCGATTGACCAGCCGTAAACGGCGGTCCGGATCGAAGGTAAAAACCGAAACTTCGATTTCGGCCATGATCGTGCGCAGGAGCGCCGTTGCTTCGAATGCGCCGAGGCGTTGCACGCGCAATGTTTCGCCGAGGGTGTTTACCTCAAGCAGCACTTCGCCGAGAGCATCGTCTGCCCGGGCGCCACGGGCGCGGATCGAGTAGTCACCTTCACGCAACGCGGCCAGCAGATTGCTCATGGTTTGCAACGGATGAACGACGTGCTCCCGCGCAGTCGAAATGAATGCGGCAGCGAAAACGAGAATGACCAGCGTAAGCGTCCACTGAACTTTGCCGCTGAAATCTCCGAACCACAGGATCGACATCAACACGATAATTGCCGGCGCAACTGCGCCGAGGATTAGCCACGTCAATTTGCCCTGGTGCGAAAACCGATATCGATCTTTCGGACCGCGTTCATCATTGACAATCCGACAATCCGCAATCCTCGAAAATCCGACAATCGAAAATCTAGAGTCCATATTGTTGTAGCCGGCGGTAGAACGCGCTCCGGCTAAGCCCGAGCGATTCCGCCGCTTTCCGCGCGTTCCCGTTATTTCGAGCGAGCGCCTTCTTGATCAAGAACGCTTCTACTTCTTCAAGGCTCATGTCTTCCAGGCTTTTTGATTCACCGCCAGCAGTCGTTAGGCCAAGATCGACTGCCTTGATTTGAGGACCGCGCGACATCAGCACTGCGCGCTCCACCACATGATCGAGCTCGCGCACGTTTCCCGGATACGAATGTTGCATTAATCGATCGCGCGCAGTCTCGTCGAAACCGCCGAGTTCCTTCCGGTAACGCTGCGCGTGCATTCGCAAAAAATTATTGGCCAACGGAATGATGTCTTCGCGCCGGTCGCGCAATGGCGGCAGTTTGATCTCGATCGTGTTCAACCGGAACAAGAGGTCTTGCCGGAATTTTCCGGCAGCAACTTCGTCAACCAGGTTTGAATTGGTCGCGGAAATGATCCGCACATTCGCGTGCAACGTTTTCGACGAGCCGACCCGCTCAAATTCGCCGGTCTCAATCACTCGCAATAGTTTCGCTTGTTGATTGAGTGGAATATTCGCGATCTCGTCCATGAACAGCGAACTTTCGTCCGCGAGCTCGAAACGTCCTGCGCGATCGCTCTTCGCGTCGGTGAACGCGCCTTTCACGTGACCGAACAGCTCGCTCTCGAACAAGTTTGCCGACAGGCCACCCATGTTCACCGTGATCATGCTGTGCGATGCGCGCGGCGAGAGCGCGTGCAACGCCTGCGCAATCAAACTTTTCCCCGTGCCGTTCTCGCCGGTGATCAGGACGTTCGCGTCCGACGGTGCCACGCGCTGGATCATCTCGAGCACCGGGCGCATCGACGGCGCATCGGCAATTAGGTTCGGGACATTCCCGCCAAGAAGTTTGTTCGCCGCTTCGAGTTTTCGACCTTTGCGCAACGCACTGCCGAGCTCGATCTGCGTCCGCACAATCGTCAGCAGCCGCTCGTTGTCCCACGGTTTGGGGACGAAATCGCGCGCGCCAAGCTTCATCGCTTCAACCGCGAGATCAATCGTTGCCCAGGCCGTCATCACCACAATCGGCAACGTGTTGTCCAATGCCTGAATTTTTGGGATCACTTCGAGACCTTCCTGGCCGGAAGTCGTGTCTCGCGTGTAGTTGAGGTCCATCATCAGCAGCGCGTAATCACGCTGCTGAAGCGCGTTGAAAATTCCGCTCACCGAAGTGACCGCTTCGGTCTGGTGCCCTTCGCCTTTGAGCAAAATCCGCAGCGCTTCCAGCACATCGCGCTGGTCATCGGCGATCAGGACCCGGCTCACGTGCTAACTCTGAACCGCGAATCTATCGCTATGTCAATGTTGGACGAGAGCAGCTTCAGTGAAGCAGGCGAAAATTGGCCGGTAATGTCGCGGCCGCGGCGGCTTCATCGGAATCATTCGACCCCGTGAAACTTCCGCCAGAAACGGGCGTTTCTTCATTGACCGCAACTTTCGCCGGCGGCGTCTTGATCGCCTCTTTACCTTTGCCCTTGAGCGTTTGATTCAACGCCGGCAAGTCCTTGCTCAGGAGTTGGTCGAAATCCTTGTTCACGTCGTCCAGCTCCCTTCGAAGAGTATCTGCGTAGGCGAGATGATAATCGCCCGGTTTGCCTTCGTAACTCAGGAGAGCGCCGTAGAGTTGGTCGGTGTGCTCGCGAATCCGTTCTTCGCCGGTAATCGCGCCGCCTTCAGTCGTGGCAACGATTTTCTTCCGGACCGCTTCAATCTTCCCATCGAAATCCTTTACCGTCTTATGAAGCGGATCGTTCTCAGGCAGCGCCTTGGCCATTGTCCCGACTTCCTGCCGCAAAAACACGATGCGGTCCATCAACGCGCTCTCGTCGTCGAACAACGCGCGCACTTTCATCGCCGCGTCGTACTGCGCTTTCTTGTCCGCTTCGCTGAACTTCGCACGATGATCGAGCCCGATAGTAAACTTCGTCTCGTAAGTCTTTTCATTTTTCGTCAGGCGAACGGTGTATTCGCCCGGACCAAACCGAACGCCGCGGGTGCCGCCAAAAGCGATCTGCGCCGCCGGCGGAACGCGGGGCGGTTTCTCCCGCATCGTCCACATCACCCGATTCAATCCCGGCCGCTTGCTCGCTGGAATTTCATCCAATACTCGACCAGTGGAATCGAGCACTTCGATTTTCAATTTCCCGTAAAGATGACGCTCGCGCTGATAATAATTGATCACTGCCGCGTCGGGCGGATTGTCGCCGACGAACATCGCACTGCCGTTCGCCCAGCCGCCACTGCCTTCAATCCGTTCCTGCACCGGACGCGCCGAAACAAACGCGACTTCCTGCGACAAGATCTCCGGAGTTAATGCGCGCCAGGGCGTGATGTCATCGATGATCCAGATGCCGCGACCGTGCGTCGCCAGCACGAGGTCGTTATCGCGCGGTTGAATCGCGAGATCACGCACCGCGACCGCCGGGAAATGGTTGCCTTTGAATTGGGCCCAATTTTTCCCGCCATCGATCGAGACCCAGAGTCCAAATTCAGTGCCGACAAACAGCAAATCGGGTTTGACGAGATCTTCTTTGATCACGTGCGCATAACCACGGACGCTCTTCGCGTCCTGCGCGGTCACCAATGGCGTCCAAGTCTTTCCATAATCAGTGGTTTTGAAAACGTACGGCCCCATGTCGCCGAACGTGTGTCGATCGAACGCCGCGTAGGCGGTGCCTGCATCGAAGTTGCTCGCCTGGACCCAGTTTACCCATGAGTTCTTCGGCAAACCCGGAACATTGCCGACCACGTTGTTCCAAGTTTTCCCGCCATCGCGCGTGATCTGAACATTGCCGTCATCGGTTCCAACCCAAATAAGGTTGCTGTCCTTCGGCGATTCGCTGATCGAATAAATCGTGGTGTGCATTTCAGCCGACGAATTATCGATCGTCACGCCACCCGATTGTTCCTGCTTTTGTTTTTGTGGATCGTTCGTCGTCAGATCGGGCGAAATGCGCTCCCAAGTCTGGCCGTGATCGCGCGACCGGAACAAAAACTGCGCGCCGATATAGATCGTTCCTTTCTCGTTAGGCGAAAGGGCGATCGGCGTGTTCCAATTCCAACGCAACTTCTCCTTGTAATTCGGCGTCGGCTGAATGTTGCGGGCTTCATGGGTGTGACGATTCACCCGGCCGATGTTCCCGCCCTGATACTCGGCGTAGAGATAATCGGGATCCGACGGATCGGGAAACATCCAGAAACCGTCGCCGTTGTACATGTTTTCCCACTGATGGTTCGTGATGCCGCCGGGATACTGCGATTGCCCAACCCAGGAAGAGTTGTCCTGTAAGCCGCCGTAAACCTGATACGGATCGTTGTCGTCCAGGCTGACATGATAGAACTGCGACACGGGCAAGTTGTCGGCCTTCCACCATTTGCTTCCGCCGTTATAGGAATACCACATTCCGCCGTCGTCTCCGCTGAACACCGTTTCCGGATTGGTCGAATCGATCCAGACATCGTGCACATCGCCGTGCGCACCTTGGAATCCGCCGACCACCGAAAAACTTTTCCCACCGTCCTCGCTCAGAATCAGTGCACCGTCAGTCTTGAATACGCGGTCCGGATTCTTTGGATCGACAATCAGGTTTGCGAAATAAAACGGTCGCCAAACCATCCACTGACTCTTGTCGCGCTCCTGCCAGGTCGCGCCGCCGTCATCAGAAACAAAAAGCGCGCTGTTCGGCGACTCGACGAAACAATAAATCCGTTTCGCATTTGAAGGCGCAATTGCGACTGCGAGCCGACCGTAAGGTTTCTTCGGGAAACCTTTGTTGGCTTCAGGCGTGATCTCGGTCCAGGTGTTGCCGCCATCGTTCGAGAGAAACAATCCGCTCGCCGACGGTTTGGTTGGACCGTCGCCACCGGAACGATATTCCCAGCCTTTGCGACGAAAATCCCACATACACGCGAACATCCTCTCCGGATTTGCCGGATCGATCGCGAGATCGGTGCAGCCGGTCGAGAGATTGGCGCCCTTCAGAATGAGCTTCCAGGTCTTGCCGCCATCCGTCGTTTTGTAGAGACCCCGGTCCGGCGAATCGCTCCACAATGCGCCCGGAACCGCAACGAAAACCGTGTCGCTGTTTGCCGGACTAACCCGAATTCGCGCAATGCGCTCCGATTTGTTCAAACCGGCGTGGGTCCAGGTTTCGCCGCCATCCGTTGATTTGTAAATTCCGTCGCCGATCGACACGCTGTTGCGCGTCCACGGTTCCCCCGTCCCGACCCACACGTTCTTGGAATTCTTGGGATCAAGCGTAATCGCGCCGATGGATTGAACCGCTTGTTCGTCGAACACCGGGCGATAACGCGTGCCTTGATCGTCCGATTTCCAAATGCCGCCGCTGGCTGCGCCAACGAAGAGGGTGATCTTACCGGACGGCTCGCGCGCGCCGGCGATCGCTGAAATTCGCCCGCTCATCGCCGCCGACCCGATGTTGCGAGCGCCAAGCCCGGAGATGCTCGCTGAACTAAACGGCGCCGAAGCTTGTTGCTGCGCGAACGCCGAACCGCAAACCGCAATCGTCAGAAGAAATTTTAAGAAGCGCATGAGAGTGATTACTTCGCTGGAGTTGTTGGAAAATGAAAAGTCGCGTCGTCGACCGGCACGTTTCCTTCCGCCTTGTCGATCACGATCTTTTGTTTGTCCGGATCGCCTTTGCCTCCGGCCTCGATTGAAGTTGGAACGAATACGCCGTTGATCTTCTCGTAATCCCCCAGGTCGGTTTCAGTCTCGACCAGCGCGCCTTGCTGGATGCGCTGGGTCAAAATTCGGATCTCGAGAAAATGGTCCGGGTCGAGGTAAACAAAATTCACGTCCCCGTTTTTGCGCGTGACTTTGATTTTGTAGGCCTGCGTTCCATCGACATCTTCGGTGCCGAGAAATTCGAGCGTGCTGCCTTTCTCTTTCCAATCCACGAGCGGCCCATCCATCTCGGCGTCTTCCATCAGTTCCTTGATATCATCGGCAGACATTCGCTCGGGATCTTTACGACCCTGGAACGGCGAGATTTTCCAACCTTCCTTGCCGTCGAAAGCCTGCACCGCCGTCATGCCCTGCAAGGTCGCTTCGGTGCGCACTTCGAGCGGACGCTTCTTAACTTGAGTGTAAGCGGCCCGGATCTTTCCTTCGTTCAGCAGCATTATGCCGGTTCGCCGAAGCGATTGCAGCGAGTGCACTGCCTGCGCGCCACCTTTCGCTTCAATATTTTTTGCGACCAACTCATCCAAAGTCGGAGCGGTGGCTGGCATTTCTTGAGTGAACGCGGCCGGCACGACTAGCGCCACCGCCATGAGTGTAACTGCAAAATGTTTTCGCATGAATGTGAGGTTGAAGACAAATGGGCAGACCAGTGCCCGCGTCAACTCGGTATGCAAACCATATGCCATCGAAGATTTTTCACCTACAAACTCCACTCGATCAGCTAATTAAATTTGAATCGAGTGGCGCCGTGTTTCTGCCAATTGTCCCGTAAATGGGATTTTCCTGCTCGTTTTCGGGAACAAAAAGCGACTTTACGACAGCGCGAGGCCGGACTGTTGGAGCCCCGGATACATACCGAGATAAATGAGTAACACATCAACTGTGTCCTGGATGCCGTGGGCAATGATTGGCGCCCACAGGTTTCTGCCGGTGGCAAAGTAAACGGCGACCAGAATCGCGCCGTCGATGATGTTCTCAACAATTCCGGTCGGGCCTTGCGGAAAATGGGCGAGGCCGAACAGCAGAGTGATAAGAACTGCAGACGCGGCCCACCCTGTGGTCGATCTTCCAAGAAGATCGGCGCAGCGATTCAAAAGATAACCGCGATAAACGGTTTCTTCGCCGAACGCCGCGAGCGCCCACGCGAGAACGATTCCCAAGATGAGAAGCTGCGTGTTGCCGATAAGACGATGCAATTCGTGTAGATCCGGTCCACGGTTAAAAAGCTTCGTTAGCAGCGGTTGGGTCGCGAAGAGTTCTAGCGCTTCCATTCCGACACCGACCACGACACCAACGAACAAGATTCTTGTTAGCGGCCAGTCCGGCCCCGGACCGAGTTTGAGACCAACGTCTTTCCAGCGAAGCCCGCGGCACCGGATCGAAATCCAACCGAGCAAAAACAGATAAGGCGTTTTGCTGACCGGAAGCAGCTGCAAGTAATCGAGATGGAAGACCGTTGCGATGACGAGCAACTCGATCGTGAAAAATAGCTTCGCCCTCATCGCTCAAAGGATGACCAATGAGCGACGACGGACGAAGCAGATAATCAAAGGCCGAGCGCGAAACGCGGGCCGACCTAACCGATCATGTGAGCAACCGCTACGGCCATCGACACGATTGGCCATGCGCAGAGCCCCGCGATCAGCGTGAAAAGCAAGAAATCGGTGACGTCATGGCGAACAGCTTCGTCGCCGAAAAACGCTCCGCTTAGCCGGTGAAGACTGAGGTGTTTGTGGGATCCAGATGCTGATTTCATCGGCTCTAAAGAAGCTAGTTTCTTGAGTCCCGATTAATTCCAGAGCAGTCGCGCCACGGCGACGATGCTCAAAACGATTGGCCAGGCCGACAAGCCAGCGATCACTGTGAACGCTGAAAATTCCACGGCAAAATCGCGGACCATTTCCGTCGCGATAAAATCGCTGCTCAGTTTGTGGAAACCGGTCAGCTTCGCGATCTTTCGGCCGGCGGTGATCTTCGCATCCGCTGTTGGCTGATAATTGTGATCCGTAAACGGAAAACCGGCGTGCCGGTTATTATTGAGTTCAGGTATTGGCTTCATAAATTTGTAAAATTGTTAAGGGTTGCTTCCCGAATGCGGTTCGAGGTTCCGGCGCAAAAACCCGCGCGTGGTTGAGATTCGACCACTGGGGTGCCCGAAATTGCGGGCTCCAACTTGGCGAGATCAAACGGGCCAAAATGGCGCGTTAATCAATTCATCTCCGCCTATTTAGCAGCCGTTTGCGTGCCTGTCCAACGGATTGAGACGTTTTCAGTCATAAGTCCCTCTCCCAGTGCGAGAAACGATTATGATTATTTTTTCAACTGCATCATCGCCGTTGGAAAAGTCTCGTAATCGGCCACGGCGTTCTCAGTTCTGAGCGGAACCGGCTGGAACGACCCGCAGCATCATGAATTCGGAATGCGCGTTCGACCACGCGTCCGCTTCTTGTTTCGTGTCAAAAAATCGGTCGACCACGATGGCCTTGAGTTGGCTGGCAGTCCGTCCGCATAGACGCGCGGCTTTGCGACTGACCACCGCCGTTCCGGTGTCCACCGCGGTGCAGACTGCATCCGGAAAAACGACTTTGCTCCCGTAGGGAATTCGCTTCGGATCGACAGCGCAATGCCCGGGGCGAAGTCGTCGGCCGGTGCTGGCAAATTTAGACCCCTCACCTGCCCAATAACTGGTCACGCGGGCAAGGACCGACTCCTCGCGCGCGAAGGCGGGCGTAGCTAGTAATAACAAAAATAAGATCGTGTAAGATAGTTTCATTGTGTCTCAAGCGTGGCTCCGATGTTGTCGAGTCTTCGGGTGGAGCAGCTGTTTCGGTGCCGAAAGCCGCAGGAATGCAGCTTTTAGTTCGGTTCCGAACAGCCCCGGCGCGCTAGTCTTTGGGGAGCACGCGGACTTCTGACGACCATTCGCCGCAGCGAACAGGCCCTCTCTATCGACGAGTTCGGCGATTTGTCAAACGATCACATCATCACGCGAACGATGCGCTCGAACGCAACCGCTCTGAGCTGCAATCCTGACTGAGTAGCTGAAGAAAGAAGAGACATTGAGGGGTTGGGGCAAAAGGCCTAAGACTATTCCCGGATGGAAACTCCAGACTGGGCGTCGCTAAGCGACGAGGAACTTCTCGAACGCCGAATATCCAGCCTTGGGCTAACACTCGACGGGACGCCACTCCAGCCGCAGATCCAGCAACTATATCATGAGCTGTCGGCCAAGGGGCTCGCGTTTCATCCCCCAACCCACATCGGCGATGAATGGTTTGTACCAATCGGGATCCCGGCCATCTTCGTTCCGTTTTTCCTGGTCCACGATCGACTGCGCGCGCTGGAGCGGTCGATGATGCTCGAAGTGGAAGGCGAAACGCCGGAGTGGTTCATGAAACTGATGCGGCACGAGGCCGGCCACGCTTACATGTACGCTTATCGACTCACCCGAAAAAAACGATGGCAACAGCTCTTCGGGCAAACGTCAGACGAAGAGACGCCAAGTTTCTATCGGCCTCGCCCGTTCAGTCGCAGCTACGTGATGCATCTGGACGATTGGTACGCCCAAGCGCATCCGGACGAAGATTTTGCCGAGACATTCGCGATCTGGCTGACGCCGGATTTTGATTGGCGGAAGCGTTACGCCGGCTGGAAGGCGGTCCAGAAACTCGAGTACGTCGACGAGTTGATGAAATCGCTCGCCGGCAAACCGCCGACGCTCATGCCGAAGTACCGCGAGTCCGAGTACAATTTCCTGAACGTAAAACTCAAAACCTACTACGCCCGGAAACGGAAACTTTACGAAGAACAGTATCCCGGCTTCTACGATGTCGATCTTCGGCAATTGTTTGCGGCGTCGACCGGGATCAAGGCGAGCAGCTATCTCCGGCAACGGCGCCGGCGGCTGATGAACTCAGTCGCCCAATTTACAAACGAGAAAAAGTTTCGGGTGAACAAACTGCTTTCCCGCTTGATTGACCGGAGCGACGAGCTCGGGCTGCGGGTGCAGAACGACGATCCGCAGCAGGACTTTCGGGTCGCGTCCTACCTCACGACCCTGGTGATGAATTATTTGTTCACCGGCAAATTCAAACGCACCAAATGACGCGACGACTCGTCCATTGGGACACATTTTGGCACATGCCGCTCCGCCGGAGCTCGCCGTTGTGTCGTGCCAACTATAGACATGGCGCTCCTGACGGAGCTGCAGCGCCGAAGGCGCGACATGTTTATAGATGCAGCAGTCGGAGCGATAAGCTCCGATAGGAGCGGCATGCACGAATGAAAAAGAAACTCAAAGTTTTGGTCCTGTTCGACGGTGTGCAGCCGACGCCGATCGACGCCGATTTGAGCGAGGAAATGAAGACCGAGGACTGGCAAACCGAGGCGAACGTGATGGCTGCGCTCAACGAGCTCGGTCACACGGCCGAGCATCTCGCGATCTTCGACGATCTCGATCTTGTCCGACAAAAAATGGAGAGCTTCCAGCCGGACGTTCTTTTCAACCTGGTCGAGCAATTCAAAAACAATCCGGGGTTCGACCAGAACATCGTCTCACTGCTCGAGATGCAAGGCGTGCCCTTCACCGGTTGCGGTTCAACCGGAATGATACTTTGCAAGCATAAAGGCATTTCGAAGAAGATTCTCGGCCATCACGGAATCCTCGCGCCAAATTTCGTGGTCATCCCGCGCGGCCAACGAATCGGCGGGCCGAGGAAACTGAAGTTTCCGATCTTGGTAAAGCCGGTGAAAGAGGAAGCGTCCTATGGAATCTCGCGCGCCTCGTTTGTCGAAAGCGATGAGACTTTCCGCGAGCGCGTTGGCTTTGTTCACGAGAAATACAGCAGCGACGCGATTGCGGAGGAATACATCGAGGGTCGCGAACTTTACGTAAGCATCATGGGCAACACACGACTGACGGTTTTTCCAATGCGCGAACTGATGTTTCGGGAAGTCCCGCCTAACGAACCACGGATCGCCACCTACAAAGCGAAATGGGACGAGAAATATCGAAAACGTTGGGGACTCGAGGGACAGTTCGCCGAAAATCTCGACGCGACCCTGGTGAAGGAGATCGAAAAGATGTGCAAAGACATTTATCGATTGCTCACGATCGACGGTTACGCGCGCATCGACCTGCGGCTTACCGCCGACAACAAACCGTATTTCATCGAGGCGAATCCGAATCCGCATCTCGCCGCCGATGAAGATTTCGCCCAATCGGCATTGAAGGCCGGTCTGAAATATCCGCAATTGATCCAGGCAATCGTCGGCCTTGGAATGCGAATGGCGCGGGGCTAAAAGAAGTTGAGGCGTTGAGAGGTTGAGTAGTTGAGGGGAGCTGACGCGAGAATTTCCCTCACCTCCCCTGTTTCAGGAGCACGCCGTAAGAAAAGTCTCGCGCAACCCGGCTACGGTGCCGATTGTTAATATACTGCCAGTTGGGTGATGGCCGCTATGGAACCCACGACGTTTTTTGAGCATTACCGCATCTGTACCGGCGAAGAGGGCCGCGAAGTCAGCCGGACCGGCGCGGCCATTAATTACAAGGCAATCGACACGCGCTCGCATGAGCCGGTCCGCTTGCAGCTGATTCCGAAATCGACGATCGAACCGGAGAAGCTCGCTCAACTCAAAGAGCGTGCCGAGACGGCGGAAAAACTGGATCACGTAAACATCGCCAAGACGCTGGCGGTCGGGATTGAGAATGATTACTTCGCGATCGTTTCGGAATATTTTGAAGGCGAACCCATCGACTCATGGATCGTTGAGAATGGACCAATGGCGGCAGACGCGGCTTTGCGTGTCGGACTGCAAGTGGTGCGGGCGCTCGGCGCGGCCGCGTATTTCAATTTAACGCACCGCGCTATTCAACCTTCCAACCTGATGATCATCCCCGGAGAATCACCAAGCGGCGGCTGGCCGTTCATAAAGCTTTTGAATTTCGGTCTGGCCGGACTTGAGCTGCATTCCGACAGCACCGAAGCGCCCGAGATCGCGCCTTCAATCTCGCCGCAGTTTGCGAGTCCGGAACAACGCGCGGGCGGCGAAATCAATTTCGAATCGGAAATGTATCCGCTGGGCGCGACGATTTGTTTTCTGCTCACCGGGGCCGCACCGCTCGCGGTCACCGGAATGAAAGCGCGTTTGAGGATCCGGCGTTTACCGGAGCTTCGGCGCGCCCCAAAACCGTTGCACAATCTGCTGGTCTCACTGTTGCGCGAAAATCCGGAAAATCGCCCGCACGATCCGGTCGCGCTGGAAAAAGAAATGCGCGATTGCCTGACGAAGATCGAAAGACGCCAGGCGATCGGACGCAAGCTCGGTCTCCCGTTGGCGTCCGTAGTCGCAAGAAAACCGAAGCCGGAGCAATCAGCGAGTCCATTCGCACAAGTGTTGCGCGGATTTGCAGCCGTCGTTGTCATTCTCGTTGCCGGGGCCGCGGCCGCCGAATATTTCTTTCACGATCAGATCCCGTATCTGCGGCGCACCGAAAAAGTCGGCGTTCCTATTGGCGTTCCGGACGCGGCCAAATTTGCGGCGACACCGACTGCTGCGCGAATCGCTGCAAACCAACCAACTGAGAGTTCGCCGCCACCGATCGCGGCTGCCGAACAACAGTCTCCGGCGACAGTTGAACAAAACGAGACAACCAACCCGGCTCCTTCGGCCTCGGTTACGTCCAATCAAATTGCCTCGGCAAACAGGTCGCCTGAGCCCGCATCGCCAGGGTTAGGTCCGGGCGATCGGCAACCTGCCGCAGAAAATTCCGATCAATCGTCGTCGACTGACTCAAATGAGTCGGCGACAGCCACGAAAGAGAAATCGATCGAGACAACTCGAAGATCGACACCGCAAACTTCGCACGCCGGTCGCTCGTATCCCGACGACGCTTCCGACCGTGGATCAGCCTATTCGGGCCGCGGCCGTGCGCGCATTATTGGAAGAACACCGGACGGACGACCAATTGTGAAGCTAACGTCCGGTCGGGTGGTCATTCTTCCGCGGCATTATGATGACAACGGAATTTCTCCACAGAAGCCGCGCCGCAGAGTTTACACAGACAGGCCGGACGGCGATTTTGTTCCGCCGTCCCAGCCTTTTAATCCGGACAACTAATAGCAGTGGCGATTAAGCGGGGTTCAGCTTGCGCGAAACCGCATTTCCGTGGTCGGGACGAACCCGAGCTTCTCGTAAAGCGGACGGCCTTCATCTGAAGCGTGGAGAACGAGCGAGTCGATCCCGGTTTTTTGCGACCAGGCTATGATTTCTTTCATCAACAGAGTCCCGATGCCGCGCCGGCGCCAATCAGGTTCGGTATAAACATTTTGGATAGTCGCCTGGCGGCCGGAAGCGATGTCGAACTTGCCGGCTGAATTCGGCTGTGGATGGGGCGCGACGTCGCGCATTGCTACGCCCGCGCCGGCGACAATTTTGTCCGGATCATCCTGAGAAGTCGCCAGCCAACCGATGTATTGATTGCGCTCGAACATGCCATGCAGTGTGTCTTTGGATTGAGCGCGAAAGGCTTCGAACAGGTCCGCCGGAAGTTCGCCCATGTCGGAGAACATCCGGGCGCGGTGATCGCTGATCACGTCGAGATCAGCGCGCGTTGCGAGTCGGATGTTGAAAGCGTGCGACATCGCAGCAAACGTCGAACACCGAACGTCCAACGTCCAACGTCGAAATCAAAGAGGCATTCCTTTGTTTCTCTCAATGCCACAATTTGAATTCTTGGTTTGAAACTCAGTTGCTGCCCACGCTCCTTCGCTGCTACCCTCGCAACAAAGGCCAGTCCGGCTCGGACCCTTCTATCTCGAAAATCCCTTTTCTCGATTCCTGGGTTCCTGATTAAGATATTCCCGATGCAGGACGCGCTCACCCCCATGATGCAGCAATATCAGCGGCTGCGGAAAAGTATTCCAGCCGACACCCTGCTGCTTTTTCGGCTGGGCGATTTCTACGAGCTGTTTTTCGAAGACGCGAAGGAAGCGTCCGTCCTGCTGAACGTCGCCTTGACCAAACGCAACCAGGTCCCGATGTGCGGCGTACCGTATCACGCGGCGCCAACCTATATCGCCAAACTGATCAAAGCCGGCCGTCGGGTCGCGATCTGCGATCAAACCAGCGAACCACAACCGGGCAAAATCGTTTCCCGCGATATCACTCAAATCATCAGCGCTGGAACGGTGAGCGAACTGAATCTGCTCGACGCGAAGCGTGCGAATTATCTCGGCGCGGTTTACGCCGACAACGACACTTTTGGTTTCGCCTACGCCGATCTCACGACTGGCGAGTTCCGGCTCACTGAACTGCAAGGTCGGCAATCTCTACTGGACCAGCTTGCCCGAGTTGCGCCATCAGAATTGCTGGTGAGCGCCGAACAGAAAAACTCGTTAGGCCAAGTCGAGCACGCTCTGGAGTACGACAGCTACGCGTTTTTGCCAGAGCACGCGAGCTACACTTTGTGCGAACATTTCCAGGTCAAATCGCTCGACGGCTTTGGCTGCACCCATGTGCCGCAGGCGATCGCAGCCGCCGGCGCGATCGTTCATTACTTAAAGCATCAGCTTCGGCGAAAGATCGATCATCTCAGCTCGCTAAAATGCGATGCACCGACCGACTTTGTCCTCCTCGACGCGGCGACCCAGGCAAATCTCGAATTGGTGGAATCGCGCGGGACACGCGATACCAGCTTGCTCGCCGCGCTTGATCGAACAGTGACGCCAATGGGCGCGCGCAAACTGCGGACGTGGATTTTGCAGCCGTTGCGCGATCTGACCGAGCTGGGATGCCGCCAGCAAATGATCGCCGACCTTCTTCAGGAGCCGGACCTGCTTTCCTCGATTCGCTCCGAGTTGAAATCGATTCGTGACGTCGAGCGGGCGGTCGGGCGATTGAGCCAGGCGTCCGGCAACGCGCGTGATCTGGTTTCATTAAAAGCGTCGCTCGAGCAAATCCCGAAACTGAAGGCGGAACTGCAAAACATGCTCGACCGGCTCGCTTTCGGCACAGATCGCGTCAGCAAACCTGGCGAGATTGAATTGCTGGCGCAGCGACTGCAGAACTATATCCACGAAATGCCGGCTCTCGCAGAAAAGTTGAGCAAGGCCCTGATGGACGATCCACCCCTGCCGCTGAAGGAAGGCGGAATTTTCCGTGACGGTTACGATAGCGATCTTGATCAGCTGCGAAACGCATCGCGCGACGGAAAGAACTGGATCAGCCAATTGCAGGAGCGCGAGATCGCCACGACCGGGATCAAATCGCTCAAGGTCCGTTACAATTCGGTGTTCGGCTACTTCATCGAGATAACCAAATCGAACCTGGCCAGTGTACCCGAGAACTACACGCGCAAACAAACGACGGTCGGCGGCGAACGTTTTATCACGCCCGAGCTCAAAGAAATGGAGGGCAAAATTCTCGGCGCGGACGAGCGAGCCCGGAACCTGGAATACGAGCTCTTCCAGAAATTGCGTGACGAAACGTTGCGCGACCTTGGACCAATTCAGCGAACGGCCGAAGCGATCGCCACCCTCGATGCGATTTGTTCGCTGGCGGAAACCGCGCGCCTTTTCAATTACTGCCGTCCAACATTGAACGAGTCGTTGCGACTAGTGATCAAGGACGGTCGCCATCCCGTGCTTGACCAAAATCTTGTGGAAGAAAAGTTCGTCCCAAACGACACGGCGCTTGACGGAGAGAACGTTCGCCTGGCCATCGTTACCGGGCCGAACATGGCGGGCAAGTCGACTTACATTCGCCAGGTGGCGCTGATTGCATTGATGGCGCAGACGGGAAGTTTCGTGCCGGCGGAGCGCGCGGAAGTCGGATTGGTCGACCGAATTTTCACCCGTGTGGGCGCGAACGACGATCTCGCGCGCGGCCAATCGACCTTCATGATCGAGATGAACGAAACTTCGAACATCGTGAACAACGCCACCGAGCGAAGCCTGGTGATTCTCGACGAAATCGGTCGCGGAACATCGACCTTCGACGGACTATCGATCGCTTGGAGCGTGGCGGAATTTCTACACGACAAGATCAAGGCGCGGACGCTGTTCGCGACGCATTATCATGAGTTGACCAAACTCGCGTCGCAACGCAAAGGCGTTTGCAATTTGAACGTCGCGGTCCGGGAATGGAACGAGCAGATCATTTTTCTGCGCAAGATCGTTCCGGGTGGCGCGGACAAGAGTTATGGGATCCAGGTCGCCCGACTGGCCGGTTTACCGAAAGAAATCCTCGATCGCGCGAAAGAGATCCTCTCGCACCTTGAAAATCCAAACGGAGCAGTCGCGCAAGAAAAGCCGAAACGGAAGAGAGTCCGACCCGGACAGGCATCCAGCATGCCCCAATCAGAAAAGCCCCAGCTTGATCTATTATGAAATGGGCAGAAGCCCTGGGGCGATTGAGGGCAATCGCCCATACCTTTTTGCTGACGACCCGCTTCTCGGAAATTAGATTATCAGGCAGCGATGGCGGTTAAGACCGAAAAAGAGTTGAACGAAGCGCAGCGCGTGTTGTGGTTGAAAGCGCTGGCTGCGATGGAGCTGCGGAATTTCGGCTACGCAATCTCGCTGTTGCAGGGAATTCTGAAACAGGAGCCGGAATTTCTTACCGGCCGGCAGCTCTTGCGGCGGGTTGAGGTAACGAAACAGAAAGCCGGAAAGAAAAGTTTCTTCAATATTTCGACGGCACCGATCGCGGTGATGAAAGCGCAGCGCGAAATCAAGAAAGCGCCACAGCGCGCGGTCGAGATGATCGAAAAAGTATTGGAAGAAGAGCCGTACAATCGGCAGGCCAATCTCGTTCTAAAGGAAGCGGCCGTGGCCGCCGGCTGGCCAGAGATCGGGGTGTTCGCACTCCAGACGTTGACCGAAGAAAATCCGCGCGACCTAAAATTGCTCCACGAACTGGGACAGCTTTACCACGCGACGGGCCAGAGTGAGCCGGAAGTCGAAGTTTACAATCGGATCACCGAGATCGATCCGCTGGATGCGGCGGCGCTTCGACTGGCAAAAGATGCATCGGCGCGCGCGTCGATGAGCGCGGGCGGTTGGACCCAGGCCGAAAGCTATCGGGAGCTGATCAAAGACAAGGATGTCGCCATCTCGCTTGAACAACAAAGCCGGGTCCAACTGACCGGCGAAGCGCTCGACCAACAAATCGCGGAAGTTGAAGCACAACAAAAGGCGCAGCCGAAAAATGTCGATTTTGCGCGGCGACTCGGGTCACTTTACGAACAGAAGGACGATATTGAATCGGCGATCCGTTTGTATCAGACCGCGGTGGATTTGACCGGAGCCAGGGATGCCGGGCTGATCCGCAAAGTATCGGAATTGAAAATGCGCGGAGCGGAGCGGGAGATCGCGGCGCACGAGGAGTTCCTGGCGAGCCACAGGACAAAAGACGCCATCCACGCGAAGAAAGCGGAAGAATTGGCCGCGGCGAAGAAAAAGCGGGCGGGGATATTGATCGAAGAAACGAAGAGGCGTCTGGAACGAAATCCAACCGATCTTCAGTCGCGGTTTGAGCTCGGCGAACACCTGGTCAGCGCCCAACGATTTCGGGAAGCCGTGCCGGAATTGCAGAGGGCGCGCCAAAATCCAAACGCACGTTTGAAAGCGATGAACCTGCTCGGCCTGTGTTACCGCGAACTTGGGATGCTCGATCTGGCGATGAAGCAATTCGAGGAAGCGGCCAGGCAGATTTTGACCATGGACACGACGAAAAAGGAGATCGTTTACAATCTGGGGATTGTCTACGAACGAATGGGTGAACGCGGCAAATCGCTCGATTGCATGAAGCAGATTTACGAAGCGGATTACGGCTACAAGGATGTGGCCGAACGGGTCGAAAGGTCCTATCAACAAGGCTAGCCAGGATTCGGGCGAAAAGCAGGTCGATCCAGGCGGCTTAAATCCCCGGCTTGCAGTTACATCCAAATGTATGGCAGCATGCGAACTTCTAATGCCGCACCGGCATCCTTTTAACCTGCAGAAAATTATGAAAACTAACCTTATAACGGCACGAATCGCGGTCGCCGCGTTGGCGGTCGGGGCTCTCTGCCTTGCGACAACAAGCTTTGCCATTGACGCTTATCCACCATTGAAGACCGGAGCAAACGCACCTGCTCCAAACAAAAGCGCAGCACCCGCCGCAAAGGCCAGCAAGCTGAGCGCCGCTGACAAGACGTTCATGATGAACGCGGCCAAAGGCGGGATGATGGAAGTCGAGATGGGCAAGATGGCCGCCCAGAACGGGCAAAGCGCCGACGTGAAGAAATTCGGCAACCGCATGGTGACCGATCACTCCAAGGCGAATAACGAGCTGATGGCCCTGGCCAAAGAAGAAGGCGTTTCACTTCCCGGCGCGAAATCAGCGGGCAAATGGAAATCGGACAAGACGTACATGGACGACATGGTAAAAGATCATCAGGCCGATCTCGCCGAGTTCCAAAAGGAAGCACAAAATGGAACGGATCCCGACGTCAAAGCATTTGCGGCCAAAGGCGCCAAGATGGTCAGTGGACACCTCAAACTGGCTGAGGAGACGCAGGCCAAAGTAAAATAATCGCCGACAATTCTTCTACGGCGGCGCGTCCGGTAAAGGCGCGCCGCTTCTTTTTTGCTAAGGTTCACATCGACGCATGCGAAAGACCAAAATCATCTGCACGCTTGGCCCGGCCACCGAGAAATCGGAAACGATCCGTCAACTGATCGCCCACGGCGCCGACGTCTTTCGATTGAACATGAGTCACGCGAAGCCGGATTGGGTCCGGGCAATTGTTCCGCGAATTCGCAAACTTGCGGACGAGTTTAAACGCCCGGTCGGTATCCTGCTCGATACGCAAGGACCGGCGATTCGGACCGGTCCGGTCAAAGCGCCCCTGAAATTGACCAAAGGGGACACATTGGAGTTCACCGTTCGCGGCGCCAAGGCCACAAAGGAAAAGTCAGTTTCGGTCAATTACGACAAGTTTGTGCAAGATGTCGACGTGGGGAATGCAATTCTGGTCGACAACGGGTTGATCAAATTAAAGGTCGTTGAGAAGAAAAAGGACCGGGTGGTGTGCAAAGTTTTGACGCCCGCCACATTGGGCTCGCGTCGGCACATCAATCTTCCTGGCGTGCATGTCAGCTTGCCCGCGTTGACAAAAAAAGACGTCGCCGATGTCCAATTGGGCGCGAAGCTGGGCGTCGATTTCGTTGCACTGAGTTTTGTCCGTAAGCCGCGCGATCTCGACGAGCTTCGCGATTTACTGAGCCGCAGCAAAAGCAAAGCCTGCGTGCTCGCGAAAATTGAGGACCAGGCGGCAATCGAATCCATCGAAGACATCATCAAAGCTTCCGATATCGTGATGATCGCGCGGGGCGACCTCGGCATTGAGGTCCCGATGGAAGAGCTGCCAATTATTCAGCGCCGCATTGTGAAAAGTTGCATCCATCTCGGAAAACCGGTCATCGTGGCGACGCACCTGCTCGAATCGATGATCACGAACCGCGTGCCAACCCGGGCGGAAATCACCGATGTGGCGAACGCGGTGTTCGAACAAGCAGATGCAATCATGTTGAGTGGCGAGACTACCATCGGCAGCTATCCGGTAGAATGCGTTGACGTTTTGAATCGTGTGGCGTTGCGAACCGAACGCAGTGGAGGCGCCGGTTATGCCGAAGCGGCGATTCTCGAAGATTTTCGGAAAAAGACAGCCGCTGCCGCTGTGGTCCTGGCCAATTCAATGGCCCGATCGAAGATCATTGCGTTTACCCGGCACGGAAGAATGGCGCGCTACTTTTCAAATTTGCGTCCCGCGCACGCTCCAATTTTCGCTTTCACTCCAAGCGAGGAAATCCGACGCCAACTGTCGGTTAGCTGGGGCGTTTGCCCGCAACGGATCGAATTCAGCGATGATCCGAATACAACCATTGAAACTGCCGAGAAATTGTTACGGGACCAGCGATTAACCAGTCCGGGCGACAATCTAATCATTACCAGCGACGTCCGGGTCGGCGACGAGCGCATCGATTGCGTCCAGTTACGAACGGTGAAATGACATCACCCTGGCCCGGCTCATCCCGAGAATGGTAGCGGCGATTGACCTCAATCGCCATGGCCGTTCGGTGAACGGCGGCTACCTAAAGACAGTTCTCTGAGGAGACTGTGAGAGATCCCTCATCCCGCGGAGGCGGGATTCGGGATGACAAAGCAAAAACGCGCGAATTCCCCGCGCGTTTCAAATTTGTACTCATGGCGCTCTGTCGCCGTGTCGTGAAGCGCCTCGACAGAGCGAGGCGTCTACAACTTACGCTTCGACCGGCAACTCGACGTCGATCGGTTTCTCTTTTTTACTTAGAGCCCGGCGCAATTTCGACAGCGCGATATTTTGCAACTGACGAATGCGCTCGCGGGTAACGCCGAATTTCTTGCCGACTTCCTCGAGCGTCTTCGGCTTCCCGCCGTCGAGCCCAAAGCGCTGAAAGATGATTTTCTTTTCGCGATCGTCGAGCACATCGAGTAGACCGCCGACTTCGTTGCGCAGATTCTTGTCGCGCAGAAGCTCGAATGGAGTTTGCGCCTCCTCGTCGCCGACGATCTCACCGAACTCGGTCGAATCGTCGTCGCTGATTGGTGCGTCGAGTGAAGCCGGGCGAATGGAAACCGTCTTCAACTGCGAGACTTTGCCAGACGCGATTCCGATTTCTTCGCCGAGCTCGTCGTCAGTCGGCTCGCGGCCGAGCTCCTCGCTCATTTGCAGCGAGACCCGGCGCATCTTGGAAATCTTATCAACCAAATGGACTGGCAACCGGATCGTCTTCGATTGGTTCGCCAGCGCGCGCTTGATCGATTGCTTGATCCACCACGCGGCGTAAGTGCTGAGTTTTCCACCTTTCGCAGGATCGAAACGCTCAACGGCCTTCATCAGGCCGATGTTGCCTTCGGAAATCAAGTCGAGCAGGGGCAATCCGAGATTGGCATAATCATGCGCAATCTTGACCACGAGTCGCAAGTTGGAGCGAATCATGAGCGCGCGCGCCTCTCGATCGCCTTTTTTGATCTTGGCGGCGAGCTCGATCTCCTGTTGCGGGGTCAAGAGCGGGATTTGCCCGATCTCTCGCAGGTAAATCTTTATTCCGGTATCGCTATCTTCGGCGGCCATATAACCTCTCTTCATGGGAAACTGGGGGCTGATCGGACCAAATGCCGGCTTTCTTGTTCGTGGCTGGCTCCTTAATCGGTTTTCTTAACATTGGGGAAACTATTTAACAAGGTTAAATATTCTGAAATGTGACAGTTATACGCGGAACTTTGTTCAAACTTTCTCAAAATATTCCAGGCCAGGAATTTCGCCCTTCCGGCCCATCGAAAACGACCCGATTTTGGCCCTTTTCGGCCCTGCAACTTTCTGTAACTCTTAATATAGAAGCGTTCCCCCCATGCTCGCCAAGATCTATTCTGCCGCCGTCTACGGCGTCGACGCCTACGAGGTCGAAATCGAAGTCAACGCGGGCGCGGGAAAGCCGGTCATGGTTATCGTCGGCTTACCGGATGTCGCCGTAAAGGAAAGCAAGGACCGGGTATGGACCGCCATTGCGAACAGCGGTTACCGGGCTTCGCGCAAACGGACCACGATAAATCTCGCGCCAGCGGACATTAAGAAAGAAGGACCGAGCTTCGATCTTCCAATTGCGCTCGGAATGATCGCAGTCGGGGAAGAACTCAACGCCAGGCCGTGGGAGAAATTCAGTTTCGTCGGCGAACTGGCCTTGGATGGGAGTGTGCGAGCGACCAAAGGTGTGCTGCCGGTGGCGTTGGAAGCGCGCCGCCGCGGAAAGCAGGCGTTGTTCGTGCCGGCGGCAAACGCGCTTGAAGCTGCCATGGTTAACAAGATTGACATCTACGGCGTCCAAAACCTGCGGCAGACCTTTCAATTTCTTCGCGGCGAAATTCCGCTTCTTCCGACACGCGGCGATCTCACGGGATTTTTCACGACGCACCAGACATACGACGCCGACTTCACGGATGTAAAAGGACAAGGTCATGTCAAACGCGCGATCGAAGTCGCAGTCGCGGGCGGCCACAATATTCTCATGATCGGGCCGCCAGGTTCGGGCAAATCGATGTTGTCCAAACGGATCCCGACAATTATTCCGCCGATGTCGCTTGATGAAGCGATCGAGACCACCAAGATCCACAGCATCGCCGGATTTTTGGATGGCGAGAAATCATTCGTGGCGACACGGCCGTTTCGTTCGCCGCATCACACGATCAGCGATATTGGATTGCTCGGCGGCGGCACATTTCCAACTCCGGGCGAAGTCAGCCTCGCGCACAACGGTGTGCTGTTTCTGGACGAGCTTCCTGAGTTCAAACGGTCCGCGCTCGAAGTCATGCGACAACCGCTCGAAGACGGGAAAGTCACAATTTCGCGCGCGGCCGGAAGTCTTACTTTCCCTAGCGAATTCATGCTGGTCGCGGCGATGAATCCCTGCCCGTGCGGAT
>CAWFFA010000003.1:0-10450 GCA_963814965.1 uncultured Verrucomicrobiae bacterium
GGGCGATGCACCGCGCCGGTCTCGGTAACGATCAAATCAGCCATTGGACGTGCGGTGACTGTTCATAAGCGATTTCGCCTGACAAGTGTTATTTAAGCTCGTTTCGGCCGACGGTTTCCGTTTCAGGCGAGAAAATATGGAACTCCTGCTAAACACTGCTAGTTCATCAAGAAATGAATACGTTACAGAATCTAACCATAGTGGGGTTTCTCCTGGCCGCGACCACTCTCGAAGTGATCGGAGATGCCGTGATTAGAATCGGCATCTACCACACCAATGTACCCATTGGTCGCCCAGTATTGATGCTAATCGGTGCAGCGCTGCTGTTTGGATATGGATGCTGCCTCAATCTGACCCCGGTTGAGTTTCGACAAGTTGTTGGACTTTATGTGGCGATCCTTTTCGTTGTCTGGCAAACAATTAACTTTTTCTTTTTTCGGACTCTCCCCGATTTGCCCATCGCGGTGGGTGGCGGACTCATTATTGCTGGCGGATTGATTGTTACTTTTTGGAAAACGGCTGCGACCTGAAAGCCTGCACCTCGGCGCTGTCAGCTCCCTTGACGAGAGTCGTTTTTCATTGAGATTTCCCGCCAGTTCTTTGTTTCGCTTAATGATTTCGCGAGTGCGGGATCAGCGGGGGAACCAATTCCGGAGACGGATCGGGGCGAACGATGCGCGGCATCGAGAGTATTTAGTGGCTCCAGCCCGACAGCTAACCTCGTCAGCATCATTAAAGTGCAAGGGATGTCGTAAATCCGACTCCGCTTGAAGTGAGGCGCCTCGTCGCGCGAGACCGCCTCGTTTGAGTCAGGAGAATAATTGAGCCTAACGAAAGTTGGGATTGTGATCGGGATTGTAATCTCGAACGCCAGTGCTGCGGACAACGTCAATTGGTTCGGTCAACGTTTGTTTGACGCGTTCGCGAATGATTTAACGTCGCCCGCCTATCAGGCCCCGGCGCCGGACGCTTCGCCACCGCCACGCCGGATTCCGCCGGCGCCGTTCGATTCGCCGCCGTTTCCGTCCTCGGATTGGCAGATCGGAGGAACGCCCATCATTGGTGATCCGGGAAATATCGGGCCATGGCCGTTGATGGAGGCGATCTACGCCGGGCCGAACGGTGAGGCTTGGAAGAACAGCCGGGTGCAAATCTACGGTTGGGAAGATTTTTCCTGGAATGTAAGCACTTCGACGAATACCAGGCACAGTCCGAACGCAAATTTTCCGTTGATTTACGATCTGCGGCCAAATCGTCTCGAGCAAAACCAATTCGTTCTCTATCTCGAGCGCGTGCCTGACGAAAATCAGACCGATCATATCGATTGGGGTTTTCGAATCTCAGGCGTTTACGGACTCGACTATCGTTTCATGATTTCGCGCGGCTTGTTCAGCGGTCAGCTGATCAAGGACAACGATTACTACGGCTTCGATATGCCGATGGTGTACTTCGATCTCTATCTGCCGAACATTCTCCAAGGCATGAACGTTCGGATTGGACGGATCATTTCCGAGCCCGACATCGAAGCTCAGCTCGCGCCCAACAATCTCATGTCGAGCCACTCGATTGTTTACGGCTTCGATAACTACACCCAGACCGGGATTTTCACGACCACGAAGATCGACAATCAATGGACAATCCAAATTGGACTTTCCAACGGCACCGATGTCGCGCTTTGGCAAAAGGATCCTGGAAACCAACCGACTGGCACGGTCATGGTCCAATGGACGGCCCCGAATCAAATGGATTCGATTTATGCCGGTGACAACAACTTCAACAACGGCAAATTTGGCTATAACAATCTTCAGCAGCTCGTCGGAACCTGGACGCACAAGTTCAACGACAAGGTCTACACTGCGACCGAGGCGCTCTACATGTACATGAACGACGCAAAGACGCATCCGACCGCCGAGGTTCCATTTCAAAGTGGCTCATTCCCGGCGAAGCGCGGTTACGCGCCGGAATGGGGAATTCTCAATTACACAATGTTTCGAATCGCGCCTGCAGCGTTTTTTACGGTTCGTAATGAGTTTTACAATGACATCGTCGGCAGTCGGACAGGGTTTGAGACGAAATATTCCGAACATTCGGTCGGAATCACCTGGTGGCCGGACAAACTAGTTACAATGCGACCCGAACTGCGCTTCGATCACTCTTACGACACGGCTGCTTTTGATAACGGAACGCGTCGAAATCAGTTGGTGGCGTCAATGGACTTCATCATTCACTACTAATGATACCGACCCACGTTAAAAGGCCGCGCAACGTCGATTGGAAACGCGCAGCCGCAATTCTTTACGGCGACTGGGGTACAAGCAAAGCCTACGTCATCGGACTCGCCTTTGCCGTCGCCGGTTACGCGTCGTTCTGGTTGATCGCCGCGATGTGCGTGCTGACTGCGCTCGTTGGGCTGAATTACATGGTCATCTGCCGGCTATATCCCGATGGAGGCGGCGTCTATGCGAGCGTTCGCCATCGCAGCGAAGTGATTTCGATCGTCGGCGCGTTTCTCCTCATCGCCGATTATTTGGTAACGGCCGCGATCAGCGCACTGTCGGCATTCCAATACCTTGGCGTTCCGCATCCGGAAAAGTTCGCGGCCGCGGCAATTCTAATCATCGGATTGCTCAACCTTCTCGGTCCGAAACAAACTGGCGGCCTCGCGTTTCTCGTCTCGATTCCAACCGCGATTGTCGTTGTCGTTCTCGGACTTTTCAGTCTGCCGCACATCGGTCAAGCGTTCGCTCATTTGCAACCATTGCAAGGAACGTTGGCGCAAAACTGGGCGGGCTTTGTTGGCATCGTGCTGGCGCTTTCCGGTGTGGAAGCTATTGCCAACGCCACCGGTGTGATGCGTCTCGACCCCGGCAGCACCGACGAGAAGCCGTCTGTCGTCAAAACATCCACGCCCGCAATCTTGTGGGTCATGATCGAAGTCTGCGTTTTCACAGCGCTGCTCGGACTGGCGATGCACGCTCTCGGCGGTCTGCAAATCGTTAACGGCGACGTAAACGCGCCGCATGCCCAAGGCGTGCGTGATTACATGCTGCGATATATGGGTGAGGTTTTTGTTGGTGGCGCGCTTGGGCCCGCGCTGGGTCACATCTTCGGTTTCGTCGTTAGCATCGTGTTCGCCATGCTTCTGCTCTCGGCAGTCAATACGGCAATTGTCGATCTTATCATGGTTCAGTTCCTCATGTCTCGTGATCGCGAGTTGCCGGCTATTTTCCATCGCCTCAACAAATGGGGCGTGCCGGGTGTCGGCATGATTCTCGCCACTATCGTCCCGATGTTGCTCGTTATTCTTGTCAAGGACATGGCTGGCCTGGCTGATCTGTATGCCGTCGGCGTCGTCGGTGCGATCGCCACGAATCTCGGCGCAACCGCGACCGATCGGAAGTTGTCGATCAAGTCTTGGGAACGAACGCTCATGTTCGCGACGTTCATCGTGATGGCCGCAATCGAAATGAGTCTGCTCATCGATAAACCGAATGCCCGTTATTTCGCGGTCACCATTCTTGCAGTCGGATTAATCCTGCGTGGTCTGGTCCAAGAACGCCGGATGAAAAAAGAAGCCAGATTAGCGCTCGCGCCGGAATCAGTGGATGTTGATGCTGCGCTGCCAGCGCGCGAACCCTTGGCAGTGCCGGCAATTGGCGGCGAAGCAATCTTGTGCGCGATTCGCGGCACGGGTCGAACGCTCGACTTCGCCTTGCGCGAAGCGCGCAAAACCGGATCGCGTCTCTATCTCCTTTTTGTTCGTGAGCAGGCGTTTATGACTGAGCAGGATGTCAGACGTAAATGGCAGGATGATGAAGAAGCGAGCCGGATTTTTAACGAGGCGAAACGAAAAGGGGGCGATCAGCCACCGTTATTTGCTTACGCGGTCAGTGCCTCCGCGGCCGAGACGATTGTCGATATTGCCGCCACGCTGGGAGCATCTCGGCTCATTCTCGGCGCGCCGCAGCGCAATGCCTTGATCAATTTGCTTCGCGGAAACGTGATCCGCGAAGTTTCCAGTTCCCTTCCGGAGGAGATCGACCTGCTCGTCTACGCTTGATTTAATTGTTTCTCTCTTCGTCGGCGTCTTCGACGGACAGGATGCCCAGAGCATGAGTGTGTCGTCGACCCCAGGCGTGCATCGCGTCCGTGGTCGGTTGGAAAAATTTCTGAGCAATGAGCGTTGGCACGAAAGCGCTCAAAATCACGACCGTGACGAGAATGGTGTACTGCCTTTGATCGATGATGTGGTTTTGAAAACCAAAAAGCGCGGAGATTGTTCCGAATGTTAATCCGGTCGCCATTAACAGCGTCGTGTAGGACGCTTCACGTCGATTCATGAAATGACTGCGCGCCAGGGGCCAGACTCCGACGGTCTTGGTCAGCATCTTTAAAGCAAGCAGACCGATGATGACAACGAACGCCGGCCAGAGCGCCGGCAAAGAAACGTAAAGCCCAGCTTTGATGAAATAGAACGGGGTGAAAACCGCGAAGGCAATGCTGCGCATCCGATGGACCAGAGTTTTGTCGCGAACAAAAACGCCCGCGACGACAAGGCCAACGAGATAGGCTGGCAAGACTGCTTCACTTTTCGCAGTCGTGGCGAGACCACCGAGAAAGAACAAAATGAAGAAAATGAACTTTACTTCCGGTTCGCTCACTCGAGTCGCACCAAACTTGTTAATAATTCCCCTGGTCCAGGCGGGCATGAACCAAAGCGTGACCAGCATTACGACGATGAAGATCAGAAGCCAAAGATTGTAAGTTGCAAAGAGGCCGCCTAAGGCGAGCACGGTTCCCAGGTCGGTAATGAAACACGCCGCCAGGATCATTTTGCCCATCGCGGTGTCGCTGAAGCCACCTTCGATCATCACCGCGTAAACGACCGCGACTGAAGTGGTGGACAGGGCAATGCCTGCGATTTGTGCCTGATGGATCGGCCAGCCGAGAACGAATTGGGCGAACATCCAAATCACGCCGAACGGGATGGCAAATGACAACACGCCAATGAGAAGACTGGCGCGCAAATTCGTTTTTAGGGAACGGGGATCGATTTCGGCGCCGGCCAAGAACGTGAGCACGCCGCTTCCAAGTAAGGCCAGGAAATTGATCCACTCGTTGCTGGCGGTGAGATGAAGAAAATTGCCAGCGATGACGCCAATGAAAATCTCGATCAGCGCCACCGAGATTCCGGTCCGGATCGACACCAAACTCGCGACCAGCGCGAGTGCCATCCAAATTGCCGCGACGAACCAAACGTTTTGGAAAATGACGTTCGTGGCGCTGAAACTGAGCCAAATGTGATTAAGCATAAAAAAACTCCTGTCTGCGCATTTCTGCGCACGCAGGAGTCATTAGCTCTGAAAACCGTCAGCGCAGTTCTCCCGAAATTGGGAAGGCAAACTCCATTGCCTGTGCGGATTCTAGCAGCGGGGGTTAACGCCGCAAGCGGCGATCGTCAGGAGCCGAATTTTCCGTAGACGGCGATCAGTGGATAGGAGCAATGGTATTTGCTGTGATAATCGCTGACGAATCCATCTTTGGTCCGGATCTCAATGTGGCCGCGAGTTCCGTTTCTATAAACAAGAACGGCCCCGACCGGCGCCTTGTATGGATCGCTGATTGGCAATCGCCGGAAGCCGTAGCTGCGCGTCAATTCGGCGCCCGCATCGGCCGCGTAGGCAGTCTTCGGGTAGGAACTGATAATACCGGCCGAGAACAAAGCGTGTTTCACGTAGTGCCAGCATTCTCCTTGGGAGTGAGCATTTGCTCGTTCTTGTGCCAGCGTCGCCGCGCGCGCCAGTTTTGGATCAAGGCGCGGGTCAATCTTTGCGAACGGATGAACGATCGGTTCGCTCCAGTAATGCCGGATGACCTTGACTGACGTGACGCGACCTGACGCGTCGCGGTAGACAAATTTACTTGTCGATTGTTGCAATCCTTCCGCGTGAATAACGGGGACGCCAAGAGTGAATCCACCCCCAATGAGAATGGCCAAGGCGAGGGAGCGTCGCACGGCGACGTTTATTCGCAGGGAATATGCCATTTCGCAAGGCGAAATTCAGTTTTTCCCGATGAGATCGTAATAATTCCAAGAAAAATTTGCGCCGGAAAGGAAACCACTGTACAGGTCAATCGCGATTCTTAGTTAAAAAACCCGCTCATTCTGTGGGTTTTCCGTCGAATGCTCTTTGGGGCGAATTCGTCGAATATGGGTATAAAACTTTCAACAACAACGTTGGCCTTTCTCTTTTTGAGTGCGGCTTCGCTTTTTGCGCGCGAGGAGTCGATTCTCGCGCGCATCACTGTCTACTGGCCGGGGGAAGGCCAAATCCGGGCTTGTTCAAATGGAGCGCGATTGCGGAACGGCCACTGCGCGGTCGATCCGAAGCGGATCCCATACGGTAGTCACCTCATTTTCCCGGACGCGGAGTGTGTCGCTATAGACAGTGGTCCCGGTGTTGTGAAGCGGACTGCCGCGCGCGCTTGTGCCCGGACCGCGGCCCAGCGCGATGCTCTGGTGATTGATCGTTTCTTTGAATCGAAGGAAGCCGCTCTTTCCTGGTCGAAAGCCCATCCGCAATTCATGACCGTGCGCGTACAATCGCCTGAAGCGGCGCGGCGCGTTGCTGAAACAATCACGGCTGACGGAACCCAGAAGGCCCGGCCAAATGAGAAAGTTTCCACGACTGATGCTTCGAAGGCTAAGGCGAGACAGCGTGCTCGCGAAGCATTGCTGCCGGAATTCGATTCGGAAAAGGTCGAGCTTCATCTGCAACTCGATTCGTTTCTGCGGCCGGTTCGCCGGACCTGATATGAAACGTTTCACTTTGCTTCTGTTGCTCAGCATGGTCGGCGCGGCCAACGGTTATTATCGCGACGACTCGTTACTCGCGCGGGTGACTGTTTATTGGGCGCGTGGCGGTTGCGGATCGGATCAATACACGCGCCAACACAAGTCGGCTACCGGACAGCGTCTGCAGCAGGGACATTGTGCAGTCGATCCCCGAAAAATTCCATTCGGCAGCAAAGTCGTTCTGCCGGACGGCACAACGCTCAATGCGGTCGACACTGGAACGGCGGTCCGGAACCGCAAAGCCGCCAGAAAGGGCGGCCGGACGTCTAACGAACGGAACGCCATCGTGATCGACAAATTCTTTGAAACCAAACATCAGGCGCTGGTGTGGGCGAATTCGAACCCGCCGTTTGTAAACGTGAAAGTGATTCCGCCGAACGCGCCAACCGTGTCGAAGCCAAATATTACCAACGCCCAGCCAATTGCTTTGAGCTCTGCGCCGCCCACGCGCCCGGCTTCTTCAAATTCGGGGGCGTCTCAAAACTTGCTCGCCACAACCAGTCTGAGCGGAGCGGCGATCAGAAATCCGTTGGGCCGCCTTGGCCGATAGAAAATATCGATCTTCGCGCGTCTTTCGAAATCGATGCTTACGATTTGGTGAAGGCGCCGATCAACGGACGCGGCGACGGGATCTTCGAACGAAAATCGCTTGCGAATCCACTCTTGGTCCGGATCTCGACGTGACCAGCGCCTTTGCTGTTGGCGTAAACCAGCACCGAGCCGACCGGCGCTTTGTAGGGATCGCGCACCGGCAATTTTTTGAAGCCGTAGCTACTCACCAATTCCTTGGCCGCGTCTTTTGCGAAAACCGTCTTTGGATAGGAACTCACCGCTCCTGCAGCGAGCAACGCCTCCTTCACGTAATGCCAGCACGCCTCGCGCGAGTGCGCGTGCGCCCGCTCTTCCGCGATCGTCGCTGCTCGCATCAATTTCGGGCTGACCGCCGAATCCATTTTCGCGTACGGATGAACAATTTTCTTCGGAGCGTATTTCGTTACGATCTCAGCCGAGTCGGTTTTTCCGTCAGCATCTCTGAAAACGAATTTCTGCTTGGCGGAGGTGACCATTTGGCCATGAGCAACGCTCGCAACCAGCACAATCGCGCCAGCTATTAGAGCAAGGCGAGGGGAACGGCAGCTAATTTTCGGCATAAGAAGCGCCCCATATCGAGCAGGATCGCTGCCTGCGCAACCGGTTTTTTCGGGAAAAAAGAGGCGATTTTTGGTGGCCATTTTTGATCGCTCTACGGTCTATGGTAATTATAAATGGCCGACCGCGTCAACCATTCGTTTACGATCCTTGCTTCCAAACCGGCTGACTCCCTTTGGAGATTGTTCTCCAGGTGCTGCCACCAATCAATTAGGTCGCGTGGCGTCGCGTCATGTTGTTCATTGATTGAAACGTAAACCTGCGTTCGTAATCGCTATGAAGACAACGACCCGCCGCCGCTTCATCAAAACTTCAGCCGCGACTGGACTTGCGCTCGCTACCCGATCCACCTCGCTGTTTGCGGAGAAATCCGCAAAGCCGTTGCGAATCCTCATCCTTGGCGGCACCGGATTTACAGGCCCGTATCAAGTTCGCTATGCACTCGGCCGTGGCCACAAAGTGACGACCTTTAATCGCGGCAAAACACATCCGGGCGAGCTGCCGGCCGAAGTCGAGCAATTGGTCGGCGATCGGAACGGCAAAGTCGACGCTCTGAAGAATCGGCAATGGGACGTGGTGATCGATAACCCAACGACATTGCCGGCGTGGGTGCGCGACGCGGCACAGGTGTTGAAAGGCAACGTCGATCGTTACGTGTTCATCTCGACGATCTCCGTTTACGCCGACACCAGCAAAGGCGTGGACGAAAACGCGCCACTCGCAAAGTACGACGGGCCTGACGCGTTCAAGGAAACGATCGAAGCGATGAAAGCCGGCGGTTACAAGACCTATGGGCCGCTCAAGGCACTTTCCGAAAAAGAAGCTGAGAAATGGTTTCCCGGGAAGACGTTGATCATTCGTCCGGGATTGATTGTCGGCCCGCGCGATGAGACCGATCGTTTCACTTATTGGCCGGTGCGAATCGATCGCGGCGGCGAAACCTTGGCGCCGGGTAATCCAGAGGATCCAGTGCAATTCATCGACGCGCGCGATTTGGCCGAATGGACAATTCGGATGGTGGAGAATCGTGAGACCGGAATTTACAACGCGACCGGTCCGGCTAAGCCACTCGGAGTTCGTGGCATGCTCGATGGCATCAAAGACGCAGAGAAATCGAACGCGACCTTCACCTTCGTGCCCAACGATTTCCTCAAACAAAACAAGGTGGAAGCCTGGTCCGATATGCCGGTCTGGGCCGGTGACGAGCTGGGCCTTTCTCGGACAAAAATTGATCGCGCGTTGAGCAAGGGCTTGACGTTCCGGCCACTCGCCGACACTGCGCGTGACACGTTGGCCTGGTTCAAATCGCTTCCGCCGGAACGACAATTGAAAATGCGTGCCGGTTTAACGTCTGAACGCGAGAACGAAGTTTTGAAGGCTTGGAAGACGAAAGCATGAATCCGGGGAGCGCACGCGCCTCGCGTGTTGTTTCCGGCGCCCCCGCCGGAAATTCTTCTTTTGTTACTCAGATTTCGTTCGGCGAGGCGCCGAACGCAGCACGCGAGGGCGAGTGCGCTCCCCAGACATGAAAAAGCTCTTCGCCAAGATCGTTGACGTAAAGCCTAACGAATTTCGCGCCCTTGGGCTCGGGTTCGCTTTTTTCTTTGTCGTTCTTGCTGGCTACTACGTGATTCGGCCAGTGCGCGATAATATCGGCGCCAATTACTCCGAAAACCTGTGGTGGATGTTTACCGTCGTGTTAGTGACGATGATTGCCGCAAACGCCCTTTTTTCCGCGATCGTTTCGCGCATGTCCCGTCGCAGATTCATTCCGATCGCCTACCGCTTTTTCATCGTTAATCTGGTAATTTTCTTCTTCCTGATGCGAATGGCGCCACCGGGAAAGCAGCCCTGGGTCGATATTTCGTTCTTTGTTTGGGTGAGCGTTTTCAATCTCTTCGCCACCGCGGTGTTCTGGGGATTCATGACCGACCTGTTTACGACCGAACAGGGCAAGCGACTGTTCGGATTTATCGCGGTCGGCGGTTCGTTAGGTGGAGTTCTCGGGCCGATCATCACCGCATCGCTGGTTCATTATGTCAGCACAGGCGTGCTGCTGTTGATCTGCGCGGGGATGTTGGAAATTGCAGCGCAAAGCGTGCGGTTTTTTCCAGCAGGGTTTCAGCGGGACAATTCAAAACCGACTGAAGACGTAACGGCCGAGAAACCAATTGGCGGCAAATTTTGGGATGGGGTGACGAACATTTGCAAATCGCCTTATCTGTTCGGGCTTTTCCTGTTCATTTTTCTTTACACGTTCACGTCCACCTGGACCTATTTCCAACAATCTGAGCTGACCAAGGCTGGATTTGTCGATAAGGCCGCGCGGACCGCGTTTTTCGCGAAGCTCGACCTTTCGGTCAATACCCTTACGCTTTTTCTTCAAATTTTTGTCACCGGTCGGTTGATGAAATTCCTTGGCGTCACAGTGACTCTTCTCTTCAT
>CAWFFA010000004.1:0-142703 GCA_963814965.1 uncultured Verrucomicrobiae bacterium
CCTGTGCTTAGTCTTTTCGGTTTCGCAGCAATGGGTTTCGCGCCGGTTCTTTCTGTGCTCGCTGCATTTCAAATCGTGCGGCGCGCGAGCACGTTCGCGTTTATGCGACCCGCGCGCGAAGTGCTGTTCACCGTTTTGCGGCGCGAAGACAAATACAAGGCCAAGAGTTTCATCGACACGTTCGGTTATCGTTGCGGCGATCAATTTGGCGCTTGGTCTTATGGCGGCATGCAGGCGCTCGGGCTTGGCTTGAGCACAATCAGTTACATCGCAATCCCGGTCGTCGCAGGCTGGTGTGCACTCGGCGTTTGGTTGGGACGCAAGCAGCGCACCTTATCAGACGCGCAAGCAAAGCGGGATCAGGCCCCGCCGTCGGGAGATATTACTGAACCCGAGCCAGCTTGAGTTGCACGCACGCGCGTCCGGCACTAAACCAACGAATCGAACTAAGAGGATAAAAACTATGGCAACAAGAACTGGATCTGCGGTGTGGGAAGGAATATTAAAACAAGGGAAAGGTACGATGAAACTCGGGAGCGGCGCATTTGAAGGACCGTACTCGTTTTCGTCCCGATTCGAGGAAGGAAAGGGAACGAATCCCGAAGAATTGATCGGCGCGGCCGAGGCTGGCTGTTTTTCAATGGCGCTCTCGTCGAATCTTGAAAAAGCCGGACATCCCGCCAAACGAATCAGCACGACTGCAACGGTGAAACTGGAGATGGTCGGCGGTGGACCAAAGATCACGACGATTGACGTGAAGACCGAGGCTGACGTGCCGGGAATCGACGAGGCGAAGTTTCATGAGGTGGCAGAGCAGACAAAGAAAACTTGCCCGGTCTCGGTTGTGCTCGCCGGCGCCCTGATCAATCTCGACGCGAAATTGGTGCGTTAACCGGATTTACTTGGCGAGCTCGTAGAGATATTCGACGAATGACATGACTGCTCCGTCGAAACTCTGGATCTTCGGGTTTGCTGATTCGATCACGTAATATTCGTCTGGCGCGTGCGCGCCGCTGCCGTGACCGAGACCGAAATGTCCGGCGGCGAGCTTCAACGGTTCACCCGTGAAAACGTAGCCGGGATAGGAGCCCGCGTTGCGGGGCCATAGCAGGGGATCAATTCCGAATTGTTTGTAGGTCGCGATTTGCGCTTTGATCAGCGTCGCATCTTTCGACGTGCTCGTCGGATCGTAACCGCCGGTCATGTTGACTTCGATGTCGGCGAAACCGTGCTTTGCCAAATGCGCCTTCAACGCCGCGAGCGCGTCACTCGCTTTCATGTCCGGAACGAGGCGCATATCGATCTTCGCCACCGCGCGGTGCGGGAGAATTGTTTTGCCGCCCGGGCCGGTGTAACCGCCAACCAGTCCTTCAATGTTTACAGTCGGTTGCGATTCGAGGCGCTCGTTCGCGTGTTGCCATGGCAAATCGTCGATCCAATGTTGCGCGCTGAATAGCTTTTTCGCATTCGCTTCACTCCGTACTTTCGAAACGCTCGCAATCATTCCCTTTTCCTCCGCGCTCAATGGTCGCGGCTTGGGATAATTGTCGATCGTGATCGTGTTACCATCCGCCGACACAAGCGTGTTCAGCGCGTGGATCAAATGCCAGGCCGGACTGTCGATCATCGCCTTGAGCGACGAATAGATGTCTTTCGCCGGTCCGCGGCCCCACTTTGCGCCGTCCGAAACCAATTCGAGTTCAATCACGCCTTTGGATCCGAGATTAACGGTTACGACGCCGTCGAGATCCTGGGTGGCCGACGGCATGAACACCCCGCCGCACTTTTTTAGCGCATCGAGGACTTCTGGGCGCCGAACGAGTTGCGGAATGTGCGGCGAGCCAATTTCTTCCTCGCCCTCGGCTACCATCACCAGGTTCACCGGCATCTTCGTGTTCGCGCCGCGAATCGCATGCAACGCTGCGAGAAATGCAGCTTCCGGTCCTTTCTGGTTCACCGCGCCGCGGCCGACGATCACTTTTCCAAGCGGTGCTTTGTCAACGATCTGCGCGTCAGTCGGCGACGATGTCCATTCGGCCGGGTCGAACTGTTTCACGTCGTACATGAAATAAAGGCCGATCGTTTTCGGCGCGCCGGCATCGAGGGTCGCGAACACGCCGGGCTTGCCGTCTGTCGTAATGACGTCGGCCTTTTGAAATCCCGCGTCACGCGCGAGCTTCGCCATGTATTCCGCGCCTTCCGGATAACCGCGGTTCTCGGCCGCGATTGAAACCTGTGCGATCCAATCCTGCAACCGCTTCACCGCTTCGTCGTGACGTTTCGTTATTTCCGCTTTGATGTCGGCGTGATCGTCCGTTGCCGCGAAGCCAGAAGGAATCGCGAGTGCAAGAACTGTAGTAAAGAGCAAGAGTTTTGTATTCATTAGTCGAGAGCGAGGCTTTGCTGTTTTGGGACTGAGGCTGTGGCAGTCAGTCCGCTGAATTTTTTAACAAGGTCGTCAAGTTTGGCGATGTAATAATCGACGTTCTCGTCCCGGTTTTGGGGATCGAAGTCGCTGGCCAGCCGGGCGGCCTCGTAGGCAGGCACCTTTTTGGGTGTACTCTTAATATAGTATGAAATCTGGTCGCCCGGCTTGTAGGGGCGACCGCTGACCAAGGCCAGCTCGTAGGCAGCCGCCCGGTTGCGGGCCGAGCCGGCGATCTTGGCCCGGTATTTCTCCATGGAATCCTGAAGGGTGTCGGTCTTCATCAACATCTCGATGTGCCATTCTCGATTACGGATCTTCTTCTCGAAGTCGTTTCGAAGATCGGCAACCGCCTCCGACTTGCCCTTCATAATGAGCTTGATCATCTCTTCGAGAAACACGCGTTGGAATTTTTCCAGCCCGCGCGACTTTAGTGCGCCGCCTTTGATGATTACGTCACCCTCTTTGGTGAGCAGCGCGTAGTTCTTCGCCTTGTAGCTAAACATCGCCTCGAATTGCTCGTCGAACTCGACGTCAATTCCTTTCGGTAACTCGTTCGCCAAACCTTTTTGCAGCTCCTCAATGGACTCCGGTGTAGTGGCGGTCGTGTCGGCCGCATTCTTGTTCGCCACGCCCGACACGGGAGCCTCTACAGGCGGGACGAAGTAGATTCCGTCGGTATCCACTTCGATGACCTTTGCGCCCTGCTTGCCCAGCCAATCGATCATTTTCTTTAGCAAATCGCGTCCGATCTGGGTGACTCGGGCGGCGGCGTCGAAATCGGCGAAGTGCCCTTGGGCGAAACCGAGATAGCCGTAAAAGCTGTTAATCAAGATTTTGAATGTGTTTTGAAACGCTTCGAGATGCCGCTGTTCCGCGGGATTGTTGGCAGCGCGCATCTTCGCCTTGGCTTCGAGTCGGAATTTTCGCAGGTCGGTCAGCAAGTGCCGGAAAATTTGCAACCGATCGCTGGCCGGAAAACAATCGAACTGCAACATGATGGACGGGTAAAGCGACGCGACGTCGCAATGCCAGACATTGCGAGCGACCCCCGTGAAGAAGACGTCCGTGTAACCTCCCTCAAACGGTTGGGGCAGCGGCAACTCGGGAATGCTGTTTTTCTGGCGAAAATATTCGCGCAGAAACAAGGCATTAATCCGCGTGGCATTCCCGCGCACGACCACATCCTGGTAGTTATAGGGAAAAATCTGTGCCTGAATGAAGTAACTCGGACTCAGCAAATCCGACATCGCTCTCGTTTCCCGAACACCGCAGAGTGCACGTTTCCGAAATTGGTCGGTGTTCTTTATGTAAGCACGTTGAAGTTCTTTCCCGGAGAGGCCGGAGATTTCCTCGCTGTCGCAGAACCCAAAGTGTCTGGCCACGTCTGCGCGTTCGAATCCGGTCAACGTTCTCAGTCCGACGTCGTAAAATTGCGCGAGAAGAAAAGTGTCGACGAAATGACGGCCATCGATCGCGAACTTCGGATAATCGATCGTCTTCTCGGCAATTTGAAGTCGTGACGGGCGCGAGCGTAAAAAACCGCCGCTACGTCCCCAGTCCAGCTTCGTTTTTAACTTTTTCGCACGGGCAACGAGATAGGGCAGGTGAACGCGAAACAGATCGTGTCCCTCGATCACATCGGGATCGCGTTCCTTGATAAGCTTTGTCAGCTGCCTGATCGCAGCGTGTTCGGAATCCGGCGCTTTCTTCGGATCGACAACGATTAGTTGCTCCCAACCGGCGTTGTCCGAAACCGCAATGCTCATGATGTGGTCGGCTTCGCCCTCGGAGAAAGCGAGGACCTCAACCTGCATTCGTTTCAGCTCCTCGAACGGCAAATCTTTGAACAGCGTCCGTCCGGTGGCAGTGAGATAATGCTGCACCGGATCAGTGAAGGCGAAGAAGTCCCGGCCGGCATTCTTCAAACCGTTCCTCAGCGAAATGAGTTCGTTCCAGCTGTCGACCGTGATGAGCCAGCTGAATTTCAGATCGCCTTTAAGCTTTTCCGCTTCAATTCCAAGATCTACCACGTCTGAGTCGGCCCATACAAACGGATGAAACGGCTCTACGTCCGTGGTTGTCGATCCATCTTTCTCGCGTCGATGGACCTTAATTGTCCCGGTTTCCCCGAGCTCAATCGCCACAATCCTAGGCGTTGGGTCTGCGCCAAAGAGTATCCTGTTTTCTTCGAAATCCATGAGTCATTCACAGATTGCGCAGATTTTCACAGATTCAAAACCGGAAGATTTCTGGATAATCTGCGGCAATCTGCGTAAGTCTGCGGATATAAACCTTCCATGAAAATATTAGCGATAGTATTGGCGTCGGTGCTCGGCGGCGCCTTGGCCCAGGCCCAGGAGGCCCTTGAAAAAGCGGCAGTGAGCGAGCTGCCGTCACTGCTCGCGATTTACAAAGACATCCACAGTCATCCCGAACTGTCGGGGCACGAGCAACGCACCGCGACTTTGGTGGCCAAGGAGCTGCGCGAGGCCGGCTGTGAAGTGACAGAAAACTTCGGCAAGTACGATGATCCTAAACTGAAATGTTACGGTGTGGTCGGGGTGATGAAAAATGGCGGCGGCCCGACGGTTCTTGTTCGCACCGACATGGATGCGCTGCCGGTCCACGAAGAAACGGGACTGTCCTACGCGAGCACCGTGACTGCCAAGAATGACGAAGGTCGCGACGTTCCAGTGATGCACGCCTGTGGACACGACGCGCACGTGGCGGCGTTTATTGGCACGGCGCGGGTGCTACAGCGGCTCAAGCAGGATTGGAATGGCACAATCATATTTGTCGGACAGCCTGCTGAAGAAGCGATCGGTGGCGCGAACGCGATGTTGAAGGCCGGTCTTTACAATCGCTTTGGCAAACCCGACTTCGCCCTCGGTTTTCATGACAAGGCCGATTTGCAAACCGGTCACATTGGAGTCACGCCGGGCTACACTTATGCGAATGTCGATTCGGTTGACCTGACCGTGCGCGGAATCGGCGGGCACGGCGCGTATCCTCATAGAACAAAAGACCCGATTGTGCTGTCAGCGGAAATCATCAACGCGCTCCAAACCATCGCCAGCCGGGAAAATAATCCGATTGATCCGATCGTTGTCACGGTTGGTTCAATTCACGGCGGCACCAAGCACAACATTATTCCAGACGATGTGAAGATGCAGCTGACCGTTCGCACCTATAAATCTGAAGTGCGCGACCGCGTGTTGGCGGATATCGATCAAATTGCGAAAGGCTGCGCGACGGCAGCCGGAATTCCGGCGGATCGGATGCCAATTGTGAACGTGTTGAAGGACCAGGTCACGCCTGCGACTTACAACAATCCCGATTTAACGAAGCGGCTGGTTGCCGTGTGGAAAAGGGTGTTGGGCGACGCCAATGTTGAGATTGTCGATCCAACCATGGGCGGTGAAGATTTTGCGGAGTACAGTTTGCCCGATCACTCGATCCCAGCCGTGGACTTTCACATTGGCGCGGTTGATCCGGAAAAGATTGCGCAGTTCAAGAAAGAGGGGAAGGAGCTGCCGAGTCTGCACTCGAGCAAGTTCGCTCCCGTTCCGGAGCCGACGATTCGGGTTGGCATTGTCGGCATGACCAGCGCAGTGCTCGAATTGATGAAGGGCAAGTAGCGCGCGGTAGCGCTATTCAATGATCAAGGTATAACGATCGGCGGCCGTATTTTGAAATCCGCCTTTGGAAAGATCACCATCATCGATCTGGGAATCGATTTCAGACATTCGAGTAGTATCCGCGCCTGAACCAATTACCGAGACCCCGGCGGTGAAACCAAACTGTTGATAATCCCAGTCCCAATTTCCGCCGATCGGCGTGGGCGCGGTAAAGTCAAACGTCGGACCGAAATAAAGTGCCATTCCGTCTGGCACGGTGCCGCGGTTAACATCCGGGGGATAGGCGTTATGCTCGGTCGCATACATTTGAAATGCGTCGGTGGCAACGCGGAATCCATTTATCAGCTTGGCGTTTTGGGCCCGCTGCCGGGCTCGTTGAAACGATGGAAGAGCGATGACCACGAGGAGCGCAATGATCGAGACTACGATCATGATTTCAACGAGAGTAAAGGCGCCAACGCGACGCATAAGTGGCGTCAAAAAGCATCACGAACTGTGCCAATTGCGGCTGGTTAGGCGCGAGACCTCGCCCTATTTCACGCGAATGTTTTTTCGCATGAAGGTCGGAACGTCGAGGTCCTGTCCTTCGACGATTGTCGGCTCGCTTTTTTCGAACCGTCCACGAGTGACGGGCTCGAACTGCATCACTTCCTGCTTTGCGTAAACGTATTTTTCTTTTGACGCTTGGATCTCTTTTTCGATGGCCGCTTTTTTCTTGGGTGGAATCAGCCGCGGCGTTGGTTTTTTAATCGCAGGCGGTGGTGCTGGGGGAGCCGGTGCCGCTTCTTCCGCCACGGACTGAGGTTGTTCAAAGGCGGCCAAGTCGCCAGCAGGCGGGGTCGACGGAACAACTTCCGGTTCGGGCGCGACCTTGATCTTGGGCGCCGGTTTTGGTGGTTCTTCAATTTGTTCCAAAATCGCCGGCGGCGGGGCAAGGAAAGGTTCTGGAACCGGCAGCGGCTGCGTCACGACGGAGTCCTCTTCCCCAACGAGCGAGCTAATGATCGTAACGCTCAATCGGTTTCCCATCTTGCCGTCAACAGCTGTGCCGAAAACGATTTGAGTGTGATCGCGCACGTGCCGTCCAAGATCGCGCATGAGAATTTCAACTTCGGACAAAGTCATTCCAGGTCCGCCGGCGACCTGGACGAGAACGTGCGACGCTTCCGAAAGCATTCGACCTTTGTCCATCAACGGGTTCTTTAGCGCCTGAGTCAGCGCGTCGTGCGCGCGATTGTCCGAATCCGATTCGCCAAAACCAAAGAGGCATCGTCCGTTTTGACTGCGCAGCGCGGTGAACAAATCATCGAACCCGATGCGAATCAGTCCGGGCCGCTGAATCAAATTCACGATCGAACGCACGCTTTGACTGATCGTCATGTCGGCAACGCCAAACGCCTGGTGAATTCCGGCCTTGGGTGCGACCATGTCGCCCATGCGATCGTTCTCGAAACAAATAACCGCGTTCGCAACTTCGTTTAATCGGGCGAGAGCGTCCTGCGCCTGGGCGGCCCGACGCTTTCCTTCAAATGAAAACGGTAGGGTGGCGAACGCGATCACGAGTGAGCCGGCCTCGCGGGCAAGCTGGGCGACGATCGGCGCCGCGCCGGAGCCAGTTCCTCCGCCAAGTCCGGCACAAATGAAAATCATGCGTGCGCCCGCGATCGCCTGGCGAATTTCGTCCGCCGATTCAATGGCCGCTTGATAGCCGAGCTCCGGATCTCCACCGGTGCCGAGACCTCGCGTGCAGGTGCGTCCGAGTTGCACTTTGCGCGCAGCGACGGAACTCGCGAGGGCCTGGACGTCGGTGTTGACGGCGATCAGATCATTTTTGTCCATGCCGTCGAGCAGCACACGGTCGAGCGCATTCGACCCGGCGCTGCCGACGCCGGCAACTTTGATGGGAATCGCTTCCTCCTGGCGTTCGGGCAAGCTGTAATTTTTGCTGAGTTGGATCATGTCGATCTTTCTGTTTTCACCGCATCCGATTGAATAGCCTTCCAAACATTCGAGTGATGCCGCCTCGTGGCCGATCGACTTGCACGGCCTGCGCGTACTTGAGCAAACCAATCGCGGTGGCGAATTGCGGATTTTCCGCGGCCGACGTCAGGCCGGACGTTGTTTGCGCGTGGGCGACGTGGGCCGGCATCTCGAAAACTTCGCCGGCAAGATGATCAATCCCGTTGAGCAAACTGCATCCGCCAGTGATGAAAATTCCAGCGCCGACATAATTGATGAACGGTTCGTCTTCGACCGTACGCTTGAGCAACTCGAATGTTTCGCGGAGCCGCAAGTGAATGATTGTGTTAAGCGTTTCGCGCTCGATTTCCTTGCCGGCAAAGCCCGAATCGTCCTTGAGCACGATTGTTTCCCCGGGCAGACAATTGCCAAGGACGCAGCTGCCTTCCTCGATCTTGAGCTTCTCGGCGCGCGCCATAGGGATGCGCAATCCCATCGAGATGTCGTTGGTGATGTGATCGCCGCCGATCGCGAGAACGCCGCTTTGTTTGATGGCGCCATCAACGTAGAGGATGTAATCGGTGGTGCCGCCGCCAATATCGACCACCAGCGCGCCGAGATTTTTTTGATGTTGCGTTAGCACAACTTGCGCGGAAGCCAGCGCGCTGAAGACAACGTCTTCCACTTCGAGTGGCAATTCCTTGACGCATCGAATCGTGTTTTGAATGCGTGTGCGGACGCCGTGGATGATGTGAAAATCGGCTTCGACCTTCTGACCAAGCATGCCGACCGGGTTGAGCACGCCGTCCTGTCCATCCACGTGATAATGCTGAATGATCGAGTGCAGAAACGCGTTCGCGGCCGGAATGCTCACTTCGCGAGCGTTCACCTTCACGTCTTCAACGTCCTGATCGTCGATCTCGTCACGTTCTTCCGGCAACACGACGCAGCCGCGATTATTGAAACCTTGAATGTGCCCGCCGGCGACGGCGACGTACACGCCGCGAATCATCACGTCGCTTTTCTGCTCGGCGTCGACCACCGCCTCGTGGACGCACTTCATCGCTGTTTCAAAATCGACAATTTCCCCTTTGCGGACGCCGCGCGATGGAGCCTGGCCAACTCCGAGAATTTTTAGCGTTCCGTCGGGGCGCGTTTCGCCGACCACCACGCAAATCTTCGACGTCCCGATCTCCAGCCCCACGATTAAATCACCGCTCGCCATGTTGTTTAGTTTTTCTTGAAAGGTTGAAATGGAAAACCTCGTTTGGTTGGAGTTGGAGTCGGCGTCGGCGCTGCAGGCGTTGCCGATGCTAACGGTTTCGGACGCGATTTCGTTATGTTTGAAGGAGGGGCCCCTTTTGGCGCATTTAGCGGAATCGCTTTCATGACCCGTGGTGACTCCTCGGGCCTGATTGTTTCGTTGATCACTTCCACCGCCGGTTTGGCGAACGTTACAGGAATATTCCGTTGGACCAGCAAATTCACGGTCGCGATTTCACGATGGGCGTCGTCGGAATAAATCAGAAATTGCTCGAGGCGCTGCAGCTGGGTGTCGAGATTGTCGAATCCGAATGTTACTTTGCTGTGGTTCTTGTCGGTTACGACCAGGCAATAGCCCTTGGAAACATCGATCTCACGAATCTGAAAGCGCGTTTGCATGAAACTTCGCGAGCTCAGCCGCAACAACTCAAGCGCGGCTTTAGTTTCCGGCGCCTCGACAGTTTTTCCGACTTCGAGCGACTCGCTGTCGCAACCGAGAATGACCGGTAATCCCAAATACTCGGGCAACAATTTTTTCTCTTTCATGAGCACGCCGCGCGCGTCGATGAGAAATGCGGCGTCGGAGGCGAATGGATCCGCCATTTGCTTTTCGGTCGTAATCCAGGCGATCGGCTTGCGTTCGACGATCCGGATATCGATCTCAGCAGGAAGCTTTCGGATCACTTCCACCTCATCAACCTGCGGAAGGTCCTGCAGACGGTCATGCACGCGCGCGAGGTTCACTCGAAAAATGTTTTCGCCTTCGCGCAAATCAGTGACGCTTAATATCTGGTCGCGTTGCAGCGTCCCGTCGGTCTGGACTTCGATTGCGCCCAGTTTGTAATCAGGATTATCGAGAAAGAACCGTTTGGCCGCAAAGCGCCCGCCAACATAAATACCGGCGATCAACGCGACCAGAAGCGCGAGTTTCGAAAAAACAACCAGCACTCGGCGGTTGCGATGGGCGACGGCTTTGCGCGAGCGCACTTTAACGTCCAACAGATGTTGCTGCCGCCTTTGACGGAAGCTGGAGAGACGCCGGTTGCGCGCGCGCGGACGTTGTTGTCGCCTCATCCTCGAGCACGCTCCTCTCTGGCGCGCGACAATTCGATGATACGGAGGCAAAGATCCGGATAACTGATTCCCGCCGCAGCCGCCGCCTCGGGAAGCAAGCTCGCTTCGGTCATTCCCGGGATCGTGTTCACTTCCAACACGAAGGGTTCGCCTTTGTCGGACAGAAGCACATCGACTCGGCCGTAAACGACGAGACCAAGGGCGCGAAATGCCGCAAGTGCCAGTTTCTGAATTTTTTTCGTCAGCGCATCGTCGATCTTCGCCGGACAAACATGCACGGCGCTCGCGCCGGCTTGCGGATTCAGAAACGGGTACTTGGTATTAAAATCGTAAAAACCGCCCTTGGGAATTATTTCAAGAATCGGCAGAGCTTGATCACCGAGGATACCTATCGTCAATTCACGGCCAGATACAAACTTTTCTATCAACAATTTGCGATCGAACTTCGCCGCTTCGTTTAGTGCGTCATTCAGCTCGTTTTCGTTTTTGACGATCACGATTCCAACGGTCGAGCCTTGTCGCGCAGGTTTTACAACCAGTGGGACCGACATTTTCGGTCGCTGACCGGCGTCAATCACTTCCCATTCCGGTGTTACGACCTTGTGCTGGTGAAATTTTTCCTTCGACAGGATTTTATCGAACGCAATTCGGCTCTCTTCGACACCGTCGCCGGTATAGGAGACGCCGCGGTCTTCGAGAATTTTTTGGATCTGCCCGTCTTCACCAAAAGTCCCGTGAATACAATTGAAAGCAACATCAACTCCGTCAGGTAATTGGAAATTTTCGTCGCGAACATCGACGTCGACGACTTCGATTCCCAGCGAGCGCAGTGCTTTGGAAACTCCACGGGCGGTGGCTAGTGAGACATCGCGCTCCGATCCCGGGCCTCCCATCAACACCGCCACTTTCTTTGGTAAATCCTTCTTCATACTGCTCCCGCGTCGGACTCTCCGACGACCTGCACTTCGGTTTCCAACTCGATACCGCGTTTTGTTTTCGCCTCTTTCTTGATCCGATCAATCAACTCCAGCATGTCGGTGGCGGTGGCGCCGCCATCGTTCACAATAAAATTGCCGTGCACGTCCGAAACGCGCGCTTTTCCGACGCTTGAATTCTTAAGGCCGAGTTCGTCGACAAGCTTTCCTGCCGGACATTTCTCAGGGTTTTTAAAGATACAGCCTGCGCTCTTCGCGATGGGCTGAGTTGTTCGACGCTTCTCCTGGGATTCATGCAACCGCGCTTCGATTTTTTCCCGCTTATCGGGCGTCCCGCGAAATGTGGCGGAGACGGCGAAGTTGTTTTCGAGCAAAGGAAAATGCCGGTAATGAACTTCAAGCTCGTCACGTTCCTTGTCGTGAAGGTTCCCGTCGCGATCGAGATATCTAACGCTGACCACGTTTTCAAAAGTTTGTGAGCCCATGGCGCCAGCGTTCATCCGCAAAGCGCCGCCGACCGCGCCGGGAATGCCTTCCATCCATTCCAATCCGCCTAGATCAGCGCCGCGCGCCGCGTAAGCGATTTCCTTTAGCTTCGCTCCCACGCCGGCGGTGATCTCGTTGTCATGGATGTCGATCTTGTCGAACTCGCCACCCGAAGGATGAACCACTACTCCGCGAATTCCGCCGTCGCGCACGAGGAGATTGGATCCACGGCCGATGACGAAAAGCGGTAGATTTTCGCCGCGACAAAACCGGATCAGGTCCGCAAACGATTTCTCGTTGCGCGGTTCGACCCAAAACTGTGCCGGGCCCCCGACGCGCAGGGTCGTGTGTTTCGAAAGCGGCTCATAAAGTCGAACATCGCCGTCCTCGCCAATAATCTCTTTGATCTTCTCGGCGATCACCAAATCCCCGGCCAGGATTGCCAATTGTTCGTGAATATTGCCGGCGCCGAGACTGAGAACGAGGTCGCCGGAGTCGAGCATGTTGCCGACATCGCGGTGCACCCATTCCAATCGTGGTTGATAGGAAACGCCGCGATGACCGTGCGCGGCGATTTCGTCCGCGATCATTTGACCGGTAACTCCCGGAATGGGCGACTCGTTCGAGCCATAGATGTCTGTGATCACAACGCGGTCAGCATCGTCGAAAGCGCGCCCGAACTCTTTCCGAAGCAGCTTTGTGCGCGAATATCGGTGCGGTTGAAACATCGTCAGAACGCGTTTGCGGCCAACCGATCGCGCCGTTTTCAGCGTCGCCTTGATCTCCGTTGGATGATGACCGTAGTCGTCGACCAATAGAAATCGCGGACTATCGTACTTGATTTCGAATCGTCGCCGCGCGTGCTGAAATTTCGTCAGGGCCTTTGCAATCTTGTCGAACGGAACGCCGAGCTCGGTCGCGAGAGCGATCACGCCTAACGCGTTGCGAACATTGTGCTCGCCAGGAACGTTCAGGACTGCCTCACCAAGTTTTTCTGTGCCGCGATAAACGCAAAACGTTGATGTGAAATTACGTAGATCGACATCGCTCGCGCGGTAGTCCGCTTTCTCAGACAAGCCGTAGCAAATTACACGATCGGAAGAGCTGCAGATCCGGGTCGCGTTTGGCTCATCGGCGCAATAAAAGATCTTGCCGGTTGTTTGGCCGAGGAGTTGGCGGAAGACCTTCTCGATCGCAGCCATGTCCGGGTAATAATCGAGATGTTCCTCCTCTATATTTAGTACAAGGGCGTGCTCGGGGTGAAACAGGGCTATGGTCCCGTCGCTTTCGTCGCCCTCAGCCACGAAAAATTCGCCTCGCGCGTCCCAGTGCGCGTTTGTGCCGAGGATTGGGATCTCAGCGCCGACGTAATGGGACGGATGCAGTCCGCCTTCGCGCAAGACGTGGGTGGTCATTGCCGACGTGGTCGTTTTGCCATGCATCCCGACGATAAGGATGCCGCGCTTCGCCGACATGATTGCGGCGAGCGCTTCCGCACGCCGGACAGTTCGCTTTCCGTTCTCTCGAGCGTCTTTCAAAATCGGATTCTCCGGTTTGATCGCTGAAGAGTAGATCACGAGCTCGGCGTCTCTCGCATCCTCGGCCCGATGTTGACGATGAAATATCAAGCCGAGACGTCGAAGGCGTTCCGTTTCCTGGGAATCGAGTTTGTCCGAACCGCTGACCTCGTGTCCGAGTTGAAGCAGAAGGCCGGCAATTCCGCTCATGCCGCTCCCGGCCACGCCAATCAGATGAACGCGGTGGCGTTCTCGCGTTAGAAATTTCGTAAGGCCCTCCTTCGCCGAGGCTACGGCGGGCGTGTCGGCATCCTTCGTCATGATTGGGTAAATCTTTCCATCGTCATCGCGACGCGGTTGGCGGCATCGCTCGGCGCCAGCTGCAAGCATTTCTCCGACATGCGCCGAAGCTGTTCGGGTCGATCGATCATCGCGCGAATCTTCTGTGTGAGTAATTCGGGCGTCAGGTCCGATTCTTTCAGGACGAAGGCAGCCCCCGCCCGCGCGAAAATCTCGGCGTTGCGAGTTTGATGATCGTCCGCCGCATAAGGGAACGGGACGAAGATGCTCGGCAAACCAAAGAACGCGAGCTCAGCCAGGCTGGCAGCGCCCGACCGGGCTACCGCGAAATCGGCAGCGCTGTAAACTTCTTCCATGTGGTGATGAAACGCAGCGACGTAGGCGGGAATTTGTTCGACGCCGATAACTGTCGATTACTAGCCGTTCGTCGCGAGTGCCGGAAAGATGAATCACTTGGAGCGCCGTACCGCGAAGCAATGGCAGCGATTTTATCATGGCCTGGTTGATTCCGCTTGCTCCCTGACTTCCGCCCATCACCAGCATCGTTGTTACGCCGGCTTGCAATCCAAGTTTTTGACGCGCCGCTTCTTTGTCCACGCGTTTGAGCTCGTTTCGAATCGGCGTGCCGGTGATTTCGGTTCGCGCTTTCGGAAAAAATTGCGCTGCTTCTTTGAATCCAAGCAAAACAGCGCCGACCATTTTCCCCGCCAATCGGTTTGCTTTACCTGGTATCGCGTTTGATTCGTGGACGAGCGTCGAAATTCCGCGCATCCGCCCGGCCAGGATTGGCGCAGTGGAAGTAAATCCGCCCATTCCGAGCACGACTTGCGGCTTGAATTTTTTGTAGATCGACCGGCAAAGCGCCAGACTCTCGGTAAAACGTCTGATGAATCCGAATATCCGCGGCGAGTGGAGGGACGGAAACCCGACGGTCGGCAGTTTTTCAAAACGAAATTGGGAACGCGTCGAAAGGGCGAGACCGTCGATCTCCTTTTCGGAAACAAATAAGAGCACTTCATGTCCGCGCTGACGCAACACCTCGGCGACGGCAATTCCCGGAAAGAGATGCCCGCCAGTGCCGCCGCATGCGATGATCGCGTTCATTAGCTAGATCCGTGGAGTGATCCGCACTTGCAGCGCCGTGCGTTTCTTGTTGGACGGTTCCAGAATTGCCTGCCGATAAATGTTGAGAAGCAATCCGACGCCAAAAAGGCATGCGGCCAGGTTCGAGCCTCCGTAGCTGATAAACGGCAAGGGCAAACCTTTGTTCGGCAGAAGTGAAGTCGTAACGCCCATGTTCACCGCAGCTTGGAGCGCGAGCAGCGAAACAACGCCGGTAACGGTCAGCAATCCAAAGCGGTCTTTTGCGTGCAACGCGATGACGATTCCGCAAACAATCACGACTACGAAAAGGAAAACCACCAGCAAGCTGACGCGTAGCCCGAGCTCTTCGCCGATCATCGGGAAGATGAAATCTGTGTGAGCGTAGGGGAGGTAGAGCATTTTCTGCCGGCCGTTTCCGAGCCCGAGTCCGTCCATTCCGCCGCTGCCCCATGCGATCAAGGCCTGCATCTGCTGCAGTCCAGCGTCTTCCTTGTAGCGCTCCAGGTTTGTGAACGCGACCAGTCGATCCATACGCGCGTGGGTGGCGCCCACAAAGATCACGCTGCTGCCGATCACCGCGAGCAAACTGAGTAGGATCGGATTCGTTCCGGCAACAAACATGATCACGAACGACGTCATGCCGATCAGCGCTGTTGTTCCAAGGTCGACTTCAAATAAAATCAACGTGAGCAATGCGGTCACGACTGCCAAGGGTATGGCGAATCCGAAGAGAGGATGGCCCGATACTTTTTCGTAACGCGCGAACCACCAGGCCAGAAAGAACACGGTCGCCAGCTTTGCGATTTCCGACGGCTGAAAACTGACCGGCCCGATGCCGAGCCAGCGCCGCGAACCGTTGATCCGCATTCCAAGGTGGGGAACGTAACAAGATGCGAGTGTGATGGCGGCAATTCCCAGCCAGACCCACCAGGTGCGCTGCCAAAAGTGATAATCGATCAGCGCCGCCGCGATGCAGGCTGCTAATCCCACTCCGAGCCAGACCGCCTGCCGTTTCAAGAAAAACAATGCGTCGCCATGACTATCTCGCGCAAAAGCGCTCGTGCTGAAAAGCATCACGATGCCGATGACCAGGAGCCCGAGCACCGCCAGAAACAGGAGATAAGCGCTTTTGCGACGCATTTGGATCGACGACTACTCGTTCTTCTTCGCTGGTTTGGTTGGGATCAGAAGCTTCTGGCCGATCTTTAATTTCCGCGGATCGTCGATGTGATTAAGCGTAAGCAGATCGTCGTACGACACCTTGAATTTCTTCGCGATCGTCACCGGGTTGTCGCCTTTTGCGACGGTGTAGGTCTTTCCGGAATCGGAAACTTTGGTTGTCTGCGTTTTTGTGGTCGCTTTTACCGGCGCAGTTGAACTCGCCATCGTCGTCTGCGGTTTCGTTTCGGGTGAGGCCACTCCCACCGTGTTCGTCGCGGGGGACGCCGGAAGCGTCGACTGCCGCGTTTTGATCGCGTTGAAGGCAATGATTCCCGCGACTGCGACGACGTGCAGCAGGAGAACAATCAACAGCGCGCGAGAGAGTTTCATACTCGGCTCCGCGAGATCGTCGTAATCGGCGGTGGCCGCGCCGATGCGAAGCGGCCGGCGCACCGCGGTGGCGCGAAGTTTTTTCCGTCGGAACTTGAGCAGGTTTGGCATTTTGAACTTCCTTTTCATTGAGGGAGGGCTTGGACCAGCGCGCGAAATTGGTCGCCGCGGTCCGCGTAACTTTTGAACATGTCGAAAGAGGATGTGCCGGGGGAAAAGAGAACGACTTCGCCCGATTTGGCTGTGGCATGCGCGCGCTCGACAGCGTCCGCCAGAGAAGCCGCAAACTCGGTTTTGACGGCGCCATCCCAATCGCGCGCGATTTGTTTTGCCATTTCGCCAATCAGAATCGTGGTTCGAACTTTCTCATTCACCAAATCGCGCAACGGTTGGTAGTTGAATCCCTTGTCTTTTCCGCCGGCGATGAGAACGACCGGCTTGCTCTGGGTTTGCAATGCCTTCTCCATCGCGTCCAGGTTCGTCGCCTTGGAATCGTTGACATAGTCGACGCCGTTGATTTGCCGGACGAATTCGCAGCGGTGCGGCTGCGGCTCGTAAGCAGACAAGGGCGGCACCATTTGCTCGAACGACAATCCGCGCGCGTGCCCAGCCGCAAGCGTCGCCATCAGGTTTTCGATGTTGTGTGAGCCGCGGAGTTTGGTTTGGCTCATCCGTAACACCGGCTGGTTTTGAAAAAGGATCGCGCCTTCGGATAAGCGAAAATCGCCCCGATTGGTGTAGGCGCTGAATGTAATTTTGCGAGCGCGCAGGTCCGGCAGAGTTTCGCTCGCATTCACGATGGCGACGTCGTCACCGGTTTGATTCTCAAACAAGCGCAGCTTCGCCGTGCGATATTCGGCAACCGAGCGGTAACGATCGAGATGATCGGGCGCGAAATTCAGCCAGAGCGCGATCGACGGCCGAAACGTGCGGATTGTCTCCAATTGAAACGAACTGACTTCAACCGTCAGCACGTCATATTTGATTTTCTCGCGGGCGACTTCGGAGAGCGGTTTACCGATGTTGCCGCAGGCAATCGTCTTTTGTCCGCATTGGTTCAGCATTTGCGCCAGCATCTCGGTCGTCGTGGTCTTGCCGTTGGTGCCCGTGACCGCGATGACCGGCGATTTCACAGGAACGCCAGCCAAGCTCGAGTTCGCCGATAATATCGATTCCACGCGACCAAAAATTGCGGCCGAGCGCGGACGCGGGGTCGATTCCCGGACTCGTGACAATGATGTCGAACTTGTCCGAATTGCGGTCGGCGTCCGATCCGCAAATCACGCGCACACCTTGAGCGCGCAGATTGTCGAGCGTGGATCGCAGAAGTTTTTTTTCGTCAGCGCTGTCGAGCACGGTGACATTTGCTCCTTCGGAGCGCAGCAGAAGTGCGGCGGACGCGCCGCTTAAGCCCGCTCCAAGAACCGCCACGTTTTGATTCGAGTAACGCAAATTTCTACCTCAACTTCAGAGTGGCCAGGCCGAGAAGCGCGAAGATTCCGGACAAAATCCAGAAACGCACAATCACGGTGTTTTCTTTCCAACCGGCGAGCTCGAAATGGTGATGGATCGGCGACATGGCGAAGATGCGCTTGCCAGTGAGCTTGAAACTCAGCACCTGCAGAATGACCGAGACTGCCTCGATTACGAACACGCCACCAACGACGACGAGCAGCAGCTCTTGTTTGCAACAGATCGCCACCACCCCAAGCATGCCGCCGATCGCGAGCGAACCGGTGTCGCCCATGAACACTTTGGCCGGGTGACAATTGAACCAAAGAAAACCAAGGCCCGCGCCAACGAGAGCAGCGCAAACCACGGTTAGTTCAGCCGCGAACGGATAGAACGGCACCTGCAGATACTCCGCGAGCCGAAAATTTCCCGCGATGTAGGAGAGTAACGCGTAATCAAACGCGACTGTCACCGTGCAACCGATCGCCAGGCCGTCGAGTCCGTCCGTAAGATTAACGGCGTTGGAGCAGCCGACGATCACGAGCCCGAAAAAGAAAAACGTAAACCAGCTCATGTTCGCAACCACCGGCGCCTTCACGAACGGAACGAAAAGTTCCCGCGCCTGCACTTCGAGCAGCGGACTGGTCAGGAATACGGCTGTGATGACCCCAGCCAGAGCAAACTGGAAGACCAGCTTGATACGACCGCTGACTCCGGACGTATTTTTCTTGGTCACCTTGAGATAATCGTCGGCGAAGCCGAGCGCACCGAGATAAAGCATGGCGAAGAGCGCAAGCCAGACGAAGCGATTGTCTGGGCGCGCCCAAAGAACACTGGAAATTATCACCGTCCCGATGATCAAAACACCGCCCATGGTCGGCGTTCCCTGTTTAATGCCGTGCAATTCAGCGAGGCGATGGACTTCGGACGCTTGCCGAATGGGCTGACCGAGCTTGAGCGCGGTCAAAACTCGAATCACCCAATTTCCGAAAAGCAATGACAGCATGAAAGCAGTGATCGCAGCCGCGACGGCGCGAAACGTGACGTAAAAGAAGACGTTGAATCCGCCGACGTGCTCGCTGAGTCGATGGAGGAAATACATCATAAATCAGTGACGAGTGACGTGTGCCGAGTGACCAGCCCCGAAGTGCTCAATCACTTCTTCAGTGCGAGCTAATCGGCTTCCCTTGACGAGCACCAGGTCCCCAGGCTCTGTGATTTCCGCGAGGAGCTCTGCGGCCTCCGATGTCGATCCAACCGCGTTGGTTTTTTCCAAACCGGCCTTCTCGGCCGCTTTGGCAATAACTGCGCCCATCTCGCCGATGCCGATCAATTGATCCACCCCGAGCGTGGCTGCTTCCTGGCCCACTTCTTCGTGCCCAAGTTGCGATGCCGCGCCTAATTCGCGCATCTCCGCAAGGACTGCGATCCGTTTTCCGTCCGCGGCCAGCTCGATCAAAGTTCGCAAAGCGGCCTTCATCGAATCGGGATTCGCGTTGTAGCTGTCATCGAGAAATTGCACACCGTTCACTTCTTTGATTTGCAAACGCGCTTTGGTCAGCGGCGCGGTCGCAAGTCCGATCGCACATTCTTCCAGCGGAACGCCGAAAGCGCGTCCGGCGGCGACTGCGAGCAACGCGTTTTGCACCATGTGCAAACCCGGGACGGACAACTGGGCTCGGCAGCGATGGGCACCTTCCAGGATGGTGAACTCTGAGCCGTCGGACGTTTGTTCGACGTCCGTCGCGCGAAGAACGCCATTATTGATGCCGGCAAGAACAATGCGGGCTCCAGTTCGCTTTGCGATGCCTTCGCTAAATGGATCGTCGGCGTTCAAAATAACAGTCCCCTCATTGTTGACGGTTTCCGCGAGCGCGCCTTTTTCCTGCGCAATTGCTTCGCGCGTGCCCATGAATTCAATGTGGGCGACGCCGACGTTGGTGATGATCGCCGCATCTGGCGCGGCGATTCTGGCGAGGGGCGCTACTTCGCCAGGATGATTCATTCCGATTTCCCAAACCGCGACTTCATCCTGTGATGTCGCTTCCAAAATCGTGCGGGGCAGGCCGACGTGATTATTGAAGTTGCCCTGCGTTTTGGTGACGCTAAATCTTCGACCGAGGACTGATGCGGCAAAATCCTTAGTACTGGTCTTGCCGTTGCTGCCAGTGATCGCGAGAACTTTGATCGAAAGTGATTTTCGATAGTTGGCGGCGAGACTTTGATAGGCGAACAAGGTGTCTTTGGCGCGAAGGATCGCGAACTGGTAGGGACGCAGCGCTGCGGCGTCCGGTCGGCGCAGCGCACCGACCCTACCTTTCCACTTGAGATCGACAATCGCTCCGGCGGCGTCTTTTTTGGCGACGTCTTCCATGAACTTGTGACCGTCAAAATTTTCACCGCGCAGAGCGACGAACAGCTCTCCTTTTTTAATGGTTCGCGAGTCGGTGCTGATTCTTTCGATGGAAATCTTTCCGTCGCCGGTTTCCAGCTTCGCTTCAGCGAGCTTCGCAATTTGTGAGATCGAGAGCGGGTTCATTTGAATTCCATCGGATGGCCTTCAATCGCCCGTCGCGCCACTTGAATGTCTTCGAAGGGCACGGTGTGATCGGCAAACTCCTGATAATTCTCGTGACCTTTGCCCGCGATCAATACGATGTCACGCGGTTGGGCCAGCTCGACGGCGCGTGTAATCGCCGCGGCGCGGTCGGTGATTTTTTCGAAGTGACTGCCGCGAAGACCTTTCTCGATTTCGGCGATGATTTTCTCGGGATCTTCTTTGCGCGGATTGTCTGACGTGATGATGGCGTAATCGGCGTTTTGATCGACAACTTGTCCCATTAGCGGACGCTTTTCGCGATCGCGATTCCCGCCGCAACCGAAAACGACGATCAGGCGCCGTGGTTGTAATTCTCGCAGTGTTTTGATTACGTTAAGCAACGCGTCCGGCGTGTGCGCGTAATCGACAAACACCTGGAACTGTCGCTTTGCCGGGACCATCTCGAGCCGGCCGGGAACTTGCGGCGATTTGCCCAGGCTTAGAACCGCTTCGCGCAGACCGAGGCCCAGGGCATTTGCAGCGGCAAGGGCTGCGACTGAATTGGCGACGTTGAACCTGCCGATCAACGGAACGCGGACGAGATAACTTTTTCCGCGAGCATCGAGTTGATATGACGTTCCGCCAAATTCCATTCGATAATTCGACGCGCGAAAGTCGGCTTTTAGTCCGGTGCCGAAAGTTACAACTGAAACCTTGTTGCCGATCTTCGCGACCAGCTTCTGGCCGTAGCGATCGTCGATATTAATAATCGCGACCGGCTTTTTCTTGCGCTGCTTGCCGCGTAAGCTGCTCGAACAGTTTCGCCTTGGCTTCGAAGTAATTCTCCATCGTTCGGTGATAATCGAGATGGTCCTGAGTGAGATTTGTGAAGACAGCAGCGTCCCATTCGATGTCGCGGGTGCGGTCCTGCGCCAGGGCGTGCGATGAAACTTCCATGGCCGCGGCGCGACAACCGGCGTCCCTGATTTGCGCCAGTAGCTCCTGGAGGTCGAGCGATTCCGGGGTCGTGCGCGCTGCCGGCAAAACCCGTTCACCGATTTCGTATCGGACGGTTCCAAGCAAACCACATCGCATTCCGGCTTTCTCACAAATGTGTTTGATCAGAAATGTTGTCGTGGTCTTGCCATTTGTTCCGGTGACGCCGGCGAGCTTCAATTTGCGCGCTGGATAGTTGTAAAAACGCGCGGCGAGATCGGCCATCGCCGTCCGCGTGTTTTCGACGACGACGAAAGTGGCCCGCGAATTTTTCTCTGCGCGCTCGGCGACGATCACCGTGGCGCCTTTTTCAATGGCCTGCCCGATGAAGTCGTGGCCATCGCTTTTTTCGCCACGCAATGCCACGAATAGCCCATCCCTTTGCCCACGGCGCGAGTCATACGCGATGCTTTCCACCGCGCGATCAACTGGGCCGATGATTTCGCGAACGGGAGTCGCGACGATAAGAGTTTTGAGCTGCATGAGGGTCCGCCATTTTTGGGCCACGGAGTCAATGGCGCGAAGAACTGGTTAAGGCAACTCGCTCCACGGGGATGGCTTTGCGAATCTCCTCATGCGGCTCAAGATCGAGGTAACGCGCAGCCTTTTCGGCAATGCGTGAAAAAATAGGACCGGCGACGGAGCCGCCGTAATTTTGTTCCGGCTTGGTCTGCGCATCGTCCAAGACGACGAGTCCGACGAACTGCGGGTTTTCAGCCGGCAAATAACCGCAGAACGAAACAACTTCCTTACCTTTTTCGTAACCGCCGTGCGGTCCGACCTTTTGAGCGGTGCCGGTTTTTCCGGCGATAACGAAGCCGGGCACGGCCGCAGCTGCGGCGGTGCCGCGATCGCTAACCACGCCGCGCAGCGCCATTCCAATCTGGCTCGCCGTTTGCGGCGAAACGACTTGTCGTAAAGCGACTGGCTTTAGGATGCTGATCGTCTTGCCGTCGCTCGTGGTGATCGATTTGACGATCCGAGGCGTCATCAATTTGCCACCGTTGGCAATTGCGCACATCGCGGTGGCCATTTGCAACGGTGTCACGCCGATTTCATGCCCCATCGGAATGTGGGTGATGGAAATCTTGCTCCACGATTGAGGCGATCGAATCAGACCAGGAATTTCGCCGGGAAGTTCGACGCCGGTGCGTTCACCGAATCCAAAACGCCGGATGTATTCGTAAAATTTCTGGTCACCCAGCGTGACGGCCATTTTTGCAGCACCGATGTTGCTCGACTTCACGAGAATATCTTTGACGCTAAGATCGCCAAACGCGGCGTGATCGTGCAGCGGTGTGCCGCCATAGTTCCAAACGCCGTTCTCGCAGAAAATGTAGGAGTCGAGACCGAACTTATGTTCGTTGAGGGCGGCGGCGGCGGTGACGATTTTGAATGTCGAACCCGGTTCCATCATGTCGCAAATGGCGCGATTCTTCATTTGTTCCGGTTTGGCGTCGGAGCGCTTGTTCAGATCGAACGCCGGACGGTTTGCAATCGCCAGAATTTCGCCGGTCTGTGGACGCATGAGAATGATCGTGGCTTTTTTCGGCGAATACTCGCGCATCGCGGCGTCGATCTCGTTTTCCACGATGTTCTGCAAGTTGAGATCAATCGTGAGATGGACCTGGTAACCGTTGCGCGGCGCGCGCTCCTGACCGCGATAAAGGACGAGTTCCTGGCCGGCGCGATTGTGCTCGATGTAGCGGTAGCCGTCCTGTCCGTGCAGATATTCATCGAGCGAACCTTCCACCCCCTGGATGCCTTTGTGATCGAAATCGGTGAACCCGATCACGTGACAAAGCATGACGCCGTTCGGATAAATTCGAGTCGCGTCCTGTTCGAAATAAATGCCGCGCAGGTTTTGGGCGCGAAGTTTTTGGCGAAGCGAGCCGGCAATTAGGTTCGAGACTTCCCGTTTCAGAACAATGTAGCGCCGATCAGTGTGAAGTTTTTCTGAAACTTCGCCGCGTGGAAGCTGCAATTCGCTGCTGACAATGTCGACGGTTGCATCGACGTCGGTCAGGCGAGAGGTGTCCGCAACAACGGTTTCAACCGGGACGTTGTCGGCGAGGACTTCGTTGTTCGCGTCGAGGATCGTTCCGCGCTCGGCGAAGATCGGTTGCTTGATGACGTGCTTCTCAGCCGCAAGCCCCGCGTACTGGTCGTGCTTGATCATTTGCAGATAGATCAAGCGAAACGAAAACAGGCTGAAGAGGAGAATGAAGCCAAGGCAGACGATTGCGCATCTTGTTCGGCTGTTCCATTTCATCTCGCGCTCCGCGGATTTGAAACCGGCTGGACAGCGTCATCCGGATTGCGGTTTGGCAGGGTCAATCGCACGATATTGTGTTCGGCGATCGGAATCATTTTGAGATAACCTTCCTTTAGGCGCCGTTGCAGCGCGGCGCGCGAGGTGAGAGCGGCGATCTGCGCGCCGGCCACTTCATTTTGCATCCTCAAATTCGTGACCTCGGTCTCCAGCGCTTTCTTCCGGTCGCCGAGATGGTAGAGCTGAAGTGTAAGATAGACGTAGCACAGCCCGGTCAGCGCAAGAAATCCGGTGAGAACGATCCAGCGCGCGAGCGAGGCAGCATTGACTTCATTCCAATTGCGTCGCGACCTGCTCATCCGATTTTTTCCGCCACCCGCAACTTCGCGCTTCGCGACCGCGGGTTCATCCGGCGCTCGCTTTCGCCTGGCTCAAGCGGCTTGTCCGTGATTGGCCGCAAATCGTAATCCGGGTTGCGCCGCGGCTCCGGCCATTCCGGACGATCGAGCCATTCGCGGCTGTGAGTGCGAATGAAATTTTTGACGATCCGATCTTCCAATGAATGGAACGTGATCACTGCGATGCGCGCTCCGAGTTCGAGTCGCGTGGCCAATACGCGGAGACCCTGTTCGAGTGCACCGAGCTCGTCGTTCACTTCCATCCGTAATGCTTGAAACGCCTGGGTAGCTGGGTGACGACGGCCGTGACGGCCGACAACTTTCTCGATCGCGTGCGCCAGCTGAAGTGTTTCGGTAAACGGCGTGTCTTTTCGTATCTTCACGATCAGACTGGCGATTCGTCGCGCGGCCGGCTCTTCACCGAGATCGCGAAAGATGCGGGTTAGATCTTCTTCGCTGTAGGTGTTGACGATCTGGGCCGCGTTGGTTGTCGATCCCGGATTCATCCGCATGTCGAGCGGACCGTTGCGCATCATGCTGAATCCGCGGCCGGCGTTCTCCAGTTGGCGCGATGAAACGCCAAGATCCAGGAGCGCGCCGCCGATTTTTTGAATTCCGAGCTCGTCGAGAATTTTATCGGCGTCGCGGAAATTGGCCTGACGCAGAGTAACGCGACCGCCGTAGGTGGTGAGTTGCTCACGCGCTTCCGCGATTGCGTCAGGATCCTGATCGAGCGCGAGAACGTCGGCTCCGGCTTTCAGGATCGCTTCGGTATGTCCGCCGCCGCCGACTGTCCCATCAACAACCAGCGAGCCGGGATGCGGCGCGAGGAGTTCGACCACCTCGGCGGCCAGGACTGGACGATGGTAGGTGAAATCTTCCATTTGCTGCGGCTCCTCTTCCAGAACGAGCGGACCGGTGGCAAACCAAACCGGCCGCTCAAACAATAATGCATTCATATGCGGGTTGATCACAAACCAATGACGTTGGCGACGTGCTGGTAAGTCGGCGTTTCCTCTTGGTCCGCCTTTTTGCGTTTCTGCAAGTTCCAAATTTCAAACCGTCCACGGCCGCCGACCAGCACGACTTCGCCTTTCAAACCGACTTTCTTGCAAGGGTCTTCCGGCAAAACGAGGCGACCTTGTTTGTCGGCGGTGGCGTGCTGAGCACGGGCGTGCAGTTGCCGAAAGAAAACCCGGCGATCTCGGGCGGAAACATTGGAATCGGCCTCGGCGGCGGCGCTCATACGAGAAAATTCTTCAGGCGACATGACCAGTAGAAATTGGTGAGTCGCTTCCGGAAGAACGATGAACTCCTCGGCAGAACCGCGGCGCCAGCGTGCTGGAATGGTGATTCGATTTTTTTCGTCGATGAAGTGACGAAACTCACCGGCGTAGAAGCGTTGGTCGGGCGTATGCATTTGCGGGTGGAGAAACGTTCCATTCTAACCCACTTTTCCCCACTTTTAACCACCTCTCGTGCCAAGCGTCAACAAAAATTAATTACCCTTCTTTGGCCCCCGCGCTGTTCAGGACGACGCGGCCGGAAAGGAAGTCGGTCACTCGATATTCGACCAGAGCGGGAAATTGATCTCCGCGTCAGCCTCACGACCGGTAGGGCCCGCCCCGGCTTGCCCGATTCGCAAAATCAGGCTAGAAGGTTAACCCCCATGATTGATTACATCCAAAAGGGCGGATTGCTCATGTGGCCTATCCTGGCCTGCAGCATCGTCGCCATCGCTGTCTTTCTGGAGCGATCGTTTTACTTGCACCGCGCGTCGATTCACGTCGGCGAATTTTTGAAAGGGCTTTCGAATCTGATCCAACGCCGGAATTTCGCGGAAGCGCTTCACGAATCGGCCGGAACGCCGGGCCCCGTCGCCCGGGTCATCCACGCCGCAATCCTTCGTCACGACATGCCGCGCTCGGAATTGCGCGAAATCGTGCAGGAAGCCGGGCAACTGGAAGTGCCGAAGCTGGAGAGATTTCTCGGTGTGCTGGCGACCCTCGCTTTCCTCGCACCGCTACTGGGCCTGCTTGGGACCGTATCGGGAATGATTGATGCCTTCGGCACAATCGCTTCGCACGGCGGTTACGCCACGGTTACGGAACTTTCGGGCGGTATCTATAAGAGCTTGCTGACAACTGCGGCCGGATTGGTCGTCGCCGCCCCGACGTTTGTCGGCTACAGCTATCTCTCAGCTCGGGTAAATACCATGCTCCATGAAATGGAGCGGGCCGGCATTGAGATCGTTCACATGTTGAAGGACAGCGAAGCGCTCACTGGGATTATTAGTTTTCAGCAAACCGCAGAAACGCTGCCGAGTTCACGAGAAGCACGCCGCGATCGTTAGTTCGAGTCGGCTTTCGCGAAGCTTCGGCGTCCGGGTTATCCGTAAGATCGACAACTTTCGATGAAACTCAGCCGCACCAAGGAATACAACTTCGGCTGGCTCGTCCTGTTTCCACTCATCGACGTTGTGTTTTTGCTGATCTTCTTCACGCTCTTGAGCTCGAACTTCATTTTACAACCTGGCGTTGCGGTCTCCGCGCCGGCAACTCCGTTCCTCCTCGGCGCCCAGAAAAACCCGCAGATTATCAGCATCACCAGCGGTGCGGCTCCGGCGATTTATTTTCGCGACCAGAAGACTTCACTCGAGGGCCTGGGTCTGTTGCTCGACGAAGCGAAACGCGAGAATCGATCGATCATTATCAAGGCGGACCGGCAAACGCCCTACGAATTGGTTGTCTCGGTGACCAATTCCGCGCTTGAGCACGGGATTTCATCGGTTTCGCTGGCGGGCGCTTTGCCGAAATGAACGCGCCGGCTTCCGCGCAACTAATTTTCAACTGGGACCAGCCAGGCCAGCGCAATCTGGTACTCACTGGGTTCGTTGCCGCTTCGTTCGCGATCCATGTTGCCGCGTTCTATCTTTTTCAAGTTGTGTATCCGCAAACCGTCTCCCTGCTTCCGGCGCCAAGGCGACTGAACTTGATGACGGCGAATTCCGAGCAGACCGCCACACTGCTGCACTGGATCGATGCGGAGGATCCGGCGCTGGCTTCGACCACCCGAAGGCCGGCTCACATGCAACGCCGCGAAATGGGAAAAGTTGAGCACGTTCCCTCCTATTTTGCTCGCGAAGCGATGTTGAAAGAGCCGCCGCCGCTTGCCGTCGATCTTCGCGTTCCGAGCGCGCAACCACCGGGTCCGGTCCCGATTGCGCGTCCGGCTGTCTCTGCGCCAATTGGATCTCAATCGACGCGGATAAGCTTTTCTAGCGAATTGCAACAGCTTGGTGGCGCAAAATTTGTTCGGGCCAACTTCAAAACGTCCACAAATGAAGCGCCTCAGAACGCGCAGTTCCGGATCGCCGTCGACGCAAAAGGTGCGGTCGTTTATTGTTTCACGTTAGCCTCTGCCGGCGATGCCGGACTGGACGAGCTCGCTCGCCAATATCTCGCGCTCTCCCGCTTTCCCCCGAGAGCTGTCCCGCTTGCCGCGCCGGAGCTTGCAGCGAAGGCCGGGAGCAGAATCGAGGGGCTGCCATCGAACGACGACTCACTGGTTTGGGGGGTCGCGACGATAGAATGGGGCAACGACGTCGCCGCGGCGACCCCGAAACCAACACCTGTCGCGCCGTGATTCGAGTCAGTCTCGCTGCGCTGGCCACAATTTATCTGTTCCTTTCTCTTGCCACGATTTTTCTTCTCTGGATAGTAGGTGAGTGGAACCGGCGTCGGCGTGAGCGGCGCGCATTGCGCTACCGGTTACGTTGCGTTATTTGCGCGTTCGAGTTTGAGGATCGAACGGCGACGTTACTCCCACGCTGTCCGCGTTGCGGCAGCTTGAACGAAAGATTTAGATTGGAGCAAATTTAATTATGGGAATGTGGATTGGCCGAAATCGAAAAGCACGCGTCACCTACGGGTTCGACGAGATCGCGCTCGTGCCTGGTCGGGTCACGATTAATCCTAACGAAGTCGACATCACATTTCGCATCCCGCGAAAAAATGCCGGGCCCCTGCAGCTAAAGATCCCCATTCTGGCCAGCGCCATGGACGGCGTAGTTGATGTGAGATTCGCGGTCGCGATGAGCAAGCTTGGCGGTCTGGCGGTTTTGAATCTGGAAGGCGTTCAGACCCGCTACAAAAATCCGCACGAAGTCCTCCAAAAGGTCGTCGAGACGGATAAGTCCGAAGTTACCGCGCTCCTCCAAAGAATTTACCAGGAACCGGTGCAACCGGATTTAATCGCCGCCCGGGTGAAACAAATTAAGGACGAAGGCGGAATCGCCGCTGTGAGTTCAATTCCGCAGCGCGCCGCGGAATTCGGCCCCATCGCGCAGGAAGCTGGCGCCGATGTTTATGTCGTGCAAAGCACCGTTTCGACCGCGCGCCACCTCTCGACCGAATACAAATCGCTCGATCTGACAAAATTCTGCAACGACATGCGCATCCCGGTGATCGTTGGCAACACCGTTGGCTACGACGTGACTTTGGAAATCATGGAATGTGGCCCAGCCGGAGTTTTGGTCGGCGTCGGTCCCGGCGCGGCCTGCACCTCGCGCGGTGTGCTCGGTCTTGGCGTGCCGCAAGTCACCGCCACAGTCGATTGCGCGGCCGCACGCGATGCCTATTTCAAGAAAACTTCGCGTTACGTGCCGATCATTACCGACGGCGGAATGAGCAAAGGCGGCGACGTTTGCAAAGCGCTCGCCTGTGGCGCGGACGCAGTCATGGTCGGAAGCGCGTTTGCTCGCGCGCAGGAATCACCGGGTGGCGGATATCACTGGGGAATGGCCACGCCACATGTGAATCTCCCCCGCGGAACGCGAATCAAAGTCGGAACCACCGGTCCGCTAAAACAAATTCTTTTCGGTCCGGCCGAAGTTGACGACGGCAGCCAAAATCTCGTCGGCGCGATCACGACCTGCATGGGCAACGTCGGCACTCGCAACATCGCCGAGTTTCAGCAGACCGAGATCATCATTGCGCCGTCGATCAAGACCGAAGGCAAACTTTTCCAGACGGTACAAAGCGTCGGCATGGGAACGCGCTAAAGGCAGTGACAAGTGACCTGTGACAAGTGACAAGTTAAGGTCCTGTCTGGTCACTGGTCACTGAACACTGGTCACTATTTTATGAACGATCGCAGAGTCGTAATAACAGGTCTCGGTGTCGTCACGCCGGTCGGCAACGATCTCGAGACGTTTTGGAAAAATCTTGTCGAAGGCAAAAGCGGCATCCGCCGGATCCAGGCCTTCGACACCGCGAACTACGATTGCAAGATCGGCGGCGAAGTGCGGGATTTTGAGCCAAAAAACTTTTTCAAAAACGCCAAAGATGTCCGCCGCACAGATCGTTTCGCTCAACTGGCGATGGCCGCGGCCAAGATGTCGATCCAGGACAGCGGCCTCGATCTGGAAAAAGTAAATCGCGACCGCTTTGGTACAATTATCAGCAGCGGGATAGGTGGACTGAAAACGCTCGAGGAACAGTTCAGCGTTTTGATGAACAAAGGACCGCAGCGCGTCTCCGCCTTTACCATCCCGATGCTGATCAGCAACATGGCCAGCGGCGTCATCTCGATGGAGTTCGGTTTGCGCGGCCCGAATATGTGCATCGTCACCGCCTGCGCCACTTCCAATAACTCGATTGGGGAATCGTGGCGGATGATTAAATTCGGCGACGCCGATATTTTTGTCGCAGGCGGCTCCGAAGCGGCGATCGTCGAACTGGGTCTCGCCGGATTCTCTGCGATGAGAGCGCTCAGCCGGCGCAACGACGAACCGGAGCGCGCGTCGCGCCCGTTCGATCGCGATCGTGACGGTTTCGTCATCAGCGAAGGCGCTGGCATTGCCATTGTGGAAGAGCTCGAACATGCCAAGAAGCGCGGCGCGAAAATTTATTGCGAGCTTACCGGCTACGGACTTTCGGCCGACGCCTACCACATGACTGCGCCGCCGGAAAATGGCGAAGGAGCGGCCCGCGCCATGAAACTCGCGCTCGACCACGCGAAGATTTCGCCGAACGACGTCGATTACATCAACGCCCACGCCACTTCTACCGGTCTGGGGGATATCAGCGAAACCCAGGCGATAAAAAAGGTTTTCGGCGACCAGGCTAAGAAAGTCTCAATCAGCGCGACCAAATCGATGACTGGCCATTTGTTAGGCGGGGCCGGCGCAATGGAAATGGCGGCGTGCGCCTTGGCGATCCGCGACGGCGTCATTCCGCCAACAATCAATTTGGAAAACCCGGATCCGCAGTGCGACCTCGATTACACCGCCAATAAAGCGAAAGAAAAGAAAGTCCGCGTCACCCTCAACAACTCATTCGGCTTCGGCGGCCACAACGCTACTCTGGTCGCGACTGCGTTCGACGGCTAGAAATGAAGCGATCGCTGCTCGTTCTGTTCTTGTCCGCCATCCCAAAACTAATAGGCGCTCACATTCTGGAGCCTTGGTCTTACCAACAAATGTTCGATAAGGCGGACGTTGTAATTATTGCAACATTCGTGAGTAGCAAAGATACGAGCGAACACACAATGCTGCGCGATCTGACTCCTCCCAGCAAAGTGATCGGAGTTGTTAGCGACTTCGAAATCCGTCTGACGCTAAAAGGACCAAGGGACCTTAAGGGATTCCAACTTCACCATTATAGATTAGACGATGTAGAGTATGCGAACGGCCCTTCTCTAATTGCTATCAAGCCCGGAAGGAAACCGACGTTCCTACTTTTCTTGATCAAAGAGAAGGACGGCAGGTATGCGCCAGTCACGGACAAACCGATCCTGCGGCGCTCTCGATACTCGAGCTCGAAGGCTCGGTATATCAGTAACGTAGTCTCACTTCTCCGGATTCACCGGGAAGTGTTTGTTCTTCAGATGTTCGGGGACGCGCTTGGTGTGTTCGGATTCGATTTGTTCTTTCGCTTCGCCTAGCGAGTCCACCGCTTCGCGGCTTTTCTTGGCGCGACACATGTACATCGTTGCATGGGCGAGTGGGATCTGAGCTTCTGGTAATCCTACAAACTCCACCGCTTGCTGAGTCGCGATCGCGAGCGGCAATGCTTCGGGATCCGCCAGGCCGACGTCTTCGCTTGCGAAAATTACGATCCGCCGCGCGATGAAACGGAAGTCTTCGCCGGCGTGCAGCATTTTAGCGAGCCAGTACATCGCGCCCTTTTCATCGGACCCGCGCATGCTCTTGATAAAGGCACTGATCGCGTCGTAGTGCGCGTCGCCTGCGCGATCGTAGACGATCGCTTTTTGCTGAATGCTTTCCTCGGCGACCGCGAGGGTGAAATGAATCACGCCTTCTGTTGGAGGGACGCGCTCCGTCGCGTCCGTTCTTGTGCGCGGAGATTTGGACGACACGGAGGTCGTCCCTCCACTTGGTGGCGTGGTCATGACGCCGATCTCCAGCGCGTTTAAACATTTCCGCGCATCGCCATCGCTCAACTTCGCCAGATGCGTCTTCGCGTCGTTGTCGATCTTAACTTTGTAATTGCCGAGGCCGCGTTCCTTGTCGGCCAGCGCGCGATCGATCAGCGCTTCCAATTGTGCAACGGTGAGCGGCTCGAGCTGAAATACCTGCGACCGCGAAACAAGGGCGCTGTTGACGTAGAAGAACGGATTGTAAGTCGTCGCTCCGATCAGGCGAAGAGTTCCGGCTTCAACATCGGGCAGCAGAATGTCCTGCTGTGCTTTGTTGAAATGGTGGATCTCGTCGATGAACAAAATCGTTTTCTGGCCTGAAGTCCGAATGCGATTCGTCGCCGCGGCGAGTGTGCGTCGCATTTCGGCGACATTGCTTTCCACGCCGCTCAATCGGACAAACTTCGCGTGCGTTATATCAGCGATGATATGAGCGAGCGTCGTTTTGCCTGTACCGGGGGGCCCTGACAAGATCACCGACGGCAAGCGGTCGGCTTCGATCGCGCGTCTGAGAAGTTTTCCCGGCGCAAGAATGTGTTGCTGGCCGACAAATTCATCGAGCGAGCGCGGCCGCATCCGGGTTGCAAGCGGTGCCGCTTTGTTGGCTGCGGCAACTCCGACATCTTCCTCGAATAAGTCTTGCACGAAGGGAAAATAAGGTGTGCTGACAACAGTGTACGTTGGCGGGCGATTGAGGGCAATTCTGCCGCTCCGCGGCAATCCAACAGCGGGCACATTATTAATGCACTAGCGGGAGCGTAATCGCCCCTACCTAAAGCAAAGCTTCAAATCTGGTCGGTCGTATTTCATAATGCATCGGTTCCCCCCATGAACATTCCGCGGCAACCATTTGTCGGCCTGGCGATCGCCGCCGCGCTCGGGATTATTTTGGCGGATTATTTTCCGATCGCGATTTCGCACTGGTTGTTTGCCGGAATTCTTTTCGTTGCGTGCGCGAGCGCAGTCTTCGGTTGGGCAAGATCCGGATCGACATATCTCGTTGTCGCGGCGGCTTTCTTTCTGATTCACAACTTCCGAACCGCTGATACGGCGGGATTAAAGCTTGCCGAGGAACTGAGCGAACGCCCGCGAACCGTCCGCGCCACAGGATTCGTTTCGAGCGAACCCAAAGTCGCGCCGAACGAATTCGCGACATTTCTGTTCAATCTCGAGTCGATCGAGTTGGAAGGAAGAACCGAACCGACGAACGCTACACTACTGGTTCGCTGGCACGGAAATCCGGAGTTCGGCGATGAACTGAAACTTTTCGGAGTCGCGGAACCAATCGGTCCGCCGCGGAATCCCGGCGAATTCGACATGCGTTCTTATCTCGCGCGACAGGACGTGCGACGCGGTTTGTTTGTTCGTTATCCGGAAGACGGTGCGTTGGTACGAAAAGGTGCCGGAAATTCGATTTTGCGCGCGGCGCAAAAGTCACGCGCCTGGATGCAGAGTGCGATCTGTCGCGGTCTGGACGATTCGCCCGAAGTTGAAAATTTCCTCGGAGGAATCGCGCTCGGCTTGCGTCATCAGGCGCCTGAAGACATTGAAGAACCGTTTCAACAAACCGGTACGCTCCATCTCTTCGCTGTCGCCGGCTTACATGTCGGAATCGTTGCGCAGCTATTATGGATACTGGCAACGGTAGCGCGGCTGCCCCGCAAATGGGCCACCGCACTGATCATTCCCTGCTTGCTTTTTTATGCGGCGGTAACTGGTTTGCACGTTTCCAGCGTTCGGGCAGCGGTGATGTGTTCGATTTTGCTGGCCGGTGTTTTCGCTGAACGAAAAGTTTTCGCTTTCAACTCGCTGGCCGCGGCGGCCTTTTTCCTTCTGTGTTGGGATACGAACGAATTTTTCGCGACGGGATTCCAACTGTCATTCGCCGTAGTTGGCGGAATCATTTTGTTGGAAAATCCGCTGACGCATTGGCTGCAGCGATTTGGAGCGACCGATCCGTTTCTGCCTCGCAACCTGGTTAGCCGTTCGCGTCGCGCAGTCGGGGATGGTTACGAATGGATTTGCCGTGGCGGTTCGGTGTCGCTGGCGGCGTGGGCCGGATCATTACCTTTGATCCTTTGGTATTTTCATATGATCACGCCGAGCTCGGTGTTTGCCAATCTACTCGTCGTACCGGTCGCCTTCTTCATCTTAGCAATCGCGCTTTTGTCGATCGTGACAGCGCCGGTCACATCGGCGATTTCAGTTATTTTCAATAACGCGAACTGGACGCTCGCCAGCGGGGTGATTGCATTCGCGCATTGGAGCGCCCAACTGCCGGGGAGTCATTACTACGTTGCCGCGGTCGATTGGTCATCCAAATCTTTCGCCAAAATTTGCGTGCTCGATGTCGGTGCGGGTGCGGCGGTCCATATTCACGGTCGCGGTCAAAACTGGCTTTTGGATTGCGGCAGTGCACGGGATTACGATCGCGTGTTGCGTCCCTATCTGCACGGGGCCGGAGTTAATTGCGTTGACGGCCTTTTGTTAAGCCATGGCGATTCACTTCACATCGGGGCTGCAGAGACGCTCCTGGCCGATTTTGCTTCCAGGGTGTTGATCGACAATTCGGCGCCGGATCGTTCCATGGCTCACCATCGGCTTGGCGAAATTTTCTCCTCCAAGCGGATGAAGGTTTTGAAACTGAGCACCGGCGACAAATTCGAAATCGGGCCCGACATCAGCGGCACGGTGTTATTTCCGCCAAGGAAATTCGCGGCTACCACGGCGGACGACCAGGCCCTGGTCGTCCAGCTGACAGTGAAGACGACAAAGATTTTATTTATGTCTGACAGCGGTTACGCAACAGAGGAAATTTTAATTGAATCGAAGTCAGACCTTCGCAGCGACATCCTGGTCAAGGGGCAGCATCATTCCGGCAATTCCGGTCTGGATAAGTTTCTGGATGCCGTGCGGCCACGGTTAATCATCGCGACGTCGCGAGATTTTCCCCAGCAGGAACGGATCGCGGATGCGTGGGCAGAGCGCGTGCGGACAAAGGGCATCAAACTTTTTCGTCAGGATGAAACGGGAGCAGTGCAGCTGGAGTTTAATCCGGACGGCTGGCAGGCCCGCGCTTATGTAACCGGCGAAACTTTTCGCAGTGCCAGTCGGTAGATCGGTGCGCCTGCATCAGAAAAACGACGTTCGAACTTTGTCGTCGGAAGGTTGGCATCTTGAGTAAGGACAATCCGGAATCGAGGATCATTCCCGGCAACGCGGGTGATCTGTTCGAAGTAATCGTGTTGATCCGTTGCGATGCGCAGAGTGCCTACGGACTCCAAAGCGCGATGGATTGAATCGAGGAAGTCAGTGGTAACGATCCGGCGCCGATGATGGCGGCGCTTTGGCCAGGGATCGGGAAACAACAAATAAAAAGTTTCAACCGACGCTTCGGGCATCAAATAGCGAACGGCGTAAGCGCTCTCGACATTGAGCACCCGCACGTTTTCGAGATGCGCTGATTTGCGGCAAGTTTTGGCGACGCGGCCCGCGAGTTTTTCAATGCCAAGAAAATTTCGGTTCGGGTTTTGCGCCGCTAGCTGGCACAAGAGCGAACCGTCGCCGCACCCGAGATCGACGTGTAATGGCGCCTCGCGCCCGAAAGTAGCGAGAAGATCGAGAGGCGCGAAATAAGTGTCCGGGACCAATTCGATCACGGAACAAAATGGAGCTGTTGCGAGGCGATTCAACCTCGCAATCGATTTGAACCCGACTGGAGAAACAATTAAGCGGCAGCTGCTTTCGGCGAACCGAAGCCGATCGCAAGCATCGCGACCGCCAAAACCACGTGCAGCCAGGTATCAGCCGGGTTATTGGAAATCAATCCGAGCAGCATGCCGTTGGGAGTCATGAATCCCAGAACAGCGACGACTGCGTAAATGACACCAAAGATTTGAAACCACAGCCGCGCGGCGCCTGCTCCCGACATCGATGCGAGCAGGAAGACCACGCCAGATGCGATATGCACGATGCTGTGAACCGTGTTTACCATAAAAATGTTCAGCAACATTGGCATTCCGTCGGCTCCCGTTGTTGTAACGCCGGGCACAAAACCGAGGATTCCTACTGCCAGGAAGACAATACCAAAAAGCATTCCGAGTGTTTTAGCCATTAAATGACCTCCTATTGGGTTGAAGAGGGTTACGCTTATGGCAGCAGCCCTTGGCGGTGGCAAGAAAAAATCGGACTTATTCGGAACAGTTCGGCCGGAGTGCTGTCTAACGTCGACAGTATGAAGGTCTTTCATCTGCTGTTCGCTCTTACTCTTGGCCTGGGGGTCGATCTTTCAACCGGGCAAACTTCGCCCGCGACGGCAAAGACAGCTGTATTCGCGGGTGGCTGTTTTTGGTGCATTCAGCCGGCGTTCGATAAAGCACCGGGCGTTATCAAGACCGCCGTTGGTTACTGCGGCGGAACGGAGCCGAATCCAACTTACGAACTGGTTGGGTCGGAAAAGACAAAGTACCGCGAGTCGATCGAGATTGTTTATGATCCAACCAAGATTTCTTACGATCAGTTGCTGGACATTTACTGGAAGCAGATCGATCCCACCCAAGGCGACGGACAGTTTACCGATATCGGGCCGAGTTATCGCGCTGCCATTTTCTACGGGAGCGAGGATGAGAAGAAAATTGTCGAAACGTCGAAAGCCAAGCTCGCCGCGTCCGGCAAGTTCAAGAAACCAATCGTCACCGAGATTTTACCAACGATGAAGTTCTGGCCGGCGGAGGATTACCATCAGAAATATTACCAGCAGAACCCGGAGCATTTCGAAGCGTTTGAACACGGTTCTGGACGGGTCTCGTTCCAGAAGAAAAACTGGGCCGAAAAACCGTGAACGCCGCGAGCGCTAGTGTTTGCGTGACTTCGATCGCCGTTAAAATCGCGCCAGGTGAGCCTGCTGCGACTCGACGAACTCAGCGCGCTCGACCGAAAGATTTTCGTTAAGCGCTTTTCCCAGTTCCTGCGCCAGGACGATGGAAATCGCGCGGGCGTCGCGGGTGTAGACCGGAATCGGAAACGAACCGGCGTTGCGATCGTACCCGTAGATGGTGCCGTCGGTTTCCCAAACGCAGTAAGCGTGACCTGCCGGGTGATTGTTGTAGCGGACGAGCAGAATTTTCGCCCAAAAGTTCGTGTCCAACGCGTGCTGGGTTTTGACCGCGGCGAGGTAATTGCAGGCGGAGATAACGCAGCCGTTTAGCACTACGAGTTCGTCTTCACCAGGGGAGACCAGAACGGTTTGCTGGGGGCGGCAACTCAGGGTGACGCAAGCGGAGAGGATTGCGCAGTGATAGATGACTTTGGCGAGCGACGGGAAATTCATGAAAACGGGAGCGGGATAGCAGTTATTGTTGTTATAGTTTTTATAGAACACTGCCGACCCGATGTGAAGCTTTATTTTCCGCGACTGCAAGAAAATTGCACATCCATTCGATTTGCCACGGAAAGCCCTTCGTGACGCATGGGCGAAAACCGTGAAAGGTCCGCCTTCGCCAAGGCTACGGCGCGACAGCCCGAAAGCTTTCGGGGCTGGTGTCTTTTAGACACTGCTCGGACTCATTTCGAGTCGTGAGACCATCCCCACACCCTTCCCCACAGCGGGGAACGTCGCTGTGATCAAATTACGCTGCTCATAAACCCTTTATCGTGATTCTTCGCTTCGCTTCGACCCCCGACTTCGGTCGGTTTGCCCACTTCAGTGTGGCAAACCTCCCTCAGGATTTCGCTCACGCGAAAGACGGGTTCACACACGGCCTAAAGGACATGTCCTTTATGGCAAGGAGAGCCGCTTCGCGGAAGAGAAAGGGGTCGGAAGACTTGAGAGATTTCCTGCCCTCCTCAGCCTCGACCTTTCCCCAAAAGCCCCTGAAAGCCCGAGGCCACGCACGGTCAGCAAATCTTCAAGACTTCCGACCTCCGAATGAGAGGGCGAACGTCTGCGGCAGATCCTCCGAAGACTTCGGTCAGCCCGCAGACCATCTCATACTCGTTTACTGGTTCGCCAGCGAACCAAATGGCTGGCGAATTAGAGCCTCACGGCTCTTACGGGTTTACGCGTTGGCGCTTCGAGCGCCTATTCGCCTGAAACGGCGTGAGTTCATTTTATCAGAACGGACGGGTTAAGAAAAAATGAGTTTCCGGTATCACTCGAAGCTCAACACTCGGGGCTTTGAGGCCTGCTTCGAAGCGGTGGTCATCGAATACGGAACGCCCTGATAACTGACGTCATTGTGGTCGTAATAGTCGTAACCAAGCCATCCTTTGTCGTGGTTGTGGTTGTCTTCGTGGTCGAGACTTTCCACACTGCGGCCAGCACAATCCCGCCCGCAAAAATAAGCAGCCCGATTGGGACGTTGTGTGCTTCTAGTCCTTTGTATTTGACGATTGGAAGATCAATTCCTAATCCGCGGGAGAGAAAAAGCACGCCCACCGCCATCACCGCTAGAACAGTCAGCCATTTTATAAGGAAATTCATATCGTCGCCTCCTAACCGGATGAGCCCGCAAGCATGATGACAAGGAGGCTCTTAATCCAGCTAAAATCCTCCGCCGAACGGATATGAGTGCACCGCCCCTCACACCCGAGGGGAAATGAGAGGCGGTGTTTTAGTTCCCCCCAGAACTACGGTCGAGATTAGGTCGGGTGAGAGAATCGGTAAAGAGTTTTCCGAAATCCCCCCATCGGCGACCAGTGTTCGTCTATTTCTCGTGCCGCGTCCCGAATTGGTCGTCCGATAACGATGTAATCAGCACCTTGCAAGAAAGCCTCTTGGACGGTTGCGATCCTTTTTTGATCATCGATCGTTCGGTTTTTTCAGTGAAGGCGTTCACGAATTACATTCGATCGCTCGGTTATACCAAACCGATTTCGAAGTCCCGCCTAAACCGGCTGCCGCACATTCCGCATGAAATCGTTCTTTGATCAACGCCGACGAGGTTTCCTGTTTTCTATTCACTAATTCGCTTAGGCGAGCAGACATCAAGCTCGAAACTGCCTAGGAGAAGGCGCGGTCGTTATTTTTTATTTCTTGGTAGACACATGCGCCGACTGCGCCTTTTCCTGGCCGTTTTTTACAAACTCCATCCAGCGATACATCCCGTGCAGACAAAGCAAAAAGACACAGGTGGCGGCTAATGAAGTGACGATCCGATGTGGACCTTCTTGGAGAGCGGGAGGTGGTATTGCAGTTGAAATTAACGCCACGAAGGTTCCTATTCGGAAAATCGCCTTTTCAGCGAACATCTTCTTTAGCGGAAGTTGATCCGAGCGCCGAAGCGTCCGCGTCCAATCCCATAGCTTCCCATCGGTTTCAACTTTCAAAAACTTTGGAAGCACAGACCATTTTTCGTCGAGGAGAAAGTGAATGAAATAAAAAATGCGGTCTGAAACAACATCAAGCGTGAGACCGAGGAAATACGAGAATATGAGTAGAAGCAGCGTCGTTTCGAGTTCTCCTGCTTTGACATCACAAGGAAGATAAAGACAAACTATGAGAATACCGGGCACAACGCGTCCGATGATGTCGTAGTAAAATTCGGGGATCAGAGCGGCGAAGCTTTGTCCTGCATCGGATGGGTCAGCCATAATTTACAGTGGACTCAGATCGACTGTCGAGAAAGGCATTTCGCAATCGGATGAAGTTCGTCGCGTCCATATTATGACGCTAACTGCAACTACTGAAGGCGTGATTTCATTTTAGCGGAATGAGCCAGTTAAAAATTACGCTCTCGAGGATATCTTTCAGAAGCGCTGGTGGATATTGAAAGGTCATTTGGTACCTCGTCTGCTTCCGACAGCTTGCGATGGCGGAGTTTCTCGATACAACTGCGATCAGCTACCATATTGAGCGCTTGCTCAAGACCGCTGAACACCGGGTGATTGTCATCTCCCCTTATCTAAAGTTTCGACTGCGGATTCGAGAGCTAATCCAAGACTGCGTCGAGCGGGGTGTATTGATTGAGATAATTTATGGCAAGAACCGGCAGTGCAATGAGACTGATCGGCTCATGCGACTAAGCAATGTTCGAGTTCTATTTTGCAAAACCGTTCACGCCAAATGTTATCTAAACGAGGGAGCAGGAATTATCACCAGCCTTAATCTTTACGATTTTAGCGAAGCGAAGAACTACGAGATGGGCGTTCTTTTTAACCGATCATCGGATGCGAATTTATTTCGGCAGGTCGTTGAGGAAGCAGAGCGTTTGATTCGCATTGCCCGAGGCGGAGATCTTGATATACGGGCGAGGCAGCGACCATGTGCTGTTGGAGTGCTCAAGCCAGCGGATCACATGGAGAAGCTGACGACAGGGAGATTGGCGACAAAGCTTGGCCTAACATCTAAGGTTCTCTACGAAAAACTGATTGGTTGCGGATACCTGGAGATCGGTGCCCAAGGAAATCACTATATCACAGACGACGGGAAAAAGGTCGGAGGCGAATTTCGGTTTGGAAAAGGGCCATATTTTCTGTGGCCGACAAATCTATCGCTGTAGCGCTGAGCTGAGCGCCACGAGTGTAGCGCTAGGGGGCTTCCCCCTGGGGCGCTAGTCTCGCGCCGGCCGCAAACGAATGGCCGCCGGGCAAAAGCTTGCGGACGAGATGTTACCGTTTGAACTGTTCGTGCTGCTCGATGTGGATTGCAGCTTTTACTAGTTCGAATCGTGGATGATCACATCCTCGGCATGGAGGAAAAGGCTTTCCAAAAACACAGGTCACTTCATGCGCCTGCACGTGGTTTCGGTCATGCGTAACACGATAAATTCCAGAATTTGGAACCTTATCACCAGGTTTGTATTCTGTGGCCATTGATTTTCATCGCTTCATGTATGCGACAACGCAACAAAAAACGCGCAGCTCGCCTCGAATCACGCAAGCGTCAGCTTACCTTCGGGCATTCTTTGCAGTGTTGCTTGCCGCCTGTTCCTTGTTCCCTGCGCTCTGGTTTAATGCGTTTCCCGTCCGGACACGTATCCTTGTCGTGGTAAACCTCACGATGCTTGGGCGGGTATTCCGGTGAATTGGTGTGATAGGGTTGAACTGTAGCCATAAGTTTGGTTGTTAGTTTTGCACTAAAAGTTCGCTCGCAGAAGATAGTACGGTTTTTCAAATCTGAAGTTTCTGAATTTTTTCGGAATCTTTCGCGGCATCGTAATTTTTACGGTTTTACTCATTGCCGCCTGCGGCGGCTATTGGCCTGAGACGGCGTGAGTTCATTTTATCAGAGGAAACGAGTTAAGGAAAAATGAACGAAGAAAGTGCACCGCCCCTTGCACCGAAGGCGCAAGAGGCGGCGTGTTCTCCCCAAAATAAGCTGGGCTTTTGCAAATCGTCTCAGTAAGCTAAGCGTGGAAGCACTTTTCGTTTTTTAGCAAAGGAGTATGGACATGAACATGTGGATAGCCACCATCGCGCTCTTTGCTGTTGCCCTAGGAGCCGTGTTGATTGCCGCGAAATGGAGAACGTTTGTTCAGCCGAGCCAAGGTGAAGCCACGAACCGGCCTAAGATAAAGTTTGTTATTTTCGCAGTGCCGTTGCTTGCGCTCATAGCGGCAGCCGGTTGGTTCATTAACCACGTGAACACCGAGGCGACCGTAGGCGATGAAGTTCAAATGGGGCTGTTGGTCGTTGCCGCGATTGCTACTCTGATGACCGTGTTATTCATCGTGGCCGCAGGTTTCAGTTCAATGAAACTGACTGATTCTAGCCAACCGCTTGGCCTTCCAGAAGGGAGCGTTCGTGCAATGATCGCGCTCGTCTTAATCATGGTGTTTATCATATTTGGCATTTACATGTTCCGTATCACGGGCGCGGGGAGCCAGACCTATCTAGGAGCGATGTCGTTTGAAGACATGAGAAAATTGGATCCGAAGGCATCAGGTTGGAAGAGCATGATAGTGGCGAGGGCTGCAGACATCGTGACCCCTCTAGGAAAGATGTCGTCGGAAGACATGAGAAAATTGGATCCGAAGGCATCAGGTTGGAAGACCATTATAGTGAAGGAGCTTAAAGACGGCTCGTACAACGTCTGGTCTGTGAAGGAAAGCGACTATTACAACGTCTCGTCTGTAATCGAAATCGGCGACGACGGCAGACGATTAGCTCAGCAATTAATCACTACAGTCGGGACGCTCGTCGTCGCGGTCGCTGGTTTCTACTTTGGTAGCAGCGCGACGAAAGGGCCGATCAACGGAAGAGCGACGCCAAATCCAGTAATTAAGGATGTTACACCTAGAGAGGGGGAAAAGGGTAAGCAAATTGATCTAAAAGTCGTCGGATCCGGCTTCGCCTCCGCCAAAGGCGTCCGTTTAGTACGAGGCGCCGAAGAAATGGTTGGCACTGACGTTATCTCCAATGACACAAGAATTAGCTGTAAGCTCACGATCGACAAAGAGCCGGACGGCAAGTGGGATCTCTTAGTTGAAAACGAAGATGGTAAACAAGCAAGGCTCGCCGAGGTTTTCACTATAAAATTAGCATAACCTGCTCGGAAGTAGGTTAATCAGCATAATCCGACAGCTTTTCGCACGCGTTGCATGACTTGACTTGAGAGATTTCCTGCCCTCCTTAGCACTCTGCCTTTGCCCAAAGCCCCTCAAAGGCGGCGGCCACGTTCCGTCAGCAAATCTCTCAAGACTTCCGACATCCGAATGAGAGGGCGAACGTCTGCGGCAGATCCTCCGAAGACTACGGCCAGACCGCAGACCATCGCCTGAATCTCTCATACTTGTTTTACGGGTTCGCCAGTGCGCCGGCTGCCGAATTAGAGCCTTGCGGCTCTTACTGGTTCTACGCGTTGCCGCCTGCGGCGGCTATTCGCAGGAGACGGTGTGAGTTCATTTTAGCAGAAGGAACCGGTTAATGAAAAAAAGACCTACTTCGGCTCTATCGTCCCGCGGCCACCCGCGCAGACCGGCGCAAGTGAAGAGCCTTAACCCGGCCCGTGAGTTCTTCGGCGCTGGCAGAAATCGGCGTGTATTCCCAACGTACGGTTGACCCGGGCTATGGGAGCGCTGTATCAGCCCCAAGCGAACTGGCCTGATTATCTATCAAAAGTTTCCAATAAAACTTTCCGTTGTTGGCTTTATCTCCGATTTGCTCCATCTCATAGCCCAAGAACCCAGGAAACTTCGGGTCTTTGGAGTAGCCATAGTAGTGTAAGACATAAACGAACGGATCGTGGTTATCAGCGGTCTGCTTCAACACAAACGCCCGTTCCATCGCTGCTCTTACATCCATTTCATAGGAGAAAGGGACGGATGCCTTTAGCATGGTGTTGCCGTTTTCGTCCACAGCCTCAAGCGTAATTGGGGGAAAATCAGCCATAGCAATCACAGGAGCTATCAAGCGCGATCAAAAGTGTTAAGCAGCTCACACGGTAATGACTGTGAAGTGGGGATGTCTTTTTCAGGAAGCACCGCAAAGAGTTTAGTGCTTGACGATTTTGTGACTATTTAGGAAACACAACGTCATAAAACCCTTAACCGGTTCCGTTCTTGCTTTCGCCGTGTGCACATTCTTTGGCAGTGCGCCGGCGTGGGCGGCGCCAACCATCAACCTGTATCCGCTGCCCACAGGAGTAGCGGCCACCTGCATTGCCACTGGTCCCGATGGTGCTCTGTGGTTCACGGCTGAAAAGGCCAACAAGATTGGCCGGATAACCACCGCAGGCGTTGTGACGACCTATTCAATTCCGACTGCCGACAGCTTCCCTTTCGCCATCGCGAGCGGGGCCGACGGTGCTTTGTGGTTCACGGAACGCAACGGCAACAAGATCGGCCGGATCACGACGCAGGGGGCCATCACCGAATACCCGATTCCGTCGGAGTCGGCACTTACGCAAGGGATCGCTCTGGGCTCCGACGGCGCCATGTGGTTTGTCGAACCGCACCGGAACCGGATTGGGCGCATCAGCGTAAGCGGGGTCGTTACGGAAACGTCCATCTCGACTTCGGAAACGGCTCCGCAGTTCATTGCCAAAGGTCCCGATGGAGCGATGTGGTTCACTGAGAGCTATGGGAAAGTCGGTCGCATAGACATAGGTGTCGTCACGGAATTTCCGCGGACTGGAGGGCCGCCTCCGGGGGCGTACAATCAGGGCATTACCGCGGGTCCGGACGGCGCGGTTTGGATTGCAGTCTCGGGTCCCGGCGGCTCAAAGGTATCGCGGATCACGCTCGACACATGGACAGCCTTCCCGCTTCCGACGAATCCCAGCAATCCGACTTCATCGTCACCGGAGCGGATGGCGCTTTGTGGTTTACCGAGAGTTATATTAAGAAAATTGGCCGGATCACTACTACGGGTTCAATCACGGAGTATTCGCTGCCACCTGTCGATTATCTAGTCAGCATTACAAAAGGCCCGGACGGTGCACTGTGGTTCGCTGCGGGTAGCAAGATTGGACGGTTTGCGCCCTGAGAGTGCCGCTCCACCGCCTTATTCTCTCATACTGGTTTTACGGGTTCGTCAGCGACTAGCGAATTAGAGCCTCACGGCTCTTCACGGGTTTCACGTGTTGCCGCCAGGGGCGGCTATTCGCCCGAAAGGGGCGTGAGTTCATTTTATCAGATGCAACGGGTTAAAAAGGAATAGATTGCCTGCAGTGCACATCAGCAGCCCTCAGCGCATCACTGCGGATGTCCGGCGATTATGTCGCAGAATCGGCGAGCTAAATGAACCTGTCTTCGTGAGGGTCTCGGCTCCGCCTGAAGGCAGGCTTAACGACTGCTTCGAGGACGTGGGACGCCAGATTAAAAAATATGGCGGCACGATCCAGCACGGCTGGACCATTTGGGAATGGCCGGGAATCTTTATTGAAGGTGAGTTCCATGCTGTTTGGCGTGACAAGCACGGAGAGCTGCTCGACGTGACGCCGAAACGCGACGACGAGGAGCAAATCTTGTTCGTTCCCGATCCCGAGCGGGTTTTTACAGGTCAACAAATTGACAACATCCGAATGCCGCTCGGACGCGATCCTCGAATTAAAGAATTGTTGAAAACTCACGAGGCCTACAATCGCTGGCTTCATAAAGAAATGAGAGCTGTGCCCTTTGGTGCACCGATGGTTATCGAGGGAGAAGGATTGAGACTTCAACAACGCGCGGCCAGGTTGGAGATCGAACTGCTGCAGTCGAGAGCCGCCCGAAGGGCAGTTCGATAGGTGCCCGACTTTGCGTCGGGCAAAACAGAAGTAAAGAAAACCGCCTCCCGTGCCGAAAGCACAAGAGGCGGTCATGTTCCCCCCAGAACAAAACCCAAGATTAGGATTCGCGGCGAAATCAGTAAAGGCTTTCTTTTCGAGCTCTGCCCAATCGGCTTTGCTATCCCGATCGCAGGTTGAGTTCGATGTCGGACAAGTACTCATCGATTTGCTGGGATTCCGGATATCGTCTGATCGCCAAAACGGCTTTCAGAAAATTCTCCCGATTCGGCTGCTCGATGGGCTGCTCTACTGCAAAAATAACATCTCTTGAGGCATAAAGGTCATTTCGAAAAATTCCATTTTCAGATATTCGATTACATCGTTCGCCTCATCGATATCCGGCTGTCGGCTTGAAAGATATTTTATGTTTTTCGGCTCAAAGAAGGCGTCCATATATAGAAGACACGACCTATATCTTCGCTCTTTCTGCTCCTGGACTTTGAATGCGCGCGCCTTCTTTTTGTCGAGGATATACGTTACGTATCCGCCGACAATGCCGCCGACGCCGAGAAGGGTCAGAGCAGAAATCATTGTCTGAGAGAAAGCGCTCATCGTTAGTCAATTCTACAGGCAGAGCGTTTAAAAAGATACGTCTGGCGCGCTGGTTGACAGCTTCACTTCAAATGGTCGAGCGTAAATGAACGAAAGGAAAGTATGCCAGACGATTTAACGAAACGCGGGGAGCCAGATCAGGATCGAATTAACGTTCATGAAGATTGGGAGCGGAAGCGCTGGGCTGAACAAACTTGGCGTTTCCGAGGAGCGCTTAAAAGAGCTCGTTCGACAAAACGGGCCGATGGTTGACGACGTAAAGAAGGCGCTCGGAAAATAACTTTCGCGAGAAAGTGCAAAAATGTGTCCCTTTCGGGGCTGATGAAAGGAACATAAACCGCAGCAAACGTCCCTTTGGGGAATCAAAAGGGACATGGAAGTGCAGAAAAGGGACACGGAGGGACACCAAGTTCGCCACCCGCGATTCACTCTTCGAGGCGATGGGCGACCAAAGGAGAAAAATCGGCGTCAAAGGGACTTAAAATTCTTTGCGGGAACATATGAAGAGGCCCCTCGATGAATTTGAACCTTTACTTCTAATACGCGAAATTGCCGGTCGACAACTCTTCTATGCGTAAAACGCGGTTTTGTTGGGCGAGAATTTCGATCCGACATCCGTTAACGCGGCTGTGCCATTTTGCGTAGCTGACCGCGTCAGTTTCGTTCCGATACCAAAGCGAGCGGTGCGAGAGAGGTTCGCTTTCAAGATTCCATCCGTTTCGCTGCCGGCGAGAGCTGCACGCTGTTTTGTCGAGCTCTGTTGCCATACCGAATTCATAGCGAATGGCCATTTTTCAGAAAAGCGAATTCGTGGTGAAAAACAGTGTACAACGCTCCCTCGGAAATGATGTTTTTCTCGGCGACATGCCGGGCCGGAACGGTCCTCTTTGCCTGCCCCGAAGTGAGCGCAACAAGCATCTCTACATCTGCGGCGGAACCGGCACCGGCAAGTCAAAGTTTTTGGAAAACTTGATTCGCCAAGACATCCGTAGCTGGCGAAACAGCAAGTGTGGAGAGCTCGTTCTCGATCCGCACGGCTCTCTTTACGGCGACCTTCTCAATTGGCTCGCACGCTATCCGTACGAGCGGCCTAAAGGACATGTTCCTTTAGGGCAGGGGCACCGCTTCGCGGGAGAGAAAGGGGTCGGAAGACTTGAGAGACTTCCGAACCTCCGAATGAGAGGACGCGAGCGTCTGCGGCAGATCCTCCGAAGACTGCGGCCAGACCGCAGACCATCGCCTGATTTCTCTCATACTGGTTTTACCGGTTCGCCAGCGAACCGGCTGGCGAATTAGAGCCTTGGGGCTCTTAACGGGTTTTACGCGTTGCCGCCTTCGGCGGCTATTCGCCGAGGAGGCGTGAGTTCATTTTATCAAAGCCAACTGGTTAGGGAAAACAAAGCGCGCTCTTGCTTGCGCTCTCCTATGAAGACGCTTGTCAGCGTCAGCGGAGTTCCGCTATGCTACGCAGCCGTGTGGACGTGGCTGAAAAACCTGATTGGTCTTTTGATATGCGTCGTCCTTTTGTTGTCGGCTGGCGCTCTCGCTAACGCGTTAACAAAGGCTGCTTCAGATCCCAGCCATTTCATGGGTCGAGTTGCAATGGAACTTTTGGGATGGAATGCGAAGGGCGTAATTAATGTTTCTCTTGCTGGAATAGTCGGTGTTCTTGGCTCGATTGCGTTTTACTACGGGGTCTACACCGGCTTCATTGGTCGAAGTAGCCGGCGCTGAGACTTTGCACAACTTGTCCGGGTCAACTAACCGGTTCCATTATATTGCCATGTTCTATGTGCTCGGCGGGGTTGTTGCAGGTGTTTTTCAGGCAGCGCAGTTTGATACGTTCGCACCGATCCAGGCCTTCGTGCTTGGGGCTACATGGCCCTCTGTGGTAACCCGGATCATGTCGGGCAGTTCCTCTGGTGTCGAATCAGCTCGTTCGCTTGCGGACAAGCCACCAGATGAAGTGCCAAGAATCACAACCGACAAGAAGACAGCCGATGCGCAAGTCGTCATCTAGCTTTTTTCAAAAGATCAGGTAACTTTGCGAATGTTGGTATCTTCACCAGAAGTGCTGCTCGGAACCTCATCGGTAAATTTGTGGAAACATCGGTTCCGACAGTCAGCGAAACGGCGCCGATCGATAATGCATTGGACAGTTTCAAGACATCCGGTGCGCGAGTGCTTTATACTGTTGATAAGGATGGAGTCCTGACGGGCGTAATAACGCCCTCCGACATTACGAAGCTAAATCAGGATCCTCGACCACAGACGGCGCGTGATCTTGCAACAACCGAAAAGATCATCGGCATAAAAAAGGATGCCGAGTTGTGGCAATTGATACGGATCATGAACGGCGAGAATGCGATTGATAAGAAATTCGATCAGGTGCCCGTGCTTGACGAAAAGAATCGGCCAATCGGCATCGTCAAACGTGACAATCTCCGTGACGTGCTATCGACCGTTCAGATTCCGTTAAAGGCCTAAGAGTTATCGCTCGGTGCAGCTGCACGATGCCCGTAGACGGCGTCCGCATCTAATTTGGGGCTGTTAAACTCATCCGGACTGACTCGGAAACCAACACCTAAAATTTCAGAATGCTCGGATTGTGGCGTCGCGATTTACGCCTAATTTCTCGACGATGACAGCAAGCGCAGAAACGAAGGAGCCGGACACTTTTCACAAAACGGCGCTGAATCACGCGATGGGCTTGTGGTTTCTGCCAGAAATCGAAAGACGACAGGTCGCCGGTTTAGCCCCAAAGCCGTTTCCGTTCATTGCTGGGCAGGTAATCATGTATGCGGACGCGAGGCCAATGGAGGTGCGATTGAACGAGGAAGTAAAAGCGATCCTCGACGTGAAATACAAAGATGGCGTCTCCATCCAAACCGGCCAAGTCGTATACGCCCACGACGTTGATGGTTTCAATTCAGTGGAATTGCCCGAAACCGAGGATCCTAACTGCGGTCATTTTACCGCCATCCAGCTTCGTGGCCTTTGGTATTTCGGATTTGATTTTATATATAACAAGGGTCGAGCACGCGATCTTTTGGCTATCGGTCGTGAATTTCTAGAGATGGCATCCGAAGCGCTGCCAAAGGGGCGGTTCAGAGCCTTCGTCGACAATCTTTTTAGCGCGGCCGAAATTGCAGCTAATGTTGTTCTCGTCGTTACACCTCGACCCAAAGACAAACCGTATCCGTCTCATGGTGTGATTCATTCCCGCTTCAACCAATTCGCGAAACTTGGCAATGTTGACGCGGAAGAGCGCGCTTCTTTCAACAAATTGGCGGAATTACGCGGGAGGGCGCGCTACGGAAGTGGCGCGCTTCAGTTGAGCTCGGAACAGGCTGAAAAGCTTTTGGCGAATGTCAGGAAACTTTTTGAAAGAGCAACTAAGCTCGTGGCTGGCAAGAGCCCGTAAAAACTGCCGAGCATTTCTTTACAAAGCGGCGGGATGAGATTCGCCCCACGTGGCGTGAGTTCATTTTGGACAGCGAACGGGTTAAGGAAAAAACTGCTGCCGGACCGACGGCTCCCGCGAAGCAAGACGGTTTTTTGAGGACAATCGAAACGGCTGTCGTTAATCTTCAGCTTGATGAGCACTTTCTCCCGTTTCGAGACGGTTCGTAATTCAGGATCACTCTGGGCGACTCTGATGCCGATCGAAGACTTGCGGGAGGCCGTTGAACGAAAATATAAGCGCCTCGAAGAGCTGAGGCCTGCTCAAAAAAGTTCCCTAGAAGCCGAGGCCGAAGCGGACGCACTTCGAGATGAGCTTCTACAATTATATCCCGTGCTCCTGTGGAAAAAGGCCGAACAGTTGGGCGAGATTTTGGAGAGACGGCTGCGAGAGTTGAAGTGAATTCACTTTAGGAAAATCGGACGGGCTAGGGAAATTGAACAAAGAAGTTCACCGCCCCTCACACCGAAGGCATGGGAGGGGGCGATGTTCCCCCAGAACAGGTTTCCAGATTGGTGCTCAGTAGGCGAAATCGCCAGAAGAAAATTCTTCGACTCGGACGACTCGGCCTTGTTCATCAAGAATTTCAGTCTTGCGGCCGTTCACTCGGTCGTGCCACTCGGGACTTCTCCCGCAGTTATGCAAATCAAGGCGCCTTCAGTTTTTAATCAATTTTCTCTTTAGATCAAACGGGAATATACGCCATAGGCTACGATCAAACACCAAAAAACCCATGTCCACCAAGCTGTTCCGCAAGGGTTTGCCAGTGTGAGGAGCCAAATGTAGCCGCCACTCAATACGGGAATGATTAGAGAGGCGCCGTCAAAAGGGATACGATGAGGCCTCAAGCCATCGCCAAAATCGGAGGCCAAGAGCGGGTGGTTTTTCTGCTGCTGGCGGATTTTGTGATAGGTGTAGGACGTGAAAATCCAAAACGTCAATATTCCTAGCAGCCACAAAATGCCGACCGGAATAACGACGGACTTGTTTGGAGGCCAGTCTTTTTGCAGTGCTATGAAGGCGGCACAAGTTGTAATGGTAAACGTTATTACGGTCATACGAACGGTGCTGAAATGGCGAGCCCACTGACCGGCTTCTTGATAAAGTAGCTTGCGATTATCGCGAAGCGGAGAATTGGGAGCCTTGAAGAACTCCAAGCGGCTCTTAATCGCACGAACTTCTGCCTTCAGGATCGCGACGTTCGGATCAGCCAACTCAGCGACTTCATTCGAAAGTTCGTTAACGCGACTACAAAGTCCCGATACCTCGGCCTCGTTCGCATTCGGCCACAAACTTCCCATTGTCTCCGAACAGGTTTTTAGCTCTTTGTGAATTTCTTCGTAAGTCATCGGAACGATATTTCTTGGTGTCAACATTCCAAGAACTGCGGGACTATACGCGCAGCTGCCAGTCTGCTATTGCTTGGTAAAATAATCCGCACCTGCATTTATGGATGCCCATTCCTCACCCGGTGCGACCTGCTTTGTCATTTGCCAGAGAGTGTTGATTTGCTTGGGATCCTTCGGATCAAGTTGACCGACCCAAGCGGTGATTGCCTGAAAATCTTTCCAATGGACGGTAAAAGCAATTAAGCCTCCATCGACGTAACCCTGCAAGGTGCCGGTCGTCTTCTGGCCACTCTCGCCAACGGCACTTTCATAGCTGCCGCTCAGCACATCGTTCTTCTGAGAAATTATCATTTTTGACTTAAGTTCGTTTATCCAGATTCCGGAAAAATCGACAAAAGTTCCTGTTCCTTCTAGCGCCCGCGAAAGTGATTTCTCTGCTAACATATATGAAGTCTCCTCGTTTGGCGGTTGGTTGTGCCTGTTATAGTCGCTAGCTTGGTAATGTACTAAGGCATCTGGATCGAGAGAGCTTCGAGGATTTGCCCAATAGGATTGACGACACTGTAGGTTCCACTCCCTGCAATCACTAGTCCGTTGGCGAAGAAATCGCTGTCTATAACCGCGGCGCCGGAATCGCCCGGCTGCGAGAACGCAGCACCACCCGGAAACGGCGGCGACACGCGGTACTGATAGTAGAACCAGACGCCTTCGACATTGGCGGTAAAGTTAGTGCTTGCGACAACGCCAGTGGTAGAAAGAGTCGTCGCGCCGTATTTGCGCACGAGATCGTTCAATGAGGCATTTTGCGCTCCTTTTGGCGTGCCGATCCTGAGAATGTTAGACGACGGCGTGCGTCCGGTGACGGAACAGACAGCGCAATCAACATATAAATCGTATCCCCATGGCACAACCACCTGTCCATAGACTCCACGCTGCACGTCTCCGATCGTATCCCTGTTAGCGTTGCCGCCTTCTCCGACGGCTGGCTGGGTGATACGCCGGTCCACTCCCGGGTTCGACCATGAATTGTCGTCGCACAGAACGTGATAGGCGCTAAGCCAGAGCTGCGCGCCGCTCTTGCTGTCCTTAACCAACATCCCAAGACTGCCGTAATAGTTATCGAATCGGGCTGGGGCGATGCAGCTGCCGCCTTGAACGGGGTCGTAGCGCGTCGTGTCGATCTCGGGATCCGCTACCGCGGCCGTGCGATGCGTAAAGGTCGCCTCAATTACGTCGGTTGGCACACCGGCGATCTTTTCGGGAATCTTGTCTTTGGGTTTGTACTTACCTTTCTTTTTGACAAAGACCAAGATCGCGTAAATGCCTGTCGGCTCTCCGCCTACTTCCTTCAGACCGACATCCACTCCGGTCACACCAGAAATCGTAATGAGCTTTTTTTCTGCGGCCTGTTTGATCGGCAGCAGGCGGTTGATTTGACTGGCATCAAGTTGCATGAAAGCCCTTATGCTTTTTTCTCTTTTGCATTGGCCGAAGCGATGATTTTCTTTCTGGCAGTCAGAGCAGCGTTGCGAACGGCAGGTGGGTTGTACCAGATGAACTGCAGCACCGCGTCGTTCCAATCCACATCAACCCAGTCCTCGGAAGCAACAAGATAGGTGGCGGCGGTCCAGCCGAGACTGCACCCGGCACCAGCGACCTGCGAGGTAACCCAGTTGCCGGCCTGCTGATTGAAGATTTGGACGCTAACTTGGTAACCATTAAGGTGAGAGCCAGAAGAGGGGGTGGTAAAGACATTGGTAGCTGGGTTGGTTGCTTTATTGCCTTCCCCTTGACCAAGCATCGTCAAGACGAAGCCGTTCTCAAACGTGGCGACGATCTTTTGGTTAAAAGCCGCATTGGTATAGCCGTAGATGTACACGGTCGTGGCGAATGGGAGATAAATTACCCATGGAGGATAGGATGGCTGGGGCATAAAGCAGTCTTTCTAAGGGTTTGAGGTTGAATTATTCACATGCAGTGGAAATTGTTCAGTTGAACTCGATTGGGCCTGCCGCGCGCTTTTCGTACCCGCTCCGCCCGGAGAGTTTTTCGGTAAGCTCACTACCGGCATTTGTTGATTTACTCGGGCGAGCATACCGCGGTTCAGCGTGCCATGCGCTGCTCTTCGCTCGAACCGTGGAGCAACTCTTTTTTGTGACGACCGACGTCACTCTCTTTGTGCCCATAGAAGGACACTTTGTAATAATTCTTGGCAATATTGCCGCCACCGGTCCCGCAAATGATAATCGGTCCGTTATCCTCGGCGAACTTGGTATTGCCGGCGATCCAATCGTGATTCTCAACGGTTGTTTCGATGCGGCAATCCTTGGGCAGTGAAATGCCCATTCTCTCCAGTTCGCCTCGCGGATTGATAAAGAAGCTCATAAGCTCGGCAGGCGTGGACTCCCAAAAATGGAGGTGCCAAGGCTCATCTCGAATGATCGATGACCGGGCGGATAGATCTACGATTTTTTGAGGCATAGAATTTTTCGCTTTTATGGACTGCGGTTGATGCTTTTCCCGAAGATTCTGCTCCTGTTGTTATCCGCGATGAAGCCGCAACCGTGTCTAAAAGGTAATACGGCTTTTCTTCGGCGAAGTTTCCAAGTTTTCTGCAAAAACCTCGCTTTTCGGGAGGGCGCCTGTGTTCTTACCGCACGCTGAGCAAAACTTTGGCTCAGTTCAGACGTTTGTTTACAACTTCACTGTTTAAAAACCGTATAACATTGGAAAGGAGTCGAAATGTCTGTAACAGTAACTCTTAACATCTTTTCCGGAAGACCGAATCCCCGCTGGTTTCTTAGTGACGCAGCAACTGCAGAATTGCGTGAACGGACTTACCGGACACCCACCTTAATTACGGCCGCTCCGGCCAATCTGGGCGGCCTGGGCTACCGAGGATTCGAGATTCGATTTGACGATACTTCGGCGCCCATTCACGTCTACGGCGGCGTGGTGAGACCTTCCATTGGCGGAGCCAACCTGCTCGATATCAATCGGGAGACTGAGAGGTTTCTGCTCGGAATCGGATGATCCTGCCATACCGCCAAAAGTAATTATTCGCGATTCCCCGCAATTGGAGCGCTTTCTACTTCAGACAGGTGCACGTCACCTTTCTCCTGAAATTATCCATATCGCGGCGAACGCGATCGAATGAACCGATGGATGAAAGCCAAATTTTGTGAGCCCCCGGATCGACGCTACGAAGTGGGCAATTCTTTGAAAAGTTGTCTGCCATTGTGTCGCGTGCTAAAACGGCTCTATAGAAAATCGCACTACATCATTACGGCACGTACAGTCTAAAGCCATTGGCTTTCTTCTGAACCACCGGAACGCTGATAACGGCATTCCGGCAGTCCATGTGCAAGATGTCTCCGGCTGCTGGACAACTGCATCGACTGTTGAAGCGCTCTTACTGAGTCGTTATTTCCCCAATAAACACCTCGTTGACGTACGTGGAATGGTGGAATTCCTGCTGGGGCGACAGAATGCTCAAGAGGGGTGGCCGATTAGTGTTGGTAGCGAACATACGTCAACGATGGCCACTGGTCACGCAGTTACAGCGCTTTCTTTGGCGGCAATATCGTTTCAGTCGAACGATGCATTAGTGCGTCGTATCCAGGATGCCCAGTCGATGGCTTTGAATTGGCTTCATAACGCACAAAACAAAGCTGGAGACTGGGGCGTTGAACCCGACACAACTGAGGGTAAGAAAAGCAGCACTATGGCCACGTGTTATGCCCTCCGGGGTTTCTATTCTGCCGGTTATGCTGAATCTCGCGGAGTTCAACAAGCGATCGACTGTCTAATTTCCAACGTTGGACGTGACGGAGGGTGGGGAAATAGGACGGGCACATCAAGCGACCCGGCAAATACGGCTCGCGTCGTATCCACGCTAATACAGTCAGCAAGATACGAACCCGGTAGTTCACTCATTAAGGCAGCAATAGGGTTCATTCTTTCGACCGAGCCCCTTTGGAAAATCAACATCGAGTCATATGTTGTGAGCGGCGCTCCTGGCCAGGTCTATTTTCACGCCAATACGCTAGTAGACGTGCTTGAATGCTTGATTCGTTGCCGCTATTTTGGAAAGCAGGTCGAAAATTTGATACAATTCTTTTTGGACCACCAAGACGAGATTGGCGGTTTTTGGCACCTGCAAGACCGATCTCAAGTGAACGCATCAATATCGACATGGACTACCGCAGAGGCCCTTGCAGTCCTCGACTACGCCCACGAAGCCTATGGTGAGCACCTTTTCCATGGCCGTGCCTGGACACGGGCGGTTCGATGGCCGCTCGCTTTTGCTGTCGCGGTACTGGTGGCGATAGGAGAATTGGTTTATATTGTTAACGCCCCTTCTGTCGTGGGCGGCTGGTGGAAGAAAGTGCCTGAGTCGTGGCAGCAAATGTTCATTGGAAGTGTTGTGCTTGGGCTGGTCGTTGGCATAGTAGCCAATCTCATCTCTCCAAGGATGCGCGCCTGGCTTATTAAGGGCATTCATCGTATTTCGCTAAAGGTTACCAATAATGAAAAGTGAATCGTGTCGCATCGTATAAATGCATTTGAAGTCAGAGCAAAGTCAGTAGAAGGCAATTTTGCATGAATCAAAAAGACAAAGATGAAAAATGGATGAGGGTCGCCTTAGGGGAGGCGAGCAAGGCAATGAATGCTGGAGAGCACCCTATCGCCTGCGTGATAGTTGCGGGCGATGCAGAGTTAGCTAGAGGCCAAACCAGCGTTGCGAGGCAAGGGACCATTACTGCTCACGGGGAACTTATAGCGTTGCGGAGTTCGGGGTGGAAGATTTTTTCTGTTGCACGTCCAGTTGTCATTTATACGACGCTCGAGCCGTGTTTGATGTGTCTAGGGGCAGCGATGCAATGTGCCGTTGATGAAATTGTATTTGCGATGCCAGCTAAACCAGACGGCGGCACAAAGTACATTACAGCGATCGCGAAGATGGGAGATAAGACGCCTGAGATACGGCACGGAGTGCTCCAGGATGAGGCCATTAAGCTTATGAGAGAAAATCTAGCCAAAAATCCAAATCATCCTGGAATCGACTATTGCAAAGCACTTTTGGCCGGACTGGAATAGCGAAGCTTTTGCCCTGAAGGATTTCTACATTTAATCTTCACGCAGTCGGCGCAAAGCGTCTATTGCTGCCTTTCGCGTACGAATACAATCCTCAACACTGTCCATCTCACAGGTCCACCAAGAAGCACTGCACCTTTCCTTGAGCAGCTTGACGACTCGCGCCACTTCGTGGCCACCCGCCAAAAATGGAACGTGGTTGCGATAGCGATCTTGGTATCGATAGAAATGAACGTGCGTTACGAGGTTGCCTAGAATCTCTAGAAAACCGCGAAGCTTCTCAACCCCGCCGAGATGGCCTATGTCGAGTGCGATTGTCGTGCCGCTGCGGAGAGCGATAGTTTTCAAGCGAGCAGCATTGGCGGTGATCCCTGTCATCAGGTTTTCAATCGCGATCATTACTCCTAATGAATGTGCAAATTCAACCAATTTGCAAAGTCGAGTCAACGATTCTGGAGGGGCATTATTTGTGCTGCCAAAATGCATCACACAATATTCGCCACCTAATCTAGCGATTTGCTCAATATTCAGCTGCAGATAGACGTGGGATGTCTGGCTAATATGTTTCACTGGACTGCTGATATCACAACTGGAGTGCGGCAGATGATAGCGAACTTTAATGCCGCTCTTTTTGAATGCTGCTCTCAAGTCTCGGATACGCTTCGCCGCCAACGGAACCGGGATATAATTCAGATCCCATTCCACAGCATCGAACTTTGATGCTCTGGCCATGCGGACTAGTTCATCGGGGTATTTGCAAACCCAACTCGAAATCGCCCAAATTTGTGGGTTTTCGGCGGGCAATGAGTTTAACTTTTCCGTGTTTGTGCGGCGGTCCATGCGAGTCGTCAATTTTCGAATATTCATCGTAGAACAAGCAGTCCAGTTCTGCGAAATAGGACATCAATTCTCGACAAGAGAAATAATACGTGCAAAAGCCCGAACACTCGCTTCGGTTATCTCCCTTGGAGAAACCGGGATCCTCAGTTGTGAAGCCAACACAGTATAAAATACCACCATATGTCAATGCTTGTATGATTTTCTGGCAACATTCAGGGATTGCCTCAGGGGGATTTAGATGATTCAGGGTGGTCTGAACGACCACAAGGTCGTAGGCGCCCTTATTTAATTCGCATGTCGTAATATCTTGAACCCGAGTATCAATCGAAAAGTGATATTTGGCTGCCAAACCTATCAGGAACTCTATTGCCTGGGCGGACTTGTCGATAGCAGTGACTTTAAAACCCCTTGATGCGAGCCAAACAGCATTCCGGCCTTGCCCGCAACCAAGGTCGAGTGCAAGTCCGGGTGCGATTGAAAAGCGAGCGACGCAGTCCACTAAGCCATCGGACGGGTGTTCAAAATAAGCAGGATGTGCCTTATACCAGGTATCGAAGTCCACACTTTATATTACGCTAAAAATCATGAAAAAAAACACCGTGCGGCGCTCCCCTGGAAACGACCTGATTCTCGGCAAGATGCCCGGCCGGGACCGCAGTCTCGGTCTGCCGCGAGACGAGCGCGACAAACATCTCTACGTCTGCGGCGGGACTGGGACCGGCAAATCGAAGTTTTTGGAAAACTTGATTCGCCAGGACATCCGCAATTGGTCAAAGAGCAAATGCGGAATGCTCGTTCTCGACCCGCACGGCTCGCTTTACGACAATCTCATAAATTGGCTCGCTTGGACGGAACTTGAGCGGCCAATTATTCCGATCGATCTCAGGCAGGACGATTGGATTGTCGCATACAACGTTGTTCGCCAACGAGAGCTCGCCAATCCGAGCGTCCTTGTCGACAATCTGATTGCGGCAATGGCCTACGTCTGGGGCCAGGGCGGAACAGACCAGACTCCGCTTTTTGCTCGTTGGGCCGAGAACGTCATTCGGACGCTTTACGAGAAAAAGCTGACCTTAATTGAATCCGAACACCTCATTGACCGAATCGAAAAACAAATCCGCTATCAGCTCACTGCGGATTTGAAACACAAGCCATCGCGTCAGGACTGGCAGTTTGCCGATACGCTGTCGGCAAAAGATTTTGAAGCGCAAATCGGAAGCACGGTAAATCGCCTCAGGCGTTTCATTCATAACGAGACGCTTCGCTTGATATTCGGCGTGCCGAATATTTCGCTCGATTTGCGCCAAGCCCTTGATGGGGGCGCAATTATTCTCGTCAGTCTGGCGACCGAACGCGCCAGAGTTTCAAAAGAGAATGCCGAGCTTTTTGCCACGCTACTCCTCAGCGACCTCTGGACGGCCGCCCAGGAGCGCGGCAAACGGGATGGCGTCAAACCCTTTTATATTTACCTCGACGAGTTCCAACGATTCGTCACACCCACGATCGCCGATAATCTCGACGAAGCCCGCGGTTTCGGCCTTCATCTCACAATGGCACATCAGTTTCCGAATCAATTGCTCGATCGCGGGGAGAACGGTCGGCGTGTCTACAACTCCATCATGGAGAACGCGTCGAGCAAGGTCGTTTTCCGACTGCAGCACGAAGAAAATCTTAGCGCCATGGCTAAGTGGCTTTTCATGGGAGCGATGGATCCTGACAAAGTAAAACTGGAGCTCTACAACCGAAAAGTGATGGATTACCGCGAAGAAAACAAAACTGCATACGGGACGAGCCGTTCATCTGGGAGTGGAGGAGGAACGCAGCACGGACATGCTGCCGGTTCAGGGTTTGGAGGCACAAATCTTTTTGATGATGCTGGCGTTCCTGGTTCGACAAGCCAGTCGTGGAGCAGCTTTGCTTCCGATTCAGCGAGCGATAGCGCCTCGTGGTCCGAAAGCGAAACGGCGTCAGAAACTACCGTACCGATGCTTGTTCCCGTTTTCGGCTACGAATTATCACACGTTCAATTCGAGTCCTTAGAAGAGCAGCATTTTCGCGCGATGGCTGTTCTTTTTGACCAGCAACAACGGCAGGGAGTGGTGCGGATTGTCGGAATGAACTCCCCCGTTTCGATTTACACACCGGAAGTTAGCAAAAGGCCGGGAGGCGAGGACCGAGCGAAGCGGTTTCTGGAGGGGTGTTATAAAAAGCTGCCGTTCGCGCTGCCCGCGGCGGACGCCCAAGAACAAATCGCGGAACGAGCGGAGACTTTTTCGGAAACACTATTCCGAGAAACGGCAGACGAGCCGACAACTGCCAAGCGGAAAATCCGCTAATTAGAATCCGTATTTCTCTTTACGAAGCTTGAAGGCCTCTTTACCGCCCTCAGTCACCAAAGTTATTTCTTCGCGAATTTTCTGGTTATCGATGGCACCAGTGAGTTTGATTTGCCCCGCAGTCTGATCACCTTCTTTTCGGTAGTCGCAGCAGACGACTAATTCCGCATCGCCGTTCACAACAAAGTTGGCGTTGTGGCTCGCAAAAATCAATTGGCGCTTAGATTTGGCCGTCCAAATACGTGCGACAATGTCTTGGACGAGCTTGCTATCAACATCGTCCTCTGGTTGGTCGATGATAAGCGGTGCACCCTCTTGATTGAGAAGTGCTGTAAAAAGAGCAGTCGCTTGTTGTCCGGCCGAAGCGTCCTCAAACGGTATGTATTCTTTTTTTGTTATGTTTGTGCAGTATTGGAAGACGGGATTGAATTCCAACTCGACAAGGGACAGGTCTAACCATTTCTCGGCGTCAAATCCTGACGCTATTCGCAGCTTATCATTTTCCTTTAAACCGCATTTGTCCAGTAAGGGCGACGCTGGTAGAGGCGCTGTTCCTTCAGCATCATGTGATAAAAGTTCTTCCAACTCAGAAAGAACTCCATTCCAAGCGGTGACAGGCTCTGCTGCTTCTAAGAGGCAATCGCAGAGATTGTCGATTTTCTCTCCCCTGATGTTTAGCCCGGCGAATGCTGCTTTAAATTGCTCTTTCAATAATTCGACATCCAAGCTTCGTTCGATATCCGCTTTTATTAGACCTGTTGAGAGAGAAGAGAAATTCTTGCACTGCTCGCCCAAGACCTTGATCTTTTTTACATAACAATCATTCCATCGCTTGCGTAATTCTTGGTAGGCGTTCTCCGGTTCTCCAAGCTTGGCCAGCTCGTTCTTATTCTTTAGTTGGATTTTTTTCAGCTCTCCGATGCGCTTCTCAGAGTTGGCAATTTGAGTAAGTTGTTGCTGATTTACATTCGCTCGCTTTTTAGCCGCCTCGTATTTCTTCTCAAAATCTTCCTTCTCTTGATTCCATTCTTTTACAGCATCATCGATCGATTTAAGCGCCGACGGAGCGACGAGCTGCGCGAGGGTTCTGATCTGTTTATTTACTTCCCGGAACTTCTGTGAAAATTGCTCTCTGATTTTTTTGATGAGTTCCGCGTTATGAATTTCTTCATCGTCAGATTTCTCTCCAACACCTTCACCGAAAGTTTCTTGTTCAAGTGGCTCGATTATCTCGGTCACTCTTGCGAGTTCATTTTTTAGATCGTCAATTATCAGTTCTTCGGTATCAAAGAGGGGCTTCTGCTTAATTATGTCTTCATCCTCTTTACTGAGTCCCTTGAGTGTTTTCCGCAGTGCGACCACTTGCTGCGTGAGCGAATCAATTTCGAGCGTGTATTTTGATATTTCGGCTTCAATATCGCGTTTCCGAAGAAGTTTGACGTATGTCACGCGAATTTTTGCTTCGAGATCGCGAATGTCGGAACGAATCTGATCTAGTGCATGTTTGACCGGAAGTGCGACGAACCGCTTCAATTCATCCAGTCTGACTCCAACACTGCTTAGTTGCTTTTGGCTGTAAGCTTGGATCGGCAGGAGATTTCTAATCTCTTGTTCCGTTGTCGGAGCAAAGTCCCCGTTGCCCACTTTTAACAAAATTGTTTGTGTCTTTGAATTCCGCTTAACGATGTGTTCGACATCGTTGAGGAGAAATGTGACGTGGACTTCGCCGTCCCGCTTAACCAGAGTGTCGTTTATTATGCTTTTTCGCTTTGCTTGAACCGGAGCAATATCCGATTCGTCGTTCTCTACAGGTTGATCACAGAGCCCCCACCGAAGATATTCGAGGATTGTTGACTTGCCGCTTCCTCTCCCGCCGATGATGGCACTGTATTGTTCGTTGAATTCTAAATCGAGATGTCCTAGGAATTTCGAATTGGAAACCGTGAGGGATGTAATCCATGCCGTTGGTAGCTCCGGTTCGGTTTGTGAAAGTCTCGATTCTTTAGCCAAACACGCCTGTCTCAGAGCTTCAGCCGTTGGCTCAGACCATTTAACCCAGGTTGTAAATTTCCCGAGTTCCTTGTGATTGCGATGTCGATTATCGGAAGTTTGAAAAACACCAATTGATTTAAATCCGTATTCGCGATTCTTTCCGGCAATGATCGTTTTGTTTCCGTCTCCAAGTTGGGCGATGTCTCCATCGACATAGCCGCCAACGCACGGCATTGTCTTGTAATGTCCACCGAAACCCGAGCGCAACACTGTGCTGTTTCCGCCTTCGCTAACATTTGGAAGAACGATGAATCTTCCCTTTAAAAAGCCGTGGACATTGAGCCTGTCGTAAAGATCGGGGAGGCCATTCACGGCGTCCTGAGGAATTCGCTCCACGGGTTTCGTTCGCGAATCCGTCGAAGCTGCCGGCGTAATGCCCAACGCTGTGAGAACACTTTGGAAGAGATTTTCAGGAAAATCCGCGTCGAGAATCAATAGTGCCTGACACGTGGGAGACGTCAGAGTTAGCTCAACACCTGGGAAGACGATTAATTTTTGATTTGCCGCGACAGGCTGCCCTGAATCGTCAAGTTCCTCTTGAGCGGCCTTTTTTACGAAAGGAAAAAACGCCAAATCGTGATGATCCGTTACTGCGATTGCGCCGATACCCTTCTTGCGACAAGCGAGAACCAATTCTTCAGCGTAAGCTTTTCTCTCCGCCTCAGTAATCGCGTCTCCACCCTTCCAACCCTCATCACGAGGGGTGTGAACTTGAAAATCACATTTAAAGAAATGTGCGCCTTTATCCATTCGCAAATACTACCATTATTTCGAATGCCTCCAAAAACCGCGAATTCACGGCGCTTTCGGGCATGATATACTCCAGCCCATGCCGGTTCGGAGGGTCCGATTTAATTCGGTTTACTTTCAGGAGCGAGATTTCGCTTTGTTGCGCGGTCTGTTTGAGTACGCGTAATCATCGCTGCTCATATCGCGGCTCTCTATTTTGATGGCAAAAGAGAGGCCGCAAAGAAGCGCCTTCAAAAACTTAAAGCGGCTGGATTGATCAGCGAGCGCAAGCGTCGCGTCAACGAGCCCTCTGTTTGTTTGACCCGTAAAAGCCACGCACTGCTCACCGAGCAGAGCGCAATCGCGGATTTTCCGCGACTCTCGACAACGGCATTCGAAAAGCGGGCCGATGTCACCCAGCTCACCATTCGACACGAGCTTGAAGTGATGGACGTGAAGGCGGCGTTTTATTCGGCGCTGAAAATATCGGAAACGTTTACCATTGCCGAATTCAGCACATGGCCGCAACTCCACGAATTCAAAGCGAACCGGCCCGGCTCCGGCAATGATGTTTTGGTAAAACCGGACGGCTTCATTCGCATTCATGAAAAGGAAAAAGATGGCGGCGTTTCAGAGCACACATTTTTTCTTGAAGTCGATCGTTCAACCGAAACGCAGAACACGCTTGTAAATCGCGCTGGTTGCTATCTCGATCACTACAAATCGGGAGGTTTTGCCGTTGCGCATGGAAAGCCCGGATCGGAATATAAAGAGTTTCCGTTTCGTGTGCTTCTCGTTTTGAAAAATGCCGAACGACGAAACAACACAGCGCCAAGCATTACTCGAAAGCAATCCGCCAATCAGAACGCTGGCTTATCTCTCCACGTTCAGTGAAGTCTTGGCAGATCCAGTTGGCAAAATCTGGATTCGCCCGGTCGATTATGACGAGGCAATGAAGGAAATCGCTCTTCAACTTAAGCCACCAACTCGCGCTTATCGGCGGCAGTCTTGGCGCGAGGCGCTAATGGAAGGAGCTATGAAGAAAGTTGGCCTTGTTTCCAGAGGGCCGCGAAAGTCCTTCAACCGCTTGCGGCCTGTGAATAAGTACCTAAAAAGATTTGTGGGCTGCTGCCGTTTGGCTCATAGATTGCTCGCACTAGATAGACTGCGGCGGGCAGCCGGTTGACCGCCCCGGTTCATTTTTTGCACGCAATTTTGGTATCATACGTAATAGAAGTCGATAATTAGACAACAATGAGCTTTGAAGAAATTATCGAAAACGACCTCGCAGATTTCAACAAAATGACCGTGTTGCTAATTCGCGGTGTCAAGCGAAACAACCTACTTAAAGCCTTCCAGAACGGGTCCCCCGTATCGGGCCGTTCGTTAGGCGAATATTTGGACGAATTGATTGCGGACGGATCAGTTGACGACAAGAATGGCTTCTTGCGTTACCGTCACAATCCCGTTTGGTAGGTCACTCCACCTCACTCTGATCAGGGTGGAGTTTTAATTTTTCGCCTTTCGCGGAAGGATGATATGTCTCGGCCGATGTGCCCAGCGCAACATTAAACCGACGATGGATTATCGATCCTGGCTAGCTCGGTCAACTTGCTGCCTTCGGCGGCCAAAAAGTGATCAATGGATTCAACGATCTTGGGTCGAAGCTTGTCCTCTGGCAGCTCTGAAGAAAGAGTGTACCAGCAATTGAATGGCGCCGTCTCATATTTTTTTGTTCTCAGAAACTCTCTTAAGGAGCTAACACCCAACTCAATGGCTTCTTGTTCATCGGCTATGCCGTAACGTATCTTACGGCTTGTCCAGCCCCAACACAGTAGCGACCACATTCATGACGTCGGAGAGCTTTTTCTGCAAAGAGTATTTAGCCTTTTCTAGCGTTTCTTGAATTAACTTTCGTCTGTTGCGTCGAATGTTGTTGCGCTCCGGATCTGTGGCTGCGACTCCTTCCGCCGACAAAGCCTTTAACGTATGGGTCTTCGCGCATTGTTTCCAAAATTCATCTTCTGTCTTGAACAGAGTTTTAAACTTTTCGCGATCTTCGATATACGCTTCGAAGTATGTATCTTCATGAATATCACCGGATAGAAGCTTCGCGGTCGGATCTGGGTCAATAACGTATCGTTTATAGGTTGATCGAATGTGGCTTTCGAGCCACGGATCATCGAATTCAAGCTACACTCCTAGAATCCCCTTTGCTTGACGCTGCCTGTCCTTCGAACTCGAGGTGTGCTCTGATTCCAGTAACCAGGTTATTTGCGAGAAAATCGTTGAGCTGACCAGCTGCTATCATACGAACGATGATGTTTTCCAAAATTTCGTCATAAAGATGTACTTTATGATGAGCATTGATATAACGATAATCCTGAAATGGTTCCCACAGGAGTTTTTCTGTGTCCGAGATAGTTCGAGGTGATGGTGTGATCCAGTAAGTACGCTTCTCGCCGGCCCGTTTGGCGACTGTGTACAAAGAAAATAGCCGGCCGAAGTCGATGCCTGACTGAAAAAGCCCTGATGTAATTCCATCGCGCTTTGTGAAGTCGATACGATCTGCGTCAATTGTCCCACTCAGAGCAGATGCTGCGATGGGCAATGTGTGGCCACGCAAAAGGTCTATGGCGGCCTTCAAAAGAAACATCGTAAACCTTAGCTGAGCTAATCCAGCACCGGAGAGGTCCTCTTTCTCTTTTGACTCTTCTAATCGTTTTAACTCTGCTAATAGTTGCCGTGCTAGAACCAACCCGATCAGCTCGTGCACCGAGCGTTTCTTGCCTAACTGCGGTTTACGCAACTGCTGCCTAGAAGCGCGAGTCTGCTCTATGAGGTCTATCAGCTTATTGCGATGGACGGTTGCGTCGTCACTAACCGAAAGCGCGATATCTATCTTCTTTCCCAAAAACGCTTCGAGAGCGTTTTCGAAGATATGGCTAAAGGGCAGATGACCAATATCGTGGATTAGCGCGGCAACGCGTAGAACCGCCAATTCAAGGAGAAGGTTTTTGCGGCACGCAAACGATGCGGACATTTCGTCGAGAATGGCTTCAGGTGGATGAACTCTTTGCGTGCCTGCCGTGATAGAGCGCTCGCTTCTTGTTGCAGTGCCCTGAAGCCCGGCTCTTCGGCGTTTGCTGATGCATTGGCAAAGAGCTGCGCCGCGACATGCATTACGCCTATCGTATGTGCAAATCTGACGACCTGAGGCCCGGGTACGCTCGATACCCGCTCGAGTTTTGGATGATATTGTGAAGGCGATTGAAAATAAAATGATTAACCAAAGCTCGTTCCCAAGAAAGCAACTGAATATTTCCCCAGACGGGATCTTTGATTATGCGCCGCTTTGCGGTGCCTAATGTTGTTTCTTTTACTCTCTTCTTTTTACGTCGCTGTTTCGTGTGAATCATCGTGTGACGCAAGTTGTCGACCGAATCGTCGATGGCTGTTCGTTTTGATTATGAGCTATGTAGTATCGCATCACATTCTGATGAGGGTGGCAGTTGCCCGACTACGAGTTTGGACGGCGCGAACTCCAACATCGCAAATTCTCTGAAAGATATTTCCGTCGTACAGCTTGGGCATGGGGAACACCAAAAGCGAGATGCTTTCTAAAATCTCGAAAGAGAGCAAGACTATTCGTTAGGCTAAATAAAAAGCGACCCAGTGCTGGATCGCTTGCCTATTCCTTAATGAACACGAAGCGGTAGCACGCGCTCCATCTGCGGTAAATCACCACGAGTTGAAGAGAGCGCGTGGATTGACTGCCGCCAAGACAGGTTGCGCGTCGACGGCCTTGAATAATCCGACCGGAACCCAAAGCGACAATCGGGATCTTTCTTTGGATGTCCGGCTGCTCCCGTCCAAGCGCGAGAAGCTCCTCGATAAATGCTGGTCGATAGCCCCGGTTTTCCATCAGCTTTCTTATCTCCCCCGGCGCAAGAGGCCGGTCGAATTGGACGAGTAACAGCTCGACCTTTCGACTGCCTTTCCGCTTCCACGGAAAGTTAACCGATCGGATCGCTTCGTTGACTTCGTCGTATCTTCCGGCGTCGATTGACTCATTCAGCGATTGGCTCTGGTCGATTGTAACGGTGAAGGTTTTCTGCCTTTCCCGTTCATACCGTTGCTCCCCAAAGGAGCTTCTGAAGCTCCGCCGGTGAGAATCCGGTTGGCTGTTTGAAGTCCACGAGTCGAGACCATCGCACAAAGCGGGAATCCGCGACCTGGAACAAGATGTCAGTGGCACATCGTTCGCCAGCGGCATCACCGTCTGTAAGAATCCAGACACATCCGCTTGGAGATACAAGTGAAGCCATCACCTTGCCTTGCTCGGCACTGCAACTTGCTCCCATCGTCGCTACGACGTTTCGAATGTCCCCTTGTGTAAGCCACCAGGTGCTCGCGAAGCCTTCGACAACCACAAGGTTATCGACAGGCGCAACGACTCGATGCGCGTTGTAGAGGAGGAGCGATTTACGAAACTCGTATATCACTCCCTTTCGTTTACGCCTGCCGGGGAATTTGTATTTCGGAATGTCTTCCGAAATCACTTCGTTATCGACGACGCGACCGGCGTAGCCGACCAACTTCCCTTCAACATTGTGCAGCGGAATGGCGATGCGATTAGCGAGAAGTCCGCGTGTGCAATAGCCCAAGTTGAACTGCGCGATCGTCTTCTTTGTGAAGCCGCGATCGGAGAGATATGGATGTGTCGCATCCAAACCCTTCAGTTCGAAATCGAGCGGAGCATTGATGACCGCTTGATCATTGCCGTTTCTTCCCTCCTCATTGTGCTTTTCAATCGGCGATAACTTGCCGACAAAACGCTTCTGAAGTTCTGAGACGACGCGCCGAACATCCTTGCCGCTCTTTGGATTCGCTCGTTCCATGAGAATGGCGAAGTCCAAGACGTTGCCTTTTTCGCCACAACCGAAACACTGCCAGATTCCACGTTCAAGATTTGCCGAGAACGACGGCGAGTTCCGTTTGCCTTTGTGTAAAGGTAGCGGACAAAAGCCGTGGTGTTGCTTAACACCTTCCTTCAATTCGACGTCGTAGTGCCGAAGCACATCAGCAAAGCTCAACCGCTTTCGCAGTTCCTTAATATCTATCCAGTTAGTCATAGAACCTACCTTTCTAACTGGAGTATAGCTCTCGGTTGACTCGTTAGGCACTTGCCTAACGAGTCATTTTATGGTACACTGCTGATTAGATTTCCTGCGGACTTTCTCGCTTCCTTGTTGGCAGAAAGAGGCCCAGTTTCATTCCGAAAATGGGCTCTCAACTGCCAATCTGGAACGAAAGGATTTATGCGTCTGAAAAAGGAAGTCGAGCGAATTCAGAAGCACCTCATCGGCGACGCGCCGAGACTCGAGGATGCGTCTGCGCTGGAGGAAATGTTAAAGGTTGCCTTGCCCGCCTTGGAAGACACCATTAATCGTTATCCCGCGAAGCAACAGGAAAAAGTCTGGAGTCTCTACCTCGAAGAAGTGAGGAGGCTCGCTTTCGGGTTTCATCTGGCAATTGTCGAAGACAAGCATCGCCAGGAATTCGTCAAAACGGGTAATCAAGCCATTATGCTGCACGCCGAAAAAAGTGTGAAGCATATCTTCCGCCTTTACGGGTTCTTGTATCCCGAGACCGTCGATTAGATCGAGGGTTTTTTATTGTTGATACCTCTCTCGAATGAGCGCTACCTGGTCCCGCAGTTTTTCGATCTCCTCGCGTTTCTCGCTGTCGCTAAGAGGCGTTTTTTGAATATCGGCGACCGCCTCTTTTTCAGCATTTCTCATTGCGTCTTCAAATTGCCGGTATCTGCCAAGTTCCTTCAGTGCGCGAGAAATGGCAGGGTCGAGCGTCTCCTGTTTTTCTGGTCCTTGAATTCGACGAATAGCGTCGGCGATTAGTCTGCGTTCGTCCTCAGTCATCAACGTTACTTGGAACCGAGAGGCGGCCCAGTATGTAAAAGGACGTGGTATCGACCGGCGCCAAAGAAACGTATAAAAATATGTCTCGCCCTCTTTCAAAAACTCGATGACTTCGCCGCTTCTAGTAGCTTGGACTACCAAAACTCCGTTGCTCGCTTCATCAAACTGATCAGGTGAAAAGCTTCCAGATTTCCGATAACCCAGAAGGTCCAAGCCCTGCTGTATGTTGATCTGCCACTTGATTTTAATCCCGCGGCCGGCCTGCTCCGTCGTGATCGTCACCCAATGAGATTCATGGACCTGCTTGAACTGTTGCCTTTCATATTCCAACCGGCGCTTCAGCGCGTGGATAGCCAGACCTTCTTCGAATCCGCTGTAGCGCGGATCGGCGAGGATGACTGTCTTTTGTTCATCCGTTATCATTTTGTAGTTCTCCTCCATTACATTATCGGACGGCAAGTCCATCGCGAACTCGTCGACCGTGATCTGATATTGGTTCCTCTCAAATGAGAGCTGCTGAACTTCTCCTTTGACTTCCTCCATAGGAATCTCTTGCCGTTCAAGTCCACTAGCAGTGTCCGAAATAAGAGCAGCGCGGACTGAGAAGCTCTCTTCAGATGTCCCACCGTTCCAACCTATATAAAAGCAATAAGCTTTTTCTTGGATGAAGGGTTGAAAAACACGATCATTGAATGCCTCGGCAAGCGCCACGGAGGTTTGGCTTTCGGCCAGCCACTCATTGAACATCTTTAGGTTGGGAATTTGGACTGACAACCGAAGTCGGTAAGGCAGTCGAAAATGCGACGGTGAACGAATACAGGCGCTATGGTCAATCGTGGCGAAGCGGGGCTTCACGCTCTCAAGCCGCAGTCTTTCCTTTTCTGCCTCTTCTTTTTCGCGCTTTGTTTTGCGACTGAACTCACGGTGGTCAATCCAAAGTTCCTTAATTATTTTTCGATTCAGAAAAATGACGACTAAAACCAACACGCCCAGAATTAGAAGAACGAAAACGATGACGAAGGCGATACCAACAATCACCTTCCAAAAAACAATCAGGATGGACAGGAGTAATACGTCAGCAACCACAATCAAAGTATCTTTGGTGGTCCAGCGCATCCTCGAATCCTTTAATGCTCAAACCAGCGGCGGATTTTTGATTCCATCACTCTCCGGTCTATACCGAATCTTTCTCGCGAGCGGCTCATCAGATTCCGGCGATGTCCGTGAAAAGCCGGCCTCGGCGGTGAGGTTTTTGCCAGAAACGGCTCACCGTATTCGCCTTGTTCCAGGAGTTTGACGCGAATCTCATAATTTGCGAGATCGGTAAATTGGTCGGGAGAATAACGAGAGCCAAATTCGTTGGCAAGCACTCGCGCATCCGTTAGGCCGACCCGAAAGGAAACGAGCGAGCCGACATTCCCAAAGACCGAGTCCCTCACTTCCTTTTCCATTTGCTCCATGTATTGATGGGCCAGGATAAGATTCAGCCGATATTTGCGGGCTTCCGAGAGAATGCCGGCGAAGGAATCTGTCGAAAAATTCGGAAATTCGTCAATGAAGAGATAGAAATCCGTTCTCTCCGCTTCCGGCATTTCCGCCCGCTCCATTGCCGCTGTTTGAAACTTGCTCACCAAAAGCGAGCCAAGCAGGTTCGATTTGTCCTCTCCCAGTTTTCCCTTGGCCAGATCGGCGATGAAAATCCGCTTGTTATCCATAATAAATCGCGGATCAATTTTGCTTTTGACCTGTCCGAAGACGTTTCGAAGCGGAGCAGCCATGAGGAGCTGCCCGACCTTGTTTTGAATCGGGGCGATCGTTTCGGCCAGGAATCGCTTGTCGAATTGGGCAAACTCCTTTTCCCAAAAGGAGCGAACGACAGGATCGCGAACCTGCTTCAAGATCCACCTGCGATAGCGCACTTCGTTTAGCATCCGCGGCAGGGAAAGAAGTGAGACGTTCTCGCATTCCATTAGGGCGGCGACTGAAGCGTAAAGGATGTATTCAAGGCGCGGGCCCCAGGAATCGCGCCAGATGTGCTTGAATGCCCCGACTACGGCCGAAGCTTCAAGATACTTTCGACTGGTGACCGAAGAGCGAATCAGATTGAACCCGACCGGAAAATCAGAATCGGCCGGATTGAAATAGAGGACGTGATCCGTCCGCCACGAAGGGATGAGATCGAGTATCTTTTCGGCTAGATCTCCATGTGGATCGATAAGAGCGACTCCATGGCCGCGCTCTATGTCCTGAGAGATGAGGTTCTCTAGGAGGGTCGTTTTCCCGGTGCCGGTCTTCCCTATTATATATAGATGCTGGCGGCGATCGATGCGAGAAATGCCGAAAGGCTTCTCGCCCCCCCAGATATTTCGATTTCCAATGTAAGTGATTTCTTCATCCATTTAATTTCCAAATCGAAACCCTACTCCGCTTCGCGAGTGCGAAGGCATAACGACATCCGTTGTGTTTGACGAGCCGCCAGGGTAATAGGGACCCGATTTCGAAAGCCGACTCTTCTGTCGGTCAATTGATTCTAACTGAGTACCTCACCAAATAGCTATATTGACAGGCGTGGAATCAAGTTCTCGAAAAGAAGAATTGGGTGAAACGCTGGTGAACCAAGGTTCACTAGCATTTTCCAAAGAATGTTGGGAAACAACAAGGCCGTTTCCGCAAGGGGGTAACAGAGTTAGTGAGCTGCTCGGTGCCAGATAGATGAGTCGCGTCTTCCGAACAAACTTGTGGCAACCCAGAACAGCACAGCCGAGAGTACTACAATTAGGCAGACTTGAGTTGTGGTTGAAAGATTCAATCCGACGTATGTCAAGCACGCAATTATCAGATGGCTCAGGACAAAAACAGGAATACCTATCAAAACACGTACTATAACTTCTACCGATTCTGCAGCTAACCACGCGGTAATGAATTCTGTTCGAGTCTTAAGTCCTGCTTCCATGGATTAAATCCGGGTAAAAGTTCTCTTTGTTAGCTCCAAAATGCCAGTTTTAAATCTTTCCAAAATGCTATGAGAGCGTAGACGACGGAGGTGATATCCCCGGCCGTCATTATTGCTTGCACCCTCAAATTGTTTTCCGCGATTCCCATTTGTAGGGCGACGAAAGGAATCTTGGTTACAACCCAGGCAAATATAAGGGCGCTTAGAACGCCCTTGATAAAAAGCGCAATCGAGAAAATGAAATCTCCGAATATTCCACGAAGGCTTTGATATACGCTTTTTTTCTGTTCGGACATTGCCAGCTACTCGATGCTGATCGTTAATTAGTTAGAAGACAATACAGAAATCATGGAACGACTGTATTTTTTTGACTGATGCTTAACGCACAAGATATTTATTCTTCACGAGTTGTGTGTGAACCCGTCTTTCGCGTGAGCGAAATCCTGAGGGAGGTTTGCCACACTGAAGTGGGCAAACCGACCGAAGTCGGGGGTCGAAGCGAAGCGAAGAATCACGATAAAGGGTTTATGAGCAGCGTAATTTGATCACAGCGACGTTCCCCGCTGTGGGGAAGGGTGTGGGGATGGTCTCACGACTCGAAATGAGTCCGAGCAGTGTCTAAAAGACACCACCATACTGAATTCTGTTCTAAAACTGATGCCGTGGCGGACACGGCGAGGTTTGTTTCAGCGAGGAAATCCCAGCGAGCGCAAAAGTCGGAGAGAAAGTTTTTTATTGAGAAAATGCAATCGAGCCGACGAAGAAAGATAAAATGAACTCACCCTAAGCGTTCGTGCTTATTAAAATCACTTTGATAGCGACGCCCGCGAGCACGAAGCTCGTCGCGACCGTATATCGGGGGACAGTGTTCAACCGATTTTCAATCGTCCCCTCGCTCCCATCCCCACCAACTTTCAGTTGTACACAGCCGACATCTCGGCTTAAATTCCGAGGCGTGATATTCTAAGGTACTTTTTATGAAGCACTTCATTTACTCTCGTAAATCAAGTGAGGATGACGACCGACAGGCGCTCTCAATTGTCGCGCAGCTTTCTGAATTGAACGCAATCGCGGAGAAGAATGAACTCGCGATTGTCGATATTCTCACCGAAAGCAAAAGCGCCAAAGAGCCTGGTCGCGAAGTTTTCGACGAAATGCTTCGACGCATTCACTCAGGCGAAGCTAATGCCATCCTCACCTGGAAACTTGATCGTCTGGCAAGAAACTTCGACGACGGCGGGCGCATTATCGGAATGCTTCAACGCGGAGTGATTCAGGAAATCCGCACATTCGAAAAAACCTATTTGCCGACCGACAACGTTCTCGCGATCGCTGTCGAGTTCGGCATGGCGAATCAATATGTGCGGGATTTGTCCGTAAACATCCGTCGTGGCATTCGCGAGAAAGTTCGTCGCGGCATCCACTCCTCAAAAGCTCCGCTCGGCTATTTCAACGAGCCGCGACTGCGTACAATCGAATCGCATCCAGTCGATTTCCCGAAAATGAAAAGAATTCTCGAACTATTCGCCACTGGCGAATATTCGCTGACCGCTATCCAGCGGGAGATGACTGCGGCCGGACTTCTCGGCCACCGCAGCAGGCAGCCGCTCACGCTGAGCTCAATTGAGCACATTCTCCGAAAGCCGTTTTACTACGGCGTTTTCAACCACAAAGGAGAACTCCATCAAGGCGCGCATGTGCCGATGATTTCCAAAAAGACCTTCGATGACATTCAAGACGCCTTGAGGATAAACGGAAAACCCCGTCACGGCTTTCGAAATCAGAAAGGATTTCTATTTCTCAATTTCGCTAATTGCGGCTCTTGCGGCTACAGCATTACCGGCGAGCGAAAAATCAAAAAGAGCGGCCTGAAGTTCTTTTATTACCGCTGCACGCATAAAAATAGAAAGCAGCCGTGCGAAGATCGCGGCTACACGCGCCAAGAAAGATTTGAAGGTGAAGTGAAACGAAACGTCCAGTTGGTTTCCCTTCCCACCGAATGGAAGGAGAAATTCCTGGCGCGTGTCGAGAACTGGTCAGAGGAGTCGCTCGCAAGAACCCGCCAAGTAATCGATGGCCTCAAGTCCGAATTGTCGTCTCTGAAATCCAAGATCGAGCGGCTCAATACTGCCTTCACAGAAGGCACCTTGAACATCGACGAGTTCAAGGAAATGAAGAATCCGCTCGTTCCTCAGCGGGTTGAAATTGAGCAAAAAATTATCGCTTTGCAGACAAGCAAAGCGGATCGGCTCGAACCGCTTCGGAACTGGATTTCAGAGGCAAATCAGGCCCAAGAATGGGTTGTTGAAGAAAACTGGTCAAAAATGAGGTCATTTTTACTGAAGGTCGGCTCGAACCGCCTTTTGCGCTCTCAAACGCTTCGCGTTTCCTTTAAAAAACCCTGGGATTTCCTCGCTGAAACAAACCTCGCCGTGTCCGCCACGGCATCAGTTTTAGAACAGAATTCAGTATGGTGGAGGCGAGGGGAGTTGAACCCCTGTCCTCGTCGCTATCCACGCAAACATCTACATGTTTATCCGGCGTTAAAGTTTAAGGAGCCGACGTTGCACCGGCGCACTGCCGTCTCCCGAGTGTCCGCGAAATTCCTTCACCGCCCGGCGCGGTCACTCCGCCGAACGATTAGCCTGCTGTCCACGTTTGGCGCCGTAGCAGGCGTCCAGCTCCAAACGTCACGGTCAATTAAGCCGCGAGAGCGAGATCTTGGTGATCTGCGTTTATTTGTTTTGGTTCGGTTTTTAACGAGGCCAACGAACCGTCCTCGACATGCCGCCTGCGCTTCCAACGATGAGTCGAAACCAGTGCGCCCCCGTCCATAGAAGATACTGTCCGGTCGCATCCTGCGCAAATTGTGGGTGAAAAAATCGAGTGTTGAAACATTAGTTTGTTCTAACCTCTACCGCTGCGGAATATGAGGTAGATGCAAACCTATATCGACAATCTGCTGGCAAGCCGGACGACCAGGTTGCTAGGGAAATCGCGCGGTGGAGTGCTACCAGTTGGACGCGGCACTGTGGCCGTCGTTTCGTTGGTTTTAGTCTGCATCATCGGCTACATCGATTTCAGGACTGGGTACGAGCGATCGCTTTCTCTTTTTTATCTCATACCGATCTCGATCGGCACCTGGTTCGTTGGTCTCATCTTTGGCCTAACCATCGCCACTTTGAGCGTGGTCGTTTGGGTCGTATCGGATTTGGCGGCGGGCATTCCGGCGGTGAGAATTTGGAACGCGGCAATGGCTCTCGCCTCCTACTTCGCGTTCACCGTTGTTCTGTACAAACTGTGCACGTTGCTGCGTGAGCTAGATCAGCGCGTGCGGGATCGCACAATCGCGTTGCAACGCGAAATGGCCGAACGTGAGCGGCTGGACCAGGAAATTGCCGAGATCGCGGACCGGGAGCGCCGGCGGCTTGGACAAAGTCTGCACGATAGCGTTGGCCAGCATTTGACCGGAACTGCGCTGGCCGCCCAGGTTTTGCGGGAGAAATTGGCGAACCGCTCGGCAAGCGAAGTGCCTGATGCCGACAAAGTAGTTCGTTATTTGGAGGAAGGGATCGATCTTACCCGAAACCTGGCCCGTGGTTTCTTTTCGCCGGAGTTGGAGGCGGACGGTTTGAGCGTCGCATTGCAAGGGCTGGCCGCGAATGTGAGTGAGCGATTTGGCGTCGCCTGCACGTTTCTGGGAAACGACGGCGTGCGGGTCCGCGATTCAACGACAGCCACCCAATTGTATCACATTGCGCAGGAGGCGACCACGAATGCAGTGAAGCATGCGCATCCAAGCCAGATCAACATCGAGCTTGCCAGGAAAGGTCAACGTCTCACTCTGGCGGTGTCGGATGACGGCCAAGGATTCCCTGAAAAACTGCCGGAACCGCCGGGCCTGGGCCTGCGTCTCATGGCCCACGGAGCAGCTTTGATTGGCGGAAAATTTTCTGTTCAGCGTAACCGCAACGGCGGCACAGTAGTCATATGTAAGTTAAGTGCGGATCAAATCTCTTAAGATGAAACAAAAAACCAGTAACGGGCTCTCTCGAACTCACCGTGTCTTTATCGTGGACGATCATCCCCTCGTTCGCGAAGGGCTAGCCAACCTCATTAATCAACATTCAGATGTCACCGTTTGCGGAGAAGCGGAAGATTCCGCTAGCGCGATGTCTGGCATCCAGGCACTCCAGCCTGATGTCGTTCTGGTCGATATCTCCCTGAAAAACGAATCGGGACTTGAGCTGGTGAAGACGTTAAAGAACCAGTATCCCGATCTCGCCGTAATCGTGATATCGATGCATGACGAGGCGCTTTATGCCGAGCGGGCGTTGCATGCGGGTGCGCGAGGCTACGTGATGAAGCGGGAAACGACCAAGAACGTTCTCACGGCTATTCGGCGAGTCCTCGAAGGCGACGTTTATGTTAGTGATCGCGTCGTCAATTCCATGGCGAAACGCATGAGCTCGCGCAAAACGGCGGCGGCCGAACCAGTCGAACGCCTTAGCGATCGCGAACTGGAAATTTTCCGGTTGCTCGGTCAGGGTCGAACGCCTTCCCAGATTGCGGAGGACCTGCGTTTGAGCCTTAAGACAGTCCAGGCTTACTGCGCGAGGGCGAAGGAAAAATTCGGCGTCACGTCGTTGACCGAACTATTGCGGGCCGCGATCCGGTGGGAAGACGCGATGCACGTGAAGTGAGCCGTTAGGCCGGATTTAAGATAACTTCGATCTAACGCGAGCCGGCCGGATAATTGCCGCGGCGGCGGCAAGGTTCCCGGTCGTGACGGGCAGTCGGCAGAAATTCGCCAACTGCTCGAGCATTGCCGGCGGATTGGCCTGGAGTTCTTCAAATTGAAGCCGGCGGTAATTCGATGAGTTGGCGAATTGTTCGCCGGTGCGCAGATAAATTTCGACCAGCTCGCGGCAATAAGTGAGATCGCCCAGATTCGGCGTCGGCGGATTACCGGCTGCCTGAAATTTCAGTTCGCGCTCCCGGATGCTTTCGGCGGCAGCCAGCGCGTCCCGGATCACGTGCACAATTTTCGCATTCGGAAAAATCTCTAGCCACGCCGGTGTGAACAATGTGGTCCGTGGCTCCTTCCAGCCCCAGGGTGCTCCGAATTTCAGCCGTGAACGAAGCCACAAGCCCTTTGGATTGTTTCGATACCCGAACGTTCTGCCGAAATGCGCATTCAGGTTCGACCGGAGATATTCCGTGCAATCAAGGCGACCTGCGCGCGCTTGCACTCGTTCCAGGAACGGCTTCGGATCGTGCCACGACGCGCCAACTCCTCGCAGATACTCTTCGTGCAGCTGCTGCAATGCTTTCGATTCGCGATGGCTGTCGAGGCGCTGGCCGATTTGTAATCCCAGGAGTTCGAGCGCGCGCGCGGTGGCGCTGGTTCCTGAACGATGTGCGCCGATAATGAGAACAGGCGGCCTCATTCGAACGATCAGGCAGTGTAACCGAATCGGGCGTCCAGATGTTTGAGCGCGTCGGCCGCGAACGCCTGGTCTTCCGGGGAAAGATAATCGCGATATCCGCCGACTTTTCCGCGTCGGACTTTGAACGACTCCGGATTTCGAACGTCGGCCGATCGCAAGATTTTTGAATCGAAAACGCCGGCCGTTTCGAGCCGTTGCATGTTTCCGAAATCGGAGAACTCGAGGGCATGTTTGAACGCCTCGGAGTCAGGCGACGTTTCTCCGAGTGTAGCCAGGAGACTGCGAAAGTTTTGCTCCGGAGCTCCGCGCAACGACTCGTAATGAAGCAACGTGAAATTCTTGTGACGCCCGAACTCAGCGAACCAATCGTTCATTGTCCTGATGATCGACATGATGCCGTAACGGCGATCGCGCATCAGAGCGCCGACTTTTTTTTCTTTAATTTGTTGCGGCGTCTCACGCGTGCGGTGGACCAGCTGCATATAAAGTGAGACGAACGCATCGCGCGGGTCACGCACCAATAGGATGACCCGGGCGCGGGCCAACTCCCGCGCGGGCACGAGATATTTTCCACGGACCCGGTCCCAAAGCCTCCCTTTCATTCGTTGCTCGGCGAAATCGTGAGAGAAAATGAGCCGCGGAATGGTCGGGTCGTGGTAATGGTCGGGTCTGAGAGTGAACGGACGGCCCGCGCGTTTACAGAAGTAAGCACAAAGAAACGTGCGGACCCAGGTGCGTCCGCTTTTCGGTACCGAAATGACGATTGCGTCACCGCCGGAAAGTTCTCGCGCGCGGCTGCTGAAATTCCACCGGTGAAACGCGCTTCGCGTGATGGTGGATGGTGAATCGCTGGGAAGCTGCGCAACTTCGCGCAACACTTTCACATAACCTTTCGCAAACGTTTCGAGCGAATAACGTTGCTCGATCAATTCGCGTCCACGGGTTCCGAATAATTTCCGTTGCTCGGCGCTTGCGATCAAACTCGCGAGCGTGTCCACCCAATCTCCAATGCTTCTGGCGAGGAAACCGTTTTCGCCGTGCGTAATAATCTGGCTGTTGACGCCAACATCGGAGGCGACCACCGCAGTCCCGACTCCCATGTATTGCAGGATCTTGTAACCGCACTTGCCGCGGGTCCAAACCGAGTCCCACAACGGCATGATGCCAATGTCGAAACTGGCGAGGGTGGCCTGCTCGGTTTCCAATCGCCACGGCTCGTTTTCAACGATCACACCATCGAGTTGAAGCGGTTTGTCGCTGATCACTTTCAATTTCAAACCCGGAAAACGCGCGCTCAGCTGCTGCAGGGCCGGATGAATGTGGCGCAGATAGGGCAATCCATCACTTAATCCGAGCCAGCCAATGGTCAGGCCAAGACCATCGTGATGTTCCTTCAGTTGATACTTGGTGAGGTCGATGGACGTGGGAAGAATCACCGCGCGTCGCCCGCAGGCCTCCGCGAAGGAGGCGAGAAAATCGTTTCCCGCGACTACCGCTTCGCAGTGCCGCACAGTCCGAAGGAATTTCTTAAATGTCTTTGCTCGGAGCGGCCGCCGATGTTTTTGCTCTCGAAACATCACCGCATCGTCAAAGTCGAAAACGATACGGCGGTTGGCTCGCTGGAGGAGGCTCAGTTCGAATTCATTGAAACCAATGGTCTTGAACAGGACGACAACGTCGTGTCGAGCGGCTTCCTTTAGAACGCGCAACCGCTCAACCAGACTGGACCGCCTCGCTGGAAGCACAGTCGCCTCGACCCCGAGTCTTTGGTAATTGTCGAGACAGTCGCGCAAACGCAACCGTGTGCTTGGCGCATTACCATGTTCGACGACGCACAGGACCTTCATTGCTTGGTCTAACCATTTACAACTTCTTTGACCCTCACTCCAGTCGTTAAGATGCGTTTCAAGGTGGGGTCGTATCTAAACATTCAACATTTCGAAGATGTTGAGGGGTTGAGAGGTTAGACTCTCCCAGTTCCCCAGCGCCGGTGAAGAAAACGTTCCCACGGCGAAAACAGGATTTTGTCGGCGAGCAGACCAATCAGCACAATCACCAGCATGATTCCAATCACCTGGTCCATCGCGTTCAGCTCGCGGCCGTAATGAAGGAGATGGCCGAGTCCGAACCCGGTGAGAATGGTGACGTAAATTTCCGCGGCCATTAATGATCGCCAGGCGAAGGCCCAGCCCTGTTTCATTCCGCTGATTAAATACGGAAGCGATGCGGGCAAAATGACACGGATCCAGCGGTGAAACGGACCTGATCCCATCGTTCGCGCCGCGCGTGCGTAGATGGGCGGCAACGTCCGCACTCCGGTGTCCGTCGCAATCACAACCGACCAAACGGTTCCCATGATGACAACGAACAACATCGCGCCTTCGGTTTGGCCGAACCACAGCAGCGCGAGCGGCACCCAGCACACGCTGGGCAATGTTTGTAATCCGAGCGCGAGAACGCCGATCGTGTCTTCGAAAAATTTCGACGACGCGGTAAGTAATCCGAGCGGCAGACCGATTGCCAATCCGATGATGTATCCGAGTAAGAGCCGTCGCAAAGTGACGAGTGTCGCGCTGAGTAAGGTGCCGTCGCGTGCTGCGCCAACGAGATAGTCCAGAACCGCGCGTGGGGAGGGAAGCAAAACGGGCGACCAGATTTGCGCGCGGACGAGCGCAGTCCAGATGGCCAGCAAGACGACGAAGAACACAATCGCCAGCAATGCGCGTTTCATAATGCGGCCACAGCTGTTTCTTTGTATCCCTTTAACACCGCTGTCAGTTTCGCTGCGTGTTGCGCGATTTCGATGCTGTTGAAATCCCGTGGCCGCGGGAGTTTCACCTCAAAAACCTCGCGCAAACGGCCGGGCGTCGGCGACATCACCATCACCCGGTCCGCCAGGCAAGCGGCTTCACGGACATTGTGAGTAACGAAAATGATCGTTTTGCGTCGTTTCTCCCAGATTCGCTGAATATCGCCATAAAGTTGCTCGCGCGTCATCGCGTCGAGAGCGGCAAACGGTTCGTCCATCAACAGCACGCGCGGATTCGGCGCAAGAGCGCGGGCCAGCGCTACCCGTTGTTTCATTCCTCCGGAAAGCTCGTGCACGTTTGCTTCCATAAATTTTTCAAGGCCGACCAGGTGCAGGAAGAATTTCGCCACCTCGCGTCGCTCCGAATTGCGGAGGCCGGGTTTTAATTTCAAACCGAACATCACGTTGCCGAAAACATTCAGCCACGGAAACAACGCCGACTCCTGAAACATCACCAGACGGTGTCGTCCGGGGTTGGATACCGGTTGATTATCAGCCAGCACCTGGCCTTTATCGGGATGCTCGAGGCCGGCGATGATGTCAAGCAACGTCGATTTTCCGCAGCCGCTCGGCCCAACGATTACGATGAATTCGCCTTCCGACACTTCGAATGAGACATCGTCCAGCGCGTGCACCGTCTGCCGCTTTTGGCGAAACCATTTCGACACATGATCGACAATCAGTTTCGCCGGGGGCGGACCGCGGAGTTCTTCTTGCAGTGACATTAAGGCTTCTCAAACAACTTCGACAAGTCCGGCGCAGTTTTGATGAAGCCTGCGCGCACCGAATTCTGCACAAACTTTTCAACCGATGCCCGCGGCGTCTCCGCGCTAAACACAATCCGCTTCCAAGCGGCGGCAATTAATTCCGCGCTCATGTCGCTGCGGGTTTCTTCGAACAACTCCACTTTGATCAATCGCTGAGCTTCCTCTGGATTCTTCACGATCCAATCCGTCAGTTCGGCATGAGCTTGCGCGAATTTTTTTGCGAGATCGCGCTGTTGGTTCAGGAACTTCGCGCTCGAAATCAGGACCGTTGTCGCGTTTTCCTTTTCTTCAACGATAACAGTGCCGGATGCTTCTTTTTCGATGCGCGTCAGCCAGGGCTCGACCGTCCACACTGCGTCGATTTTCTTTCCTTTGAAAAGTCCGAGCTGGTCCGGATTCGAAGTCGGAATCACCGAAGCGTCCCCGCCGAGCTGGGTGATCTTCAGGCCGCCCTCGGTCAGCCACGCGCGACACGAAATGTCCTGTGTGTTTCCTAACTGGGGCGTCGCGATTTTTTTTCCACGAAAATCAGCGGGTGTTTTCAAGTTCTGATCCGGCTGGACGATCAATCCCGCTCCGCCGTTGGCCGCGCCTGCAATTAAACGAATCTCTGCGCCATTCGATCTTGTGTAGGCGTTAAGCGGCCGGTCCCGGGCCGACGTAAGCCAAATCGATCGAATTCGCGAAGACCGCTTCCATTGCGCTTGGCCCGGCGTTGTAGACGAACCATTCGATTCTTGTGTCCGCGCCGATTCGTTGCTCGAACCAGCCTTTTCCCTGGCGCGACAAGGCGTGTGCGATCAGGCCTTGCGCGTGCGTGATGTTTGGAAAATGACCGACCCGGATTCTTGTCTCGCTGAACGCGGCATTGGCAACGACCGCTGCGATCACGATCGATAGCGAGAAGATCGACTGCCTCATGCGCGAATGTCGATCTTGTCAGAAGCCCGACGCAACCACAATCGCCGATCTGGCGATCTCGAACTATTTCATCGGTCGAGCGACCAAGATTCCAGTGTCGCTGCGATAGGTTTGCAAATACGTGGACAGACGCGAATCGACCAGGACGCGTCCATAATTGTGCGGCGCGGACGCGTGCATGAAGTGCAAAATGCCGTCGCTGGTGCGCAGCGCCAGGCCGACGTGCGATGTCGAGTAAAGCCGCCCATCGTGCGAAACGATTCCAATGATGTCGCCGGTTTGGAGTTTCGATTCGATCTTGGCCACTCGACTCTTCGGAATTTGATAAAGCGGCCGGCGTGAAACATCCCCTTCCATCCGCGCGAGTGGGCCGAGCAACGATTTGTTTGCCGCAAGATAACGATAGTGTCGCCAGCCGGCGGTCATTTCATGCGCCGCATGCGGCACGCTGGAGCCACCAAGCCTGGTGGTCAGATCCTCCACAAGTCCGCGCTTGTTGTTGTCGTAAAGCCAGTCCTCCAAATAATGGAGACGCGAAAGATATTCACCGGTGCAAACGCCGCCCCGGTAGCGGTCCACTTCGATGTAATGCAGGAAATTTTCCGGGGTCCAGTTTTCCTCGGGCTCGTTCAGCATTCGCGCGAATGCGAGCGACGTTTCGAAGAAGGTCCAGCAATCGAGTCCGTTGAAGTTTACCGATGGTGACTCAATCCGATTGTCGATTTCCAGGGTGTAGGACTTGTAGCGAGTTCCGGTCAACGCCTGGCCGACCGCCGCCGTCCGTTCGCCAATCGGCAGAGATTTCCAATCGTTTTCTTTCGCCAGAGAGACTAGGCGATGGAACTGCGGTTCGCCCTTGAAAATGGTCTTAAATGGCAGCCGAGACTCAAACGCCATCGCTGTCGCACAAGTCAAAAATATTGGAACAAGAATCCTCAAAGCCCTCATAGAGTCGAAAACTGAAATCGAAATCGCTGTGCGATCAAGTCTTGGTCACCCGGTCGCGCAATGAATATACACGCGATTTGAGAAATTCTTTCGGCCGTTCGCCGCGGATTGGCTTCATAAAATAACGCAAGGAGCGCCGGGTGAGCCGCGGCTCGTAACCGAATTCCGACATCAGGTCCCGGCAATGCGATTCAACCCAGCCAATTTCATCTTCATTCAATTCGTTTTGCCAGCGGCTGACCGGCGCAGTGCTGATCTCGGCGAACCGCGTGCCGGCGGCGGAATTTCCCGCCCAGGATCGTCCCACTTTCGTCGGATTAAGCACGATCTCCGGGTCGAAACCGATCTCGAGATAATTGCACACTTTTTGCATCGACGTCTTTGGATCGAGCGCGAGGTTTTCGTAGCCAACCACGAGTCCGGGGATTTCACCGGCGCGAATTCTCTTTGCCAGTTTCGCGGCCGCGCGCCAGTGCGCGACCACGTAGTAAACTGAGAAACGTCGAGTCTTACGGGTCTGCTCGAGCGCGATCTGTGCCGCCAGCAGCGCCCGAGGATCACGCATGGTTAGGAGCAGCTTTGCTTTCGGGAATCGATTGAAAATTTCTGGAACGTAATTTCGGTTGGCTGGAGTTTTTTCGACCCATCGCCGCACTCGATCAAGCGGAACGCCCACGACTTCGGCGTACGCTTCCATCATTAAGACCAGCAGATCACGTGTTTCGTTGGCGGGATCGAACGCTATTCGCTCGAATGTCTCCAGGAACTTCTGTTTCGGAAATCCGGCGTAATCCTGCCGTCCGCGCATCGCTTGAAATCCAAACAGGACGTTCGTCCAAGATTCCTTGGTCAAATAATCGAACTGCGCGCGCCGTCCACGATCGCGATATTTCGTCAGCACCGTCGGGAAATAGGCCGTGTCCTGCGGCATCACGAGCAGCTCGGGATGGCTATCAAGTAACGACACGAGCAGGGTCGTTCCCGATTTCGCCGCGCCGGCGATAAAACAGGCGCGTTCGTCGAACCGCAGATTTTCCATCAACATCAGCTTAAATCCGCTGGCTTGCAGGCACAAACTTCCGATCTTTCCCGCATGTCAGCGAATGTGTCTGGTCACTCGTCACTGGTCACTGGTTACTCTGATTTGCTCCGCAAATCAGCGATTGCCGCGCGCGCCGAAAATCTGTTGCCGGAATATCAACAGATCATCGCGGATATTCCACCCGAGGCCGGCTTCGGAGGAATTTGGGAGAGCGAAATGTTTTTGTTTTACGCGGCGATCAAATCCTTCGCTCCGCGACAAATTCTCGAATCCGGCCGCGCCCGCGGCAAAAGCACGTTGATTCTTGCCCGTTGCTTTTCCAGCGCGCGAATCGTTAGCGTCGAGTACGAGCGCGAGTCTGAAAATGCTCCAGCGGCTGAAGCGAAACTAAAAAACGAACCGAACGTTCAACTTCTTTACGGTGATTCGCGCGAAATCTTGCCGCAGCAATTGCAATCCGGCGACGCGGTGTTGATCGACGGTCCAAAAGATTTTCGGGCGCTCAAGTTGGCCATCGATCTATTGCGCACCCGAAAACCGTGCGCGGTGTTCGTTCACGATTTTCCGCCGAATTCGTCACAGCGAAAATTCGTCGAGCGCAACTTTCCTGACGCGTTTTTCGGCGACGATCCGCTGTTCGCACGTTTCCAGAGTTTGGATGTCGAGCGCGACCCGCGCCGGTCCGGTGTAGGGGCGCCCGTGTCGGCTGCAGGTCCCCGGCGTTACGGAATTTTCGTTTGCCTGCCACCGCCGTTGCCGTCTCTCGATCTGCCGTCCCGCATGAAGTTATTCTTTTCGGCGTAGCGACTAGGTTCGATTTCCTTGGTAGAGCGGCGGCACGTCGATCCCGTCCAACGAAATCTTGAATCTTTAGATACGACCCCCGGGACTCGGTTTGATTCGGGCCGTTACGACTTATATGGTTCGGTTCTGTGCCGAATCCTTTTTCGAGAAAGCGGAAGATCGTTCGCCACGCGCAGGAAGCCGGCGCGAAAAAATCGAAGCGCGTCAAGCTTCGCCCCGGCAGCGATTGGACCAGACGTAATTTCCTGACCAGCGTCTGGATTCCATCGCTCTTTACCAAACGTTCGGGAGCCCGAGACGCGCGTCCACTGTTCCCGAAAGTGCAGCCTGGCCAGATTTGCATTACTTGGATCGGTCACGCCTCCTTTTTGATTCAGACCCACGACACCAATGTGCTGATCGATCCGATCTGGTCGATGTGGCTTAGCGTCATCAAACGACTCAAGGAACCCGGGTTTAACATTCATCACCTGCCGTCCATCGATTTTGTCTTCGTGACTCACGCGCATTTCGATCATCTCGATCGTCGCACCCTGCGCGCAATCGCAGCCGATCAGCCGATCGTAGTTCCGGTCGGGGTTGGGCGTTTAGTGCATCGGCTTGGATTCAATATTGTTCACGAGCTTGATGAATGGCAGACGATTGAGCTCGGTCCGCTTCGAGTTTCACTCACGCCGGCGCATCATTGGGGCGCGCGATTTCTGGCCGACACCCATCGCGGCTTCGGCGGATTTGTCATTGGCGCGAACGGCCGCTCGGTTTTTCACTGCGGTGACACGGCCTACTTCGAGGGCTTCAGGGAAATCGGCGAACGCCACAACATCGAAATAGCGCTCCTGCCGATTGGCGCTTACGACCCGCCGCTTGCCCGTGAAGTTCACATGAATCCCGAAGAGGCAGTGCGGGCGTTCAAGGAGCTCAAGGCAAAGACGCTCGTGCCGATGCATTATGGAAGTTTTCGTCTCGGCTACGAACCACTCGAAGAACCGCTGGAACGTTTGCGAGAATCCGCGCGCGTTCACGGCATTGAGGACAAAGTGTTGATTATGACCGAAGGAAAACCGGTCGTTATGTAAAATTTCTTCTCGCCACAGATGGACACAGATGAAACACAGATTCGCAGATTCGTTTTTCTGCATCTGTGAAAATCCGTGTTAATCTGTGGCCGAACTTCTTTGGTGCATATATCGCCGGGGTAATTGTTCTCGGCTTTAGCTCGCTCCTGCTCTGGCACGACGCACTCATTTTTTGGAACGACGACTACGAATTGTCGATCTTGCCAGTGTTTGCGGACGTCGCACGTAGTTGGAGCGAAGGTCATCTGCCCCTTCTTAGCCCGTACTCCTGGATCTGCAGCAATCTGGGCGGCGAGTTTCAGTACGGAACGTTTTCGATTTTCGTAAACGCAGTCGTTGTCTTGATCTGGAAATTCCCACTAACCTTCCCACAACAAGCTGCTGCACTTTCAATCGCGCATCTTTTTGCTCTCGCCGCGGGTGCCTTCCTGTTAGCGCGCGATCGCAAGCTCTCCGTTTCGTTGTCGATCTTCGTCGCCTTGGTCGCTACCTTGAACGGCTGGATCGTTTGTTGGGGTGCGACGGATTGGTTCGGTGCCCTTGGCGCGTTCGCGTGGCTGCCCTGGGCCTGGTGGGGACTCGAACGCGCGCTTGATCGACAACGATCAAGGTGGCGATTTCTTTGGCCAGCGCCCTTTGTCTATCTGCTGGTCACCGGTGGATTTCCTTACACGGTTCTGATGCTGGTGGTTTTGATCACGTGGCTTGCGTTCAAGTCATTAGTCGAAACGAAAAGGTTGATTTCAGTTCTGCCGATGCTCGGCGGCGCCGCGCTGGGTTTTGGATTATCCGCGCCAGCGTGGCTGGCAATTCTTGATTATGTCCAAGGCTCCGCGCGATCCTTGCACTCGGCTGGCGGACATTGGCAGTGGATTGTGCCGTGGCGCGCATTACCCGGATTCATCTTGCCGTGTTGGACGGTGAATTGGGCCGATTTTTCCACGCGTTATCTTCCGCACACCGCAACCGAACTTGCTTGCGGGCTCGCCGCGCCAGCTGCCTTAGTCGCCGGATTTGTCCGGAATCCGGGCGCATTGGTCCGGCGACTGAAATGGGAACTGATCCTTCTCGCAGTGGTGCTCCTGCTTTGCATGATTCCAATGGCTGGTGTTTTCCGGTGGAGCTTTCGCTGGCTGCCGTTCTTTCATCTCGTGCTCGCGCTCTGCGCCGCCCGAGTTCTGCAACTTCGGCCGCGGCTAGCAATCGGGTCCACGGCGTTTCTGCTTTTGATCCTTGTCACCATCCCGATGTCGATTTTCAACGCCGGCGGAGCCAACGGCGCGATATTGACCTGGATTTACTTCCAGATCGCCGCGATCTGGGCGTTGTTCGAATTATTCCTGCCGATTCCTAAAATTCGAGAATGGGCGCCGCCAGTTGCCACGTTTGCCATTCTTCTCGCGACCTACATTTACATCCCGACGAACTGCGGAGTGCCGAAATACAATTTTTCTCAGGAACTGACGAAGCCTGAACCGTTGGATCCGCAACGCCTTTATTTGGCAGTTTATTCTCCGGCTGAGTACGCTTATCGGAGCGAGTATCGAAACGGCCCCGTTGGGCAGGTCGCGCGGCCCGGCAGCACACCAATGTGGGCCGGACTGCACTTCATCAACGGCTACAGCCCGATCCTGCCGGCCGGCGTCGCGCGTGACTTTAAGTTTTTCATTCATGGCGAAATCGACGGTGACATGGGCCGATATCTCGTCCAAAACGAATCCGGTCCCAGCGGAATCCTGGAACAACTTGGAGTCGATGGAATTGTTATTGCACGCGAGATTTCGGTCGAACCGACGCCATCCGAGTGGGAGTTGAAAAATGCGAGTGACGATGGTCGCGTCTTTCATCGGAGAGGAGAACCGTTGTCGCGGATTCGGTCGGTTGGATGGATCGATTCGTTGCCTGAACGCGAGTTTATCGCAGCGACGATTTCAGAAATCTACGATTCGCGAAATCACGTGACGGCCAATGTTGATGTTCCGTCCGGCGAGGAGCCTGCTCTTCTCACTTTTTCGCGGCCGTACTTTCGTGGTTATCGCGCAAGCATTGGAAACCGTACGCTTCGTGTCGATTCCTATCGCGGATTACTTCCAATTGTTGAAGTCCCGGCGGGCGCGCACGGAAAGCTGACGATGATTTATCGACCGTGGTGGCTCGTTGTCGGCGGCATTTTGTCGACCTGCTGCGCGGGGATCTGGCTTTTCGGAATTCTGAAAGCCATGCGCGCACGCGTTACATGAAACGTTTCTCACCGTTACGCGTGACTACCGACCAGTGGGAATTCACGGTGGCGATTTTGTTGACGCTTGTCTTAATAGCCGTCCACGTCGTTTTTCTATTTCATGCCGGCCCGCTGTGGCGCGACGAGATCAGCAGTCTGAATTTGGCGACGAAGCCAACGTTGGCGGAATTTTGGCGGTCGCTAACATTCGATCCTTTCCCGGCCGGCTATTTTGTTTTTCTCCGGTTCTGGAGCGCGATTGGTTTCGGAGACAGTGATTTCGCGTTGCGCGCTCTGGGTCTCTTTGTTGGCGTATTATTAATCGGCGCGCTTTGGGTCGCTTGTAATCTCATCGACAAATCGCCGCCGTTCTGGCCGCTGGCGTTGTTCGCCTTCAACCCGCTTGTCCTTGAAGCAGGGGACTCGTTGCGCCCGTACGGATTTAGTCTGATCTGGGTTGTGCTCGCATTCGCATTGCTTTGGCGAATCACATTCGGCAGCGTGAACAAATCAATTGCGTTCTTCGCGCTGGTCGTGGTGGTGCTGGCCGTGCAGTCGGCTTTCACAAACGCGTTAATGATTTTTGCGGTGGCGGTTGGCGCAGCCGCTGTGCTGGGGCGAAAAGGAGCGTGGTCGAAATTAAGCGTGGTGGTCGGAATTGGCGCTCTCGCCGCGCTCTCCTTGGCGCCGTACGTGCCAATCATTAGGAGCACACAGGAATGGGCGGTTATCGTCGCCAACCAAAACGACATCGCGACGGTACTGGCCGTCGGTCGAGACGCGATCGCGAATTCAGGCGCGTTCGCAAAATGGACATGGATCTCGCTGATCGTTGCGACGCTGCTCGCGCTATCGTACGTTTTGGTTTTTCGGGGATCCAGCAAGGATGTCGATCTTGCGCGGGATCGATTCGTGTTCGCAGCCGCGACGCTGCTGGTCGCGGGTGCGGTGACAATCGGATTTCTGAGCGCCGCGAGTTATCTGGTTTTCCCGCGTTATTTTTTGGCAGCAATGGCGATGGCTGCATTGTGCATCAGCGTTTTCTGGAACACGCTTCCGCGCAGGATGTCGATCCGGGCGCTCAGCCTCGGTCTTGCAATTCTCGTCGCGCTAACGTCGCTTGGACCCTCGTTTGAGCGTGCGCGCATGCGCATGACAAATTCCGATAAGATTGCGGCCGCGCTCGCGAAGCGCGCCGGCCCCGATGACCTCGTTGTAGTGACAAGTTCCTTATATGGAATCAGTGTCCAACGCTATTATCACGGCCAAGCGGATTGGATCGCGCTTCCTCCGTTGGCCGATTTTTCTCTGCACCGCTGGGATTTGTTGAAGCAGGCTATCGCGGGACCCGATCCGGTACCGGAGCTTCTTTCGCGAATGCAAAATGTGCTGCAAGCGGGCCACAAAGTTTTTCTCGTTGGCAAACTTGGACCCGCTCCAGCGACCCAGCCCGAGTCATTACCGCCCGCGCCGCTGAGTTCGTTTGGTTGGCAATTCGAAGCTTACACGAGTCAGTGGAAATCGGAGCTGACCTACTGGATTGAGCACCATGCGCTTCACGGAACAAATCTATCCATCGATGAAAACGGACTCGTGAATCCGTTCGAAGAGCTCGGGCTTTTTGAGATTTCCGGTTTGCGCGAGCTCTAGACCGTAAAAACCGCGACTGGTTGCTCGACACCCTTCACCGGTTGCGGCGGAAGCTCACGAAGCTCGATTGCTTCGCGCAATGCATCCCGTGTTTCCTTACTTACGAGCAGCGATGTACCGAGCGTTTTGTTCAATGCTTCGATCCGCGACGCTACGTTCACGGTGTTGCCAATAACGGTAAATTCCATTCGTTCCGGCGAACCAATGCTGCCAACAATCGCCGGTCCTGTGTTTATACCGATCCCGATTTGGATTGCATCTTCGCCGCGGGAATTTCTTTCGTTGTTTAACTGTTCCAAAGTTTTTTGAATCGACCGTCCCGCCGCCACGGCGTCATCGGCGTGGTTGAGACTGCTGCTACCAATACTGAAAAGGGCCATGAAACCGTCGCCGAGAAACTTATTAATCATTCCGCCATGGTCGCCCTCGACCGTTTCCACCATAACCTTGAGAAATTCGTTTAAAAGACCGACCGCCTTTGTCGGAGACAAATGCGCGGACCGCGCGGTGAACGATCGGATATCGACAAACATCACCGTGATGACCTGCTCGGTTCCGCCCAGCCCCGGATCGCGCGTCAAAATTTCCTCTGCGGCTCTGCGACCAACGTGGGCGCCAAAAGTTTGTCGTAATCGCTCCTTCTCGCGGAGTTCGGTCACCATGCGATTGAATTCACCAATCAAAGCGCCGAATTCATCGGCCCGTCGTAATGGAACCTGCACGTCGAGTTGACCCTTGGTGACTGCTTGCGCGGCCACCCGCAATTCATCAACGGGTTGAGCGACCGAACGGCCGATCAATAACGCGGAGACCAAAGCGAAGACGACGCCGATAACCGCGACGAAAACGCCGAATAATTGTGGATTTGTTCCAGGCGACGGCGGCGCAAAAAGCAACAGCAAGAGGGAACCAATCGGACAAATGCTTGCCGAAACGGCCCACATAAATCCGCGCATTCGCAAGGAGATGGGATGAATCCCTTGCAAGCGGTCAGGACGCGCGTCGTGGAAAAAAAGCGGAAACAAACCCCAGTGGCTCGCCAACTCGATTAGGAAAAAACTCTGCGTCGTAGCGATGAATCCGGAAACGCCAAACGAAATTGGCAAATGCCAGAACAATTGCGCGCTCATCGGTCGACCTGCGAGCGCCAGCGAAGTCAGAAACACAACGGCGCCAAGGAACCAGGCGGCACTCGATATCGCAGCGCCATACCATGGCAGGTGAACCAATCGCCGGCGGTCCGGATCAAGTTTTTCTGAGGGAATGCTTTCGCCGCGCGCGAGACGTTGATAAGTCGATCGAAGCGAAAAGATCAGCCAGAGCCAAATCGCGACTGCAGCCGGATAAGCAACCGCGTTCCAAACGATCACAGTGGATATGAATCGTTGTTTCAAACCCGCCGCGATCAGCAGCGGATCGATGACGGTTATGTTGTACCAAATATTGAACGCGCTTCCGACCAAATGCGGGATCAGCGGCGCCAGCGCCGTTACCAGGAGAGCGTGTCGTTTCATGGCACCGTCCATGGCTTGAAGTAATCGAGAAGAATCAGGCGCCCTGGTAAATTTTCCTTTCTGTCGTCATTCAACAGCGCGGGAAAGCTTGTCATCCTGCCGAATACAAACCCGCGATTCATCGGCCCAAACATATCGTCCTGATGACTCGGCAAAATGTAACGCGGCTTCAATATCCTTACCGCTTCATCCAAACGTTTCCGACTGTCTGGCAGCGCAACTCCGAGGATCGCAAGATCGACCCGCCCCATTTCCGCGCGAGGTGGTGCTCCCGGCATTCCACCGGAATCGATGTAAATTCGTTTGCCGGCAGCTTCGATCAAAAACGCGAGCGGTTCGCCGACGACCCAATCCGACGCTTTCAATGGTTTCAACACGGTCGCTTTTTCTGGAAATGGAACTTTTCCGAACAGACGATCATGTTGGGCCGCCAGAATCCGAACGGTGAACGGCCCAATTTTCCGAATGTTTCCAGGGTTTACGGTTTCGCACTCTTTCGGCGAAATTCCGACGGCTTCCACCAATCGAGCTGCAGTGGGCCCCGTGATCAATCGGCCGTGGGTTTGGCGCATGATTTCAGGCACATCGAGCAGGTGATCGAAGTGCGCATGCGTTACGAGGATTGCGTCGATATTTGAACGGACATGTCGCAAGCCGTCGCTCACCCGATTTGGATTCGATTCGATCCGCTCGTTCAGCGCGCCAGCCCACAATCCAACGCGGGTGAAATAGGGATCCACCAGTAAGGCGTGACTGCCGTTCTCGAATTGAAATCCGTTAACGCCAAGATAAGTGACTCGGATCGAATCGGTCGGCGCCGATGAGGACGGATATTTGTCGGCAACGATCAGCGAGGAATATTTTTCGAGACCGGCGTAGGCGAATTGAGCGAATAGAATCAGACCGCAAGACGCCACCTTCATCGCGGGCGAATTGTAGCGGCGGTCTATGACCGCCGAAATCTAAATAATCCGGCGCTCATCCGCCTTCGCTGAGCTACGGCGCGACAAGTAGTGCGCCGCTACAGAAGATTAATACACGTCGCGCTTGTAGCGTTTGTCAGTCTTGAGTTGTTCGACGTAGGCGTTCGCTTCTTCGATCGATTTCCCGCCGTGCTCCTGTACGATCTTACGCAGCGCAGCATCCACGTCCTTGGCCATGCGCCGTGCGTCACCGCAAACAAAGAACTGGGCGCCCTCGCCGTCGATCCATTTCCAGATCTCGGCCGCGTGTTCGAGCATTTTATTTTGCACGTAAATCTTGTGAGTTTGGTCGCGCGACCAGGCGCAGTCGAGGCGCGTGAGAAGACCGTCCTTGGTGAAATGTTCCCAATCCTCTTGGTAGGCGTAATCGCACTTCTCGCGCTGCGCCCCGTAGAACAGCCAGTTCTTGCCTTTTGCGCCCAGCGCCTGGCGGTCCTGCAAAAACGCGCGGAACGGCGCGATGCCAGTGCCCGGGCCGATCATAATCAACGGAACGGTGCCGTCTTCAGGCATGTGAAAATGCTTCGCCGAGCTGGGATAAACCGGCATCGGAACGTCGTTCGCGCGCTCAGCCATAAAACTTGAGCAGACACCTTTGCGAACGCGACCACGGCTTTCATATTTCACAACGTCGACAATGAAGTGCACACGATCAGGAAAAACGCGCAGACTCGAGGCCACGGAATACAAACGCGGCTGCAACTTTGTCAGCAGCGCGACAAATTCCTCCGGCGTAAACTTTGCCGAAGGGTGATCCATCAAGAAATCGATCACTTCCGCGCCCCACAAATAATTTTCCAGGTCATGTTTGCGGTCTGGGTGCAGCAATTCTTTCAACATCGGCGCTGCTGAGGCGCGTTCGGCAATCGCCTTCAAAAATTTTGGCGTCGGTTGGGTGATCGAATAATCGCGCAACAGCGCTTCTCGGAGCGGCTTGGTGGTTTTCGCAGCCGTCACCGGCTCGTCGCCTGTTGCGCCGAGCGCGTGGATGATTTCATCGACCAGTGGTGGATCGTTAGTCGGATAAACCGCCACCGAGTCGCCGGGCTCGAAACTCAAACCCCAGTTTGTGAGATCGATCTCGAAATGACGCGTGTCCTTTTCCGAGTCCGGTGTGCTCAATTGCTTGTTAACAATCAACTTTCCGGGAAATGGATTTTGCCGCGTCCATTGCGACGCAGGTTTCGATGGGGCACTGACTTCTGACATGGTGACTTCTGTAGCGGCGGTCTGTGACCGTCGCAAATCTTTAGTTCGACGATGTCGATCTAGTAGACGTCGCGTTTGTACCGCTTGTCGGCTTTCAACTTTTCGACGTACTCGTTGGTTTGGTCTTCCGATTTGCCGCCTTTGTCTTGAATAATCTTCCGCAAGGCGGCATCAACATCTTTGGCCATGCGGCGCGCGTCGCCGCAAACGAAAAAGTGTGCGCCTTCTGAGTCCATCCATTTCCAGATATCGTCTGCACAACTCAACATTTTATGTTGAACGTACGATTTTTCGGACGAATCGCGCGACCACGCGCAATCGAGCTTGGTTAAAAACCCATCGCTGTTCATTTTCTCGAGCTCATCTCTGTAAAAATAATTGCAGTGGTGGTGTTGGGATCCGAAAAAGAGCCAGTTCTTTCCTTTTGCCCCCGTCGCCTTGCGTTCCTGCAGGAATGCGCGGAACGGCGCGATACCGGTGCCGGGCCCGACCATGATGATTGGTGTGTTGCCCTCTTCGGGCAGACGAAACTTCGAAGCGTTTGGAAAAACAGGGACCGGCGCGTCCTTGGCGCGTTCAGCCAGAAACGTCGAACACACACCTTTGCGCATCCGGCCACGGCTTTCGTAATGCACAACGTCGATCGTGAAATGAACCTGGTCGGAATGCGCTTTGAGGCTCGATGAGATCGAATACATACGGGGCAGAAGTTTCGCGAGGGTGTCGACGAACTCCTGCGGCACCCATTTTATCGACGGATGCTCGATCAAGAAATCAACGATCTCCATTCCCCACAAATACGTATCGAGATCCTGTTTGCGTTCCGGTTTCAGGAGTTCGGTCAACAATGGAGCGCCGTTGACCGCCTTCGCTATGATCGCCTGCAAGAATTTGGGAGTCGTTTGGGTGATCCGGCAATCGCGAAACAGAACTTCGCGCAGCGGCTTTTCGCCCGCGGGACCTTTGACAACCTCGTCGCCTTTGGCACCGATCTTTCCGATGATTTCGTCGACAAGCATCGGGTCGTTGGTCGGCCAGACCGTCATCGAATCGCCGACTTCGTAATTCAAACCCCAACCTTTGAGATCAAGCTCGAAGTGGCGCGTGTCTTTCTCGGAACCTTCACCACATAAACTGCGATTCACCGCGACTTTCGCCGGGAACGGATTCGCGCGGGTATAGGGTCCTGGCATCTGTTGTAGCGGCGCTCTATGAGCGCCGAGAATCTTTGCAGTTCATCGTTTATCGGGCGGCCACAGACCGCCGCTACAGGAGAAAATTAGCCGTCGTTGCCGATGGCGAGCGTCGGACAAACTTCCATTGCACGCTGCGCGGCTGCGGTTTCCGCATCGCCTTCAGGCTGTTTGGCGAAATAGACTGCTGTCTCGTCCTCGTTCGTTTTCAGAAGATTAGGCGCCTCTTCAAGACAGGTGCGGCACATTGTGCAGGTGGTATCGACGTACCACGCTCCCGGAACATTCAAAGGCTGCTTGCTATTCTTGTCCGCCATGGGCTGTCTTGTACTAAATCGAAACGTCTGGCGCAATCTCTTTGCGAAGAAACATCAGCGCGGCGTCGGAATCACGCTCGGTTCAACTTCCGGTTCGCCGGGTGAAAGCATTGGTTGGGGCGAAGGAGTCGGCGTGGGCAGCGGGGTGAGAAGTTCACCGCTCTTGGTCGTCAAAACACCGCCCGACATTGTCACGTCTTCCACGAAATACAGATCACTTTTGCGTCGATCAAAATCCTTTGCTTCCGCGGATGTCGATTTGCGGTAAAAGCGTTCCATCTCGTCCAAATGGAATGGTCGCGAACCGCGCCGCCCAAACACGACCGTTTGTCCGCCGGTTTCGTCGACCACACGATCGCGTTCAAGTCCACGCGAAACACAAATCGTTTCGCCTTTTGTCGGATAAGTCGCGATCAGTTTAGGATTTGGTCGCGGGCTAAATCCTTGCGCGCCGGGAACTGTATCCGGCGAAATCAATTGCACAATCCGCAAGCCGTTTCGTCCATCAGCGACCAGTGCGAATTCGGATGCGCTCACGCTCCCGATCTGGACCGCGCGGGTGTCGTTCAACGCGCCGCCGGCGTTAAACATTTCATCAAGCCGCGGCCGCTCCGGGTTTTCAACATCCACAATCGCAAGTCCTTCGGGGCCGTTCGCGACATAAGCGTAGGTTCGAGCCACGTAGAGACGTCCCGCGTGATTTAATCGGAGGGTCGAACGCGGGAGGGGGATCGGTCGCTTCGGCTCGGTAAGGTCGACAATTTTCAATCCATCGTCGTCGGTGATGAATCCGTAACGAAATTGGACGGCGACACACCGCGGGTTTCGCAAAAACCCGTTCGTTAGTTCGCCAACGATTCGCGGATGAGTCGGATCAGCGGCGTCAATCACGAACAACCCGCGCGGCGTCGTCATGTAAAGCCGGTGTCCGGTAGCGGCGACAAATGTTGCGCCAGTCAATGCGCCGTCCGGATTGAATCGGACGGTTTCGCTTTCTTTCAGGAAATTGTCGTCAGGATTTCCATTAACCAGCGTCGCAACATTGCTGACGACGAGTCCTTCGTCTCGATCGGAGATGAAAACGTAGGCGTAAAACATGTCGATCGGTTGCTCTTCGTTTTCGGGAAGGTGCTGGCGCGCGGGGTCAAGCGCGAGCGTGCTCGGCAGTGCAATACTGGTGGCGTATTTTGTATGGATTCGGGTTCGTTGACCAAGCGGCGAGACCGGCGCGCTTACGATGCGTTCCGAAAATCCTTTTTGATCGATGTTCGCTACGTCGAAGACTTCGAAACCGCCCGGACCGTTCGCAGTGTAGAGATATTCTCCGCGCAACCAGATGTCCTGGATGTCGTGACCACTGTGCTCGTAGGCCTCGGTAAGCAACGATCCACCGTCGATGTGCTTTTTGTAATCGTCAGGGTAAGCGATCGATTGCAAATGACTTCCGATCACGGCCTGGGGTTCGTCGGCTTCGGTCCAAACCACCGCGTGCAGGCCTTCTTTGCCTTCGCCGAGGTAGGCGTAGCGCCCAAAAAAATTCACCGCGCCCGTCCCAAAGCCGAGGAGCTGCGTCATCCACGCATTGTTGTCGCTGTTCTTCGACAAGTGGCAGTCCGTGCAATTTTTAGTCGTTCCGACGCTCGATGTGGTGTGTGGAAAATGGGGATTGAACGCCTGGCCGCTGTAACCTTCCGCGGAAAAAGTTTGCTGCTGCGAGTAAACCCACTCGCGGTTTGCATTCTGTGAACTGACAACGACTGCGCTCGACGAACGAATCACCGCCATTCGGTTTTTCTTCACCGCGCCATCGATGCCGAGCATGAAGACGTCATCGCGCACAACCTGCGGATTGTAAGTCGTGTAATTTCGATCGGTGACGCCTTCGAATTTGTTTTGCGGCGCGCGCTGGTTCGCTTTCATCGGCAAATGACAGCCGAAACAGCTCGTGGCCCACGAGGTGTGACAAATCTGGCAATCCATCGCTGAATTGTCGTGGGCGAGATACATTCGACGCTGCCAATCTTCGACCGGCGACGAAGGCGCGCTCTGATCAGAATGACTGGTTGAAACGGTGGCATCAGGAGGCGGTGATGTGTGGCCAGGAAGAATTCCGCCCCAATTTCTTCCGTCGCGCCGCAGCGTTTTCGCATAGGCAGACTTCGGATTGTAATGCGGCGAGAGCGGATCAATCGTGTCGATCGTTTGCGGAATTTCCCAACGCACGTCGGGCGACATGCTCGCCTGTTGAAACAATTGATTTCCTTCCCAAACGAAACGTGGACCGAACGGTGTGTTACTGGTGTTGAGCAAATCGATTTGACCCGCGTTACCGCTAGTGATCAGCGTAGGACGTTTGTCGATTGTGCCATGACAATCGACGCAAGTGATCGTGGTCGCGTTACGGGGTTCGCCGTAAAGCATGCCGTTGCCATGGACGTCGACATCGAAATGGCAGTCCCCACACTGCATTCCGTGGGCGAGGTGGACATCTTTCAGATGGACAGCCTTGGCGAACTTTCGCGCATCGTCGTTGTCGATCTGGTTATCGTCGAGATCGAGCAGGTTGCCTTTGCGATCGTGTTTAAAAATCGCGCGGAAAACCCAGCCGTGTCCGTGATAATCGGCAAACTGCGTGTGTTTCAGTTGCGGGTTCAATTCGGCGACCTGATCGAGAAAAGTTTTTTGACCCCAAAGTCCCCGCGCAGCCGCGGCTTCGGGGTTTTCCATGGTCGCTCTTACAAGCTCGGAGTCCGTCGGGTTGTGCTGTTCCTTCGGGTACATGAATTCGCCATCGGTTTCCTGGTCCCACCAGGTGTAACCGAGATATGGATTCACGAAGAGATTGCCCTGATGCATGTGGCAGTTCATGCATTGGCTCGACGGAATCGAACGCGTGAACTGATGCATGATCGGATGTCCGCGCTCGGTTTTCGGAATCGATTCGTCGGCGGTGAAACTCAATCCTTCATGACCGAACTTGCTCCACCAGCCGGAATTCGTCGGCGACCGATCGTTCGCGTAAACAACGTGACACGCCGAACAACCGCTCGATCGATAATCGCCTGGATGATCGTTTGATCCGAAAAATCCGAGAAGCGGATCGTGCAACCTCGTTTTTTGGAGACCGAGAAAGACCGGATCGGTCCGGTTCAACGTTCCGAGTCCGCGCTCGGAAAGGCGGCGATCGGGATGACCGTTCGGTTCTTCCGTTGTTGGTAAGCCTAACGAAAGCGGTTTTCGTCCGCCCTTTTCGAAAATGCGCAGGATGTTTCCCGGATTACTGAGATTGAACCGCGGCAGAGGCTCGATGAATGGCAGAATTCCGTGGACGCGCGTGTCTTCGGGTGTGACTGGAGTGTAATTGATCAACTTCAGTGGCGAACCGTCGGCGGCATAGGCCTGGCCGAAGCGGTAATTCTTCTCCGGATACGCGCCATTATTATATAGAGCGGCGCCCCACAGCATCGCGCCGTGATTCATCATACTGTGATCGACGTTGCGAATGACCTCGCCGTGACATAGACCGCAGGATTGCTGTGCCACTCGCAGATCGCCGGGATTGATGAAACGAATGAACTCGGGTGACTCGTGATTGAGCCAGGCGTTTGAATTAGGTGGATTCGCTGACGAATTCCAAAACTGTTTGTTCTTGGGCAAAATGTGGGCCTGCTCTTTTTGCAGATGCCGAGCCGGATTGCCGCCGTGACAATCGGTGCAGCCAAGGACGACGTTTTGACTCGCCTTGTGCATTGGCTCGACACCTTTATGACATTCCAAACAGCCGATGCTTTTGGCGTCCGCTTCGGCCTCGGTTTGATCGATCCAATTTCGCGTCGGAATTGCTACGGGTGCAGTTGTCGATTTTAGAGGGACCGAAATCTCAGGGCCATAACCGGAACTAGCGATCTCTTGTGCGAGTGCCGAGCCCGAGATGCTAAGAAGGCAAAGCAGAAAACGTTTAACGTTCAACGTCCAACATTCAATGTTCAACACTGGATACCGCTGGATCATTTGGCTTTCTTTTCCGCGGTTCGGACACTGGCGGAAAAGATTCGGATCAGTTCCTCGGTCTCGATCAGCAACGGGCGGATTCGGTTTGCCGCGACCAATTCGACTCGAGCGATCAAGCGAATCCATCTCTTAACTTCCTTAAGTTCCTTGAGGCAGACGCCGAGCTTATGAATGAAATCTTTAAGCGATTCGGCGGCTTGGACTTCACTGTGATGAGCAAAAGGCGATGTGCCGCAGCGTAACAGTTGCCCGGCAATGTGGTTGGCCGCGCGTGAGTTCGGAAGCGCTTCGACTAACTTGATCAGTCGAGCGCTGAATTCTAACAATCGATCGAACTTTGATTCATTCTTCTTTGCATGTTGCGCTCGCGTTTCGTTGGCTCCGTATTCCGGTTCATCCTCGCGGGTACCGCGCCATTGGATGTTGGGCGTTGAATGTTGAGTGTTGAACGTTTTCTTTCTCATCAATAAGTGAGCGTCAGGGTTACGATCGCGCTGTAGAGAAATGGATCGACGTGGCCGGGTGGGGGACTTGGATAACCGAATACCGGCACCGTGTTTGTGCGATAAATGTCTTTGTAACCCCAGCGTGGAATTAGAAATCCGGCACCCGCGGTAAGAATGACGTTGTCGGTGAGCAACGGTCGCCATTCGAAACCCGCGCTGCAATCGAGCCCGAAATCGTTGCTCGCTTTGTTCGTGAACAGAACCAGCTCGGTCGTTTCGGTTGTGACCGTGCGAATGTAGTTCACGTTGATGAAGCTTTTCAGCTTGGGGAGAATGTCTGCGTCGAACCCGTAACCAAAAATCAGCGCGCCCGGATTCACGAAGTTCGCCTGGCCCTCGGATTTGCTGGTGCGAAAATCGATCACCAGGCTGTCACGTTGTTTAAAATTCACCGCCGTGCCGGCGAGATTGAACCCCTGATGCGAGAAATAACTGAACGGTCCGCCGATGAGAAATGGGCGATCGAAAACTGTATCGAATCCGGTCGCGGTCGAGTCCGTTGGATTCGAATCTCCGCTCGCGTAGAAAATTGAGAACTTGTGACGCATCCAATCTTTGTCGACTGACAACTCGAGAGCGGCCATTTGCGCGTTGATGTCGACACGCTGGCCGGCGATTCCATTCAAGCTGTCTTCGCCCAGAACTTGGTAAAACGCGTGATCGATGTTGAGCCAGCCGATATGGCCGTCGCCGGTCCAGCCTAAGTAGTAGGCCTGCAAGTAATGGTCGGCCACGGTCCCGATGGGCGCGGGCCGCGTGAGGAATCCGTTCTTGTCGTAATGCCGGCTGTTGTTGTCGAAGTCGCCGACAAAACTCAGTTCGCCGGTGTAACCTTTCCAAATCAGGTCCTGGCGGAAAATATTCGCGATGTAAATCTGTTGGGCGCGCGGTTCGAATTCGTTGAGATCCGAATACGTGTCCTTCTCACGCATGTCGAACGCGGCGAGATTGTATTGCCAGCGGTTGTTGTCGTAGTTGCCGAAGAGCCTGATGCCGAGGTTGGTGTCGTTAAAAATGAAACCGCGGAAGTCGCTCACGAACGGCTGCATCCCGACGCGCAGTGAAATGAAATCGTAATTGTTCGATAGATCCCGCAAATGAACTTCAGCGAACGCTTCCTGAAGCGACCAGAATTCCTTTTCCCGCGTTGTCCCTTTCTGCGGGTTGGGATTGACGACGTTGTTTTCTTCGACGTCGAAGTAGTTGTGATTGTAGACGCCGAGTAATCGCAACGCCCAGTCGATCGGCTTGAACGCGGTTTCACCCTGGAACAAATCGACACCGATTGAGAAGTCATTCGACCAGAATTCCTGGTCGCTCAGACCGAAGAACTCAGAGCTGTTTGGACGCGCGGTGCTGACACCACTCGGTGTCGGCAGTTTTCGGGTCTCGTACTGAAAGAAATCCTCGGCGGTGATGTTAAGAAAAATGTCCTGACCGACGATCGGCGCGTCGCCTTTGAGTTTGCTTTGCAAATACGGATGCCAAAGATGCAGATCGGATTGATACGGAGTTTCGGTCGACGGATCGGCGTAGCGTTTCCAACGCCCAAATCCGATGAACCAGCGGTTCGGCTCGGGCTGAGAGTCGGGAAGCAACCCTTCTCCCTGATCGGAGAGGGGGTATGTCTCGTAATTTAATTTTGTCCGGCGCGGAATCGTTTCGCGCACGCCCTTGCGCGGAAGTTGAAGCGAACGCGGCAACGCTTCCTCGCCGTACTCTGGCGTTTGCGGCAAAATCGGCGGAAAAAGTTCCGGCGGCTGCTCGTTTTCAGGCTGTTCGCGCTGCATCGCACCGGGATCAGGATTGAATTCCGATGGCGATTGCGGCTCGCTTTGCGCGATCAACGTCGTGTTGGCGATGATCACGTCGCCATCCAGCGAAAGAATGTCCTTTGAATCGACAATCGCGATGGTTGCGAACTGTGCAGTCTCTTCTGTAGGGGATTGGATTTGTGTTCGACCGATTTCAACGGTCTGTCCATGCACATTCGCAAGCGCGGAAAAAAAACCGATGACGCACACTCCTACTCGCCCGCGCAGAGTCGCACCGGCAAACGACGGAATTGACCAGCGCATGGGAGCGCGAGGATGACCGAAATTCCCTCGTATTGGCAAGCCCACTGTCGCCATCCAGCAGGGCGCGAGATGACAACTTGGGAGAAGAGGGTTTTTGCTGGAGTGAGGTGATTTCGTTTGGTAACTACCGAACTCGCCGATGATGCTTCGGGTTTTCCTCGCAGTGCTTGTGCTGGACGTTTTGTCGATTCGTCATCTACCGGCACAAACAGCACAAATGGTTAGCCCATCGCCCGGGTCGACGTTTACGGCCTCCAGCGTCACTTTCAATTGGAGCGCAGGAAGCGCGACGGCCTACCTGCTGCTTGTGGGTACGTCGCTGAACAAGGGCGATATTTATACTTCGGGCCAGATCAGCGTCTTGTCGGCCACAGTGAGCAGCATTCCTACTGACGGGCGCACGATCTATGTGACACTAGGTTCAAAGGTCAGCGGTTCCTGGGGCGCGAACTATTACACTTACACGGCTGCGCACTCTGCAGCCACGCCGAGTCCAACTCCGGCCGCCACGCCAACCCCGACGCCGACACCAACGCCAACCCCGACCCCGACACCAACGCCAACCCCGACCCCGACGCCAGCGCCAACAGCAACACCGACGTCAACGCCGACTGCGACGCCACCGGCGACTCCAACACCAGCGCCAACTGCAACACCGACACCTTTTCCCAGTCCAACTCCGCCCGGACCGGATCCGCTTACACTCGCGGACGTCCAGACAATCGTTCAGCATGCCGTTACCCGGGCGGTAAAGATTTCACCGAACAGTGTCATCGCGGTGGTGGATAGAGAAGGTTACGTGCTCGGCGTGTGGGTTGTTCGCGGTGGTGCTGCTACTCCGGGCGAAATAGCTACCGCCGTCAGCAAGGCGGGGACAGCGGCGTATTTAAGCAGCAACCAAAACGCATTCACGTCGCGCACTGCGGGCTACATTATTCAGCAGCATTTTCCGCCGGGCGTCTTCGACACGGCGCCAGGTCCTCTGGTCGGCGTTGGCCTTTCGAGTCTGTTCATCTCCGATGTCAATCATCTCAAGAAAACCGACATGGTTTACTGCCCGCCGCCCTATGCACCGGCGACGATACCGTCGCCGGGCACTTTCGGGACGCCTATTTTCGGTACCTCGCTGGATGGTTCTCCGGGCGGCGTCCCGCTCTATAAGTCGGGACTCCTCCTCGGCGGAATCGGTGTGACTGGCGATGGCGGGCCGAAGCCGCCCATTCCGATCTTGCTCATGCCACCCCTGTTTCCTTTGCCAGCGTGCATTGGAGTGGTCCCGTCGACAGGAAATGCGCGGGACGAAAATCCGTTCGTGTTGGTTAACGGTGCAGATGTAGATGAAGATGTCGCGCTTGCCGGGCAAAAGGGATATGCGCCATCCTCAAGCATCACCGCGGACAATGTTTTCATTGGCGGCATCCGACTGCCGTACGTGGCGTCTTCCACTTCGGTGTCGAACACAATCACGCTCGTGGGCAATTACGATCCAATGTTTCCACCGCAGGCTTCACCGGGAACGCCGCCTGGAATAGTGCCTGCCACCTTTGCAGGCGTTCCGGGCGAAATTCGCCAACCTATCATTTCCGATCCGCTGACTGCGCCGATAAGTGGACAGCCGCGACTCACCGCCGCGGAAGTTTCCAGCATTATTAATTACGCGGCGCAGCGGGTGAAAATCACGCGCGCGGCCATTCGATTGCCGATCGGCAGTCAAATGCAGGCCTTCATCACGGTGGTGAACAACCCCGACGCAGACAACGCAACCCCGACCGTGCTGGGAGCGTTTCGAACCGGGGAGGCGACGATGTTCAGCTGGGACGTGGCGGTTCAGAAAGCGCGCACGGCTGTCCTTTATTCGCGACACGATTTTCTTGGGTTCGGTTTGAACATCGCCATGTCCACCCGCTGCGTTGGATTTTTGGCTGAAAAGAATTATCCGCCCGGCATTGACGGAAACTCGCCGGGTCCATTTTTCACGGAGCAGGACAAACTCTCGGGGTTTGCCGGAAGCGAGCCCAATCTGATATTCACGGCGACAGCGGACACCAGCTCACCGCCGCTACGGACTGGGATCCGAACGGATTTGCCGAATGGAATCACAATCTTTCCCGGCGGAATTCCGCTTTATCGCAACGGCGTTCTCGTGGGCGCGATTGGCGTCAGTGGAGACGGCGTCGATCAGGATGACATCGTGGCCGCATCGGGAACGCACGATTTTCTCGCGCCGGATGCAATTCGCGCCGATCAGTTCAATTTCCGCGGCACCCGTTTGCCTTACGTGAAATTTCCGCGCGATCCCGGATTGTAGTCTGTCATCCCGAGCGCAAGCGCGGGTCACGCAAGTTAAACAGCGTGATCAATCGCCTTGTGAGAGATCCTTCACTCCGTTCAGAATGACAACGCGCGCGAGTTGCGACGGCGGCGACTGACTTTACAATCTCGTGCGCGTACTCGACGGGGGCGCGCTCGAACATGCCTAACGAATACGAATCACCGATTGGTGACCGCCCGGAGATTTGCGGTGCGATCGTTCCGCTGGCTCCGCAACACGATCCTTACGCGGCGTTTCGCTCCCGCGGTTTCCGCTTTTTCACTGCCGGCAACTTGTTGTCGATCATCGGTCGGCAAATGCTGGCGGTCGCGGTGGAGTGGGAGATTTATCGGCGAACACATTCCGCTACAGCGCTCGGTCTGGTCGGACTCGTATTCGCGGTGGCGATTGTCGGTCTGTCTTTACCGGCTGGATACCTCGCCGACCGGATTAGCCGCAAGCAAATCATTCTAGTTGCCCAGATTTTCAGCGCCATCACATCGGCGTTGCTCGCGCTTGTTTCCTGGCAGCATCTTGCAATCCCACAGTTGCCGATCTTGCAGGCGTGTAATCGTGGTCTTACCACGATCGCGGGGATCTTCGAGAAGCACGACCGATCGTTTCATTTCGACGACGCTTCGATTCCGCTAATTTATCTTTTGCTCTTTCTTGGCTCCATTGCTCGAACATTCTCCTGGGCAGCTCGAAGCTCATTTTTTCCAACGCTGGTGTCGCGCGATGCATTTTCAAATGCGATAACGTGGAACAGCAGCGTATTTCAAATTGGATCGGTTGTCGGCCCCGCGCTCAGCGGTTTCGTGGTCGCTCGTCAGGGCTTCCCGATCGTCTACGCGATCGACGCCATCACTTCGACAATGTTTTTTCTATTGGCGCTGCCAATCCCGCGCGCGCCACAGGCGCGCCAAAGCAAGGAGCAAGGAACGTGGCGGAGTTTGGCCGCGGGAATGAAGTTTGTGTTTAGCAGGAACGTGATATTGGCCACGATCACGCTCGATTTGTTTGCCGTTCTGTTGGGTGGATCGGTCGCGTTGTTACCTATTTTTGCCGATCAAATCCTTCATTGCGGTCCGGTGGGTCTCGGTTGGATGCGTGCCGCGCCTGCGATTGGCGCGTTTGCAATGGCGCTTCTCGTCGCATACTTGCCGCCAATGCGACAGGCTGGCAAAATGCTTCTTTGGTGCGTTGCCGGATTCGGAATAGCGACGATCATTTTCGGCCTCTCGAAGGCTCTCTGGCTCTCATTGTTGATGCTTTTCATCGCCGGCGCGGTCGACAGCGTGAGCGTGATCATTCGTGGTTCCATTGTTCAACTGGTCACGCCGGACGAAATGCGCGGCCGGGTCTCTTCGGTGAACAACATTTTCATCGGGACCTCGAACGAATTTGGTGCGCTCGAGTCGGGATTAACGGCTGCGTTATTCGGTCCGGTCATTTCGGTCGTCGGTGGGGGAATCGGAACAATTCTGGTCGTGCTCGGCGCCGCTTGGAAATGGCCGGAGATCCGCAAGATCGGCGCGCTCGATCGAAATTTGAAGTAGGACCGAGCCGCCATGGCGATTGAGGTCAATCGCCGCTACCTTAGCCACTCATGAGAGTCGCGGCCGCCCAAATTTCTTGTGTGCTCGGCGATTTCGATGCGAATCTGGCCAAAATTCGCGACTTCGCAGAACGCGCGAGAGATTTGGGTGCCGAACTTGTGGTGTTTCCCGAGATGAGTGACACCGGATATTCCATGCCGGTGATTCAAAAGCATGCCAGGCCGTGGAAAGAAGGCGCGGTTGATGAACTGCAAAAAATCGCGAAACAGAATTCCATCGGGATCATTGCCGGCATTTCAGATCGCGATGGCGATTCCATTTTCAACGCGCAAGTTTTCGTCAGCGCAAACGGAGACGTGCTTGGTAAATATCGAAAGACTCATCTCGTCACCGCCGCGCCGCTCGACGAGCGCGTTTGTTTCTCGCCCGGGAATGAATTCTCGGTCTGCAAACTGGGGGATTTTAATGTCGGGCTGAGCATTTGCTACGACCTGCGTTTTCCGGAAATGGCGCGCACACTTGTGGTGAAGCACTGCTGCGAACGTAATTGTGAATTCATCCGCGTGGCCGGGCGCGCGCGCAGAACATTTGCGGATCCTGGCCCTGGCCCGTGCAGTCGAAAATCAGAGTTACTTCATCGTCGCTAATCGGGTCGGGACCGACGACGGCGTTACGTTATGTGGCGGCTCAGTGATTGTCGATCCAGCTGGGAAAATTCTGGCCGCGGCTCCTGCCGGCCGAGAGGAATTAATTCAGGCGGAGATTTCCAGTAAAGTCATCGATGACGTGCGCAAGCGCGTCCCGGCGTTTGCCCACCGTCGCGGCGAGCTGTACAACATGACCTAAGACGGCCAATCACCGCTCGCGAACTCGATTTACTATTCGGAATGAAAACGAACCGTATTTGGCTCGCTCTTCTGGTCGCGCTCGCGTTTTCAGGCATTAGCTTGGGCCGAAGAGAATTCGACGCCGCAACAAGTGTTCGACGGAATGCGGGAGAGTTTTCAGCGCCGACAAAGCCAAGGGCGTGCACGCGAAATATCAGTGGAACCTTAGCGGACCAAATGGCGGCGATTGGTGGATCGACGTCGAAGACGGAAAATTCACGATGGGCAAAGGCAAGATCGACAACCCAACAGTCACATTCATCACCAGCGACAACGATTGGGTCGCGATGTGCAATGGTAAACTAAAAGGCACATGGGCCTTCATGACGGGACGATTGAAAGTCCACGGCCCGCAGTCCGTCGCGCGCAAGCTCGACGAAATTTTTCCCTAGAATTTCGCTTCGACCGCGAACCTGACGTAGGGCGCAGGGTCCGTTTTCACCCCCGCTTCGGCGCGGAAGAAATCGAAGTAGCGTCTGATCGTACAGCCGACATCAAGTGTGATATCGAACGGCTTGAAGTGAGAATACGTAGCCTGCACGCCAACGCGATCTTCGCTGTACTGCACGACCGGATCATGAACCACAAGTTTGCGCGCCGGAGTGATTACGTCGTCGGTACGAAAGCTCGCGTAGTACAGATTCCCGGCCACGCGAAATTCCCAGTCGTCATTTGGATTGTAAACCAGCGCCGGTTTCGGAAACACGCCTTCGAGACGCAGATGATCGGTGAAAAGCCAGATCAATCCGCCGCCCGGCGCGGCAATCGGATTTGAATTGATGGAACCGCCAGCGCCGATGACTCCGAAAATTTTGTCCTTCTTCAACGGAAACGAGACCCAAATTTTCCAGGGAATATCAAACGCATCACCGTCGACGTGATTTTCAAAATAAGCGCCCGGGTCGAGCTCGATGCCCGCGCCAGCATGGTCGTGAACAATGTACTCATAGGCGAGCAGGGCATGAATCGTCTGCAAGTGGTCGGGCAAACCATTATCGGTTCCACCGAAGTCGAACCGCTCATACTCTGCGCCGAGTCTTAAGTACCAGTTTCCGGTAATCAAAAATCGATGGGCGTAGCTGATGTCGTTGTAGAACGAGTCGCCCTCACCAAACCGGCCGTTGTAGTCTTTAAAATCACTTTTGCCGGTATAGGTGGTCTCGTAATCGAAGATCTCCGTGGAATTTTTGTTTTCGTCCTGGGCGGGCGAAGGAGAGGGCTGCATTTCCATGCCGGCCCCCGCGAACGCAGCAGAGGCAAGACTGAGGGAAACGACAATTAAGGTTAAGCTAAGGCGATTCATAGGTTAAAAAACGGCTCTCGTTGTCGATTTTGTACACGCATCTGCCGGCCAAGCTCGGTGTATCCCATTTTTTGGATAGCAGCAAGCGGCGATTGGCAAGGCTGTCCGTCCTTTACGACGAATCGCGTTACATCCGGTGGCCCCGTCGAATTCCCTCGTCTAGATTCGGCCGTCTAGCGCGACGCTCAGCCGCATTTCGTGTTAGCATTCAACGCCGCCTGATCGTGGCGCGTTTTGTCCTAAATGAAAGTTCTAAACAAGGTTCGCTTAACTTTTTACCTGCTCGGATTTGCCGGAGCGGCGCTCTTTACCGGTTTGTTGATCCGGGAAGGCGCTGCCCAAGTCGGTTCCGCAATCGCGACCGCCGGCTGGGCGCTTTTGGCAATCATTGCCTACCATTTTTTGGTCCCGGTGTTTCTGGATTCGATCGCATGGTGGGTTTTGTTTCCGAGGGCGGAGCGTCCGCGGCTGCGAAGAATTTATTGGATGCGTTGGATCGGGGAATCGGTCAGCACGCTCGTGCCCTCAGCGGCGGTCGGTGGCGACATCGTTCGCGCGCGTCTGGCTGCGATCAGGGGCACACCGGTTGCAATCGCCGCGGCGACCGTGCTGGTCGATCTTACCCTCGGTGTCTTCACGCAAGCGGCTTTCACATTGCTGGGCGTGGTCCTTCTTGTGAATGCTACCGGCCAGAGAAATCTTGTTGGCCCAACAGTTATCGGAACAATTATTGGCGTCGCCGCGGTGGGCGGATTTTATCTTGTTCAACGACGCGGCATGTTTGGTTTTCTTGCCCGAATGATTGCGAAACTGGCGAATTCGCCGGAATGGCAATCGCTGGTTCAAAGTGGCGCAACGCTTGATGAAACCGTGCGATCGCTTTACGCGCGTCGCCAGGCGGCCATCGCGTGTTGCGGCTGGACAATTCTTTCGCTGATTCTGAATTCAGGAGAAATTTATATCGCACTGTGGGCGCTGAACCTTCACGCCACGGTCGCAAATGCGATCATCCTGCAAAGCATGGCGCTGACAATTCGGTCCGTTGCCTTTCCGGTCCCGGGCGGAATCGGAGTCCAGGAGAGCGGCTACGTTCTGGTCGGCAATCTCCTCGGGATTCCGGGAGAGACCGCTTTCGCCCTGTCTTTGCTCGCCAGAGTGCGCGAACTCGGCTTTGGAATTCCCGGTCTCATCACCTGGCAGTTGATTGAAGGACGACGTTTGCTGCGCGCGCGAGAGGCGGCGGTGACTTCGTAACGTTAAATTTAAGAATGGCGCGGCTCAAGTTGGTTAGCCGTCCTTTTACCTTTGCCGGATTGGTAAAGTTGGTCCGCACGCCCCACCAGATCCAGGCGAGTCCGCCCGGCAGATCAAGCTGACTTCGAAGTTGGGCGATGACCTCACGGTCGCCATAGGCTTCGAGAAATGTTGTGGCAAACGGCAACCATTGCTGCGTTGGCACGGTTCCAACCAGATCGAGCAGGAACACGAGCAAATCGTCCGCCTGGCGTGCGGCCGCCGGGAGCGATTTGTCATGATAAATTTCGAAATCGATGAATCGAGCACGATTCGTCTTGGGGTCGTAGATCACGTTGGTGATGCTGGCATCGCCGTGAGACCAACCGCCGCGGAATTCGTCGCTCCAGAACTGGTGGGCGCGGCGGAACTCGAGCGCTGCCGAACGAAGGATCTGTTTCGTGAGGGTGCCTCGGTTAAGATGTTCCCACAAACTTTCACCCGGTAGCTTTTCGGCCACCCGACGTCGGCCAGAGGCATGAGCTTGAAAGCAATCGCCATTTAACATCTCGAAGCAGTCCACTTCCCATCGCCGCCATTCGTGCAGCTTGCTCCAGAAACGAATCGGAATGTTAGCCACGCGAAAATAGAGATTGGTCAGGTCGGCCAGTTGCTCGCTGTGAAGATTTCGGCGCTTTACGACTACAGTGCGGTCGCCACGCTTCTTTTCCCAAACTGAATTGATCGCAATAGCTTCGACCAGTCGCGTGGCAACGTTTGCCAGGCCCCGCGGCGCTTCTGCTATTTTGCTCGCTGCCGTGATTAGACCGACTGGAACCAGATTTCCAACCAACGCAGCGCCGTCCGATAAAATTCCCATTTTTACCTTTATTTTAGACGGTTGTAAATCGCCCTGGCTTCAAAGGTTTTCGCGACCTGAATTTCCCGTTCAGACCGTAATCGTTTCGCCGACCTTCATCACGCGTAGCTCTGTCTTTGCGCCGCACTTTTTCAATTCCTCACCGAAGGCCTCCGGCGTTCCCGTCAGCACCGGAAAGGTGCCGTAGTGATTAGGGATCGTCATCTTTGGTCCGACGAGCTTTACCGCCTCAGCCGCGCGCACCGGTCCCATTGTGAAATGATCACCGATGCACACCAGCATGATGTCGATCTTGTTGTGATCAGAAACGCGCGCGATGTCGGAAAAAAACCCAGTATCGCCGGTATGATAGATCGTTGGTCCGTTGCGAATTGAAATGACGAGGCCAGTCGGCATACCTGCGGCAACCGGCGGAGAATTTTCGTCTTTGCGCACGGTTGATCCATGCATTGCTGGCGTGAAACAGACTTTCAGTTCGCCGTCGAGCAAGGTGAGCTGGCCGCCAATGTGTCCGGTGGTGTCGAGGCCCGCTTGATTGCTTGGATAACCGAGCACGCTCACGACGGCCGCCGACAAATCGGCGTTCGCCACCAATTTTGCGCCGGTTTTTTTGGCGATCTCGACCGATTCGCCGACGTGATCGCCGTGGCCGTGGGTTAACAAGATTAAGTCGACGTTGCTGAGTGCCGCTAATTCGTCTTTCCCCTTATCGAAGACGGGATTCGTCAGCCAGGGGTCGATCAAGAATGTTTTCCCTTCGGGCGTTATGACTTTGTAGCCCGATTGTCCGTACCAGGTCAGTTGCGTTGCCATTTTCTCACCAAAACGAAAACGCGCGGTTGAGCAAAACATTTTCCTGAGCGAAAAGGAAACGCGCATGGTTACTCCTGAAGAACATCTCTCGGCAGCGGACCCGAGAATGGCTGAGCTGATCGCGCGTTCGGTGCGTTACAAGGTGAAGATTGGCGGATTGGTCCGCCCGTTCGACGCGCTCGCCGAGTCGATCGCCTATCAACAACTGAGCGGAAAGGCCGCGGCCACCATTTGGGGTCGTGTTCGTGCGCTTTATCCTCGCCGGAAATACCTCGATCCTCGTCTTGTTTTGAAAACTCCGGACAAGAAGCTTCGCGCGGCCGGCCTGTCGCGCAGCAAAGTGGCGGCGGTCAAGGATCTCGCTGCGAAAACAATCGACGGAACCGTGCCATCGGCGCGCGCTCTAGCGAAGATGACCGACGAAGAAATCATCGAGCGCCTGGTCACCGTCCGTGGCATCGGACGCTGGACGGTCGAAATGTTACTACTATTCGATCTTGGCCGCCCCGATGTGTGGCCCGTAAATGACTATGGTGTGCAAAAAGGTTTCGCGAAGACATTCGGACGTCGAAAGCTTCCGAAGCCAAAGCAGTTAATGAAGCTTGGCGAAAAATTCCGGCCACATCGATCTGTCGCGGCGTGGTATTTCTGGCGCGCCCTGGACGCGCCCGAGAAGACAAGTCGTTTCGACGAATAACGCCAGCAGCGACATTGACTTTGTCGTCGGCGCTCACTAAAACGCCAGCGTTATGGCGATGATCCACGTAAACCGGGGCGCAACGAGTCTGGGCGCATTTCCGGAGGAACAAGTTCACGAGAGCATTCGTGCTGGCCGCTTTTTACCCAGCGATCTCGGTTGGAAAGAAGGAATGGCGAACTGGCAACCGCTTTCTCAGTTTACGGAGTTCGCTGCGGATTTTGCCGCGGCCACTTCCACCGCCGCCGCGCCACCGCCGCAAACTCCGCCGACGGCGACCGCGCCTGCTATCGCTGCAGGATCGACAACTGCGATGCCTCGAAGCGGATTGCCGTGGGAGCGACGCGACACACTCGGATTTTTTAACGCTTTTGTGCAGACCGTGAGCATGGTTCTGACTCGCCCGACCGAAGCGTTCACGGTAATGCGTACGGAAGGAGGCATTGCGGATCCGCTGATATTCGGAGTGATTGGCGGAAGCATAGGCGCGATTGTTTGGACTTTGCTTTCGGCTGCAATTCACTCGCTTGGCTGGGCGGCAACACTCTCTCAACAAAGTTCGATCGATAGCATGCTGGGCGTGAGCCTGGGCGGCGCGATGATTTTCATCCGAATCATTTTGGCGCCGATTTTCATCGCGATCGGCCTCTTTATTTGGACGGCGCTTGTCCATGTCTGCCTCATGATGCTCGGCGGAGCGAACAAGCCGTTCGAGGCAAGTTTTCGGGCATTAAGTTTTGCTTACGGTGCGACTGCGCTGTTCGCCGTCTTTCCGTGTTGCGGCGCCGTCATTGCTCTGGTGTGGGGACTGATCGCCGACTGCATCGGGATCAGTCGCAGTCAGGAGACGGACATTGGGCGCGCAGTCGTTGCGGTAATTTTGCCGCTTGTTGTTTGTTGCGGCGGAATTTTTATTATTTGCCTGATGCTCGGGGTCGGCGTGGGCGCACTGATGCAGCAGAACGGGCATTGATTGTTTAATGCGAATCGTTCGCCGGCCACTCGCTCCGGGCGAGAACGATTACGAACTCATCTGGCTCTGCGTAACGCTGGTTTCGCTGGCGTTGGCGGCGGGTTGGTTGGCTCTCGGCTTGCCATGGCCGCATTGCGCTTTTCTCGCCTTGACGGGTCATCCGTGCATGACATGCGGCGCGACGCGTTGCGCCATCGCGTTTTTCCATGGGAATTTCTTCGCGGCCCTGAAGTGGAACCCGCTGGTTTTTGTCGCGCTATGCGGGCTGTCGATCTTCGATGCTTACGCCTTCGCCGTGCTTTTGAGTCGGAGGCCGCGGTTGCGATTCACGCCTTTCAGTGCGGGCGAAAAAACTTTTTTGCGCGTTCTCGTGACTGTCACGTTGCTAGCTAACTGGATTTATTTGCTTTCGCGACCTCGCGGCTGGTTTTGAGTTCGCATCAGACCGGTAAGCTCCGATTTTGCCAGCGCGCGCCACTCGCCGCGGGGCAAATCCCCGAGGCGCAAATTCCCAATTCGAATCCGCACCAGTCGTTTCACATCGTAACCAACGGTGTAGAACATTCGGCGAATCTGCTGGTTGAGTCCCTGGCGCAGCATGACTCGGAGCCGCGTCGGACCAATCGGATGAAGATGCGAAATTCGGGCGCGTTTACCGTCCAGTACAATGCCTCGCAACAGTTTTTGCGCGTGAATGTTGTCCCATTGGCGATCCAACGTCACTTCGTATTCCTTTTCAACCTCGTGCCTAGGATGTGTCAGTCGCTGGGCGAGATCGCCATCGTTCGTAAGCAGCAGCAGACCTTCGCTTTGAGCGTCTAATCGACCGATATTGAAGAGCCGGGGAAACTTTGGCGGCAGTAAATCGAAAATTGTGTCGCGCACGTTTGGATCGCTGCGAGTTGAAACGAAGCCCGCGGGTTTGTGCAACGCAATCGTCATTGCTTGCTCAACGTGCACAAGTTTGCCGTCAACTTTGACGTGATCTCGCTCGCTCGGTTGAGCGCTGAAGTCCGTGCACACCCGCCCGTTAATGCTGACCCGGCCGTCAGCGATCAGTTGATCACATTTACGTCGGGAAGCGACGCCCGCGGCGGCGAGAAATCGGTTTAGGCGCATGGAAGAAGTTGAGACGTCGATTCGTTTGGAAGTTGAGGTGATCACTCAACTACTCAACACCTCAACCGATCAACCTTCCTTAGGCGTCAGGTTTTGTTTTCGGAAGGCCAATGACTTTCCGGCCTTCTTTCCATTGGCCGCGCTTCTTGAGCAGTTCGACGCGTTCGAAACGCTTCAGGACGTTGCGTTTGGCGACGATGGTGCTGGCCCCTCTAAGACTGCGATGCTGCGACATAAATTGGAAAACGAGCGCCCAAGCTAACGCGAACCTGACAATTTTCAAATGCCAGCTTTGCCGCGCTTATAACTGGTTCGTCAGGACGACGTGCGCCCCTGAGGTCGCAACCTGATGATAGATGTGGAAGCGGTCGGTCAAAAGTTGCTGCCAATGAGGCACCCGTTCCTCTTTGATGATTAAATAGATTCCTTGGGGGTCGCCCCAGTGCCGTAAAATTGCGTCTTCGCTGACGGTAATGTCTTTTCCCCTCGGAATATGCATTTCGTCGTTTCGCGGTTGGTTCACGAGGTAAAACGGCCGATGCAAATAAAAGATAAGGCTACTGGCATCATCGAGATCGCCCTCGTAAACCACCACGTCTTTATCGGCGAGGCGACCATCCAAAGCCCGAGCCGCGGCAGCGAGTGAAAACTGCGGCGACATTCGGGCAATTCCGTCGGCCAGTGAAAGAGAGATCGGCACCATCGCAAGCGCGAGCACCATCAAGCAAAGACGCGGTCGATCCCTCGCCGCGAGGAAAACAGCGATGACGGATGCAAGAATGAGAGATATCGCAGTAACTCCAAGCATCCGCTGCAAATCCGGCCATGCTGACGCAGGCAGCATTTGCAATGCATCCCACGCCGTCCAACTGCCTGTGTCAGTTTCGGCTGCACGCTCGAAGTGAGGCTGCAGACGCGCAATCAACCCGATCCCGATTCCCAAGAGAGCGACCACCAAGACTCCGCCGATGTGCCATCGCTTCGAAATTCTTTCCCACGCTGTGGCGGCGAAGATCGCTAACGCGCTCCACATGCTCATTGAATAATAATCCTGCCGCTGTCCGATAAGAAGCACCGGAACAAAGACGACCGCCATCCAGGTTAAGGGCAAAGCTTCGGCAAATGTGAGCTCGTGCGGGCGAATTACTTTTCGCCAGGCAAAGATTGTCCCAGGCAGGATTGCGATCGACCACGGGAACCACCACACCAGATGCATCCAGATAAATTGGAACCTGGGGACGCCGTTATCGCTGCCGCTGCCGTGCGAAAATGAACGAACATGTCCGATCCATTCAACTTGAATTAGCTGACGCAAAAAACCGGGGAAATGCAGCTCGGTTGCGACGTACCACGGCACGAATAGGGCAACGAAGATCAATATGTAGGGCCAATGAAAGAGGCGGCTGAAACGCATACGCGCTTCGCGATAGAATATTGAGAGCAACAGAAAAATCGTCAGAGGATAAACCAGACCAAGCAAGCTCTTGGTCAGGCAAGCGAGCGCACAGCAAATCCATAGGCCGAGAAACCACCAGCCACGCCCACGCCGACGCTGGTAGCCGCACACGCCGCAGAAGATCGCGCCCGCGATGAACGCGCTAAATAACGGCTCGGGCATGAGAACGCGCCCGAGCACTGCGGTGCCGCAGCTGCAGAGAAAAATCAGCCCCGCATAAAATCCGCGCCAGTAGTCCGCAAGTTTTTCCGCGATCAAAAAGGTCAGCGCGGAAGATGCGATCATTGCCAAAGCTATCGGCAGACGTGCCGCTGCAGCGTTGACGCCGAAAATTTTGAACGACGCAATGATCAGCCAGTAGAGCAACGGCGGTTTTGGCAATCTGGGTAAACCGTCATTCGTGGGCCACAGCCATTGATGCGATTCGATCATTTCCCGGGCGGCGCCCGCGTACTGGCCTTCGGTGTGATTGTAAAGATCGCTCCAACTGATTGTTGCCAGATGCATCAGCGCCGCGAGCGCAATCAGAAAAATAAAAAGGAAATGACGCAACGGCGGCGGACTCAACGCCGGCGGTTCAAGCAGCGCGTCTTTGATCGTGAACGTTCGAGTGCCAGCGGTCATTTTGAATTCGTCAGGCTGGAGGAATTTCCACTCGATATTTTTCCCACGCACTCGGCAACGGCAGCAATTTGGCCGCCGGCATCTCGATCAACGCCATCGTTTGCCGGCAATCGGCGATCACCGTTCCGTCGGCCGGGCGCGTGATTTGGAATGCGCACCAGAATCGCGCGCGCTGCAATTGATCGAGCCAGCCATCAATAATCAAACGGTCACCGAGTTTCGCCGCCCGGCGATAATCGATTTCGGTGCGAACAACGACCGGATACCGCTGCGTCTTGGCCATCTCCGCGAGCGGAAGGCCAAGCTCTTCCGCGAGCAATGTTCGCGCGATCTCAATAAAACGGAGATAGGCGATGTTCGAAACGACACCACCGCAATCAGTGTCGAAGAACATTACCTGAATTTCGGTGCGAATACGCGGCTGCTTTGCCTTCATCGCAAGATCGACATCATCGCATCGGCGACTTCCTGAATCGTCAGTTCTTTCATGCATCGAAAGTCGATCGGACATTCTCGTAAAAAGCACGGACTGCATTCGACGTGATGTCGGACCACGACGTGACCTTCACCGAGAGGTCCCGTCAGTTGCGGCTCGGTCGATCCAAAAATCGCCACAACCGGAACACCGAGCAACGCGGCGAGATGCATCGTTCCGGTGTCGTTGGTCAGGAGCGCACGGCAGCAGCGCAACTCTGAGATCAATTCGTCCAGGCTTGTTTCGCCGATTCGATTCACGCACTTGTCGCCCAGTTTGGCGGCGATGATTTCACCGATGGCCACATCATTTTTCGTTCCGAGCAAAATCCATTTTCTTTTCGATCCATTTGAGATCGTTTCCGCAACTTCAGCGAAACGATCCGGCAACCAGCGTTTGGCTGGACCATATTCGGCGCCCGGACACAGGCCAAGCGAAGTTCGATGTTTGAGGTCGGATGTTTGAAGTGTCTTTGTCAGTTCGATCTTGGCTGCAGGATCGACATCTGCGCCGCAATCGTCAGCGATGCGAAGAAACCGAATTGCGTGATGCGCGAGCGGACCGGGCCGGCGCGGCTCTCGCACGATCTGGTTGAGAAGCCACGCCCGCGCGTGTCCGCGATACCCAACTTTTCGGGAAACGAACAAAACTTCGAGTGCGGAGCGCAGGGAATTTGGAAAAAGCACCGCCGCGTCGAAACGCGATTGTCGATTCACCAAACGCATCGCGGCAAAAAGAGACTTGTTCGGTAGTGACAAAACCTCATCGACTTCCGAAATCAGTTTCCACATCGGAGCAATTTTTTTCGGGGCAAGAACGCTGACGTGCGTGTCGGGTCGTCCTTTTTTGATTGCGCGAACAGCCGGGACGCTCATGACCGCGTCGCCGAGCCAATTGCTGCTCCGTATCAAAATCCGGAACGGTTTCAGTTTCTCCGCTGGAACATTCTTCGACAGGTAGACACCGCGCTTGTAACGAGTCAGAAGAAAATTGGGGCGCGGCGTTTTCCAGCGATTGTGAACCCAAAACCAGTCTTCCGGCGCCAGCCTGACTTGTTGCTCGATGATTTCATTGATCTTCGAAGTCAGCGTCTCGATCGAGGCGCCGGAAAGATCGAAGCGTTCGGTGAAAACCATTCGCCAACGCGCCGGTCCCGTGGTGTAGACCGCGGCGGCGATCAATGCAGCCCGGCTTCTCTTGGCAAGTAGCCCCGGTAGCGGCGAAGTAGAGGCCAGTCGACCGAAAAACGGGGTCCAAATCCCCTGATCTCCTGCGTGTTGGTCGCTCAGGATTCCCACGCCGCCGCCCGATCGTAATAAATCGATCACCGGTTGAAATCCTTCCCGGCGATCGAACAACTCAAGTCCGGTGCGGCTCCGACTCGCTCGAACATGTTCGTCGATAAAGCGATTGCCGAGTTTTTGATAGACGCTCGCGTTGCGCACGAAACCGACGAACTTTGGCATCAGTTGCGCAAACAATTCCCACGTCGCCAGGTGACTCAATACCAACACTACGGGAGTGCCGGCGCGAAACTCACGGGCCATCGCCTCGATATTCTCCACGGTGACGCTTTGAAGTATTTTCTCAGGCGACATCCGCATCAGTTTTACTGTGCAAAGAAGATTGGCGCCCAGACGCTGAAAATGCCGTCGGACGAGTCGACGCATTTCGCCGTGCGATTTTTCCGCGCCAAATGCGATCTCGATGTTACGAAAAGCCAGGCGCCGGTATTTGCCGAGCACGAGCCAGGCGCAAAAGCCAAGCGCGTTTCCCAGCGCAAAGGACGCGCGTAGTGGAAAAACAGCGATCAGGGCGAAGCCCGTCCGGTAAATAAGATAAACGAAATACTCGAGCATCAATCTCGGCCACGCGCTCGCCGAACGCGTGACAGCGTAAATTTGCCTGAGCGGCGCTGCAATGAAATATAATCTGGCCGTTCCAGCATGGCTTCGTTAGGCATGTAAGCGGCTTTACCGGATGAAAATGAAAAAGGATCTATGGCTCGGCCTGAACGAACGCGCTAGAAAATCACTTGTCTCGCGCGATTACAAGACCGGTTCACTGACGCAAAGGGTTTCAGATTCAGGCGTGGACGCGGGAGACCTGGTCGCACCGCGCAGCAGAGCGGAGGTGAAAAAAGTTTGGATCCCCGGAGTGGAGGTTTTTTCGAGAACGATTCATCCCCAGCGGCATCGCGGAAGTTTTGGTGAGTTGATGCGCGAATCGGACGGAATTCTAGGGAAAATCGGCCTGCGCCCGAAACAATGGTCGGCGGCGCGCATGTTCGCGAACAGCGCCAAAGGATTTCACATTCACCCGCCAAGCATTCCGGGCGACACGACGGCCAAAAAATGGCTACGGCGTCTGTTCGTCACGCAGCCGCAAGATTATTCATCGCGCCTCTATGATCGTGAGCAATGGGACGTCATGTTTTTTCTCCAGGGAAGGGCCGAAATCTTTTTGCGCGACGCGCGTGCTGGTCTTCCCGAGCGAAGTATGCGCTTCTTCGTCGATGGCGATAATCATCGCGGCCGCAATAACGTTGGGGTCATTATCCCGCCTGGCGTCGCGCATGCGATCCGGGCCGAGGGTTCCGAAGATCTAATCATGGTTTACGGTACGAGCACGACCTTTCAGCCGGAATTTGAAGGACGGATAGCAAGCGAAATTGAAACTGCCGAACTGCCCGTTTCTTGGCGAAAATTTTTAGGTAGCGGCGGTTCACCGAACCGCCATGGCGATTGAGGTCAATCGCCGCTACCTGATGAAGCGCCAATTCGATCCCGGCACGCTCGAATTGATGGACCGGCCGCAACCGGTCTCTGCTGAGCTGCAGCGCGACCTTTATAATATTCGCCAGCTTAACCGTTGGTTCGGCAGCTATTCGCTGATTTCATCATTTCTGCGGCGCTGGATAAGTTCCGGCGACCAATTGCGGATTGTCGATCTCGCGACTGGGTCCGGCGACATTCCGCGTTTGATCGCCGATCATGCCGCCCAAGTTGGGGCCGAGGTGCAAATTCATGCGCTCGATCAACAGCTCGCGACTCTCGAGATCGCGACGCGACTGAGCGCGGATTATCCGAACATTTCGTTCGTCGAGGGAAATGTTCTCGAGTGGGCTGCGCCTCAACCCTATGACATGGTCTTTTGCACGTTGGCGCTTCATCACTTCAGCGAATCGGACGCGGTGCGAGTGCTCCGTCGCTGCCGCGAGCTATCGCGAAGGTTCGTTCTGGTTTCGGATTTGCGGCGAGGCTGGCTCGGCACGATCGGCGTCTACGTTTTGACAGCGACGATCTTTCGCGAACCTATGACCAGGTTCGACGCGCGCCTTTCGACGGCTCGCGCGTTTTCATTTTCTGAACTTGGAGATTTAGCCAAGCGGGCCGGCTGGAAAAATTTCGGGCAGCAAAGCTTCAAATTCGCGCGTCAGGCAATCTGGCTGGAGTCGCACTGACACCAAGCGCGGATTTTTCTGAAAGAAATCGCCCGGTGCATCGTAAATGCACTTATGGACGAACAACCAGTATCTCTTGCAGTTCGTGGCGCGGCAGTTGTGATCGCTTCGCTGCTTCTCGCAGTGGGCATTTCGGTCGGTGGCTCTTTCGTCGGCGACGGCATTTCCAACTGGAACAGTGGGCGACGTATTATCGCCGTGAAAGGACTTTCGGAACGTGAAGTGCCGGCCAGCGTCGCCACCTGGTCGATCGGGTACCGCGCGACCGGCAACGATTTGAATGATATCAACAAAAAGTTAAGCGAGAGCACCAAAACAGTTCTCGCGTTCTTGAAAACGGGTGGCTTCGATGAGAAGGACGTCGCCGTGCAGCCGCCAGCGTTGCACGATGACAGCATGGAACCGCGCGAGAAAGATGCACTGCCGCCACCTGAACGATACCGCGCGGACCAATCTGTCCTGCTGCGCACAGCGAAAGTTGATTTGATTAAACCCGCACTAGCTTCGGCCTCAACGTTGATGGTTAATGGCGTTCTATTGTCCGGCGGATGTCAGCCGATCTACGTTTATAATCAGCTGAACGAGATCAAGCCGACGATGATCCAGGAGGCGACCAAGAACGCGCGTGTTGCCGCTGAACAGTTCGCGCGCGATTCGCAGACAAACCTGGGGAAGCTGCGAAGCGCGTCACAGGGCTGGTTCCAGGTGGAAGATCGGGACGCTGCGACCCCGGAGAGAAAGTTAGTGCGCGTGGTAGTCGATGTCGATTACGAGCTCCACTAGCCGCCGCTCAAGGGTTTCTTAATTCGCACCCTGGCGCGGAGTAGTTCATGGTTGCGAGGTGCAAATCGCCACGACAATTGCGAAGGTCCCGCGGTGTGACCGACTAAAACGCCGCGTGCTGGTGCCGACGATGGGTGCGTTACACAAGGCACATGGCGAATTGATTCACGTCGCGCGTGAGCACGCGAGCGAAAATGGCGAGGTTGCGGTCAGCATCTTTGTGAACCCGCTTCAATTCGAGCCCGGCAGCGACTACGAGCGATATCCGCGACCTGAAAAAGAAGACGAAGGTTTCTGCCGAAAGTTGGGAGTCGATTTTCTGTTTCGACCGAGCGCGGCGGAAATGTACGCGGACGACCGTTCGGTATTCGTCGACGAAACTTCGTTGTCGGCGTTATCGGAGGGAAAATCGCGGCCGGGACATTTCCGCGGGGTTTGCACGGTGGTCGCCAAGCTTTTCAACATTTTACAACCCGATGCCGCGGTTTTCGGCGAAAAGGATTTTCAGCAACTCGCAGTCGTTCGTCGGATGGTGCGGGATTTGAATTATAATATCGACATCGTCGCGGTTCCAACCGTGCGCGAAGAGGACGGACTCGCCTGCAGCTCGCGCAACGCCTACCTGGACTCCGAAGAGCGCAAACAGGCGCCGGTTTTGCGAAAAGCTTTGCTTGCGGCGAAGAATTCCAAAAAAAAGTCGACGAAGGAGATTGTCGATCTGGTGCGCGAGATAATCAGCGAAGCGCCGCTTGCACGGATCGATTATGTTGAAGTTTTCGACCCTAACACGTTGCAGCAGATCGCTGCGGTGGGGAACGATGCGTTGTTCGCGGTGGCGGTTTATTTTGGAAAGACGCGGTTGATCGACAATATACGGCTGGGATGAAGGAATACGATTTTGTCGTGGTCGGGAGTGGGATCGCGGGATTAAGTTTCGCGCTCAAAGCGGCCAAACACGGCTCGGTTGCGGTCGTTACCAAGCGTAAGGGTGCGGACTCAAACACGGCGTGGGCGCAGGGCGGCATCGCCTGCGTGACTAGCGATGAAGATTCTTTCGAACTGCACGTTCGCGACACGCTCGATGCCGGTGCGGGTTTGTGTGATGAACAAGTCGTTCGCACGATCGTGACCGAAGCTCCTGCACGGATCCAGGATCTGGTCGATTTGGGCCTGCAGTTCGACGAGCGGGAGGTGTCCGGTCATCGTGAGTTCGACCTCGGCCGCGAAGGCGGACATTCAAAGCGCCGGGTTTTGCACGTCCGCGATGTGACCGGGAAGGAAATCGAAAACGTTTTGCTGCGCGAATTAGGCCGCCAGTCCCACGTTGATCTCTTGGAGAACCACATGGCGATTGATCTGATCACTGCGGCAAAGCTCGGATTTGCGTCTGAAGATCGTTGTCTTGGTGTTTATGTCCTCGACGAAAAGACAGGAGAGGTCGAAACGATTCGTTCAGATCGAATCGTCCTCGCCACGGGCGGCTGCGGAAAGGTTTACCTTTATACAACGAATCCCGACATCGCCACCGGTGATGGCGTGGCCATGGCATGGCGCGCCGGGGCGACAATTGCGAACATGGAGTTCGTTCAATTTCATCCGACCTGCTTGTTTCATCCGAAAGCAAAATCATTTCTGATTTCGGAAGCCGTGCGCGGGGAGGGGGGGATCTTGCGGAACAATCGCGGCGAAGATTTCATGAAACGATACGATCCGCGCGGCTCGCTAGCACCGCGCGACATCGTTGCCCGCGCGATCGATGCCGAAATCAAACGCTCCGGCGCACAATGCGTTTTTCTGGATATCACTGACAAGCCGATCGAATTCCTGCGCGAACGATTCCCGAATATTTACGAGACTTGCCTGCGTTTCGGGGTCGACATGACCAAGCAGCCGATTCCGGTCGTGCCGGCGGCGCATTATCAATGCGGTGGGATCAAGACGGACGTGAACGGCGCGACAAGTTTGCCGGGCCTATACGCGATCGGCGAGGTCGGTTGCACGGGATTACATGGCGCTAATCGTCTGGCGAGCAATTCGTTGCTCGAAGGCTTGGTTGTGGCCCATCGGACTGTCGCCTCAGCGGTCGAGTGTCGGTCATCGCGAGGCCTGCGGGAGATTGCGTTGCCGGAATGGAAATCGGGCGATGTGCAAAATGTCGATGAACTGGTCGTCATTTATCATAATTGGGACGAGATCCGCCGATTAATGTGGGATTATGTGGGCATCGTGCGGACGGATAAACGGTTGCAACGGGCGAGCGCGCGTTTGCGTAATCTTCAGCGCGAAATCCGCGAATTCTATTGGAACTTCAAGGTGTCGGTTGACCTATTGGAGCTGCGTAACCTGGCTACGGTTGCGGCATTGATCGTCGATTCGGCATTGAGTCGTAAAGAAAGCCGCGGATTGCATTACACCCTTGATTATCCTGGCAAAGACAACCAGCAATACGACCGAAATACATTGCTGAGCAGAATATAGGGGTGGAACAGATAGTGCTTCTACAAATTGTAACCGCCAGCGGCACTGGTTTTTCCATAATGAAAGGCCTTGCGCAAGGCGGGAAAATCGGATACAAACAGGCCACTCTTTTGCCGATGAGACGGATTCTCGCTCTTCTTGTTCTCGCTACCCCTGTCGGCACGCTGTGCGCGGAGGAGCAATCGAGCTCGCCCTATGCGACGGCGGCGGACTTCGCCAAATACGCGATGAAACTGCGCGAGCAGGCGCTCTTGAAAGTGGAGCCAATCGTAAACATCCCAACGGCGTCCCGCCCTGCAACCTTGCGTTATCCCTGGAAGAGCAACATCGTGACCACGGTCTTCTGGGTCGGCGAGCAAGCGGGCGGCAATAATCCAGTGCCGAATTTTCGCAGCTCCTGGGATTTGAATTGGCAGGCGAATTACGGCGGCTTCGATAACCCCGACCGCTCGTCCCGTCGCAGCTACATTCCGGTCGCCTTCATTCCGCGACAAAATCCATTCTATTGCGCGTTGCCATATAACGACGTGACGCACGGGCAATTTAAGCCTGAAGCGCCGCTCGTGATCCCGTGGTTCAAGCAGGCATACACCGGCCAGGGCCAATCCGTTTGCTGGCATCGCTGGCTGGCAATTCGGAAGGGTAATAGGACCTGTTTCGCCCAGTGGGAAGATTGCGGCCCATTTCGCACGGACCATTTTCAATACGTATTTGGTAACGAACGACCGAAACCGAACCTCAACCACGGCGCGGGTTTGGACGTGTCGCCCGCGGTCCGCGATTATCTGGGCTTGCAGCCTACCGACGTGACGGACTGGCAGTTTGTCGATGTAAAGGATGTTTCGGCGGGACCGTGGCGCAGTTATGGCGAGAACAATAATTTTGTGCTCGCGCGCCGTCAGATGGAACAGCGCCTGGTCCAACAGGGCGGCGGATCGACCAACACGAAAAAGTAATCATTTCAGCCGAGGCGCGCCTTCAGTTCGGCGAATTTTGTCTGCACCTCGGCGATGCCCCGCGACCATGGCTCGTAGCGAGTGCGGCGGGTCTGGCAAATGTCAGCGAGCTTCTGGAAGCGTTTCGACATTTCCGCGCAAAAAGAATCGATCGCTTTCCCGAATTGCGACTCCAACGCTTGTTTGAATTCAGGCCGCTTCGGGTCCAGTTCGCGTTCGTAGTCGCGGAGAATTTTGCGGCGATGGTTGAAAGCAAGAAAAATGACGAGGATGAACCCGATCGCGCCGACCACGCCTGCGCCAACGGCGATCGAAACGTTCCTGGTTACAAGTAAAGTCGCGGCGACTCCTGCGATCACGATTACTGCAGTCACTATTCGCATCGCAATTGAAGTACGAGAGAATGATCGCCCTAGCCGCTCCTGAAGTGGCTTGCCAGCAAGAATGTCCAGGAAGGCGCGTTGGATCGCCTCATGTAATTCTCGTCGCTGGCCGGCGAAATCGGGAATGTTCGGGCGCGCTTCCTTACGCAGGTCGGCTGATAGCTGGTTATCGAGCAAATCCTGCATTTGTGGCCATACGCTGCGCAAATCTGTTTCGAGCGCGTTCACGGCATTGTCGATCTGTGGCTGAATCAGTTCGCGCAACTTCGTTTCGACCTTGTTGTGGAGGGCGCGCTCCTGATCTTTCCCGCCGAAGATGAGCTTAAACCCGCTCCACCAATTAACGTTCTGCCGAAGGAGCTTAGTTCTTTCGCTGGTCGTCTGGTCATAACCGCTTTCGATATCGCGGACCAGGCTTCCGGTCTGGCGACGCAACTGATCGCGGCGGCTCTGAAGCAAGCCATCCAGTCGCCCCAGTGCTGATTCATCCGCGGTGATCTTTCCGATCAGACTGCCAATCTCCCGGGACAGTTCTTCGAGGACAACGCGCGCAGCCTGAAAGGTGGAACGCAATTTCAGCATTCGTGTACTCGATTCTGTAACGATGAAATTGATCTGCTCTTCGAGTGGACCAAACGCGCTTTCTTCCCAGAGTTTTTCTTTGTCGAGCCCGCTTGTCCGGGCCAGCAGCGCCTTGCGGGCAGAGATTGCGAAAATTGGGGGAACGAATCCAAGCTGGCGCAGGGCTGTATCTTGAAGATGTCGATGAATGACTTCGATCTCGGTCGGTTCACGTAGATCGATCTGCTGGAGAACGAAGATTACATTCTTGAGCCAGGTTTTTTGGAGGAAATTCAAGAACTCCCAGTTCGATTGTGTCCAGGGATTGGCGACCGAGAAGACAAAAAGAACGACGTCCGCGCGAGGCATGAATTCTTCCGTCGTCATCTGGTGTTCCTTTACCATGGTGTTTGTCCCGGGCGTGTCGACGATGTTGAAATCGCGCAGAAACGGGATCGGCAGGTAGCGTTCCGTTAATTTTGGCGAAATTTCCGTCGTCTTCTCCTCCGTCCCGTGGCGAAAGATGTAAACCCGATCAGTTGCCGGAAGCACGTCGACCTTGGCGAATTCATTGCCGAACAAAGCGTTTAGGAGCGACGACTTTCCGGATTTGACCTCGCCGACCACAACAAACAACAGAGGGTCGCTGATTTCGCGAAGAACCGCCTGAAGCGTGTCCAGCTCCTCAGGCGAACGCCGCATCTCCGACCCAACTTTTAGGAGACCAGCGAGTCCGGTTTCGAGCTCACCCTTGAGCTGCAAATATCGGTCGGCGATCATGCCGGCAATATCAATCGTGCGGAGTTGGCGAGGTAGCTGTCGATTTTACGGGCGCTGCCTTTGGCGGAGGTGATGTCTTTGGTGTGGGCGACGGTTTGGGCGGGATCGGCGTTTGCATTGCAATTAACTCGGACACGGTCACAAATTTGAAACCTTTGTCCTCAAGCTCTTTCAGCACGCATGGCATCGCCTCAATGGTCCCGGGGTGAATATCGTGTGCAAGTACGATCGATCCGGCCCGAGTATTTTTCACAATACGATTGCAAACAACGGCTGGCCCCGGCCGTCGCCAATCGAGAGGATCGACATCCCACAGAGCGATCTTGTAACCGAATTCCTGGTTGATCCATCTTTTTTGCCGCGGTGTTATCGAGCCATACGGTGGGCGGAGTAAAGTGGGACTGCTGCCAATGGCACTGCGAATTGCGTCATCCGTCTTACGGAGCTGAGCTCGAATTCCGTCATCGGACATTTTCCCAAAATTTGGGTGCGACCAGCTGTGGTTGGCGATTTCGTGTCCTTCTTTCGCCTCACGCGCCACGATGGCAGGATATTGAGCGGCATTTTCGCCGATCAGGAAAAAAGTGACTTTAATGTGATGTGCGTCCAGCAAATCGAGCAATTTGGGGGTGAGTTTCGCACTCGGGCCATCATCGAAGGTCAATGCAATGTAAGGGCCGTCGACGTGAACCCAATCAAAGGTAATTCCGGGTTCCGGTATCGGCGCCGGTTTCGTCTTCGGGTCCGCTTTTGGAGAACCCGCATCATTCGCCCGAACAGACGACAAACTTCCTGTCGCCCCGATCAGGCAGAGAAGAAAAATTCGAAAAACGCCCATGGATTCGAGATTATTAAAAATCTCGCTGTATCTAGCAGAGGGCCGAGTTAACGCAAGAATGCCAGACGTTGTTCCGTGCTGGCGTCTAAGAAAAAACCCGATTCTGATTGTCCACGGAATAAGGTCAGGTCGTTGGCAGCTATCCTGCTCAAATGATTCTGATCGACGAATTGTCTCTCTGACTTCGCCGACGGGTTTTGGGGAATCAACTGCCAAGGATGAAGATACTGCTTGTCGAAGATCACGCAGAAAGTCGGAGATCTTTGCAGAAACTGATCGAAAGACGTGGCCATGAGGTCGTGGCGGTGGGGAGCGCGGAGCAAGCGGAAGTCGAACTGACTAGGCATCAGTTTCCATTTTTGATCCTCGATTGGATGTTGCCCGGCAAGAGCGGGATCGAGCTCTGCCAGGAATTGCGGGCCCGGCCACACGGTGACGAATTCTTCATTCTGCTGGTTACGGCGCGCGACGATCCCGCCGATCTGGAGCACGCCCTCGAAGCGGGCGCCAACGATTACTTGACCAAGCCGCTGGATCCCGAGCGGTTAAATGTGCGGCTTTCTGTGGCCGAACGGCGAATTCGCGCGTTGAGCGACCGCGTTCAGGCCCGGGCTGAGTTACAGGAAACGGTCCGCAAAATGACCGACATTCTTGAAAAAACGAGCGATGGCTTTTTTGCAGTCGACCGCGATTGGAAGTTCACCTTCGTCAATCCCCAAGCGGAACGATTGCTGGAGCGCCGGCGGGAAGATCTTATCGGTAAAGACGTTTGGATGGAGTTTCCGCAGTTCAAGCGTGACGCATTCGAAAAAAATTATCGCCGCGCAATGTCCGAGCAGGTGGCGGTCGAATTCGAAGCGAGCGACGCAAAGGGCCAGGTTTGGTTCGAGCTACTTGCTTATCCGAGCGGTGGCGGTGTCTCGGTGTTTTTACGAGACGTGACCGACCGAAAGCGGAGCGAAGAGGAGCGGATAACAACCAGCAAACTGGAATCACTCGGCACTTTGGCCGGAGGAATCGCCCACGATCTGAACAACATCCTGACGGTGATCTCCGGCAATATCGGCCTCGCTCAAATCGAAGCGCCCCCCAACTCTACGAATTTACTTTCCTCGTTATCAAAAGCCGCCCGCGCGGCGCAGCACGCCGCTCAACTTTCAAATCAGTTGCTGACCTTTTCCAAGGGTGGCACTCCGCTGAAGCGTGTGACCTCGATTCGCGACCTTGTTGAGCAGGCGGCTGAATTTTCGCTACACGGATCGAATCTTTGGGCGGAACTCGACCTTTCGCGGGATTTGTGGAAAACCGCGGCGGATCCGGCGCAAATCGAACAGGTCATCAACGCTTTGATAATCAACGCACGCGAAGCGATGCCGAACGGCGGGACGGTTCGTGTTTTCGCGCGGAATGTCGATATCGACGCAGATTCTGGCATTTCGTTAACGCCGGGCCGTTACATCAAGGTGCAGATCAGCGACAATGGCGGCGGTATCGATCCTCGATCGATCGCAAGAATCTTCGATCCGTATTTCACAACCAAACCAGCTGCGAGCGGGCTCGGACTATCGATCAGCTATTCGGTCATCAAGAAACACGGAGGTATCCTGCTCTTGGAAAATACATCGGCGAGTGGCTCGACGTTTTCGTTTTATCTGCCGGCAACAGACGCCGAGCTGTCCGTTCCCGAACCGACTCTCGCCAATGAAGTTTTCAAATTCAATCACCAGCGAATTTTGGTGATGGATGATGAGGCGGCCATTCGAGACCTGACCTCCGAGTTGCTTTCTACGCTTGGGTACGATGTGACCTCCGTCCCCGATGGCGCCGAGGCTTTAAGAACCTATCAGCAGGCGATGCGGCGCGGCGAAAGCTTCGACGCAGTAATCTTGGACGCGACAATTCGCGGCGGGATGGGTGGCGTGGCGACGATCGAGCGACTACGGGATCTTGATCCGGACGTTACCGCCATTATTTGCAGCGGCTACTCCGATGAAGCCGCCCTGGCGGAATTTTTGACTTACGGTTTTCAGGCCGCGCTGGCAAAACCGTTCACTCGTCACGAACTGGCAAATGTCCTGCAGCGCGCGCTCGAGCCAAAGGGGCTGTAGATCGACAGTAGTTGGGCGACTTCCTACCCTTTGCGGACTTTGTCGAGCTCTGCGAGGAAAGCAGCGATTCCGCCGGTGTAGAAACCGTCATAACGCCAGACGGTTTTGCCTTCTCCATTGAGAACCACAAGGGTTGGGAAGCCTTCAATCTGATAGCGTTCCGCCAGTTCCTGATTTTGTTTTCGCGTTTCAATGCTCAGCGATTTGCGACGCGGGAAATCGATTTCAACCAAGACAAGATTCTTGGTGGCGTAATCCTTGAATTCCGGCTGGGAGAGAATTGCGCGGTCTAGTTGAATGCAATAGCCGCACCAATCGGAGCCGGTGAAATCCAAAAGCACAAGTTTGTGCGACGCTTTTGCTTGTTCCTGCGCCTTCTTGTAGTCGGTACCCCAGGCCGAATCGGCGCGAGCCGAAACGGCGCAGAATAGTCCAAGCGCAACCAGAATCGTGGTGGCCAGATTTTTCACGCCGAAATCTCTGCCAGCCGGCGTCGCTGCGCAAGTAGGTGCGACGAACCGCCCACGTGGCCCCGAATCGGGGTTCGCACTTTCTCTCCCAGCGCCCGCGCGCCAGCTAAACTGCAAATCGCGACCTAACGAATATGGCCCGAGACGAGCTTGGTCATCTCGAACATGCTGACCTGGCTCTTGCCGTTGAAAACCGCTCGGAGCGCGTCGTCGGCGTTAATTTGCGTTTTTTTGGTTTTGTCCTGAAGGCCGTGCTTCTTGATGTAGTTCCAAAGCTTTTTGGTCATTTCGGAACGGGGCAACGGAGTCGAGCCGACGACAGCGGCGAGCTTGTCATCCGGCTGGACCGGTCTCATGAAGGCGGGATTCGGCTTGCGTTTTGAAGGTGTCTTGGTTTTCGGCATACAGGCTGATTAATGCTTCACCTGCGACAGGGCAATAATTATTTTGACGTAATCAGATTTTTTTTCGCTTGCTAATTTGAGCGCCGCACAACCACTGCCGCGACATCGTCTGCCGGCGAATCTCCGAAATCGCGCGCGGCTGTTTTTAACATCAATTCCAACAGCGCGTCTGCCCTCGCAGCGAACGGATTGATCATTCCCGCCAACTGTGTGGGCGTTGAACGGAATCGACCAGTCATTGCTGTTCCAAATAAGCCGTCAGTGTAAAGCGTGAATGCGTCGCCCAGATTCAGTTCCAGATTCGTTGCTTCAAATTGCGATTGTTCCATCAGACCGAGCGGTGGCGACGACGATGGTATCGCTTCGGTTCCACGCCCGAACCTGGTCACCAGAAGCGGTGGGTGGCCCGCGCCAACTACGCTCGCGCGGCCGGTTCGTGGATCCAGCGTCACACACATCGCGCTCATGAACGAACGTCCCCCAAAAATTCCACGGAGATCGTTGTTGATTGCTTCCATGATCGTCGCCGCGTCATCCTGCTGTTCGCGACCGTAATGAAAGAGCAGTTTGGCCAGTGTTGTTAATAACGCCGCCGAAGCGCCGTGCCCTGTAGCATCCGCGATCCAGAAGAGCCACCGATCGTTTCTAATTGGCAGCCAACCATAAATGTCTCCGCCAACTTCGATCACTGGGCGATAACAGGTTGCAATTTCCCAGCCGGCGATCTGCGGCGCTTTCTGCGGAATGAGCGATTGCTGGGTCGCCCGCGCGGCTGCCAGATCACGTTCGTGATTTCGCCGCCACGCTTCCAAATCCTTGTTCTGTTGTCGCAATTGAAAACGAAGCGAATGAACACGCAGTTGTGAGTCAATCCGGGCGCGCAGCACCTCAATCTTGACCGGCTTGATCACAAAATCGTCGGCGCCCGCTTCCAGGCATTGCACTTCACTTTCGCCGTGTCCGGTCAACATGATGACCGGGAGTTGCGCGATCTCCGGGTTCGGATCGGCACGCAATTGTTTGAGCGCGTCGGTTCCATCCATTTCCGGCATTTTGAAATCGAGCAGCAAAACGTCCGGCTTCTCTTCGCGAATCTGCTTCAATGCGTCGATGGCATTGTCAGTTTCGCGACAATTGTAGCCCGCGGACGACAGCATACGCATGAGAAGCGCCCGGCTCCCACGGTCATCGTCTACGATCAGGATTCTCCGGGAGGACTCCATTGTTTCAACATTATCGGAAATCGCCCGACAATTGGCTTTTGCAAAATGAGTTGCGATTCCAGGCGCACTGGCATTGAAATAGAAGCAGTGTAGACTTCGTCCAAGAAAATTATGAAATTGTGGCTCTCGCTCGCGCTCCTCACCGCGTTCCTCATTTCGGCTTGCACCGAGGACCAGCCGCCCGCAGGCGCGCGCCATCAAGCAGCTAGATATCCTGCGCCTGAACCTACAGCTGAGAATCCGCCGACGCAGCAGCCATTTAACCCCAATGCCCCCCCGGAGAATACCGAACCCACTGCGTCGGCTCCAGCGCCGACTCCGCCGGCCGGGCCGACCAAAGCTGCCAAAGGGGATTATCCTTATGGCACTCCGGTTCCCGGCAAACCAGGGTTTGTGAAGAGTCCCTACGCCCCTGATCAGGGCCTGGTGGATGTGCGAGGATTTCCACCCGGAACGGAAGTCAAAGACCCTTTCACCAATAAGATCTTTCTCGTTCCGTAACGCGGCGAATTTGCGGGTGCCATGGAGTTACGCGTAAAACGAGCGCCTCGAATCGAGGCTGAGATCACGGTGCCGGGCGACAAAAGTATTTCGCATCGGGCCGCGATTATTGCGGCGCTTTCGAACGGCGTCTGCACGTTGCATGGATTTCTGCCGAGCGACGATTGCATGCGCACAGTGAACGCATTACGCGCGCTTGGAATTCAAATCGATCAACCCGAGCCCGATGTGCTCGTAGTTCACGGAAAGAAACGGGTCCTGACGCCACCGGCGCAGGAAATCGATTGCGGCGGTTCGGCCACCACAATGCGGCTCCTTGCCGGTCTGCTGTCGGGGCAAACATTTGAGACCAGACTCGTCGGCAATGCCTCCCTGACTCAGCGCCCGATGAATCGCGTGATCGAACCTCTTCGCAAAATGGGCGCGGACATCGTTGCCGAAGGACCGGAACAAACTCCGCCGCTTCGAATTCGCGGCGGTGCTTTGCGGGGAATTCATTATCGATCGCCCATCGCCAGCGCGCAGGTGAAGAGCGCGATCCTTCTCGCGGGGCTTTTCGCTAAAGGAAAGACCACCGTTGACGAACCGTTCGCCAGTCGAAATCACACCGAACTGATGTTTAATTATTTCCTCATCCGCACGGTCAAAGGCGAAGACGACACGGTCAGCGTTTTTGGCGATCAGGTGCCGGAATCACGCGATTTCATGATTCCAGGCGACATCTCGTCCGCGGCGTTCTGGCTGGTGGCGGCGGCAGCGCAGCCGGGTGGGCATCTTCTGGTTCGCAACATTGGATTGAACGGTACGCGCACGGCATTGCTCGGTGTGTTGGTTCGAATGGGTGCGCAAGTTCGTGAGGCGGTTGAAGATGTTGATCAGCTCGAACCGCGCGGTGTCGTTGAAGTGACTGGCGGTCCACTCAAGGGCACAGTGATTCACGGCAAAGAAATTCCACAGCTAATTGACGAGTTGCCGGTGCTAGCCGTAGCCGGCGCACTCGCCAGTGGAACAACCATTATTCGTCATGCTCAGGAACTGCGCGTGAAAGAGACCGATCGCATCGCTGCGATCGCCCACAATTTGCGGGGCATGGGCGTCCAAGTCATTGAGCTCAATGACGGTCTCGAGATTCACGGGCCGGCGCCCTTGCGCGGCGCGAAGCTCGCTTGCTTCGGAGATCATCGTATCGCGATGGCATTTGCAGTCGCCGGGCTTTTTGCCGACGGGGAAACAATTATTCAAGACGCCGAATGCGTGCGCGATTCGTACCCTGGGTTCGAAAACGATTTGGAAGAATTTATGAGTCCGCGGCGGGTTCGTAGCAGTACGCCAGTCATCGGCACTCTGGTTCCCGCAGCGCCAGTCGAAGAATAATCCCGGGCTTGCTTCTGCGCGGGCTCCGCGAAAAGCTTCGCTCGTCCGGTCGTAAGTCACCGATGCAATCACAAAGAGCCCATCGCGTAATCGCAATCGACGGCCCGGCTGCGTCCGGGAAGAGCAGCGTCTCCCGCGAGCTGGCGCGAAGACTTAATTTTGTCTACGTCAATTCCGGCGCCATGTATCGCGCGGTTACTTGGACCGTGCTCGACCACGGCATCGATCCGGACGACAAGGTTGCGATTGTAAAATTCATAAGCAGCTCGCGTTTGGGCGGAAAGTTTGTCGACGGAGAATTTCATCTTTTGATCAACGATGTCGATCTAACCCCGCATCTGCACGAAGATCGTGTCAACGCCGAGGTTTCGCGGGTCAGTGCCGTGCCGGAAGTTCGCAAACTTTTGGTGCAACGAATGCGCGATTACGCGAAACATGATTTGGTCATCGAGGGGCGGGACATTGGCTCTGTCGTGTTTCCGGACACGCCCTATAAGTTTTACATCGACGCATCGCCGGAAGTTCGAGCGCAGCGTCGCGCCGCCCAGGGACTTCGCGATGAGATTGCTCAACGCGACCGCGCCGATTCTTCACGCGCGGCTTCGCCGTTGATCGTAGCGAACGATGCCCAGGTCCTCGATACGTCGAAGCTCACCGTTGATCAGGTAGTGGACGAAATCATGAAACGGTTGCGCGACAAAAATTTTCAGGCCGGTCGATGAACTTCTACTACTGGCTCGGCTATCACCTTAGCCGCTGGCTGGCGCGATTGTTCTTTGGCTTTCGAATCATTTATCGCGAGCGAGTGATCCAGACCGGCCCCGTGATTCTCGCCGTAAATCACCAAAGCTTTCTGGATCCGCCCTTGGCCGGCAACGCGGCCGACCGCGCGATCTTTTTTCTCGCCAAGAAATCATTGATGGATGTCCCGGTCCTGGGATGGCTTCTGCCAAAGCTCAACGTAATCCCAGTTAGTCTCGAAGGCGGCGATCACAGTGCGCTCAAAGCGTTGATTCGAGTTTTGAGCGCGGGCGAATGTGCGCTCGTTTTTCTGGAAGGCACGCGCACGCCCGATGGAAATCTCCAGCCGGCCGAGCCGGGTCTCGGTTTGCTAATCGCCAAAAGCCGCGCGCCGGTTGTTCCCATGCGAATCTTCGGCGCGTTCGACGCGTGGCCGATTGGCGGCAAGGTTCGTTTGTTTCGCAAAATCACGGTCGTTGTCGGCGAGCCGATGTACTTTTCTGAAACCGATGTTTCCGGCGGTGGCAGAGATCTTTATACGAGATTGAGTCAGCGAGTCATGGATGCGATTGCCGCGCTGCGATTGCCGTAATCGGAATTTGCGCGCTCGGGACAGACGTCGAATAGTTTTAGCGTGAGTTCGGAGCCAAAGGTGTCGAAGAAAGTCGGCCGCTTAATGGTGGGAATCGTCATCGGTTTTGCCCTGGTCGCGCTTTACTCCAACATCCAAAAGTTGCGCCGCTCGGCGATTGAAACGGTGATCTTCACACCCGGTTTGGCTCAGACGCCGAAACCGAAACCGTTACCGACGGCGACGCCTTGAATCTAACCAACGCCATGAATAAACTTTTTTTATTTTCGACCGTAGTTGCGCTGACACCGCTTTGTTCCTGGGGCGAAATATCCCCTTCGCCGGCAGCTTCGGTTTCACCAACGGTATCGCAACGTCGCGGTCGTCTGTTGCTTCCGCCTGGCACGCCAACGCCGAGCGTAAGTGCAGCTGCGACTCCGACTCCAACGCCGGTCAAACAACCAACCGCAATTGAAGAACCGACCTTGATCCCCGCTCCAACCGCGCCACCTGGGAGCGGATCGCAAAAACCGCCGAGACGCGGCCAATTGAAATCTCAGGCCCAGAAATTTAATCCGCGCAAAGTCCAGCCCATGGCTTCGGCTTCTACATCGGCCCATCCAACATCGACATCTTCGCCCGCGGCGACATCGACGCCGGGAGAAAAGGTGACGAAACAGGAGGAGAAAGAACAGAAGCGTGAAGAGCGGAAGGAATTGAAACGCGAGCGCAAAGAAGGATTGCCAAAGGCGTCTCCTTCTCCATCGTCAGCGCGTTAATGTTTTTCCTGCACAGCTAGCTCGCGCGCGTAGGAGAGCGTGTCGATTGCATCGACGTTCTTGTCGCGGCGAATTGCTTTGATTCTTGGAAACCGCAGCGCTAGTCCACTGGCGTGACGGGTACTCGGTTGGATCGAATTGAACGCTACTTCCAGCACAATGTCAGGTTTCACTTCGCGGTACCGGCCATGATCGACAACTGTGTTCTGTTTAAAATGCTCGGTCAGCTCGTTGATCTCGACATCGGTTAATCCACTATACGCTTTGCCGATTGGCAGTAACTCACCAGTGCTTTCGTTGCGGACTGCGAATGTGTAATCGCTCAAGACGTTGTTTCGTTTACCATGGCCAAATTCGGCGCCGACTACCACGACGTCGAGCGTCGCGAGCTCTTTCTTTAACTTGAACCATGACATTCCTCGCGCCCCCGGCGTGTAAGAGCTTTTTGGATCTTTGATCATCAGGCCTTCGTTCAGGCGCCGCCGTGCTTCTTGGAAACGTTGTTCAATTTCGTCAGCCGAATGCGCTGGGAACACTTCGGCGATCTGAAATTGCGCCGGCGTTTTTAAATCGCGCAGCAAGGCGCGGCGGTCCTCCAGCGGTGTTTTCAGCAAGGAACGTGCGTTTAGCGAAAGTAGATCGAACGCAATGAATGTAACCGGAACGTCTGCTGACGCGGTGGCGAACAAGTCTGGCCCTTCAACTCTCCGGCCGAGTCGTTTTTGCAAGTCGAAGAACGTAAGCTTGCGTCCTTGTTCGAACGCCACGATCTCGCCATCGAGAATTATATCCGCATCGAATTTACGCGCTTGTTCGGCAAGTTCGGGAAATTGATCGGTGATTCGCCGCAAATCGCGGGAATAAATTTCGGCGCGCTCAAAATTGCAATGAAGCTGTGCGCGGATGCCATCGAATTTGTCTTCAACAATGACCAGTTTCGAACCTTGTTCGGAGAATCGTTCCCAGATCGCTTCCGCAGTCGGTTCCGGCGTAGCGAGCATGCATTTGATTGGTCGAAAGATCGACAATTCGGCGCGATCCAATTCTTTCCGTAATGCGAGCAACGCAGTTTGGCCAATGTCACCGAGTAACATGTTGGCTTGCTTCACTTGGTCGAGCGGAACTTCGAACGCATTCGCGATGGCTTCTTCGACGAGGCCTTCCCGCAGACCGATGCGAAGATCGCCGGTCAGAATTTTCACCGCGTATTCACCGTCGCGTGCGGAAAGGACGGCAAATTGAGTTTGCAATAGTTGGGTTTTCGCAATCGGCCCGCGCGCGCGGTGAAGTTGTTCGAACAGCTTGTGCGATTCGATAATTCCAAACGGCTTTGGCTTCGTGTGGTCATCCAGAACTTCGAAGGCGGTTTTGCCGAGGTCGCCATGACTGGCCGCAATCCGATGGAATTCGCTTTCGCCAACTTTTGTCGCGCCGAGCAACGCACGAACAATCACCGACCATCCGACTTGAAGCGTGCGCAGATCGCTCTGGGCAAACGCTCGCCCGGTGAAATAGGTTGCGACAATCGCCAGCTGTTCGGCGCTAAGACTCCGAAAATAATCCGAAAGAATCCGTACCTTCTCCAATTTCGCCGGCGTTGCCCCGATTGATTCGCCAACATTCGCAAACTGAAGAAATTCTGAATCTGTATCGGCGGTCAATTCGGTGCCACCTGGTTTAGATTTAGGTGATAGCCGTGGCATCGCGGGTTTCGGAAGCTTGAATTCCATCTGGTTCTCCTCGCTCAAAGCCCATGCTTCGATTCCGCGTTCGCGCAAGTCGCGGGCGAACTCGGCGGCAAAACCGTGCAACGTTAAAACGCGTTTCGGTTTCACAAGTTCGACATATTTATGGAGATCGTTGTAGTCCGCGTGATCGGATAGGGGAAAAGCAGCGTCGACCTGATAACGATAAATCGCGTTCGGCTCCACCGCCCAACCGCTGATCATTGCTACGCGACGCCGCGGAATCTTTTCCACCATTGGCGAATGGCTGGCGCTCGGCGGACAAATAAGAACTTTTCCTTCGATGTCGTTTTTGTTGTAGCGGACGTATTTGCAAAAAACCTGGCCGAATTGCTCGTAAATCCTCGTCATCTGAAAGACGGAACCATGCAGCATCGGCGTGAGGCCGGCGCCATCGAGCGAGCACAAGATCTCCTGAGCTTTGCCTAACGAATACCCGAGAAGCACAGGCACTGCATTTTCCGCAATCGCGTCCCGACAAAAAGCGACGATTTGCTCGATCACTTTCTCAGTCGGCGGGAATTGATAACGCGGCAGGCCAAACGTGGTCTCCATGATCAACGTGTCGGCCTCTCGCCATTCGGCCGGCTCGGCGGATTTTCCACGGCGCAATTTGAAATCGCCGGTGTACAGCAGCGTTTCGGTTTGGTTCGCTAGGAACAATTGGGCCGACCCGAAAATGTGGCCCGCGGGCAACAATGTAAGATCGACATCGCGCACGCGCCGCTGTTCACAAAACGGCAGAACATGTTCCATGCGCGTCCCGGGCATGCGCGCCTGCATTAATCGCGCGGTGCGCTCGGAAAGGATGATTTCCTTGTGCGGCGCAAGGTGATCGCTGTGGGCATGCGAAACGAAAGCGAAGCGTTTTGCTTCCCATGCATCGAGCCACAGGTCCTGCGCGGGAAGGTAAATCCCGCGCTCGTATCGTACGTCAATCATTGCTGAAGAATCTAGAGTTGGAAGCCGGGCGGTGCTATAGGTCGCATGCGCCGTATGGGAAATAGACTCACGATAAGTTGGTCAGTGGCTTTGCTGACAGTACTGGCAGCGAGCGCGCTTGCGAGAACGCATCAACAACCGCGTGTGATTGATCGTGCCGCGTCCCTTCCGGTAGCGTTGAACGAAGATTTCCAGTTTCGCAAAACGAAACTTTATTTGCTGACCGAGGCGGCACCCGGCCAGGAGAAAACAAATCCTGACGAAAACGTCCAAAGTACGGGTAAGGGCGGCAAGCTTGGGAACACCGCACCCTCCAGCAAAACAACCACCGTCCAGGACGCTTCCATCCGGTTTGAGCGAGAGTACCGGCTTTTCGGCGCGGTGACCAAGCTCGATCAGCGCGAACGAATGGGAAATTACTTCGACTTTTTCTGGCGTGCGCGACGGATTGCTGATTTGACTGTGAGACTGGAATACAAGCAGGAGAAGCTCCATGCTCACATCCAGGCGCAGGAGCTTTTTTACCCAGCGGCTCGGGGCAATCACAAAACGGAATTCAAAGTCGTGGGCGACGACTATTTCGATGACGGGCGCGTAATCGCCTGGCGTTGTTTGCTTATTGAAAATGGGCAGATCGTGGCGGAGACGCACTCCTACTTGTGGGAATAATCGCCCGCATGGCCCTGCGGCCGATCCGGGCGCGGTTTGACAGCGCCAATGTCGATCCTGTATTCTTCAGGTAATCAGCTGTGCAGTCATCGATTTTAGTCGGCGTGAACGGCCCCGCCGTTTGGGTGCGAGTGGAAGGCAAGGGCAACTTCCTGAATAGTGGGAGCCTCAAAGAATTCGCGCAAGAAATGGTCAACCGCGGTTATCGCGAGTTTGTAATCGACTTAGAGAATTGCGTGATGATGGATTCCACATTCATGGGAACGCTCGCAGCGGTGGCGCTGCGATTGAGAGAGATCGGCCAGGGCCATCTTCACGTCGTCCATTGCGGGGAGCGTAGTCGAGACCTCCTTTTCGGACTCGGCCTGGACCAAATTTTCGACATTCGTTCGAACGGCGCAAGCGCTCCCGAATGCGAAGAAGTGAAAAAGAACGCGGTTGATGGCGCCGAGGCCAAGAAAAAGGAAACAACTGAAACGATGCTAGAGGCGCATCAGGCCCTGTGCGATGCCGCGCCGGAAAATCTCTCCCGATTTAAAGACGTTCTCGAATATTTAAAGCAGGATCTCCATCAAACGACGGCGGGGAAGTAACACGGCCACGATCTCATGCGGCCAAACATTTTCTTCTGGCTGCTGATCGCCTGTCTGGCGGCTTGGATCCTGACTCTTCTGCGGCAACGACGAAGCATTCGCCGGCTCGAACGCTCACAGGAGGAGATGCAAATCGAAGAAACCTTGGTCTTCGATTTTTTGCACGGACTCGGCGAAGCTTTCAGCGAAACGATCCGTCCGGCGAATCTGCACCGGCTAATTGTCGAGGGCGCCACGCGCGTGCTCGACGCGCAAGGGGGCGCTCTTTATCTGACCGAGCGCAGCGGCGTTAAACTTGCGCCCGTATTTATTTCCAAAGGTTGTCCGCCATTGGTCGACGTTCCCCCGCACATCTTGCAACAAGCCGCGGCCTCATCGATGGCATTGGAAAGTTTCCTGCGACTGCACACAATCGGAAACGGCGAAGGATTGCTTGGGCGAGTTTGGCAGAGTGGTTCACCGGCTTGTTTGAACGAATTCTCGGAAGCGCCCGAGCTGATCAAGCTGCGCGACAGCTCCTTCGGGGCAAGCTCCGTTATGGTGGCGCCTCTTCTTTACGCAAAGCAAAACATGGGCGTGCTTGCCCTGGCCAACAGCCGGATAGGGTCGCCGTTCTCGCAAAATGATTTCTTTGTTTTCAAATCAATCGCCGAGCAATCCGCCTTCGCGCTGTACAACGCCATTGTCTATTCCGAAGCCAACGAGAAGAAGCGGCTCGATCACGATTTGGAGATCGCTCGGGATATCCAGCGGATCCTTCTTCCAGCAGAATCTCCAACCGTCACCGGATTCGAAATCCACGGGATGAATATCCCGGCGCGGCAGGTCAGCGGCGACTACTTCGATTATATCAACGTCGACGACGAACGACTGGGTGTTGCGATCGCAGATGTTTCGGGGAAAGGCGTTCCGGCCTCGCTCATCATGGCGATCTCCCGTAGCGTCCTGCGGAGTCAGGCGACTGGAAATCCGTCACCGGCAGATGTTTTGCAAAAAGTGAATCGGCAACTCTATCCTGATATCAAAGAGGATATGTTTATCAGCATGGCATATCTCGTCCTCGACCATGCCCGAAGCACGGTCACGCTGGCTCGTGCAGGGCACGACGCGCCGCTTCTCTACACTCCTAAAACAGGGACGGTTACGCCGTTGAAAACGCCTGGAATGGTCGTCGGCATTGACAGTGGAGACGTGTTCGACAGGTTAACTAAGGACGTCGCCGTACCCCTCGAGCCGGGTGATTGCATCCTTCTTTACACGGATGGAATCACTGAAGCGCTCGACAACGAAGGGAACGAATTTGGGTTGGAGCGAACGATCGAGGCTTTTCGGTCCAGCGCAAAACAGGGTGCGCAGGCGATTGTCTCCAGGTTGATCGACGATTTGCGAAACTTCGTCGGCGCGACCCCGCAAAATGACGACATCACTTTGATCGCGATTAGAAAGACATGAAAAAAATTCCGGTAACCCACTCCGACAAAACAAAGGCGCAGGAGAATAGCGCGCCGGCACCGGAGCAGAGTGATGCTCAGGATGAAATGGCCAGCATCCAGGCCGATCTCGACCGGTTTCGCGATTTGGCGATGCGGAGCCAGGCCGATTTCGAGAATTACAAGAAACGCTGCGCGCGAGAAAAAGAAGAAGCGATTAAATACGCGAACAAGAGCCTGCTCGAAAAACTCATTTCAATCGTCGATCACTTCGAGCTCGGATTGGAGGCTGCTCGCGGCGAAGGCGAGAAGTCGCCGATTTATTCCGGAATGGGCCTCGTGCTCAAACAACTTCAGGATTTCCTCGCTGAAAACGGTCTGCAGCCGATTGACGCGGTCGGTCAAAAATTCGATCCGAATCTTCACGAAGCGATCGGGCACGAACCGAGCGTCGAAGTTCCGGAAGGAACGGTTATTCGCCAAACTCGCCGGGGTTATCGTCTCAAAGATCGCCTGTTGCGGCCATCTGCTGTGGTCGTATCGTCAGGATCGCCGAAATAAGGCAGGCGAGCTGCTTGCTGTCTCTTACGTCGTGTCGGAAACGTAACTCACATGCCGAGAACTAAGCGCGATTATTACGAAGTGCTCGAAGTCGAGCGCTCGGCGTCTGGCGAAGAAATCAAGCGAGCTTATCGCAAGCTGGCAGTTAAATTTCACCCGGACAAGAATCCGGACGATCCGCACGCGGAGGAGAAGTTTAAGGAACTCGGTGAAGCCTACGACGTGTTGATGGATGGGGACAAACGCGCCGCCTACGACCGGTTCGGTCATGCCGCCTTCGAACAGGGCGGGGGATTTCGAGGAGGATTTCACGACCCATTCGATATTTTTCGCGAGGTGTTCGGCGGAGGCGGAGGCGGAATCGCCGGCAACATTTTCGAAACGTTTTTCGGCGGCATGGCCGGACACGGAGAAGATCGACAACGTGGTGCCGACCTGCGTTACGACATGCAGATCACGCTGGAGGAGGCCGCGTTTGGCGCAGAAAAAGAAATCGAAATTCGAAAACTCGACGTCTGCGAAAAGTGTAAGGGCACCGGCGCGGAGTCAGGTTCTCGCAGCATCAATTGCCCGGTCTGCGGGGGTCGTGGCCAAGTGGTCAGCTCGCGCGGATTTTTTCAGGTATCACAAACGTGTCCGCGATGTCGCGGAGTAGGTCAGATCGTGGAGAAACCATGTCGGCAATGCGACGGCGAAGGGCGCGTCGAAAAGGCAAATCGTGTCAAACTAAAGATTCCTGCCGGAATCACGGACGGATCTCGTCTCCGCTCTTCACGCAATGGCGAAGCCGGCATTCGGGGTGGACCCCAGGGCGATCTCTACGTTGTCGTTCATGTGCAGGAGCATTCGGTCTTTCACCGGGAAGAAGACAATTTGTATTGCGAAGTGCCGATCCCATTTTCGACCGCAACGCTTGGCGGCGAAGTGCCGGTTCCAACATTGGAAGGCAGGGCGAACTTGAAAGTGCCGACCGGCACCCAGAGCGGTCAAATGTTCAAACTTCGCGGCAAAGGAGTTGTCCACGTTAACGGACGCGAGCGCGGCGATTTGCTTGTGCGCGTCATGGTTGAAGTGCCGACACGACTTAATGCCGAGCAGTGCGCAAAGCTTCAGGAGTTTGCCGAATTGTGCGGCGAAGAAAATGCGCCGCTACGGAAGAGCTTCTTCGAACGCGCGAAAGAGTTCTTCCGCTAAAGACAGTTACAATTCGCGTTCGCCCAGCGGCTTGCATTTGTTTCGCGGTGCGCTAAAACGGCGCGATGCCAGACGAAACAACGCCTCCGTTACCGTCGGCACCACCCGCAATCGCGCCGCGCACCGCGTCTATTGCGATCGTGAGTTTGGTTCTCGCGATTCTTTCATGTGTGTTCCTGTTGTCTTTTCCGCTGGCGCTGGCATTAGCAATCGCTGCCGTGATTTGCGCGCATATTGGGCGTTCAACCATTCGTAAATCCGGCGGTGCACTACGGGGCATGGGCTTTACCCTTGCGGGCTTGATCGTTGGATACATCGGGCTCGCGGTCGCACTTACCTTTGCGGCCTTCGCTGCGACCATGCTCGTCGACATGATTCGGTCTGACCGCGAGCGCCTCCACGATCTCGCGGTCAAGCGACAAGAGATTGTGTCGGGCGACGAAAAACTAAAAGTCACAACGTCCGGTTTCTGGGTGAAACGAACGGACCTGAACACAGAGGCGAAGCTGCAAGCCGCTTGCCCGAGTGAGGACATGTATCTAATGGTGTTCACCGACGCAAAATCCACGATCGGACAAATGACTTTGGAACAACGCCATCGAACCACGCGAGACCGGAAGATGCAGAACATGCTGAATGCATCAGCCACCCAAGCGGTTTCGCTCACCATTGATGGACACGTCGCCTTGCAGGACGAAGTCAGCGGTACGGAAAAGGGAACGAATCTGGTTTTTCTTCATACCACCGTCGATGATGGCGATTATTTTCAACAAATCGTCGCCTGGACGACAAAGTCGCGTTGGCCGAAGCAAAACCAAGAGTTGCGCGAAGCGACGAGCAGTTTTCACGTCGAGAAATAATTTCTTCCGCTGCGGTTGAATGCATCGATTTTACATCGCGCCTGAGAATTGGAATCCAGATGCGTTGTGCCTCCGGGACTCCGAAGCACATCACGTTCGCGACGTGCTGCGGATGAAAAGCGGCGCGCGTCTCGTTGTTTTTAACGGCCGGGGCCGCGAAGTCACCGCCGAGATTGTCGATCTGGCGCGAGATGAAATTCGTCTTCGGAAGTTACAAGAGAACGAAACAGCTCCGCTGCGTTGTCGGATCACTCTCGGTCAGGCGATCCCAAAAGGGAAAAACATGGACCTTATCGTGCAAAAAGCGGTCGAGATCGGTGCCGCCGAGATTGCACCGTTGATTTCGGAACGGACGATCGTCGACCTGGACGCTAAGGAAGCGGAACAAAAGCGGTCGAAGTGGCAGCAGATTGCAATCGAGGCGACCAAACAATGCGGTCAAAACTGGCTACCAACCGTGCAAGCACCGCGAAAGTTGAAAGAATTTTTCGGTGTAGCCACGGGCCTGCGATCGGTCGCGACATCGCACAGCGACGTGGCTACAACGCACGATCTTCGCTTGATTGGTTCGTTGCAGCCCGACGCGCTTCATTTGAAACACATTCTTTCCGAATTCCGTGAACGACACGGGGATCGGCCGCAGAACGTCTTGATGATGGTCGGTCCCGAAGGTGATTTCACGCCGGCCGAGCTGGCACTCGCAAAAAGTCACGGCTGTCTGCCAATCACACTCGGACCAATTATCCTGCGCGTCGAGACAGCAGCAATTTACTGTCTGAGCGTCCTATCGTACGAGTTGATGTAAATGGCCAAATTCTGCCTGCCACGCTCAAGTCCCGGCGAAGGCCGGCGCGTGGAGACCGCCGCGATTTATTGCCTCAGCGTGCTTTCCTATGAATTGATGTAGCGCCGCCTTAGTAGATGTAAGGCTGCGATAATTCAAACGCGTCCTGGATCAGTTCGCAACGCGGTTTGCTTTCGTCCGGCCAAAGCACTTCCACCACGTCGAACCGAAAGACGATGTCAGGATTGTCGAGCAAACGCAGCCAGGCCAGGCCGCCTTTCGAAACCCGCATTTGTTTTTCCCGGCCGACGGCCTCAAAGGGTCGACCAAATTCATCGCCGCTGCGCGTTTTAACCTCTACAAACGCTAGCGTGTCGCCATCGCGGCAGACGATATCGATCTCGCCACCGCCACGCGATTTGAAATTTCGGTAAAGAATCTTGTAACCTCGACGTCGTAAAAAACGGCAGGCCTCTTTCTCGCCGCGTGCGCCGCGTCGAAGATGTTCAGGCAATTCTTTCGAGCGCGAGAAGCGGTTGAGCCACCGGCTCGAAAGAGCGGCGATGGATCGGACAGGGTCCAAATTCATGAAGTCTGGAGAGATGCAGCTCGGTGGTGTAGCCCTTGTGCTGGCCGAAACAATATTCCGGAAATTGCGCGCAGAAGTCACGCATGATCCGGTCGCGCGTCACTTTCGCGATCACGCTCGCGGCCGCGATGGTCAGACTGTAGCAATCGCCTTCGATGATTGCCGTTTGCGGACACGGGAATGGAAAAACGGGAAGACCGTCAATAAGGACGTGTTCGGGCGGGATCGAGAGCGCTGCCAGCGCGATCCGCATGGCTTCGTGCGATGCACGCAAGATGTTGATGCGATCGATTTCCAGATGATCGACCATCCCGACGCTCCACGTGATTTCGCCGTTTGAAACGATCTCGTCGTAGATTTTTTCGCGAAGATCCGGATTGAGTTGTTTGGAATCGTTTAGTTTTCGGTGGCGAAATTTTTCGGGCAGAACCACTGCAGCAGCGACTACCGGCCCTGCCAATGCGCCACGTCCAGCTTCATCGACTCCGGCGATACGAACGACTCCGGTGGCTCGCAGCTTCTTTTCGTACCGAAATCCGCAACGACGGTAGGCCATTGCTGCAAATCATTCCTGATTTGCACTGAGTGACAAGTGACAAGTGATCAGTGACCAGAAAAAAATCAGAGCGACAAGCTGATCACTTGTCACTCTCTGACCGTGGTCGCTTCTTTGCCCTTGAGATTGCGCAGATAGTTCAGCTTGGCGCGACGCGCTTTGCCTTCTGTTTCAACTTCAATTTTTGAGATGCGCGGCGAATTGACTGGAAAAACGCGCTCGACGCCCTCGCCGTAGGAAATGCGGCGAACCGTGAATGTTTCGTTTAAACCGCGGCCTTTGCGGCCAATCACGATTCCGGAAAAGACCTGGATTCGCTCTTTATCTCCCTCGACCACACGCGTATGCACCCGAACGCTGTCACCTACTTTGAACTTGGTCGCGTCTTTCAGTTGCTCTTTTTCGATGATATCGATGATGCGGTTCATAACATTGGCCCTGGGAGGGGAAGGGCGTTCACTTTGCAACGAATCCGGGAAATTGCAACCCTTCGGTTACTTAGCGATTTAGCGAGTCAGAGATTTAGCGAATGGAAGTCAGAAATCGTTAAATCGCTAAATCACTAAATTTAGATATCTTTCGCGCTCATTCGCGCTCGTAGCTCAACTGGATAGAGCGTTGGCCTCCGAAGCCAAAGGTTGTGGGTTCGACCCCCGCCGGGCGCAGGTC
>CAWFFA010000005.1:0-202433 GCA_963814965.1 uncultured Verrucomicrobiae bacterium
GAGCATTATACGTAGGATCGTTGAGAATTCATTCCATTATAGATCCGAATTCTTCGTCACGGTCCGCTGCGGATCGGTTGGTTCATGCGAAACGCAGCGATGCTTTGCTGGAGATCGGTGATGAGACCCGCGTTTCCAGTTGCTTTCGCCATCTCGATCGCCTGTTCGGCCGTCGCAACCGCATCATTAAATCGGCCTACTTCAGCGTAAGCAGCGGCCAATGTGCGAAGCAAGATCGCATTCGGATGACCTGCGCTCTGCGCCACATCTTCCGCGAGCTGGACCGCGCGCGCGCCGTTCCGCAATGAGTCGTCAGATGAGGTTGCCAGCACCCACGCCAGATTCACTTCCGCGTTCATCTGACCAGGATCGATTTCCAAAGCTTTTTCCAAATGCACAACCGCGCCTTTGGTGTCACCGGTCTGCAATAAAGCGAGACCAAGATTGTTTTCCGCATTCGCGTCGTCGGGTCGGATCCGCAGCGCTTCCTTGGAGTGCTCGATCGCTTCACCGACGCGACCACCGCGCATCAAAAGATCGGCAAGGCTCGCATGCGCGAAATAATTATCCTTCGTCGCGGCGATCGTGTGGTTCCAAAGAATTTCGCTATCGCGCCAATAGGAAACCTGAGCTCGCGCGGTCAGCGCCAATGCGATAACCACCGCGACGCAGAAAACGCTTAACATCCAACCCGCCTTCGCCAAGGCTACGGCGGGCAAGCGCCCAACGTCGAATCTCGAGCCCAGAAAATCCGCGATCAGCCATGTAACCGTAACTCCTAAACCGATTGTTGGCAGATAGGTATAACGGTCGGCGTGTGATTGAAGATTGATTTGAATGATCCCGATGACGGGCAGCAGCATCACGACATACCAAAGCCAGCCAACTAGCAGGTATGGACGTGATTTCCGAAATGCGAAGACGAAGATCGTAATTGCGATCAAAATCGCGGCGGCAGCGATTGGCTGCCAAACTGGCAAACCATTTGGTGGATACGGATAAAAGACACCCAGTCTTGCTGGCCAGATCATCTGCCAGATGTAGATCACGTAACTTACCAGCGCGTTGCCGATCCGCGCCGTCAGCGATAGTTGATCCGCCATGCTGTGCGCAGATGCGATTCCACCCGCGCTCAAGAATGCGCCGACAAAGGCAAGGACGAACAACGGAATCTTCTCGAGAACAAGACTACGGACTACAGACCACTGGTCAGACGTTGAGACGTTGAGAGGTTGAGTGGTTGAGAAAATCGCCCCTTGAAGTTGCCTTTCGCCCTTACCGCTTGGCGCTTCGCTCTTAGCTCGCCGCTCCTCGCTCCCTGCTCCTTGCCATCTTCGGAGTGGCCAGTAATCGAGGAGCAAAAGGATCACCGGCGTTGTCACCAGCATCGGTTTGGAAAGCAAACCGGCCGCGAACAAGATCGACATCGGCAAATAGCGACGGATCGACGGTTTGCGCGTGTAGTTAAGGTAAGCCGCGAGCGTCAGCATGAAGAAGACGCCGCTGAGCACGTCTTTACGTTCTTCGATCCAAACGACCGATTCGGCGCGCAACGGATGAATCGCAAAGACGGCGGCGACGAAAGCGGACCGCCAAGTCGCACCGGTCATTTGCCGGAGGAAGAGAAAGAGCAAGAGAACGGAGACTGCGTGAAGAAAAACATTTGTGAAATGAAACGCTCCGGGATTGGATCCAAAGAACTGGAACTCAAGCATGTGCGAGATGTTCTTCAGCGGGAACCAGTTCGTGGACGGCCAATGGGTGAACGCCCACTTAAGATTGTGAAGCGTGAGGCCACTGTTGATTTCGGGGACTTCGTAAACGTATTCGGGATCGTCGAAGTTGATGAACGGAAACCGGATCGTCTGCCCGAACACGAACCAAACAAGACTGACGAGTCCCACACAGATGCCACCGACGATCCAGCGGTCGTTATTGCGCATTCGGCAAGCTGGGGTCGCGGAACGGGCGATGCTCCCGGTAGAGATTTGTCTCCTCTTCGATCTTAGCCGCGAGCCGATGTTGTCCTTGGGCCTCCGCAAGTGCAGAAGCCGTCTGGCCGATCTCGGTCGCGTTCTCAAACTGACCGGCTTCGGCGTAAGCGGCTGCGAGAGTTCGGATGTAAAAAGGATTCTTCTCCTGTGTGACTTGATTCAATTTGAGCGCCAGTTCTACAGCCCGGGCTTCGTTTCTAATTGATTGATCCGGACCGGCGGAGAGTAACCAGGCAAGATTGTTCAGCGCCAACGCAAGGTCCGGGTCCGATTGCAACGCGGCTTCGTAATGGGTAACGGCCTCATGATATAGACCTTTCTGAACGAGCGCGTTTCCCAAGCTCGCATGTGTGCCGGAATCGGTTGGATGAAAGCCGAGGGTCGTTCGCCATTCGGCGATCGCGCCATCGACATCACCCTTTCGGAAGAGCGCGACGCCCAGATTGTAGTGCGCATCGGGAAAATCAGGCCGCAACTCAACCGCCTGTCGAAAATGCGCAAGCGCTTCATCGAGTCGACCGATGCGCGCGAGAACGTTGCCGATTGTATCGTGGATGACCGCGAGACTAAGGGTGTAATGTTCGTGCTCGCTGCCGGAATGGATGTTCAATGCGCGCTGTAAGTACGACAGCGCGTCGTCCAGTCGGTCTTGTTCCATGTAAAAATTGCCCAGGTCTGTCAGAGCAACATCATTGTCCTTGGTAACGGCGAGCGTATGTGCCCAAAGCGTTTCAGTATTTCGCCAGTAAGTTGTTTGTTTCCACGAGCAAGCGGTCAACACCATGACGATCGCGACCGCCGCGGTTCCGAGAATCTTCTTTCGCGCCGGAAGCGAAACGGAATAATCGGCAATCAGCCAGGTTAGCGCGATGTAAAGGCCGACATGCGGCAGATACGTGTAGCGATCCGCATGGCCCTGAAGCCCGACCTCGATGATCCCGATGACCGGCAAGAGCATAATCAAGTACCAAAGCCAGCCGACGAGCACGTAAGGATGACGTTTCCGAATCGCAAAAGCCGTCCACGTCCCTGCGACCAAGAAAATCGCAGCGAGTCCAACTTGCCAAAAGGCGAGACGATCATCCGGATGCGGATAAAACACAGCCAAATGGACCGGCCAGAAAATTTGCCAGATGTAAGTGACATAGGTCACGAGCGCATTCTCGAGGCGCCAGGCGAATGGCAATTGTTCAATCGATTCACTCGAATGGATCTGCAAAATGAGCGTAATCGCGGAACTGGCGATCGAAAGCGCAGCCAGCGGCAATTTTTCTATGACAAGACCACCTACGGATGTTGAGAGGTTGAGAGGTTGAGGTGTTGAGGTGCCCCTGTATCGCTCCTCGCCCTTACCGCTTGGCGCTTCGCTCTTAGCTCGCCGATCCTCGCTCCCCGCTCCTTGCCATCTTCCGAGCGGCCAGTAATCCAGTAGAAGCAGAACCAGCGGCGTTGTCACAAGCATCGGTTTCGACATCAATCCACAGGCAAACAAGATAAACACCGTGGCGTAGCGGCCGAACGAAGGCGCGCGCACATAGCGAATGTAGGTAATGAGGGTGAGAAAAAAGAAAACTGCGCTCAGCACGTCCTTGCGCTCAGCGACCCACGCCACCGATTCCACCCGGAGCGGATGGATTGCAAAGACGGCGCTGACAAATGCTGCGCACCAAAATCTCTGGGTCGCAGTTTGTAGAAACAAAAACAACAACAACACCGCGACAGTGTGGAGCAAAACGCTGGTGAAGTGATGACCGCCCGGTTTGAGACCGAAGATCTGACAATCCATCATGTGCGAAATGAGGGTCAATGGGTGCCAGTTTTTGGTGTTGGTATCGACGAACGCCTGTTCCAAGCCAGGGAGGCTCAATCCCGAGCTGACCAACGAGTTCCCGTAGACGTAAGTCTTGTCGTCGTAGTTGACGAAGTCGTGCCCAAGCGTTTGGCCGAACACGATCCAAATGAGTGTGACAATCGCCGCGCAAATCGCGAACCAACCCCAATGGAACGTCAGTTTGGACTTAGTTGGTTGGTGATTCACGGTAAGGTTTTTGCGCCTGATAAAGCTCGAGTTCGTGCCGTAGAGTCTCCGCCAGCGATTTGTTCCCTTGCCCGGTGGCTAAATCGATAGCGCGTTGGGCTGTCGCTGTCGCTTTTGGGAAATCGTTATTTTCAGCATAAGCCCCCGCCAAGGTGCGAAGAACAATCGGCGCGTCACCGCCCGGCAACGCGACCGCTTTCTCCGCCAATTCAACGGCCCGTTTTCCGTTGCGAATAGTTTCGTCCGGATAGGTCGCCAGGATCCAGGCGAGGTTATTCAAAGCGTTACCGTCATTTGGATCGATTTGTAAATTTGTGTCCCATTGGGTGATCGCGTCACGTGCATCTCCGTTTTGAACGAGCAATACCCCAAGATTATCTCTCGTCGGGACATCGAACGGATAATCTCGAAGCGTTGTCTGCGCATGCACGATGTCCGCGGCACGCGCATGGATTCGGGATTCCGCCAGTCGGCCGCGCACCCATAAAGCTGCTGCCAAATTCTGGTGCGCAATCTGATTGTTCGAAGTCACGGCGAGCGCGCGTTCCCAGAGCGAAATGCTATCTCGCCAGTAGGTGGTTTGTTTCCACGCACAAAGTGCACAGACAATGACCACTGACGTCGCTGCCGATGCGAGCAACGCGCGCCGGTTGCGCCAATGCTGGGTCAAGTCCGCGATCGTCCACGTCAGCGCGATTGTTATTCCAATGTGCGGCAGGTAAGTGAACCGATCGGCGCGACCTTGGAGTCCCGCCTGAAAAAATCCGAGCACCGGGAAGAGCAAAATCAGAAACCAAAACCAGCCGACGAACACGTAGGGACGTTTCTGCCTCAGGAAAATTGCGATCAACGTAATCGCCACGATGAGCAACGCCGATCCTGATACGACCCAGACACTTAATTGATTATGCGGGTGAGGATAAAAAACGGCGAGACCGGTTGGCCAAGACATTTGCCGCAGATAAACAACGATGCTCACGACTGCGTTGTTCAGCCGTGGCAGGAATGGCAGCTGGTCCAAAGTTGGCATCGTCACGGTCTGCGCGAACAAGGTTGCGACTGCGGCCGCCGCGGAAAGCGCAAACAGTGGAACTTTTTCGATTACCATTCGTCGCCATCCGGAAAGGTCGCTGACTCGCCGCAAAGGCCAGTAATCAAGCAACAGTAATACGGCCGGCACCGTCACGAATGTGGCCTTCGACATTAACCCGCACGCCAGGAAGATCGACATGGCGATATAACGACGAATGTTGGGGGCGCGCGCGTAGTGCGCATACGAACCCAATGTCAGCATGAAAAAGACACCGCTGAGGACGTCTTTTCGTTCCGCGATCCAGGCCACGGATTCGACGCGCATCGGATGGATCGCGAAAATCGCAGCGACGAATGCGCTTCGCCAATCCGAGGTGCGAGCCGCACTTGCGTTGGACTGGCCCTTACCAGTCATTTGTCGCAGGACAAGAAAGAGCAATACGGCCGCGACGTTATGCAGAAGAGCGTTCGTGAAATGATGGCCGGCCGGTTTTAATCCGTAGATCTGGCAATCGAGCATGTGGCTCAGAGTTGTCAGCGGATGCCACAGGCTGGCGTGACTGTGCGTCAGCAACCATTTGAATCCGTCGAAAGTAAATCCGCGACTAACCTCGCTGTTTTCGTAGACGTATCGATCGTCATCGAAATTGACGAAGTCGTAGCGAAGCGTTTGGGCGAACACCAACCAAACCAGGAGCGTCAGAACAAGACAAACTGCCATCGTGATCCGACGATCTTGTCGGCGACTCGTCAGCTCCGGCCCTGTCGGCATTGTTAAACCGGTGGCGAAGCCAATCGCCAGCGCGCCAGGCGAAACCGCAAAGCGGTCCCCAAGCAGCCGAGACCGTAGCGCACGCTTCGACGAAAATTAATCGAGGACATTTCGGGCATATATTTGGCCGGACATGTGACTTCGCCGATTTTGCACTCGAGCCAGACGATCTGAGCGAGCATTTGATTGTCGAAAACGAAATCGTCCGAGTTTTTTTCAATCGGCAGTCGCTCCAACAAACTGCGCGCAAACGCGCGATAGCCGGTGTGATACTCCGAGAGCTTGGCGCCAATCATGAAATTTTCGACCGCAGTGAGGAAGCGATTCGAAATGTATTTCCACCATGGCATCCCGCCGTCGAGCGCGCCGCCGCCAAGAATTCGCGAGCCAAGCACACATGGATAAAGTCCACTCGACACCAGTGATGCCATAGCGGGCAGGAGTTGCGGCGTGTATTGATAGTCGGGATGGATCATGACCACGATGTCGGCCCCGGCTTCGAGCGCGAGGCGGTAACAGGTTTTTTGGTTTCCGCCGTACCCGCGATTCTCCGGATGCACTTCCACTTGAACCTTCGGCAACGTGCGCGCGATGGCCGCGGTTTCGTCATGACTGGCGTCGTCCACCACAATGATAAGATCGACGATCCCCTGCTGCATCACTTCATCGTAGGTTTTTTGCAGGGTGCGCGCGGCGTTGTAAGCCGGCATCACCACGACAATTTTCTGACCGTATAACATTTCGAGCGATTAAACCGAACGAGGCGCACCATCCGCATTCGGGGTGGCTTCATCAAGTCTGAATCGCAGCAAAAAACCGCCGCTCCGGTTTCCCAGAGCGGCGGCTGAATTCCTGACGCGGTTAGATCCTAATCGCCGAACAGGCGCATGTTCGCGATAATAGTAGCGGTCGCAGGGACTGTGGTCTGATTTACGCACTTCGTCTGGATGTGGACATTCAAGCGAATCGTCATCTGGCTGTGGAAGAGATTATCCGCCAGCTGCTGCGAAAGGCCGCTTTCCACTAATGAGCGTTTAGTAATGCCAAGATTACCGGCGCGGCTGTAATTGAGATGTTGTCGCTCCCGGTCACCTGGGTTCATCGAGCGATCTTCGCGCATACGATTGTCACCGAACTGGAACTGAAGTTGTCCGCCGCACGGATTACCAGTGTTAGGATCGGTGCAGCTCGGGTCGTTCAGGACACTGCTCTCGATGGTTATATCGGCAGTGTATTGAAAGAAAGCGCTGCTTTGCGGCGAACCGCTGGTGTTTTCCAAGGTGAAATCGTGGAAGAAATTCAGCACCGGATAAATGATGTCTTTGGTGCTGTCCTTTGGTAATACGATCGCTGCGATATTGAACGCATCGAAGCTGTTCCCCGCCGGACACGAACCCGTCGTGAAACACTGAGTGCCGTTGTTGTTTGGCGCGGGAGAAGGAGTCGGCGTTGGACTGGCCGCGGGACAGTTGTTTATGTAAATGAAGCCGCTGTTCACGCCGAGATAATTGGCACCGTGCTTAAACGAGTCCGGGTCGCCCACATCATTTTCAGATGGCGGTCCGGCGTGAAGAATGCGTGGAATCGCTATTGCGCAGAAGGTTACTATCAGAATCGGATATAGTTTACATTTCATTTTGAATTCTTTCTGTTCAGGTTAACCGGAGGACCCGGTTGCCCTTCCACGACTCACGCGAGCTAGGTTGAACAGTGTCGGCCTCCACCCCATTGATCGTGCCGGGCAAGGCCTTTGGTTGCAAGTCCGGTAAGTTCGGCTGCCCAGGGTAAGAAAACCGCCGCTCCGGTTTCCCAGAGCGGCGGAGCAATTTCTCGCGATGTTGGACTACTTGTCGCCGAAGAGGCGCATATTGCTCGTGATCAGCGCGAAGTCCACATTCTTCGCGCTACCGACCACATTCAATTGAAGCGTCATCGGATTGTGGAACAGCTTGTCGACCAGCGCCGACGGAAGCCCTTCGGAGATCAGGCTCGCTTTACTGATTCCACCATTGCCCGCACGCGTCAGGGTCATCCGAACCTGGGCGGTCTCACCCGTGTCCAGATGTCGATCATCGAACACTCGATTGGGCGTAAACTGGAAGGTGAGCTTGCCGCCGCAGGGCGCGCTCGTGTTGGGATCGATGCAACTCGGGTCGTTCAGCACGCTGCTCACAATCGTGATGTTGGCCGTGAACTGAAAACGCGCCTGGGCCGGGCCGCCGGTCGTGTTGTTCATGTTGTAGGTATAGAAGAAGTTCAACACCGGATAGATGATCGTTTTCGCCGCATCTTTCGGCAGATTGATCCGGCAACTGTTCTCTGCATCGAACGGAGTCGTCACCGTTGTGTCCACAATCTGGAAACATTGCTCGCCATTAGCAGGGTTGACTGACGGCGGCGACGGTGTCGGCGTTGGAGTCGGCGTCGTGCACGGGGCAGTCTGCAGAGTGATGTCTCCGCTCTCCGCGCCCATGTATATGGCATTGTTGCCAAACGAACCAGCGTCGCCGACGTCGTCGGCCGTCGGCGGGCCGGCTTTGAGCCAGCCTGCAAGCGCAAAGCTCACTGCAATCCCAACAAACAATTTTGAGGTTCTATGTTTCATTTTGATTCCCTTCGTGGTTTTGGACATGGAGCAATTTGCCAGCAACTTGCGTGCTGCGGGCTGCAATCTCGCGAGCCCAGATCTTCGGTCAATTGCAATCGCGCTTTGACACAAACATGTTACAAAGCACGCCAGCGTGATTATTTTTCACGACCCGCACTGCATCGAATATTCCGCCCCGGGGCATCCAGAACGGCCCGCGAGGATCACGCGCACGGTTCCGGTTTTAAAAGAGCGACATTCAAAATGGGATTGGCAGGAACCGCGAAGGGCAACCGACGGCGAGCTGCTGCGAGCGCATTCATCCGAACACATTGAGCTGATCAAAGCTCCTGCCGGCGATTTTGATGCCGACACTCCCGCCTATCCGAAGATCGACACCTATGCACGAAAATCTGCGGGCGCAGCAATTGAAACGGCGCGCGCGGCTCTCAAAGGTCGGCCCGCTTTTAGTCTAAACCGGCCACCTGGACATCACGCCACGCGCAAACAGGCGATGGGCTTCTGCTATTTCAGCAACATCGCGATCGCCGCGCTGGATGCGCTCGAGAACGGCGCCAACCGCGTTGCGATTTGGGATTTCGACGCTCATCACGGCAATGGAACCGAGGACATTGTCACACATAACGATCGGATTCGTTTCGCCTCCATCCATCAATTTCCGGCTTATCCCGGCACCGGAGCGAAATCCTTCGCCAATATCGCTAATTATCCTGTCGCGCCGCTAACGCCGCGGGAGACGTACGTCGACGTTTGCAAGCGCGCGCTCGAAAAGCTTATCGAGTTCAACCCTGACCTGATTCTGGTCTCCGCGGGGTTCGACGCCTATGCGCGCGATCCATTGGTCCAGATGACGCTCGAACGCGAAGATTTTGCGACGTTCGGCCACTGGCTGCGCAAGATCGATATCCCGGCCGGCGCGACTCTTGAAGGCGGCTATAGCGACGATTTGCCGGAATTAATCGACGCGTTCTTGAGCGCGTGGGTCGACTGATCGATCATTACCAACAACTTCGCGGCCGCGGATTCAATTTCATCGTAGCCGTATTCTCGCGCTCTGCTTTTGATCGCAAGCAAGCCACAGCGATGAACGTTCTGAAAATCGCCGAACGGGAATTTATATCGCTCTTTGCTGCCCGAGGAGTGCCGTTCATCCACGGCGAGGTACCACTTTCCATACTCCGCAAAGCCGTGATTCCGGACAAACTCGTTCTCTTGGGATCGCGTTGGATGATCGTTTCCCCAAGCGCCTTTCTTGTCGGCAACGAAATGGCCTTGCGCGATGAGAGTCGCTGCCCAATCGAAAGCTGCGACGTTAACCCTAACCGCGTCGTTTCGGCTTGGGCTGCCGTCGACCGATATCGCGCAGGACATCAGTGCGGCGAATGACAGGACGGCTGTTCGCAAATGGACCATGTCTGGGGAGAACTGCGATTATGGCGAATGCCACGGCAAATTCCATCAGGAAGCGGTGGCGGTATTCGCGGCTTTGGTGAATAGTTGCGGCTTCAAATCGGGCTGTAGTTCAGCTTGGTAGAACGCTTGAATGGGGTTCAAGAGGTCGTGGGTTCAAATCCCGCCAGCCCGACGCTTAAAATATCGCTCAATGTTTTACGTTTATGTTTTGCGAAGCACCAAAACCGGGCGCCGCTACATCGGATCGTGTGAGGACGTCGCTACCCGAATCAAGCAACACAATTCTGGCGTATCCAAGGCTACGCGCCATGGGAGTCCTTGGACGCTCATCCACACTGAAAGTTTCCCAAGTCGTGTTGAAGCCGTTAGAAAGGAGCGATATTTTAAAACCGGGCGGGGTCGGGACGAACTGAATCGTATGCGTGAGTAGAACGGTCGCCGCGGCGACAGGTCGTGGGTTCAAATCCCGCCAGCCCGATTTCATCCTTTATCCTTCTGCCTTCAGCCTTTTCATATGCTTAGTGCCGGAATTGTGGGTCTGCCAAACGTCGGGAAATCGACGTTGTTCAACGCCGTCACCCGGACGCACAACGCGCCCGCGGAGAACTACCCATTTTGCACCATTGACCCGAATGTCGGCGTGGTGACGGTTCCGGATTTGCGGTTAAAGAAACTCGAAGAGCTATCCAAGTCGAAAAAAGTTACGCCGACGGCGATCCAGTTTGTCGACATCGCCGGTTTGGTCAAAGGCGCGAGCGCGGGGGAAGGCCTTGGCAATCAATTCCTCAGTCACATCCGCGAAGTGGATGCGATCATCCAGGTCGTTCGCTGCTTCATCGATCCAGACGTTCATCATGTAAATGCAACCATCGATCCAATCCGCGACATTGAAGTCATCAACACCGAACTCGTGCTGGCCGATCTCGCGACCTTGCAAAAACGGCATGACCGGATGCAAAAAGAAGTTCGTGCCGGTGAAAAAAACGCCAAAATCGAAAGCGCTGTGATCGAAAAACTGCTGCCGCATATGGATGCCGGCAAACCAGCGATAGCCGCGCCGCTCGATCCGGAGGAAAAAGCGATTGCCCGTAACTTCTTTTTGCTCACTTCAAAACCAACATTGTTTGCCTGCAATGTCGCCGAAACGGACTTGGCCGCCGTGGCCAACGGCGACAAAACCAATGCTGCGGCCAAGTATGTCGATCTTGTCCAGGATTACGCAAAGCACCATTTCGGAACCGAGGCCTTCGTAATCAGTGCGCGAATCGAAAGCGAACTGGCCGATCTGAGCGAAGATGAAGCGCTGGAATATTTGCGGGGCCTCGGAGTCGAGGACAGCGGGGTCCATGCATTAATTCGAGCAGCTTATCATTTGCTCGGTTTGCGCACGTTCTTCACCACCGGTGAAAAGGAAACGCGGGCCTGGACGATTCACGCCGGCGAAAAAGCGCCGCAAGCGGCGGGCGCCATCCATTCGGATTTCGAGCGCGGTTTTATCGCCGCCGAGACGATTGCCTACGACGATTTGATTGCCCTCAGCTCGTTCGCCAAGGCGCGGGAATCGGGAAAACTGCGACTCGAAGGAAAAGAATACGAAGTGCGTGATGGCGACGTGATTACGTTTCGATTTAACGTCTAGGTAGCGGGGATTGACCTCAATCGGTTCGAGCCGGACTGGCACTATGGCGGTTCGGTGAACCGCCGCTACCAATCATCATATTAAGCCGGAATATAAAGAATCCGGCCGCACTGCTCGCAGTTGACGATTTCTTTGCCGCTTTCGGCCCCTTTCACCGTGGCAATCGTCAATTTCATGTGGCAGCCCGTGCAGACGCCATGCTCGATCGCTACGATCGCTGAATCGCCCTTGCTGACGAAGAGACGTTCGAACTGATCCAGCAAATCTTCGTCCATTTTTTCGGCGAGATCTTTCCGCTCCTTCGATAATTCCTGAAGCCGCGCTTCAAGCGCCTTCGATTTTTCGCCGAGATCATTCATTTGGCGGTTAATCGAGTCCTTGGCGGCAGTGGCCTTCTTTTCTTCGGCTGCAACCTCGACCTTCAGTTTGTCGACCTGATCCATCAACTCCAGCTCCTGGTCTTCCAGTTTGCGGATCTCGTCTTCGTATCGAAGGATTTCGTGACCCATCGCCTGGAACTCGTCGTTCTTGCGCGTTTGATACTGCTGGGTCTTGAGGCGGTTGATGCTTTCGTTTCGGGTGCCGACGTCGAGCTCGAGTTTCTTGCGATCGACCTCAACCTGTTTGGCCTTGTGCTTAATCCCTTCGAGACTCGCGGCGCTGTCCGCTAACTGCGATTCAAGATGTTTTCGCTGAAGGGGCAGGCTTTTTATTTCGCTTTCGATCTGCCGGATCTTCTGTTGTCGATCTTGAAGGATGAGAAGCTGTTCTAGTTCGGCACGCACGGGCCGATGAAGGTATTAACTCTGCGGAGCGCCGTCAATCGCGCCTCTCACTTCTCCGCATCAATTGCTGCCAGCGCTTGTTCCGGGCGGGCCCGTACCGCGATGTTTTCGGTCAGATTGACCCATCGAACCATGCCGTCGCCATTAACATAGAACTCGGCAGGCCGCGCTATATCGGTGCCCTTCGGGCCGGCGCCACGATGCAGCACATCGTAGAGTCGAATCACAGCCGCGTCCGTGTCGGATAGCAGTGGAAACGTGAAACCCATTTTGCGAGCATGAGCGCGATTAATTTCTTCGGAATCAACGCTTATCGCGGCGATCTTCACGCCGCGTGACGTGAAATCCGAAAGATGCTGCTGAAAACTCCGCAACTCGGAGTTACAGAGCGGTCACCAATGTCCCCGATAAAAAATCAAAACCACGCCGTTGGGCGATAGCAGGTCGCCCAGCGCGATGTGGTTGTCATTTTGATCGGGTAGCGAAAAATCCCGCGCCCGTTCCCCGACTTGGGGCGCTTGCGCGGAACGCGGAACCTGTCGCAGAACGTAAAAGATTTCGTAGCTGAAGAAGGCGAACAGCAAGAAAGCGATGGCAATGAAAATTGGGCCAAAGACTTTGCCCCGATAAACCTGCGGCCGTCCGAAAGCTCGGAATGAACCAACTAGCAACAGCGCGGCGCCAATTCCGAAAAGCAACAGGTTCGCCCACGGAAAATCGCGCGTGATCGGAAACTGCGCGAAGTACTCGTAGCTAAACAATCCGCCGACCGCGACGACGAAACCGATCCAAAGCGGCCAGTTCCAACTCCGCCTCATGTCGATCTTGCCGGCGCCATTCGTGAAATCCAGCGATAGAGAACGAATGCCATCGCTGCGAATGTGACGCCGCCGAGGATGATTCCCGCGGTTTCAAAGTTCGCAAGAATCGGGATCCATCTCGTCAAAACTCCATCCGGACCGACTAGCGCCAGCGGCGCCGGTTTGCTAAACAGGGATCTGATCACCGCAATCACGACCTGCATTATTCCTTCGCCAACGATCAGACCCGATGCGAGCAAGACGCCAAGCTGCTTCGCGGCTTCGGGCCTGGAAGTGCGATCAGCTCGCCTGTCGTAGAACCAACCGGCAACGGCTCCGACAACAATCATCAAGGTGGCCGCAGTCGGCAGATAAATTCCGAGACCGACCGCGAGCGGCGGAACGCGCATATGTTTGGTCGTGCGGGCAAGAATTTCATCCAGCAAAACAATTCCAACGCCAATCAGTCCGCCGATTTCGATCAAACTCCAATCGATGTCCCCGGCGATCACGCCTTTCCCGAGCGCAGAGATCAGGCCCGCCTGGGGCGCCGGCAGTGGATGCGGACGCAGCTCAGCACCCGGCGCGCCGACGAAACCATAGGTGTGATTCATAAGGTCTAGCACCGGCGGAATGACCAAGGCTCCTGCGATGACACCAATCACCAGCGCGACTTGTTGCTTCCACGGCGTCGCATCAACCAACTGTCCGGTCTTGAGATCCTGAAGGTTATTGTTCGCAATTGCGGCGACGTTAAAAATTACCGCGGTGGTAAAAAGGGCGAACGCGACCAATGCCTTGCCCGAATCCGGCGACGCGTACGGCTTAACGCCGATCACCAGGAGCAATGCCGCACCGATCACGACCAGAATTCCAATTCCCGATAACGGACTATTGGATGACCCGATTAGTCCCGCCATGTAACCGCACACCGCCGAAACGAAAAAGCTCATCAACACGATGTAGACCACGCCGCCGATGATGAGCGTTGGCAAATGCGCCCCGAGGCCGCTGGAGGTTCCGAAGGCGCCGAGCAACCAACCGATCGGCAGCATGCAAGCGAGTGTGACCAAACCGACGATGCCGATCGGAATGTCGCGTTCGGTAATGGGCAGCGTGTGGGCTTTGCCCGCTTTGCGCGCGCGAGACGCAGCCATCGCGCTTGCCAGACCACTGATCAGGGGCTTTCCCAGCTTCAACAAAGTCCAAATCGCAGAAACGCCAATCGCACCGGCGCCAATGAATCTGACTTTGCCGCTCCACGCGCTGCGCGCGAGCGTAGCCGCCGCTGTTGTGAGATCCCCGGTCATCGCCGAGAAATGCGGAACGCCCCAGCCCCAACCGATCAGCAAGCCGATCAGCATCGCGATTCCGACTGAAAGACCGACCAGGTGCCCGATCCCTAGCAACAAAAATGATAATGAAAAATCGTAGCCGCTGACCGCACCTTTCTTTCCGATGCGAAAATTTTGCACGACATCGGAAGCGAAGATTTGTGCCTCGATGATTAATGCAAAAGCAGCGGAGACAATTGATCCCCACAAAACTGCCAGCAGTCCGGCGCGGCCGTGTGCGATATCGTCAGCATGCTTCGAATCGTCGCTGCTGCCGATTTTCAAGACCTCGGCGCACGCGACCCCCTCCGGATAAGGTAAATCCGAGTTCGTCACCAACGCGCGACGCAATGGAATCGAATACATCACACCGAGAATTCCGCCGAGCGCGCAAATCCAAAACGACGTCCAGAACGGAAAGTCGGTCCAGTAACCGATCATGATCAGTCCGGGCAGAACGAAAATAATCGATGAGAGTGTGCCCGCCGCCGAAGCGACCGTTTGCACGATATTGTTCTCCTGGATGGTTGCGTCCCGAAAACTCCGCAAGATCGCCATCGAAATCACCGCCGCCGGGATTGATGTCGAAAAAGTGAGAGCGGCTTTGAGCCCGGCGTAAACATTCGCCGCGGTGAACACCAGCGTAATGATCACCCCAATGATTATTCCGCGGACGGTAAGTTCAGCGCGATTATTCATGCGAGTGTCGATCGAGGCGAGCGGAGAATGGCGGAAATCGCCGGATGGGTCAAGGCGGGGTCATTCACTTCTGGGGAGCGCACGCGCCTCGCGTGCACGTTTCGGTGCCGTCGCCGAAACGCTCTGCGGTGAACAGGGTAGCCTTGCTCAATTCAGAATAAGTTCGCGATGGCGAGGCGCCATCGCCAGCACGCGAGGCGCGTGCGCTCCCCGATTCAATAAGTTTCCACCGGCGAGCGTTTGCCGTCTTCGACGCTGCGTTGTTTGGCGCGTTCTTCGCCGAGAGTCGCCACGCGCAAGTCCCAGATTTCTTTATCGATTTTGCGAAAAGCGGCTTCGGAGAACTCGTGCGGCTGTTTCATCGTCTTTTTGAACTTCGCCACGCTCTTTAGCGCGCGGTCGATTTGTTCGCGTGGCAATGTTTCCAGAATCTTGCGAACGTTCTCGATTTCCGGAATTCGGTGACAAATCATCACGAGATCATTTCCAGCTTCGATCGCGAGACGAATCGTGTCCTGCAAAGCGTAGCCATTCAGAATCGCGCCCATATCGAGATCGTCAGTCATGACAAGACCGTCGAAGCCGAACTCATTGCGCAACAAATCGGTGATAACGCGTCGCGATAAGCTTGCCGGAGTTTTTTCCTTTTCAAGACACGGATACCAGCCGTGACAAATCATCATGCCGTCCACGACGTGGTAGGGACGCCCCGCTGGGGCGTCCGGACGGCGCAGCGCGCCGTCCCTACCTATAAATGCGCGAAACACAGCCAATTCATTCGCATCCAATTCTTCGCGGGTGCGGTCGATTCGCGGCAGTTCGAAATGCGCATCCGATTTCGCGCAGGTGTAGCCGGGGAAATGTTTGCCGCAGCTCGCGATCCCTTCGTTGCGCATCGCGTCGTTAAACGCGCCGGCGTTGCGCACGACCTGCTCGACCGTTTTCCCGTAACAACGTCCACGCAACGAATTATCGGCGTTGTCGTCGAAAGAAATGTCGAGGACCGGACAAAGATCGAGATTGAATCCGAAAACACGCAGCAAACGCCCCGTGATGTCGCCGTGGCGACGGATGAGGTTGATGTCGTCCTTGTCGCGTAACTGCTGCGCATTCGGCGGCTCGCTGCCGATCAATCGCAGACGCGACACGCGGCCGCCTTCCTGATCGATCGTGATAATCGGCTCGATCTTGCTTAGATCGCGCAAATCGTCGATCAGCTTTCGCAATTGCGGCGCGGTCTCGATGTTGCGCCCGAAAAGAATGAAACCGCCTGGCTGCACGCGGCGAAATAAATCCGCGCTGGTAGCGTCGAGTTCCTTGCCGGGAACGCCACAGAGTATCAGTTGGCCCACGGAATCAGCACTCATTCGATGCTAGAGATCAGCTTAGCGCCAATCGCGCTCGGAGAGCGCGATCCACCTTGTAGTTGACCGGGCGAACTGTCGTTCATAGGTTCGCAACTTAGATGTCGATCTTGTCAGTGCGAACAAAAAAGCGGTTCGAATGAAGAAAGTCGGCATCTACGGCGGCACGTTCGATCCGATTCATCACGGCCATTTGATCTTGAGCCGACAAGCCTGCGAAGAACTCAAGCTCGATCAATTGATCTTCGTTCCCGCGGCATTGTCTCCGTTCAAGAAAGATCCGGCCAAAGCGGGCGGCGAATTGCGGTTAGCGATGTTGCGCGCGGCAATTCAAGGGCAGGAAGACTTTATCGCCGATGATTGCGAACTGAAACGACTGCCACCCTCTTACAGCATCGATACCGTTCTTCACATTCGTGAGCGCGATCCGAACGCGGAATTATTTTGGCTGATTGGCGCCGACAACGTGAAGGGACTAAGCAAATGGCACCGATTCGACGCGCTTGTGAAGCTGGTCCAATTCGTGGTGCTTGACCGTGGTCAAGCCGAGAAAACCGCTCACGATTATCCGATCGTGCGGCGAAACATCGACATTTCGAGCACCGACATTCGAAACCGAGTTGCGTGCGGGCGTTCCATCCGCTATCTCGTACCGCAGGCCGTGGAAGAAATTATTCGACGGGAAAAACTTTACCGGGAGTCAGCGACATAACCGCGAAACAGTTAGCCACGACCTGTGCCGAGCTCGCCTCGAACAAAAAGGCCGAAGATATCGTCGTTCTCGATCTCGCCGGAATCTCCAGCTTCACCGATTTCTTTGTGATCTGTTCGGCCAGCTCCGAGCCTCAGCTCAAAGCCATCGCTGACGAGATTGAAACGCGGTTACGCGCGGACCACGGCCAGCGTGCTGCGGCCGTCGACGGTTTCCCGGCGAGTCAATGGATCGTGCTCGATTACCTCGAAGTGGTGGTCCACATCTTCCATCGCGACAAGCGCGCGTTCTACAGCCTGGAAGATTTATGGGGCGATGCGCCTCGCGTCTCCTGGGAAACGACGACGGCCACGCGGTGATTTTATTATTTCGCTGACTGCGACGGGGCCGGTGTTGGCGCGGTAAGCTGAGTTGCACCGCCGGATTGCACGTTCATCAGCTCGACTTCGAAGATCAATGTCGAGTTGGGTGGAATCTGCGGACTCGGTGAATGTTCGCCATAAGCGAGGTCTGGCGGAATGAAGAGCTGATATTTGGAGCCCGGTTTCATCAGCTGCAGCGCTTCGGTCCAACCTTTGATCACACCGCTGACCGGAAACGTCGCGGGCTGACCGCGCTTGTAAGAACTGTCAAACTCGGTGCCGTCGATCAACGTCCCGCGATAATTCACGGTTACCGTATCGCTGGCTTTCGGCGACGCTCCGTTACCGTCCTTCATCACTTTGTATTGCAAACCGCTGGCGGTGGTTTTCACACCGTCCTTCTTTTTGTTGTCAGCCAGAAACTTGTCGGCGTCCGCCGCGTTCTTTTTTCCCGCTTCCGTTTGCTTTTGTTGCATATCTTTCTCGAACGCCATCATCGTTTCCCGAATCTGGTCCATACTCATCTGAGGTTTGCCTGCTATTCCGTCCTTCAACCCAGCGATGATGATGTCCGGATTCACATCGACGTTCTGGCGTTTGAAATTCATACCGACGTTCAAGCCGACGGCATAACTAAACTTGTCTTTTTGGTCTTTTAATTGAACGGGCTTGTCTTCGCCCGAGACGGTAAAGACGAACGACAAGACGATGGTACTGGCAATAATCGATTTCATAAAATGGGTTTGCGAATCTGATTGCGCTTTACCTTGGAACAGCGCAGAAAGTTGGAACGCTAGTGGAGAAACCGCGCTCGTCAACTCAACATCATACCGTCCCCTGGCCCCTGTTCGCGGTCTATTTCCTTTCGATGATGATCGGCACCGGCGGCAATGCCGCTCCCCCAGTCCAAATCCCTACCGCCGACGCGCTGCGGATCGGGAAGAAGGTCTGGCAAAACGAAAGTAACGGCAGCGTCGCCGGCCTCACCGCCTGGAATTCGGGGGAGGACTTTGCGTCGCTTGGCATCGGACATTTCATTTGGTATCCGGAAGGAATGCGCGGGCCGTTTGAAGAGAGTTTTCCGAAGTTTATCGCCTTCGCGCGCGCGCATAACACCGCGACACCGGCCTGGCTGGCGCAAGCAGCCGCTTGCCCGTGGAAGTCGCATTCGGAATTCTCCAAGGCGCAAAATTCATCCCAAATGCGCGACCTTCGGCAATTCCTCGCCCACACAATCGACGTTCAGGCCCAATTTCTCGTCCAACGCTTGCAAGAGTCTCTCGCTAAGATGCTCGACGATGCTGCGCCGGGCGAGCGAGATAACGTTCAGCGACAGTTCACGCGCGTTGCCAGTACGCCGCACGGCTGCTATGCATTGGTCGATTACGTGAATTTTAAAGGCGAAGGCGTATTACAGACCGAACGTTACCACGGCGAGGGCTGGGGCCTGCTCCAAGTGCTAGAGCAAATGCACGGGACCGAAGCCGGCGCGGCCACGACCCGCGAGTTTGCGAATTCTGCAGCTGCAATTTTGCGCCGGCGCGTGCAGAATTCGCCACCGGAACGGCTTGAGGCCCGCTGGCTACCTGGCTGGCTGAACCGCGTTCGCACTTACAACTAAAATTCATGAAACGCTCTCGCCTGATCCAATTGTGCATCGCGACCGTGGCAATCGCGCTCGTCGGGATCGCGCAGGCACAGGTGTTCGGCCCGAAAATGAAAAAGCCGAGCGAGCTGATTCAAAAACAGGCACCGTTGAAAGTGAATCAGCCGTTGCTCGCCCAAGCTACGCCGGACAATACCCACATCGTCGTTTCGATCCCCAAACAGCGCGCCTATTTGATGATCGGAGATCAAATTGTGGCGGACGGACCAATTTCCTCTGGCAAACGCGGACATGAAACGCCTCACGGGCACTTCACCGTGATGGAAAAGGATCCCAACCATCACTCCAGCATTTACGGCGATTACGTCGACCGTTCCGGCCGGGTCGTGCGCGCGGGTGTCAGTGCGCACATCGATTCCGCACCTAGTGGGACACATTTTGCGGGCGCGGCGATGAAATGGTTCCTGCGCCTCACCGGTGAAGGCGTTGGAATGCACATCGGCATCCTGCCGGGCTATCCGGCATCGCACGGTTGCGTCCGTGAATCAGTCGATGGCGCGAAATTGTTTTACGATCACGCCAAAGTCGGCACGCTGGTCGATGTCGGCGATTTCTAGCGCTGTAGCCACGCTACTGCGGCGCCTTAGGACGGTCCACAGGACCGTGGCTACATCAGAAGCTACGCCAATTTTCGCCGCAACATTTCGAATGCGAACTGGGCGACCAGTTGCTTAAATGTCTCCCGGTCGCTCGGAAAAAATAATTTCCTGACCTTGGTTTCAGCATCATCCGCAAGGGCGACATAAGCCGTTCCCACCGGTTTTTCTTTCGAACCACCATCAGGTCCCGCGATTCCAGTGGTTGCCAGGGCGTAGGTCGATTTTGCCCGTTTACGCGCCCCTTCAGCCATAGCGCGTGCCACTTCTTCACTCACCGCGCCGTGTCGCTCGATTAGTTTCGGATCGACTCCAAGAATGTCGATCTTTGCTTCGTTTGCATAACAGACGTAGCCGGCCACCAAAACGGACGAAGCGCCCGGAACATTTGTAATCCGATTCGCGAGCAAACCACCCGTGCACGATTCGGCCGTGGCCAAGGTTTGCTTTTTCTCGGTGAGTAATCTCACTAACACTTCTTCAAGAGTTTTGTCGTCGTTCGTGAAGATCAACTTGCCAAGTTCTGCGCGAACAATCGTGTCGGCCTGTTCGAGTGCTGAGCGCGGACCAATCATCCGGACATCAACTTCGCCCGGTCGCGCGCAATACCCCAGCTCGATGCCAGGAATCTCGAGAATCTGCTTTCCGATTTTCTCTTCGATCACGGATTCGCCTACAACGGCGATCTTGTAGAAACGCCGCTCAATCGGCGGCGCTGTCACGACTGAACACAGAATCGACATTGCTGATTTACGAAACATCGGCTGTAACTCGCGCGGTGGACCCGGCAGCAAGAAAACGTGCGGCGAGTCAATCTTCGGGTTGATGTTCGCTTTCAAATACAAACCCGGCGCGCTGCCGTTTTCATTCGGTAGAATTTGGGCGTCCGTAGGTACTTGTGCTTGTCGCGCGATACTCGACACCCACCTGATTCCGCGAACTTTCAATCGCTCCTTCAGCGACGCGAGCAATTCGGCATTTTCTTCCAGTTTTAAACCGAGCAATTCCGCAGCAACATCGCGTGTAATGTCGTCGCTGGTTGGGCCGAGTCCGCCAGTGACAAGAATTATTTCAGCACGCGCAAACAGCTCTTTGAGAGTTTCGCCGATCACGGCGCCATCGCCGACGGTCCGTCGCTCCTCAATTCGTAGCCCGAGCGGGAAAATTTCACGCGCGATGAAGGCCAAATGGGTGTCGTGGACGTCACCCGTGAGCAATTCGGTGCCGGTGTTGAGAAGAATCGCCCTCATCAGAAGAGAACGTCCAACGTCGAACGCCCAACGTCCAATGTTGAAGTCAGACGGAGTTCCGTAATTCGGCGTTCAGTGTTGGGCGTTGAATGTTCGGCGTTTTCTGCCGAAATCAGGCCGCGTCTTTATCCTGCTTCTTGCGAATCAGCGGCAGCTTTTTCCCTTCAACCACGGCGCGATTGATCGTGACTTCGGCGATATCTTCCCGGCTCGGCACATCGTACATGATGTCGAGCATGATGCGCTCGAGAATCGAACGCAGCGCGCGAGCGCCGGTTCCTTTTGTAACCGATTGTCCCGCCAGCGCGCGCAACGCGTCTTTCGTGACCGTCAGCCGCACGCCTTCCATCGAGAAAAGTTTCGTGTATTGCTTGATCATCGCGTTCTTGGTCTCGGTCAGAATCGCGACCATCTCTTCTTCGGTCAGCGCATCCAGCGCAGCGGCAACTGGCAAGCGGCCGATGAATTCGGGGATCATTCCAAACGCGAGCAAATCCTCGGGCTCGACGTGACGGACCGCTTCCTTGCGCGTGGCTTCTTCAACTTCAAGTGTCGGGCCCCCAAAGCCCATCACTTTCTGGCCGATCCGTTTCTGGATGATCTTGTCCAGGCCGATGAAAGCGCCGCCACAGATGAACAAAATCTTCTCGGTGTTGACCTGAATATATTCCTGATGCGGATGCTTTCGCCCGCCTTGCGGCGGAACGTTGCAGGTCGATCCTTCGAGAATTTTCAGCAGGGCCTGCTGCACACCCTCGCCCGAAACATCGCGCGTGATCGAAACGTTGTCCGTCTTGCGTCCAATCTTGTCGATCTCGTCGATATAAACGATGCCGATCTCCGCGCGTTTCACATCGTAGTCGGCGTTCTGAAGCAATCGCAAAATGATGTTCTCCACATCTTCGCCCACGTAGCCCGCTTCGGTCAGGGTGGTTGCGTCGGCAATGCAGAATGGGACATCGAGAATTCGCGCCAGCGTCTTGGCAAGCAGCGTTTTGCCGGAACCGGTCGGCCCGATCAAAAGAATGTTGCTCTTTTCGATCTCAACATCCGCCAACGGATCAGGTTGAAATGCTGCCGAGGAATCGCTCGCCGGCGCCGAATGTTGTAACACGCGCTTGTAGTGATTGTGCACTGCGACCGATAAAGTTTTCTTGGCGACGTCTTGACCGACTACGTATTGATCGAGAGATCGCCGGATTTCGGCCGGCTTCGGCACACGAATGTTGGACGATTGTCGTCGCGCATCTTCGTTGAGCTCCTTGTCGAGGATGCTCTTGCAGACGTTGATGCAGCTGTCGCAAATATAAACGCCTGGTCCGGCGATGAGTTTGCGCACTTCCGCGTGGCTCTTGCCACAGAAGGAGCACATCGTGAGGTTAGTCGCGCGCGCCATATTTCGCCCTTATTTGAGCAGCTTCTATTCCTCCGACTTCTTGCCTTCGGGATGGGCGCTATCGAGTCCCTTCACTTCTTTACGGGACTTAATCACTTCGTCCACCAGCCCGTAGGCCTTCGCTTCCTGCGCCGACATGTAATAATCGCGATCTGAATCAAGCCGCACCTGGTCCTCGGGTTTCCCGGTGTGCTGGGAGATGATCCGAATGATCCGCTTCTTCAGCTTGAACATGTAATCGACCTGGCGCTCGACATCGCTCGCCTGTCCCTGCGCGCCGCCTGACACCTGGTGGATCATGATGTCCGAATTCGGCAGCGCGAACCGTTTGCCCTTCGTCCCGCAGCACAACAGCACGGCAGCCATGCTCGCGGCCATTCCAAGGCAGTAAGTGGTCACGTCACACGTCAAAAATTGCATCGTGTCGTAAATCGCAAGTCCCGCGGTCACGACGCCGCCGCCGGAATTAATATAAATGCTGATGTCCTTCTTCGAATCTTCCATCTGCAGAAAGAGCAACTGCGCAATCACCAGGTTTGCCACGTGATCGTCAATCGCAGTCCCGATAAAAACGATCCGGTCTTTCAGCAAACGCGAATAGATATCGTAGCTCCGTTCGCCGCGGCCGGTCTGCTCAACCACCATCGGGATCAAGATCTGAGATCGATTTTCGTTACTCTCGCTCATTTCTTTTGGTCTTCCGAAACCGGTTGGACGCTAACATTCGCCTTTAGGAAATCAAGAGTCTTACCCAGAAGTATCTGTTCCGCGAGTGCGTTAAGTCCGTCGTGTTCTTCGAGTTCCTTACGCATTTTGTCGCTGGAAATATTGTAGTGCTGGGCTTCATGCCGGATCCGATGATCGACATCTTCGCGGCTGACCTCGATCTTCTCCTGCTCCGCAATTCGTTCGAGAATGAAATTCGTCTTCAAGCGATGGTAAGCCACGCTGCCCGCTGTCTCGATCAGCTCTTTTTCCTTCTCCTTCAACATTTCGTCCGGAATTCCCCGCGCGCGATTTCGTTGCACCAACTCGGTGAGAGCGCGCTTCGTCTCGTTTCGCAGCAACGGCGGCGGCACATCGAATTTCGTCTTCTCGTGGAGATACTTCACGATCTGTTCTTCCTTCGCGTGTTCAACTTGATGCTCTTTTTCGTGTTCGAGATCGTGCTCAATCGTGTGTCGTAGATCGGCCAGTGTTTTGCCGGGCAACAGCTTAGCCGCAAATTCGTCATTCACTTCCGGCAAAACCTTTTCTTTGATCTCGCACAGGGTGACGTTGTAACTCGCTTGCTTGGCGGCCAATTCCTTGACCAGAAAATCCGCCGGAAAATCGACGGTCACTGTTCGCGTCTCATCTTTCTTCTGCCCAACGAGCTGCTCACAAAACTTTGGCAGGAAGTTGTCTGGCGCGAGCCGGACCCAGAATTTCTTTCCGCCGTGCAGATTCTTGCTCGCATTCGGCGCAATCTCGCTCATCGGCTTGCCTTCGATCGTCCCCTCGAAATCGATGACGACGAAATCTTCCATCTGCGCCGGACGGTCCGGGGCGTCGACAAAATCCGCCGTTTGATCGCGCAAACGTTCCAGCGTCGCGTCGATTTCTGCGTCGGTCACTTTCGTGTCGGGTAACTCAACCTTGATACTCTTGTAATCCGGTAGTTTGAATTCCGGCGCGGTCACGATTGTCGCCTGAAACTTCATCGACTTGTCGTCGCCGAACTGGACGTCTTCCAAATTCGTGAGAGACGCGACCCGCAATTTTTTTTGCTCGATGGCTTCGCGATAACTCTTCGAGACCAACTTCTTGGTCACTTCTTCCTGGATTTCTTTGCGAAAACGTTTGTCGACCACGGCACGTGGCGCTTTGCCCGGCCGATAACCGGGAATCTTGGCGAAACGCGCGAAACTATTCGCGACGGCGTCCCATTCTTTCGATACTTCTTCCGCTGGCAGCTCGATCTTCAAGGTCGAGACCGATTCTGGTTTTTTCTCTACCTGAACTTTCATGCGAGCAGCCACGCTACGCTGCGCGCAATCATGGGGCAACCGCCTCTCGGTTGCTTATTTCCTCTTAAATGTTGTGAGCTGAGAGAACACGCATTGCCAACGGCCGTCTCGCTTCACAAAAAAATCCGTGGCACGGTCCTGATTCGTAAACTCTTTTCCTGCAAACTTCCCTTTCGTCGAGGTGACGGTTGTAACCACGGCACTATTTCCGTAGGCGCGGACCGTCAGGTCATCCAATTCCATCTCTTCATGAACCAAAGTTCCCGATTTGATCACGCTCAGAAAACGTGCCTTGTCGATGACCCCTCCGTCCGCGTCAACGATCGCCCAATCGTCAGTTAGAAATTTGCCGATGGCATCCGCATCATTACTCAGAACTGCTGCTGCAAAATCTCTTTCCACTTTCAGCAGTTCTTCTTGCGCGTGGTTGCTCCTGTTCTGACATGAAAGGGTCAGCGACAACAGCAGAACCGTCAGTGCGCGCCTCATCGCACAGCAATTGTGGGCCAACCGCGTGAGTTGCCGATCTCAAAACCAGCAGGCGGTACGGGTGCAGGCCTGAATCTCATAAGGCCCGTTCGCCCCGCAGGTAAACCGAATGCGTTTGCGGAATCCCAAACCAATACGCGAGCTCGCGATAATCTTGGCAATCGAACACCGCGACGTTCGCGAGTTCGCCGGGTTCTAGCGAACCGATCTTGTCGCCGCGATTCAGCGAATAAGCGGCGTTAATCGTCGTCGCCGAGATCGCCTCCGCGGGTGTCATTTTCATTTGAGTGCACGCAAGCGAGAGGACCATGGGCATCGATGAAGTCGGCGACGAGCCCGGGTTGAAATCGGTCGCGAGCACAACCGCCAGGCCGGCATCGATCATCTCTCGGGCCCGCGGATACGATGTCGATCCGAGTGCGTAAACCGACCCCGGCAGCAACACCGGCTGCACATTCCCAGACTTCAACGCCGCAATCCCCGCCCCGTTCGTCTTTTCCAGATGGTCGGCTGTCGTCGCACCAAGCTCGGCCATCAACTTCGCGCCGCCCGAATTTGAAAGTTGATCAACGTGGCCCCGCAGTTTCAGTCCGAGCTTTTTTGCCGCACTCAGAATTTTTCGCGATTGCTCGACGTCGAAATAGCCGCGCTCACAAAACACGTCGCAAAATTCCGCCAACTTGTCTCTCGCGACGACCGGCAACATCTCATTGATCACAAGGTCGATATATTTGTCAGCCGACATGTCGCGCGGAACAGCGTGCGCGCCTAGGAATGTTGTAACAATTTCCAACGGCATTTCATCATTTAGTCGCCGGATTACGCGCAGAATCTTCAGTTCATCCTCAAACGTGAGTCCGTATCCGGATTTCGCTTCGATCGTTGCGGTGCCGCATCTCAGAAACCAATTGACGCGCTTCTTCGCGGTCTCGAAAAGGTCCTGCTCACTGGCAGCGCGTGTTTTTTCAACGGTCGACCAAATTCCGCCGCCGGCTTTCGCGATCTGCTCATACGTCTCGCCGCGCGCGCGACGCTCAAAATCGTCCAACCGATTTCCACCAAAAACCAAATGGGTGTGGGCATCGACAAATCCGGGCATCGCGACACGCCCGCCAAGATCGATAATTTCTGCGCCCTTCGATTTCTTTTCGATCTCGTGACTCGGACCGACGATGTCGATTTTGCCGTCGCGGATTAAAATTCCACCGTCAGGAACGATTCCAAGCTCCGACAATTCCTTACCAGCACGCGGACGCTTCGGTCCCGAAAGGGTTACGAGCTGCGACGCGTGAAGAAGAGCCAGCGAACGCATTGGGCAAGCATCTCACAATGTTTTGCCTAGAATGACAATAGCCCAGCGTTTTAACGCTGGATAACGCCCTAAAACAAAAACAAGCCCCGGCAGGGGCTGCAGAATCTCTTTCGTCCCCCACGGGACTCTTACATTTGTTAATTACTCGGTCCCAGCGCTGAAGCGCTGGGCTATTTTCATCCGATCTTCGTCTGCACGAGTTGATCGATCTTTTTGAATTGGAACTCCGAATCGGCCTGAACCTTTCGGACTTTCTCTTGAAGCTGCGTTTTGAATTTCTCGTCCTTCAATTGGCCAAGATTAATCCGGACATTCAATGCTGCGCCTTCGACACACGCCCGCGTCGCTAGCGCGCCAACACCCACGTCAGACACCGACGCGGGATTCCCCTTCTCCGCCATTTCGGCGAGCAGATCGTATGATTTCGACGCGGTCTCCATTATCTTCAAAGGAATCTCAGCCGCGTATTTCGTCGCCGACTCGATCGCAGCCGCGCGCGCTTTCTTTTCATCGTCAGATCCCTTTGGCAGACCAAACGCATCCATCACTTTGTTGAATGCGTTGGTGTCTTCATCGACCAGAAAAAGAAGTTCGTCTTTGAGCTTCTGCGCCTTAACCGCCCAGGCGGAGAAATATTCGAGCTTGTCGTCCCAACCACGCTTCCCCGCGGAAAGATTCGCCACCATCCCGCCGAGCGACGCGCCGAGCGCGCCCATCAAAGCGGCGACTGAACCGCCGCCGGGCGCCGGCGAATCGCTCAGGGTCTCGTTGCAAAATTCACGCAGATTCATCTTCACGAGCGATTTCGAATCGCTTTGGATCTTCAACTCAATCACTTTTTCCTTTGGATCAAAAGGTTTGAGTTCGCTCAGCCCCATTGAGCGCACCGCGATGTCGATCAATTCTTCGTCCGACGCGCCCTCCGACCATTTCTGTTTCCGCAAAAAATATCGACCGGCATCGGTGAGACATTTCTTTGGCACCATCCCGACGATTTCCGATCCGGTGACGCGCAGCCCGCGCTTGATCGCAGCCTCCACACAAGCATCAAACGCGGCGTGCAACGGCGTTTCGTCGATGTTCGTGAGGTTCATCGACACCTGCGCGATGCCGTATTCCTTCACGAACCAGCCGATCGCTTTAACGTGCTTCAACATTCCAGGCTCGCGAACCGGCTCTCCGTTTGCGTCGAGAACCTTTTTCCCGGAAGGCGTGCCATCTTCGGTCTTGAATCTCCCCTGCTCGCGCACGTCAAACGCGACAGAGTTCGCACGACGCGCCGACTTCGTATTCAGGTTAACGTTGTAAGCGACAAGAAACTCGCGTGCGCCGATCACGGTCGCGCCGGCTTTCTCGTTGAATTTCGCCGGCCCGAAATCCGGTTTCCATTCCGGCTGTTTAATTTTTTCGGAAAAACCTTCGTACTCGCCGGCCCGAATCACTGCCAGGTTCGACCGAGATTTATCTTTGGCCGCCTTTTCGTAGAGATAAACCGGAATTCCTAATTCTTCGCCGACTCGCTTCCCCAACTTCTGCGCACATTTGATCGCTTCCTCCCAACTGACGTTGCTCACTGGAATGAACGGGCAAACATCGGTCGCGCCCATCCGCGGATGCGCCCCTTTGTGTTTGCGCATATCGATCAGTTCCGCTGCTTTCTTGATCCCGCGAAACGCAGCTTCAACCGCAGCCTCGGGGTTCCCGACAAACGTCACGACCGTCCGGTTCGTGGTCGCGCCCGGATCGACATCGAGCAGCGAAACGCCGTCGGTCGATTTAACCGCGTCAGCGATCTGCTGAATAATTTTTTCGTCACGTCCTTCCGAAAAATTCGGCACGCATTCGATTAGCTTTTGCATGCTCAATCGCGCGACTTGGGCTGCATCGGGATGTCGATCTTGTTTTTCGCAGCGAAATCGATTGCCCGCGAGTAGCCGGCATCGACGTGACGGAGCACGCCCGTCCCGGGGTCGCTGGTGAGAACGCGCTGAAGTCTGTTCTTTGAATTCTCGCTGCCGTCGGCGACCACGACCATGCCGGCGTGCTGCGAGTAACCGATCCCGACGCCGCCGCCGTTGTGAATTGAAATCCACGACGCGCCAGCGGCGGTGTTCATGAGCGCGTTGAGCAACGGCCAGTCCGCGATTGCATCGCTGCCATCGATCATTCCTTCGGTTTCGCGATTCGGCGATGCCACGGAACCGGCGTCGAGATGATCACGGCCGATGACAATCGGCGCTTTGATTTCGCCGCGTTTCACGAGGTCGTTCATGGCGACACCGAACTCAGCGCGCTCGCCATAGCCGAGCCAACAAATCCGCGCCGGCAATCCCTGATAATGGATCCGCTCTTTTGCCAGCTTCATCCAACGCGACAGCGTTTTGTTTTCCGGAAATAACTCGAGCGCAAGCTTGTCGGTACGCGCGATGTCTTCGGGCTCGCCGCTCAACGCGACCCAACGAAACGGCCCGCGTCCTTCGCAAAAGAGTGGCCGAATGTATTCCGGTACGAACCCGGGAATATCGAACGCGTTCTTCACGCCGGCTTTTTGGGCCTGCGCGCGAATGTTGTTGCCGTAATCAAACGTAATCGCGCCTTTCTTTTGCAACGCCAGCATTGCTTCGACCTGCGTCGCCATCGCCTGCATCGAACGCTCGATGTATTCATCCGAATTCTTTCGACGGAGCGCGAGCGCGTCTTCCAGAGACATTCCGTTCGGCACGTAACCGTTCAACGCATCGTGCGCGCTGGTTTGGTCAGTCAAGACGTCAGGAACAACTCCTTGTTTCACCATCTGCGGCAACACGTCGGCGCAATTGCCAACGAGACCAACCGAGACTGCTTGTCGATCTTTGCGGGCCTGATCGATCATTTTCAGAGCATCGTCGAGCGATCGCGCGATCTTGTCGCAGTAACCGCTCTTCAACCGTTTCTCGATCCGCGCTGGATCAACCTCGACTCCGAGAAACACTGCGCCATTCATCGTGGCGGCGAGCGGTTGCGCGCCGCCCATTCCGCCGAGACCGCCGGTTAGAACAAACTTTCCTTCAAGCGAACCGCCAAAATGTTTCCGGCCAGCGGCGGCGAACGTCTCGAACGTTCCCTGTACAATTCCCTGGCTGCCGATGTAAATCCACGAGCCCGCGGTCATTTGGCCGTACATCGTTAGACCGAGCCGCTCGAGACGATTGAACTCCGCGTAATTGTTCCACTGTCCGACCAGATTTGAATTCGCGATTAGGACCCGTGGCGCTTCGTCGTGTGTCCGAAATTTTCCGACCGGTTTGCCGGATTGAACCAGCAATGATTCGTCATTTTCCAACTCGCGCAGGGAACGGACGATCGCATCGAACGCGTCCCAACTGCGCGCGGCACGACCAGTTCCACCGTAAATGATGAGCTCATCCGGATTTTCAGCTACGTCCGGATCCAGATTGTTCATGAGCATTCTCATGGCGGCTTCCTGATGCCAACCCTTGCAGCTCAGTTTACTGCCTCTCGGCGCCCGGACAGTCCGTTTCATAAATCGTCGAATTTACCTTTGCGAATCTGCTCGGCCACTCGCGCGATGTCTCCCGAGAGAGCGCGGTCCCCGGTCAAGGCGGGCGCAGTTTGCCTAACGAGTTCGAACGCTCGCTCAACGCCTTTCCCAGCTTTCAATGGACGACGATGTTCGAGCGCTTCGGCGGCGGCGAGCAGCTCGATCGCAAAAAGATTTTCCGCAAGATCTACAATCGCCCGCAATTTCAGGGCGCTGGTCATTCCCATCGAAACGTGATCTTCCTTGCCGCCTGACGTCGTCACGTTGTCCGTGCTCGCCGGATGGGCGAGGACGCGCGCTTCGTTCACCAACGATGCCGCCGCCACCTGCGCAACCATAAACCCGGATTCAACGCCCGGTCTGCGTGCGAGAAATGCCGGAAGTCCCTCACTTTTGTCCGGGTTGGTGAGCCGATCGATTCGCCGTTCGCCGATGTTCATCAGATCGGTGAGCGCAATCGCAGCGTAATCGAAAGCCATGGCCAGAGGTGCGCCGTGAAAATTTCCGCCCGAGATAACGTCGCCGGTTTCAGCAAATACCAGCGGGTTGTCGGTCGCAGACGCGGATTCGATTTCCAAAATCTGTTCGCAGTGCGCGAGAACGTCGCGAACCGCGCCATGAACCTGCGGCATGCAGCGAATGCTGTAGGCGTCCTGCACCCGCGGATCATTTTTGCGGTGCGATTCCCGGATCTGACTGCTTTTCAAAAGCGAACGCAAATGAGCAGCGGCAGCTTTTTGTCCGGCATGTGGCCGCGCTTCCTGCAATCGCGGATCGAAAGCCGCAGGAGTATCGCGCAAACCTTCCAGGGTCATCGCGCCCGAAACATCGGCAATGTTCGCCAGGCGCTGGGCGCGCAAAACCGACAACCCGCCCACAGCGTGCATTGCCTGAGTGCCATTGAGCAAGGCGAGGCCTTCCTTCGCTCGCAATTCAATAGGCGCCATTCCGGCGGCCTTTAATGCTTTGGCGCCGGACACACGCCGACCATCAGTGTAGGCTTCGCCTTCACCGATTAACACGGACGCTAAGTGAGCCAGGGGAGCGAGATCGCCGCTCGCGCCAACAGAACCCTTTTCGGGAACAATCGGATGCACTCGATGGTTCAGCATCTTGCAGAGTATTTCGACGACTTCGGGACGAATTCCGCTGAAGCCAAGGGCGAGAACATTCGCCCGAAGCAACATCATCGCGCGGACTTCCGGTTCGGAGAGCGCATTTCCAATTCCGCAGGCGTGACTGCGAACGAGATTGAGCTGGAGGGCGGCAATTTCGCCATGCGCAATTGTGACGTCGGCAAGCTTGCCGAAGCCAGTGTTGACTCCATAAACGACGGTGTCACGCGCGACAATGTCGTCGATTACTTTGCGCGATGCGGCCATCCTTTTTCGCGCCAGAGCAGCGATTTGAACGGCGGTATCGCCGTAGGCAACTCGCGCAATATCGGACAAAGACAAAGCCTGACCGTTTAGTTCCATCGATTCGATCTTAGCGACAACTCAGCCAAATAAAAGGCGCAGGCGCGTCACGTTTGGCGGCGGGGCGTTTTCTGCTTTGGCTGTGGCTTCGGCGGAAGTGGCGGCGGCTGGAGAGACGCGGTCCCCGTCAGGTCTTCTTTCCACGCTGTAATCCCGGTCCGAGCATGCCCGCCCAAATGACCAAGGAAGCCGTGACGTCCAGCCTCGTACTCCGCGTCGTCTTTGACGTGGCACCAAAATAAACGTCCGGCCCGTCGCCAACCGTCGAAAACAATTCCTTCGTAGAACGATTGATTTCGCGCGGTGACGACGAGGGCGTTGTTCTCGTCCGATTCCTTTTCCCAAGCCGTGCCCCAGTGAAGCACGAGGGTTTTAAATCCGAGATCTCGCAAACGCGCACCGATGTCGTGCGTGTAATCAGCACAGATCCCGCGCTTTTTCGCGCCGATGTGGATGAGGTAATTGTGCACGGCCGGGTCTCCGGTTACACCGTACTCTCGTGCGAGCTGGCGCGAGGTGGTATGCGCCGTAAACGACAGCAAATCCGCTTCACGAGGATCAACCGTGCGCGGCGAAAGGGCGACCAGAGCATCGCGCAGGTCTTTGATTGATTTCTCGTCCTGGCCCCAAGCCGTTATTCCGCAAAACGCGCTGACGGCAAGAGTCAGAACGACTTTGAAACTCACGTCCACAATCTATTTCACGTCGCCGAGCGTTGCAGCACCAAAAGGCGGAGGTCCATCTTCACTAAATAAAAAGGCCAGGCCGCAGAAGCGACCCGGCCTTTTTGTCAAAGCTGTCCCAAAACGAGACAACTTGGACGAAGGGGTTATTTGCCGTAATGCGTGGAACTCGCCGACGTAGTGGTGGCGGCTGCTTCCTTGTGCTGAGCGCAAGCTCCCAAGCTTAACGCACCGGCCATAACGGCCATGATCATGATCGCTTTTAATAGTTTCAATCTAATTTCGCCTCCTTTCCGTGCTGGTTGCTTGGACGTTCTAGGCGATGAACATATCTGACGCAACGCCTTTTTTGAAAGGCGCTTGCTACAATCTATTCGCGAATGACCACCGGCGTGGTTTCATCGACCAGCTCAAACAACTCAACCACGTCCGTGTTTCGCATCCGAATGCACCCATGACTCGCGGGGGTACCAATCTTGTCCTCATGTCTCGTACCGTGAATATAGATGAACCTGTCGCGGGTATTGGCATTGTGGTCGTCCAGACCGTCCAGCCAGAGAATCCGCGACATGACCAAATCCTCCGTTGAGGGTAGCGGATCCTCCGGGCCAAGGGGAACCCGGCTGCGAAAAATCGTTCCACTCGGCATATCCCCACCGATTTTTTGAGCAACGCGAAAATTACCCGTTGGCGTTTTGAAGCTCCCTTCTTGAGTGCCGATCCCAAAACGCGAACTGGAGATTGGATAAGACCGGACAGCTTCCCCGTCCCGCGTCACGGTGAGCTGCTGATCGCTAATCGAAATATCGATCCTCGTTCGTGGACTTTGCATGAGTTGAGACCGGCCTTACAATTCGCCCGGCGGTGAAAAAAGAATATCACATTGCGATTGTTGGTGCGACCGGGGCTGTTGGTGCGGAACTTTTGCGAGTGCTGGAGCGCAGAAATTTTCCAGTGGCATCGATTCGAGCCCTTGCGTCCGGCAAATCAGCAGGGAAGAAAGTGGCGTTCCGAAATCAGTCCGTTCCAGTCGAAGAACTGGACAAAAATTCATTCGATAAAATCGACATCGCCTTTTTCAGCGCTGGTGGCGAAAGATCTCGAATCTACGTTCCGATCGCGCGCGATGCGGGTGCTCTTGTCATTGATAATTCCTCGACATTTCGAATGGACCCCGAGGTTCCGCTGGTGATTCCGGAAATTAATCCGGGCGACGTAAAGAAGCATCGCGGTGTTATTGCGAATCCCAATTGCACCACCGCGGTTGCGTTGATGGCGCTTTATCCCCTGCATCGCGCTTTCGGTGTTCGGCGCGTCTTTGCTTCGAGTTATCAAGCCGTCTCCGGCAGCGGCGCGCGCGCGATTGCGGAGCTAAAAGAACAGATCCAAGCCGGCGCCGGCAATATAGGGCCGTTGCCCCAAGTTTACCCGCATCCGATCGCATTCAACGTTTTACCGCACGTGGATAGCTTTCTCGACGACGGTTACACCAAAGAAGAAATGAAAATGCAAAATGAAGGACGCAAGATCATGCATTTGCCTGAATTCCGGGCGTCGGTCACTTGTGTACGCGTCCCCGTCTATCGCGCACATTCAGTCGCGATCAGCGCGGAGTTTGAAAAAGCGGTTTCCATTGAAGAAGCACACGAGGTCCTGGCGAAAGCGCCCGGATTGGAGCTCGTTGATGAGCCGCAGAAGAATCGTTATCCGATGCCGCTCGACGTTGCCGGCAAAGACAACTGCCAGGTAGGACGCGTCCGCCGCGATTGCGCATTAGAAAACGGCCTCGCCTTCTGGGTTTCAGGCGATCAACTTCTCAAGGGCGCGGCCCTAAACGCGGTGCAAATCGCTGAGTTGTTGTAGCCACGGCGCTGTGCGCCGTTAAACCAAGACGGGCCACAGGCCCGTGGCTACAAGCAAATTATTACGGAGTCGGCGAGGGCTGTTCGGCGGCTTGTTTCTTTCCCTGCTGTTTGCCCTGGCCTTGTTGACCTTCTACCGGTAACGCCCCTTGGCGTCGTTGCTTCATCGCTTCCTGGTCCGGCACGTACTTTCCTCCCGGAGCGCCCTCGAGTTGAGCGCCGCTGGTTTGACTTGGTCCGCTCGGCGTTGGCGGTCCGTTGACGTTTTCGGCTTTATGTTTGCCACGTCCGCCGGCGCCAGCAGTTGCACCGCCTTGCGGAGTCACACCCGTAGCCGAATCGCCATCGCTGGGCCCGGTTGGACCGGCCGGCGACATTCCGGGCTGTTGCTGCTTTTCTAATTTCTTCTGTTTACCTTTACCTTCGGGCACTGTCATCGACTCGGGGCTCGTCACAGGCCCATTCGTTGGCGGAGTGCCACCAAGTTGCTCGCCGCGGCGATTCTTACCGGCTTTGCCCGGCTTCCCAGACTCGGGCATCGGTGACATTTCGGTGCCATTGCTGGTTGCAGGTGAAGTCACAGCTCCCTGTTGATGTTTATCAGCATGTTTGTTTTTCTTTTTTTCACCCTCAGAAAATCCCGGACTTGTTCCAGGCGAAGTCATCGCGCCCGCAGGGCCAGTTTGCATTTGCTCAGCGGCTTTATTTTTGTTCTTATCCTTCCCTTTTTCGAACGGCGAGCTACCCGACGCACCTGGTGAAGCATTTGCCGCAGCGCCCAAGGTAGGCGGTGGAACCTTCGTCAAATCCTGCGTTTTGATTTTTTCCCTCAGCTGAGTTTGCGCATTCTGATCACCGGCAACGGCCCAACCTTTCTCTACCTTGGATTGCTCGACCTTGGCCTTGACTGTCGGCGGAGGCGGCGTTTGGGCCGGTTTGGTGAGCTTCGACGGCGCGGCCACCACAAGCGCATTTCCCTGAACTTTCGTTAGGCCACCCGATTTTGCGGCGGCTGAAACATCCACATTCGTCTGCCGTTCCAGCTTTAGTCTTTGAATCGGCCGGCTCGAGTATTGATTCACCACGTTGACATCAGGTCCGTAGTTATAAACGGTTTTGTTTTTGTAAGTGATGTTCGTGACGTTCACTGTCTGAGTGATGTAGGTCACGTTCTGCTGGTAGGGCACGAGGCGAGAACGAAGTACTGGCTCGCCGATATAACGGATGTCGACGAAATTGTAATACGCGGGGCCGATATCGAATTCGACCTCGAGATGACCCGTCAGTGGCCGGCTTTCATAAACGTCCTCAGTTTCCGGCGGTAAAGGCGCCCAGCCGATATAGTTGCCGCCGGTTCGCCATGAAACCCAGGCCGGGCCCCATTCGTAACCAGGTCTCCAGACCCAACCGTAGTCGGCCAATTTCACCCAGCGGCCGTAGTGATAGGTGGCCCAACCGAAATCTTCGTACGACACCCAGGTCCAACCGTCGTCGGTGTAGGCCCAATAACCGTCTGCATACGGTCGCCACGTTGGATCGTTAACTGCGACGTCGGGTTGCCAGCAGTAGCCGTAATTCCCGACTTCAAACCAGCTGCCGCCATTCAGGTTGTTGTAGAAGAAATCTACCGAAACATCCTGACTCCGCGCCTGCGGAATAAAGGTAACAAGAACAGTAATAACCGCCAAAACAGAAAGTAATCTTTTCATAGCGTGGTTAATGTTCGGAATCTTGGACTTTGTAGGGCGCGACTTTATTCAGCGCCTTGTTGCGCCGTAAGGTCCTCTTGTAGAAGGATATCGCATTCGTGCCCCTTACTGCGGACGCAAAACCAAGAATGACCGCGCGCGATGCCGGCAAACGGAAAGGACTTGCGGCTGGCTTGGATCAAGCGAGCTGATGATCTTGTTGTAATCGGCCACCGAGTTGATCGATTGCTGATTCAGTTCCTCGATCACGTCGCCCTTCTGCAATTCCACTGCGCCGGTCGAAGGATCTACGTTGGTTACCACAACTCCGTGAATCCCGGTCGGAAGATCGAGTTGACGGATCAGCGCAGGCGTCAATTCTGCCACCTGAATTCCGGATAGGCCGGTTGATGTTTCGCCCTCCTCGTCCGGATTTTGTTGAACCGGAGGTTGCTGGGGCTGCGGCGCGACTTGCCCCGCCTGATAGCCGGCCGGCTGTTCCTTGATCTGAGTGGAAACCGTCATCGGTTTTCCGCCACGCAGAATTTCAAGGTTCAATTTCTTATTCAGGTCCGCTTGAGACACCAGTCTGCGCAAATCAGTGAAGCTTTTCACATCGCGACCATCAAACTTGAGAATTACATCACCCTTTTGAAGCTGGGCATCTTCCGCAGGTGATCCGGGGACGATTTCATCGACAATAACGCCTTCGCTGGACGGGGTTGGCTGACCCGGCTGCGGAACGCGCATTTGCACTCCGAGATAGCCGCGAATAATTCGGCCTTGTTTCAATAAACTTTCCAAGGCGCTGCGAACAGCGTTTGAAGGAATTGCAAATCCTACCCCGGCCGACGTGCCGCTGGTCGATATGATGGCGGTGTTAATGCCAACGACTTCGCCACGCAGATTGATGAGCGGGCCACCGCTATTTCCCGGATTAATTGCCGCGTTGGTTTGCAATAAGTCTCCGACTTCGCTGGCGCGGCCTTTGTAGCTGATAATTCCGTCGGTGACCGTTTCTTCGAAGCCGAACGGATTGCCAATGGCCAGCACAAAATCGCCGACCTGCACTGAGTCGGAATCCGCCAAAACCAGCGGCTTAATCGAGGGGTTGTCGATTTTGAGCACTGCAATATCCATCTGCGAGTCCGCGCCAACCAAGCGCGCCTTTTCAGTGCGTCCATCACTCAGCTGCACCTCGATCTCGTCCACTTGCGCGACGACGTGATTGTTTGTGATGATGTGCCCCTCGTTACTGACAATGACACCGGAACCGAGTGAATTTTGGACCAATGCTTCATCGCGGCCGCGATATTGTCTTCTTGGATTTCCAAAGAAAAACTCGAACGGATCCATCCCTTGCCGGCGAATGCCGATTTTTTTAGATGTCTTCACCGCCACAACGGATGGCACGACGCTTCTGACCAACGCGCGGCGTTCCTGATTCAGCGCTTCGAGTGACGCGACCTGTTTGGGATCGACATTTGACGAGTTAGCGAGGGTGTACTTTTCAGGAGCGCGTTGCGATGTGGCCAGGTCGCCGTGCTTCAGGCGATAATCGTACAAAGCCGAGATTGCGAGGCTAAGCAACGCCACAAAGGCAAAAAATTTGAGTAGGTTTTTCATCAGCTGACGTTCGAAAACGTTCGTCCCTGTTGTTCGACAATCAACTGCTGGAAACGTTGATTTTGTGGCGTCTCCAGATTCGGATCGTCGGCAAAGATCGACATCGCGGCCGCCCGCGCCTTTCGCATTAACTCCGCATCGCGCTTGAGGTTGCCGATCTTCAATGCCGGCAGGCCACTCTGAGCCGTGCCAAGCAAATCGCCCGGGCCGCGCATTTCCCAATCGGCTTCGGCTACTTCAAAACCATCGTTCGTCTTTTCCAAGACTGACAACTTAGCGGCGGATTCCGATGACGGCTCCGATGTTAGCAGGATGCAATAAGACTTGTGTTCGCCACGCCCGATCCGTCCGCGCAACTGATGAAGCTGGGCCAACCCGAATCGCTCCGCGTTTTCGATCAACATCACGGTTGCGTTTGGAACATCGACACCAACTTCGATCACCGTTGTGCTGATCAGGGCTCTGGTTTCGCCGCGCCGAAATCGGTCCATGATCTCTTGCTTTTCCGGTCCGGGAATTCGGCCATGGAGTAGTTCGCATGCGTAGGGCTGCAATCGTTCACGCCACCGATCATATTCTGCGGCCGCTGCTTTTGCTTCCAGCTTCTCGCTTTCTTCGACGAGCGGATAAACAATGTAGGCCTGCCGGCCCGCTTCGATTTGCGTCCGCAAGAAACTCAATACTTCGCCAAGTTTCACCGAATCGCGGACCGCGGTAATAATTTTGCCGCGACCGCGCGGCATTTCATCCAGCGTCGAAACATCCAGATCCCCATAAACCGTCATCGTGATTGTCCGTGGAATCGGAGTCGCGGTCATCACCAATACGTCCGGTGCCGGTTCACGACTTGTTAGGCGCGCCCGCTGGGCGACTCCAAACTTATGTTGCTCGTCGATAACTACGAGTCCCAGATTTGAAAACGAAACCTTCTCGTAGAGCAAAGCATGGGTGCCAATCATCACGTCCGCTTTTCCATCACCTTCCATCAGCGGCAAAAAACTTTCTTCCTGACGCGCGGCGGTGCGGATCGATAACTTGACGCCAAGCGGCTCGAGCCAACGGCGAAGAACCGCATAATGCTGTTCCGCCAAAATTTGGGTTGGCGCCATGAATGCCGCCTGAAATCCGGCCTCGACGGCAAGAAGAATCGACGCGATCGCAACCACGGTTTTTCCCGAGCCGACATCGCCTTGCAATAAACGGTTCATCGGATGTTTGGCGGCGAGATCCCGCCGGATCTCAGCGATAACTTTTTTCTGAGCGGTCGTCAGTTCGAATGGAAGCGAACACAAAAATTTTTCCAGCAATTCGCCTCGGCCACTGTGCGATGCGCTCATCCGCGAATGCGATTCGCTTCGGCGCGACGCAATCAGCATTTGCATGGCGAAAAATTCCGAGAGTACCAGATGTTCGCGCGCCGCATTCAACGATTCCCAGGTTTCCGGAAAATGGATGGCACGGATCGCTTCTCCGCGATCGCCGTTTTTCAATTTTTCGGGAAGGAGCGGCTCAATCGGATCGGTATTAAGTTCCTGCAAAAGCCGGTGAATCATGCTGCGCAACAGGCGTTGGGAAAGTCCTTCGGTCGCCGGATAAATCGGGGTGATCCGTCGCAAGTGGATCGAACGCTCCTCGTCATTTTCGATCACTTCAAATTCAGGATGGTCCATGCAAATCCGACTTCCGCGCAATCGTGGTTTTCCGAAAACGACCAGCTGCTGACCGGTCGCGATCATTTTTTGGATGTAATGCAAGTTGAACCAGCGACACACCAGAGGCTGGCTGAGCGCGTTCGCGTTTGGTTCCTCCAACGTCGCTTCGAAGATTTTCTTCCAACCGCCAAATCGCCGTAATGATGTCTTGGTGACTTCGCCGGAGAGGCAAATCGGCGTGTCGCTCTCCTCGCGCGGAAATCGCGGAAATTCATGTCGGTCTTCGTGACGCCGCGGAAAGTGGGTCAGCAGATCTTCCGCAGTTGTGATTCCGAGCCGCCGCAGCGCGAGAATTTTCGGGCGCGGTATCCAGTCGAGTTCTTCCAGCGGTTGGGTGATTTCCATCAAGTCGTCGGCGCTGACTCGCGCAGTGCTTCCACCCGAATCTCCAAGCGGGTTTCGCCTTGGTATTGATCCGGTCGAATGCGAAAAGCAATGTCCCATGGCTTCGGCGGCAGTGGGTTGAGAGCTGCGCCGAAAAAAATCGCGCGGCGGCTGATGATTTTGCTGCCGCAACACCAAGGCCAGGTGGTTTTCACCCACAACGCGTGGCGCAATTACGGGCTCAATTCCACGCGCGAAAAAAAGCGGTTGCGCGTTGCCGTTTCCAAACGGCTGAAGCATCTCGTGCCAGTCGAGAAAATCGAAATTCAGTTCGCTGAAACGGATCTCATGATCGAGTCGAAGCCGAGGCTGCAAATCGTCGTCCGACAAAAGATCACGCGCGACTCCACGAAATTGCCGGGCAAAAAGATCGACGTCTTTTTCATGAATCGTAAGACCGGCAGCCATTTCGTGACCGCCATATTTCTCGAGCTTGTCCTGGCAACTGCCCAGCGCCTTGACCAGGTGAAAACCCCCGATGCTTCGGCCGCTTCCTTTGCCGAGCCCATTCTCATCAAAGCCAATCACGATCGCCGGCCGATGATATCTATGAACGATCCGCGACGCCACGATGCCAAGCACGCCGGAATGCCAGCCGCGCGCCCAAACGACAATTGCGGCGTCACGCGGATTGAACTCCTTCGCTAGCTTCTCTTCCACCGCCGCGAAAATCTGTCTTTCAACTTCCTGTCGCTCCCGGTTCTGTTTATCCAAAACTTCGGCCAACTCCGCGGCTTCGCTTTGGCTTTGAGTCAAAAGGAGTCGAAGCGATTTTTCCGCCGTGCTCAACCGACCGGCCGCATTCAGCCTCGGACCAAGCCGATAGCCGATGTCCTCGGTAAAAATGGGCGGCTTGACACCGCTGAGCTCGATTAATTTTTTCAAGCCGGGCCGATTCGATTTCGCGATCTCAATCGCACCGCGTTGGACGAGAATTCGGTTCTCGCCGCAAAGAGGAACGATGTCGGCCACCGTGCCAAGCGCGACCAGGTCGAGCCTTGATTTAAGGTCGAATTCCGTCGGCCGCGTTTTTAAGAGCGCGTGACAGAGTTTGAAAACGATCCCAGCCGTGCACAAGTAGTGGAACGGCGATTTGGGATCACTCTTCGGATTCACGATTGCGACGCATTCCGGTAGCTTCGATTTCGGCTCGTGATGATCGACCACGATCACTTCCACGTTGCGACCGCGAAGATCGGCAATTTCCGCCACCGACGATGTTCCGCAGTCCAAAGCGATGAGGAGTTGTGGGCTCGTTTCGTCGACACAGCGTTCAACGCTTTCATGACTGAGGCCGTAACCCTCTTCCATTCGCAACGGCAGAAACAAATCGGGCGCAGCGCCGTAAGCGCGCAACGTTTCGGCCAGCAGCGCAAGTGAGGTAACTCCATCAACATCGTAGTCGCCAAAGAGAACAATCCGCTCATGTCGATCGAGGGCGGTAAGGATCCGCGACACCGCCGCATCCATGTTCGGCATCAGGAAAGGGTCGCTAAGTGTTTTAAGCCGCGGTCGCAAGAAAGCCTGGACCTCCTCCGAGTTGGCAAATTTTTTTCGTGACAACAACCGCGCGATACATTCGGAGCCACAGATTTCGCTCCACAAGATCGGGCCACCGTCGAGTTCTTCAGGCGGAGTGACGATCCAGCGGCTCTGCCGCGTAAATGCCGGACGCGATGGGGGGACAGTCAAGTTATCTTCTACGCGGCTCTGCACCGATTATTTTATCCGACGGACATTGCATGACAACTGGGACCCAATTCGTTGATAATCAGTTGACTCTGGGCGGTCCGCTCAAATACACAGGAGTCCGTGAAAATCATCGCGGTTCTGCTTTGTAGCTGCCTCTTTACGTTATCCGGATGCGCCTTCGCGCACAAAATGATGGAGCAGCCGAGCGGACCGCCGGAAAAGCCCACTCCCAAGCTGGAGCGCAAGACTGAACTGTTCACCGGCAAAGTCGTGCTGGTCGATGGCGCGTATCGTCTGCGGCTATTGAAAGATCCCGATATGCTTCTGCGGTTGACGCGCGCGCGCAAAGAGAGTGAATTCGCAAAGGAGCAGGTTAATCTGCGGAAATACTACGAGAAAACCATCTCGGTGAACGGAACGCTTGATGACGAATGGATTTTTGGTGCCGACATCGTTGGCCAGTGGACGCCTCCGGGCGGTGATACCGGCCCCAACATGAGCGCACCGAAACAGACGAGGCCCTAGGGCCGTAAATTCAGGCGCCAGCCCGAGATCCCGATTCGCAATTCCGCCCGCTAGACAACATCGAGCACGATATCCCGTTTTGGCAGCAGTTCGTGCTTTTGACATAACGCGGCAAAGCCCCGCAGGCCTTGCTTCTCTTCGTTCCTAAAACTGAATCGGAGATGCTCACGATAATAGCGGCGAGAAAATTCGGCGGGGAACTCACGTTCGCCGGAAATAACGGCGTCAATATTGTCGAGATTGTCGTCGCGCAATGCGCGCAGGCGATCTGCGATTCGCTTCGGATTTTCAACCTCTGGACGCACAAGCCAGAGTGCGTAAACAAATGGGACGCCACGGATTTTTTTCCACTGTTCGCCGAGATCCCAAAATTCGAAGTCCCGGCCATGGTGTTGCCGAAAACGAATTGCCTGGTCGCCAATGAGGAGACGCGCCGACTCGTCAGAAGTAGCAGCCTCCGATACAACGCGCGCGTTCAGTTTCAATTCTCCGAGCAAACAGCGAAGCAAATTGCCGGACGTCTGTGCGGCTGGATCGAGCGCAATCTCCCTCACCTCAGCGAATTTGCCGCGATAAGCGACAACCACACTGTAAACCGGGCCGTCCGAAGCGATTGAGACACCATCAACAATCCGGTAAATTGGATTGCGCAGAAATTCAAAACTTGAGACGAGCGCGACGTCCAAATCGCCGCGCGCAAGCTGGGCGCAAAGCGATGATGGATGATCCAGTACCACTTCGCCCTGCCAGCCCTGAATAAGCGCACGGGCGTTAAGATATTTAACGCAACCGACGCGCAGCGGTCTTTGCTCGGCCACTCGTTAGGCGCAGGCAGGCTCAGCTTCGCGGCGCGACTGAGATGTCGATCCGTTCTGACCGTTAGTCAGGTGACGGTAATAACTGTCACGTTGAACCGGAACGCGTCCGGCTTCGCGGATGGCGTGCTCAAGGGCGGCGATTGACTGCTGTTGGGGGGTCGTCGCGCCGGCCATGTGGAAGATTTTTTCCTCCATGATCGTTCCGTGCAAATCGTCAGCGCCATAACTGAGTGAGATTTGCGCCAATGGAAGGCCAGTGCTGACCCAATAAGCGGTCAGATGATCGATGTTATCGAGATAAATCCGACTAACGGCAAGATTGCGCAGTTGCTCGATCGCTGAGGCCCGTTTGATGTGAGCAAGCACAGTGGTTTGAGGTTCGAACGCGAAGGGAACGAAGCCGCTGAAACCGCCGGTTTCGTCCTGGAGTTGGCGAAGTTGACGCAAATGATCAACGCGCTGTTCGAGCGTCTCGATGTGTCCGTAAAGCATGGTAGAGGTACTGTGTCCACCCATTCGATGCCACGTCCGGTGAACCTCGAGCCATTCCTCGGCTGTTTCTTTGCCGCGGCAAACGCGGTCCCGGACACCAGCGTCAAAAATTTCCGCGCCGCCGCCCGTGATCGAGCCGAGACCATGCTCCCGAAGCAATTTGAGGGTATCCGGGATCGACATCTTAAAAATCCGCTCCGCCAGATGCCTGACCTCGATGGCGGTGAAGGCCTTGATGTGCAACTGGGGATCAAGCGCGCGAAGACCGTCCAGAAGTTCCAGATACCACTCTTTTTTTAGACTCGGATGCAGGCCGCCGACCATGTGCACTTCAGTAATCCCCAAGGGAAGCGCGTCTGCGACCGCTTGAATAATCTCGCTGGTGGCATGCTCGAACGCGTGGGCATCGCGCTTTTTGGCCGCAAACGCGCAGAACTGACAAGAGAGAACGCATATGTTCGAGTAATTGATGTAGCGATTGTGAATGTAGCTGGCGAAATTGCCGTTTTTCCGCTCGCGAACGACGTTGGCCATCAATCCGAGCGCATTGAGATCGGTCACACGATAGAGTTCCAAAGCGTCGGCTTCGGAAACGCGGGCGCCTCCCTCGATTTTCTCAGCGATCGGTCTAAGTTCCTTTGGAATAAGTGAGTAATTCATCGGGAGCCGATGCTAAAATTGATGGCTTTACCATGCACAGACGCCTCGCGAGTTGCAACAAAAAGCACTGGGCGGCGTCTGACGGTAAAGGCGCAGCCCGGCCGCCGCTCGCGATAACCTTCGAATCGGTGCCCACCTATCTACGTCTGTTTATCAATGGTCGACCCAGAAGCACCGGCGCGAGCCGGAGATGACGCGGAAGACATCCGCCTGATGCGTTTGGTGGCGGACGGCGATACCGCTGCTCTCGAGTCATTGATCGAGCGGCATCAGGCGCTCGTGTCGGGAACAGTCGCGCGAATGCTCGGGAGCAACTCCGACGTCGAAGACATTGCCCAACAGGTTTTCATTCGGGTTTGGCGAAGCGCCGGACGTTATGTCGCACGGGCTAAGTTCACCACGTGGTTATTAAAAATCACGCGCAATCTTGTTTTCAACGAAATGCGACGCGCCAAGCGTCATCCACATGTGCCCGTGCAAATCGATCCGGAGGTCGAAGAGTTGCCATTGAAAGACGAAACGACCGAAACGCCGGATGCGACTCTGCTTCACACCGAATTGCAGCGAGAGATTGAGAGCGCAATTATGCAGCTTCCGGACACTCAGAGGATGGCGCTCGTGTTGCGACGCTACGAAGATCTCCGCTATGAAGAAATTGCGGACATTTTAGAGTTATCGCTGCCGGCGGTAAAAAGCCTGCTCTTTCGCGCACGAACCGAGTTGCGCGAGCGCCTGAAGGGCTACCTAGAACAATAGGCCGTTTTGGGCTTCGGATTTCTAATTACCAAGAAGCTGTATCGTAACTTTTGTGTTACCCCGATAATAAGCGCGATTAGGTTGGAGAACGATGCTAAGCGGTAAGATTTTTCTCCGTGAATTGGATATACTGTGCAGTGTGAGCACACCGGAAGTTTGACCCGAGGTGGTGGCATCCTGTCCGAACTGATCGGTAAGCGTAAAATCCACCCCTAATTGTGCATGAGTAACAACTGTGAAGAAGGCTGTCGTGTTCTGGCAGAGATTCTTCCCGGTAAAGGTTATGGTCGCGTCCTGACCTTTGTGAAGTGAAGTAGCCGATGTCGCGACCCTCACAGTTGGCGCCGGACAAGGGGGCGGTGGCGTAGGCGTAGGCGTTGCCGATGGCGTCGGGGTTGGCGTGGCTGTCGGTGGCGCTCCTACTAGACCCCGTGCGATAGCAATATTGGATACATTTCCGCCAAGATTTGGATTGATCCACACGAGTCCGCCGGTCCAGCTATACGCTACTACAAATGGACTCTGATCGCTCGCCACGTAGACGTTTCCACCGTTCGGGTCAATCGCGATGAAACGAGGTGGAATCGCTGTGGAAAAAGAGGTAACCACGCTCCGGGTGGCGGGATCGACAATGACGATTTTCGATGAATTGACACTTGCGGCATAAATCCACCCTCCTTGCCAGGGCTGAACCGCCAGCGCATCGATGCTGGTGAGATAGCTCGAAAGGTCTATGCTCCAGTTTATGGTGCCCAAAATGGATCTATTGAGTTGGTAAAGCACCGTTCCGCAACCGCGAGATCCCGCGTCGCCGCCTCCGCGGTATAGCTGCCCGTCGGCGGGATTCAGATCGGTGTAGCCCTCACACGACGTTGCGTAGTTTAGTGCGCCGTTTGCTCCGAGACTATAAATTGTTTCGGCATCGTAATTGAGACCAGCGTCGGTAACCGTGTAGATCTCCCCAGTCGAAGGATCGATTGATGGACGCCCCACGTCGTACGTCAGCACGCTCCATTGCTGGGCGCCCGTCGCCCGATCGGATTTGGCGATCGCGCCGAAACACCCGTTCTCGCTCCAAACCACTCCCGGGTCGCTACTCGTGGCATCCACTGCAGCATTGGTAACGAAATCGAAATCGCAGAAGCTGTTGAGCGAAATGGAATTGGCCCAGGCGGGAGCTCCATTCGCGGCAAACTTATAGATCGTTCCGTTGGTGCCCGGGCTATGACCCCCGAGCGCTGTATACACGCTAAAGTCACCGGGGTCGACGGCTAGCGCGCCGTCGTTAGAAAGCACAGCCGACCACAGAACGTTCCCATTTGCCGCATCCAGTTTCACGATCGTACTGTTATTTACATCAACGACGACGTTGCTTGCGTCAGCCGGAAGCGCTGCATCGGCGGAGTTCAGAACAAAAACAAACGCGAGTGTTGCGACCGCGCTGGGGCGGAGAAATAGCTTCATAACTAAACGTCAGCAACAGATATGCCATATCGACAAAACTCGGTTTCCGATTTTGGCGCCATCGATTCATCTCGGCTTGCGAACGCCGTCGTCACGGAGCAAGAGTCGCCGTTAATAACTGTGCGATCGCCCGCGTCGTAGCACTTCCAGTAAACAAAGAGGGCGGGCCCCTGCGCGGGCACCCGCCCCCTCTCAACCCCACATTTTTTCTAAATTCTATTCGTCTCGATCTTTAACGTCGCTCTTGAACTGAACTTGCGCTGCCTCTTCAGTCGCTGGCGGCGCCCCGGGTTTGGCATAGTCCTCCGACAGCTGACGATTCGAGGTCGGCACCAAACGCACCGCGCCTTTGGCATTGTTCCGCCAGCCGTTCGGATCGGCATAGTCCTCACCAACGTGACGCAATCCCGCTACCTGGTCTTCCAAGCCAGTACCGTAATGCTGATCAATAATCGTTGGGGTTACGAAGATGAGCAGGTTGCGTTTGTGCCGTTCATTGTCATGGCTTTGAAAAGCGTATCCGAGAAACGGAATGTCTCCGAGAATCGGGACCTTTGTGCGCGCTTTCGACACCTGATCCGAAAGCAAGCCGCCGACGGCGAGGGTGTCGCCGCTCCTGATTAGCACGTTGGAATCAAGCGACCGCTTATCGATGATCGGGCTGGTAACGTTGGCACCATTGAAGGTAAAGGTGAAGTCGGCGACCTTGTTACTGATTTCCGGTTTTACCGAAAGACTGATGTAGTTGTCTTTATTAATCGATGGACGCACGATCAGTGTGTTTCCGAATGTTTTGTCCTGGAATCCGCCAAATACTGCCGTAGCGGTCTGCTCGTTGAAGTTCAGCTGAGGGATCGGCTGGTTGCGAAGCACCTCGATCTTCGCTTGTTGATTATCTGCCGTGACGACCCTCGGATTTGCCAGAAACTCGGCGTCCGAGTCTTCATTTAACGCCTGCAAAGTTGCCGAGAACTGCGGCACAGACAGGATGGCGAATTGCCCAAAGGCAAGCTTCTCGAGAGAGCCAAAAAGATTCGAACTGCCAGGATTGCCCAACGCGAAAGGCGAGGTTGTGCCGGTAAATGTTGTACTATTCGTCACCAGGCCGGTCTTCGGGTCCACGGTTTGGGTGCTGGTAGTTGGCGCACCGTACTGGAAGGTCTTAGGCGCAGTAGCGCTGCCTACAGTACCCGCCCAGTTGATGCCGTAGGCCTGAACCGGATCGGCGCTCACTTCCACCAACCGCGCCTCGATCATCACCTGCCTGGTCGGCTTGTCGATCTGGAGCAAAACCTTGCGAATGTTGTCGATGTTGCTGCGGGTCTCATTGAAGAACATTGTGTTAGTTCGCTCATCAATTTGCGGCGGACTTTTACTGGCGAGCTGTGACGCGATTAACGGCGAAACATCCTTTGCCCGGGCGTAGCTAAACTGATAACTGTCGCTCTCAGTTGGCTCGGCGGTCTTTTCAGCCGGCGTCTTGATGTAATAAACGTTGTCGAGCTTGTCCATGAACAGCCCTTTGGCTTTCACGATGATTGAAATTGCCTGCAGCGCGGTCACATCTTCCAACCGCATCGTTACAGTTCCAGTAACTACATCACTTACGACCATGTTGACTTTGGCCTGACGAGCGAGCAGTCGGAGCACTTGGCCGACGTCGTCGCCTTGAAATTCGCGGACCCCCACACCACCGCTTTCCACATTCGCATCCGCTTCGGTCAATACGGGTGTTTGCACAGCACCGGGCGCGGCGGTCTTGGGCGCAGGGCTGGCGGCTTGAACCGGAGCCTGGACTACCAACATCGGCGGTTGTTCAGCGGACTTGGGTTGATCTGGCGCCTGAGCTGCAGCGGCCGGGGTCGGATTGGTTTGCGCCTGTGACAGGGAAAGCACAGTCAGAAGCGCCACCGCCCCGACGCATCCCCGTTGCTTGAGTGAAGTAGCCATAAGTGGAAGTGAGATAAGTGCTGGCCGCTTAAAAGCAGGAAGCAGACCAGCCCTTTGAAAGTTTCCCGCGTCGCTCACCTGCAGCTCTGGCGGCGTGCCGCCGGACGGCTTTGGATCAGACCGCGCGCCGGGCGGCCTGAATGAAAGATTTTACAAGGCTGTGATTTTTTTGGCCTGCTGCCTCTTCGACTCCACTGGTAACGTCAACTCCCCGCGGGCCGACGATACTCACGGCTTGCGCCACATTTTCTGGGTTTAATCCGCCTGCGAGAATTACGGCGATTCTAGGATGGTGTCGCACGAATTCGGGCGCAAATTTCCATGGAAACGGCTTGCCCGTTCCACCAAAGCTTTCACCCGCACTCGAATCCAAAATGATCGTGTCGGTGAAATAGTTTGGCAGGTCGGCTAGCGATTTCGAACCGGTTACCGGCACTGCCTTTGCGAATGGAATTCCAGCGTCAGCGAGTCGTCGGCAGAACTCGGGCGATTCATTCCCATGCAATTGCAGCGCGTCGATGAATGGAAGCTGGCCGATTCGACACGCATCTTCCCAATCCGGGTCTGTGGCAACTGCGACCTTCAAGATGTCTGTTGGCAACCCGCCGATCCATTCGGCCGCAGCATCAAGATCGATGCATCGTTTGCTTTGCGGAACAATATTGAAGCCGAGCGCGTCGGCTCCGGATTGGATCGAGGCGACCGCATCCGATTCGTTCGTGATCCCGCAGATCTTAACGAAAAGCCGTTCCCTCGAAGCTAACTTGCCACCAAACATCCGCCCTCACTCGCCAGGCTCGATTACCCGACCTCGAACCTGCTTAATTTGGGCATGATGCGTCAAGATATGAACGCGCCCGTCGCTGCCGCGGAAAAATGCGCTCAGCAGCCAGCTGACAAACGAAATGATGATCGCGCCAAAAACCGCGCTCCAAAACCCGTGCAACTTGAAGCAGGGCACAATCTCGCTGACGAACTTCAGCATCAGCGCGTTGATGACAAGAATGAAGAGCCCAAGCGTCAGCAGGATTAGCGGGAAGCTCAAAAATAAGAGAATTGGCCGAACAAAAGCGTTGATAATTCCAAGTAAAAGTGACGCACCGAGCAGGCAACCAATTCCGGTGTAATCGATCCCCACGATCGGCGCCGCCACAAAAACAGCGAACGCCGTTACGAACCAGCGAAACAGGAAGTGCCGCATGCCTCATATTATTATGTTCCACCTGATTTTACACAAATAAACGAGCCTGCGGTTGCATCTCGGCATGAGCGCGCTAAATCCTAATTCAGGGAGGAATTTGATTGTGGCGAGGAGGAGTAAAACTGGGGCAGCGAGTTCCGACAAAACCCGCAAGACGAAAGCGGCCGGAAGATCAACACCTGCGAGGGCGAAGAAAGCGATGTCACCGAAAAAGCAAGCCGCTGAAAGAATTGAAGTCAAGGCTGCGCCGGTTCTGGCAAATACGTTTGACCCCACCGATGAGCAAATCGAGACGCGCGCTTATTTCATTTCCGAACGCCGTCGGCGATTTGATCTTCCCGGCGACGCAGACTCCGATTGGCTCGAAGCTAAACGCCAACTTCTGGCCGAGGTTCGCCACTAGGCCGACCGCGCTCTCCGGACGCGAAATTTCGGGCGGTTCTTCTTACAACGGCATCGAAAACTCGGTGCCGGGCACACATTCTTTGATTTTTTCCAAGAGCCGATTAATCGCAAAAGGCTTTGCCACGAGGCCGGCGACCCCCGGTTCTTTCAGTAACTCCTGCGCCCGCTTTTCTTCGGCTTTTCCCGACACAAGAATCAACGGCGGGACGTCTCGGATCGGCTGAATATTCTGGTAAACTTTGCCGATCAAAAAAAACAACATCGCGCCGTCTATCATCGGCATCTGAAAATCAAAAATGAACAGGTCGTATTTCTTTTTAAGCGCCAGCTCGAACGCATATTCCGGCTTGGGTGAGGTATCGACCTCACACTGCAGCGTCGCCAGCAGCGCTTCGCGTACCACGCGTAGAAGCGCGACGTCGTCATCCACCATCAGAAATCGCTTCGGCTCAGCCGGCACGGCGCCGATTTAACCACGAACGAGCGCTTGTATACTAGACAGGATTTGCCCGATTTTACGAAACCCAAATCCTTTTAATCCTGTAGATCCTGTCTAGTCTTTGTAAAGGAATGCAAACTTTCGCTTGTGATCTTGCTGCAGCCTTGCGCGAACGGGTCGCGATCATTAGCGACGAAAACTCCCGTCTGGATGCCGAAAAACACATGGAGCGTCTTCGGGCCGTTTCAGAGAAGATCGACAATCTCGCCGCCGCGCTGCCGAAGCCGATCGACCCGCAGCTGGCCCACTTTCTGCAGCGCAAAAGCTACGACAAAGCCCTTGAGTTTCTGGAGGGACGCGCGTCGTCGCGTCCATAATATGTTTAACGCGAGTACAACTCGACGATCAACTGTTCGTTGACGATCGGTTGCATTTCTTCGCGCGACGGAATGTGGGCGACTTTGCCTTTGAGACCGTCGCGATCGACTGTCAGCCAATCGGGAACCGGAACAATCTGGGTAAGCTCCAGATTGCGCACCGCCAGTTGGCGCGATTTCGGTTTATCCTTGATCGCGATCTCGTCGCCGGCTTTCACGTTGAAGGAAGCGACGTTCACGCTCCGACCGTTGACCTGCACGTGACCGTGCGAGACGAGCTGGCGCGCGGCATTGCGTGTGTTTGCGAAGCCGAGGCGATAAATCACGTTGTCGAGTCGCGTCTCGAGCAATTGCAACAACGTTTCGCCCGTCACGCCGCGTTTGCGCAACGCGTTCTGGAAAATCCGACGGAACTGACGCTCAAGCAGACCATATTGATAACGAAGCTTCTGTTTCTCGCCCAGCGCGATCGCATAATCCGACTGTTTGCGGCGCGAGCCTTTCGGGCCGTGCATTCCCGGCGGATAATTCTTCCGCTCCAGCGATTTCGACGGTCCGAAGATCTGCACGCCGTAGCGGCGACTGATCCTTGTTTTTGGTCCGGTATATCTACCCATGAAAAAAGTTGAGGAGTTGAGTCGTTGAGAAGTTGAGAATTAAACGCGGCGCTGCTTTGGAGGTCGGCAACCGTTGTGCGGAACTGGAGTTACGTCACGAATCAAAGTGAGGTCGAGGCCGATCGCCTGCAGGGCGCGGACGGCTGATTCGCGCCCGGCGCCAGGTCCCTTCACAAGAACCTGAACTTCTTTAAGCCCGTGGCCCATCGCCTGACGAGCTGCGTCTTGCGCAACGAGCTGTGCCGCATAAGCCGTGCTCTTGCGCGAACCTTTGAATCCAACTTTACCCGCACTCGACCAACCGATCACGTTACCGGTCAAATCGGTGATCGTGACAATCGTATTGTTGAAAGTCGCGTAAACGTGCGCGATGCCGCTATGAATGTTTTTGGCGCCCTTGGCCTTAACGATCTTCGGCGCTTCAATTGAATCGGCATCCAGAGAAAGATTTTCCGAAGCCGGCGCCGCTGGAGCGGCTGCGTCTTCCTTCTTCCCCTTCACCGGTTGTTTTTTGGGCTTAGCTTCTTCGGCGGGAGCCTGCGGTTTCGGAGCTTCCGACTCGGCCGCTTTGGCCACCGGTTTCTTTTCTTCCTTCTCCGCCTTCGGCTTTTCGTCTTTCGCCTTCGCTGGTTTTTTGTGTTCAGCCATTGCTAATTAAACTTTTCCTGCTTTTGCGTCCGGGTTGCGGATTACGCCCACGGTCTTGCGCGGCCCTTTGCGCGTTCGCGCGTTTGTCGACGTGCGCTGACCGCGAACCGGCAATCCGCGACGGTGGCGCTGACCCCGATAACAATTGATTGCCTGCAAACGCTTCAAGTTTCCCTGAATGTCGCGGCGGAGATCGCCCTCGATTTTGAGCTTGTTGTTGCCGATTGCGTGGATGATTTCGTTGATCTGCTGCGGGCTAAGATCTTTCGCCCGAATATTCGGATCGATGTTGGTCTGCTCCAAAATACGACGCGAAGTCGCGAAGCCGATCCCGTAAATGTAGGTCAGCGACGCTTCGATGCGCTTGTCGGCTGGAATTTCAACTCCAAGTAATCGTGGCATAAATCATCCCTGGCGCTGTTTGTGACGCGGATTTTTGCAAATCACCCGCACCACATTCTTGCGCTTCACAATCTTGCAAGCTTCACAAAGTCTTTTAACTGAGGGTCGTACTTTCATTTTGGTCGAAACAAAAAACGCGGAGCCATATCCGCGTTGTCACTTCTGTCGGAAGGTGATCCGCCCCTTCGACAAATCGTAGGGGCTTATCTCTAGCATAACTTTGTCGCCCGGCAAGATACGAATGAAGTGGAGCCTCATTTTTCCGGAAATATGGGCTAGGACCTGGTGCTTATTGGGCAGCTCGACCCGAAACATGGTGTTCGGAAGCAGCTCGACGACAGTGCCTTCTACTTCAATTGCGTCTTTCCGCGCCATGTCAGGATTTCCGGTCCGTCTTTCGTAATCAGGACCGTATGTTCAAAATGGGCCGACTTCGTGCCATCAGCCGTCCGCACCGTCCAGCCGTCCTCGAGCAGGCGAACGTCGGGGCCGCCAATGTTAATCATGGGCTCAATGGCCAGCGTCATCCCGGCCTTCAATTTCGGACCGCTTCCGCGTCGCCCGTAGTTCGGGATTTGTGGCTCTTCATGCAACTTTCGACCGACACCGTGGCCGACAAACTCACGCACGACCGAAAAATGATTCTGTGAAGCTTCGGCCTCAATTTCCGCACAAATATCTCCGAGCCGAGCGCCTTCATCGGCGACGTTGATTGCGCGTTCCAAAGCCTTTTCGGTGACACGCAATAGTTGATCTGTGCGTTCATCCACCACGCCGACTGGAATGGTCTGGGCAGTATCCCCTACCCAGCCTTCCCGGATCACGCCAATGTCGAGCTTAACGATATCGCCGTACTGGATTCGTCGCTGGCTCCCAATCCCATGGACCACCTCGTCGTTGAGTGAAATGCAAATGTTACCCGGAAAGACGCGATGACCAAGTCGATAACCTAGGAACGCGCTCTTCACTTTCGCCTCGTTCATGAAATCCGCGGCGGCTTCATCGACTTCCTTGGTTGTAATTCCAGGCCGAATCAGCTCGCCCACCCGATCGAGAATCTCGCTCGCGGTCCGGCATGACTGCCGCATCTTCTCGATTTCCTTGGCATTCTTAATTGGAATCATGCGGGCACTTTGTCTTCGATTATCCGCGATATTTCCCCAAACACCGCGTCCCGATCCCGGTTGCCATTAATTTTTCGCAGGATCGACATCTTCCCGTAATAATCGGCCAACGGCTGCGTCTTGGTGTTGTATTCGCGCAGGCGCTGTTGCAGCACGGTGAGATCATCGTCACTGCGTCGTTCGAGTCGGCCTTCGCAATACGGACAAATCGGGCGATTGGCGAATTGCGCGCTGTCGACGCTGGTCGTGAAACCGCAGGTCCGACATTGCAATCGTCCGGAAATTCTGGATCGAACAGTTTCTTCGGACACATCCAACCAAATCGCCGCGTCGATAGACGTTTGCAGACTCTTAAGAATCGACGCGAGGCTTTCTGCTTGCGGAAGCGTTCGCGGGAAACCATCGAATACGAAACCGTATCCGCCGTGCAGGTGCAGCCAATCCTCGATCAGCTTCACAATCGTCTTGTCCGGTACCAAATCACCGTGCTGCAACATCTCTGCGGTTTCCAAACCAAGGGGCGTTCCGAGATCCCTTTCACGGCGCAAGATTGCTCCGGGCGACGTAACTGGAATCCCAAAGTGACGGGTGATCATCTCCGCCTGGGTTCCTTTGCCGGAACCCGGAGCGCCCAGTAAGACGAGTCGTCGCTTCACTTCGACGCCAAAAACGCGGCGACGCCGCCAATCACAATGATGGCGATGCCGACATATAGCCACATCAGCGTGCGCTGCGCCGCCGCTTCGCCGCGAACGTAAGCGGACCGACCGGTAAATCCTCCGCGCACGCGGCCTTTACGCAAAAACCCATCGTAATGTCGCTGGATCAGATGCGTTTCCACTTGCCGCATCGTGTCCAGAATCACACCGACAATAATGAGCAAGCTCGTGCCGCCAAAAAACTGTGCCGTGACTTGCGGCACATGGAGACCCTGGCTCAATAAACTCGGAAGCACCGCGATCATCGTTAGAAAAATCGCGCCGGCGAACGTCAAACGCGTCATGGTGAAATCAAGAAAGTCAGCGGTGGGTTTGCCCGGACGCACTCCGGGAATGTAGCCGCCATACTTTTTCAGGTCGTCCGCGATCTGCGACGGCTGGAATTGGGTAGCTACCCAGAAATAACTGAAGAAGAAAATCATCGCCGCCAGAACGGCGTAATGCAGCCAGCCGGTAGACAACATTTCCGAAATCTGCCGCGCAGTGGGACTGCTCGGGAACGCCCAGCTGACGATTTGGTTCGGGAACAACAGAAGCGCCCATGCGAAGATGATCGGCATTACGCCGGGATAATTCACCTTCAACGGCATGTATTGCGTATTGCCGCCGTACTGCTTGCGACCGACGACACGTTTCGCGTATTGGACCGTGATTTTGCGTACCGCCTGGGTAATCGCGATCACGCTGGCGATAACCAAGAATAGAAACGCCACCATCAACACGAGAATCGCCGGATTGACCTGACTCGTGCCGGTTTGAGATGACGGCACGAAGGTCTTCCACGCTTGAGCCAGAGCAGCGGGCAAACGCGCCACGATGCCGATGGTGATAATCAGCGAAATACCATTGCCGATGCCGCGTTCAGTGATTTGATCGCCCAGCCACATCAACATTAGCGTGCCGGTCGTCAGCGAGATCACCGTCACGACGCGGAAAACCCACCCGGGGTCGTCGACCAGCGGAATTCCCAACCGCGCGATCGTTTCGGAAATTCCCGGCAATGCTACGCGATACGCTTCGGGATGTTGGAACGAGATCGCGAGCAAGTAGCCCTGAAAAATGCAGAGGCCGACGGTCATGAACCGCGTGTATTGCATGATCTTCTGCCTGCCGCCGTCTTCGCGCGCCAATCTTCCCAATTGTGGAATCACCGCTGACAGCAACTGCATCATGATCGACGCGCTGATGTAGGGCATGATTCCGAGCGAAAAGATCGCGCAGTTCTCCAGCGCGCCGCCGCTGAACAAATTCAGCAGTGCCGCCAGATTACCGCCGGATTTTTCACTGAGCGCGGTGCGAAACCATTCCTGTAAGACAGCCTGATTGACTCCCGGTGTAGTAATCGCCGCTCCGAGTCGTACAATCACAACCACCGCGAGTGTGAAAAGAATTCGGCGCCGAAGCTCCGGTATCTTGAGCGTGTTGAGAAAGGCCGAAACCATTTCCGAAAATTATTTCCGGGAAGTTTTCTTCTTCGCTTTGGAGGCCGATGCCGATCTCTTCTTCGGCGACGCTTCCTCAGATTTCTTCGCCGCTTGATCGACATCTTCCCGGGCCGTCGCAGCCCTTTCCGCAGTTCGATCGCGCATCGTAATTGTTCCGCCGGCCTTTTCGATTTTGACCTTGGCCGATTCGCTAATCTTGTCGGTTTCGATCTTCAGCGCGTGTTTCAGCTCGCCACCGCCCAGAATCTTAATCCCCGCGACATCGCCGCGAATGAGGTTTGACTCGCGGAGCAGCTGCTCGTTTACAACTGTGCCCGCTTTGAATTCGTTGAGATCGCCCAAATTCACGATCCCGTAGCCCTTATGGAACGCGGCGTTGTTGAACCCACGTTTAGGCAAGCGCCGAATTAGCGGCATTTGCCCGCCTTCAAATCCGAGGCGAATGCTGCCACCCGAGCGGGCCTTCTGGCCCTTGTGGCCTTTGCCACTCGTTTTGCCGTGGCCAGAGCTCTCGCCGCAACCGAGGCGTTTTACGCGATGACGTGCGCCAGGACGCGGGCGTAAATTGTGTAAGCGCATCATGACTGTGATTGGGTCGCGACCGCCTTTCCGTCGCCGCCTTTGATTCCGCGCACTTTGAAAATTTCGTCCTTGCGCCGCAGCGATTTCAGCGCCGCGATCGTCGCCTTCACGACGTTCGCGTGATTGCTCGAGCCGAGCGACTTCGCGAGAACATCGCGAATTCCGGCCGCTTCGACGACCGCGCGCACCCCGCCGCCGGCAATGACGCCAGTTCCAGGAGATGCTGGACGCAACAAAACGCGGCCGCCACCGAACTCGCCGATCGTTTCGTGCGGGATCGTGTTTTCGTAGAGTGAAACTTTCTCCATTGATTTCTTCGCGTCCTCGGAAGCTTTTCGAATCGCTTCGGAAACTTCGTTCGCTTTTCCAAATCCAACGCCGACCGAACCGTCGTGATCGCCGGCGACGATCAACGCGCTGAAACTGAAACGCCGTCCACCCTTCACGACTTTGGCGCAACGATTGATGAACACGACTTTCTCAGTCGTATCGCCTCTTTTCGCCGGCGTCGTTCTGTCACCCCCGCGCGATTCTTGTCGTCTGCCTGTTCCTCCTGGTGCTGCCATGAAATTAAAACCTTAGTCCGCCTTCCCGCGCCGCATCCGCGAGCGCCTTCACTTTTCCTTGATATTGAAACCCGCCGCGATCGAATACCACGCTCTCAATTTTCTTACCGCGAGCACGTTCAGCGATTGTTTTACCAACAACTTCCGCACTCGCGCGATTCGCGCCGGGTTTACTCTTGCCGAGCACGCTCTTCTCCGCGGTCGAAGCCGCGATCAAAGTCTTGCCCTCGTCATCATCGATGACCTGCGCATAAACATGCTTGCCTGAAAAATAGATCGCCAACCGCGGACGCGCGGCAGTGCCCGAAACTTTCTTTCGGATCCGTCGATGCAAGCGCTGTCGGGCTGCTTTTCGATTAAACGCCGCCATAAATTATTGGACTGTCTTGCCCTCCTTGCGGCGGATTTGTTCACCGACGTAACGAACGCCTTTGCCCTTGTATGGCTCCGGCGGGTAATAACGACGAATATCAGCAGCGACCTGACCTACCATTTTCTTGTCCGGGCCCTGGATCGAAATCTTCGTGTTGTCGGTCACGGTAATCTTGATGTCCGTCGGGATGGAAAACAAAACCGGATGCGAAAATCCGAGACTGAGATTCAAGTTCTGGCCTTGCACGGCGGCTTTGAAGCCGACGCCCTCGATCTCGAGGTTCTTGGTGAAACCCTCGCTCACGCCCACCACCATGTTGTGAACGAGCGCGCGGGAAAGACCGTGTAACGCCTTGACGCTGCGGGTTTCGGCTCCACGCGCCAGCGAAACGTGATTGTCCTTCACGCTGGCTGTGATCTGGTGCGGCAACTTCCAATTCAGTTTGCCTTTCGGTCCTTCCACCGAAACAGCGCCGTCATTGGCGATGTTGACCTTTACCTTGTCAGGAATGTCGACCGGCTTATTTCCAATTCTGGACATAGATTTACCAGACGTAGGCAAGCAATTCGCCGCCAACTTTTTGTCTCTTTGCTTCACGGCCTGACATCACGCCGCGAGAGGTGGATAAAATAGCTGTTCCCATTCCGCCAAGTACCCGAGGAATTTCGTCAGCCCCAACATAACGACGCAAACCGGGTCGACTGACACGTTTCAAACCAGTGATTGCGCAGGTGTGGTCGACCAGTTTGTTGGTAATCCTGATTCGCGGGTGGGCCGCTTTCGTATCGACTTCGTAATCGCTGATGTAGCCCTCGTTCTTCAAAATCCGGACGACTTCGGCTTTTAGCTTCGAGTACGGCATAAAGATCTCCACCTTCTGCGCGCGCGCGCCATTGCGCACGCGAGCGAGCAAATCTGCAATTGGATCTGTAACGGTACTCATGAAATTCAGGCGGCTTGCGCAGCCGGTTTTTTCACGCGATCAGCGAACGGCATCCCCATTTCGCCCAAGAGCGACTTGGCTTCTTCGTCCGTCTGCGCGGAAGTGACAATTGTAACATCAAAACCGATGTTCCGCTTGATTTTATCGAGCTCGACCTCGGGAAAAATTGTCTGGTCGGCCACACCGAGGGTGTAATTCCCGTGGCCGTCAAAAGACCGCGGCGAAACCCCTCGGAAGTCCCGGATACGCGGCAACGCACCCTTGATCAGGCGTTCGAGAAATTCATACATCCGATCACCGCGCAACGTAACTTTGGCGCCGATCACCTCGTCCTTGCGCAATTTGAAATTCGCAATGCTCTTTTTCGAGCGAGTCACGGCGGGCAGCTGGCCAGTAATCAACGCCAGCTCGGCTTTCGCTTCCTCGAGAGCCTGCTTCACGTCCGGTTGGGAGCCGATCGACGTGTTGACGACGACTTTTTCGACCCGCGGAATCTGGTGAACGTTCTTGTACTTGTGACGTTCACGCAACGCGGGCACGACGCGATCTTTGTAATGACGGTAAAATTCGTTCTCCATTACGCCGCCTTCTTCTCAGCCTCTTTCTTCGGCTTCGTCTTGGTTTTCTTCTCGGTCTTCTTTTCGGCCTCGAGCAACTTCACGTTCGAGATATGAATCGGGCCCTCCCGCTCGGCAATTTTGCCCTGCGGATTGTCCTGCGACTTGCGCAGATGTTTCTTGATGATCCGCACGCCTTCGATCAGCACCCGCTGTTTACGCGGGATCACTTCGAGTACCTTGCCAGAAGAACCTTTAAAGTTCCCGGAGATCACTTCGACGTTGTCGCCTTTTTTGACGTGGAATCTGGCCCGGCTCATAACACCTCCGGCGCGAGTGAAACGATTTTCATGAAATTGCGTTCGCGGAGTTCGCGAGCGACCGGACCGAAAATACGCGTGCCGCGCGGATTCAAATCCTTGTCGATGATCACGATTGCGTTGTTGTCGAAACGCAGAAACGAACCATCGTCACGGCGAATCGCCTGCCGGGTGCGAACCAAAACCGCGCGCACAACTTCACCCTTCTTCACCGTACCTGTCGCGCTGGCTTCTTTAACGTTGGCGGTGATTACGTCGCCGATCCCAGCGTAAAGAGTGGCCTTGCCGATCACGCCGATCATCGTCGCCATCCGCGCGCCGGTGTTGTCTGCCACCTCAAGTCTGGATCGAATCTGCACCATAAAATTACTTCTGGAGGACCTCCACCAACCGCCAGCGTTTCAATTTGCTCAGCGGTCGCGTTTCCATGATTCGCACTGTGTCGCCCGTTTTCGCCTTGTTCTCCTCGTCGTGGGCGTAGAATCGGCGGATCTGCTTCACGATCTTGCCAAACTTCGGGTGAGGAACGCGTGTCGTCGTTTGCACCACAATCGTCTTGTTCATGCGGTCGGAAATCACCTCGCCCACTCGCGTCTTGCGAGCAGCACGAGTGTATTTCGCCGGTAATGGAGGCGGTTGTGTCGCTGGTTGTAAAGCTTGCTCGGCCATAAATTACTTCTTCTTTTTCGCTTTTGGTTCTTCGGCCGGAATGGTCTGCGGCTGTTTTGAGCGATGGGTGAGAATCGTTTCGATCCGGGCCACATCGCGCCGGATCAGGCGTAACCGGCTCGGCTGTTCAAGCTGGCCACTCTGCTGTTGCAAACGAAGGTGCAACCGCTCCTGACGAAGATCGCGCCGCTTCGTCTGCAACTCGTCCGTGGTCATTTCGACTATTTCTTTGATTTTCATCTTTGTTAGGACGCGGCCACGTGGTGTCGGCTAATAAATTTCGTGCGCACCGGCAATTTGTCGGCGGCCAATCGCAACGATTCGCGCGCGACCGATTCAGTAAGGCCATCGAGCTCAAACAAAATGTTTCCGGGTTTCACCGTCGCCACCCAAAATTCCGGCTGACCTTTTCCTTTACCCATCCGGGTTTCCGGGGGACGCGCGGTCACCGATTTGTCCGGAAAAATCCGGATCCAAAGTTTACCTTTGCGCTTCATATTTCGAGTCAACGCAACACGCGCGGCTTCGATTTGAGTGTTCGTGATCCACGCGCGCTCCAGCGTTTGCAGCCCAAATTCGCCGAAACTAATTCGGAGATTACGCGAAGCAGTCCCCTTGCGGCTTCCCCGCTGGGACTTTCGATACTTCACTCGTTTGGGCATCAATGGCATAAAAATCTCCTAAGTTTGGACCGGTTCCGGTGCGACCGGCGGCGGAGGAGGAGGCAGCGCGGCTTCTTGGCGTTGCTCCGCGGGCGCCTCTTCCTTTTTACAGATCCAGCATTTCACGCCGATCTTTCCATAAACGGTATTCGCTTCGGCGAAACCGTAATCAATCGGGGTCCGGAGAGTGTGCAGCGGGATCTTTCCCTCACGGTACCATTCGGAACGTGAAATCTCGGCGCCGTTCAAGCGCCCCGAACTGCGCAGTTTGATTCCCTCCGCGCCAAAATCCATCGCGGTCTGGACTGCTTTCTTCATCGCGCGGCGATACGCAATTCGACGCTCGATCTGCAATGCGACGTTCTCCGCGACCAATTGCGCATCGAGTTCGGGTGTTTTGATCTCCTGGATGTCGATCTTAATTTGTTTGCCCTGGGCCATCTTCGAAATCTCTTCCGTCATCTTTTCGATCTCCGCGCCTTTGCGGCCGATCACAATGCCGGGACGCGCGGTGTGGATAGTCACGCGGATCGAGTTCCACGCGCGCTCGATCACAATTTTTGCAACCGCCGCGTACTGCAGTTTTTTCTTCACGTAAGCGCGAATTTCGAGGTCGCTGTGCAAAAAGTCCGGCAGCTCTTGAGCGGAGGCGTACCAACGCGAGCGCCAATCGCGGTTCACGCCAAGTCTGAATCCAATCGGATTAACTTTTTGTCCCATAAAATTACTTCTTCGCCGCTCTCGCGGTCTTCTTCGCCTTCTTCGGCTTTTTCTCAGCCGCCGTAGCAGCTTTCTCTTCCGACTTCCCGGCCGTCCCTTGTTTCTTCTCCGGCTTCTCGTCCGTCAAAACGATCCGAATGTGACTCGTCCGCTTCAGAATCTGCGAGCCGCTTCCGCGGGCCCGGGTTTTCATTCTTTTGAAGGTTGGGCCTTCACCGACGACGGCTTCCTTCACGACCAATCCGTCGGCTTTCAAGTTCGCATTGTTTTCGGCGTTAGCGATCGCGCTCTTGAGCGTTTTGTTGATCAAGAACGCGGCTTTCTTCGGGGTGAAAGCGAGAACGTCCAGCGCCGCCGAAACCGGCAGACCCTGGATCTCTCGCGTGACTTCCCGCACCTTGAATGCCGAAATCCGTGCGTACTTATATATCGATCTAACTTCCATTATTTTAAACTCACCTTGGACGCATCGACTTGGAGCCGATCGCCCACTTTAATTTTTTCCTTCCCAGAATCCTCAATCACCGCCCCACAAATCCGTTGTCGCACATCTACCACGCGCAGCGTCGCGATCTTCAGGTCGCCGCGCATCACACGCAGCGGCATTCCAATCTTTACGCCCTGCTGCTCGCCAATATTCGCGACCACAAACGACCAGTCGTCTTTCACGCTGAGCACGCTTGCATCCATCAAACTGGCTTGCGGCTCTTTGGAACCGGTAGATGTCGATCTTCCCACCAACTCGTTTGTTTTGCGCAACTGCGTTTCCACGTCCGCCCGGGCTTGTGCGTCGCCGCCCTGCGATGTTTTCAAATATCGCAAAAGCGCTTCGTTCAAACCGAGTAGCTGATCGCGTAATTCATCGCGTTCTTTCTGCGCAATTCGCAAGTCGCTCACTGCAGCGAGCAATCGTTGCTCGAGCTTCCCGCGATCCTTGCTCGCCGAAGCGAGCCCCAGCGCTTCCATTCGCGATTCCAAATCCGCGAACTTCCGCCGGAAAACTTCCGCTTCGGTGTTCGATTCCGCCAGGCTCGCCGTCAAAGCTTTCAGCGATTCCTGTTGAACCGACAACTGCTTGCGCAATTCCTCGTTCTGACGAAGCAGCGACTCCGCGGTGACCCCGCCATCGCGGGGTTCCGCGTTTTCAATCTTGGATTCTGTCAAAGAACTATTTCCCTGCGCCTGCGCGACCGAAGCCGCGACGACGCTCCCACTAACTAAAACTACAACCAGTTGATAGTTGATTGTTGATAGTTTCACCTTCGCGTAACGCCCAGGTTCATTTCTATCAACTATCAACCATCAGCTAAAAACTACTTCGCAACCTTCGCCGTGTGCGAACCGTGTTTCTTAAAGATTCGCGTTGCCGAAAATTCGCCGAGCTTATGTCCAACCATGTTCTCGGTGATAAAAACGGAATTGAAGATCTTTCCGTTGTGCACCAAAAACGTGTGGCCGACAAAATCCGGCGTCACCATCGAGCGGCGCGACCAGGTCTTGATCGCCTTTTTCGAGCCCGAGGCATTCATCTTGTCGATCTTCTCGAGAAGATGCGATTCGACGAAGGGTCCTTTCTTTAGTGATCTTCCCATAAAAATCAAACTTTCTTCTTGTCGCGCTTGCGTTCCAAAATGAAACGGTCACTTGGTTTACGCTTCGCGCGGGTCTTAAATCCTTTGGCTAATTGTCCCCACGGACTGACCGGATGATGCCGTCCGCCACCACCTTTGGATTTGCCCTGACCGCCGCCCATCGGGTGATCGATTGGGTTCATCACCATACCGCGCACGTGCGGACGGCGTCCCTGCCATCGAGTGCGACCTGCCTTTCCGCTGGCCACGTTCATGTGATCGACGTTTCCAACCTGACCGACGGTAGCGAAACAGTTCTCGTGAATCCGGCGGACCTCGCCCGACGGCATTTTCACGAGCGCGTAGCCGCCTTCGAGGTTGTTCAAGATCGCCTGTTGACCGGCGCTGCGGGCGACTTGGCCGCCGCGGCCGGGGCTGAGCTCGATATTGTGGATGCTTGTCCCGAGCGGAATCGCGCGCAGCGGTAACGAATTGCCAAGGTCCGGCGCCACGTCGTTACCGGAGACGACTTTCGAGCCAACCAGAAGTCCGTTCGGAGCGATGATGTAGCTCAACTCGCCGTCGGTGTACTTAATAAGAGCGATTCGCGCCGAGCGGTTCGGATCGTACTCGATTCCGACTACTTCCGCGGCCACGCCGTGCTTGCGACGTTTGAAGTCGACTTTGCGGTAATGCTGTTTGTGTCCACCGCCGATGTGCCGCGAAGTCAGCCGGCCGTAATTATTGCGGCCGCCGCTTTTCTTCTTTGGCTCGAGCAAGCTTTTCGCCGGGCTCCATTTTGTGATCTCATCGAAAGCCGGCGTTTGCTTGAAACGCTGGATCGGCGTGAGCGGGCGATAACTTTTGAGCGCCATACAATTAAACCAGTTCGATCTTCTCGCCTTTCGCGAGCGTCACGATCGCTTTTTTCCAATGCGCGCGGCGCCCAAGCGGTCCGCGGACGCGCTTTTGTTTGCCGGCGTAGTTACACGTGTTCACATTGACCACTTTCTTTTGGAACAAACGTTCAACCGCGTGTTTGATCTGGATCTTGTTCGCGCGAGGGCTGACGCGGAAAACGTATTTGTTTTGTTTTTCGCTCAACAGCGTCGATTTCTCGGTCAGTGACGCGGTCTCGATAATTTCGTGCGACTCGTTCATTGCAATCTCTCCGCCAGTTTCTCGAGCGCCTTCGAGGTCACTAAAATCTTCTGGAACGCGAGCAATTGCTCGGTGTTCACGTCTGCCGCAGTCGTCAGCTTAACCGGCTTAACATTGCGCGCCGATTTATAAGTCTTGTCATCGAACGAATCGGAAACGATAAGCACTTTTTCAGCGTCGGTTTGTTTCCGAACAAGGTCGACAAAGGCCTTGGTCTTGATTTCCGAAACCGCGAATTTGTCGATCGTCAGAACGTCGCCGGCTTTGATTCGTTCGCTCAACGCTTTTTGAAGCGCGAGACGCCGCACTGATTTCGAAACTTTCTTGGAATAATCGCGGGGATGCGGCCCGAACACGACGCCGCCGCCACGCCAAACCGGCGATGAAGCATAGCCTGCTCGAGCGCGGCCGGTCCCTTTCTGTCGCCATGGTTTTGCGCCGGACAGGTCGACCGTTGCTTTGGTTTTTGTGCTCGCAGTTCCGGATCGACGTGCCGCACGCATCGCGACGACGACATCGTGAACGGCCTGCGAACCACGACCATCCTCGATGATGTCGATCTTCGCTTCCTTGGCTGCGGCTTTGGTTAAAACTTTTGCGCTCATTTCTTCTGCTCTGCCGCCTTCTTCTCTGCCGCCTTTTCTGCCATTATCTCCCCTGCCTTCTTCGGCTTCTTGGAGTGCGCAGCGTGGTCTGCCTTCGCGTGTTGTTGATGCAACGCGAGTTGCGCGGCCGGATCCTTGATCGCCGGCCTGACAACGACATAACTACCGTTGCATCCCGGCACCGCGCCGCTTATTAAAATTACTTTCTCGGCTTCGCGCACCTGCATGACTCGCAGGTTCTGCACGGTCACGCGCTCATCGCCCAAATGACCGGGCATGCCCATGTTTTTCCAAATCCGTCCCGGCGTGGAACGGTTTCCGATCGCGCCGTTGCGGCGATGGGTCTTCGAGCCGTGGGCAGCGCCTTGTCCATGGAAATTGTGCTTCTTCATCACACCCTGGAACCCTTTGCCTTTGGAGCGGCCAATCACGTCCACGAAATCGCCTGGCTGAAACTGGGTCACGCTGAGGTTCACTTCGCCTTCTGGTAGATCAGCCTTCAATCGAAACTCGCGAACAAACCGCTGAGGCTCCACGCCCGCCTTCTTGAAATTGCCGAGCTCGGCTTTGCTAACGCGCGATTCCTTTTGCGGACCAAATCCGACCTGCACCGCCGAATAGCTGTCGTTCTCGCTCGTTAAGCGGCGAAGAAGAACGTTATCGCCCGTCGCAATCACGGTCACAGGATGCAGCCGACCGTTGGCGTCGTAGACGCTGGTCATGCCGATTTTTTGTCCTAGTAAACCGATGCTCATGTTGGCGACGTGGAAAAATTCTCAAGCAGCTAAATCTTAATCGTGATATCAACGCCCGCGGGCAGGTTCAGTTTCTTCAACTCATCCACCGTCTTCGCGGTCGGCTCGATAATGTCGAGTAACCGTTTGTGCGTGCGGATCTCAAATTGTTCCATCGATTTTTTGTCGACGTGTGGAGAACGGTTCACCGTAAACTTTTCGATCAACGTCGGCAGAGGAATCGGACCGGCCACGCGAGCGCCGGTGCGTTTCGCAGTCTCAACGATCTCAACCGCGGATTGATCGAGCATTCGATGATCGAAAGCCTTGAGACGAATCCGAATTTTTTGTCCGTTTGCCATTACTTCTTCTCCTTCTGATCGAGAATGGCGGCCACCAAATTGGCCGGCACCTGTTGAAAGTGGGACGGCTCCATCGAGTAGCTCGAACGGCCTTTCGAAAGCGAACGAATCGCGGTGGCGTAGCCGAATAGCTCTGCCAACGGAACTTCAGCGTGAACGATGGTCAGGTTTCCGCGCGACTCGATGCTGTTCACCTGGCCGCGACGCCGGTTTAAGTCGCCGATAATGTCGCCCTGATATTCTTCTGGGGTGATATTTTCCACCTTCATGATCGGCTCGAGCAGGATCGGTTTGCCCGCTCGGAAGCCGTCTTTCATCGCGAAGATCGCCGCCATCTTGAATGCGAGCTCGCTGGAATCGACTTCGTGGAAGCTTCCGAAAACAATGTCCGCCTCAACATCGACAACCGGGTAGCCGCCGAGCACGCCATCGAGCACTGCTTCTTCGATGCCCTTCTTGACCGCCGGGATGTATTCGCGCGGAATAACGCCGCCGACGATCTTGTTTTCGACGACGAGGCCTTTGCTGCGCTCGCCTGGCCGTAAATCCACTTCAACGTGTCCATACTGGCCTCGACCGCCTGACTGTTTGATTAGCTTGCCGACGCCGTGCGCGTTGGTCGTGATTGTTTCGCGATACGCGATCTGCGGTTTGCCCGCATTCGCATCCACTTTGAATTCGCGGAACATGCGGTCGCGAATGATTTCGAGATGCAATTCGCCCATGCCGGCGATGATGGTCTGGCCGGTGTCTTCGTGCGTATAAACCTTGAACGTCGGATCTTCTTCGGACAAACGCTGCAGCGCCACGCCCATTTTTTCCTGGTCCACTTTCGTCTTCGGCTCGATCGCCATTGAAATAACCGGATCGGGAAACGTTGGCGGTTCGAGCAGGATCGGATGGTCTTCGTCGCAAAGCGTATCGCCCGTCGTGATATTCTTAATGCCAACGATCGCCGCGATATCGCCCGAGTAACAGGTCTCGATGTCTTCGCGCTTGTCGGCCTGAATTTGAATCAACCGCGAGATGCGCTCGCGTTTGTTGGTGCGCGGATTGTAAACGGTGTCGCCTTTACTGAGCGTGCCGGAATAGACGCGGAAGAAAACGAGTTTGCCGACAAATGGATCACTCCAGAGTTTAAACGCGAGGGAGCAGAAATTCCCGTTATCGTCCGTCGGCGCATCGATCGGCTCATGGGTGTCGGGCTCCATCCCCTTCGCAGGAGGAATGTCGAGCGGGCTCGGCAGATAATCGACGACTGCATCAACGAGATATTGGACACCAATGTTTTTCAGCGCCGAACCGCCGATGACTGGAACGAATTTGTTCGCGATCGTTTGCCGGCGGATGGCCGCTTTTAAAATCTCCGGTGTGACCGGTTTCTCTTCGAGAACAACCTCCGCGACTTCGTCATCAAGATTGGAAATTTGTTCGACCAGATCTTTATAGGCCTTCTCGACCGCAGCGACGTGTTCCTGCGGGAGATCGGTGACGTCGTATGTAGATCCAAGCTGGTCGCTGTCGGAATAAATGATCGCCTTCTTATTAATGATGTCGAGCTGGCCGCGTAGTTGATCTTCCCTGCCTAGGGGCAACAGCACCGGCCAGGCGTTGGCGCCTAGTTTTTTATGAATGCTGTCAACGGACATCGCGAAATCCGCGCCGACACGGTCCATCTTGTTGATGAACGCCAGTCGCGGGACGTTATATTTCGTCGCCTGCCGCCAGACGGTTTCCGATTGCGGCTGCACGCCCGCAACGCCATCGAACACAGCAATGGCGCCATCGAGCACTCGCAAGGAACGCTCGACTTCGGCCGTGAAGTCTACGTGGCCCGGCGTATCGATGATATTGATGCGCTGCTTGATGCCTTCGAAAATCTTGTAAACGCCTTCTTCTTTTTTCTGAGACCAACTGCAGGTCGTTGCCGCGGAGGTGATGGTGATTCCGCGTTCGCGCTCCTGCTCCATCCAGTCAGTAACGGTCGTGCCCTCGTGCACCTCGCCCATTTTGTGGATCATGCCCGTGTAAAACAAAACGCGCTCGGTAATCGTCGTCTTGCCGGCATCGATGTGCGCGGCAATACCGATGTTGCGCGTCCGCTCGAGTGGAAACTTGCGATCGGGCGAGTTCGGGCCCGCCGATGTCGATTTTTTCTTTTCGAGCGTCGCGGGCATAAATTTACCAACGGAAGTGGGCAAACGCGCGGTTCGCTTGCGCCATCTTGTGTGTGTCTTCGCGTTTCTTGATTGCGTTGCCCTGACCGGACGCTGCGTCCTTGATTTCCTGGGCGAGGGCCTGCGCCATCGGCATGCCCTTGCGAGTATCGGCGTATTGGACGATCCAACGCATGGCGAGTGAGATCTGACGCGCCGGTGGTACTTCCAGCGGCACTTGGTAAGTCGCGCCACCAACGCGACGTGATTTTACCTCCAGGCGCGGCCGAACGTTTTCGAGCGCCTTGTTTAAAACCTCAAGCGGATCGACCGAGTCCGATCCTTCGCGTGACTTATCAATCGCGGTGTAGACAATGCGCTCGGCGAGCGATTTCTTGCCGCACTTCATCACCGTGGTAATGAGCCGCGCGACCGCCGGACTCCCGTAACGGGAATCGACGCGCTCTGCCTTTTTGTAAACTCTCTTCCGTCGCGACATTGTCGATCTTCTGATTCAAAATTTACTTTTTCTCTTCCTTGGCTGCTGCCGGCGCCGCTTTCGCCGCGCCGCCTCCGCCAGCCGCGCCACCTTTCGGGCGCTTCGCTCCGTACTTGGAGCGACTTCGCCGGCGTCCATCGACGCCTAACGAATCGAGCGTGCCACGCACAATGTGGTAGCGCACGCCCGGCAAATCTTTCACTCGGCCTCCGCGCACAAGCACGATCGAGTGCTCCTGCAAGTTATGCCCTTCGCCTGGGATGTAGGCAATCACTTCCTGGCCGTTCGTCAACCGCACTTTTGCCACTTTGCGCAGGGCGGAGTTCGGCTTTTTCGGTGTGCGCGTCATCACTTGCACACACACCCCGCGGCGCTGGGGACAATTGGTCAACGCCGGTGACTTCGATTTCACCGACACCTTCCGTCGTCCTTTCCGAATCAACTGATTAATCGTGGGCATTTTCTCTAAACAAAGCGCCGCCAAAACCTTGGGTTTCAGGCGACAAAAAAACCGCCCAGCCGCGTTAACACACTGTCACGCGCCTGATGCGGTGAGCTCCGACTATAGAGGAGAAAATCGCGCGTCGCAAAGAATATTTTGCGTCCGAATTTGTTTTGCGCGGCGATTGCGCGGAACCTCTCAACCGATGCAGAAACCGTTCGAGATTTTGGCGCAAGATCGACAAACAAAGGCGCGCCATTGCCGCCTGACGACCGCGCACGGCCTGATTGAGACGCCTGCGTTCATGCCGGTCGGAACGCAAGGCTCCGTGAAAGGCGTGAGTCCGCGTGAACTGCGCGAGCTCAACGCGCAGATCATTCTCGGAAACACTTACCACCTGTTCGTTCGGCCGGGGATCGACGTGATCAAACACTTTGAAGGACTGCACAAGTTCATGAATTGGGAGGGACCGATCCTTACTGACAGCGGCGGTTACCAGATCTTCTCACTCGCCAAGTTGCGCAAAATCACTGAAGGCGGCGTCCATTTTCAAAATCACGTCGACGGAACGCCTGCATTTATTTCGCCCGAGATCGCGATGGAAATTCAAAGCGCACTCGGTAGCGATATCGCAATGGTGCTCGACGAATGTCCGCCGTGGCCATGCGAACATGACTACGCCGCGAAAAGCCTGGAGACGACGGTGGGTTGGGCGAAGCGGTGCAAACAAGCTCCACGAAAAGAAGGACAATTACTTTTCGGAATCGTCCAGGGCGCGACTTTTGAAGATCTCCGCAAGCAAAGCGCGCAAGCGATTGTCGATCTTGAATTCGACGGTTACGCGATCGGCGGCGTGAGTGTCGGCGAACCGGAAGAAGAAATGATGAAAGCGGTCGAATCGAGCGAACCAATTCTGCCCGTGGACAAGCCGCGTTACGCGATGGGTCTCGGCACGCCGCCCCAATTGCTCGAAATGATCGCGCGCGGGATGGACATGTTCGATTGCGTTCTGCCAACCAGGCTGGCCCGGAATGGAACTGCCTTCACCTCTACCGGCACGCTAAATCTGAAAAATGCCGAGTTCGCGATGGACAAACGCCCGATCGAAGAAGGTTGTGCGTGTCCGAGCTGTCGCGAGTTCAGCCGCGGATACATTCGGCATCTCATCAAGGCAGAAGAAATTCTCGGGCTTCGGCTGATTACAATCCACAACCTGCATTTCTATTTAGAGTTAATGCGTCAGGGCCGCCAGAAGATCGACACCGGCACATTTGACGACTTCCGACGCGGGTTCGTGTCGAATTACCGGACGCGTGACAATGTCGTATAGCCGCGGGTCTGTGGCACGTTCTGCCAACGGCCACAGGGCCGTGGCTACAATACGATTCTCGATTGCAGGCGGAGCGTTCGGGTTTAAAGTCCGGCTCCCTCAAATTCGCCGATGATTTTCCAACTCCTAGCTCAAGCGCAGCCAGCGGCGCCTGCCCCGGCTCCTGGCGGCGGCATCATCTCCTTCGTGCCGTTCATTCTCATCTTCGTTATTATGTACTTCATGCTGTTCCGGCCGCAGAAGAAGCGGCAGCAGGAACAGCAGCGATTGGTTTCCGCGCTCAAAACCGGCGACAAAGTTGTAACCAACGCCGGAATTCACGGATTGATCGCTAATGTGAAAGAGACAACCGTAATGTTGAAGGTGGCCGATAACGTAAAGATCGAAATGGAAAAATCGGCGGTCACGAACATAGTAAAAACTGAAAGCTGAAACGCTGACATGCTGAAATCTCCCTTTCGCTTTCCGCTTTCCGATTTCCGCTTTCGTTTATGAGTCCTGCGGCCACATTTTTTGCCGGCATCGGCCTGCTGATCTTGTTCGGGTGGTATTTCGCTACGGATAGTGAAAAAATTCGCCGTTACCTTGGAACAGTTCTGACGATCGCGATCACTGCGTTGTGTCTCACGTCCACCTATCCCCCGTTCGATCAAAAACGCCCGGACGGAACGATTATTCGTCCTGGCAAGATCCATCTCGGACTCGACTTACAGGGCGGCACTTCGTTTTTGATTCGATTGGAGCCGGCGGCCAGCCCTGATGGAACAAAACGGCCAATCACGAAGTCGATGGTCGATCAGGCAATCGAAGCGATCCGCAACCGTGTGGACCAATTCGGCGTCAGCGAGCCAATAATCACACCACAGGGAACGGACCGGATCCTTGTTCAAATCCCCGGGCTTGATGCCGGAAAAATCCAGGAAGCACGCGACCAACTTTCGCGGGTAGCCAAGCTCGAGTTTCGTCTCGTTTATCCCGACAACGGCGACCGGCTGGCCAAGATCGATCAAGGTCAGGAAGTAATTCCGCCCGACTACCGCATCGAAACCTACACAATGCGGGGAGAAGAAAATGAAAAATCGCGTGAGGAACGGTTGTTGGTCAAAAAGAAAGCCGATCTGGGTGGCGATCGCGTCCGTGAATCGCACGCCTACTATGGAAACGAAGGCTGGACGGTTCAGCTGAAGTTCGACAGCGAAGGGGCCAAAAAGTTTGGCGACATTACAGCTGCGCACAAAGGCCACCGTTTCGCGATCGTGCTCGACGGCGTCATTCAATCAGCGCCGGTAATTCGCGACGCGATTTACGGCGGCGACGCCATCATCACTGGCAAGTTTGGTGAAACCGAAGCTCGCGGACTCGCCAGCGTACTCGAGAATCCATTGCAGACGCCAGTGAAGATCGAGGAAGAGCGTCAGGTGTCCGCGAGTCTCGGCAGTGATTCTATTAAGAGCGGCATTTACTCCGGCATCGCCGGTTTCGCGTTGGTGGTAATCTTCATGCTGATCTATTACCGCCTGGTCGGTTTGATCGCGGACATCGCCCTCGGCATCAACTGCATCATGGTGGTGGGCGCACTCGGCATGTTTAACAGCGTGCTAACACTTCCCGGTATCGCCGGATTAATTCTTAGCTTGGGTATTGCCGTCGATGCCAACGTTCTAATTTACGAACGCCTCCGCGACGAAATTAGACAGGGGAAAACCCTGCGCACCGCAATTGACACCTCGTATCGAAAAGCCTTCAGCGCGATTTTCGACGCGCACGTAACCCAGTTTCTGACCGCCGTGATTTTGTTCTGGCTTGCAAGCGGACCGGTCAAAGGTTTCGCGCTGACGCTAACCATCGGCATCGTCGCCTCGATGTTCTCCTCGCTGCTCGTGACCTACACCTGTTTCTCATGGGCGTTCGAGCTCAATATTCTCAAGAAGGTCTCGATGCTGCACCTCATTCGCTCCAAGGATTTCGATTTTCTCGGCAACGCCAAAAAATTCATGCTCTTCTCAGGAATTGCGACGGTGGCGTGTCTCGCCGTTTTGTTCGTTCGGGGCGACCGTAATCTCGGCGCCGATTTTAGAGGCGGAGATTTGATGGTGCTGTCCGCCAGCCAGAAGCTCACCCCCGATCAAGTGCGCGCCACGCTCGCTAACACCGGGTTCCAGAACAGCGTGATCCAATCTGAGCGAGTCGCCAATCGGGACCTGATCAGCATTCGATCAGACGCCGGAAATGCGGACAAGATCAAGGCGCGGTTGCAGGAGGCCCTTCCAAATGCGGGCTTGAAATTCGAGCAAACCGACCACGTCGGGGCGCTCGTCGGAAAAGAGCTCGCTAGTAAGAGCGCCCTCGCTCTCACCCTTGGTCTGATAGGCATCTTCATCTACGTCAGTATGCGGTTTGGGACTTCGTTCGCGGTCGGTTCGCTCGCCGCGCTCACACACGATCTCATTATTACCCTCGGAATTTTCGCCCTCAGCGGACGGGAGCTTTCGCTTATCATGGTCGCTGCAGTCCTCACCATCGCCGGTTATTCGATTAACGATAAGATCGTTGTCTTCGACCGTATCCGCAGCGGTTTGCGCGATCGGCTCTCGGGTTCCGTCGCGCAGGTCATGAACCATTCGATCAACGACACTTTGTCGCGGACGATTCTGACCGGCGGCACCGTCTTGCTCACGGTTTTGGCCCTTTATTTCTTCGGCGGCCCGGTGCTCAACGATTTTGCCTTTTCGTTTCTCGTGGGCGTAATCGTCGGCACGTATTCATCGATCTTTATCGCCTCGCCCATTGTCCTTTGGTGGACTCGCGCACGCGGCAAAGATACGAGCTCGCTTCGCCGGGAGGTAACCCAAGCGGCCACCAGCGCGAATCCGATCGCCCGTTAGGCCAGACCCAGGCCGAATTTGACGGAAACCAATACCCCGCTTAGGATCGGCCTCGCCTGTCACGCCGTAGCTTTAGCGAAGGCGAACCAAAAGGCACAAAATTTGCAGATCAGGAGTTGATTATCGATGCCAGAAGTACTCGTTCGAAAAGGTGAGCCAGTCGATCGCGCTTTAAAGCGGCTGAAGAACAAGCTCGACGCCGAGGGGATTCTTGAAGAGGTGCGCCGTTTGCGCGCTTTCGAGACCCCTTCGCAGAAGCACCGCCGCAAAATGAAGGCGAACGCCAAGCGAGGCCGGACGAAGTTTCGTTTCAATCCGTAGACCGACAGGATTAACGGGATTACTCGGATTTTCTTAGTCAGAAATCCCGCCGATTTTGTAGATCCTGTCGAGTTTCTGACTTGCTGATTGGCGTCGGTTCTTCCTTCGGCCAATTGCAGATGCTTTTTGATTTCGGGTCTCGTAAAAATCGGGCGAATCCTGTCTAGTTTCTGCTCGATGAAGATTTCCGTCGTCATTCCGGTTTTCAACGAGCGCGCCACGATTGAGCAGATCGTTAATGTGGTGCGCACCGCCGACGTCGGTGAGATCGAAATCATCATTGTCGACGACGCGTCGACCGATGGAACCCAGCAGGTGTTGAAGGAAAAAATCGCGTCTCTTGCAAATCAGATCATTTACCAGCCGCGCAATATGGGCAAAGGCGCGGCGCTACGCGCCGGATTCGCCGCCGCCAGCGGCGACATAGTCCTGGTGCAGGACGCTGATCTCGAATACAACCCGGCCGATTATCCGACCTTGCTCGAACCGATCCTTTCTGGAAAAGCCGACGCCGTCTTCGGTTCGCGGTTCATGGGAGGCCATCCTCACCGCGTTTTGTATTTCTGGCACATGGTCGGAAATCGATTTCTCACCCTGCTCTCGAACATGTTTACTAATTTGAACCTCACCGACGTCGAAACGTGCTACAAAGCCTTTCGCGCCGAGATCGTCAAGAGTCTCGATCTTCGCGAAAACCGTTTCGGGTTCGAACCCGAGGTCACGGCTAAACTGGCGAAGGCCAAGTGTCGCATTTACGAGGTCGGCATTTCCTACAACGGCCGCACCTACAGCGAGGGCAAGAAAGTGAACTGGAAAGACGGCTTCCACGCCATCTACGCAATCATCCGCTACAATTTATTTCCCTGAAAACAGCGCAAAGGCCGACCCCAGCGGGAATAACTTTCTTGACGGGTCGAATCTGACCGGGCAAAAGGGGAAGCCGTCGGGAGGCGTGGCTTCGTTTTGGCAAAGAATCGTTTAAAATTATTAAGGGCTCTGACTTGCGCGGGGATGATGTCGATCTTCGCGCCAGCGGCATTTGGGCAAACCGTGACTACGGGCGCTGATCGCGCGAGCTTACTCCAGGGCGAAACCCAACCGCTCAACGGTCCGGGCTACGCGCCCGAAGGTTTCGTAGATGGACACGCCGTCGAAAGCCCGAACGATCCCGACATCGGTCAGCAGGAAATTCTTAAACGCGAGACGCAATATCATCCGTTCACGTTTTCGCTGTCGACTCCGGTTTTCTACACATCGAACGTCGCGCTCACCAACCACGGTGAAGTGAGCGACGTGGTGTTCGCGCCGGTGGTGGGCGCTTTCTATGATCCGCAGCTTGCCAAGTCGCTGTATGCGCATCTCGGCGCACGCGAACAGATTTTTTATTACGGCAAATACAATGCGTTCAATTTCGGCAGCCTCGATTGCGAAGCCGGACTGACGTATTTGCTGCCGCAGGTCCATAACTTGATCCTGCGCGCGTGGTACGATTTCAACCGGCTCACGTTTGACGATCGTTTGGGTGACGAATTTTTCTCCAATCACAGCATCATCCTTAACGCCGAGCTGCCGTTCCGATTGAGCCGGGCCCAGCAGATTTTAGTCGGCGCGGACACGAACCTGAGCGTCGGGGCCGATCATCAATCGCCGCGGCGGAACGATTACGAGGGTTATCTCGGTTATTCGGTCGACCTGACTCGCGCGTTCACAGTCAGCGCGGTGGGACGCGTGGTGGACCGTGATTATCATCAGAACGGACGGAACGATGTAAGCGAGATCATTTCGGCCACGGCCACTTATCGCCTGACCGACTGGTGCTCGTTGAGCGCGATCAGCTCGTTCGCGCACAGCGACTCCAACCAGGACGTGTTCGATTACGACGTGGCGAATGTCGGCGGTGCCGTATCGCTGGCCATTAAATTCTAGCGGCGATGAAAAGGGCAATTAGATGCACGCGACCGGGGCTCGTGTGGGCGGGCGCCGTTGTGTTGTCGTTGATTCCGGCGGCAAGATCGATAATCGCGGCGCAGCCGAACGAAGCGACGATCACGCAAATCGTCAATGACGTGCAGCTGAAAGCCGCGCAAACAGCGCCACACCCGGCAACGGTAAATGATAACGTGCCCGATGGAAGCAGTGTGCAGACAGGAAGGGATTCGCGCGCGGAGCTAACTTTTGCGGACCTAACTCTGGCACGACTGAGCGCAAATACGGCTTCTATTTTCAAAAAAGGAGCGCGAGATCTCGAGCTGGCCGATGGGGCCATGCTTCTGCAAAACCACAGAGCAGCAGGCGCGGCGAAAATCACAACGGCCGGCATTACTGCCGCGATTACGGGGACCGCGATCGTGGAATATCATCCGCACGCTTACCTCAAGTTCATAAGCCTCGAAGGCGCCGCTCGTTTATATTTGAAGCGTCACTGGGGCGAATCAGTGCTCGTTCGCCCGGGGCAAATGCTGATCACGAATCCGGACGCGAAGCGGTTGGCGGACCCGGTGGATGTCGATCTCGCGCGGTTGCTGAAAACGTCGCTGTTGGTCATCGATTTTCCGCCGCTTGGCAGCCGAGACTTGATTGCAAAAGAAAGTGAAAAACAACAGCGCGCGAAATCAAAAAGAAGGTTGATCGACACGAATCTGGTTATCTTTGGAAAGGGAACAGTGGTATCGCTCACCAATCCGGCGCTGACAAATGCGGCCAGCGAGACGACGGCCGCGACGGCTACGCCCGGATCGCGCACAATTCCGTCCTCGAACGACCTCGGCACGATCGAGATGCCGCCAAAGCCGGTCTTGAGTCAGGCCGAATTGCCTGTGGTAAACCCAGCAGCAGACGTCCAGCGGTGAACATGAAACCTCATGGAATGATCGCAGTCAGCCGATGGACGTTATTTTTGATTTGTGTTGCAGCCATCTCATCCATGGTGGGTGCCGCAGAGCTACAAACTGCACGCGTTACTCAAATAATTAACGATGTGAAATTGCTTCCCGAGCAAGCGGCAGCGCGGACAGCGGTCGTCAACGATAACATAGAGTACTGGCACAGCTGTGCGCACTGGAGGCGATTCACGCACCGAGCTGACCTTTGCCGACCTGACGATCACACGTTTGGGCGCTAACACGATCTTCAGTTTCAACGCAGGAGCACGGCAGATCGATCTCAGTAGTGGCGCGGTCCTCGTGCAAGTCCCGCGAAACGGGGCGGAAGTAAAGGTTCGCACGGCAGCGGTTACTGCTGCCATCACTGGAGGAACAGCTCTCCTTGAATCCGGCAAAGGTCTGCCAACTAAACTTCTCATGCTGGAAGGAATCGGCCGCTTTTATCCAAACGGTCATCCGGAGTTAGCGGCGATCGTTCACGGAGGAGAAATGGTGATGATGACCGTAAACGGGCAGATCACCCGACCGACAAAATTCAATGCCGCCTTGGTTTATAAGACATCGAAGTTGATCACCAGTTTTCCAACCCTTCCGAACGCGGACTTGATTCTGGCAGTGATCGCCGAACAACAGACAGAACTGGCGGCGGGACCTTCAACCCCTCCTCCGGACGATTCCATCGACAAGAGAGACCTGGCGACGACGGCGATTTCGGCTCCGACAACCAGCAGCGGCTCGAAGTTCGGCCCCCCCTCGCTAATCGTGGCGGACCCTTATCACATAACGAGTGGCACAGTCATCAATACCGATCCCATGATCACGACCAGCGGGATAACAGATTTTGGGAAGCTCTTTCGCGGTGCCGCGGTGGATGGTCCGTTGGCAACTTGGCTGGGTAGCTCGCCATCTTCTTTCGACAGCGTCGATTTTTTCAACAGCACCAGTGGCGGTTTCAACAATCCGGACGGCGTTCCGTTTGCCGGGTTCTTATTCAATACCCTGGTGTTGGAGGGAGACCCGACAATTTCCAACTCCGGCAATTTTCCAACTCTCGGACTGGCCGCCAAAGGAGACATCAGCTTTTCTCCGTCCGGCACCGTTTTTACGTTCGGCGGAATGCAGCACGTCGGTCTCGTTTCACTGAATGGCTCGATCACCCTGTCTGGTGTTAGCTTCGCGAATTTCGGCGAATTCTTCGTCTACGCGCGCGGCGGGAATGTGACGATGGAAGCGCCTGTCTCCAACGTCGATAAAATTACGCTGCGCGCCGTGGACACGGTTGAACTGCATTCTCCCCTGGCGGTGAACCAATCCTTCAAGGCTCTGGCGGGAAATACCTTCGAGACTAGCTCGATGACGACTGCCAACCAGATCACGATCCAGTCGCTCGGCAGTATTAACATTGCGAATAGTTCCCAACTTTTGGCCTTGCTCAACTCCGTCGGGAACAGCGGCCAGGTCGTGATCATCGCCAGCGGCAACAATGGAGTCGCGAATATCGGCGGAACAATTCAAGCCGATCAGGGAGAGGTCGACATCCGCCAGACCGGCACCGCGGGTCAAACGAGTCTGGATAATGCGACTATCCACGGCGACGTCGTGAAAATTTCGGCGCTTGGCGCAAACGGAGTGCTTAACATCGGCACCGGCAACGTCTTGAACGCGGACACGATATTGAAACTTTACGCCATCGGAAGCAACGGCACGCTCAACTTTCTTTCAAATGTTACCCTCTCCAGTCCCACGAATATTCTCGCCGCCAGTACCATCAATATTTCCCCAGGCGTGACCGTTACGATCAATTCGCCGCAATCGGCCGAAGTGTTCACGGATCACCCAAACTATTTCGGTTTTGGAGGGAGCGGCACGCCGGCCAACAGTGGAACTTTCGGCGGCGCGGGCGCAAAGAATCCACAACCACTCGCCAATGCACCGCCTCTCGGTGCCCCAGGTCAAGGACAGTGATAAAATCGAGAATCAATCTGATGAAAACACGCTCTCCAAACTCAAAACTCTTCGTCGTCATTAGTTTAATCGCCGCAACCGTCGGCATTGCGACAATCATGTTCGCCGCCGAGCGCAAACACGCTCGCGTAACTGAAGTGATTCGCGATGTTCGTCTGCTCAGTGCGCAATTGGCCGCGCGACCGGCCACAATGAACGACGCGGTCAATGAAGGCACTGCGGTTCGCACCGGCAACGATTCGCGCGCGGAATTGACGTTTACGGATCAAACGATCACCCGACTGGGCGCCAACACCGTTTTCAGCTTCGGGGCGGCCGCTCGAACCTACGACCTCGGAAGCGGCGCGATTCTGATGACGGCGCCGCGAGACGCTGGCACGGTTAAAATTTCAGCCGGCGTCGCCAATTGCGCGGTCAGCGGTTTTACCGGCATCTGGGAATCGCATAGCAAATTTTGGAACAAAATCCTCATTTTCGAAGGGAATGGGGACGCCTGGTTGAAGAAAAATCCGTCTGATCACCGGCATATGCATTCGCGGCAGATCCTTGTCTTCCCGCCAAATGCGAACGTGTTGCCGCAACCGCAGGAGTTCGACGTTTGCAAAGCGATTAACGATGGACTTTTGATCACTGGTTTTTCGCACCAACTCCCAAGTTGGCCGCTCCTCGTCGCCGAATGTGAGAGGCAACGAACGACGCCGGCCACGACGCCCCTCGTCGACCCAACTCACCAGGACATTGTCGACCAGAGCATAAATGCGCGCCCATCGCCGCCGGAGCCGAGGCCGACGATTATTCCTTCCGGCGATCGGCGAAGATTCTGAAATCCTCGTCGCAGAAACGAGCTCAGTCGTTAAGCGGGATCTTCAGTTTCTGGCCAGCTTTCAAATTGTCCGGGTCGTCGATTTTCTTCTCATTGGCGTCGCGAATCTCGCGCCAATGCTTGGAAGTTTTATAAAATCTGAGCGAGATGGACGCCAGCGTGTCGCCCTCTTGCACCGTGTAAGTTTGCGAGTCGTCCGACTTTCCTTTGTGCCGGGAAGGCGACTTGCTTGCGGTCGGACGTGGCCGTCCTTCGTCGATTTGCCGGTGCAAACTGAGATTTTCGTTCCGTAGACGTGCCGCTTCGCCCCGGGTCACGACCGAATCCCCGGACAAGCTTGTGCCGAGGGCGACTTCGTCGCGTTTCATGAAATCCCTGACTTCCGCCGCGTGCGGGCCCTCCGGATTAAGCACGAGATAACGTTTGAAATGATGAAGCGCGTGCAGCGGATCGTTCAGCTTGTCGTCGTAGAGCAAGGCGAGCTTGTAATGGACGTCAGCCGACTGCGGCGTTCCATCGAGCGCGGATTCGTAAAGATTGATGGCCCAGAGATAATCGCCCTGTGCCGCTTTCCAGTCCGCTTCCTTGACCCTCTGGGTGTTGCGCGACGCCACCATTCGATCGCAACCGCCTAGCAATAAAAAGGTCGACAGTCCGGCTACTAAAACACCAAAGCGACAGTTGTCAGCGCGCATTCCCTCTTCAACGTCTTAATCGTGAAGCCTAGTCGAGCGCAAATTCTTTTCGTCTTCACCGCATTTTTTTCCGCGCCGAACTCGATCTTGTCCGAGCCGACAATTGGCCAGACGTATCGAATCAGTTTCGCCGACATCGATGGAGACATGCTTTCGACCGCAGATGGTCGCATCACGACGGTGGTTCTCGTCGGCAATGCGAACGTCGACAAGGCTCGCGTAGTCGGAGACCGAACACCGGATTTTTGCCTGGGAAGCGCAGATTACCGGATGGTTACGGTCGTAACCTTTGAGAGCAAACACTCCAGGCCGGTACGTGCCTTAATGACTTCGGTGATGCGGCGCCGCGTGGACTCGGAAGCGAAACAGCTTCAAAGCCGTTACGATCAATTGAAAATCGCACGAAACGCTCGGAAGGACGTTTTCGCCGTTGCCGATCTCGATGCCACTATCGCCGGACAACTTGATGCGAAGCCGAGCACGACGCTTTTTCACGTTTTCGTTTTTGGCAAGAATGGAGAACTGCTGAAGCAGTGGAGCGATCTGCCATCGGCTGAAGAACTGGCGGCGGTGATGCAGCGCAGCTAATACTGCGGCACGTCGGAATCAATTTCGTCCGACCATCTGGCGATCCCGCCCTCGAGATTAAACACGTTTGCGAATCCGGCTTCTTGCATCAAACGCACCGCCTGCGCACTGCGCTGACCGCTGTGACAATGGACGATCGTTAGTTGCGCCCGATCCAACTCGTCCAAGCGGTCAGGAAGCTCCCCGAGCGGAATCAACTTGGCGCCATCGATGCTGGCGATCTCGTGTTCGAACGGCTCTCGCACGTCGATTAGTTGAAAATTTTCGCGTGAATCCAGCTTTTGTTTCAGCTCACGCACGGAAACTGTGGGGATCGTATTCATTGAAACTCCGCAAAACTGTTCGTAGTCGATTGGTTTTGTAATCGTCGGTGAATCGCCGCAAACCGGACATTGTGGGTCCCGCCGAAGCTTGAATTCACGAAATTTCATCTTCAACGCGTCGAAGTAAAGCAAACGGCCAATCAGCGATTCCCCCACACCAAGAACTAATTTGATCGCCTCGTTCGCCTGAATCGTACCGACAATTCCAGGCAACACTCCAAGCACCCCGGCTTGGGCGCAATTTGGAACGGAGCCAGGTGGCGGAGGTTCAGGAAACAAACAGCGGTAACACGGTCCTCCAAGATGCGGCGCAAACACGGTCGTTTGTCCCTCAAAACGAAAAACCGACCCATAAACGTTCGGCTTCTTCGCGAACACGCAAACATCATTCGACAGGTAACGCGTCGGAAAATTATCTGAGCCGTCGACAACAACATCGTACTGGGACACGATTTCGAGCGCATTCGAGCTGGTGAATCGGCACTCGTGAGTTTCGATCTCAATAGTCGGATTCGCGTCCCGCAAACGATCGCGCGCAGAATCCAGTTTTTTACGTCCTACATCCTTGGTGCCGTGTAAGATCTGCCGCTGTAAATTGCTAAGATCGACATTGTCGAAATCGACCAGGCCCAATTTGCCGATACCCGCCGCCGCAAGGTAAAGCGCGGCCGGCGAACCAAGTCCGCCTGCGCCAATGCACAGAACTTTAGCTGCGTTCAAGCGCCGCTGTCCCTCGGGACCCACCTCGGGCATGATCATGTGCCGCGAGTAGCGCAGTTGTTCGTCCTTGGTCATTTCGTTTTCATCAAGTCCCAGTTAATTCCAACAATCCGATTGTTCTCAAAGCGCTTCAAAGATTTGGGGAACAACAAATAACTCGCGCCTTTCCGTTCCTTGAATCCAACAACGCCGAATTCGCTGCCGGCATCGGTTTTCAAAATTGTCATCACGCGGTGATTCTTAATTTCGGATTGAAGATGTCGATCTTGCGCCGGTTTTTGCCAAAGGGTGTAAACTTCCGGTTTGCCGGCGGCTTCAACCACGTCAGCGAAACGTTTTATTTTCGTCTTCAGCAATTTCACGCAAAAGTTGAGCGGTTGAGGAGTTGAGAAGAAAAAAGAGTGTCGACTCAACGGCTCAACATCTCAACGCCTCAACAACAAAAGTCCGCCAGAGAACTACGGCAAGGAGGATCAAACTACCGTTGCTGCATTCCTGCCCTGGCGGGGTTCGTCAGCCCTCAATCCATAGCCCCTGACGGAAAGGAAACTTACCCGCAAGCTAATACTGAGCAACGTCAAAGGGATCGAGCTCGCGCAGTCGAGTTTTATGATCGGGGCAGTTCCGGTAACAAATCAGGTGGATCGGCTTCTCCGAAGACGATGTTAAACAAATCGCGCGCATGCGCGCATTTATCAGTTCAAACGCGTTAGGGACAACGCGTTCCACCTTTGGCGATTAACCGAACGGCAGGTTCATTTTAACCCGCGCTTCATCAGTTCTGTCCACCCGCGCCATTTTGCCGAGCTGCCGTTTGCGCTTCGCGCGTTTCGACGCGAGCAGATGCCGCCGGGACGATTGCGAGCGCAAAACCTTGCCGCTAGCTGTGATCTTGAACCGTTTCGCGACGGCCTTCCGGGTCTTACTGCGAGCAATTGACTTGGGCATGAGGCGCGAAAGATAAATGCCGTCGCCGCGATGACAAATGCTTTTTCATGTTCTGTCAGGACGGCAAAACTCCAAATCCCAGGCACCAAGCTCCAAAGAAACTCAAAGCTCGAAATTTGAAGAATCCTTCTGCACTTTGAATCTTAGAGTTTCCCTGGATTTGGACCTTGGAACTTGGGGTTTCCTTCGCCGCATCTTCTGCGCAGATTGACCCATGGAAACATCGCAGGCGAAGGTTCCCCGTGTCGTCATTATTGGCGCCGGTTTCGGCGGCCTGGAGGCGGCAAAAAAGCTCGCCTGCAAGGAGAATGTTCAACTAACGGTCGTCGACCGGACCAATTACCATCTGTTTCAGCCTCTTCTTTATCAGGTGGCCACCGCTGCACTTTCGCCGGCGGACATAGCCGCGCCAGTTCGTGGCGTTTTGAGCAAATGCAAGAATGTCGAGGTCATGCTCGCCGAAGTGGAATCAATCGACGTGAACGCAAAGAAAGTGCATCTGACCGATGGTGAGATCGAATACGATTATCTCATCGTCGCCACAGGCGCCCGACATTCCTATTTTGGTCATCCCGAATGGGAACGAGTTGCGCCCGGACTGAAAAGTTTGGAGGACGCGGTTGAAATTCGGCGTCGGATTTTGATGGCATTCGAGTTCGCGGAAAGAACGTCCGACGAAGCTGCGCGAAAAGCTGCGATGACGTTCGTGATTGTCGGGGGTGGACCGACCGGCGTGGAAATGGCGGGCGCTATCGCCGAAATTGCGCGCTATACGCTGGCGAAGGATTTTCGCCACATCGATCCCTCACAAGCGCGCGTCATTTTAGTGGAAGGCGAGTCAAAAGTGCTCGCATCGTATCCCGAAGACTTGCGGGACAGCGCGATGAAACAACTCGCAGATCTTGGCGTTGAAGTGCGAACCGGCATTCACGCGACCAATCTTTCCGAGCAGGGATTACAAGTTGGCGACGAATTCATTGCGTGTCGCGTCAAGATCTGGGCGGCGGGAAACAATGCGTCCTTCGTCGGGAAATCGTTAGGCGTGCCGGTCGACCGCGTTGGCCGCGTGCTGGTCAATAACGATCTGACAATTCCCAATCATCCGGAAGTCCAGGTGATCGGTGATCTCGCGAATTTTCCCTATCAAACGGGTGAGCCATTGCCCGGAGTATCGCCAGTGGCAATGCAGCAAGGGCGCCATGCTGCGCGAAATATTCTCATGATGATTGACGGCGAAAAGCCGCAACGCTTTTGGTATTTCGATAAGGGAAGCATGGCCACCATCGGCCGAAACAAGGCCGTTGCTGATTTAAAGCTTGTCCATCTCACGGGAATTCCTGCGTGGCTGGCGTGGTTGTTCGTCCACGTCATCTTCCTGGTCGGATTCCGGAGCCGCCTCGCAGTGCTGTTTCAATGGGCCTGGGCTTATTTCAGTTTCAACAAGGGGGCGCGCCTGATCACGCGGAACTTCCAGTCCGAACAAAGACCGCCAATCTAGAATTAAGAATAAAAGATTCAGTGAATTAACGAATGAGTCGCTTGGATGATATTCGGAAATTACAAGATCGGACTAAATCATTCGCCGTTTCGATCATCGCCTTTTTCTCAGCTTTACCGAAAACGGAAGTCGCTCGCACCATCGGCCGGCAGCTTCTCCGTTCCGGAACCTCAGTGGCAGCAAATTATCGGGCCGCTTGTCGTGCAAGATCTAGCGCAGACTTCGTCTCAAAGATTAGTATTGTTCTACAAGAAACGGACGAAACGTCATTTTGGCTTGAGCTCCTAGTTGAAGCGCAGGTAGTCGATCAATCAAAATGTCAATCGCTTCGCGCAGAATGTGAGGAACTTTTGAAGATTTTTGCCGCCTCGCGGGCGACGGCGAAAGCAAATCACTGATTCATTGATTCGCTAATTCGCTGAATGAAAATTTCCATCGTCGGAGCTGGTGCAGTCGGGACCTACTACGGAGCAAAGCTGGCTTCCGCCGGAAGCGACCTGCACTTTCTAATGCGAGGCAATTTAACCGAGGTTCGCCGAAACGGGATTTTTGTGCGCGGTGAAGGCGAGAATTTCCACGTTGCTAAAATTAATTGTTACAATGCCACCGAGGAGATCGGCCCCTGCGACCTGGTGATTATCGCGCTCAAATCGACTTCGAATCCGGATCTTCTCGAACTTGTTCCGCCGCTCCTTCACGAACAAACAATGCTCCTGACTTTACAGAACGGTCTAGGTAACGAAGAATTTCTGGCCGAACACTTCGGCGCAAAACGCGTTCTCGGCGGCCTTTGTTTCATCGCGGTGGACCGACATTCCCGAACCGAAGTCGAGCGCTACGATTACGGTCTGATCATTCTCGGTGAGTTCGGACGCCCAGCGCAACCGCGAACCCACCAGATCGCGGCCGAATTCGCTCGAGCTGGCGTGAAGTGTTCCGTAACCGATGACGTCGCGCTTGAGCGATGGCGTAAGCTGATTTGGAACATTCCGTTTAATGGGTTGTCGATCGTAGCGGGCGGAGTTGATACCGCTACAATCGTTCACGACGAAAACTTGCGACAACTGACGCTGGATTTGATGAACGAAGTGATCGCAGCCGCGAACAAATGCGGTCATGCGTTGCCCAATGACGCCTGGCGTGAACACATGAAGCGCACGGACTCGATGACCGGATACAAACCGTCTACCTTGCAAGATTGGGAGACGGGCAAACCGCTGGAAATTGAAGCGATCTGGGGCGAACCAGTCCGTCGTGCCACTATTGCCGGAGCACGGATGCCGTGGACGGAAATGCTTTACGGGCTTCTCACGACGATGGATGCGCATCGGCGATCAAAATGAAGCCTGATATCCAGCGTTATCCGAAAATCGAAGTGCGCAATTTGCAGCGCAAGATCGCGGTGGACGTTGTCGATCTTCAAAAGTTTGCGCAAAAAGCCGCCCCGCTTTGTCTTCGATTGCCTACAAAGAAGGAAACTGAGCTCGATAAATTAAGAGACGTTTCGGTTTTATTGGTCTCGGACCGACGAATGGCGGCATTACACCGTCGATTCATGAACGAATCGGGTCCGACCGACGTGATGACGTTTCACAACGGCGAAATCATCATCGGCGCGGACACAGCGTTTCGAAATGCACGAAGATTCGGTAATCCACTCGACCGCGAACTACAATTGTACATTGTTCATGGGCTGCTTCATTTACATGGTTTTGACGACCGAGATGAGGCGAGCGCGGGTAAGATGCGGGCAGCAGAGGAAAAGATTCTCAGCAACTTCTAGGAGTTCGGCTTTGCCGAGGTTTGAACTGGCAGCGCAGTGTGATAGCCTTTTTTTCATGAGCGGGCAGCCAATTCGGGAAAGGCTGATTGCGAGGAAAAAACCTCGGCGGTGATCGAGATGGAGATCGAACGAGGATCTACTTCAACAGTTGAAGCGCCTGGAAGCGAAACGGAAACGCGCGACAAAGACGAACTCGATATTCCGTGGCAGGTCATTGTCCATAATGACCCGGTGAATCTAATGACCTACGTGACGATGGTTTTCCAACGCGTGTTTGGATATCCGCGCGAAAAAGCCGAACGGCACATGCTTGAAGTTCATCAGAAGGGGCGCTCCATCTTATGGTGCGGCGTCCGCGAGCGCGCGGAGTTTTACGTCCAGCAACTCCACGGTTATCTCCTTCTCGCCACTATCGAGAAGGTCGTTTGATATGGAGATTTGCCGGAAGGGTGAAGCATTGGAGATTTCCGACCTCGATCCTTTCCTGGCAGAGCTGTTGCGACAAATCCCAGGGAGCGCGAATCCGGATGGCGAATCGAAAGCGGAAGCGCGGTTGTTCAGTCGACCATCGGAGGAAAAAGAGCTTTGCGCGGAGTGGAAAAGTTACGTCGAACCGGAATTGCGACGGCTTTTTCGCAGCGCGACCGAAACGGTAGCCGACGACCTGGCGCAACTAAATGGAAACGAAAAATCGTTTCGGAATCGCACTCTCACTATTCCATTTGAACACGCCGATGCATGGCTGAACGCGCTCAACCAGGCGCGCCTGGTCATCGCCACCAAATACAATTTCTCCGACGAAGAACTGAATGACCATGATCGCTCTCCGATTGGTTCGCGCCGAGACCTCGGACTTTTTCAGGTCAACTTCTACGGCTTTCTCCAGGAATTTATCTTGCGCGAGACTCTGAGCGGTTAACTATCCGAGGACGACCCGGACTGCCGTTGACTGCGCTCGCGGACCATCGACATCAATCGCTCCTTGATCGCGGCCGACGCTTTGGCGGGCTTGAGACTCAGCGCGAAAGCTTCGTGCAGGCTATAGCACTGATTAATGAAATCCTCCGCGGCCGCGCCGTACTGCTTGCGCGCCGCTTCAAAGTCCTGCAGCTCGTCCGGCTCGAGCGCGCCGATCACATAGAGCCGCGCGCTGTTCTGGAATTCCTCAAAGCTCATCCTTCAACTCCTTCAATTGGTCGTATATCTTTTTCAAGCCTAACTCGAGCCGGGTCTTAACCGTGCCCAAGGGTATATTCGTATGAGCCGCGATTTCGCGCTGGCTCATCCCCCGAAAAAATGCGAGGTCGATAACCTGCTGCTGCGCCTCCGGTAGCGAACTAATGACCTTCGCCATCAGGGCCCGGGTGTCACCTGACCTAATGTCCTCGGCTGTAGTATTTTGCACCCAGGCCAGGGGTTGTCGCTCCGGCTCCGCCTGCAGCCGCTCTTCCGCCCTGGCATAGGCCTGTCTCTTTCGCAGGGCGTCAATGGCTCGCCGTCGGGTCAGGGTAACCATCCAGCCCAGCGGTTTGCCCTTTTGGGCTGAGAAATTCTTCGCCTGGTTCCAGATTTCGAGAAAAACCTCCTGGAGCAGGTCGTCGGCGTCGGTGTCATTGTGGATGATTCTCAAAATCAACGCTTTCACAATCCCATTGTAACGATCGTAAAGCTGAGAAAGCGCATCAGGATCCCCCGCCTGGATGCCAGTCATAAGATCCACATCGGAAGGCATCCCCGGTTCTGGTCCGGCGGTCCCAACGAGCGGTGCCACGGCCGCTGAAAGTTCGAGCTGTGAAGCGGGCGCGCCTTCCAAGCTGGAATCTGCCGCTGAGGACATGTTCAAGTCTTAATTCCAGCGGCCTATTGCGTCCACCCATTTCGCCGATCGAAGTATGCGATAAACCTTGACCAGCGCGGGACCGTCCGAATACTCTCTCGCCCTCACGCAGCCTTACAAGATGCTGCGTCAACTCAACTTAATCTCACATGAAAATCATCATCCCTTTTTTCGCGTCCCTGTTTGTAGCGGCCATGGCATTTGCACAGGAGGAATCACCGGCGCCGACCGAATCGACCGCTCCGGCTACGGAAGAGAAAGCTTCGGCGACGGTTGAAACGACACCAGAGGCCGCGCCTGCGGAAGCGAGTTCACCTGCCGCTCAGAAGAAAGAGGAGCCAATGGCGGCGCCAGCGCCAGCCAAGGCTGCGAAGAAAGACGCTGCGGCAACTACGACAACCGCCGCAAAGCCCGCCGTCGCCGCTGCGCCTGCAGCCAAGATGGCCAAAAACATGAGCGTTAAAGACATGGAGAACGCGTGGGAAGCGGCAGTTCCAAAACATGACTTTGCCACTGTAGAAGGATTTGTTGCTGCTGACTTCATGGGCGTCTCTTCCAAAGGGAAATTCGTCAATCGCTCCGAGATGCTCTCCGAGTATAAGGGAGATAAGGACACTTATAAATCCGCCAAGAACGAGAAGCTTAATGTAAAAATGTACGGACCGAACGTCGCCGTCGTCACCGGTCGCGCTCGAGAAATCGGTACGGGCAAGGACGGCAAAGCCTTCGATCACACATTCCTGTTCACCGACACCTGGATGATGCGCGGTGGAAAATGGCAATGCGTTGCCTCGCAGATCAACAAGATTAAGGGTTAATCAGCAACACAAGTTTGTTCGAAGCGGCCCCGAAAGCTTTCGGGGCCGCTTTTTTTGGTCATGGGCGCCACGATGTCGATTTTCCGCAGACAATGAATGGAACGATTGCGCGGCGTGGTTTGTGCGGCAAAGGTTAACCCTAATGGCGCACGGCGAAGCCAACGATCCGCTTTGGTACAAAGACGCGATCATCTACGAGCTGCACGTCAAAACGTTTCACGATAGCGACGGCGATGGTATCGGAGATTTTCGCGGACTAATCGAGAAGCTCGATTACCTGAAGGAACTGGGCGTCACCGCGATCTGGTTGCTGCCGTTTTATCCGTCGCCGCTCAAAGACGACGGCTATGACATCGCGGATTACTTCGACGTTAATCCAAACTACGGTACGCTCGACGATTTCCGCGCGTTTCTCAGCGAAGCTCACAAACGTGGACTGCGTGTGATCACCGAGTTGGTGATTAATCACACCTCCGATCAGAATCCGTGGTTTCAAAAATCGCGACGCGCGCCTGTCGGATCGCCCGAGCGCGAGTTCTATGTTTGGAGCGACACTCCGGAAAAATACAACGAGGCGCGGATAATCTTTAAGGACTTCGAAACATCGAATTGGTCATGGGACCCTGTCGCCAAAGCCTATTACTGGCATCGATTTTATTCGCACCAGCCCGATTTGAATTTCGACAATCCCGCCGTCCACCAGGCAGTCGAGAAAGTTTGCGACTTTTGGCTGTCAATGGGCGTCGATGGATTGCGGCTCGATGCGGTGCCGTATCTCTATGAGCGCGAAGGCACGAACTGCGAAAACTTACCCGAGACTCATGTCTACCTGAAAAAGCTGCGCGCCCACGTCGATCAAAAATTTCCGGGTCGCATGTTGCTCGCCGAAGCGAACCAGTGGCCTGAAGACGCGGTTGCATATTTCGGAGACGGTGACGAAGCGCACATGAGTTTCCATTTTCCGCTTATGCCGCGCATGTTCATGGCGCTGCAAATGGAGGATCGGTTCCCGATCATCGACATCCTTGATCAAACACCGCCGATTTCCGAGACCTGTCAGTGGGCAATGTTCCTTCGAAATCATGACGAGCTCACGTTGGAAATGGTGACCGACGAAGAGCGCGATTATATGTGGCGCGTTTACGCGAACGATCCGCACGCTCGCATTAATCTCGGCATTCGCCGACGGCTCGCACCATTACTCGCGAACAACCGCCGCAAAATCGAGTTACTGAACGCCCTGCTCTTCTCCATGCCCGGCACGCCTATCATTTATTACGGGGACGAGATCGGGATGGGCGATAACATTTATCTCGGCGACCGCAACGGTTGTCGCACGCCGATGCAATGGAGCCCCGATCGCAACGCCGGTTTTTCGGAGGCTAATCCACAGCAGCTTCATCTGCCGATCATCATCGATCCCGAATACCATTACGAAGCGATCAACGTCGAAAACCAACAGAAGAACTTGTCGTCGCTTTTGTGGTGGACGCGCCGGGTCATTGCGATGCGCAAAAGCTTCAAGGCTTTCTCGCGAGGTTCGATCGAATTTTTGTTTCCTGAAAACGCAAAGGTCCTCGCGTTTTTGCGCCGTTATGAAGACGAAATCGTCCTCGGCGTGGTCAATCTTTCACGTTTTTCGCAATTCGCAGAACTGGATCTTTCCAGATTCGCCGGCTCGGTCCCAATGGAAATTATCGGACGCACTCCGTTTCCACCAATCAAGAAGACGCCTTATTTCCTGACTCTCAACGGGCACTCGTCTCACTGGTTTCTGCTGCAACCTCAGAGCAAACGCGACCGTGCCGTGAAAAAACGGGTGGTTCCAACGATTAATTCGCAGCCTGAACTGGAAGCTTTGTTGGCCGATGGGCAACGCGATCAAATCGAAAGTGAAATCTTGCCGGAATACATCGCAACCTGTCGATGGTTCGGCGCAAAAGCCCGAGTGCTTCGCCAAATGCGCGTCCTCGAGCGTTCCCCGATTTCTTCGGCACCGGACTCCGCGCAACTTTGGGTTGTCCAAGTCAGTTACCTCGACGGCCCTACTGAAAATTACGCGTTGCCGGTAACGATCGCGTCGGCCGAAAAGGCGAAAAGTATCTCGCAGACGGCGCCCCACGCTGTCATCGCGCGTTTCGTTGACGGTTCGATTCTGTTCGACGCGGTTTGGGACAGCGAATTCCGCGAAAAGCTTTTCCGACTCATGTCGGATGGACAACACGCGGATGGCCGAAATGGAAAACTTGTTGGTGCGCTAAGTCCACGCGTCGGCCAGGTCGCAACCGTTCCGCCCTCCAACGTCCTCGGCGCCGAGCAAAGCAATTCTTCGATGCTTTTCGCCGATAAGTTCTTTCTCAAGCTCTACCGTAAACTTGAAGACGGCGTAAATCCGGACGTCGAAGTAACTCGCTTTCTTACCGAGCGGACCCAGTTCGACAACGTTCCGGCCTTTAGCGGCGCGATCGAATATCGGCGCGACAAGACGCAGCCTACCGTTGTTTGTTTGTTGCAGGACGCGATCCAGGCCGAAGGCGACGCCTGGACGATCACGCTCGATCACGTCGGCCGCTACTACGAGCGCGTGCTGGGCCGCAAAGCGGAGTTGCAAAATGAAACGACACCCGCCGCCGCGTTGATTGAAGAACTCATCGGCGGCGTTTACGCCGAGAAAGCGAAGCTCCTCGCGCGGCGGACTGGTGAATTGCATCTCGCGCTCGCGTCAGTTCGCGATGATCCGCTCTTCGTACCTGAGCCGTTCAACGCCATGGCGCAACGCTCCGTTTATCAAAGCATGCGCGCGCTTCTTCGCCGCAACTTCGACACGCTGAAAAAGAACTTAGCAGCTGTGCCCGAGCATCTGCGCGATGAATCCAAAGAAGTTCTCGGCACTGAGAAAGAAATTCTCGCCCGCGAAAAACGCCTGCTTGATCGCAAGACCAACGCCGCCAAAATCCGCATCCACGGCGATTATCATCTCGGTCAGGTCCTCTCCACCGGAAAGGATTTCATTATTCTTGATTTCGAAGGCGAACCGGCCCGACCGATGAGCGAACGCAAACTCAAGCGCTCGGCGTTGCGCGACGTCGCCGGGATGATGCGTTCGTTTCAATACGCTGCTTACAGCGCCCTCTGGCAACCGAGCATGCGTAGCGAAGACATTCCATTTCTCGAGCGCTGGGCGGACATCTGGTATCGGCTCATGAGCAGTGTATTTCTCCAGAATTATCTCGACACCACCTCCGGCGCCGTCTTTGTCCCGAACAATTTGGACGATTTCCAAATTCTTCTCGAAGCCTACCTCCTCGACAAAGCCGTCTACGAAATCGGCTACGAACTCAACAACCGCCCCGACTGGGTCGTCATCCCCATCCGCGGCATCAAACACATTCTGAAATCCGCGTAAAAGATTATTGGCAGATTGCCGCAGATTAGAAATGAAGATTGCATCAATCTGTGTAAATCTGCGTAATCTGTGGAAGGAAAAAATCTATGAATCAACATCTCGACAAGATCGACAATGACATCGAGGGAAAGCATCTCTTAAAACATCCGTTTTATCTCGCCTGGACGCGGGGGGAGCTGAGCAAAGAGGCGCTGACGGATTACGCGAAACAGTATTATCATCATGTCGCGGCATTTCCGACTTATCTCTCAGCCGTGCACACAAAGTGCGATGATCAACCGACTCGGAGACAAATCCTCTCCAACTTGATCGACGAAGAAGCCGGTTCCCCGAATCATCCAGAGCTTTGGAAACAATTCGCCAATGCGCTCGGCGTTGATGATGTCGATCTTGCAAACACGGAGAAGCAAGCGGAAACGGAGAATCTCATCGGAACGTTTCGATCGGTGTGCGGCGACAGATCAACCGCTGAAGGATTGGCCGCGCTTTACGCTTACGAATCCCAAATTCCGGCGATCTGTGAATCGAAGATCGACGGATTGAAAAAGCATTACGGCTTCACCGATCCGAAGGGTTACGAATATTTCTCGGTCCATATCGAAGCGGACAAGGAACACTCAGCGACGGAGCGCGAATTACTAGGCAATTACGTCGCAGACGAAAATGCCGATACGGTCCGCGCGTCAGCTAATCGCGTTCTCGATGCGCTATGGGAAATGCTCTCCGGCGTTTGCCGAAGACACGCGATAGCCTGCTGATTCTTTCTTCTGTAGCGGCGCTCTGTGAGCGTCGGACAAAATAATACGGCGGTCATAGACCGCCGCTACAACTCGTCTACCTCGGCGTGATGCCTTCGGCCAGATCGACGCGGAAACTTTGTTTCACTTTGTTCTGCCCGAACGTTAACTCCGCGTTGTAATCGCCCGCCGGCAACAATCGTTTCGGATCGTCCCCGCCGTATTCGATGCTGACATCTTTGGTCGGCCGCAGGTCCCAATTCAATCGCGTGAATCCTGGCGTGCCGGGCGCTTTCAAATTCGCCACGGGTTGGCCATTCGCCTTTGTGATCGAGATCTTGATTTCGTCACCCGTGAACTCCTTCACCCAAACTGTGAAGATCGCGCCGTCTGGTGGATTTTGGCCGCGATAGACTCCCTTGCCGTTCGAATCGACAAATCCAGGCTGCAAATATGCGCCGGTAACGTTGCGGACGCTAAATAGATGCGCCGATTTCGCCGAGATCTCCGATGTGAACTCTCGGAACGGGCCCGCGTCGTCAAGCACCGCAATGCTCCGGCCGTGCGTGGCGATTGCCAGATCGCCCGTGCCTGGATGGATTTGAATATCGTCGACTCGCACCGGCGGCACGTCGCCGATCCGGACCCAGTGCATTCCCTGATCGAACGATGCAAAGATTCCGAAATGCGTGCCGGCGTAGAGCAATTTCGGATTCACTAAATCTTCACGAATCACTTCGACCGGATCATTCGCCGGCAAATCACCCGTGACGGATGTCCAGGTCTTGCCGAGGTCGCCCGTCCGCAAAATCATCGGATGATCGTCGCCGGTGCGATACGCATTCGTGGCAACGTAAGCAACGTTCGGATCGATATTCGACGGTTCGATCCTCACAACCCATTGTCCGCGGGCCGGCTCAGGCAAGTTGTTGGTGAGCTCCGTCCATTTGCCGCCGTCGTTCTCGGTAATCCAAACCCGTCCGTCATCGGTTCCCGCCCAAAGCAGTCCCGCCTTTTTTGGAGACTCGGCGAGACAAAACACAACGCCGTAACTTTCCGCGCCGCTGCCGACTGCGTTCGTCTTGTTCGGATCATTGTGGGTCAGGTCCGGACTAATTACGGAATATTTTTCCATGCGATCGGTCAGCTTGAAGACACAGTTGCCGCCGAGATAAATCACCCCGGGCTTGTGTTTGCTCATGATCATTGGCGAGTTCCAATGGAACCGGTAACGCGTCGCGCCCTCCAACGGCTCAGGTCGCAAACGACGCAGCTCGCCGTTGCGCAAATTGATCCGGTGCACTTCCCCACCCTGGCTCTCGGCGTAAAACGTGTCGCGATCGCTCGGATCGAACAGAACGTAAAAGCCGTCGCCGCCGGCAAGCGCGGTCCAGTCGGCGTTGCGAATCTGCTCTTTGCTCTGCACGCCACTCGGCCCGACCCAGTTCTCGTTGTCCTGCAATCCGCCGGCGATCCGGAAGTACGGTTTCGAATCGTCGAGACTGATTCGGTAAAACTCGCCGCCCGGAAATTTGTTCAGGTGGTCCCAGTTTTTCCCGCCGGCAAAACTTTGATAAAGGCCGCCATCGGTCCCGAGTAACACGCGCAGACAAATGGGTGGTTTTGGCGGTTTATTTTTATCTTCCGGCTTTGGCGGCTTCGCTGGCGGCGCGCTGTTTGGTTGAATCGCGAAGGCGTGGCAATCCGGATGAACTTTTTCCGAAAGATCTTCCCGAAAATTTTTGCCGCCGTCGTCGGACACCATCAAAGCGAACTGCAAAAGATAGACGCGCTGATCGTTCACCGGATCGATCCGGATCTGGCTAAAATAAAACGGCCGCGGATCGATCGCGCTCATCCGCGTCCAATGTTCGCCGCCGTCCTCCGAGCGGAACACACCGCCGCTCTTGCTTCGGAGATCGCTGAGTGTTCCAGAGCCGCCTTCGAAGCTTTGCACCACCGCCATCACGATATTTGGCTTATTCGCCGCGACGGCAAGACCCACTCGACCAGTTTGCACTGGAAGGCCGCCCGTTAGTTTTTTCCAACTCGCGCCGCCATTCGTGCTTTTGAAAATTCCGCCCACGTCATCGCCGTTGGTAGCGTTGGGTCCGGAAGTGAAACTCCATGGCGTCCGCTGTCGCGCGTAAAGCGCCGCGTAAACGGTTTGCGGATTGCTTGGGTCGAGAACGACATCGCCGCATCCGGTGCGCGCGTTATGCGGAGCGGTCGCTTGCAGGATCAATTTCCAATTCTTTCCGCCATCAGTTGTTTTGTAGAGACCGCGCTCTCCGCCATCAGCCCACAAATTTCCCATGGCCGCTACGTAGGCGATCTCCGGATTTTTTGGATCGACCACGATGCGCGCGATTGTGCGGCTATCTTTCAGTCCAACATTCGTCCAATGTTCGCCGCCGTCGGTGGTCCGATAGACGCCATTCCCCCAATCGGACGAATTGCGATCGTTTGCTTCGCCAGTCCCGACCCAAATCACATCCGAATCGGACGGCGCAATTGCGATCGCACCAATCGAAAGGTCGGATTGTTTGTCGAAAATGGGATCGAACGTTACGCCGGCGTCGCCGGACTTGAAGATTCCGCCGTGACCAAGCGCGACGTAAAAGACGAACGGATTTCGCGGATCGATCGCGATATCAGAAACACGCCCGCCCATCACGGCTGGACCGATCGCGCGCGCTTTAAGATTTTTGAAAAGAACGTCAGTGAGCGTTGGCGCGCCCGATGACGGTACCGGCGCTACCGCTGCGGACAATGGCGGCGTTGTGCTGGCAGGCGATGCGACGGGCGACGATGCACCGCCAGCGGGCGACGAGGCAGGCGGAGATTCTTCCTGCGCGAACCCGACTGTACTAATTAAGAGAGCGAAGGCGAAAGCGAGTCTGGTGCTCATAGATGAGAAATGAAATCATGACAACCGGGACCCTTCCTAGCAAGCGCGCCTGTTTCTCAATTCAAGCAACGGCCGGCAGAGCGCTGCCCTACAATTGTTGTAGCGGCGATCTCTGATCGTCGGCCAACATTTCGGCGGTCGCCCGCTTTCGCCAAGGCTACAGCGTGACAAGGAGACCGCCGCTAGAGCAGCTTTGCGGCGCAATAATCCTGCGTATCGTCTTCGAATCTATGACACAGGCCGTGTTGGAAGGAAAAGTTGGTGTCGTTTTCGGTGTTGCGAATAAGCGTAGCATCGCGTGGGCGATCGCGCAGGCGTGGGCAGCCGCCGGCGCGCGCTTGATTTTTAATTATCAAGGCGAGCGACTCAAAGAAAACGTGGAAGAACTCACTGCCGCTTTTGGAGAGAAGGTTCCGCTGTTTCCATGCGACGTTTCCAGCGACGCCGAGATCAAGACATTCTTCGAAAAAGTGCGCGGCGAAACCGATCGGGTAGATCTCCTGCTGCACTCGATCGCATTCGCTCCAAAAGAAGCGTTGGAAGGCGATTTCGTCAGCACGACGCGAGAAGCGTTTCGTGTCGCACACGACATCAGCGCGTATTCGCTAGTCGCTCTGTCGCGAGAAGTTGCGCCGCTGATGACAAACGGCGGAAGTATTCTGGCCATGACTTATTACGGTTCCGAAAAAGTAGTGCCGCACTACAACGTCATGGGCGTAGCGAAAGCGAGTCTCGAGGCATCCACTCGATATCTCGCTTACGATTTAGGTGCTAAGAAGATCCGTGTGAACTGCATTTCTGCCGGACCGGTCCAAACCCTAGCCGCGCGCGGAATCAGCGGATTCAGTCAAATGCTAAAACATTACCAGGAACGCGCCCCACTGAAGCGGAGCTGCGACCCGAGCGAGCTCGGCGCCACCGGCGTTTTTCTGGCTAGTGACGGCGCGGCTGCGATCACCGGCCAGGTAATTTACGTGGACGGCGGCTACCAAATCATGGGAATGTAGCCGGCGTTGGTCTCCAAAAAGGGAACCCCAGAAGCATGATTGCACGAATTTGGTATGGTTGGACTAACCGCGGAAACGCGGAGAAGTACGAAAAACTCCTGCGCGAGGAGGTCTTGCTCGAAATCGCCAAGCGTGCCATCCCCGGCTACAAAGGCGCCGAAATATTCATTCGCGAAGCCGAAAATGACGAAGTGGAATTCATCACCCTGCTCCGTTTCGAAACGCTCGATGCCGTGAAATCCTTCGCCGGCAAAAGTTATGAAACACCGGTGATTCCGCCGGAGTGCAAGAAGCTGCTAAAACGGCAAAGCGAAAAATCGCGCCACTACCGAATCGTCCCCATCAATTAGGGTGGAACGCGTTCTCCGAACGCGTTGGCAGGCGGAGCGCTTGCCCTACAACAGACGTGCGCGACCTTGGACTGGATGAACCTTGCTTCCGAACTGCGGCAATTGCTCGGCAGCAACGCCGTTGCCGACGATGACGAAACACTCGCAGCCCACAGCGGCGATAAATGGTTCGCGGCCGAGACGCCCGAAGTCGTGGTCTTCGCAACGTCGACATCGGATTGTTCGAAAGTGTTAAAGGTTGCTTCGGCGAAAAAGATTCCCGTTACTGCGCGGGGCGCTGGATACGGTTATGTAGGCGGCTGCGTTCCTGTCAAAAAAGGAATCGCACTCTCGGTGATCCGAATGAACCGGATCAAAGAGATCAACTTCGCCGACGCTATCGCCATCATTGAACCGGGCGTGATCACCGGCGATTTGAAAGAGGCTGCACGCGGTCAAAAACTTTTTTATCCGCCCGATCCGGCGAGCATGAAAGATTGCAGTATTGGCGGAAATGTTGCGACCAACGCAGGCGGACCGCGTTGTTTAAAATACGGCGTTACTCGAAATTATGTGACCGGTCTCGAAGTCGTACTTGCGAGCGGCGACGTCTTGCGAACTGGCGGCCGGGTCCACAAAAACAAAACCGGTTTCGACTTGATCGGCCTTTTCGTGGGATCCGAGGGCATGCTTGGCGTGGTCACAGAGATCACGCTTCGATTGCTGCCGTTACCACCAGCGCGGGCGACGTTATCTGCAGCATTCGCCAGGATGTCCGAAGCAGCAGCGTCAGTGCAGGAGATTTTCGGCAAGGGATTTTTGCCCTCGGCAGTCGAGATTGCCGACAGTTTCACACTCGAAGCCGCTCGAAAAGACCTCGGACAGGCGATCGTGCCCAGCGGCAACGCGCATTTGCTTGTCGACCTTGACGGCCAGGACGAAAGCGTCCGCAGCGAGGCAAAGGCTATTCGAAATTTGTTGGCCGCAAAAAAGCCGAAAGCGCTCGAATTAGCTACGGGAGAGGAAAAGTGCGAAAAGCTTTGGGCGTTACGCCGCAAATTCAGCAACTCCCTGCGCGCGACCGGCCTCACTAAGTTGAATGAAGACGTGGTCGTGCCGCGAAGTCGCATTGTCGATTTGGTTGAGTTCGCCGAACGTTTGAGCGCGAAATCGGGATTTCCAATCGCCTGTTTTGGTCACGCCGGTGACGGCAACATTCACGTCAATATCATGGCTGACCGCTACAATCGCGATGGAGCGGTTCGCGAAAAAGTCGAGAGTGCGCTGGACGAGCTTTTTGCCCAAGTCCTGGCCTGGGGCGGAGTGATTACGGGCGAGCATGGAATCGGTCTCGCTAAAAAACGCTGGTGGCCGGACGCAACCAGCCCGCCCATTCGTGAACTCCACCGCAAACTCAAGACCGTCCTCGATCCCGACGACATCTTGAATCCCGGCAAGTTTGTTGGCTGACAATTTTCACGCGCACCGGCGCGAATTGATTCGAATTAATTAAGGAGGGTTCGCGTCAAACTATTACGGCGCTTTCCGCCGTGGGAATTATGAAGCCTGGGAAGATCACGCACACAGTTGCCGCCCTGCTCTCGTCGATTACTTCGCTTTTCGCTCACGGCGCAGTAACGAAAGCCGAGCCGACAAAATCAAAGCTCACCAAGAAAACAGAAAAGTCGGAGGGCGAGCCGATTGTCAGCATCAACTCGCTGGTGTTTGCGCCAAACCATTTGCGCTCGGCACGGCCGCAGCCCGGCGAAGGTTACCCTTGGAAACAGCAGATCGTGACCACGGTTTTCTGGATCGGCGAAAAGCCCACTGAAAATAATCCGGTGCCGAATCGCGCGAGCTGCTGGGACAAAGAGTGGTCCAAAAGTTACGGAGGGTTTGATGACCCCAGTTCGTCGCACCGAAGCGATTACACGCCGGTAAAATTCACACCACGCCAGAATCCCTTTTACTGCGCGCTGCCTTACAACGACAAAGCAGCGACCGGTCATCGGCCTGAAGCATCCCGAGTGGTCCCTTGGTTCAACGACGCTTACACAGGGCCGGGCGTATCTGTTTGCAAAGACCGCTGGATAGCGATTCGAAAAGGAAACAAGGTCGCCTACGCGCAATGGGAAGACGCCGGACCGTTTCGCACAGATCACTGGCAATATGTGTTCGGCGACGAACGGCCCAAGCCGAATTTGAACAAAGGCGCCGGCCTCGACGTTTCGCCGGCAGTGCGGGATTACCTCGGCTTAGGCGAAACCGACGTGACCGACTGGCAGTTTGTCGATTTCAAAGACGTCCCGCGCGGCCCGTGGTCAAAATTGGGCGTCAACAACACTTTCGTTATGAACGATCGTAAAGCCGGGACGCGAGTGGCCACGGCAAAAAAACGCGGCGATCCGGTAGTCGAGTTGATTACGGAATAGTCGACCCGCGCAAGACTTGTCCTGAGCGGCGTCGCATGGGTCGACGTCAATGGCTAGAAGTCGCCGTCGGGCGATTTTGGCGCTCCTCATTTACCCGATTGAACGCGAAGAAAAACCCGAGCAAACAAGCGGCAAAGAGCAGAAACAGAAAAAGGAATGCGAGGGAGCGGAGCGATTTCTTGCGTTCCCTTGCTTGTTTCCAAGCCACGCGGTTTTGGACCAATTCCAGCTCGAGCAAACGAGATAATTGCTCCGCGTCAGAGGTAACGGGTTGGAGCTGAACGGGGTCGGACATTGGCGAAAAAGTCTGCAACTCTTGTGCCGGAGAGAGCCTCTTACTGGCGGAAGGAGCAAAGAATCGGCAGGTGTGGCACCGTCGCTGCTGTTAAAACACGGGTGCACGCCACGTTTTTCCAAAAAGTTATCATTTGCGCCTTTGCCGGTTTCCTCGCCGCCGCGCTAATTCAATGGGCCAAGGTATTTGTGGAAGGCGCTGACGACGCTCTGAATAAAGGCTATAAACATCACTCCGTGATGTCCTCGCCCTAACCAGGGCTACCAATCGGTATTGCCGGTCGCGCAGTTGCGCATAACGTGCTTAACGCACACCGCGCATGAAGATCGGCTTCGCACAACTCAATCCTACGGTTGGAGATCTGCAGGGCAATTTCGACAAGATTTTCCATTCTTACGAACGCCTCGCAGCCGCTGGCGCTGATCTCATCATTACGCCTGAGCTCGCCGTTACCGGCTACCCGCCCCAGGATCTAGTCTTCAAGTCGCGATTTGTTCCGGAAACGCTCGAGATCGTAAAACAACTTCACGCTCGCGTCGGTCGCGCGGCGTTGCTGGTGGGATTTGTCGATCGTAATGAAGGCCGCGGCCGCCCCTTTCACAATGCCGCCGCTCTGCTCGAACAGGGCAAACCGATTCGGGTCGCACATAAATCGCTTTTGCCGACCTACGATGTGTTCGACGAAGACCGCTATTTTCAACCCGCGGCGAAGGTCGAGCCGTTCGATTGCGGCGGAAAGAAAATCGGCGTCACAATCTGTGAAGACATTTGGACCGAGCACTATCTCCCTCGGCCGCTCTACGATTGCGAACCGACCCGAAGTTTGATCGAGCAAGGCGCGGAAATAATTCTGAATTTAAGCGCCTCGCCGTTCACGCTCCATAAACCGTCGATTCGATACGAGATGGTCGCGACACTCGCGCGCACCTACAAGCGTCCAATCTTTTACTGCAACATGGTTGGTGGTAACGACCAACTCGTGTTCGATGGCAATTCAATAGCCGTAAATGCATCAGGCGAATTGATCGCGCAGCTTCCCCCGTTTCGGGAATGCGAACAAGTGATCGATACGGATTCAACTGCCACGATTGAATTCCGCGAAAAGCCGACGCCCGAAGATCTTTTCGGCGCGTTGTCCTTAGGCCTCCGCGATTATTTGCGAAAATGCGGGTTCAAGTCGGCGGTGCTTGGACTCAGTGGCGGCATCGATTCCGCGGTAGTGGCGGCAATTGCAGCCGACGCGCTCGGCCCTGAAAACGTCGTGGGCGTTTCCATGCCGAGCCAATATTCCTCGCGCGGCAGCATCGAGGATGCGAGAAAACTCGCCGAAAATCTCCGAATCAAGTTATTGCATATTCCGATCGCCGAGACCTTCGCGGTGTTCAAAAGTCAGTTTAAAGAAATCTTTTCGGGACTTCCCGAGAACGAGACGGAAGAAAACATGCAGCCGCGTTTGCGCGCAATGACTTTAATGGCGTTGTCGAACAAATTTGGGCACCTGGTCCTCTCGACCGGTAACAAGAGCGAACTCGCGGTGGGGTATTGCACTATCTACGGAGACATGGCCGGTGGACTGGCGGTCATCAGCGATGTGCCGAAAACAATGATCTACACTCTGGCCCGCTGGATTAACTCCGACTATGCGTCGCGAGCAGGCCGCGAAAAGGAAATCATCCCTGGATCGACAATCGAAAAACCGCCGAGCGCGGAATTGAAGCCAAACCAGAAAGACCAGGACACTTTGCCGCCCTACGAAATTCTGGACGAAATCCTGCGGTTTTATGTCGAAGAGAATTTGAGTGCGCGCGATATCATGGCCCGCGGCTTCGATGAAAAGACGGTCCGCTGGGTCCAACGCCGCGTCGATTTAAACGAATACAAACGCGAGCAAGCCGCCCCCGGGTTGAAAGTCACATCGCGCGCCTTCGGTCTTGGCCGCCGAATGCCCATCGCCCAGAAATACGTCGACTGATTCATGCGACGCCAATCGGTTTTGTTTACCATTACGATTGCTCTGCTCGCGAACAACTATCCGGCCCAGGCAGCCGAAAACGTTGTGGTTCCCAAGCACGCCCTGGCGATTTACGCACCGGCGCCGAAGTATCCGCTCTTTGCCGCGATGCGCCATGAAGAGGGTGGCGGAATTTTTGTTTTTCGAGTCGATATCAAAAGCGGTCGAGTAAAAGTAGTCATCATCGCGCAGAGCACAGGTCACGCGGATCTCGACGCCGCCGCGGTAAAAGCTTTCAAGCAATGGAAGTTCCAGCCTGGTGCCACTCCTTCAATCAAACAGATTCGCCCGGGTTCGAAAGATCCACTCGCTTCTCAGGATGGTCTCGTAAAGGTGCCGATCACATTCACAATTCGATAAAATGTTAGACGAAAAATGTTCGCCCTATATTACGAATTTTCGTCTAACTCTCGTTAAGTCTATGTCACGCGTCGTAGTTTTTGCCGCTATCGTCGGACTTTCGGGCTGTACACCAGGTCTCGTCCTTAGCCTTTACAACGCGACGGGAGATACTCTCCGCGTCACCAGTCCGCCCTTGCGCCGCGTTGTCACGATTCCCCCGAACACCTCACGAGACGTCGACATCATGGGAGAGGTAGTCATCGAGGCCGCTCGACATCACTGGACGTACTCGCAGAGATCCGTTCTACCGCCGCCCGCACCGCCGGCGCCAATCCCTCTGTTCCAGGAGCACGGGATGATATGGCGAGCATTCGGCAAGATTGACGCACGCGGTTACATCTATTTGTTTGCGCCACCATCGGACCATGGCGCGCCAGAGCAGATGCCGCAGCCACATGGATTTCCTGCGAAGCCACAACTGACCTAAGCACGCACTCATGGCTGACCCCTGTCGTGTCGCGTTTCAGATGGGTATCGGGATGATGATCGGAATTTGCGGTTTTGGGAGATAGTATTTCTTACTCTGCCATTGAGGAACGCCGTGTTGTCGTAAAATCTGAGCGGCCCGATCCGTTCCTTCCTGATCAATCATTGCCTTGTTCTTCGTGATCTCCATCACGACTACAACGTTGCCCTTTAAGATCTGCAGCTGACGGGCGCGACCGAAGTGTCTCACGTCAACTCCGCCTATATCTTTGTACTTAATTCGTTGCCGCACGGACGCATTGGGCAGCTCGCCGGCCATTAGAACAAGAGAGTCATCGGTGAGAGCGATTAGACCCTGGCCGCCATTAGATTCGACGTGATTGCCGCCGGGCGGCACGTCTCCGAATCCGCAGTAGCCGATGAATCTAATTTGTGATTGAGAGACGCCCACGATTGCAGCCGCAGGACCTCCGTTCCTTTCAACATTCAGCGCTGTAGCGCAACCGCCGACCGCGAGAATACCTGCAGTTAATGCAGCGAGAAGTAGACAACGCATCTTCAATCGTTAATTCGAAATCCTAATCCGGCAAGATTTTGGTTTGTTGCGCGCACGAGGGCCCGCCCTTAGAGCTTTAGCAAACTCTTCTGCCAAGGAACGAGAAGCGTATCAGCGCGAGACTGATCGACGCCGATCGCTTCCAAAGTCGCGCGTGGAGCGATGAAGGAAGCTTCGATGTGCAATTCTTTCGATGCTTGATCACGATCGTGGCGAAGTTTTTCGATTCGCTTAATGACCTCTGCGGTGGGACGGGTTCCGGATCGCTTCGGCCTGACCGGCCATTCCCTCTCCGGCAACTTCAACCCGCGCTGGGCTGCCTCTAGAAACCCACGACGGCGACGATCCGAGAAATGTTTGTAGTCCGGCGATCCGCCGGCCGCGAATTTCTCGGCCGAGTGGAGCAGCTCCTGATTCTGCAAAATGTGAAATGCCGGACGATCAGTCGCTTCAGCTTCGCTTTCGCGCCAATTCCATAGCTCGCGCAAAACCGCGGACGCTTGTCCCCGGAGTGCTCCTGCGCCGGAAATTCTCCAAGCCTCATCGACGTCGCGTTCGCGATCGATTGCTGCGAACTCCAACGCCCGTTGGCAGGATTGGCGAAACCAATCCATCCGCCCATGCGATTCCAATTCCTTCTCGAGGCACTCCGCGAGCGGCAGCAGGTAACGAGTATCGTTGCTCGCGTATTCGGCCATTTTTGCCGAGAGCGGACGATGCGCCCAGTTGGCTTTTTGCGAACCTTTGGCCAATTCGATATCGAAATAGCGTTTCACCAACGCGGCCAAACTGAATTCGCGAATGCCGGTCATGCGCGCGGCGATAACGGTGTCGAAAATCTGTTTCGGCACGAAACTCATGTTGCGACGCAGCAATCGCAGATCGTAATCCGAGCCATGGAGCACAATCTCTTTGCTGACTAACGCATCGCGCAACGGGGCAAGATCGACATTCGCCAGTGGATCGACAATGAAATCCCGGTGGATCGCGTTCTCCGAACGCGATGTTGCTCCGCGTGACGAGGACACATTTGTTTTGGCATCGGTCCGAGCCGGACTGGCACTTTCGGAGAGGCCGATCGACCTTCGATCAGCAGGCAGACTAATTTGAAGCAGGCAAAGTTTTTCGCGGTAGCAATGAAGGCTGTCCGCTTCGGTATCGAGCGCGACTCGACCGTGAGGCTCGACTTCTGTGATTAGATCGGCCAAGCCGCGTGCGGACGTAATCACACTTCGCGAAACTCCAAATCCCAATTCCCAAACCCGAAAGAAATTCCAAACCCCAAAACCCAGGCTCCAGGCAAATCCCAATCTCTAAATTCCAAAAGACGCCACCAGTCCTTTGAACCTTGGCCTTTGAGATTTTCTTGGGATTTGGGTTTTGGGTTTTGGGATTTCAAATGTGGGATTTGGGATTTTGTTTCACTTGAGTCCGCTTAGAAGAAGCTCGGCGTTGGTTTTCGTGTTGTTCAAGTTGTCGATCAACTTTTCCATTGCTTCGATCGGTGGCAGCGCTGCCATCGCTTTGCGTAACTGTTGCACCCGCTCCCATTCGTCCGGGTGATAAAGCAACTCCTCGCGCCGGGTCGCCGAGAGCAGCGGATGAATCGCCGGATAAAGGCGTTTTTCCTGCAACGCGCGGTCGAGATGCAATTCCATGTTGCCGGTGCCTTTGAACTCTTCAAAAATTAATTCGTCCATCCGGCTGCCGGTTTCGGTCAGGGCAGTCGCCAGAATCGTGAGGCTGCCGCCTTCCTCGACGTTGCGCGCGCTGCCGAAAAATTTCTTCGGCTTGGTCAATGCCTTGGCTTCGACGCCGCCCGACATCGTCCGTCCCTTGCCCGGCTGCAAACTGTTATAACCGCGCGAGAGACGCGTGAGACTGTCGAGCAGGATCACGACGTGTTTTTTCATTTCGACTAAACGTTTCGCGCGCTCGAGCACCAGTTCCGCCACCTGGACGTGCCGCTGCACGTTCTCGTCAAAATTGGAATGGTAAATCTCACAATCGATCTCGCGCTCCAGATCGGTCACTTCTTCCGGCCGCTCGTCCACCAGTAGGAGAATCAAAACGATCTCGGGATGATTTACCCGAATCGCTTTCGCGATTTCCTTGAGCAAAATTGTTTTGCCGACTCGCGGCGGCGCAACGATCAATCCGCGCTGACCGTGACCCAGCGGCGCCAGAAGATCGACACCCCGCGCGCAGATCGAGTTGGTTTTTGGATTTTCGAGCATGATCCGGCCCTGTGGAAATTGCGGAGTGAGTTTCTCGAAATCTGTCGGCTCGCTCCACTTTTCCGCGGGTTCGCCTTCAATGGTAAGCACGTCATCGAGCACGAGACCTTTCTCGCGGTCGCGCGGGAGGCGCAGTTTGCCGGAAAGTTTTTGTCCTGGACGCAATCGGTAGAGATCGATTGCGGCTCGCGGAACGTAAACGTCTTCCGGAACAGGCAGGAAGTTCAGCTCCGGATAACGCAGGAACCCAAACGAATCCCCGACTTGATCGAGAAAACCTTCAGCGGAAACCGTCGCACCCTGGCCAAGTGCAGCGCGCGCAATGTCGAGAATATGATGATGTCGCATCCGCGCGGGGTGCAGATGTAAATTAAAATCCTTCGCGACGAGGGAAAGATCGTCGAGCTTTTCCAACTCGTTGATGCTCAACTCGCGAGGAGCTGTAGCGGCGGCCGTGCCGGCCGCATCCTTTGAATCTGCAGCCGACACGGCTGCCTCCACAGAATCTTGATCCGTCACTTCGTCCATTTTTCCTTGCGCCAGAGCTCCACTAAACTCGCTGCCTGCGTGGCGAGCACGGATTTATCACCGTTGTTCCAAACAACGTGATCGGCCCGCTTAATCTTCTCGTCGAGAGGCATCTGGGATTTGATGATTGCTTCGGCAGCTTCCCGCTCGATTCCCATCCGCCGCATGAGATTGGCGAGTTGGATGTCAGGCGAACAGGCGACCACCACCACTCGGTCGCACAAAGTTTCACCACTGGTTTCATAGAGAAGAGGAATGTCTGCAAAGAAAAATTCGGGAGATGCGCGGTGCTTGTCCGCTTCAGTTCTCCATTGCCGGCGAATCCGCGGATGGAGAATTTTTTCGAGCGCCTGCCTTTTGGTGGCGTCTTGGAAGACTATCGCTCGAAGAGCGGCCCGATTCAAGTCGCCGCTCGGGGAAAAGACGCTGAAGGTAAATTCGTTGAGCAGCTCCTGTTTAACTTCCTCAACATCGACCAGATCGTGCGCGGCCTGGTCGGCATCGAAAAATTTCGCGGTGGGCAGAATCTCGCGCAAACACTGGCAGAAAGTGCTTTTGCCGGTGGAAACTCCCCCGGTTATCCCGATAGCTGGCATCTATTCCGTTATGTGGCTTGTGTCGGTATTCCACGGAAAGAAGACAAGAACAATCTTTCTTATTGCGAGCGTCGCGATAGAATCCGGGCGCTGATGCCGTACATCAAACCAGAGAGGCGGGAAGCGATTCTCGCCGGAGCCAAACCGCAAGATCCAGGCGAGCTTAACTTTGCCATCACGGTCCTGGTCGATAGTTATTTGAAAGAAAAGGGCGAAATCCGCTATGGGCATCTCAACGAAGTCATCGGAGCGCTCGATTGTGCGAAGCTGGAACTTTACCGGCGAGTCGCTGCTCCTTACGAGGACAAGAAAATTGCCGACAACGGCGACGTTTACCGCTCCGACAAGAAATCGGCCGAGTAACCGCCGCGTCTCGTCGATAGGACTCGAACCTACGCGGAAAATCCGCTTTTCCCTCGTATAATCGCGGCTTGGAAGTGGTCGTACGCACAAATACGCACACAAAAAACTTGGCTGCCGGAATCTCACGGGTAGCGACTCGGGCGTGGCGATCACGGGACAGTACCTTGACGCGAACAGGGTGTTTCACGGTCTCGTACGAAGGTGGTTGAGGATTGTTGATTGAACCTTTCGACCAATGATGGCAACGAATCGAAGCCGCACAGCTTCGCGCCCCAGCGGCAACTATGCATGCAATCAACCGCGCTGTTCTTTGCCAATCTGCTCGACGAACTCGGCATGAGCCAACTCGATCACCTCGGTCGAGTCGTGCAAACCTTTGGCATCTTTCCAGAGAACCTGATCCGCGAGTGTGATGAACGGTATGAAATTTCGGTTATTGATCTTCGTCGCTGGCTCATTTTGTTCGCGGTGAGACTCGCTGTACCGGCAAAGATGAATGCCAAGCTCATCATTCCCTGCCGTATTCGTATACTTTGGAAGGTAGTCAAAGCGTTCCAAGAGGTCATTCGACCCGTAGATATTTAAAAACGCGACACCACCATGCGTGTTGTCCCGTTTATAGGAGAGCGCTAGCGCTGGACTAGCTTCGATCAGGCGGACAGTTGCCACCTCAGCGGTGTCAAAAAGCAATTTAGATTGCTCTCTCACTAAGTTGATCCCGTCAGGTTGTTGGAGCATTTGGGCGGATCGATCGCGTTCGGCCTTGTCGTGGCTTAATTGAGCGGCACGGCTGACAGTGCTTCCTCCCGCCTCCTGCACACGCACTTCTCTGCTCGTCGAGATTGCCAAGTTTAATCCGCTCACCACTGATTCAACACCGTCCGACGCCAGAGCCGCTTTACGATCAGCAAGAATTGGCGAGAAATTGAGCACGTCTTCTTGTGATACGCCAAGCCATACCGGTAAGATTATTTTGTGCATGACTCGTTCGAGCGCAAAGAGGCCGTCCAGCTCAGCGCGAGTCCATTTTTTTAAAAAGAAGTTGGGGCTTAGAACAACTATGCCGTAGTCACACGCTCTGAGCCCGCGTGAGACGCTCTCGAAAATACTATCTCCTACCTTCAACGAATACTCGTCAAACCAAAGGTCATACTCCCCTTCAAGTTTCGCCGCGAGAGCGTTCACGAACGGCGCTTTGTCTTCCGAAGCGTGGCTTAAGAACAGAGACACGCGATTTTTCGCTGTGCTCACAATAGGTGACACCTCATACGGCCTACCCGCTTGCATGTTGATGCCTACGGGTCAACTGGAATGAGCAGGGCCAGCTATCTTCACCTTGGCTGCCGTGCAGGTGGTGATGACGCCAACCGCTCGAAAGCGGAACGCAACGAGTATGATCCGCAGTGCTGCGGCCCAAGTCCGGCAGCGATTGAAGAACCTATGGGTTTACACTTTTGGCCGAGGATACCGGGGGCGGTGTGCGCCATAGGTTGTAACCAGTAAAGGTCGCAAGGCTGACAACTCCGATTATGAAGGCTATAAGGGCGCATCTATTCAGACGCATAACCACCAAATTCTTGCTGACTTGCTTGGTGCTAACAGGTGCGGGAAGACCTAACTGAGCGATTATTTTACGAGCGAAAGTTGGATGTTCTTCCAACTGCTTTAAGCTCGTCGCCGCATTGTGAATCTCTTTTTCGATAGCGTATTGCTCCGAACGCATCGCCAGAATTACTAAAATCATTGAGGAGACAAACGAAAGCCAAGCGAAGAACAGAAGTGGAAGCCAAAGCTTCTGCGGGGCAAAGATTGGAACAAACGAAATGGATAAAATCAACGCACCCGCTGAAAGTGAAATAAGCGTACGGTCGAGATGGACTGCACTGCGACTGGCCCGGTCAATATTCCGCTCAATCGCGCTTCCGATATCGTTTAATGCTTTGTCGAAAGGATCGTCGCTGCTTGGCTCGCTCTCCACACTAAAAACTATCATGCCCGAGCGGCAAATAACAAGATGCGTTCGGAAGATCTCCGCCTCCCGAAAATCCCTGAAAGGAATCTCTCTTGAGAGGCGGCGTCCCCTTAGTTCTCCGCCAAAAGAACCGACGGAAATCGTAATTCGCGGGCAGCCGAGTTTACAATGTTGATGTCAACCCAATCGAAACGCACCCGCCATCCACATAATCAGTCCGAATATTAATGTTAGAATTGTGGTCAACACAAGAAACAGAGTTCCACTTGGGGGCGTGTAATCATGCGGGTCGTCAAGGTTCGCTTTCATTTGGAATATAATAGAAGCGAACTGGATGCGAATGGTTCACCGAGGTTTGTGATTTGCTGCGCGTTTCTTGGCGACGACTTTTCGATGGAGATCGCCGCCTCCCGAAAAAGCCCTGTTGGGGATGTTCCTTCGTTAAAAGCTGGATAATTGGCGCACTCTTTTCCATGCTCGGTCACGTCATGATCTGTATGAAACCCTCGGTGGTCGGCTTCTCGCTTGCAGTGGTGTTTAGCCGTGAGCCGCGTCGCCCAGCGACGCACTTTCCCGAGGCTATTCTCGTTCTGAGAAGCGGTTCGAGCGAACACTCTCGATTTCACGGGCAAAGTTTCACGCTAGCGGTTGCGCTCCAAGAGCCGGTGTAGTTCGATCCACCACCGCCCGAGGCACCTCCGGTGACAAACTTCTTTTCGTTTTCCGGTGTTCCGGCGTGGTCACTATTGTTGTACAGACATGCATTCGTATGCGTCGGCTTCACACCGAGATTGTTGTAGCTTGGTTGCGTCATGTCGGTTGTGTAGACCGCTGAACCCGCCTTCCAGTTGATCGAAATGCCTGTGACGTTAGCGCTAAAAGTGGCCGTGAATTTCACCGTGGCTCCGGCTAGATTCACAGCCGCTTTGATTCCTAGAGCGGACAGAAGGATCTCATCGCTACCGCTCACTGGGACTGTCGTAACCCATTGGCCGCCACTGAAGCTCGTTGAGGCACATGTGGCGGTGGGACTAAAAACAATTGTCCCGTTGGGAACAGTATAGGTAAAGTTCCCATTCTTGGAGCTAATCATCACGCTTGCGTTCTGGAAGAACACGGTTGCGCCGGTCGATGGGACGCCGCTCGCTAGGAAGTTGGCGCTAAACCAGATGTTGCTGCTGGCGCTGATCGAAGTCCCATTAAAATTCGTGCTGATGGAACTCGTCTGAGGCGAGCACGTTGGAGTTGGTGTGGGCGTCGGAGTTGGCGTGGGCGTGGGCGTTGGGGTTGGGGTGGGTGTGGGTGTGGGTGTCGGTGTCGGTGTGGGTGTGGGTGTGGGTGTGGGTGTCGGTGTCGGAGTTGGGGTCGGTGTGGGTGTGGGCGTCGGAGTTGGGGTCGGTGTGGGTGTGGGCGTCGGGGTTGGGGTAGGGGTAGGGGTTGGTGTTGGTGTCGGAGTAGGAGTAGGAGTAGGAGTTGGTGTAGGAGCGGGAGCGGAGAGCTCTGCGACAAAGGAGTCAGCGGCACCGCCGGAGGTAGTCTGGAAGGCCCCCGCGGTGGTGGGGAAGTTAGTGGAAGTAGTTTGGCCGGCGATATAAGCATTGCCGGACGCACCCACCGCGATGGCATTGGCGTTGTCGTCCGAACTACCGCCCAAGTAGGTGGAGTAGACCAAGGCGGTGCCGGTGGAGTTCAGCTCGGCCACGAAGACGTCGAAGCCACCAGCGTTCGTAGTCTGGAAGGCGCCTGAGGTGGTGGGGAAGTTGGTGGAGGTAGTTTCGCCGGTGACGTAAGCATTGCCCAAGGCATCCACGCCGATGCCGAAGGCTGCGTCGATCGAACTGCCGCCCAAGTAGGTGGAGTAGACCAGGGTGTTGCCGGTGGGATCTAGCTCAGTCACGAAGACGTCGTAGGAACCGGCGTTCGTAGTCTGGAAGGCGCCTGAGGTGGTGGGGAAGTTGGTGGAGGTAGTGTAGCCGGCGACGTAAACAGTGCCAGAGGCGTCCGCAGTGATGCCCGTAACGAAGTCATTAGAACTGCCGCCCAAGTAGGTGGAGTAGACCAGGGTGCTGCCGGTGGGATCTAGCTCAGTCACGAAGACGTCGTAGGAACCAGCGTTCGTAGTCTGGAAGGCGCCTGATGTGGTGGGGAAGTTGGTGGAGGTAGTGTAGCCGGCGACGTAAACAGTGCCAGAGGCGTCCGCAGCGATGCCCCCACCTTCGTCATCCGAATTGCCGCCTAAGTAGGTGGAATAGGTCAAGCCGCTGCCGGCAGGATTCACCTTGGTCACGAAGACGTCGGCACCACCGGCGTAGGTAGTCTGGAAGGCGCCTGGGGTGGTGGGGAAGTTGGTGGAAGAAGTAACACCGGTCACGTAAGCATTGCCGAAGGCATCCACCGCGATGCCAGTGCCGTGGTCTGCCGAACTGCCGCCAAGGTAAGTGGAGTAAACCAGGGCGCTGCCGGTAGGATCTAGCTTAGTCACGAAGGCGGTCTCGTGACCATTGCCGGTCGTCTGGAAAGCGCCTGGGGTAGTGGGGAAGTTGGTGGAAGTAGTTTCGCCGGTGACGTAAGCATTTCCCGAGGCGTCTACAGCGATGCCGAAGCCTTCGTCTGTCGAACTGCTGCAGGTCGAAGGGTAAAAGAAACAGCTGCCCAAGTAGGTGGAGTAGACCAAGGCGGTGCCGGTGGGGTTCAGCTTTGTCACGAAGACTGTAGTAGAGAGACCGTGGGTAGTCTGGAACGCACCTGGGGTAGTGGGGAAGTCTTCGGACTTAGTTTCGCCGGTGACGTAAGCATTTCCCGAGGCGTCTATAGCAATACCCCGGCCAGAATCATAGTCGTGGCCACCCAAATATGTGGAGTAACTGAGGACAGGATCAATAATAAGGGGCTGGCGGCGGTCGTATTCGGCAACCTCGAAAGCAACGCGGCGCTTTCCCTTTAGGACATAGTGCCCTGGAATTTTCTTTTCCTCGCCGTTCAACTTTTGGTAAACACGGAGCTGCTTTAGCTGGACCTGTCCTTCCTTGGTGTTTACCACCAAATCACCTGCTGAATTGCGGGAGATCTTCTTAGCGCCATCGAAAGTCAGCCTAATTGCTTTAGGATCAGCACCAGGCGCAACCACAAAATCGTGCTCTAACTGGCGCTGGTTACCGTAATAAATAAGGTCGATCCCGGGATAGACTTCACGGGTACTCAACCTTTGTGTAGTTGCTAATGTTGGTGCGCCATTGATTCGGGTCGTTGCCGATCAGATAGTTGCTTTTGCCGGGCAACTCACCGATACCGGCAATTCTGGCGTTAGGGTTGCTGCCCATAAGCTTCACGCGCAGCACTGTCGCCGGCAACGAGACTTGGGACGTCTTGGGCTGGTCGTTGATCGCCCGGCTCGACATTACTCGTGGGTGAGCGTGGTTTTCGCGAGCTGTTTTTTCCAACACGAGTACCGCCTCGGTTGGCGTGAGGAACAGACTGTAGCCATTTCCATGGGACAGGAATTTCACCTGCGGATCGGTCTGACCCTGATTAGCCTCAAAGCTAAGAGGCAGTTTGCCGTACGCCTGATTCAAGGTAGTTCGCTTCGCCTCGTCCGGTCGGATTTGTTGAGCGAGCGCGTTGGAAGCGGGCAAGGATGCGATAAAAAACGTGAGAATCGTCGCGAGTAGATTTGCTGGTGAGGTTTTCATTTTTTATTTTTGTGAGTCGCATTTTTAATTCACTGCAATCCAGTTCTGCACGGAACCAAGGAGCAGTGTTTCTTCATCTCACCATCCTTTCTCCGGAAATTGGTGGACGAAGTTTCGGCTGACTCGGGGCTCAGTTGGATTCTGGAAATCGCGTTAAGCGGTGTCTCAGCGAAGGTGCAGCCCCACGAACCTTTCAGCTCGGCCGAAAATGCGTTGAAACGTCGGGTGACGTAATCGAGGAAGTTCCTAACGAGTCCAAGAATAATTGTCGAGCAAATTCAAACGCAAAAGACGTAAAACCGTCTTCTGCAGGCACTAAGACATTGGGAGCACGGGCAAGCGTTACCTGTGTTCAAAAAATCACTGGTTTGAATCCGCTAGAGTTTTGCACCGGGGAATTTTTGCGAACGAATGGAAAGAGATGTATTCACGAAATCATTGAATTAACCGAATACGATTCTGTCTCATAATCCTAGGTCGAGCGTAATGATTTGCCTAGATTTGGCCGTATGGAACGGTCCGACAGCGAGCCAAAAATTTTCGCCAACGAGGCGTGTGCGCGAAAAACCTAAGCGCGGCGGCGACGGCGGAGTACGCTGAACGCACCGGCGCAACCGGAGCCAAGAAATAGCATCGCGATCGTCGATGGTTCCGGTACGACGGCAACTGCGCCCGGACCGGAAGCCGGAACGGTCGGATCAAGCAAGGGGCCGCGCAGACTTGGATCCAGTGTGGGCGGTCCGCTCGGATCGCCTCCGCCGGGAACGATAGGCATAATCGTGAACCCGGCGTTGTTCGGACTGACTTTTTGCAATTGCTCCGCCCGCACGCTCGCGACGGCGAACGTCAGAACCAGGCACGCCAGCAAACCCAAGAACAGCTTCCCTCGCATGGTTTCCGATTATTTACATTCGAAGGCCAAGGTCAATCCAAATCGGCTGGTCCGGTTCGTTGAAAAAACTCATGATCGGGTGGGAATTAAGACTGCGAGCTCACTTGTCTTGAGGGTTATCAGCGCGATGCAACATCAGTCGACCGAGCTTGAGTCAACTAGGCAACTTCCGCCGACAGGGGGCGCAGTATCGCTGTCTAAGCTACTAGCTGTTGTCGCGTTGTGTTGGGCTTTCGGGGCGATAATCGCAGGGACTCAGTGGAATCGTTGCGCCCTTTCGCTCAACAAGTTCCCCTTCATTCCACATCGTTTTTGCACCAAATCTGAAGCCGTGCCATTTACCGAAAATGTCGCGGTAACGAAACCTGGCAAATACGCAGATTTCGCGCTCCCCTTTTTCGATCATCTCAACTTCCTTCGGGCTAAGAATCCAGCCGTATGTTCCGCAAGTCTGTTCAACTCGAGGTCCAACCAAGATCGGATCTACACCGAACGCCACAGCCGGATCGTCTATCACTTCCCCTGGAGTCTTCAGACAAATTGCAACTTGGTGGACAAAATCGTGCGCCGGAGTTTGGCCTGCATTTATCATGTTCAGTTCAGCTCTCATCGGTTTGACAGAGCCAAAACCGTGGATGGCCGCTGCATCAACGCACATGTATGCCCTCAATTCCCGCTCAGAATGAATTTCGCCAGCCAGCCAGAGTCTTTTCGTAGCAACGTACAAAGCCCAAGTGAATCCAGCTATAGCGAGCGTGGCGAGAGCGGTAACGAATCCAGCGTGTTCATCAAGCCATCGAATTGGCTTATACCAGCAGGGATCTTGTTGTTTATCTTTGCCGCTCCGGCGCTCGCTATCAATTTTTGTTTCTCCGGTTATTCCAGGATCGGAGATTGTCTGATTGGTGGTTGGTTCCTGCTGATTGTACTCCTGTTGTTGGGAGGGCTGTGGATGCCATGACGCAGGCAATCCCCATGCACCGAGGAAAACAGCAGCGACAATCGGGAGGAGCATTAGCCACAGTTCGTATCACGAAAACGACCTTTATTGCGAGCGGCAAAAAGCGGAGGCTACTGGCATGTCTACTGAGCAGGTCAACATTGCGATTGGAGCAGGGCAGCTGGTCGTCATGCTGCTTGTTTTCTTCGGAGTCGATCAACGGATTACGCAGCGGATCAAGAAACAATCTGATCCGTCTCCTATGCTGCCAATCAACGTGCCTGTGAAATCTAATCGCCGCGCGAAGCTAGTTGTAATTTTAGCCATCGGCGGATTGGCGTTTTCTGGATATGGATATTATCGAACAACAGTACCGCTTACAGCAACACAGAATCGAGTTGCGCCAAAAAATATCGAGGTTCACGTCAGGCGTTGGCTAGAAGGGCTGATGATAACGTCTCAGAAACCGCCCGATAATATATCTTTCATGATACAAGGCATGTCCCAGGGTGGCGTTCCGTTTATTATCGCGCAGCAAAAGGACCATAACGACTACTTGGTGCTCCAAGTTATCGGAGTGTTTAGCCCGGAACATAGGGACGTATTCGACAAAATGTCGCCCAGCGAGCAACAAAATTTCGTTCAGCAAATTGCGAACAAGGCTGCCAAAGAAAAAATCACTATCGCCCTAATAGGGCCGACCGACATCATTGAGAGGAAAATTGCGATCAATGACAATTTGACAGAAGCCAGTTTTTTGGCCGCCCTTGACGAGCTTTGCACCGAATCACTGACGGTTAAAAACATAGTTGGAGACGCATTTGATCAGCTAACCAATCCTAAGCAGCAGCCTTTACCAACTCCGCATAAGGCAGCTTCTCCGCACTAAGCAACTTGAGCAATGTGTCCCGAAACAAATACTGATTCTTCCGATTGTTAAAACGATGTTCCGGTTCGTCCAGATAGGCGTCCAGGTGTCGATCTTGCCGTAATCCGCAATTCGACAGTCGACAGGAATTTCTCGCTCGCGGCTTGATACACGATTGGACAACGCGCTCCTTGTTCGATTGATTGCCTCCGTGAACCGCGTTGCTCGGGCCGTTTTGTTCATCGCAGCGCTTCTTTGCCCGTTCCGCGCAGCAACTTGCAAAAGCGCGACCTTGGCCGGTCAAACCGTTCCACCGGGCCAAACGCTCGATATCCGATTTCCGGTCGACAAATTCTTTCAGGACTATTCCGCGGCTGGCGGTAATCCGCGGCCCACCACCGGCCGGGCGCTGATCAGTTTTCCAAAAGGATTCGATCCCTCGCGGACATGGCCGATTTTGATCGTGATATCGACGGCGGACAATCGTCGGACCAATCCGATGGACGCACCTTTCTATCAGGAACCGGGCATTGCCGAAGGCTGGATCGTCCTGGCGACGGATGCGACGATTCCGCCACGGGTTGATTCGGATTCGTGGAGGCTTGGCCTTCTCAGCGCTGCCATCCAACTGCTGCACAAGGAATGGCCGCAATCTACGCGCTGGCCGGTTGCGTTCGCCGGATTTTCCGGCGGGGCGAAGCGAAGCGGTTTCATGGGCGCCATGCTCGCGAGCGCGCAGGCGGTGAAGATTTGCGGTTTTTTCCTGGCGGGAATGAACGACGATCAAATCAGCCTCGCTTACAGAACGTATCATCCCCCATCCAGTTTTTTAAACATCCCGATCTGGCTCAGCAGCGGCACCGGCGATTCGATCGCGCCGCCGTTCAAGCACGAACGCGTTCGAGCTTCCCTGGTGAATACCGGCTTCAAACGCGTCCGGGTCGAATCGTTCGCCGGCGGTCATGAAGTCGATCCCGCGCAGGTTCGACTCGCGCTGCGTTGGTTTCGCCAGCTCGGAAATTTCTGAGTCGCTGACAGTACCCAACGCGGCTGGCGCGGTTGCTGCTGGTTTTTGTTAGTGAACGAAATGAAAGCCCTTGTCGCACTCCTTCTAGTCGCACTCGCGGCTGCCTATTATTTCGGATACGATCCGTCCGATTTCATTCCGTCGTTTTCGACAAATAACGCGCCGCCACACCGGGTCCGGCACGCCCCGGCTCCGACGGAAGAAACCCAGAACGCCGCCCCGGCGCCAGCGAACAATAGCCACGTAGTGGCTCAGGCGCCGGACGGATCGCTGGCGGATCGCTGGAAACCGTAGCCACTCGGCTCCGAAAAATCCAAGCTTGCGTGGTTCGACAAAATCGTACCGGACGGCATTGCATTTTTTCGGGAATTGTCGATTCAGCCTTTTTGTACTTGTTAACGCGTCCGCGAATACGAAGAGCTGGCCGAGCCTTATTTCGAGAACAACATTCTTCGGCAGGACTATCTCCTCACCCGCGCGACGAAAAAGTAACTCCCGCTACTTCAACGATCGGTTCTAGGGCCGGGATCTCCGACCCGCTCTCGAATCGTTTCTAAAACGCTCCGATAGATCTTCGGGTTTGCTAACGAAGCCACGGCGTCCGCCAGCCCTGAGTCTTCACCCGAATGTCGCAGTTCTGCTGCCATCTCGGAAAATGTTGTGTCACGCACTGAAACAGGAAGCCGCTCCAGGGCATAGAACCATGCCCGCAACTGCTGCGTCTCAATAACTGCCTGCGTTAGATTCACCATCTCTTCAGAAACTTCCGATTCGGGTTTCATGGGACGGAACCAGATGAAGCTGAGCTGATCAGAAAGCGCAAGTTTTCCGACGACGTGCGTCAGGTCCTCAGTCGGTAACTGCGATCGTTCCCGTGACACTTCGAGTTAACTGCGGTCCGCCGTAGATGCCGCCGGAGTAATCTGATTCGTCATTATGCACAACCGGCGGCGAAGTGATTTTGAATCGGTGGCCCTTGGCAAGCATCACTGCTTTCTTTTGCCAGGCATCTTTGAGCTCTTGCGCGTCGCGCAACCGCGAACCGGAGGCGGTGATGTCAAAGCTGTGCGGGTAAAGCGGAGTGACCGAAAACGAAATGCCGCGACCTACGCCCGCCGGTTTTGGCTCAGGTGTGGCGCAACTTGTTAGGAAGCTGAGTGCGAGGATCGCCGCGCCGGCTGCAACTTGCGATTTGTGAAGCTTCACCGTTACATGAACGGCTCTGCCACCGTTCGCTCCGTTTTGGTTGTCACGAGGACAAGTTTCTTTGCCAACGCTTCGGCAGCTTCGTTAGCCATCTTCGGCCAAAGCGAGGGATTTGCCTCGATGTTCTCCAGCAATGCACTCGTAGCGCTGTTGGCCCATTCATCTTTTTTCCAAATTACTTTCCCGTCGCGGCCAATCAGTGTTGTCTGCGCGGCAATGATCCCGCCGAGCTCGCGTCCATTCACCGGACCGACGCCGTAACCTTGAATCTCGATTTTCAAAGTCGTGTCCCCATTGGCCGGTACCAGTTTAAGAAGTTGCGAGCTGCGCAGCGCGCTCTCCGTGTGCCGCCGAACCACCGCGCGAATATCGATCGGGTTCTTCCTGGCGGCCGCATCGAAGCGATGGAAACCGGGACCTTCCGAAGCCGCGCCTGCCATCAGGCCTATGATGCCGCCAGCCAGACCACGCCAGCGTTTACCAGTAATATCGCGGTAAACGTAGTGATCCGGAGCCTTAATGTCCGGGTCGAGTGCCACGGTTTTGTACTTAGTTCGATCGATCGAGCTAAGTGGCTGTTGCGCACAACTCGCGAACAAAAGAAGCGCAAGGGCAGCGACGGTATGGGAACATTTTGTAAACATCGGCGAACTCTGAAGAGAAAGGTGCCTGCGTCAAATGCACAACGGACAAAAGTGCGCCGGAACCTGTCTAACGAGAACAAGCTGAGCTACCGCGAGCGACAGAGAGCTTCGCTTTTACTTCATCCTTCATAATCTTTACTTTGTACTTGCCGCGCAGCGGCTCGTGGTTGGCTTCATCGATTGGTTAGGTCTTCGCTGTCGCAGCCTCTCCTAGTGCTTCCGCGAGTTCAATATCTTCTTCCGCTGAGATGCCTTCAAGACTTGGCTCGCTACCGATCGGCCATATCTGGAATCCGCCTTTTCTCGTAGGTAAGCTCCAAGTACCCGAAATGCCTTTCCCCTCTCGGCAGCCGAAATAGTCAACGGAATGCCGGCCGATATAAGTCTTCGCCCAGCGGCAGTCCAAGGTTGTCTCAGAATAATCACCGACGATCGAGAACGGACCGATCCCATCACACCCTTCGCCTGAAATGCGACCGTCTGAGAAGGTCAAAATCAAGTCCATTAAAAAGCGCCTTGTGCGGCCGGAATAGACGTAGAATCCAATCCACTCTCCGGAGGGAAATTTCGCCGACGTACTCATGAGACCTAACGAGAAAGAGATAAGCCACGGCATGTGTTAGCACAAAATTTCATCTCAACTACTCCACATCTCACCATCTCAACATCTCAACGGGCGCTTGCGCCCTCGGCCGTTGGCTTCATCGATTGGTAGGCGATTTACGTGTCCGGACCTGATGGCGTGTTTTTATCTCTCATTCTTTCCAACGCAGCAGAGACAGCAATGTGGAAACCGCTGACAAGGGCAACGACAAAGGCGAGTGCGAGTCCGCTGGCGAAAAGGTCGGGAAGTCGATCGAGGACTTTTTGATACGTCTTGGGTATTACGGGGTGAAGCGCTGCCTCCGCGGCCAGACCGAATGCACACACCAAGACGACGATGAGCGCGATGTTAACGGTTTTTGCAGCAATTTTAACCGAACGCTTCATCGTCTAACGAGAAAGAGATAAGCCACGGCAGGCGGTGACGCAAAACTTCATCTCAACGACTCAACTTCTAAACAGCTCAACGGGCGCTTGCGCCCTCCCGTTGGCTTCATCGATTGGTTAGATGCGCAATCTGCAACATCAGTGTCCAATGATAGCCATGATTGCGACGAGCAGAAACCACGCGCTAATCAAGAACAGACCGAGTCCGGTGCTACGAACCTGTCGGACTGTGATCTGGCCTTCGCGTGGTTGAATAGGAAGGGCGAAGTGTAGCAACTTGGGCGTGCGCCCTGCATTTTCATTGACCTGACGAACGATCATGTCGGGCTTGAAGCAGTAAACCGCCGCAAAGAAGGCGGTCACCAAACCAAACAGCAATGCGAGTATGGTCGAGATTGCCATCTAACGACAACAAGCTGAGCGACCGCTGACGGGAGCGCAAGTTTTCATCTCACCAACTCACGAATCAGCGTCTCAACTTTCTTTGTGTGCCGGTCAGCGGTTCGCTCCAGCGCATGGTTAGACGCGGGCTGCATCATCGATTAGCGGGACGGAACTCATCAACTACCAGCCTCCATTGAGCGTCTGCAATGCGAGGCGGGTTATCGACGTTAATCAGAGTTGGGAACCCGTATTCAGGATCGTAGCGAATCTTATGGGGTTGGTCCGGTGCGTTGATTACTTTCTCAGCTCTCAGAAAGATTTCTTCGACAGTCGCAATCAAACCGTTCATGTCGTAGTCCTTTTCGGAAACTACTCGACCGGGCCAGTAGCCATTGCCCTTCTGACCCTCGTAAACGGCTTTAATGACCTTGCCCCCCTTAACGTTCACTCGAAACGGACCGCGGCTGGGTGGCGGACAGAAGCAAGTTTCATCGCGAAGCCGGATGTCGTAACTCGTGATGCTGCGGTGATCCCACTTCGCGCGGTTCAATTGAAGCTCCTGCTGCTCCCCGGCTTTATCGCTACTCCATCCGGCGGCGGCCATCAACGTCAGCAACAGAGCCATTGTTAGTAATCGCGCGTTCACCAGCGTCTAACGAGAAAAAGATAAGCCACCGCTGATGAAAGCGAGCTTTGTCACGTCCCCTCTATTTTCTAATCTCATTTTCGCGATTTCCTAAACGGTCAGCGGTTGGCTGGAGCGATTGGTTAGACGATTTTGGTTCTACAAACTGAGCTAGGTAAGAACGTGTAACGAAAATGACGCCAACAGAAATGCAAATGATGTCGCCGAAATAGGACAGCCGACGAATCGTGCGATAAAAAATCCACTCCAGTTGGGACATGCGCGTCGTCGCAAGCGTGTGATCACAGACGGTGGTAAATATGCCAAGAGCAAATGCGAAAGCGATGAGCAGAAAGCCGCGGTTGCGAGTGCGCTTAAATGCTGGCCAAACAACCGCTAGTGCCGCTGCGTCCATGACCACGGTGATGACATAGCTGGCCCAAAACAGAAAGCGCAACCAAACCTCGCCCGGCCTCATCGTCTAACGAGAATTAGGCCGAATTATTCGGCAGTTAAAGGCGGGAAAATTCGGCCTAATCCGGCTACGTGGCAGCAAACCGCTGGGGAACATATTTCGAGTTTATCCATCCCGCCGCGCTGAAACAAACCAAAACTGTCCACCAACATTTTCCTTTCTTTCGGCCACGCCCAGACGTAAGACCGCATCGGGCGTCATCGCCCGGGTTACCGGCGATATCTTTATGAATTCAAAACTCTTCGTTGCCGCTGCCATTGCCTTACTAATTTTTAACGCGCCTGTGTCGCGCGCGCAGGACGGCGCCAAGGTCGCCGCCGACAATATCGATTACAGCCGCGAATTTTACGCCGGCGTTCATGTGGTTGCGATTGCGACTTTGCCGGTCTCGTTCGCCTACGATCGATACCCGGATAACGGACCGGAACGGATACGTTGCGATGAGGGAACTTTCGCGCGCAAACATGGAAAGCCATGGCTGAAATCGAACGATTGGGGCGAAACCGGTCAGCCAGTCAACAAGGAGACGGCGCGCAAACTGGAGAACTGGATCAAACTCGTCAACGTGGCGTTCAATCCCGCGCCGGCCGACATCAAACTCGTAAACAAGTCCCAAGAGGACGGCAGGGCGCAATGGTTGTTCCAGGCGCGTTCGTCAAATCCAAAGGGAACTCCGACTAAGTGGCGGTTCGCCAAGCCGCTTTACGACAAAAACGAAAGCGTCTTGCTGCACGGCTTCGATGGTTCGTTGAAGGTGGAAGGCGACAAAGTTGTTCCAGCGAGCGCGGCGAACCAGGTGAAGCTGAGCTTTGGGTATCTGGTCAGCGTTAACGGAGGCGAATTCGAATTGTCGGAACGCGGGTGGGAAGATCTCGAATCGCCAAAAGAGGCTCCAGCTACGGAACCAAAGATCGGACCGAATCCCAAAGACGCCGGCGGTTACATAACTCGCGGCAACGTTCGCGGGCATGACGGCGATGCGAACGGCGCGATCGCCGATTTTGGACGGGCGATCGCTCTCGATCCCAAATCAGCCGGCGCTTATTACAGCCGAGGTCTGGCCAAACGCGATAAACGCGATTTTGATGGAGCGATCGCCGACTTCAATCATGCGATTGAGCTCACGCCCAACGATCACGAGTATTACAACGACCGCGGCATCGCGAAACGTGGCAAAGGCGACAACGATGGCGCGATCGCTGATTATTCAAAATCGATTGAGTTGGATCCAAAAAATGCGGAGTTCGCCTATTTCAATCGCGCGCTGGCGAAGAATTCGAAGGAAGACAAAGACGGCGCGATTGCGGATTACAACAAGGCGATCGAGTTGAATCCGAAAAATGCGAACGCGTTCAACAATCGCGGGAACGTCAAGAAAACCAAAGGCGACCTGGATGGCGCGATTGCCGATTTCAGCAAGGCAATCGAAATCAATCCGAAGATCGCGCTCATTTATAAGAATCGAAGCGAAGCCAGGCGGGCAAAGGGCGACACGGAGGGTGCGGATGCAGACCTTAAGAGCGCAGCAGAACTAAATACTTCCCAGTAGGACGACTCTTCAGCATCTCAACAACTACCGCTGCAGTTTGCGCCTGCATTCTGGCCACTGGTCACTCGTCACTGGTCACTTTCTTTTTGACCGGACGCGTGCTGACGACTTGAGATTTGTCGCCCGGCAAAAGTTCGCACTCGCCTTCCGCGTCGAACCAAACGTGGTAGACACCACCCGGCGAATCAGCGCTATCGTCGTTCTCCTTTTCAACTTCACCGTACTTGCCGACTGTTGAAGAAGGATCGCGCGTTCTGATCTGAAACTGGGATTCTTCGCTCACACTGAAGCGAGTCGGCGAGGTCCATTTCATGATTTCCGAAGCGTTGGAGTTCTGACGCACTTTCGAATCAGAATCATCCGCGTCTCGATCAGGCACATCGCCGAGATCCTTCAGAAGCTTGCAAAAATCGGGAACGGCGTGGCAACGCAGTTCAGGCGTTTGCACGAGATAAGCCCGCCGGTTTTCAATCCGATAAATCACGTTCTCCAGCATGTGACGATCACTCCGCGACGAAATAGCGACATGTTTTGAGTCGGGCGCCCAGTGCGCATAGTAAGCGTCCGGCGCGGTGTCGAGATCGGTCGCTACTTCTTCGAGTTGGCCGATTATTTTCTTAGTGGGCGCGTCCATCAGATAAACGCCGAACTCGCCCTTCTGATTTTCGCCGGAAACGATCGAAAACTTTTTGTCCGGCGATTTCCCGTCTTTGATCACCAGATATTCTCCCCGTTTGTAATCGTACTCCGAAGTGGCGAAAAGATTACTCGCAAATGCAATCGTCAGAGAGGCAATCGCGACAATTTGAATAGAACGCGGCAGAAATCTCACCACTGAGAACGCAGAGATCACGGAGGTTCTCTACTCCGTCGGAGAGCCCGACATCAAGACAGAATCGGCCCCATCGGATTTCGATGAGCACAGACGGAATTACCGCCACCAAGTCCTATTGGTTTCGCACAGGCTTTCGTGGCTTGGACCTCGAGACTGGTGACGATGTCGATGCTGGCGACGCGGAGAGCGCCGTGCCGGATTGCGATTGCACAAGCGCGATGTCAGAACTGTTGATTGCGCCGTTAACCGTCACGTCTTCCCGGAAGTTACTTTGGGTGACTGGTTGTCCAGACTGCGATTGGACCTGCGCAATATCGCTGGAGTTGACCATTCCATTCGCCGTCGTGTCGCCGACGAGAACACCCATTGTGCCGGAGAAGTTTCCGACGTTGGTGTTAACATCAGTAACACCGGTAAGTTGCACCGTAACGAAATTTCCAGTCGCAACGCTGACATCGACCGAGCACTGATTTGCACCAGGCCCCGCAGTCACTGTGCCCGCGCTCGCAACGCCGCAGCTGGACACCGGGTTACTAAAGGTAAATACCATCTTATAAGTGTTGTTTGTTCCACCACTACGGCATTCGATCGCATTACCATTGGTAATATCGATATCGAACGTGCCGGCTGAACCGTGCGTCTTGCGCGAAACTACGTTCGTGAGGTTCAACAGCGGCGCGGACGGCAGCGGCCAGGCATACGCGCCGCGACTGCGGGTCCAGACTGAAAGCGTGGTGTTCCCGCGATCGATCTGCATGTCCCAAATCATCGCGTGTGGCAGTCCGTTGTCGAAACGATACCAGGTCGGCGAGATCGCGGTGACGTCGTTGGTATAATAGAGACCCCAGTCGGTACCGGCGAAGACTTGCTGCGGGAATTTCGGATTGGCGATGATGGAATCGACCGGAATGTCCGGAAGGTTTCCTGTTTTGTCGCTCCAGGTGAACGTTGCGCAATCGGCCGTGCAAACGACCCGGAAAACGTGTCCGGGGGTGGTTGGCGTGTTGGCATTGAATCCGCCGACGGCAGCGTAACCAATTGGCGATGTCGTTGTCGTCGGATCCATAGCTACGTCGAGGATCGGCCGGTTGGGCAGAATTGCGTTTCCACCGGTCAGATCAACCCACGTCGCCAGCCCTCCGACGGCCATGCCGTGTCCGTATTGCACGTTGCCATCGTTCGTGCCGACGACTGCGCGGGTTTGGTCCAGCGGTTCGAATGCGAGCTGATTAATAAAGGACCGATTACCAAGCGTTCCTTTCACCAGACTCATGCTAACCGGAGCCCAGGCGTTCCCGGCGGTCAACGTTTCCCAAACCCGAGTCGTACCGACGATCAGGTGTCCGCATCCGCTCGGCGAGCAATCGGTGACCGGATTACCCGGAGTGCCTTTATAGATCTCGTAGGGAAGCACGAACGATTGCGTGTCGGGCGAAGCGGGATTTGACCATGGGCTCGAGTCGGGAACCCAGTTTGCGCTCGACGTTGTGCAATCCCCAGCCGTCATGTCGCAATAATTGAGCTGCCCGCCATTGTTCCCCTGCCAAAACCTGCCGCCGACGGGATCGATGCGGGCAAAGAAGCCATCCCCGCCCACGCCCATTTGCCACTGAACCGGCCCGGTCGGGCTCCCGGAAAATGTTACGGAACTCGAGCCGTTGTCTTGCGCGCCGCCGTTCGCTTGCGGCGAAGCTGCAGTCGCAAAGTTCGCGCTGATGTCGCCGGAGTAGAATTCGATCGTGTTCAAACCGGTGTCCATGTTGACCCAGCTCGGCTTGACACTTCCACTGGCAGCGTTGGCATTTGTTGTGGCGTAAACGCCGCCGTCGCTCCCGGCCAGAAGAGTGCTCGAGGAGCCGGGCACGAACGCGAGCGCGTGTTGATCCACGTGCACGACTTCAGTGCTACCGCTGTAGCCGCAGGTGGTGTCGTTCCACGAACTGTTTCCGTTTTGCCAAAACCAAATCTCAAATGTGTCGAAGAAGACGCGGTCCGGATTGTTTGGATCGACCGCAACGCCCTGGTCGTACCAGTTTTGGTTGTAGTCGGTGTTGCTGCCTCCACAGTCAGTGAGTGCCGCTCCGGTTGAGCCCGGAATCTGCGACCAGGTCGACCCGCCATCGGTGCTACGCCAGGCACCAAGTTCGCAGCCGGTCCCACCGCAACTCGATTGGGTCTCGATTGCCTGAACCTGCGCGTAAATGTAATTCGGATTGCTCGGTGCAACCGCGATGTCGATCCGACCCAACTTATTCGTGTTTGGGTTCGCGCAGACAGTGCCGTTGATTGGCATATTACACGCGACACCGCTGGTCGCTTGCGTCCCTGTCCAGCCATTCGCATTGGTCGTGATCGGTGCGAAATCGCTCGGGCAACCGCTCGCTGGCATCGTTCCCTTGTAAATGCCGTTCGCGCCGTTTTGGTTGAGATCATATTGCACCGTGGTGGCGATACCGCGGACGCCGACTGCGGCGACAACACGCGTCGTGCCGCCGACGTTGCTCAATTCAAGACCGGTGATGTCCTGACGCTGGCCGCTGAAATTGTCCGGCGTGCATGGACCAGTCCAGTTGTTGCCGGCATCGTAGGAAAAATAAAGTCCGGTCTTGGTGCCGGCGACGACGTTGTTGCTGTTGTTTGGATCTACTCGCACTTTGCCCACCGCGTTGTATTGCGGAAACTGACCGACCGGTTCAGCGAGCGCCGGTCCGAAAACGTTCGCGCCTAGCAGCGTCCAGTGCGCACCGGCGTCGATAGATTTCAGGATCCCCTGACTGCCCATCGAAAACGACCCGTAGTTCAAGTCGCCAGTGCCGGCGTAAATCGTGTTATGATTGTTCGGATCGATGGTGATCGAATCGACACTGATGGTCGAGAGCAACGGGCTGTCCGTCGTAACGCTCCAAGTGGTGGAACTGTTGCAACAGTTGGTTGTTTTCCAGACACCGCCGCCCACCGAACCGAGATAGGCAACGATGCTGCCGTTCGTGGTTGTCGTTGGATCGACCGCGATGGAGTTCACGCGGCCTTCGGTTTTTGTGTAGTCGTAACAACCCGAGCACCCCGTCATTTGCAGGGGCGAAGGACCAAGAGCGGTAAATCCGGCAGAACTGAGGGCCAGAGGCGAACCGGCCATGTTTATGTTTTTGATGGGAATGCCCAACGGAATTGCGCTGGCGATCGAAGAATCGACATCAGCGGCCTGGCGAACCCACGCCGGGTCAAAAACGCCAGTAGGATAAGTGAGACGGTTGTTCCACTCCTCCTCCATTCGATTGAGATCATTGGTTTCGCCGCGCTCGCCGCCAGGAACCGGCATGTAGCGAGGACGATCGACCTCGCCCCGCGCGCGTTGAGCGCTGACAAGTTGCGGCGGCGCAAAACTGAACTTGGCCAGACCGATTGCAGCGCCAAACATCAACAACGCCGCCAAGGCGCGGATCTGGAGGAAACCGGACCGACCGGCAGATTTCTTCTTCATAGGGTTCTACCGGTCAAATCGTTTCTGACGCAAAACCGGCTGTATCTCGCGGGAAAATTTCCGGGCTTTGGAGCCAAGCCCCGGTCAGAATTCGGAGCAGTTCATCACGATGCGGCTGCGACAGATGTCGCTATGACAAACGAGTTTGCATTTCTCCTGCACGACGATTGATCCGCAAACCGGACACACTGTTCCGTCTGGGACGCCGGCAGGGACGTTCGGGGTTGTTTCGGTTTCCGAATCGGGAGCGCGCTCAGGATTCAATGGTGCGAGCGCGAGAAGTGAGTTTCCTCGTATCCAGCCCCGACATTGATTTGAAGATGATCGTCGCCGACGCTGCCGAGAATGTAAGAACTGAATGTGTCTCCACCAAATTTTCCACTGGCGTGGCCATACATGAACCCAACTTCGCCGCCGGTCCATGACAGGGATGCTTTTTCGAAAGCCATCGCTTCAACTGACGAATAATCTTTGCCGTCCTTCGGATCCCTGACCGGGCCTGAAACCGTATTGCCGTTTTGCCGCGGCTCCGCGCTGGCAAGAGCAGTTGAAAAATTCCCGACCGGCGCAGTGCCCATTCGACCCAATGCGGTCGAACCGGGCAGACGGCCGTCCAAATATTCGGTCACCGGCAAATTGCGCAGCAATCCTGTGTTATCAACGTTGGCGAAGAGTTCCGGACGATAAAATCCAAAGATCGGGTCGAAATCGCTGCCGCGCGATATCTGGCCGGTAAAGAGTCCGGCGGCAATCAGACCAATAATCGCGACCGCGCGTTTCATTCTCAGGGAATTGACAATCGAAATGATATCAACACCAGGGAAATTTTGCATCTCCCGATTCAACCGATTGAAAGGCCACGGGTTGCGCTGAATTTTCACTTTTCCTCCAAGTGGACCCGGTGCAGCAATCGATGGGCAAACGGCGCCAGCATCAACCCCGAGATGCCGATGAAGGCGAGCCCGGAGAACAAGGCATAAAGCGACGCAAAAATTTTGGCCGTGTCTGATTTCAGCGGATCGACCGGGCCCATCCCTCCGAGAATCATGGACGCATTCAAGAGCGAATCGATCCAGCTCAGGCCTCCGAGCCAATGGTATCCAACCACGCCGATCCCCAGAGCGATTCCAATTACAATCAGCGCTAAAACAAGATGGTGTCCGACGCGCCGCAGAAACTTCGGCCAGCTCAACAATGGATGAGTTCGATGTTCGTAAACTAGCATCTTCACAGGCTAAGGTGATTGGCTCTCCAATTGACGGATTTTCTGCGCCGTGATTGGATTTGGATAAATCCGCTCAATCTCGCGATATTCCTGGAGGGCGTCGGCTTTCTTCCCGGCCGACTCCAACGAAAGCGCGCGTTGCAAATGTCCTTCGGCTTCCGTTTTCAATCGTTCGCACAATGAAAAGAGTGAGATCAGATACCGCCATAACGGCTTCTGCGCCTCCGCAGTGGGTTCCGAGTAGCGCGTGCGAAAAGTCTCCAGAGTTTTGCGGGCGGACGGTGTATCTTTGGCCGCGATGTCTCCCGTCGCTTCATCGACAACCGTCAGCGCATCGACCGCCTGGATCTCAGCGAGACATTCGTAATAGGTTACTTCGTATCCCAACTTTGCCCGATATTCGCGCGCCTCATTCGCCAAAAACGTCACGCGGGCCGACGCCGATGCCGGCAAACTTCGGACCTGTTGGAGTTGATTGACTTCCCGGAAATTTCCCGTCGCACCCCGGACCTGGCCGAGGACGAAGTCTATCTCTTTCTTGAAGTCCGCAATGATTTGACGCTTCAGATTCGGATCAATTTTCCGTGAACCGCCCGCTACGGAGGTGGTCGGCGTACTCCTCGGCACAAGTGATGGTTCGCGCGCGGGCAGTTCGTCGGTCTTCAGTTGAGGCGTCGGAGAACTGGTGAATTCCAGTGGGTGCGCCCGAGTCGATAAAACCGACGCCGGGGTCGGTGTCGGCGTCGGACTTGGTGATGGTGACACACGAGGCGTTGACGTTGGTGTCGGAGAAGCAAAAACTGTCGGTGTAGGCGTGGGACTCGGGCTTGGTTTAGGCGCGAGCGAGGGCGTCGGCGTGGGACTTGAGCTCGGTTCAGGTGGGGGTGTGGGCGTAGGTGTCGGTGTCGGACTCGGGCTTGGGCTCGGTTTGGATGTCGTTGCTTCTGGCGAAGGCGAAGGTGATTCTGCCAGCGGCTCCTCCGGCTTCTCAGCTTCTTCTTTAGGCGCAGGCGTCGAGTTGCCTGCGCTTGGACTTGAGCCGGGCTCCGACCAGCCGCCGGCTTTTTCCCCGTTCGCGAAGTCTGCCTGTAATCTGGTGTTGCCCTGTTCTCTTATGACTGGTCCTTCAAATTTTCCCCGGACCATTTTCCCGGCATAACTGTTGACGAAAGTACCAAGCCGATACCAAGTGAGAGTCCCCTTCCCTGTCGCGTATCCGTTTTGGTCTCGAAGGCCGGACCAGGTTACGTCCTGGGCGACACCACGGAGATTATTCCAAACTAATGTCTTGCCGTCTCTACAACGCTGATATCTCGCGGCGCTGGCGCCGTTTGCGGCGAGCAACAGAATTACAGCGCAAAAGAGAAGAGGTCGGGCGCTCACGGCAGGCTTCGTTAATTCGAGCCAGCACTGTTTGACGCATTCCGGAAATATTCAATCGTCTTCTTGATTCCTTCTTCGAATTCAACCTTTGGCTCCCAGCCCAGAACTTTTTTCGCCCGTGTGATGTCCGGCTGACGCACCTTCGGATCGTCTTCCGGCAGTGCTTTGTATTCGATTTTCGATTTTGCGCCGGTGATGCGCAGGATTTCCTCCGCGAACTGCTTGATCGTCATCTCGCGTGGATTGCCGATGTTGACCGGCTCGTGGAAGTCGCTCATCGCGAGTCTAAAAATTCCGTCGATCAAGTCCGAGACATAACAAAACGAGCGCGTTTGCGATCCGTCACCAAAAACGGTCAGCGGTTTTCCAGCGAGCGCCTGGCCGATAAACGCAGGAACCACGCGCCCGTCACGCAATCGCATCCGCGGCCCGTAGGTGTTAAAAATCCGGACGATTCTGGTGTCGACTTTGTGGTAGCGGTGATACGCCATGGTAATCGCCTCGGCGAAACGCTTCGCTTCGTCATAAACGCCGCGCGGCCCAATCGGGTTCACGTTGCCCCAGTAATCTTCTTTTTGTGGATGCACCAGCGGGTCGCCGTAGCATTCCGATGTCGACGCCAAAATGAAGGTGGCCTTTTTATCCTTGGCGAGGCCAAGCGTGTTGTGCGTGCCGAGCGCACCGACTTTCAACGTTGGGATCGGCAGCTCGAGATAGTCAATCGGACTCGCCGGTGATGCGAAGTGAAAGACGTAATCGAGCTTGTCTTCCGGCAGGAAAATGAAATTGGAAACGTTATGCTTGATAAAGTGGAAATCGGGATTGCCGGCGAGGTGCCCGACGTTCGCGGGGTTGCCAGTGATCAAATTGTCGATCGCAATTACCCGATGGCCTTCGCTAAGGAGTCGATCGGCCAAATGCGATCCCAAAAAGCCTGCCCCGCCGGTGACAACGGAAACAGGTTTGGAGCTTTTATCAGGCATTCGACGGGTTATCTAATTCCGAAGCAATAAGTTGGCCAGAGCGATTTTGATCCGGGTCGGATCGAGACTAGCCCTGGCCGATTGAATTTGAGAGGCGCTATTGCGAACACGCACCCACTTGGGCAGTCCCGCTATATCCGCCGGTATAGTTTGCGCCTCCGCCACCGGTTGCTCCGTCGATTACAGAGGGCTTGAAATTCTCCGGCGTTCCGGCGGCGTCGGAATTCTTGTACTGACTTGCTTTATTGTCGTCAACCGGCTTCACCCCAAGTAAGTTGTAGTCAGAGCTAAACAGAGTGTAAACGGCAGCAGCCCACTTCCAGTGCAAACTTGTCCGCGGCGTGTCCGGAATAATTGTCCCGCTCCATTGAACGTTTTTCAAGCCTCCAGGAATTCCGGCTGGAACCTGGAAAACGACTCCGGCGAGAAAGGTATTACCTGCGAGGCCTGAAGACGGCACCCGCGTAACCCACATTCCGCCAATGAACGTGGTTGTCGCAGAAGTCGCCACCGGATCGAACGTAACCATCGCGTCGGGCACCATCACGGCAAAGTTCGCGCTCGTAATCATTTGTTGCGTGAACAGAAATGTCACTGGAGTCGAGCCGAGGCCGCTCGGCTTAAGAACGCTGTTAAACCAAATATAGGAGCCGCTGCGAATCATCGTTCCATTGAAATTGGCCGTGATGGTCGCGGAAAATTGACAGCCTGGAGTTGGTGTCGGTGTAGGCGTGGGTGTTGGGCTAGGCGTGGGCGTGGGTGTTGGGCTAGGCGTGGGCGTGGGTGTCGGTGTGGGACCAGCCGATGGAGCGAGCTTCGCCACAAACGCATCTTCACTCGCAGTGTAAGCGCGAACGGGCGAGCCCCAAGCGCCCTGGCTGTATCCCCCAACATAGACGTTGCCGGTTGAATCCACACCGATCCCGAAACCAAAATCGTTTGCGTTGCCGCCGAGAAACGTGTTCCAAATCAGATTGCCGCTCGGATCCAACGCGGCAACAAAGGTATCAAATCCTCCGCCAAAGGCGCGGTCGGGCGAGCCCCAACTTTCCTGACTAATGCCTGCAAGGTAAATATTTCCGCTGAGATCCAGAGCGACCGCCGAAGCGGTGTCACCTCCATTGCCGAGAAATGTGTTCCAGATTAACTGTCCGTTTGAATCGAGCTTGGCTGCAAAAATGGCGAGCCCGCTGCTGAAAGGCATGACGGGCGAACCCCAGGTCGACGAGCTGCTACCCACCGCATAAACGTTTCCGGTCGCATCCAACGTCATCCCGTTGACTTGATCGCCCAAATTGCCGCCGAGAAACGTATTCCAAATTAACTGTCCGTTTGAATCCAGTTTCGCCACAAAACCGTCAATACTTCCACTAAAGGATCGAACGGGCGAACCCCAGGAGCCATCGCTATCGCCGCTGAAATAAACATTCCCAGTTGCGTCGACTGCGATCGCGTTGCCTTCGTCCATGCCGGTGCTGCCCACGAACGTGTTCCAAACAAGCACACCGTTTGAATCTAATTTTGCGACAAAGGCATCAAAAGAGCCGCCGCTCAACGGTCGAATCGGCGAGCCCCAATCGCTGGAGCTCCGACCGGTCACATACACATTTCCCACGACGTCGACCGCTACGGAGCGACCGCTCACGTTTTGAAATGTTTCTGCGCTGCCGAGAAAAGTATTCCAAATCAGATTTCCGTTCGGGTCCAGCTTAGCGGTAAAATTTTCGAATTCGCCCGCGCCGAAGGGCTGCACGGGCGTGCCCCAGGTCGCATCGCTGAATCCAGTCACATAAATATTGCCGACTAGATCCACCGCCACTCCGATCGCTTCGTCAGTTCCCGCGCCGCCCAGAAACGTTGTCCAAACGATGTTGCCGCTGGAATCGAGTTTCGCGACGAACCCATCGACGCCGCCGGAATAAGCCTGAACCGGTGAACCCCAAGCCTGCGTGCTAAAGCCAGCGACATAAACATTTCCGAGCGCATCCAACGTCAGACCAAAAAGTTCGTCACTTCCCGCGCCTCCAAGAAAAGTGCTCCAGGTCAACGTCGGATCGATAAACAGAGGCGACGCGCGATCATAATCGCCCAGGGTAAATCCGACCTCTTGTTGGCTGCACAACGCAAAGGCGACATCGACCGGCACACGCTGGCCACTCCGCTCCTGCCAGGCTAACGGAGCGCTTTCGGTCATCCAGCCGGATTTGAAATCAATCCGCAGATCTCCATTGGGCCGCAATGAAACGGGGGCGTTATAACGCAAACGAATCGCATCTACATTCGCGCCCGGTGCGATTCGGTAAGTGCTCCGAGCAATTGCACCATTTGGTGCGTCGTAGCTAATCGTAATTCCTTCCCATAGATTCGAATATTGAATCTTCGACGAGGTCGCCTCTTTTTCGGAACCGGCAGGGGTCGCATCACGCAGCGGCTGAGAACGGTGCTGACCTACAAACTCAACATGCAACACATGCGACGCTGCGGCCACATAGTAACTGTCGGTTGTAAAGCCGACGACATGACCGGATGAGGCGAACTGAACAATTGCGTTTGGAAAAGTTGATCTATGCTCTTCGGTTGGCCGATGCTCAACGAAAACGACCCCAAGGCCAATTAAACCTAGCAACAGACCAAGGCTGAAACGACGATACACGAAAACCTTTGGATTGGGTTCGTGACGTAATCTTCGTTTCGGTTTGCCTCGTCAAGAACATAGTTACTATTCTTCGTTAAATCTCAGGAAATTTAAGATGCGTATTCTATCCGGCATTCAACCGAGCGGCATTCTGCACATCGGAAATTATTTCGGGATGATGCGGCAGGCGGTAGCGCTCCAGGACGAAGGCGAGACATTTTATTTTATCGCCAATTACCATGCGCTCACCAGCCTGCGCGATCCAAAAGCGCTGCGCGAAAATTCTCGTCGGGTCGCGCTTGATTTTCTCGCCTGCGGCTTCGACCCCGAGCGCGGCGCAATGTTCATGCAAACCGACGTGCCGCAGGTCACCGAGCTCGCCTGGATTTTATCGACCGTGGCGCCAATGGGACTTCTCGAGCGCGCACATTCCTACAAAGATAAACTGGCGCGCGGTCTGCCGGCAACGGTTGGCCTCTTCAGTTATCCGGTCCTGATGGCGGCCGACATCCTGATTTACGAAAGCGATCTCGTTCCAGTTGGCAAAGATCAAAAGCAACACATTGAAATCACGCGCGACCTCGCGGTGAAGATTAACGAAACCTACGGGTCCGAGCCGGACCGGCCTATTTTCAAACTGCCTCAGCCCCGAATCCAGGCGGCTACCGAAGTTGTACCCGGAATTGATGGCCAGAAGATGAGCAAGAGTTACGGGAACAACATCGACATCTTCGGAGACGAAAAGGAAACGCGTAAACGCGTCATGAGCATTGTCACGGACTCGACGCCGATGGACGCGCCAAAAGACCCGGATAAGTCGACGATCGTCCAACTCTACTCGCTCTTCGCATCGAAAGATGAAATCGAAAGCATGTGCGAGCGCTTCAAAAAAGGTGGAACGGGCTACGGCGATTTCAAAAAAGAACTGTTTGAAAAACTCTGGGAATATTTCGCGCCAATGCGCAAACGCCGCGAGGAAATTCAGCGCGACCAATCGTACATCGACAACGTTCTGGCCAAGGGCGCGAACCAAGCGAACCAAGTCGCCGACCAGGTGATGACCCGGATTCGTTCTGCCGTTGGCTTGCGCTAAGGGCTTTAACTTCCTATCGCATTGCCTCGAATAATTTGTGCCGGTTTTCCGCCCACATTTGCTCAGGGTTTAGGTTTGATTCCCAGGGGGCTTTTGGATTCAAGAACCTGAAATAAATGTCGGCATCCACTAACTGCCGCTAGATTCAGGAATGGCGACGCTCCAGGTTCACGTCGTTCCCAACGCGAAGGCTAACCAAATCGCGGGTGAGCACGGCGATGCGATCAAAATAAAGCTTCGCGCGCCCGCAGTGGAAGGAAAAGCGAACGCCGTGCTAATTAGCTTTCTGTCCAAACAATTGAAAATTCCCGCGCGCCGGGTTGTTCTGTTCCGCGGCCAAAAATCGCGCAACAAAGTGATCCGCATCGAGGGGCTCAGCGAAAACGAGCTCCGGCAGCGACTCTTATGATTCAGAATCGTGCCGAGCGGTGACGAGCAAGACAAACTGGATCATACCTAACGCCAACCAGGTCGCGATCATGGCGAAGAATGGCCAAAACGTTTGCAGACTAATCACGTTGTATATTTGCAAAACCGTCACGGTGATCCCGAAGAGCCCGCTCGAATAAAAGACCCACGGGCTGCTGCCTGAGGCCTTGAGCTCAGCGCGAGAAAAGGCGCGATAGATGCGCGATAACAATTGACCAGCTGTGACGGTCAGGACAAACCCAATAATGCTGCACAATCGCCACAGCGTCCGCTCATCGAGGGGCGTCGCCAAGAGAACCATGGCGAAGATCGACAGCAGAAACGGCAAGGCCGAATTACTAAGAAGGATTTGTAGACGGAATTTGTCGATGCTCGTCCACTCGTGCACGGACCGCGTGCGAAACGCGACCACAACGCCGGCGAACCCGGCCAAGGTCACGGCTATTTGCGCGGTCGCGCTTAACGCCTCACTCGGTTGCATTCGAAGAAAATCGGGGATCCGTCCATTCCTGAACCAAATTCGGGTTGACGTAAAGACCATCGCACATCGATGCGCGGCCGTTGAGGACCTGCGGCGCCGTTGCGTTGGCCAGAAAGAAACCGAAATCGCGGGTCAGAATCTCGTGGACCTCGCCCAGCCACGAACCGCCGTCATATTGCGGCATGAAGTTTAATTCAATGAGAACGAATTTCGTTCTCGCCAAGGTTTGTTTCGCACCGGCCAGGACGGGCTTTTCGTATCCCTGAACATCAATCTTGAGAAGTGAAATTTCGGCCAGACCCACAAGCAGCCGATCCAGCGTCGTCATTTTCACTTCGACTTCGGATGCGATCGCCCAATTGCTCCCAACCATTGCGTGCATTTCTTCGCGTGGCTGAAGCAACGAGGCCCCGGTCGTGTCGCGGGTGATCTTCAATCTGGCGACGCCCTCGCGTTCGCCGATCGCCACGTTGTGTAATTCGACGCAACGATTGTTTCCAAACTTTTTCTCCAGCACCGCGAACGCGGCCGGTATTGGTTCGGCGATGATTAATTTTCGCGGCGTGACACAGTCAAGCAACATGCCCGACCACTGGCCGACGTTTGCGCCGACATCCACCACGTGCCGCAATTTCTCCCCATGACCCGGTGGGAAAAGAGTGAGTCCGCAGATGTCGGCCTCCCGGGCGAGGCGACTAGTCGAAAATAATTCGCCCGGCGAGAGTCCTCGGCCCAGGTTCCGCAGTTTTCGCCGATTCCGAATGAAATCGACGATACCGTTCGGCAAAATGAATTTCAGAAAGCGCTTCAAGCGGAAGGCTCTGCCCTGCCGTCTTTGAGTTCGGCAAAAATGAGACGGCCGGCCGCGGTCTGTAACGCGCTGGCGACGACAACGGTTCGCGTCTTCCCAAGGTAACCACGTGCGTGATTGACGACGATCATCGTTCCATCCGGCAAATAACCAACGGCCTGATGCGCTTCACGGCCTTCCTTCACCAAGTGCAAATCGAGTTCATCGCCCGTAACCAGGGTCGGTCGAAGCGCGCGGGCGAGGTCTATTAGGTTTAACACCGGAACCTGTTGCAAACGCGCAATCTGACCAAGGGCAAGATCGTTCGTCAGGAGACGTGCTTTTAAAACCTTGGCCGCGCGCACTAGTCGAGCATCCGTCGCCTGATCAAGATCGTCGTTTGTCGTTTCGTGAACCGTAAGCTCGATATCTCTCGTGCGTTGTAGTTGACTCAAAATCTCGAGGCCACGCCGGCCGCGTTCACGTTTTGTTGGATCGTGCGAATCAGCCAGCAACTGCAATTCGTCCAAGATAAATCGAGGAACAATCAGCGAGCGGCTGAGAAATCCGGTTGCGCACAGATCGGCAATGCGGCCGTCGATGATAACGTTCGTGTCGAGAACAAGCGGCTCGTGCTGGGTCGTTTCTCGGGCAAATCGGACATAGGGAATAATGAGCGAAAATTCGTCGCGACTGCTCCGCATCGCCAGCATCATCCCCAAATAGCCGAACGCCGCATAGACAACGAGCCGTGCCGCCCACTGGGTGGCTTCGGATTGATATTTCAGAATCTGCGAAGCAATCAGGAGATTCGCAAAGATCCAGCCGAGCAAAAGCCCAAACGTCGCCGAAGAAAACAACCGCAGCGAAACGCCCTTGAGCAAGCGATCGATCAGCACAATGATCAGGCCGAACACAACGCCAAGCGCCAGGCCGGGCCAGGAATCTCCAATGAACTCCGCCGAAATGTTGGCACCGATCGCCGCGCAAAAAGTTACGAACAGCAAGCGCAGCAGATTGACCGTGAGTAATGGTGTCATTAGTGGCCGCCGGCTTGATTTCGCGAAGGTTTCGTCTGCTCGCGCGAACCGGCTTCGATCTTTGCCGCGCTGTCGCGATAGAAAAGAATACCGTGCGCGCGAAGATTGCCAACCAGAGCGCGCAAGTCGTTAGCCAGTTCCTGATTTGTAAGCAATGTAGCCAGGAGTCCTTTTCCCTGAGTGGCAGAGCTGAGGACTTTTTGCAAGTCGTCGGCTGCTTTTTTCGTCGAATCCATCGCCGAGTCGGCTTTGTCGACCACTGGTCCGAGTTTCTTCGCCGAATCCGCGAACGCACTGGTCGCGTCGTTCAAGTGGGCGACGCTCGACTTCAGGTTTTCCGTCGTTGTTTTGGAAAGCACCTCTTCGTTCAACCGCGTCACCGTGGTATCGATTTTTTGCACCACACCCCGCAAATCCCCAACCAGTGCGCCGCCTTCACGGGTGAGATCTTCGATGCCGGTTTCGCGCGCGCCGGTGATGACTGAGTTTGGCGGCAAAAATTTCGTCGGCGTCCCGGGCGGCATCGTTACGTTTACAAACCGGTCGCCAAGCAAACCGGAGCTGCCGACGGTGAATTTGGTGGTCTCGGGAATCTTTACGTAATCGTAAATCTTCAACGGAACCAATACGCCGTTGCCTTCAGTAACCAGACGCGGGCCGCCGGCGACTTTCCCGATCCGCGCGCCGGCAAGCAAAACATCGGAACCCTTGAGCAAACCGCTGGCGTCATTGAAACGGACCGTGAGCGGATAGTAAGTTTTGAAACCTTCCCCCAACCTGCCGAATTGCACGACGAGCGCTCCAACGGCAGCAATACCGAGGAAAACGAACACGCCGACTTTAAATTCCAAACCTCGCTCGCGCCGGTGCATGTTGGTCAACTCTCAACCCCAAAGGCTTTCGGGGTCAACTGTTCCTCCGAGCGTCCAAGCAAGAAATCCTGGATCAGTTTGTCGGTCGACTGCCGCAATTCGTCCGGTGTTCCGTGAAAATAAATCCGGCCATCGTGCAGGTACGCGATCCGGTCCGCCACATCGAACGCGTTCTTCATATCGTGAGTCACGACGATACTGGTGACGCCAAAGCGGCGCTGAAGCCGGCGAATCAATCGGTTAATCGAATCCGAAACGACTGGATCAAGCCCGGAAGTCGGTTCGTCGTAGAGTATGCAGGAGGGCTGGCGGATGATCGAGCGGGCAAGGCCGACCCGTTTTTTCATGCCGCCGCTCAAATTCACCGGCATCTTTTCCTCTTCCCCGCTCAGCTCCATTACTTCCAGCATCTCGCTGACTCTTGTCCGCAAAACTTTTAGATCTCGTTCACCAGCTTCACGCAATGGAAACGCAATGTTTTCCGCAACCGTCATCGAATCGAAAAGAGCGGCGCCCTGAAACAGAATGCCAACCTTTTGCCGAATCGGCGCCAGGCGCCGCTCGCTCATGCCAATGATATTTTCGCCTTCGATCCAGATTTCACCCGCGTCCGGTCGCATCAAACCGATCAAATGTTTGAGCAAAACACTCTTGCCGCCGCCGCTTCGTCCGATGATCGCGAGCGTCTCGCCGTGGTGGACCTCAAGATCGACCCCGCGCAAAATTTCCTGAGCGCCGATGCTCTTTACCAGCCCTTCCACCCGAATCATCGAACCGTTGTTCATCACTGATAGCCAGCCGGATAAATGATGTTGAGCGTCATCGTGAGGAAAAAGTTGCTGATGAGTACGGCAAGCGAAGCGTTCACCACCGCTTCGGTCGTGGCGCGACCGACGCCCACTGCGCCTTCCCGCGCGGTCAATCCTTTGTGGCAGCTGATGAAGACAATGAGAATGCCGAAGCAGAAAGCCTTCGATAGGCCCATAATGATGTCGCGGCTCCGCGTCCATTTTACCATGTTGGCCATGTAGTAGGTGCCGTTTATTTCGAGCATAAAAATCGCCACCAAATATCCAACGCCGATACCCACGGCGATGCATTCCGCCACCAGCAACGGCATCGAAACCATCATTGCCAGGGCGCGAGGCACAACGAGATAGTCGGTGGGATACACCGCCAGAGCGCGGAGCGCGTCGATTTGCTCGGTCACTTTCATCGTCCCGATTTCGGCCGACATCGCGGCGCCGACCCGACCGGTCACCATTAACCCGGTCAGCACTGGTCCCAGCTCACGCATTAGAGCAACGGAAACCACCGCGCCGACTGCTGAGCCCATTCCGAGTTTGTGAAACTGGAAATAGGTCTGGGCGGAAAAAACCGCCCCGGTGAAACCACCGGTGATCACAACCACTAGCTGCGACAGCAATCCGATCTCGACCACCTGGTTGAGGAACAGTCTCCAACGCAATCGATGAGTGAAAAGTGAGCGAAACGTGTCCGCACCGAGCATGACGACTTCGCCTAAATACTGGACGAACCGGATGAGCGGTCGGCCTAGAGCGCTAAAGAATCGAACAAGCATTGGCTCAGACGTTAAACATCAAGTGGCTGCATGGTTGCGATCAACGTTATCACGCAACCCGGGAATCGACGAAAGCTGATGATCCAGCTCCAGGATTTTGTCCAGTTCCAGCATGCAAAATTCTACGGACGCGGGCCTGTCCATGCAAAAAGAAAGCGTGGAATGCGCCCTCCAGGCGCGTTTATCTAGCCAGCGCGATTTTCGCCTCCATCGTGCTCGGACAGCCCGATCCACCATTGCGCAAAGGGCAGAGTTGAGTAGAAGTCGATCCTGAAAGATGTCGATCTTGCGTTCAAGGCGGACAATTACAGTTCTTCTTCCGGCAGCGGCGCTTTTTCTGGTCGGTTGTCAGACGATGCCTACGGCAAGCGAAACCGCCAAGGCCCAGATGGCGCAACGAATCGCCGCGGAGCAACCTGGCGATTATTATGTCGGCAGGCGTTATTTCAAACCGGATTTCAAGTTTTGGGGTTATATCCGGAAACCTGGCCAACCGTGGAACAGTGCGCAGCTGGTAATGTTGAACGAAAAGCAAAAGCTCGCTCCCGACCGGGCGGCATTAAAGTTTGGATCGGATAACAATTACGAATACAAACTCACCGGCTATTTCAGCGGAGATAAAGTCTACGAGCCGGCCAGCAACCGATTATATCCGGAGTTCGTGGTGAAAAGTTTCGACGTTATCTCCACAAATCCGCCGCCCATTTTCAAAAGCCAGTTGAGCGGCCGGGCCGATGCAGCGCAAACCCGTTACGTGATCGAGAAACCGGAGCCGGAGTTCTGAAAAGTAAATCCGAAATTCGAATATCGAAGCTCCAAACAAATTCGAATGACCGAACCTTCTTAAATATTTTGGTTTTGAATTTCGAGTTTGTTTTGGATTTAGGATTTCGAGCTTCGGATTTCAGCGGACGCTTGCGATGACGCAAACCGTCTCGACGACACGGCGTGATTCGCTGTCCGAAGAGTTTTTTCGCCATCTCGCGGTAGAGCAAAACGTTTCGCCGCGAACATTGAAAGCGTATCGGCAGGCGCTGGGTGGGTTTCGCGCGCGCAATTCGAAGCCGTGGAAGGAATGCAGCACCGATGATTTTCGCGATCATCTTTTCGCAATCATGAAGCGCGGACAGGCGAGATCGTACGTGCGTTTGCAGTTTTCGGCTTTGCGCGCGTTCTACAAATTCCTGAAGGATCGAAAGAAATTACGCGTTGATCCGTTGCGACAGCTGCAGCTTCCGAAAGTGGAAAAGAAACTTCCGCTCGTCCTGACTCGACAACAGATTGAGGAATTGCTCGCCGCGCCGATGAAAGTTCCAAAAGAACGCGCCGCGCCGAAGTGGATGCCGTTACGCGACGCCGCGGTGATGGAACTCTTCTACAGCAGCGGTTTGCGTTTGAGCGAACTGGGAGCGCTCAACGTGGACGATGTCGATCTTTACACCGAGTCGGTGCGTGTTTTTGGCAAGGGCCGAAAAGAACGCGTTTCTCCAGTCGGGGCGCCGGCGCTGGACGCGATCCAGAAATATCGCTCAGCGGCGAACGTGCATAGCGGTGCGTTGTTTATCAATAGCCGGCGCGGCAGAATTTCGTCACGCTCGATCTGGCTCATTCTCAAACGGTATTTGCGGCACACCTCGATTCCGATCTCGATCAGTCCGCACAAACTTCGCCACAGTTTTGCCACCCACCTGTTGGATCGGGGTGCAGACTTGCGCAGCGTTCAGGCACTGCTCGGTCACGCGAGCCTTTCAACGACGCAGATTTACACTCACGTCACCATCGAGCGTTTGAAAAAGGCCTACGCGGATGCACACCCTCGCGCCTGAACGCCGTCAATATTATGTGATCGGTTCGGCGTGTTTCGCCTTGGCGGCGTCCGATGTGAAAACGAGTTTTCCATCTTTCGCCGTGACCTGGACTTTGCTGCCCGGCTTTACATTGCCGCGCAAAATTTCTTCTGCGAGCGGATCTTCCAGGTAACGCTCCACTGCGCGCCGCATCGGCCGCGCGCCGTAATTCGGATCGTAACCCTTCTCGATCACGAACTCGTGGGCCACGCTGTCGAGAACAATCTCGACTTCCTTGGCCCTGAGGCGCGCCTTCACCTTCTCGACCTCAAGATCGACAATCAGCAAGAGGTCGGTCTTTTGCAGCGAGTGGAAGACGATGATCTCATCCAGACGATTGAGAAACTCCGGCTTAAAGATGCGCTTGGTCTCGTCGAGAATTTTCTCGCGCATCGAATCGTAGTCGTGACCTTCGCGCGGCGCGCCGAATCCCATCACCGTCTGCTTCTTAAGCAACTCGGCGCCGACGTTAGATGTCATGATGATGATCGTGTTACGAAAATCGATTTTTCGGCCTAACGAATCGGTGATCTTGCCTTCTTCGAGAATTTGCAGAAGCAAGTGCATCACGTCCGGGTGCGCTTTCTCGATTTCGTCGAAAAGGACGACTGCGTAGGGACGACGGCGCACCGCTTCAGAAAGCTGGCCGCCTTCCTCGTAACCGACATAACCGGGCGGCGACCCAATCAAGCGCGACGCTGTGAATTTTTCCATGTACTCCGACATGTCGATTTGAATCAGCGCGTCACGGTCGCCAAACATGAATTCGGCGAGCTTTTGGGCGAGAAAAGTTTTACCAACCCCGGTCGGTCCGAGAAAAATAAAAGAACCGATCGGACGACGCGGATCTTTCAGGTCGGCGCGGCTGCGGCGCAATGCTTTCGAAATCGCGCTGACTGCTTCGTCCTGACCAATCACTTTGCCTTTTAGCTCCTCTTCCATTTTGAGGAGCTTCTCGGTCTCCGCCTGTTCCATTCGTTGTAGCGGAACGCCGGTTACCTTGGCGATGATGTGCATCATGTCGTCCGCCGTAACGAGGACTTCCCTTTCCTCGCGTTCCTGACGCCATTTCTGCATGATCGAATCAAGTTTTTCTTTCGTCTGCTTTTCCTTGTCGCGGAGTGACGCGGCTTTTTCAAAATCCTGGGCCTTGATCGCGGCTTCTTTTTGCAACCGGATCTGCTCGATGTCCTTTTCGATTTCCTTCACGTCCGGCGGACGCGTCATCGCGTTGATGCGCGCGCGGGCCCCAGCTTCGTCCATAACGTCGATCGCCTTGTCAGGCAGAAAACGTCCGGTGATGTAGCGCTCGGAGAACTTCACGGCAGTCTCGAGAGCTTCGTCAGTCAATTTCGCTTTGTGGTGCGCTTCGTACTTCGGACGAAGTCCCTTTAAAATCTCGATCGCTTCATCGATTGTCGGAGCGTCGACTTTCACCGTTTGGAAACGTCGCTCAAGCGCCGCGTCTTTCTCGATGTATTTGCGGTACTCGTTCATCGTCGTCGCGCCGACGCACTGCAGTTCACCGCGACTCAACGCCGGCTTGATAATGTTCGAGGCGTCCATCGCACCTTCCGCCGACCCTGCGCCAACGATCGTGTGCAGCTCGTCGATGAAAAGGATCACGTTCTTTGAGCGGCGAATCTCGTCCATCACCGCTTTGATGCGCTCTTCGAACTGGCCGCGGTACTTTGTGCCCGCGACCATCAACGCGAGATCAAGCGTTACCACGCGTTTGTCCCGCAACAATTCTGGAACATTACCGTTGGCAATTTCCTGAGCCAGGCCTTCCGCAATCGCGGTTTTACCAACACCGGCTTCGCCGATCAGGACCGGATTGTTCTTGGTGCGACGACAGAGTACTTGAATTACGCGCTCAATTTCGTTGTGGCGTCCGATCACTGGATCGAGTTCGCCTTTCTTCGCGAGCTCAGTCAGATCGCGACCAAACGCGCGAAGGGCTGGAGTTTTGACATCTTTCTTGGAAGTTGGCTCGCCTCCTTCCTCCGACTCCGACGGCGTGAAATTCGGATCGAGTTCTTTTAAAATTTCGTTGCGGGTGCGTTCGATGTCGATCTCGAGGCTCTTGAGCACGCGCGCGGCGACGCCTTCGCCTTCGCGCAACAAACCGAGCAAAATGTGCTCGGTGCCGACGTAAGAATGATTGAGCGCTTTTGCTTCCTTCCCCGCGAGCGCCAAAACTTTTTTTACCCGTGGCGTGTAGGGAATATTGCCGACGATTTTCGTTTCGGGTCCGGAGCCCACTTGTTTCTCGACTTCCATGCGGACGGTTTCGAGATCGAGCCCCATTTTCTGGAGAACGTTTACCGCGACACCCTGGCCAAGCTTGATCAGCCCAAGCAAAAGATGCTCGGTGCCGACGTAATTATGATTGAAGCGGTCCGCTTCCTTACGAGCGAGCTGGAGGACCTGTTGGGCGCGGGGAGTAAAATTGTTCATTGTTCGGCCGGCTCCGGACTCGAGCCGTTGCCCGCTTCCTTCGCCATCTTACTAATATCAGGTTTGGGAAGCACTTTCAAACGGGTCCGGACAATCTGGGCGCGAAGATGGTCGCGTTCCTCCGCGGTGAGCTTCTGCTGCGAGCTTCTTTGAAGGTGCGCCGGCTGGGTGTCGATGAACAACTCATCGATGGCCAGGCGCTTATCTTCGGGAAATGCACCGAGATCAACTCCGAGCTTGATGATCGACAATAAGTTGAGTGCCTCCTTCGAGCTCATGGCATGCGCATATGTAAGCACGCCGTATGCTCGGCCGATCTGGTCCCAGAGCGTATTTGATCTTTTTTGAATCAAGACCTGCCGCGCGTCGTGTTCCTTCTGGATGATGGTCTCGATCACCTTGGTCAGGCGGGTGATGATCTCATCTTCCTTTTCCCCAAGTGTGGTCTGATTCGAAATCTGGAAAAGGTTGCCCATGGCCTCGGTGCCTTCTCCATACAGACCGCGCACGGCCAATCCAATTTTACTGACAGCCTGCACGACTTGATTAATCAGCTCGCTCAGAACGAGTCCCGGTAAATGCAACATGGCGGAGGCGCGCATACCGGTTCCGACATTTGTCGGGCAAGCAGTCAAATAACCGATCCGCTGGTCGTAAGCGAATTCGAGCTCGCTTTCGAGCGCGGTGTCGATCTTGTCGAGAAGTTTGAACGCCTGCTTCAATTGCAACCCGGAGCGGATCGATTGCATGCGCAGATGATCTTCTTCGTTGATCATGATGCTAAGGGTCTGCCGCCGATTCATGATTACGGCGCTGCCCGCACTCTTGGCCGCCTGCTCGCGGCTGATGAGATGGCGTTCCACCAAAACTTGTTTTTCTAACGCGGACAAGTCTTGCAAGAACTCCGAAAACGAATCCTGCATTTCGGGAAGTTTTTCCAAGCATGGCTTGATCATGTCCAAGATCGCAGTGCGTTCCGCTTTTTTCGCGTGACCGGGAAATGCACGATTGCGCAAATTCCGCGCAAGCCGCACCCGGCTGCTGACCACGATTTGATGGTGCGGTCCATCGCCGCGGAGCCATTCCCCGGGGTTCGACATCAGATTCGCAAATTTCACGGCTCTACCCTCGTCGATTCACCTTCAAGCTGCTTGATCTGGTCCCGTAGCGATGCGGCACTCTCGTAATTTTCTTCCGCCACCGCTTTTTGGAGACTCTCGTTAAGGTCGCGCATGCGATCGCTCAACTCCAGTGCCTTATACGCGCGCTGCGGTACCTTGCCCACATGTGACGTGCCTTTGTGCATCGCTTTCAATAACGCGTTTAAAGCTTCGGAAAAGGTCGCGTAGCAGGCGCTGCATCCCAGGCGTCCCGTTTTTTTGAAATCAGCCTGCGTGAAACCGCATACCGGACATCGCTGTGTAGCGGCGCCCTTTTCGATTTCTTCGGCGGCGCCAATTCCGAGCAACAAATCCGCCAGTGCGAAACCGGTTGGATCCTGGACGCCTTTTTCCTTCGAACACGCGTCGCACAGATTCACCTTCTGCATCTTCCCTTCGATGATCTGGGTCAGGAAGACCGTTGCGTCATTGCATTTACAAACGTCGCACAACATTTCTACTTCCTTAGCCTGTTACACGCTTAAAACATTCAAGCTGCGAGTTTGTCGAGCACCTTTCGCGCCGATGTCGATTAGGTATAGATCGGTGTCCCCGTCTCTCGCGTTATTTCCCGGAAGCGCGAGATCATGCGTGCGGTGATCGGTCCGGGTTTGCCAGTGCCAATTGGCCGGCTATCCGCCTTGACCAGCGGTATGATTTCGGCCGCAGTGCCCGTTAGGAATGCTTCGTCCGCGACAAACACATCGTGGCGAGTGATGTCCGCTTCGGACACTTTAATTCCGGTCTCGGCCGCGATTTCGAACACAACTGCTCGGGTGATTCCGCGCAGCGCGCCGGCGTTGATCGGCGGGGTGAAAATTTGTCCGCGCTTGATGATGAAAACATTATCGGCCGTGCATTCCGCCACGTTGCCTTCGTCATTCAACATCAAACCTTCGTCCGCGTTCGCTTGGTTCGCTTCGATCCGCGCCATCACATTGTTCAAGTAATTGAGTGATTTCACCGCGGGATTGAGCGCGCTTGGATTTGTCCGCCGGGTCGCGCACGTCACGAGGCTCAAGCCGTTTTTGTAAACCGCTTCGGGATAAAGCGCGATCTGCGCCGTGATGATGATCACGCTCGGTGTTTTACACTGCTCCGGATTCAAACCGAGATTGCCGACCCCGCGAGTGACAATCAGTCGAATGTAACCGTCGCGCAGATTGTTCTGCCGAATTGTTTCCAGCAGCGCCTCACTCAACGCGCGCTGCGACATTGGAACCTGCAGGCAGATTGAACGCGCAGAATCCCAAAGCCGCTCCAGATGTTCCTCCAATCGGAAGACTCGGCCGTTGTAAAAACGAATGCCCTCAAAAATTCCATCGCCGTAAAGCAGGCCATGATCGAAAACCGAAACCTTGGCGTCGCCTTCCGAATAAAATTTTCCGTCGATGTAAATCTTCGATTCCTTCGCCGCGGGTTTCGACGCGGTCGGTTTATCCGCCGCAGGTTTTACCCCCTCGCGCGATTTAGGTTGATCCATCACCGTCCCGCCAGCATTAGAGGTTTTCATAATCGGTGGAAAAATCTCCGTCTTTCGTCGCGCAATTCAAGCAACAAAAATCGGCTCTCATTGCAGTCGGCCATCTTTAATATGCAACTCACGGTCGCCGCGCGTAGCGAGGCCGGTATCGTGGGTCACGATCAGCAAACTTTTTTTGCGTTCGCGTGCCAGATTCAGCAAAAGATCGACAATGGTGTCACCAGTGGCCGAATCGAGATTCCCGGTCGGCTCGTCGGCAAAAATAATGTCGGGATCGTTGACCAACGCGCGCGCAATGGCCACGCGTTGTTGCTCGCCACCGGAAAGTTCCGCCGGCAAGTGTTGCAGCCGGTCCGCCAGACCCACCGCCGCCAAACTTTCTTCAGCGGCTTTTGTTGTCGACGTCCGGCCGATCATCCCTGGCAGCGAAACATTTTCCAGGGCGGTCAATTCCGGCAGTAAAAAGTAACCTTGGAAAACGAAGCCCATTTTCCGGTTGCGAACTCGCGCCTGCGATGACGAGCTGCCGCTGTAGAGACCGCGGCCTTCGAACTCGACTCTTCCGGATTCGGGCCGTTCCAAACCCGCGAGCGTGTAGAGCAACGTGGTCTTTCCCGCGCCGGATGCGCCGCAAATGAAAATGATTTCACCGCGGGCGACGTCGAGCGAAATACCGCGGAGCACTTCAATCCGGCGCGGACCCATCCGAAAGGATTGAAACAAATCGCGAGCGATCAGCTGCGGTGGCTGCTGCACGGACAATTACTCCGCCAAGATCGGCATCTTTCAATCTCTTCCTCTTGGTCTTCTTCTTACTCTTATTCTTCCTCTTACTCTTGCTCTTCCCCTTACTCCGGCTCGGACCAAGAAAATCGCCGCGGAGAAATCTCCGCGGCGATTTCGAATTTAAACTAAACGTTGGTTACGCCATTCCGAGCGTCTCGAGCGTTGGCTCGTCAATCGCGCCGGTCGGTTCGATACCTTGAGCGGATTGATATTCAGCCAGCGCTGCGCGGGTTTGCGGTCCAAGGACGCCGTCGATTTCACCCTGATAATAGCCTTGTTGCTGAAGTGCCGACTGCACGTTGGCAACGGTTTGACCAGGATCCATATCCGGGCTTGAAGCGTAGATTGGGCCGTCAAAATAATAGGACGCGCCCGGATCATACCCCCATGCCGGATACCAGTAGCCGGCGTTCCAGTAGTACGGCGCTCCAAACACAACCACGATGTGATTGTAATGTTGTGACCACCACCACTGATTCTGCCACTGTGGGTGGTAGTTCTTGAAGGCCGCATATTTTGAACCTTTCCAGTTCTGGGCTCCGGCAATCTTGAAGTTCTGATTGAACTTCACTGCCTGGTATTTCCCGCTCGCCTGTTTCCCGAGATTGAACTTCTGGACCTTGAAGTTCTTGTTGACCGTGACGTTCTTGTTGATGTTGACGTTCTTCGTCTTGTTAAACGCCGTGTTGCTCGCAGAGCTCGACACATTCGACTGCTTGGTCGCTGTTCTGTGGAATTTCGTGGAACCCCCGACCGTGTTGGCCTGTTGGAAGTTCTGAACGTGAGCACTCGTCCCCGTACCGGTGGTCTTGAATCTCTTGCCGGTCTGCTGAGTCGTAACTTGCTGCGACGCAGTACTGCCTTTCCTCTTGATTGGCTGATTTTGATTATTGTTGTTCTGTTGCGCGGCGCCCGCAAATGCGGCTATTCCAACGCAACAGGTTAAAACTAAAACTGTTCTCATAAGTTGATTTTTTGCCTCCTGGGTTTGTTAGACATTGTAGGATACTGACTTATTCAACAACGTCTACGCCAGAGTGTTGCTGCTGGCGAACAGCTTCAAAGAGAACAATCGCAACCGCCGTAGCCAAGTTCAAGCTCCGAGTGCCATGCATCGGGATGGTAATGCACCTCTCCGGGTTCTCTCGGAGAAGGCTCTCCGGCAGACCCTTCGTTTCTCGTCCAAAAATCACGAAATCGCCAGGGTGGAATTTCACGTCCCAGTAAGCGCGCTGGCTCTTGGTTGTGACCAGGAAGAATCGCGCCGAAGCGTCGGCCTGCCGCAACTTCTCCAGCGAATCCCACACTCTAAGATCGACATCATCCCAATAGTCGAGCCCAGCTCGCTTGAGCTGTTTGTCGTCCAAAGAAAACCCAAGCGGCTTCACCAAATGTAGCGTCGACTTGGTCGCCACACACAGCCGGCCGACATTCCCCGTGTTCGGCGGAATCTCCGGCTCAACTAAGACGACGTTAAATCCGGTTTGATCCACAGATTTCGCAGATCAGAAATGAATCAGGAAAATAGGAAAGCAGGAAACGGGGATTAATTTGGAACCCAGGAAACCATGAAGTTGCTTAGATCCTTTCCTGTTTTCTTGCTTTCCTAATTCAATTTCTCTTTTCTGGATTCCTGGTTTCCAGATTCCTTCTGGAGTCCGCTTTATCCGTGTAATCCGCGGTTATTTCAGTTTGCTGGCGACGAATTTTTCCAACTTCACCACGTCGGCCGCGAATTTCCGGATCCCCTCGCCCGTTTTTTCGTAGGCCATCGCGTTGTCATTGAGCAGCCAGCGAAATTTCTTTTCGTCGAGTTCCAGCTTTTCGATTGTCGCCGACTTCGCTTCCTCGAGCGTCAATTTCCGCTCGACTGGCTCGGTCGATTTCGAAAGCTCTTCCATCAATTCCGGACTGATCGTCAAACAATCGCACCCTGCCAGTTCGAGAATTTGGCCGGTGTTCCGAAAACTCGCGCCCATCACTTCCGTCGGGACGCCGAACTTCTTGTAATAGGTGTAGATCTCGGTCACCGATTGCACACCCGGATCTTCGGGCCCTTTGTAATCGCGTTTCTCGTGGGCCTTGTACCAATCATAGATCCGCCCGACGAACGGCGAAATAAGCTGCACTTTCGCGTTGGCCGCGCGCACCGCCTGCACCAGCGAAAACAGCAAGGTCAGATTGCAGCGGATCCCTTCCTTTTGCAGTTGCTCGGCCGCGAGAAGTCCTTCCCACGTCGACGCGATCTTGATCAGCACGCGTTCACGCGAGATTTTTTTCTTTTCGTAAAGTTCAATCAGGCGTCGCGCCTTGTTGATCGAGCCTTCGACGTCATACGAAAGCCGCGCATCGGTTTCCGTGGAGACACGTCCGGGCACGATCTGTAAAATGTCAGTCCCAAATTGGACGAGCAAATGATCGCAGATGTCTTCGATCTGCGCCTGGCTAGAGAGGCCCGAATTTTTTCGATCCTTTAAAACTCCCTCGATCAGGTGTCCGTATTGCTGTTTTTGCGTCGCGGCATAAACCAAACTCGGGTTTGTTGTCGCGTCCTGCGGCTTGAAATCCTTGATCGACTCGAAGTCGGCCGTGTCGGCAACGACTTTGGTGAACTTCTTCAATTGCTCGAGCTGGTTAAGCTTCGTCTTCTTTTCTTCAGCGACAGCAGCAGTGCTCATAATCGTACTCCGTTCCGTTAATTGGGTGCAGCGTCACGCTGCTTGGGCCTCAATCCAAAACGTACGCCCGCGAGTCAGGATCGACAATCGAAAATCCGCGCTGCCCGACCCAGCTTTTTACTGAAGGAATTCTCTCGAATGTCTACTTGCCTTTGAGCCCATCCCGAAATGCGATCGCTTCCTGTTCTACGCGGACAGCGTCCATGACGGGAACCACCGGCCGCGCCTCGAACACAAAAGCGGGCAACATCGAGCAGAACTTGTGCACCGCCAACGGATCGTCGCAATCCAACATCATATATCCGCCCCAGTCACCCACTCGGATCACGAACAACTCGATCTTGAAATTGGCGGGCGCTTTCCATTGCGTGAAAACTTCCAGAATTCGCTTCTGAGCATTCTCGTACTCCGTGGGCGATCCCTGTGGACGTTCGGACCAGGTGAGCATGTATTTCATAGGTAATTCCTTTATTGCGTTGATGTCATCTGCGCGGTTAGCGATTTAACCGGCCTAACGAAACAGAGATAAGCCACGACTCATCGCAGAGCAAAACTTCATCTCAACTGCTCAACGTCTCAACTGCTCAACGTCTCAACACCTCAAAGGCAGGGCTTTGCTGCGTTCGTTGCCGTGCCGGTTTCATGTCTATGCACGTCATTGAGCAACCGTTCTGCCACCAGACGCATGATGAAAAATCCCAGTTTGGGATGTTGGTAGTAGAGTTGAAAGATCATTTCGTCAGTCATCTCGTACAGCTCGCCGTCGGTCTCGCACGTGACGGTTTGGGTGCGTTTCTTTTCCGGAGAAAAAAGGCCGATTTCCCCGATTAATTCGCCGGCATCGATGAGCACGCCAATCTCGCTAAGTCTAAGCCGGCCTTCGGCGACGTAGATAAGTTTATCGGCCGCGTCTCCTTTGCGGAAGAGGACTTCGCCTTGCTTGAACGAACGACGTTTCATGTGCGGCAGTAGCCATTCGGAGATCGGCGATTCCTGGGTCGCGCGGGCGATTTCCTTTGACAGCTTCTTGATTTCCCACAACCGCTTCGCATTGATCGGCACGAGTACGGCGTTGACTAATATTGAGCCTACCACTCCCGCGGCAAAGCCATACCCGATAAAGCAAAAGTTGCTTGCCAGAGCTAGCGCGCGCAAGGGTAGCATCCGCTTCATAATGAAACTGGCGCCCGTAGACGCGACACCCAGTCCTACAAATACCATCCCGGCGTCCACCGTTATATTCATGATTGTCCTCCTAGACTTCGGGCTTACGTCCTCGCCGATACCGGCCTAGAAACAGTTCGGGAATGCAAGTGAGAGCACAAGCTCCGATGATTGTTCCGGTGCCAATCCATTTCCATCCCGACTGTCCGAGCGGCAGAAGCCCGAGGCCGTAAGCTAGCGAAGCAACAGCGGCAAGGATGAAAAACGGTCCGGTGAAGCGACAATGAACTCGACCGCATCGGGCAGCGTTGATCAAACAGGCCGCGCCCATTACCGCAAATGACGTCGTCCACAAAGCAGTTCTTAACCAAGGCGTCGCGCTAAAGCCCAGAACGAAAAGAAGCCACGGGACACACCAAAGAAGGACCCCGCTTGGCCCTCTGCACAATAAGTCGCGCTCCACACCAGACGAGCTAGATAGATCTGAACTCATTCTTCAATCGGCCTAACGAGACGGAGGTGAGCCACCGTTCATCGTAGAGCAAAACTTCATCTCAACTCCTCAACATCTCAACGCGCGCTTCGCGCCCTTGGTCGTAGCCGCCGGCGGCTGGTTAGTGCGTGTGGGCGGAATCATCCATCGCATGAACTTCCGTCGGGAGGATGTCCGAGGATCCGTCGGACCACCGCCGGACGGGCACGAGGAAGGTTGTGACTTTGTCGATGTCGTCGGTAACACCGATTACCGGCGAGCCCGGAAGATTGGCGCCCCAAGCGGCGGCCGGTTCCTGGTGCAGGAAGAACATTAAGTGAGGATGCCAGTGTCCATCCCGATCACTTAAATGGCCTGCCTTGGACATCATGAAACACATTGCGCCGGTGCCGAGTGGCGGGAACTCGCCGGAAGCGAGCGCCGCTTTTATTCCGGCAACGATCTCCGCCTTGGATTTTCCCTCCAAGACAAGTTTGGTCTTCTTAAGCATCAGCGGCACGCAGTAGCGGGCGGCAGCAGGATTCCAGCAGAGCGGAGAACGCGACTTGGGATTCCAGAACTCCGGATCATCGATCGGTGAAGCCCAAGCCCGCTGCACCGCGCAGACGAAGCCGTTGCGGCCAGGCACGGCCGGTTCGTAACCCCGGGGCCCGAAGACCAGAACCTCGGCGTCCCGCGTGATCGACTCCGGCCCGGCGCTACGGGCCAGGGCGATTTCAGCGTCGCGCAGCATCAGGGTACTGCTCGAGCGGAGCCATGGTCGAGTAAGGATTCTTGGGTGGCGGGTCCGCGCGGCACTCCGCGGTGACTAGTGCGAGGAGACTCGCGCCGACTAAGCATTTTAAGGTTGGCCTCATCGATTGGTTAGGCATTACTTCTTGGTCTCAACGTTCGGTTGCTGCATCTCCTCCCAAGCGAATTCCGAAACTTCGTAATGTTCGTCAGCGCGCATCATGTAACCGAATCCCATTTTAATGGCATTGTTCGAGTCTGCTGGAACTACATGGTCGCCTTCCAGTCGCATCAATCCAGAAAATTCATGCAAAAGAACATTCTCGCTCTTATCCCTGGCCGGCTTGCGGAACGTCAGTTGGGTTGGAATGCCGTTGGGATTGCCCGAAGGCGCTTGAAAAATCCATTCTGCACGATCCAACTCAGATTTTTTCACCAGCTTCAATGAACTCGTCTCAACGTTAAAGGCTGCGTCAACCAACTTGAGCCAGCCGCTGAGTTTCTGAGTTGTCTTCTCGTCAACCAATTGACCGAATCGACCCCATTCTTCTCTTCCTGCAAAAGTCATCACATAACGGTTGAATTCCGTGTAGGTGATGGGGATGCCAGTGCGCATTTTATCGGGTGTATACCGCCACGGTTTGCCATGTTGTCGCAAGTATGTGCCATCCGCGCATTGAATCCGTTCCGGTCCTTCGAGTGGATACCGATCGTATTTGAATGCACCAGGGGATTCCGCAACGGCGACGAGATGCGTTTTTGCATAAAAGTCGCGGCTGTATTTCAAATTGTCCGCGGCAAACTTCGCGTCCTGCCCGTGTAAGGCGCCCGGAATGAGCGTCAACGCCGCGAGACCTGCTAATGTCTGCCTCTTCGCCAATATGTGGATGAGAGTGTCTTCCTCGCGCTGAAATGGCAATTCAAAATCTGATTTCCGACGCTCGATAAGATCGGCGATCGCCGAACTGGGAAGTAGCCGCCGCCACGACCGCAGAATGCGCCTAACGAGAATGGAGCGAGCTGGGAAGCCGCGACATGGACGGGAAAGCCCGAGAGGGCGAGTGAGCTGGGAAGATCATGAGTCAACAAGCTCAGCCGCAGCTACCGGTGACGCAAAACTTCATCTCAACTACTCCGCGTCTCAACATCTCAACATCCTCAACATTTCAACGGGCGCTTCGCGCCCTTGGTCGTTGGCTGCAGCGACTAGTTAGGTGCTGCGTTTTTTCTCGTTGGTCGTTTGGATTTGCCTTTGGCCTTTTTGGTGGCACGCCTTTTGGCTTGTTTAGCGGGGGTCGGATGCAGCTTTCTCTCGCGTAAATACTCCCGGAATTTCTTGTAGGCGATTCCACTGCCCAACCCAGCCGCAGCAATGGCGATTGCCGCGGCGATCTTTACCGGGCCGCTACCGGGAGCCACATGCCAAGGACATTTTCCCAACGGGTACCTGTCGGGAAGATAAAACGCGCACCCGGGCGATGTACACTTATGCGCCATGATGGATTAGGTCTAACAAGCTCGCCCCCGCCTCGAGCAGGCGCAAGTGGCGAACAATGAAACCGACTGGGGTTATCCGCGAAACTTGCTTGCGGCACGTCGCACGGGGGCCTTGTGAGCATGTTGTTTGCGCTGTTTCGTAGAAACATCTTCCAGCTGCGATGTGTCACGCTTCGGCTTTCCGCTCCAAGGATTGCCACCAAAGTCATGTTTGCGTGGTTGTTTAGGCATAGACGAATATCGGTGCGTTGACGCGATTTGACAATGAACGGCGGCCAGCCGGTTTGTCAGCGACCCTGCGAGATAGATTGCCGTTTTTGAGTGGGCGACCGCCGCCACGAACTGCGTCCAATAGCGATGGCACCCAGAAATAGATATAAGCAGATCAAGCCAAACCATAGGCACAGGCGGTAGAGGCCCTGCTCGTTCAGTGGCTCTGAAAGAAGTTCCGAAAACATGGCTACCGGTAGTAAAAAGAAAAACAAAACGGTGAAAATACGGACAAAAGGAGAGTACCACGCGCCGACTCGACTGCGGAGGACGAAGGCGATAGTTCCAACGATACCGCCAACGACCCAACCAATCACGCTAACGTGCTCAAAAAACTGATACCGACTCATAAAAGCGAGAATCACCTAACAAGAATGGAGCGAGCTGGGAAGCGGCGACATGGACGGGAAAGCCCGAGTGAGCTGGGAAGATCATGAGTCAAAAAATAAACCACGGCACGCCTTAGCACAAAACTTCATCTCAACATCTAAGCATCTAAACATCTAAACATCTCAACGGGCACTCGCGCCCTCGGCCGTTAGCTCCAGCGCACGGTTAGGCCGTTGGCGTATGCTAATGGGGTGTTGAAGCATAAGTGAGTGGAAACTTGAGTCGGCTTCCAGGCGGGATCGGGATATTGTCAATTACGGCCTTGCGGATACCGAGCTTCTGCGCACGTAGGACATGAGCGAATCGTCTGTCGCCCCATCGCTGCAACAAACCGAAAAGGATGGCGGAGTGCGCTTCGCCTGCTTCGCCGTCCATTCCACCGACGACTGTGTAGCGAAATAACTCTGCGAGCCCAGCGGGCTCTCCGCGAATCGCGCGCTCAAGCGCACCTGGGTAGTCGATGCCGACGTGCTTTCCGGAGCGGACGCACCCGTCGTCCACCCACTCGCGTAGTTGCGCGGCGCTCGGTGGTACATCGAGGGGCTGCGCCTGAATAGACGCAGCCAGGAAAACTATCATGGCAACACGTAGCGGGGTCATAGGCCTAACGAGACCAAACTGAGCTACCGCGAGCGGGAGCGAGCTTTGCTTTCACTTCATACTTGAAACTCGTTCGCTGCCCACGCTCACTCGCTCCTACCCTCGTCACTTTACCTTCTATGTCGCTCATCACCATTCGCTCCATTCATAATTTTTAATTCGTCCTTGCTCATGATCCGCTCCGCTCTCAATCGTGTGCAGCCACCACCGACTGCTGTTCCGTCCTGATCGTGCTTGTCTCTCGAAGTAGAGGTCAGCTCGATCCTCTGAATTCAGCAAGACCTCAAACCAATGCTTGCGTGCGTAGCGCTCGCCGCTGCCGTGTCGACATGGGCCGGTCTCTCGCCATGACCTGAGCACCTGAACAATCTGTATCGTTTGTGACCCCCAGCGAAATTGCCGAGGAAGTCCGGGCTCCCCAATCCTCATCCGGTTGATTTCGATTGTGCCCGGAACCGGCTCGATTGCTGCGCTAATGAACTGCTTCGCCATAGCTTGTGGTTGTGGGTCTAACCAGAAAGAGATAAGCCAACGCAGGCGATGGCGCGATTTGTTTTGATTTCATCATTCATAATTCATCCTTCGTCCTTGCCGCGCAGCGGCCTGCCGTTAGCTGCATCGTTTGGTTAGGTCTGTCATCACTCGACCTTGAGGCTCTGAATTTCAGGGTCGTTCGGATAAATCGATTTTACCAGGGAAACCAAGATCGGGCGCATAAGACCGAAATCAGTGTCGCGATTTACGAATGACGAGCGATCATCATCTCCCACGAATACTCCAAACTCACGGCAACGAAAACAAAGCGCTATTCGCACTGTCGGAGCGGAGTGGAACGTGAAAAGAACACCATAAAACGGAGGACCGCATGAACTAACTATGCTCTCTCCACCTTTGAGACGCCATAGCTCGGGAAGGTATGAATCACGCTGCTTAAACAAACGTCTGATTTGATCGATTTGTACGCGCGAGAGCGACTGTAGCGAGTCTCGCCGATAATCAGAGAGACTTGCGGAGCCGTCAGGAGAGTTACAACGCACGCGCTCCGCGGTGACTTCTGAGGCGGAAAGAAAAGTGGCAAATGCTTTTCGTCCACCAAAAACACGGCTGCTCAGCTCGTAGGATGGGCGAACGTAATGCCACCAGACAAGCAGCGCTGCTGCAGTGAGGATCAGCAACAATAGGACAATGCGTGTGATCTTCACGTCTCAAGACCTAACGAGAATTAGACGAAAATTGTTCGTCTAACTCGGAATCGAACGCAGCCTCCCCCTCGGCCGTGTCGCCGCGTCCAGAGGACTTCGGATGGCCGGACCCGGCTCATTTAGAACATGCGTGTAGAAGCCTTCACGCCGACACAGGCTTGGGTTCGGCGGATTTGCGGGAACCAAGCGCAGCGCGGACGAAATTGTTTCCAAGCTCCCACATTGGGCCCGGGAATTTGCGGCACTCAGTAAGCACGTCGTCGAGCGCGTTCACGAACATGTCGACTTCTTTCTCGCCGATGATTAGCGGCGGCAAAATTTTCATCACGTCCATCGCGTGGCCAGCCACCTGGGTGAGGATCCGATGCTTGCTCAACATTTGGGTCACGATCATTTGCGCGAACAGCACCTTGTCGATCTTGTGCAGAAGTTTCCAAGCCATCTTGAGCTTGAACTCGGTCGGCTCATGAAACTCGATGCCGATCATCAGGCCTTTGCCGCGAACTTCTTTGATGAACGAATGCTTACTCTTCAGCGCGTCGACCTTTTCCATCAACAGCGCGCCAATCTTGGCCGATCGCTCGACCAGATTTTCGTTGTCGATCACTTCCAGCGACGCCAGTCCGCAAGCCATCGCCAGGTTGTTGCGGCCGAAAGTGGTTGAGTGAACAACGCAACGGTCCATTCGCGAAAAGGTCTTCTGATAGATGTCGCGCCGGGTCACGATCGCGCCACACGGCACGTAGCCGCCGCTCAATGTTTTCGCGAGGGTGATGATGTCCGGCTCCAGGTTCCAGTGTTCGAACCCAAACATTTTTCCGGTGCGCCCGAGTCCGGTCTGGACTTCGTCCGAAATCAAAAGTGTTCCGTATTTCCGGCAAAGCGCTTGCGCGCGCGGAAAGAAATCGGTCTTCGAAGTTTGGCAGCCTTTGCCTTGAACGGTTTCAATCACGAAACCTGCGACATCGCGCGAACGCAGTTGTCGCTCGAGTTCATCGATGCCATCAAGTGCTACTCGGGTGTCGAACCCTTCCATCAACGGACCGAAACCGTCGGTGAAACTTTTGCAGCCCATCAGCGAGAGCGAACCGATGCTTAGTCCGTGAAACGCGCTGGCCAATGAAATCATTCGTTTCCGTCCGGTGGCGGCGCGGGCAAATTTAATCGCACCTTCCATCGCTTCAGTGCCAGAGTTGCAAAAGAAAACGGCGTCGAGATGCGGCGGGGTCCGTTTGGTGATCGCTTCGGCAAGCAAACCACTCAGCAGCGAGCAATCCATCTGCACCATGTTCGGAAGATCGAGATCGAGGACGTCGCGGATCGCTTTTTTTACGACTGGATGATTTCGGCCGATGTTGAAAACCGAGTAGCCGCTCAGGAAATCGAGATACGGCGTGTTATCCATGTCGTAGAGGTACGCGCCCTCAGCCCGGGCGTAGACCTTGTCGAAACCGATGACGCGCTGCGCCTGAACCAGGGTCCGATTCAAGTGCTTCTCGTGCAGCTGGTAATTCTCACCGAGCCGCGAGGCAATGATCTCCTTCAAATCGAAAGCCATGAGGCGCAAAATGTCCGCGATTTGGGCTCGAAGCGCAAATGGTGGATCGGCCGCTCCGCGGGCGATGCTATAACCACTCGGCTCCGCCGACATTACTTAACATCGAGCGACGGAGCGCTCGATCCACCTACAAGCCAATCGAGGACCCATGGCCAGTCTTTACTATGGGCGCATAGACCGGCAACAACCGGGTTTGCCCGAATGTAATCCACTTTCATCGCTAACTGCTCTCCTCTTTCATCGTCACGTAACCGGTGATCGAAATACCCTTCCTGCCAGGTCACTCCGTTCTCGTGAGTGTGAAAATGTTTCCAATCGCCGATCACGCGGCTCATGTCTCGATCCTTGCTGAATGATAGGAGCGCGTGCAAATGATCTGGCATTAAAAGGAAGAGCATAATAAACCACCGCTCCTTTTGGTGATAAAATATCGCCGACTCGAGAATCGATTGCGCCAGTGAGGGTTCGGCTAACGTCCTTTGGACGGACTTTCGATCGAGAGCAATGCGAATATGAAATAACGCGCCGTCTTCCACCCAACTCGGCACGTCGTGATACAGCTTGGAGGGGAACCCGCGGTAGAGCACCGCAAACAGTGTGAATTACGAAGAGTGTGACAGCAAGGCGGATCAGACCAATGCTGATCGTACCTCCGCGGGCTATAGCCACTCGGCTCCGCCGACGTTATTTGACATCGAGCTCGGAGAGCTCGATCCACCTGCGCGAGCGACTCGATCACGCGCGGAACGCGAATGGTAGGGACATCGCGCTGCGATGTCCGCGGACGCCGCAGCGCGGCGTCCCTACCTACACAAAAAAGCCGCGGAATACCATGGATTCCGCGGCTTCTTGTTTAGCGAACTAACTGGTTCGCTTAATCTTCAACTTCCACGTGCTCGATCACGCGGGTTTCACCGGTGCCGGTGTAATATACTTTCACGCGATCTTTCGGTGTCAGCGCTCTGCTGATCACGTGGCCTGCTCTGTCCACGATGCGGACTGGAGCGTGGAGCGCGAACGAGACTGGTCCCTCGCGCTCATCTTTGACCACGATGGTCTTGCCCGGCTCATACGTTGTGACCATGCCGTCCGTGTAGGTCGTGCTGGTCGTCGTTGTCGTTGCCGGTGCGGTGGTTGTTTGTTCAGTGGTTGTGGTCGTCTGCGCGAATGCAAAAGGCGCGACGGCAGCACAAGCCAATCCAATAATAACTTTCTTCATGTTTTTCCCTCCGTTTTATGTATCGCTTCTTCGACTGATCTCGCGCGGAAAATATTCAACTCCGAGGTGTAGAGGCGCCCGTGGCGGGCGCGAGAAAGCTCAATCACACGGCCGGCACGGCCGCCACTACAACTCAGAGATCGCCTTATCGCAACCGGCGCGCGACACCGTGTGTGACCGGATGGATCACGTGATGGTCGATGTTCTGAGCGACCTTGCCGGCAAAATGCGCGGCCCTGTAGGGCATTCTCTCGCCTGGAAATGCGACTGCGTTTGGGGCGCCGAGAAGCGCACTCGCCATGCCTGCTGCCAGAATTAAAACGTAGCGTTTCATGTTCAATCCCTTCCTTTTATATATTAGACAGCCTCCGCGTCGTTCGTATTCGACGAAATCGCCGGGTAGCGGCGATTACGCTCCCGCTAGGGCATCAGAGTCCCGCTTTTGGATTGCCGCAGAGCGGCAGAATTGACCCCAATCGCCATTCTGATCGTCCGTTCCCGAAGTTGTGTCGCCTGACACATTCGTTAACGTGCGGGGTCGATGACCAAGACCGAAACGACCACCGATCCTAAAGTTACTCTGGAGCTGGTGGCGAAACACGGTCTAACCCCGGAAGAATTCGAGCGGATCAAAAAAATTCTCGGCCGGGAGCCGAACTTTACCGAGCTGGGGATTTTCTCGGTCATGTGGAGCGAGCATTGTTCTTACAAAAATTCGCGGCTCGAGCTGAAAAAATTTCCAACGACGGGCCCAAACATTCTCGTGAAAGCCGGCGAGGAAAACGCCGGCGTCGTCGACATCGGAGACGGCTGGGCGATCGCGTTCAAAATGGAAAGCCACAATCACCCCAGCGCGATCGAGCCGTTCCAGGGCGCGGCCACCGGAGTCGGGGGAATCATTCGTGACATTTTTACAATGGGCGCGCGCCCGGAATTTTGCCTGAACTCGCTGCGATTTGGTCAGATTGATAATGGAGGGACACGCTCCGTCGTGTCCGGGCACGAAAAGGCGCCGACGGAGCGGCGCCCTCCAGAAGATCGGCAAAAACAAATTCTCGCCAATAGGCGGCTCTTCACCGGCGTGGTCAGCGGAATCGCGCACTACGGCAACTGCATCGGCATCCCAACGATCGGCGGCGAAATTTATTTCGACGAAAGTTTTGAGGGCAATCCGCTGGTGAACGTTTTTTGTCTGGGCGTGCTGCGGCACGATCAGCTGGCGCGCGGCGCCGCCCGCGGAGTCGGCAATCCCGTTTTCTATGTCGGCGCGGAAACAGGTCGCGACGGCCTGGCGGGAGCGGCGTTTGCATCCCGCGAACTGACGGAGGAATCGAAAGAAGATCGGCCCGCCGTTCAAGTCGGCGACCCCTTCAAAGAAAAACTCTTGCTCGAAGCCTGCCTCGAACTTCTGGCCACGGATGCGGTCGCGGGAATTCAGGACATGGGCGCAGCCGGGTTGACTTGCTCGACCTGCGAAACGGCGAGCCGCGGGGACAGCGGAATCGAGATCGATCTCGCCAAAGTTCCAAAGCGCGAGCCTGGCATGACGCCGTACGAAACTCTGTTGAGCGAATCCCAGGAGCGAATGTTGATCATCGCCAAGCGCGGCAAAGAGAAACTCGTTCGCGAAATTTTCGACAAATGGGACGTGCCATGGGCGGAGATCGGCCGCGTGACCGATGACGGCATGATGCGGGTCCGGAACAATGGCAGCGTCGCCGCGGAAATTCCGGCGAAGCCGCTCGCGGACGAAGCTCCGCTTTATTCGAGAGAAGCCAGAAAACCAACCACGGATTACACGGATCAAACGGATGTTCTGAAAAAGATATCCGAGTTATCCGTGGCATCCGTGGTTCAGTCTCTGCGAGAGTTACTGCGCGATCCGAACATCGCGTCGAAGAACTGGGTTTATCGGCAGTACGATCACACGGTGCGAACCGGCACGATGGTGAAACCGGGCTCGGATGCCGCCGTCTTCTTCGTGCGTTACGCGAACAAGATTTTAGCGGCCACGAGCGATTGCAATTCGCTCTATTGCGCGCTCGACCCGCGCCAGGGAGCAAAGATTGCGGTCGCGGAAGCGGCGCGAAACCTGACCTGTTCCGGCGCCAAGCCGCTGGCAGTCACCGACAATTTGAATTTCGGCAATCCCTATAAACCGGAAAACTTCTGGCAGCTTCGCGAAGCGGTGGAAGGGGCCGCTGAAGCCTGCAGGGCGTTCGGCACCCCGGTGACCGGCGGAAATGTCTCTCTATATAATGAGAGCCCTGCCGGGGTGGTCGATCCCACCCCCACCATCGGCATGGTTGGACTAATCGAGAAGGAAGAGCACATCACGACTCAATGGTTCAAAGCCGAGGGCGACGAGATCATTTTAGTTGGAAGAGTTGGCGACGAGCTCGGCGGCTCGCGGTTTCTAAAGGTTTGCCATGGAAAGAAGCTCGGCCCACCGCCGCAGGTCGATCTTCAGTTTGAGATCAAAGTCCAAACCGCGGTCCGCGATTTGATTCGCGCCGGTTTCGTAAGAAGCGCGCACGACTGCAGCGAAGGCGGACTCGCGGTGGCGATTGCCGAATCCTGTTTCAATCCAAAGCAGAGGTTTGGCGCCGAGATCAAAATTGTAGAGGCGCCCGTGTCGGGCGCGGGAAATTCAAAAAGAGCGGCCGGCACGGCCGCCACTACATTATTTAACGAATCGCAGTCGCGGATTGTGATCTCGGTATCGCAAGAACAGCTCGTCAAAACAATCTCGGCACTGGAAAGCACCACCGTTCCGTTTCAACGACTCGGAACGGTTGGCGGCAAGGAGTTGCGGATCCACGTCGATAACGAGGAATTTTCGTGGCCAATCGCCAATCTTTACGACGACTGGTGGAATTCCATCTCCCGGCTGGTCGAAGGTGATTCCTGCGCCGAAGGGATTCCGAGTTTGTGATGGAGCGCGATCGCAACGTTCTTTTTCAGGGCGCGATCCCGGAAAATTACGATCGCTTTCTCGGCCCCGTCATATTCGAGCCATACGCGGAAGATTTCGCCTACCGTTTGCAGGGCAAGAGATTCGAACGCGTTCTCGAAATTGCCTGCGGCACCGGAATCGTGACGCGTCGATTGCGTGACGCGCTGCCGGCCGACACCGAAATCGTCGGAACCGATCTCAACCCGGACATGTTCGAATTCGCGAAAGCGAAATTCAAAAGCGGCGAAAAGATTACCTGGCAAAAGGCGGACGCGGCTGAGCTTCCATTTCCTGATCGTTCGTTCGACGCAGTCGCTTGTCAGTTCGGCATCATGTTTGTTCCGGACAAAGGGGCCGCAATGCGCGAAGCCTACCGCGTTCTCGGCGATGGCGGCGTTTTTCTCTTTAACGTGTGGGATTCGCTGGAGGTGAATCCCTTTGCAAAAATTGCGCATACGACGATCGCCTCCTTCTTCGATCGCGATCCGCCGAAGTTTTACCAGATCCCGTTTAGTCTTCACGATTCCAAGTTGGTCGGCGAACTTTTGCGGCATGCGGGCTTCGAGAAAATTGAATCGTTTGTTGAAACGAAAGCCTGCCGCAGCAAATCGGCCAGGGATTTTGCTACCGGCTTGGTGCGGGGCAATCCAGTCGGGACCGAGGCCGCCGAGCGTGGCGTTAACCCGGACGATCTGATCGACGCCGTGGCAAAGCGAATCGCGGAACGCTTCGGCGCTGCGCCGGTTGAGAGCACCATGCAGGCGATCGTTTGGCAGGCGACGAAATCTCAATCGCGCGTTTGAATGAACCGCGATTTGGTGGAAGCTTTCGTGTGATCTCTCCAGAACCAATCGACAACTCCGAGGCGAGAGAGATTTATCCGCAGCACGAGTGCGGCCTCTTCGGCGTGTTCGGCCACCCCAACGCGGCGGTCTTGACCTATTACGGACTTTTCGCGCTCCAACATCGCGGCCAGGAAAGCGCCGGCATCGTCACCAGCAACGGCCCCGGCACCTCGTTCCTGATTCACAAAGACATGGGCCTGGTGTCGCAGGTCTTTGGTCAAACCGAGCTCGAGCGACTCAAAGGGAGCCGCGCGATCGGGCACACCCGCTACTCGACCACCGGCACGAGCACGATCGAAAACGCGCAACCATTGGTGGTCGACTGCGTTCGCGGGCAAATGGCGATCGCACACAATGGCAACCTGATTAACGCTGGCGTTCTGCGTGATGAACTCGAGCGCAAAGGTTCGATTTTTCAGACAACCGCGGACACGGAAATCATTCTACATTTGCTCGCGCAGCCGCTCGACAACGGCAGCAGCGCGCTCGCGCCGTTGCGACGGATCCAGGGCGCATTTTCACTTATGATCATGACCGAGCGCGAACTGATCGCCGTGCGCGATCCGTTCGGTTGGCGGCCGCTGTCGCTCGGCAAACTCGACGGCGCCTATATTCTCGCTTCCGAAACCTGCGCGTTCGACCTCATTCATGCCGAGTTCGTCCGTGACGTGAAGCCGGGCGAAGTTTTGATTATCGATGAACACGGGATCCGTTCGGAGTTTCCCTTTCAACCGCAAAGCCCGGCTTTCTGCATGTTCGAATATGTTTATTTCGCGCGGCCGGACAGCAAGATCGCGGGCGTGAACGTCGGCAAGGTCCGAACCGAGATGGGCCGCGAGCTGGCGCGCCAGTTTCCAGTCGAAGCCGACATCGTCGTGCCCGTTCCAGACTCGGGCAATTACGCCGCCCTTGGGTTCGCCGAAGAGCTCAAGATTCCGTTCGAGCACGCGTTTGTGAGAAATCACTACATCGGCCGCACGTTCTTGCAGCCAAGCCAGCTGATCCGCGATTTCGACGTGCGAGTGAAATTGAACCTGATCAAGGAGATGGTCGCCGGAAAGCGCGTCGTCGTGATCGACGATTCTATCGTTCGGGGAACGACCGCCCGCGCGCGGGTGGTGAATTTACGTGAAGCCGGGGCCAAGGAAGTGCACATGCGGGTGAGTTGTCCGCCGCATCGGTTCGCCTGTCACTACGGCATCGATTTCCCGGACCCGCAAAAATTGATCGCGAACCAGATGTCGATGAAAGAAATCGAGAAGTATCTCGGCGTCGACAGTCTTGGTTACCTCAGTGTGGAAGGAATGGTTCGGGCGACGGGTAAACCGATGAACGAATTCTGTCTCGCATGCTTCACCGGCAATTATCCGCTGCCGGTCGATCCCGCGCTCGACAAGTTCATCATGGAAAAACGCGAAGCCCGCGCCAAAGCGCTCGTCGAGCAGGAACGCCACCCGAGTTTGTTCACGGATCTCAAATGAAGGTAGTGGCGATTGACCTCAATCGCCCGCGGGCGGTTCGGTGAACCGCCCCTACCAATTTAATGAAGAAGGCTTACGCGCGCGCCGGAGTTGATGTCGATCTCGGGAACCGTCTCAAGCGCCGTATCCAATCGTTAGTCAAACAAACCCATGGACCACACGTTTTGGGTAAAATCGGCGGCTTTGGCGGTTTGTTCCGGGCAAATTTTCCCGGAATGCGCGATCCAATTTTGGTTGCGAGCATCGACGGCGTCGGAACGAAGTTAAAAATCGCGTTCGCGGTGAACAAGCACGACACGGTCGGCGCGGACCTGGTGAATCATTGCGTGAACGACATCGCGGTCGTCGGCGCCCGGCCATTGTTCTTCCTCGATTACATCGGCGCGGAAAAACTGGAGCCGCGCGTGTTCGATCAGCTGTTGCGCGGATTTTCACGCGCCTGTCGCGCTGCCGGTTGCGCGTTGATCGGCGGCGAAACTGCCCAAATGCCCGGGATGTATCGGAAAGGCGAATACGATCTCGCCGGTTGCATCGTCGGCGTAGTTGATCGCAGGAAACTCATCGACGGCCGAAAAATCAAACCCGGTGACGTCGGTCCTCGGACTTGCCTCAAACGGTCTTCACACCAATGGCTACTCGCTCGCACGGAAGATCTTGTTCGAAAAGATGCGGCTAAGTCCGCGCAAGATCGGCAAAGAGCTCCTTCGCGTGCATAAAAACTATCAGCCGCTTCTCGCGAAAGCACCGGACGGAATGATCAAAGGCCTCGCCCACATCACCGGCGGCGGCTTGATCGATAATTTGCCGCGGATTCTGCCAAAAAATTGCGACGCGGTGATCGACACGAAATCGTGGCGCGTTCCGCGCATCTTCCAAGTTCTCCAGCAAAACGGAAACGTGAGTCGCACCGAAATGTTTCAGGTGTTCAACATGGGTGTCGGCATGGTCGCCATCGTTTCCGAGCGCGACGCTAAACGCGCGATGTCGATCTTGCGGGCAAAACGGATCGGTCGAATCGAGCGCGGCAGCGGGAAAACACTTTTGATATTTTGACCGCAGAGCACGGATATCACGGATTACACGAGCGTCACCCAATTTAGTTAGTGTGCATCTTTATCCGACTGTGAGATTGAACTCGTTCGTCTCCCGACTCACTCGCCGTGTAATCCGCGGTTCGAATGTCGATGTCGCTCGTCCCACTCGCTCCATTCCTCGCTCTGCTCGGAATGACAGTAACCGAATTTGCGACGGTCACAGACCGCCGCTACAGAAGAAGGAAATGGAAAAACGTCGCCTTGGAAAAACCGACATGGAGGTTTCCGTTCTCGGGTTTGGCGGATCCGAGATCGGCTACGAACGCGCATCAGCGGAGACGGTTGCCGAATTACTTAATAGCGCGCTCGATGCCGGGCTGAACGTCATCGACACCGCCGAATGTTATTACAACAGCGAAGAGCTGATTGGCCAGGCAGTGGGCAATCGGCGAGACGATTTCTACCTTTTCACCAAGTGCGGCCACCCGCACGGAATGGAAAGCGGCGCGAACTGGTCGAAAAAGTCCATCCTGGAAAGCCTCGAGCGAAGTTTGGGCCGATTAAAAACATACGCTGTCGACCTGTTACAGCTACACAGCTGTTCGGAAGCCGAGTTACGTAAAGGCGAAGTGATCGATGCGTTACAAGCCGCGCGCGACAAAGGCTACACCCGATACATTGGTTACAGCGGGGACAGCCACGCCGCCCATTTTGCGGTCCAATCCGGCGCGTTCGATGTTTTGCAGACTTCAATTAACATCGCGGACCAGGAAGCGATCGATCTGACGCTTCCGGTTGCGCGCGAAAAGCAAATGGGCGTAATCGCCAAAAGACCAGTCGCGAACGCAGCTTGGAAAACTGGCCGCCGCCCAATCGATTCCTATCATCATGAATATTGGGAGCGGTTGCGGAAACTAAACTACGATTTTCTGCACGGCGATCTAAACCGGACCATTTCCATCGCATTGCGATTCACCCTGACAGTGCCGGGCGTTCACACTGCGATCGTCGGCACAAAAAGGCCGGAGCGCTGGCGGGAGAACGCGCGCCTGCTTGAAGCCGGACCGCTTGACGATCCGGAGTTCCAAAGAATTCGCGAGCGTTGGGAAGAATGCGCGCCCCGGACCTGGATCGGACAAATATGACCACGCATCGACAACGTCGATGCTTGGAAATCCCCAAATTCCAAAGTTCCAAACCCCAAACAATGTCCAAACTACAAATTCCAATGAATTCATTTTTCCTCTTTCCGAGGTTTGATGCTTGAGCCTTTCTTTGGCGTTTGGAGCGTGATAGTTGGGATTTGGGCTTTGGAACTTCCGAGGCCGGCTATAGGTTTGCCGGGTGAAACAACGAAAACTCGGCCGAGGTGGTCCCTGTGTGTCGGCAATTGGACTCGGTTGCATGGGAATGTCCGATTTTTACGGCGGCCGCGATGACGAAGAATCGCTCGCCACAATTCAGCGCGCGCTCGATCTCGGAATCACTTTCTTCGACACCGCCGACGTCTACGGCCCGCATACCAACGAAGAGTTCGTCGGCCGCGCGCTCAAGGGACATCGCGAGCAGGTTGTTATTGCAACCAAGTTCGGAATCGTGCGCGATCCGGAGAAAGCGGCTTTTCGCGGCATCAATGGCAAACCCGATTACGTAAAGAAATCATGCGAAGGAAGTCTGCGCCGGCTGCAGATCGATTGCATCGATCTCTATTATCAGCACCGGGTCGATCCGGACACGCCCATTGAAGAAACGGTCGGCGCCATGGCGGCCCTGGTGCGCCAAGGCAAGGTGCGATTTCTGGGATTGTCTGAGGCCAGTGCGGAAACAATTCGTCGCGCCCACGCCGTCCATCCGATCACCGCGGTGCAATCCGAGTACTCGCTTTGGACGCGGGATCCCGAGCCGGAGGTTTTACCGGCGTGTCGCGAGCTCGGGATCGGCTTTGTTCCCTACAGTCCGCTCGGCCGCGGTTTTTTGACCGGCAAAATTCAGAAGCCGGAAGACTTGCCGGAAGACGATTACCGCCGCACTACACCGCGATTTCAGGGAGAAAATTTTCAGCGCAACCTCGAGATCGTGAAGCGGGTCGAGGAAATTGCGCGCGAGAAGCATTGCACTCCCGCACAATTGGCGCTCGCCTGGGTGCTCGCTCAAGGCAACGACATTGTTCCGATTCCGGGAACGAAACGCCGAAAGTATCTGCAGGAGAACGTCGGCGCGCTCGATGTCGACCTTAGCAGCAGAGACCTCGAACGAATTGAAGAGGTCGCGCCGAAGGATTCCTTCGCCGGCTCGCGCTATCCCGAAGCTATGATGAAACTACTTAACAAGTCTTAGGTAGGGGCGATTGACCTCAATCGCCATTGGCAGTTCGGTAAACTGCCGCTACCTCCTACTTGCGCTTGGCTCTCCGTCGAGCCGCCCAACGCGCTTTCATCAGCTGCGAAAGACGCCGGCGCCCGGCTGCGGTAATTCCGCCTCCGCGTTTACCGCTTTTTTTCGCCGATTTTTTGCCACCGCGGCCAGCTCTGAAACGCGCCCAGCGTGCACGCGCTGCTGCCGCGATCTTAGCGCGGGCCGACGCCGACAATCGACGTTTGCCTCCGCGTCGAGCAGGAGCCGCTGTTGCCGCCCCCACCGCCCGTTCCGCCCACTAAACCCCTGAGTCGCCGTTCCAATGCATCAATCTGACGACGAATCGACAGAGCCTGCTCCAAGTTTCGCGTTGATAAGTCCATAGAACGTTTTCGATAGAGCACACTCCTGACTAATGCAAGGGATAGTTATCGAGTAGTTTGCGATAACGTGACTAGTAGTTCCAGTCTTAGCGTGTAAATCCTACTCTTTCCTTCGCAAGACTAACGCCGAGGCAAACATAGTCTGCACAATCTCACCGCGCTGATTGGTAGTTACATAACGTAATCGAACTACTCCGTGACTCGGCTTCGAACGCGACTCTCGAAGATCGACAATCTCTACTTCAACCTGCAACTCATCGTCCGGCTTGACTGCGGTCGGCCACCGTAACTCATCCACGCCGAGACCAATCGCGCCTTCGGCAAAGTTCAGGGTTTGCACAAACAAACGCATCGTGATCGCAGCCGTATGCCAGCCGCTCGCGATCAATGCTCCAAACATCGTTTTGTCCGCAACTGCGCGATCAAGATGAAACGGTTGCGGATCGAACTCCCGCGCAAACGAAACGATTTGCTCTTCGCTTACGCGATAAGTTGCCGATTTGAATCGCTCGCCACGCTTTAGATCTTCGAAATAACGCTCGATCCCCGAAGTTAATCGGTAATAAACGGGTGAACAGTTGGAAATTCCATGTTGTTCTCGCAGACGGGATGCAGGAAAGCGCTGACACAGCCCGTTACGCCTGAAATATCGACTACCGAAACCATGCTCACGACATTCTCCGCAGTGCCCCAGCCCTCAGCGGTGGCCATTGTAGCTAGTTGGTGCGCGCCCCATTGGCTTTTGACATAGTCCCGTCCTCTCGGGCCGAATGTCGCATCAATCTTATCTGAGATCTCCTGGGTTGTTTGATTGGCGAAGTCATCGGCCAGGGTGTTACTGAATAGGCGGACCTCCTTCGACACGTCATAAGTTTCCTCCGCCGTGCCCTTAACGATTTTGACTCCAAGTATTCCACCCTTAATTTGCGATTTCCTAATTCCCGCTGCTCCTGCATCCGCGTAACCTTTGGCTTTCAAAAGCTCGTACGAATTTTTCACGTCTTTGTAGAGTGCCTTGAGCTTCGACGCTTTGGCTATCTTCTGGGCTGCCTGGGCCGTTTTTGCACCTTCCTCGGCGCCGCGTACAGCATTGGTTGCGGCGCTACCGCCGCCGAAGCTGGCGAGGTCTACCGCCATCATAATCGGCGAGATGACCATGTCACCAGTATCGATTACGCAATCCTTCGTGGTTAACGTGCAGCCAGCCCCGCATTCCGTCGGCTCTTGTGACGGACAGTTTTGCCAGCACAGCGGCCCTATGCCGTGAAATCCCTGTTTGCACGGCTTATAACAAAGTACGCCATCGCGTTCGAGGCCTGGGTCGCAAGCGAGCAGCTTTCCTGCGCCGCGCCCATACGATGGCTTCGTGCAACCCGTTCCGGTGTCCGCAAAATCTTTGGGGCAATCCGGGCTGCACACGCAGCAGCCGACTTTGTGAAATCCTGCTTTGCACTTCGGGTAAACGATCGCTCCGTCTGTTTCACAACCTTCAGGGTGTCCGTCGTCGACGCAACGCTTGCGCGCGTTATCGAGATTGCCAACCGGGTCGCCAAATTTCCACGGGTAGCCCCCTCCGCGTCCGTAAGAGTCAGGTTTTTGACAGAATGCTCCGATGTCTTTAAAGCCGTCGGGACAGACTCCCCAACACACCGGACCGACTCCTTTGTAGCCGTCGTTGCACTTTGGATAACAAAGCAATCCAGTCGAATCTTTCACTAAATCTCCTTCGCACTTACTGCTAAGTTGATCCCCGACACCGCGGTCATAGCTTTGCCGATAGCAGTACGGCAGCTTTTCCGCCGCCATCTTCGCGGCGATCCACGTCATGACGGCTTTCAGATCCGCCTCCGACAAAGGATTGACCCCCCAATCGAGCTCAACGTCCTCGGCTAAGGTTCCATTCGCGGCGATCGAGGGAGCTGCGGTTGTCGTTCCTGTTGTCGCTCCTTTAGTGGCTGGGCCTGGTTCGTCGGAATTTATGGCCGACAAACGAGCTTTCCCGCTCGAAGTGGGCGACCCGGGTTTCGTGACAGTAGTTGTCTTGCTCGGTGAAATAACTGCCGACGCCGAAGGAGCTGCCTTCTGCGCCGCTGGCGCAGTTGAAGAAGTCGGTGCTGGAGTTGCCTTCTTGGCTACTGACGGCGTCGGTGTAGCGCTATCAGTCAACGCGGCACCGCCCACGGCCTCCCAGAAAAAAGCGAATCCGAATACAGTGATGACGATTGCACAACAGTTTCTAACGATGAGTTTTGAGATCATGATTAAGTATTGGTGCCGCAATCGCCCGATCGCGGATTAGTCCGCAGTAGGTGCGCATCCTGCAAGGTCTTAACGAGATGTAAAGAAACATTTCACGCGAACACTGGAACCATCGCTTGTCCAAAAGTCTTCGAATAGTGTTCTTCATCGCTGACCGGGCGCACTCATGTAACGCATATTAAAGCGACACGTTGCTTGACTCGTCACTCATCACTTGTCACATGTCACTATTCTTGGGGCGGTTAGCTCAGCGGTAGAGCATCTCGTTTACACCGAGGGGGTCGGGGGTTCGAAACCCTCACCGCCCATTTTCAGAGTGAACAGTGATCTGTGACCTGTGATCAGTTCTGCTTCAGCAACTCCAGCGCAGCCGGGAAAATGATTTTTTCCCATTCGGCGTAGGCTTTGGCTGACGGATGAAGGCCGTCTTTGGCAACGAGTGATTTGTCTTCGCCCATTTTCTTACTCAGTGGGAAAATATCGACAACCTGTAACCCGCGTTTTCGCGCTTCGTCGGTCACGATCCGATTAAACTGCATAATTCCCTCATGAATGTTTCGCCCGCGCGAATATTTGTGGCCACTGGGAGTTACTCCGAAGTCGGGAATCGTGACGACGAGTAACCGTTTCTTGTTCGGAAGCACTGCCAGCATCGAATCGACGAGATAGCTCAACCGGTTTCGAAAACTCAGCTCATCGACGCCTTGGACCCAATCATTCACCCCGATCAGTAATGTCGTAAAGTTAGGATTGGAGTTCACGAACTTCGGCAATTCTTTGTCGATCGCGTCCTTCGCCGTCCAACCGGTGACCGATGGATTCGAGACAAGGTCGACATTCAATCCCTGCCCTTTCAAATGCTGAGTCAGTAACGACGGCCACGACTCGCCCGGCTTCGCCCCCTCCCCGCATGAATACGAATCCCCAATTACCGCATAACGAATCTTCTCAGGATTAGTTTGAGCCATGGCAACGGCAAAAGATAACCACGAATAGACACCAATTAGCACGAGTCGAGATAATCTTCGTGTCCTATTCGTGTGCATTTGTGGTTATTCCGCAAATTAGGAGAACATCTCGTTCACCGCAGCCTGACAATGAATCTTCCCAGTGTCGAGCAATGCGACGCCGTTGTGACTGTCGCCGCGAAGGATCAGCGCCAACTCAGTGCCGGCCAAAGTAACGCCCTCGATAGCGTTCCTGGATTTCATCCGATCAACGATCGCGAGCAACGCGGCGCGTGTTTCCGGCAAAAAAATCCCGGGGACGAGCTCGGCGAAATATTTTTCGTGAATGTAATCCTGATCCTTCGGTTCGGGAACGACGAGATCGATTCCTTTGCGCCGAAAGACCTTCTGATAAAAGTCGGCTTGCATGGTGTAGCGTGTTCCGAAAAGCGCGAGCCGTTTTAATCCGCGAGACTTCGCATGGTCACACGCTGCTTCGACAATACTGATCAGACGAATCGGCGATCTGGCTGCAACCTGGTCGAAAACAATGTGCGGCGTGTTCGCGGCTATGATTCCAAAGTCGGCGCCGGCCCGCGGCAGCTTCTGGATCTCATTCAAAAGAAATCCCGCCATGCCGGCAAGATCGTCCGCTTCCAGGAAGTTGATGCCCTTCTGGAGGTCGATGCTGTTGATAACAAACTGTGGATAGCTGCCATCCGGCTTCCGCTCGCGATACATCGCGATGATGTTCTTGTAATAATCGACAGTGCTCTCAGGGCCGACCCCACCGATCATGCCGAGCGTTTTCATCGAATGTGACCTTGCGACGAACTCTGCGTCGCGACAACTCAACGATCTTCCATCGATTTGACCCAGGTGATATGAAAACCCGCCGCTTTCGCCGCGGCCTCGACTTTTTGCTTCACTTTCGAGTTGTCGATCGAAGTGCTGCGCAGTTCGCCCGTGACCGGATAGTAATACATCCCGTAAATAATGTTCGGCATTTGCTCTTCCGACGGCCCGACCTGCCAGATCCAGGATTTCTCATCGGGCGCGAGAATCACGTCGGCTTCGAGCGTGTACTTAAGTCCGTTGGCGGCGAACGCTTGTTGAAACTTCCGCAGGGCGCTGAGCTCCTGACAAACAATCGGGAGCTGATCGATCCCGAAAATTTCGCGCAAATCCGGGCCTTCGACTTTCTTTTCGTCCGAAAGCCTCAGTTTGCCGCCCTTTTTCGCGTCGAACTCCACCGCGCAGATGTTGTGATTCTGGTCCGCTTTATTCGGAGTTCGCGTCGCGTTTGTTGGAATGACCATGTCGATCCGCGCGAGCGTACCGTCTTTTTTGAAGATGAAGGTGCAATGCTCCACCGGCATCGATTCGCGATGCGAATTCTTCTTTGCCAGGTCCTGGCTCTGTTTGATCCAATCGTCGGGGACGACCGGTGACGCCTCGCTTTGAGCGCGTTTTGCCGCTTCGGCATGGGCCTGCACTTGCGCTGGGTCCTGCGTTTCCTTCAACGGCTTTGGCGCGATGCTGGGAACTTCGTAAGCGAACGCAACCGCCGCCGCCAGACAAAGGGCAACAACAGCAAAGCGTGAATGTTTCATAACGGTTATATACGACGCGCAGTAATCATTCTTTCGCGAAATTAGGCGAGAAGAATTTCGTGACTGGAAATTCCACTTCCTCCTTAATCCGAAGTGGTTAAGATCGAAATTGTGAAATCGAACTGTCTTTTCGCAGGCGTAATCATGATTGGATTGGCAGCTGGCGCTCAAGCGCAGCCATCCCCGAGCAGACAACCGGATGTCTCCAACAAAACGTTGCTTACCAGCGCCAATCAAGATCACGTCATGGGCGCGGCCGCGTTGCACAAACTGGCGAACGATTACTACAACTGGCGAAATGAAACTTCGCCGGTGGCCAGCAGCAGCCGCGGCCTCCATACCTGGGACGACAAGCTTCCCGATTTTTCGCCGGCCAAAATAGCGGCAGATGCACAGCATGTGCGCGCTTTGTTGGACAAAGTCCGCGCGATGAAGATCGACACCTGGCCAAAAGACGAACAGATCGATGCGATTTTGTTTCGCGCCCAACTGGAAAATGTCGATTTCCAGAATCGCGTTTTAAAATTCGAACGGACGAATCCGCTCACCTACACGGAGATTTGCGCGGACGGAATCTTCTCGCTGTTGAAAAAGGAGTACGACACGCCGCGAAAACGTGCGATCGCCGCTACCGCGCGCCTGAAGGCGATACCGGCAATGCTGAAACAGGGTTTGGCGAACTTGCAAAACCCGGTAAAACTTTACGCCCATCTCGCAATTCAATCCGCGCGCTCGATCGATCCGCTTTACAACCAGAGCTTGATGGCGCTGGATGTCGATCTTGCGCCGAACGAACACGAAGAGTTAGTGAAGGCGCGGGACGCCGCGCTTGCCGCCATCCATAGCTACGCCGACGAGCTCGAAAAACGCGCGCCGAAGATGGTCGACTTCGCGCCGATGGGCGAAGCGAACTACAACTACTATCTCAAACACGTATTGCTCTTGCCGCTGGACGCCCGCGAAGTCGAAACAATCGGCCGAGTTGAGAATGCGCGTTATCGCGCGCTTGAAGCCTTGCTGCCCGATCCGAAGCTGGCCGATCCCGATCCGAAACGGGCGGCAAGTATTCCGGCCGACCAGGCTGCGTTTCTGAAGGCATACGAAAGTCGCGAAACGGAAATGATCAATTTCCTGAAGGAACACAAGCTGGTGACGATTCCTGATTACCTTGGCCGGTTTGAGATTCGGCAGCTGCCGGAAGCATTCAAACCGACAAGTCCCGGCGGCTTCATGAATCCGCCGGGCGTTTACGACAAAGATCCCGCGGGTTTTTATTTCATTCCGACCTACAATCCCGAATCGAAAAACTTTTATATCCGCGCGGCGATCGAAGATCCGCGGCCGATTCTCGGGCATGAAGGAATTCCCGGCCACTTCATGCAGCTTTCAATCGCGAATCATTTGACTGATGAGATTCGGCGGCAACATGAAGACGGCGTGTTCGTGGAAGGCTGGGCGCTTTACGGCGAAGAAATGTTGATGCGCACTGGTCTGTACCCGGAAAATTCGCCGGCGCAGGGACAAATTTTACGACTATCGCGTTATCGCGGCGCCCGAATCGGTGTTGACGTGAATTTGCACACCGGCAAATGGACATTCGAGCAAGCGGTAAAATATTTCATGGATGCAGGCGGACTCGATCATGAAGCCGCCGAAGGCGAAGCTGCCGGCGCGGCTGCAAATCCGCACCAAAAGATTAGCTACATCATCGGCAAATGGCAGATCATGAATCTGCTCGGGAAATACAAAGATCGACAAGGGGACAATTTTCGACTCGGGCAATTCCACGACGACTTGATTAAGAATGGCAGTCTGCCCCTGTCGATCGTCGAATGGATTTTGCTCGACGACGATTCTGCGATAAAAAAAGTGACCGAAGAAAGTAAGAAGTAAGAATTAAAAAGTAAGAAGTAATGGATCTGCGCTCGGTTCGGTTTTTCTTAATTGTTACTACATCCTTCTTACTTTCTTCGTGCGCCGGTAGCAGTCATCCGCGCTTGATTAGTCCGAGCGAAGGACCTCCCACTCGGCGCTATCTCGAACTTTATTCCGAGAAGCAGGTCGCAACGCTTCATTTTCCGGCGGGTGTCTACACTTTGGACGCGGTTGATAAGATCGGTTACTACTACCGCGCGCCGCGCAAAATCGCCGAGCGCGCGGGACAGGGTTCCGTCTGGCGTGACGGCGGGGTTTTTGTCAGCAAACGGGACCCTCAAAAGCTTCGCGGATACGTCTTTCGCGCTGGGACGGTCACTCACATCGGTAACCTCTCGCGGGTCCAACATCGGTTTATTGGCGAGGATATTCCGGCCGAACGTGGTTTCTGACCTCTTATCTGTGACCGCCTTGGCGCGCCGCAGCTTCAGCGAAGGCGGGTGACTCTCGGTTTCCACCGAAACCGAGTCGCCGGCTTCCCTAGGCCGATTCGCAAAAAGCTCACGGCCTCCCGCCGTAAAGTTCGCTCCCTGCGAACCGCTGACCTCTGGTCCAGGCCTGTTTCCTGCTCAACACCTGTCGGTGAGCACGAAACAAGGAACTGAATCAGCCCTCGAGCAGGAAATCGAAAAAGCCGAAATCCTCACCGGAATCCGGCAGGCGCTCGATCTGACTTATCGCCGCATGTGTGAGACCGCGCGCGCCGATTGGGAACGGTTATTTGGCCGTGATCCAGCTGATGGTTGCATTACGGTTCGTGTTCACACGAGTCCGTCAGCAGCGACCCGCGGCTCGGGCTTTCTCAAATCGAGGCGGCAATCCGTTTCGAAATCGCCCGCTAAAGGTTCGTTACCGCGCTTCGCGCACTGAAGGGCGACTATTTGTTCGCCGCGGTGAATCCGTCCTTTGGCGGATCGATCTTCTCCTCGGCGAGAAGCGTGCCGACAGTGAACCGCTGCGTCGGTCGCTCGAGGCCCTGCACGAATTCCTGAAATCGGGCCGAGAAAAGATCGCGTCGCATTTTCCAGTAATGCGCCATTCCAGGCGCCACGATATAATGCCGCAATAGCTCGCGCCAGCCCGCCCACAATTCGAGATCAAGCAAACCGTAGGCGTAATGAAAGTGAATTGTCTCGAACGCCTTGAGAAATTGGTAAGCTGCATGAAAAAAGCGTGATTGATCTTCCGGTGAAAGCGCACCCAAATTTTCAAGACCAATCTGCCAGATGCGCGCCAGTTCAGCGTTTTCCATGTACGGTTTGGTCACATCGCGCAGCGCACTCGCAGCTGAATCCTGCGCTGCGATTTTCGCGACCCGCGTGCTGCGATGGACTTGCACCGCGAGATACCACAATGAGGCAACTACGCCGAACGCGCCGATCGCTTGTGCGATTGCATTGATCGCTTCCCAATTCATGTTTTTTCTGATCTCTGACTTCCGAACTCCGACCTCCGGTTTACTTGGGTTCGTCAGCGACTTTCAGGACAATCTTGCCGCGGGCATGACCGGTATCCGCCTTAGCTTCGGCTTTGTTCGCGTCCGCGAGCGGAAAAGTTTCAGAAACGATGACCTTGATTTTCTTTTCATCGATTAGCTTCCCGATTTGGGCAAGCTCATCGCCGTTATTCTGGACAGCCAGAGACGCGCCGCGAATTCCATATCTGTCCAGCTGCGCCTGATCGAGGCGGTCAGTCAGCGAGACAATAATTCCGCCTTTTTTCACGATCGGATACGACCGCGCCAGCGTTTCACCGCCAACGCCATCGATCACGACATCGACATCTTTGGCGACGTCTTCGAATTTCTGCGTTTTGTAATCGATAGCAACGTCGGCGCCGAGTTGCTTGAGAAAATCCTGGTTGGCGGTCGAAGCGGTTGCGAAAACTTTAGCGCCCCGGATTTTTGCAATCGGAATCGCGAACAATCCTACGCCACCGGACGCTCCGTGAATCAGCATTGTCTGGCCGGATTGAACGTTCGCCTTATCAACGATCGCCTGCCATGCGGTCAATGCGACACTTGGCGCGCCGGCCGCTTCGACAAAACTGATCGTCGTCGGCTTTAAGGCGGCATCAGTTTGTTTGGCCACTGCATATTCCGCGTAGCCGCCGCCTTTCAAAATGGAGATGAAAGCGTAAACGGCGTCGCCCACTTTGAATTTAGTAACCTTGCCTCCAATTTTTTCGACTATCCCGGCGATGTCGTAGCCTGGATGCCACGGCAGTTGGGTGCCGTTAGGCTTTGCGTACTTCCCCGATCGCATTACCCCATCGAACGAATTCACGCCCGCGGCGACAACTTTAACCAGCACCTCGTCGTCCTTGGGCTCCGGACGCGGCGCGTCTTCGTATTTCAAAACTTCCGGACCGCCGTATTCGTGGGCGACGATTGCTTTCATTGTTGCCGAATGAAGCGTTGACCCAACCACCAGGAACGCAGCAACAAAAACAATTCTCCTCTTCATAAGGTTCACTTCTTTTCGCCAGCGACTATCAAAACGATTTTGCCAAGCGTGTGATGGGTTTCGACCTGCTCATGCGCCTTACTCGCTTCCGCCAGCGGCAAAGTTTGCGAGACAATCGGCTTCATCTTTCCCGCTTCGATCAATTTTGTCAGCTCCTCGAGAACTTTCGAATCCGGATGAGCGCCCATTCGCGTGCCGCGAATTCCGCGCTTGGCGCATTCATTTTGGTCGGGCTCATCAGTAATCGAAACAATGATCCCGCCCTTTTTCACGACACCGTAGGACCGGCCCAACGCGTCCGCCCGAACGCAATTCAGGACGACATCGACATCCTTCACCACGTCTTCGAACTTCGTCGTCGTGTAATCGATTGCCTGATCGACGCCAAGTTGTTTGAGTAACTCCTGGTGCGCCGTGGAGGCGGTCGCAATAACTTTGGCGCCCCGCGCTTTGGCAATTTGAATGGCAAAGCTTCCAACGCCGCCCGACCCGCCATGAATCAAAACTGTCTGGCCCTTGTCGATCTTCGCGGTATCGATGAGCGCCTGCCAAGCCGTCGTGGCCGCGAGCGGGACTGCCGCCGCTTCCGCAAAATTAATGTTCTTCGGCTTGGGCGCGGTTTCAGATTCTTTTGCGACCGCAAACTCGGCGTAACCGCCGCCGCGCGGGACGGAAAGATAACAGTAGACCTGGTCGCCCGCTTTGAACCTCTTTGCGTCGGCGCCTGTTTTTTCAACTACGCCCGCGATGTCGTAGCCGATAATCAGTGGACGATTGTCGATACCGCGCTTGGCGAACATTCCCTGACGAACATAAGTGTCGACTGGATTTACGGCAGCCGCGATCACTCGAACCAGAATTTCATCGTTTGTGGGTTCCGGCTTCGGCGTGTCCTGATATTTCAAAGCTTCGGGGCCGCCGTATTCGTTCAAGATGACCGCCTTCATGGTCGCTGGACTTGTTTGCGCGGTTGCGATTCCGAGTGCGCAACCGATCACCCCAAACGCGAGTAAGACCTTTTTCTTCATAAGACCGTTCCTCCAATTCAATTAAATCCTGTTCACTGTGGAGACAACTCTTCACGCTGTCCCGTTATGAAAACACTAATCCTCGCCACTATTGCATTAACGTGCGGTTTGTCTGGTCTTTGCTTCGCGCAGAGTTCACCGGCAACAGCCGCTACCACAACGAAAGTTACCGGTGGAAGCAACGCGCCCTACACCGAGGGCGGAGTTTGGACGTTGTCGATGATCAAGACCAAGACGGGACTGGCCGATGAATACTTCAAGCAGATCGCCGGCACAGTGAAGCCGGTCTATGATGAAGCGAAAAAGCAAAAGCTAATTCTCGATTACAAAATTCTGGACGGCGAAGCATCCGATTCGCATGACTTCAATATTTTGATTTTAGTGGAATATCCGAACATGGCCGCTTTCGACGGTCTGCGGGACAAAATGGATCCGGTTCTCGCAAAAGTAATGGGTTCGGAAGAGCAACGGCAACAAATGGCCGTTAAACGCCTCGATATCCGCGAAATCCTCGGCACCAAGACAATGCGCGAGATCACCCTGAAGTAGTTCTTAATTCTTACTTCCTAATTCTTGCTTGGTCAGCCACGGCAGCGCGTCGAGATCGACGTTGCCACCGGTGAGGATTATTCCGACGCGCTTGTCCGCGATGTCGATCTTGTGATCGACAATCGCTGCGTACGGAACGGCCGCTGACGGCTCGATGATAATCTTCATCGTCTCCCAAATTGTTCGCATCGCGGAGACGATTGCCTCCTCGCTTACCGTGACCACGTCGTCGACGTAGCGTTGAACGATCGGGAACGTCTGCTCGCCGACGTTGGTGCGCAGACCGTCGGCGATCGTGAATTTCTTTTCTGTCACGACGCGCTTTCCGGCGTGAAACGATTGTGCCGTATCGTCGGCGTTGACCGGCTCGACGGCGACGACTTTGATGTTTGGACTCATCGATTTCGCCGCCACCGCGGTTCCTGAAAGCAACCCGCCGCCCCCAACTGGGCACATCACAAGATCCAGATGGATGTCCTCCAGCAATTCGATCGCAGCGGTTCCCTGCCCTGCCATCACGTCTTCGTTCTCAAACGAGTGAATTAGAGTTGCGCCGGTCTTTGCGATCACGTCTGCGCATGCCGCTTCGCGCGCGGCATCATTGGGTTCGCAGAAAACAACATGCGCACCAAAGCCTTCGACTGCCCGCACTTTCACTTTGGCAGAATTCTTCGGCATCACGATGTGGGCCGGGATGCCGCGAAGCTTCGCCGCACGCGCCAGCGCTGTTCCATGATTTCCCGACGAGTGCGTCGCTACTCCGCGCTTCGCGGTCGCATCATCGAGTGAAAACACAGCGTTGGTAGCGCCGCGCGCCTTGAACGCGCCGATTTTCTGGAGATTTTCGCACTTAAAAAATAATTTCGCGCCGTTCGCCTCGTCCAACCGCGAACTGGTGAGAACGGGCGTTCGGTGAATGTAGGGACGGATCCTTTCGTGCGCCGCCCGAATGCGATCGAGATCGAGTGACATGCCATTGGTATTGTAGGGCAAGCGCTCCGCTTGCCGAATCGATTTTGTTCTAAGTTGGCAGGCGAGGCGCCTCCCCTACAATTAATGGGATGGAGCCGTACGCAAAGCGGAACGAGCGTCTAGTCCGGGAGAACCGGCCGAAAATCTCGCATTTGCCAGCCGATGTCGATCTTCGGAGTCGAAGGGATCGACAGCGGGAAAAGCAAGCGGTCGCGGATGAACGGCGCGCGATAAAAAAAGCGGCCCGTCAGGAGTTGAAACGAAAACTACGCGACGAACTAGTAGGGGAAGACTAGACAGGATTTACTCGATTAAAGGAGTCGGAAATCAAAGAAATCCTATTAATCCTGTCACCAAAGCGACGTTTTCTTAGCTCTTGGGCGTCACCTTGGCGCTGCCGAGAAACGTGGCGTTCTCGTCAACCACCAGGCGTGGCGCTTCAATGTCGCCCTGCAAAGTGCAACCCGCTTGAAGCTCGCAGCGTTCGGTCGCAAAAATATCGCCCTCGACAGTGCCGCGGACCTTGACCGATTTCGTTCTAATTTCGCCCTTGATCGATGCGTGCTCGCCGATCGTCAGCGCACCGGTGGAATCGATTGTTCCTTCGACTTCGCCATCGATCAACAGTTCGTCGCGAAACTTGACCGTGCCTTTGATCGAAACACCTCTTGAGAGCAGGCCACCTGATTTCGCCGTCGAAGGCGCTCCATTCGGCTGAGCCGGAGCCGGAGACGGTGTGTAAGGCTGAGGTTCGGTTTTGCGAGTTGAAAACATATTCATAAAGAGATTCCTCGAAGGATGGCTGGCGGTAAAGCTAATCTTGTTCCGCGCGCCGCACTAGAGCCAAAATCTTATCAAATTCTGCGCTTCTAATGAAAGCCCCGATTTTTCTCGACGAGAACCAGGTCCGGAAACACCTCCGGATGGCGGATCTGATTCCGGCAATGGAGAAAGCGTTGATTGATTTCTCGGCCGGTAAAGTAACGCAACCGGTCCGGCAAGTGATCCCGGTCGATCCGCCGGGAGGATTTTATGGAATCATGCCAGCCCTGACTCCGGATGGGCTGGGCCAGAAAATTGTCACGTTCTATCCGCCTAACGCCGGGAAAGAAATTCCTACGCACATGGCGCTTATCATATTGAACGACCCCGAGACCGGCGCGCCGCTAGCCGTGATGGACGGACGATTGATTACCGAGATGCGAACGGCAGCCGTTTCTGCGGCAGCGACGAAACTTCTCGGACCAAAGGACGCGAAGATCCTGGCCATCCTTGGCAGCGGCGTGCAAGCGCGCAGTCATTTCGAAGCCCTGGGATTGGTTAGGAACTTCAATGAAGTTCGGGTTTGGAGTCAGACGAAGGCGCACGCGGAAGAATTCGCGAAAGAGATCGGCGCGAAAGCAACTTCAGCAGAAGATGCCGTCCGCGGAGCGGACGTTATTGTCACCGTGACGAGTTCCACAACGCCAGTGCTAAACGGCGCGTGGCTAAAGCCGGGATCTCACGTAAATGCGGTTGGCGCTTGTCGTCACGATTGGCGCGAGCTCGACGATGACGCAATGCGCGACGTAATCTTTGTCGATTCTCGAGGAGCGGCGATGAAAGAATCCGGCGACGTGATTCTTTCCGGGGCAAAAATCTACGCAGAGCTTGGCGAAGCGTTCGCCGGCAAAGTTCCATCTCGCGCGAACGAAACGACAATCTTTAAGTCGTTAGGCATGGCGGTGGAAGACATCGCCGCCGCATTGCTGGTCTATTGTGCTGCGACAAAATGAATTCGACGGTCTGAGACCGCCGCCACATGCATTAAGACGGCGGTGGGAGCTGGTCCATGAATCCAATGTCCGGATTCCCGAACCGCCCAATGTTTGGCAGAACGGACGCGAGATCGGTCGGACTCGAGACCCCGTACCATTTTGCCAGGGTCGCTGAATATTCGTCCACCGATGTGGAAGGAACCCAGCGGCCTTCGCCGACATCGTCCGGTCCACCGATCGCGATGGTGGGATACGCGCCGTAAATATCGCCGCCCTTGACAGAATCTCCGAGAATCAGGGCGTGACTTCCCCACGCGTGGTCAGAGCCGCCACCGTTCGATTGAAACGTTCTGCTGAAATCGGACGCCGTGAAAAGCGTGACTCGATCGGAAATGCTGAGCTCCTTCGTCGCTTGATAGAATGCGTTCATGCACTGGCTCAATTCGGCGAGCAGATTGTTTTGCGTCGTCAGCTCGTTGCTGTGGGTGTCGAAACCAGTCACCGAGCAGAAGAAAATCTGTCGCCGCATTCCAAGCGCGTCGCGAACCGCGATAATTTTCGCGATCATTTGCAGTTGATCGCTCAAATCGGAGTTCGCTGGAAACGGAGTGTTCAGAGTGATACCGGAGAGAGCACCTGTAAGTAACGCATTGTTCGTGATTGCGCGGTTGGTGATCTTGGCAAACTCGGCTTCGAACAGATTCTGTTGGGGCAGATTCAGAAGGTTCTGAACGGCTTGATAACGAATTTGCCCGTCCGTTCCGCCAAATCCGCTGAGACCGATCGGGCCCTGGGTTGAGACCTGATATTCGCTGACCTGATTGCCGACTTGGAACGTGTTCGAGCCGTTCAGCGAAATCGACATCGAAATGGTGTCGGCGTTGTTGAACGACGTCAGCAAATCGGCGAGTCGCCCACCCCAGCCACTGGTTCGCGGACCATCCGCCCAACCGGTTTGCCAGTCGACTTGCTGATCAGCGTGCGAAAATAACTGGGTCGGAAGCTTGGCGGTCCCGTTCAAATACTGTGCGGCCGTAGTCGGCTCGACCAACGTCCCGACATTGGCCATGACTGCCAGCCTGCGATCATTATTAAAGAGCAACTGCAACTCGGGCATGTTCGGATGCAGACCGAAACTGCGGCCCTGGGGATCGGGCGTGACCAAATTGAGCGGTAGAAGCGAACTTCGCGCGAGTGCAATCGGGCCGCGCGCATTTGCGTAAACGCCATAAGTGGCGTTGTCGCTCGGTACGATCATGTTATTGGCGTCGTTGCCGCCGTAGAGAAAGAGACAGACCAGCGAGCGAAATTCACTGGTGCCAGAACTGATCGCCTGCGCAGTCGCGGCGTTAATGGCGCGAAGATTCCAAACCGTCGAGGCGATTGAACTGGTGCCAAGCGCGGCGCAGGCAGCCTGGCGAATAAAACGGCGACGCGAAATTTCCATGGTTACTTTTCTATGACGAACTCCGGTGAGGTGACAATCAGGTGAACAGCGGTTTGGGCGCGCTCGAGCGTGTTTGCGGCCGGAATTTGAGTGACCGCATTAATTACAATCGAGCGCATACTCGAGGACATCTGACCGCTCATCAGCAACAGGTTGAGCGAATCGACCAGAAACGCCGGATTGGAGGCCATCTTAGTTTGCCCCGAGAGATCGAGAACAATCGCGTCTGGATTATTCGGATTGGGTTGCTGATAGACGGCGCTTCGCATCTTGTTCGCAGAAGTAATAACGGTTGTGTCCGTGGTAATTTGAAACTCAGGCGCGACGAGGCCCGCATTTTGAACCGCACCAGACTGCGAATAGAACGGCGAAAAGAAATTGAAAACGCTCGGGGCATAAAGGGCCGCTTGTCCGAAATTGAAAGTGGAATTGTTCACATTGAATTTCCCGCTCGAAGACGACGCACCAAAGGCGCGGTAAAGATTCGCCAGTCGAATGAGCGGCTCGCGTTCATGACCATAACTGTTGCTGGCCGTGAACGTCCGCGCTTCCGGGTCGAGAAGAATGGCTTGAATGACGGCCTTCATGTCGCCGCGAACGCCTTTGCCGTTGTTCGCGAACGCACCGGCGACGCGTGAAATGTAACCCGGAGAAGGATTGCTGGTAACCAATCGCTGAATCAGTCGTTGCGCGATAAATGGACCAACGTTTGGATGATTGAAGATCAGGTCGAGACAGTTCTGCAAATCTTGCGCCTGCGTTTGACCGGCCGGCAGCGTCACGCCGTTAAGCAAAGTCTTGGCGCCCGTGTCGTGATGATCCGGGAAGGCCAGCATCGGATGGCGGTAATCCGGCGGGGCGTAACTCCAGGTAGGCGTTCCGGTTTGGTACCAATACCAGCCGGTGAAAACGTGGGCATTGCCTTCGACGACGTCCTGATCGTAAGTCGGGATCGGCTGTCCGTTGATATCGAGCTGCTGTGAACCGTCCTGGTTCAATTTGTAGAGACCAATCGTGAACAACTGCATGATCTCTCGCGCGTAATTTTCGTTAGGCGCGGTGTTACGGCGCGGATTCGGCTTGTCGTTGTGAACCATGTCGAGGAAATCGCCCATCCCTGGGTTCAACGTCACGTCCTCAAGAAGCTGCCGAAAATTTCCAAACGCATCCTGTGTTAGGACATCCCAATAGGTCGCCATCGCCTCGGGATGTTGAAACATGCTATTGCCGTTCGCCGAGATGACCATGATCTCGCTCAAGGCAAACGCGACGCGCTGACGCAATTGATCGGGCGCGTTAACGACGGTGTACCACCACGCTTCCTGAAAAAGTGGATTCGACGGGTCAGTTCCGGAGGGTAACGCCGCGATCGCCGCATCGACACGTGGACCGGTCAGCGTCGCCGGCGCTGAAAATTGTAAATTAAGGAAATTAGCGAAACCACCTTGCTGGACTTGCGTAATCAGCGGGTAGGCCGGCCCGAATGTTGACTGAGTTAGAAAACGCGCGGTTTCGGTGGAACTCGGACCGGGCGTTGGAGTCGGTGTCGGTACGGGTGTTGGTGTCGGCGTAGGAGTTGGCGTCGGGGTCGGAGTAGCGGAAGGAGTCGGCGTGGGTGTCGGCTTCTTTTTCTTCTTCGCCAACGCGACGTGACTTGGAGAACACAGAACGAGAAGCGCGACCAGAAGAATGCTGCCCAATCCGCCGAGGTTTTTCCTCGAGCTTTTCACGCGCAAGCCCGACAAATCATGACGATTAAGACCGCACCGGTTGATCATAGGTTACAAAATCTTTCAGACAGCCATTGGTGGGCGATTCAGGAGAAGCCCAGGCGCTGATTCGAGCAGGGAAATTGCAAGCGCCACACCCATTTTTGCAGCAAAACTCACACCAAAATCAGGGTATTGGTTCACGATCTCGATCGAATCGATCGCTGATGCTTACGGCAATCCCCAAAAATCAGCTTTCAGTCTCGCCGAACAAAATCTCGTTCGCTTGAGTCAGACTCTGGCACGTTACAATGCGAACCTCACCGCCATAATGAAAAACCGACATGATCGACATGCCAATGTCGCGCTGCGGATCCGGAATGACCCGGACGACGGTGGAGGCGCCCTTCTCGTTGCAAAGATCCATTGCTCTCTCAATGAACGGCGCGCATTTCACATCCATCGATTCGAGATCTGTCAGGTCCACCATTACACGAAGCCCAGAATTTAAACGCGCAAGCCCGGTGCGGATTTGATCAAGTCCTTTCTCGGTTTCAACCGGAGTAACCGTGCCGCTGTAACGGATCACGAGTAAACGTTTCGGCTCGTCGACTTCGAAATTAATCACTGCGTAAGGCGGTTGTACTTCTGCAAAAGTTCGCGCAATCGATCGTGCGGCAACGCTTCAACTCGATGATTGTTTGCACCGGTGATGGTTTGATTGTCGACCAGCGCGTTCACCACCGCTTCTTCGGTTGCCTGCACGACTCCGGTGAAAATCGGATCCATCAAGTCGTTCGGAATCGTTTGGACGCTGTGCGTCACTTGGTCAGGCGCCCAGGAATTTTTATTCGCGGTCGAAAACGCGATGAATAAGTCGCCGGAACCATTGCCCGAAATCGTCCCGGTGCGCGCGAGCCCGAGGGAGACTCGTCGCGCCAATCGTTTCAATTGATTGGGAAGCAGTGGCGCATCAGTGGCGATAACGGCAATGCACGAACCCGTATCTTCGCCGTAAACCGTGCCGGGAATTTCTTTTCCAACCGGAACTCCGGCGATTGTCAGCAGAGCGCGCCGTCCGAAATTCGCCTGAAGAAACACGCCCACTGTAAAGGTGCGAGCCGCACTGGCATTTTGCGCCGGATTATCTTTTCCAGCTTTGATGTCGACCTTGCGCGAGGCCGTTCCGTTGCCGCCTTTGAATTCGTAACAAATCATTCCCGTCCCACCGCCGACGCTCCCCTCCTCGATGGCTCCGCCGTGCGCAGAATCCAGTGCGTGAAAAACATCCTCGGGCTTCACATGAAAGCCATTCGTGTCGTTTAGCCAGCCGTCCCAGGTTTCGGCGACCAGCGGCAAGCTCCACCAATAGCCAGTCGCGTCCGCCGCGCCGTGCTTGATTCGCCACGCAATCACCGCATCGCGCGCGACACCGACGCTGTGCGTGTTCGTAATCACAACCGGCCCTTCGAGAAAACCGCTTTCCTCAATCCAGTTCGTGCCGGTCATCTCGCCGTTGCCGTTCAAACTAAACACCCCGGCGTAAACGGGATCGTTCAGCGAATCATGACCGCGCGGAATAATCGCCGTTACGCCCGTTCGCACTGGGCCCTTGCCGACAACCAGTTTTCCTTCGCCGCTGATCAACGTCGTGTAACCCACTTCAATGCCTGCCACGTCGGTGATCGCATTCAACGGACCCGGAGTGCCGTCGAATGGAACTCCGAGATCGCGCGCCCGAACCAGTTTTTTCGTCGCTGGCGGCAATGGTTGCGGTTCGCGAGCATCGACCTCGAGCAAGACTGTCACCAGGAGCAAGAGTAAGGCAAAAGATGTGGATGTTCGGCGCATGTGAAAACGTTGAACCCGCCTACGCTGAAAGTTTCGGACAGGCAAGCGCTCAGTTTCATCAACTATCAACTATCACCCATCAACTTTTCTGTTTAGATTCGGAGCGTGAGCTACGAGGTTTTCGCGCGCAAATACCGGCCCCAAACGTTCGATGATCTGGTCGGCCAGGCACATGTCTCGCGCACGCTCAAGAACGCGGTTACGCAGAACCGGCTGGCCCACGCCTATCTCTTTGTTGGCCCGCGCGGGATCGGGAAAACCTCGACCGCGCGAATTTTGGCCAAAGCGCTCAATTGCGTGAAGGGCCCGACCGTTAATCCCGATAACACCTGCGACAACTGCAAGGAAATCGCCGCCGGCAATTCCCTCGACGTCCTGGAGATCGACGGAGCCAGTAACAACGGCGTCGAACAAGTGCGGGAGCTGCGCGACAACGTCCGATATGCGCCGTCCAAGTCGCGCTACAAAATTTATATCATCGACGAGGTCCACATGCTGACTGCGGCGGCGTTCAACGCCCTGCTTAAGACCCTCGAAGAGCCGCCGCCGCACGTGAAATTCATTTTTGCGACAACCGAGCCGCAGAAAGTTTTGCCGACCATCGTCAGTCGCTGTCAGCGGTTCGATCTCCATCGGATTCCGGCCAAACTGATCGCCGATCACCTCCAGTTCATCGCCAAAAAAGAAAAGATCACGCTCGAGCCTCCAGCGGCGCACGCGATCGCGCGCGGCGCGGAAGGCGGAATGCGCGACGCCGAATCGATGCTCGACCAACTGGTCGCATTTTGTGGTGAGAAAATTTGCGAGAGCGACGTGTTGAATGTTTTCGGATTCACCAGCGAACAGAGCGTGATCGATCTGACCGGAAAAATCTTTCGCGGCGAGGCCGCGGCAGCTCTCGACGTGCTTTACGAGCAATCCGAAGCCGGCAAAGACATGATGCGCCTGATGTCGGACCTTATTTCGTATTTGCGGGACCTGCTTGTTTATAAGGCTAAACCGGATGCGCTCAAAGAAGATGCCGATCCTGAATTGCAAAAAGCGCTCGCCGTTCAGGCAGATTTGATCGAGAACGACCGTCTGCTCGATTTGATCGATCAATTTGCGCAGGCCGAAGGCCGAATGAAGTGGGCGCCGAACAAGAAGTTGCATTTTGAAGTGGCCATCATCAAAGCGATCCAAAGTTTGAGCCAGGCGACGCTGGATGAAGTGATCGAGAAACTCGGCGAACTGCGCGACGGTTCGCCACGGGACGAGTCCGTCCGGAAGGCGGACAAAACTGCAACCGCGGAAAAAAAAACGTTAGGCGCTGAGCGTGTAGTGGCGGCCGTGCCGGCCGCACCTCAAAAAAGACCGGCCGACCCGCTTGGCGTCACAGACGATGCGGCCGACACGGCCGCCGCTGCAACGCTTCGCGTGGCTGAGGCTCCGAACGGTGAAACCGACGTGGATAAAATTTGGGAAAATGTTTTCGCCCGGATTCCGACTACAAAAGCTTTTGTTCGAAATTCGGCAGTAGTTGCACACGTTCTGCCGAGCGAAGGCCGGCATTTTGTTCTCGGATTTTCGCCGGACCAGAAATCTCCGATGGATATCTTGGGAACGGTGACCAACCGCAAACTCATCGAGTCGTTGCTTCACGAAGTAAGCGGCAAGGATTGGACGTTGAAGCTGACGGTGCGAGACGATTTGCCGAGCAAACAAGATCAGTCGGAGGATTACGCGGAAAATCCCCTGATTCGGGAAGCGCTCGAAATTTTCAAAGGCGAAATCAAAAAGTAGCCACGATGAACCTGAACAAGTTGATGAAACAAGCGCAGCAGATGCAGGCCCAAATGGCCAAGGCACAGGCTGAGCTCGAAGAAAAAACAGTCGAAGTCAGTGCCGCCGGTGGAAAAGTGAAAGTGACCGCAAACGGCGCCGGCGAAATTCTCTCGATCAAGATCGACAAAGCAATCGTCGATCCAAACGACGTCGAGTTTTTGGAAGAAGCCGTTTTAAGCGGCGCCCAACAGGCGATCGAGCAAGGCAAAGAGCTCGCCCAGTCTGAGATGAAGAAAATCACCGGCGGCCTGGGAATGCCGGGACTGTAACTATGCAATCACTATCATTCGTTCATCTCGCTACCGAGATTTTCGAATGTTGAATGTTTAGATACGACCCCCGGCGCCGTGGCTACAACGCGCGCATTTCGCGTTTGTGTTTTTCGTAAACGCAAACTTCGCGAATTCCGAAAGTGGACATCTTCTCGCTGAGACGATCGTAGTTTTCGGCAAGTTGAGCGTGTGAATGCGCGTCGGACGCAGTCGTGAACGGAATTCCCTTCTTAATCGCGAGGCGAATGATTTCGTCGCTGGGATAAAGTTCGTCGACCGGTTTGCGCCAGCCGGCGGTGGAAAGTTCGATCGCCAGGCTTTGCGACCGGATAAAATCGAGGGTTTCGGGGATGATCGCCCCAACATCGCCGCACGGGCGATGGCCATGGATTTTGATGAGATCGAGATGCGCCAGACAATCGATGAGGCCAGTCGCGGCAATCTCCCGAATGCGTCGAAAGTAATCCTCGTAGACTTCGTTCATGTCACGTCCGACAAACTGTTCCGCGCCATCCGGAACGCTGTCGAACATCTGATCGGGATCGTCGAGGTAATGGACCGAACCGAGAACAAAATCGAGTTTGTCCCAATTCTGCTCGACCCATTTTCTGCCCCCGGATGAAGTTTGCGGATCGTTATCGAGCTCGATGCCGGCCCGAATCTTCACGTCCGGATTTGCGGCGCGAAGTTTGTCAATTTCATCAAAATCGACTCCAGCGCGATATCGGTCGTGGTCGGTGAACGCGATGTCGTTCAATCCCCTCGCGCGCGCGCTGTCGACCCACGGCTGCAGCAGCTTTTGAGAATACGGCTGCACTCGATGGCCCTGCGGATGGGTGTGGTAATCGGAGAAAAGTTGATAGTTGATAGACGATTGTTGATAGAAAATCGAGTTCCCGCAATCAACTCTCAACAATCAACTATCAACTTTTTGCCTTACGGCTCGGTCAGGAACTTCTGCCGAATGCGAAGCTCGGGGTATTTCGGAAAGAAAGCTTCCGCGGTGAACACTCTTCCCGGAGTCAGGTCGCGGGTCGCGATCGACTCTTTGTATTCAATGTGCTCGCCAGGATTAATCAGGACGCTGGTTGGAGTTTCCTTGATCGCATGGTTCTCGGACCATTTGGTCAGCACGACATCGGCGGAATTGAGCAGTTGCACTTCGATTCGCTGGTCCGTGGGAAACTCGAGGTTGACCATGCGATTGCCCTCATTGCTGACGGTCACCTTGACTTCCAGTTGTCGGATCTCCGAAAGTCGGACCGGTTGGGGCGACACCTGAAGATTCAAAATGAGACCGCGCAGTTTTGGGTTCTCGTATTTCGGCAAAACATCGGATGACGAAAACGGATGCATCATGCGACCGAAAAAACCGCGCTTTTTCATCGTCGAGGTCGTCATTGGCGGAGGCGTGGAAACCGGGCTCGCCGTCGGAGTCGGTGATGCGAGGGTTGTTTCGGACGGTGGCGGCGTAGGCGACGATGTTTCGAACAGGTTGTCCTGTGCGCGAATGGCTGCCGCGGCAACGAGCAGAGTGTAGAAAATGATGGCGGGACGAATCATCGACGGGGTAAACACGAAAGACTATCAATCGGTAATGAAATCCATCTTCGCGAGCCTGATTGTGGCATTGTTCGCCGGTTCCGTCTCGGGAAAAGATGTTGGCGGCCGATAGGGAAAAAAGACGATGATTCGCTCATTCCTGACAGCGCTGGCGGCGGTCGTATTCTTGGACATTTGCGCAGATGTCAGCGCACTCGACCTGGGATTACCGACCGATAACGAAGCGATCTTTCATGGCGGCGGCCCGGCGTTTTACCAAAACATCGAGCGCGATTACCACGGTGAGAAATCCACTCCGTGGGAAGGCGGCCAGTATGGATTCGTCCGTGATCCCGAGCCAACCCGGGAGGGTACTGTCTACACCCGTTTTCACGAAGGGATCGATATTCGCCCGGTCCATCGCGATGAAAACGGCGAACCGCGTGACGAAGTGCGCGCCATCGCAGACGGAAAAGTTGTCTACACGAGCTTGGTCGCCGGTTACTCCAACTATGGCGAATATATCGTGATCGAGCACGTATGGGACGGATCGCCCTATTACAGTTTGTACGGACACTTGAGCAAGATCGACGTCCACGCCGGCGACACGGTGCAGCGCGGACAACACATCGCCGTGATGGGTTACACGGGAGTGGGAATCAATCGCGAGCGCGCCCATTTGCACTTGGAGTTGAACCTTATCGTCAATCACAAGTTCGAAGGTTGGTACGAAGCCACCCACACAAACGACCCGAACCACCACGGGATCTACAACGGAATCAATCTCGACGGATTGGACATTGCGAAGCTTTACCTTCAACTGCATGAGAATCCGGCGCTCACCATCCCGCAGTTTCTCAGCCGCGAGGAAGTTTTTTACAAAGTCGCCTTCCCGCGCTCGCAGCATTTCGAATTGCCAAAACTTTATCCTTGGATGGTGAATGGACATGCCGACGCAGAACCACGCGCGTGGGACGTTTCGTTCGCACGCAGCGGATTGCCGCTGCGCATTGACCCGAGCGACCGGAAGGTAAAGCAGCCCGAAGTCGTTTACGTAAAGCCGAGTTCCCTCAACGCCTCCTATTTGACCAACGGCGTTGCGACCGGACCGACCAGTCACGCGCATCTCACTGAGTTCGGCATGCAAACGATGCGTCTGCTGATTTGGCCCGACTGATTCTCAAATTCGAATGCCAAATATCGAAACAAGCACGAATCCAGAAAATCAAAAAAGCGAAAACTTCAATTTGAACCTTCGAGCTTTGAAATTGTTTCGGATTTCGGAATTCGAGTTTGGAGTTTTCTAACAGGAAGTCTGCTGTCGTTGAGCGACGGCCACGCCGTGCGGAATCGCACCCGAAATAAAGCCGAGACATTCAACGGCGCCGCTTGGTTTTCCGGGAAGCGCAATCACCAGCGAATCGTCCACCACGGCGGCAAGGTTCCGCGAAAGGATCGCGTTCGGCGTGATTTTCATGGACTCTGAGCGCATCACCTCGCCGAAGCCCGGCAATTCGACGCGCATGATTGCGCGTATCGCTTCGGGCGTGACATCGCGCGGGCCAATTCCGGTTCCGCCAGTGGTCAGGATCAGTCCGCAACCTTGCTTCGAAAATGAACGAATCGTTTCCTGAATTCGCGCGGCATCATCGGAAATCACCGCTTCGCACAACACCTGCCAGCCGTTTTTCTGCGCCACTTCTTTAAGCGCCGGGCCGCCGAGATCTTTGTAATCGCCGGCGCTGGCCCGATCCGAAACCGTGATTATTCCACAAACAATCTGCATTCTTTTGTAGCGGCGCTCTACGAGCGCCGTTTGTTTTTGTCTCGGCGGTCATAGACCGCCGCTACAGTTTCCTTTGTTTTCTTGATCAATCGCACATCGGCGATCTTCATCTTCTTGTCGACCGCCTTGCACATGTCGTAAATGGTCAACAACGCAAGCGTGACTCCGGTGAGTGCTTCCATCTCCACCCCGGTCTGCGCGACCGTTCGCGCGGTGCAGGTCACTTCCGCACCGTCGCGGGCGGCAACGATGTCGATCTTGACATCGCTGAGCGGGATCGTGTGACACAATGGAATCAGCTGCGCTGTTTGTTTCGCTGCTTGAATTCCGGCAAGGCGCGCGGTTGCAAAGACATTTCCTTTTGCGATTTGATCCTTGGAAATCAAATCAAGTGTTCTGCGTTGAAGTTTGATTTTCCCTTTCGCGATCGCCGTTCGCGCGCTCATCGGTTTCGCAGACACATCAACCATCTGCGCTTTGCCATCGCCGCTGATATGGGTCAGTCGATCCATTGCTTGTCAGTGGTCACGCGTCACTTGTCACTGCCGATCATCCGCCGATGGCGATCATTTTCCGGTCGGGCTGATAGTTATTTCGGAAATCGTGTTGTTCCGGTTTGCGATCGACGACATCGATAAAGAACTGCCGCAACTCGTCGTCGCTCGCTCCGGCGCGAAGCGGCTTCATAATATCAAACTCAAGATAACTGCCGAGGCAGGGCCGCAGTTTTCCGTCGCAGGTCAGTCGAAGTTTATTGCAGCTCTCGCAAAAGTGCAGGTTTGTCATCGCGCCGATAAATCCGACGCGCTGATCCCGTCCAGGAATTTGGTAGTAAGTCGCCGGCCCGTTTGTTCGAAATGATTGTTCGGGAATCAACGGACCGTAATGCGATTCGATGGCGCGTTTGGCTTCAGCCACCGGCAGGAAATTCTCCTCGGTCAAAACTTCGGTCGTGCTGACCGGCATCAATTCGATAAAACGGAGGATCAAGTTGCGCCCAGCGGCAAACTCGATCAGCGGAATCAACTGATCTTCGTTTCGGCCCCGCATGAGGACTGCGTTCAATTTAATTTGATCGAATCCTGCGGCGATCGCAGCATCGATGCCCTCCAAAACCTGCGGGTGAAAATCACGGCCGGTAATTTGCGCGTAAAAATGCCGATCCAAAGTATCGAGCGAGATGTTGATCGATTGCACGCCCACGGCGCGCAGTGCTTCCGCCATACTTCGCCCGCCGCCGTCGCGCGCCAGCAATGTTCCGTTCGTGGAAATTCCCAAACTGTTGATTCCGGAAATCCTTGGAATTTCGCCAACGAAATTGACGACATCGCGACGGGTGAGCGGTTCGCCGCCTGTCACCCGAACTTTGGTGACGCCAAGATCAGCGCCGATACGGATGATGCGAAGCGTCTCCTCGTAGGTGAGAATTTCTTCACGGGGCAGCCATTCCTGAAGTTCCCGCGGCATGCAGTAGTTGCAGCGTTCATTGCAACGGTCGGTGATGGAGACGCGCAAATACGAAATCCGATGACCGAAGCGATCTTCCATTTCGATCACAACGTTATCGGCAAGGTGGTGTTCAATCAAGAAGCCGGAACAATTGACTCACCCTGCGCCGGTTGTATCATTTTTTATGAAGACGATTTCGAAGGTTCTGATGTTAGGTGTGGCGGCTGCCGGACTCTGCCTAACAAGTTGCGAAACGCTGGACAATCGAATTTCGGAACATTCCGACATGGTCAATTCGCTTTCGCAACGCGATCAAGCGCTGGTGCGTCAGGGGCAAATTCGTTCGGGCATGTCGACGGATGCGGTCTGGCTGGCCTGGGGTTCGCCTGAGCAAAAGACGGTCGGCGAAATGCGAGGTCGTGCCACCGAAACCTGGATTTACGTGGAGAATCGTTATGCGCCGTATGGGTCGGCTTACTATCCCTACTATGGATACGGTCCGGGCTGGGGACCCGGCTTTGGCTTCGGCGTCGGTGTGGGGCGTTTTCATCATGGCCACCGCTTTGCTTTCTTCGGCGACCCGTTCTACGACCCATTCTATTACTCCTACATTCCGCCGACGATTTCGATCCCCTACAAGACCGTCACGTTTTCCAACGGACGCGTGATGTCGTTTCAATATCTCGTTCCGCCCTACCGGTAAGTAAAAATTCTGGTCGCATCGGGCCGGGGAGCGCGCCAGTGTAGCAGGCGAGAGCACACATGGCTTACAGCTCATTTCGACATTTCCTCGAAACACTGGAACAAGCCGGCGAGCTGACGCGCATCGCGGTTCCGGTCGACACCGAGTTGCTCATCACGGAATGGGCCGACCGGGAAATGAAATCGCCGGGCGGCGGAAAGGCGTTGCTCTTCGAGCAACCTGTCGTCGACGGACAGGTTTCCCGATTCCCCGTCGCCATCAACACCATGGGATCGCGCAAACGAATCGCGATGGCGCTTGGCCGGGAGAGCATTGATGAAATCGCGCAGGAGATTCAACTCATTCTCAAGGCAAAACCGCCGACTGATCTCCGTGAAGGCTTTGCCCTTTTGAAACAGGGAATTCATCTGTTACATGCGCGACCGAAAAGCGTTCGCGATGCGGCCTGCCAGGAAGTGGTGCACTTGCTTGAGCCCTCAACTCTCGACAAACGCCAGTCCGGCTCGGACCAACCATCAAGTTCGGCAATGTCCCTCCGCGACATGCCGATCTTGAAATGCTGGCCGAAGGATGGCGGGAGATTTATTACTCTGCCAAATGTTCACACGCGCGATCCCCAAACTGGCGCGCGGAATGTCGGTTGTTATCGAATGCAGATTTTTGATGAACGAACGACCGCGATGCACTGGCAGGTGCACAAGGTCGGCGCCCGTCACGGCAAAGTTTATTACGAACGCAACGAGCGAATGCCGGTAGCGGTGACTCTGGGCGGCGATCCCGCACTGTCATTCGCCGCGACTGCGCCACTGCCAGACGGACTCGACGAAATTTTGTTTGCCGGATTCTTGCGGCGAAAATCGATCGAGCTCGTAAAATGCAAGACGGTCGACCTCGAAGTCCCGGCTGATGTCGATTTTGTTCTGGAAGGCTATGTTCAACCCGGCGAAATGCGGCCGGAAGGACCGTTTGGCGATCACACGGGTTACTACACCGCGCTTGAGGATTATCCGGTGTTTCACCTGACTGCGATTACCCATCGAAAGGATCCGATTTATCCGACCACGATCGTCGGTGTTCCGCCAATGGAAGATTTTTATATGGGCGATGCCAGCGTTCGGATTTTTCTGCCGGTGTTCAAAATGAATTTTCCCGAGCTGGTCGACATGACGCTGCCGGCGGAAGGAGTTTTTCACAACCTCGTGTTCGTGAGCATTCGGAAGCAGTATCCGTATCAGGCGTTCAAGGTAATGCACGGGTTGTGGGGAATGGGACAGATGATGTTCAGTAAATACATCGTGGTCGTGGACGATGATTGCGACGTGCACAACACGAGCGAAGTGCTCTTTCGTCTTTGCGCGAATACGGACCCCGAACGCGACACGAGTGTCATCAAAAATCCCAGCGATTCGCTCGATCACGCGCCGAGCGAACAAAATATCGGCTCGCACATGGGTTTTGACGCGACTCGCAAACTGCCGGGCGAGAATTATCGGCGGCAATGGCCGGAGTTGCTCAAGATGACCGATGAAGCAAAGACCCTGGTCGACGCGCTGCAAAAGAAAACGCGTTGATCTCAGGGAGACCAACGCGTTTCAAATAATCGAATCGAATTACGGTCTGCGGAACAAATGTCCTGTGTCTTTGTCCCGAGTCAGCCCACCCGGCGGCACATCACGCAAATCGTAGGCGCGGCCAGTGTAAGGACTCAGGAAAATCCCAGGCCGATCGGTTCGTCGTCCAAAAGGATAACCTCCTTCCGGCGGCGGGCCGTATTCGCGAGCCCGATCTTCCTGAATTGCGTGACCAATCAGAGCGCCGGTAGCGGCGCCAATCGCGGCACCGATCACAGTGCTCCGAGCCCCGCCCCGGCCGGCAATGTTGCCGATAATCGCGCCGGCTCCGGCTCCGGCCGCTGCACCCTGACCGGTTGGCGTGTCGCACGAATCGAGAACGAACGCCGCGAGCACCAGACCGCAGATCGCTGTAAAAAGCCTTTTGTTCATAATGATTCCCTAGTTAGCCCATTGAACCGCGCAACCGAAAAGATGTTTCGATACTTCTCGTACTACCGCGAGGTCATTCCACTCTGACTCAGGGCCGCACGAACACCTTGTTCGTGCTGTCGTCGAGCAACAGAGCTCCCGGGGAAGCAGGTGGCTTGCGACAGTCATACACGCGACTCGAATAAGGGCTCTTGATGAATCCCAGCGCGCTACCTCCGGACGCACCACCAGAGAGAACGGCCAAATCCGATCCCATCGGATAAGATTTACCGGCCGGCAGCGGATACTTTTTTGCCGCCTCTTCCTTGGTGATCACGTGCGCGGGTTTCGCATCTTGGCTTGTTTGCGCCCGAAGTTGGACAATCGGGCCAAAAGTGAGACAGGTCAGAACCAACGCTGCGCCTAATCCTAAGTATTTTTTCATATCAATATTTATGTTCTCCAAGGCTGAGACGGACTCGGCTTTCTGCTCATTCAATAAAGTTTGAGCAGTTGTCCCGTGATCCTCCCGGCCTTTTCCAATTTGTTTAGACTGTATTCTTTTTCGAAGACCCGGAATTTGTCCAGCTCCATTCGGCGCAGCAAGCCGCGGTAGATCGACGCCATTATTTCCGCAGCGACCATCGATCGACGATCTTCCCTGGGCAAAATTTGCGCTGCCCGTGAGAAAAATTGCCGGGCGCGATCGGCTTCGAATGCCATCAGGTGGACGAACCGATCGTCATACCGTCGAGCTTGCAGGTCCTTGTCCGAATACGCAAACCGCGCCAAATCCTCCTGCGGCAGGTAAATTCGCCCTGCCTGAAGATCTTTTCCGACGTCGCGGATAATGTTGGTTGTCTGAAGCGCGAGCCCAAGTTGGATCGCATATTCTTTGCAAGCTTCGTTCCGATAACCAAAAATTTCGATACTGACCAGGCCGACCGCGCTGGCCACGCGATAACAGTACACCCGCAACTCATCAAACGTCGCATAACGCTGGATCGTCAGGTCCATCTCTACGCCGGCAATGATTTCCTCCAACATTTCCGGTTTAAGCGAATACTTGCCCATCAAACTCCTCACTTCAGGGGCGATTTCCGACTCGTTAGGCCGGGACTCGCGGAGCCATTCCCGCCACTTACCCAGGCGCCGTCGCTTTTCCTCGACGTCAACATGCATGTCGTCCGCAATATCGTCGATCACCCGACAGAAAGCGTAAAAGGTCGTGATATCGCGGCGGCGCTCGCGTCCAAGGGAAACAAATGCCAGGGCAAGATTCGATTTGCTGGCCTGGGTGATCTTGGTCGCGTTCACAAAGAGAATTCCGCGTCAGCTAGTATTCAATCCAGGCCTGCTGATAAACGTTGCCGGTTTCGCCGCGCCGAAACAAGCAGACCCATGAGGCGAGCAACCACCCGGTGACCAGGCCGCGCCCAAGAACAAAAATCGATTTCCAAACGATCATGGCCAGCTCGCGGTCCGCGATTGCGCCGCGAACGATCGCGTCCGCTGCCGTCAAAACAAAAAAATGGACTCCGCAAATGAGCAGGAACCACCCGAACCGGCTGAGATTATTCTTAATGAACTCGCGATGAGCGCGGATTGCTTCCCGCAAGGTTTCATTGTGGAGCGCGAGCGAAATTTGGATCGAACTGAAAGCGATGATCAGACCGCACATCACGACTCGTTCGATCGGCAAATAATCGAGCACATCAGGAATGTTCATGAAATAGGCGAGTAACAACGGCAAACGCACGATCAGAAAGCTGATCAGCACCACGATGCCTGCCCATTCCAAAACATAACTGAACCGGCGCATGGCGAATCGAAAAAGTTCTCCCTCTTCAAAGCTCAAGCCGCGGATCCAGGCAAAGCACACGGTGATGATGTAAACCTGGATGTAAACGCCGAGTAGGTATTCAAAAATAAACGCAAAAGCGTCTATGCTCGCCGAAACCTGCAGGAGTTCAGCCGCAGGAAGAAGCCCACCCCACAACGGAAGGGCCCAAAACACGATCGGTTTCAACAACGCCGACACCGCGCTGAACAGCAGAATCAAATAGACCAGGTAACCGCCGAAGCGAAACCGTTTGTGCAACGCCCGCACCAGCGCGCCGTGTAAACCGCGCCAGTTCATCAGCATCATCACCGCCGCGATCGCCGAAAGCGGATAAGTGGTGGTCGAGCAATCGAAGATTCCAGCCACACCTTCCAAAGCGGGTAATGGCGCTTCCTGCCAGATTTCAATGAACGTCGGCCAATGCCACGAACTCATCGACGTCAGTTGATGAAGATCGAAATCGGACGTGCTTTGGATCGGCGTAAAGGTGGAAAATTGAAAGACGAAGTAGGCGAACCCGAGCACAACAAATGTCAGCCAGATGCGCTTGTATCGAAGCAAACACCGAAAGCCGTCACGCAATGCGAGACGGACCGGATTGAACAGCAGCAGAATGACGTAGCCGCTTAGAAAACCAACAAGCGGATACCATCGCGACAAGCTCGGCCACATCTCACCAATCAAAGGGGACGCAGCGATGAAAAACACCAAATCCCAATACCCAAGGTCCAGGGAAACTCCAATAACCAAGATTCAAACCAGGAGATGCGGTGTCCTGATTATTGGAGTTTGGAATTTGTTTGAGGTTTGGCGCCTGATGTTTGGTGTTTCTCATTCAGCGAATGAGTCCCCAGTGCGGAATGAACGGCCAGTAAACAAGCAATCCGCGACCAACGAGATTTTTCTCCGGGACCGGTCCCCAGTAGCGGCTGTCGTAGCTGTTGTAACTGTTGTCGCCCATTGCGAAATAGTTGTCCTCCGGAACCTGAAACGTTTTTGTCGGATCGGAAAGATATTGTGGGGCGGTAGGGGACCCGTAACCCCGGTATCCGTCTTTCGCGCTCATCACCCGCTGGAAACCGTAGCCTTCGGCCGGCTTACCGTTTGCATAAAGAAGTGGCGACTGAACCCTCAGCGTGTCGCCCGGCAAACCGGCGAGTCTCTTAATATAGAACGGCGCGCCGGTTTCGGGGTCCTCCGGGATCATCGGAATGTGTTTGGTTCGAAACACGAACACATCTCCGCGATGCGGCTTCACGAAGTTGTAGCTAACCTTGTCGACGAAGACCTGGTCGCCCGTGTCGACCGCTCCGCGAGCGATGACCTCGTTCCGACGATATCGCACCCCAGGCGAGACCTTGAAGTCGCCTCGCAGCTGGTCGGGCGGGCAATAGACGAGACGCGGCCTTTGGTGCTGAAAAGTGATGCGTGACCAGGTGAAGAAAAAGAAAAACTTCTTCTGTTCGATTTGCAGGACTTGATCATCCTCCTGAGACACGACGTTGATGTAATTGCGACCGCGAAGAATGAATTCCGCGACTTGCTGCAAGAGATTCGGCGGCGGCGCAATCATCGGTCGACCAATAATTCCGTTCAGGGTTGGCTGCATCGACCCGGTTGGAATCTTGAATGGTTGCAAAAAATACGACCGGATCCCGACCGCCACGACGATTGCGACCAGGATCACTTCGACATTCTCCCGCCAATGCGATTCCCAGGTAACTGGGGTCAGCTCGTGCAATTTGGCATCAAGTTCTTCCGCGCGGCTTTCAATCTGTTTTCGATCGCGCTGTTTCAACGCCGCGCGCAGACGCCTGATCCTGCCGCCGACTTCGTCGTGAGTCGCCGTGTTGAGAACATCGCGTTTGTACCGCAGATATTTCTCGGCGTGGCGTACCAACAGTTTGCTGTGCTTAACGTAACGCGGCGTAAACATGATGATGTTAATTCCTACTCTTACTCGTGCTCTTGCTCATACTCTAAAAGATCTGAAACGGGAAAGAGCATGAGCAAGACAGCGCAGGTTACTGCGTTTTGAGCACCTCAATGAAGGCTTCCTGCGGAATGTTGATCTTGCCAATGCTCTTCATTCGCTTCTTTCCTTCTTTTTGTTTCTCCAAAAGTTTTCGTTTGCGGGTAATGTCGCCGCCGTAGCATTTCGCGGTAACGTTTTTTCGCAAGGCCGAAACACTCTCCCGCGCAATAACCTTTCCCCCGATCGCCGCCTGGATCGCCACCTGATAAAGCTGCCGTGGGATCACTTCTTTCAGTTTCGCGGCCAGCTGACGTCCCCTCGCGTCGGCCCGGTCCCTGTGCACAATCATGGAGAAAGCGTCGACCGGTTCACCGTTCACCAGCAGGTCCAGCTTGACCAGTTTCGCCGCACGGTAGCCCGAATGTTCGTAATCCATCGAGCCATAACCGCGGGTGATCGATTTAATCTTGTCGTTAAAATCGACCAGGATTTCGTTGAGCGGCAGCTCGCAATGCAACATCACCCGGCGTGAGTCGAGCGTCTCGGTGTGATCCATCTGGCCGCGCTTTTCCAAAATCAATTGCAGGATGTCGCCGATGTTTTCGTTAGGGCAAAGCACGTACGCTTTCACAATCGGCTCCCGGATTTCTTCGATCAGGCTCGGATCGGGCAAATGCGCGGGGTTGTCGATCAAAATCGTTTCGCCGCGCGTGGTCTCGATTTCGTAAACAACGCTGGGGCTCGTCGCGATGATGTCCATGTCGTACTCGCGGCGCAATCGCTCCTGGATGATCTCCATGTGCAGGAGCCCGAGAAATCCGCAACGAAAACCGAAACCGAGCGCGACCGAGCTTTCCGGTGAGTAGATAAATGCCGAGTCATTTAAGCGCAGCTTCGCGATCGCGGCTTTCAAATGCTCGAAGTCGCCGGTGTTGATCGGGTAAATCCCGCTGAACACCATCGGATGAATTTCCTGAAAGCCGGGAAGCGCTTGCCGCGCGGGATTACGCTGATCCGTGATGGTGTCGCCAATCTTCATGTCGGCAACGGTTTTGACGTTCGCAATAAAGTAACCGACATCGCCCGCGTTTAGGCGCGGCTGTGGATACATCTTTGGCGTGAACACGCCCACTTCCTTGATCTCGTAACGCCCGTCGTTGCTCATCATCCTGATCGCCTGATCGGGCTCCATCTTTCCCGACACCACCCGGACGTGACCGATGACGCCCCGATAAACGTCGAATACCGAATCAAAAACGAGCGCGCGCAACGTTTCGTCCTTCGGTTTCTCCGGAGGAGGAATCCGATGCACTATCGCTTCGAGAATTTCCTCGATGCCGATTCCCATTTTCGCGCTCGCGTCGATCGCTTCCTCGGCCGGGATCGCGAGAATTTCTTCCAATTGTCGATGCACCGAGGCGACATCGGCGTTCGGCAAATCGATCTTGTTGATCACCGGAACAATGGTGAGCCCCTGTTTGTGCGCGAGATGGACGTTCGCCACCGTTTGTGCTTCAACGCCTTGCGCCGCATCGACAATCAACAACGCGCCTTCGCACGCGGCTAGACTTCGCGAAACTTCGTAGGCAAAATCGACGTGACCCGGCGTGTCGAGAAGGTTTAACCGATAAGTCTGCCCATCTTTCGCGCGATACTTCATCGCCACCGGATGCGCTTTGATCGTGATTCCGCGCTCCCGTTCCAGGTCCATCGAATCGAGAAGCTGGTCCTGCTTGTCACGCTCGTGAATCGTCCCTGTCGTCTCGAGTAATCGGTCCGACAAGGTGGTCTTGCCGTGATCGATGTGCGCGATGATGCAGAAATTGCGCGTGTTCTCGATGCCCATGAAAGCCGCACTATGCGAGTGCGTGGATGCTCGGTCAATCTGCAGCGGCGGTCTCCGACCGTCGAAATTGTAGGGCAAGCGCACCGCTTGCCGGACTTTTGAATTGGCAACCGATGCGGTTGCCCTACAACTTAAGATCGACATCATGCCGAAGCTGATTCTTACCACCGAAGCGCAGGGAAAAATCAGAGATGTTTCGCTCTGCTCAACATGACAGACAAACAAAAGCGCCTCTTGCTTTTCGATATCGACGGTACGCTCATTCATTCCGGCGGCGCCGGAGTGGAAGCATTAAAACGCGCCCTGAAAGAACGGTTCGACATCGAAGACGATTTTCACGACATCGAGTTTGCCGGCATGACCGACTCCGGAATAGTCACGAGCATCCTCAACAAGCATAAAATTCCGACAACCGCCGAGAACGTCGCCGCGTTCCTGGACAGCTACGTTCATTTTCTCCCAGTCGAGCTGCCTCGCCGGAAAGGAAATCTTCTTCCCGGCGTCCTCGAGTTGTTGGAGAAATTAAAAACACGGAAACACGTCGTGCTCGGCCTTTTGACTGGCAATGTCTCGCGTGGCGCGCAATTGAAGCTCGGTCATTACGGGGTCTGGCATTTTTTCGAATTCGGCGCGTTCGCGGACGATCATCACGATCGTAACCAGCTCGGGCCGTTCGCCCGGGCGCGGGCCAAAGAAAAGCACGGCCGCGAGTTTCCCGCCGACGAGATTGACGTCATCGGCGATACGCCTCGGGACATTGCCTGCGGTAAGGCGCTTGGGGCGCGCACAATTGCGGTTGCGACCGGTAGCTGGAGCCGCGAAAAACTTGCCGAACATAAGCCTGACATTTTGATTGATGATTTTTCCAACGTTGATCGTCTAATTGATACGCTTGGTTGGTAATCGACCGGCGATCCTTGAATAAGATGCGAGTCACTCCGCTTTCTGAACCTATGCCACGAAAACAACAACCTAACGTTCTGCCGCTCAATGGTGAGATCGATCTGCACGTTTCTCCCGAGGTCGCGGACTCGTTGCGGACCATGATCGCCGGGAAACCTAAACAGGTTGTGGTCGATCTGACTAGGGTCACGTATCTCGATAGCTCCGGCCTGGCCGTTCTGATCGAGGGAATGCAAAATGTGCGAGAGTATGGCGGCCGCTTCGGGCTCGCCGGGGTACAAGAGGACGTAAAACACGTATTCGATATCGCCCGTCTGGATCAGGTTTTCGAAATTTATCCTGACGTCGATACTGCCCTGGCGGCGAAGTAATCGGCTGTCATTTCGGAATAAGAACTGCTGCAAAATCCAGTCCGGATGGCGGCGCGAGACTGGGACAATTTTCTTCCTTTGGAGGGCGAAATCGACCTGCACAGGTCGCCGCGAGTTGAACGCTCGCTCGCATCCATGATTAAAAAGAAGCCTGATCGAATCATTGTCGATCTTTCAGGCGTCACCTTCATCGATAGTTCGGGAATGGCGGTCTTAATTCGCGCCCTCCAGAACGTGAAAGAATACGGCGGCAAGCTTTCCCTCAGCGGAATGAACGATCATGTCCGGCCGATTTTTGAGACTACCCGACTCGATCAGCTTTTTGTTATCGATCCGGGCGATAGCTACGCAGTCGGCGATTGAAGCAAGATCTTCAGGGTCGCCTCAACGTTAGTTGCAATATCAAAGCGGGATGCGAGTTGAATGTTGGTCGATCTGGCCGCAGTGCGCCTCGCTTCGTCCGACCAAAAACGGATTGCATTGCGAAGGGCGATGACATTGTTCGGAAGATCGATAATCGATCCATGAACGCCGTCCTCGATGATTTCACTGAAGCCATTATCAAGGGTTGTGATCACCGGCAATCCAAACGCGAGCGCTTCGAGACATGCGTTTGAAAACGGATCGTAAATGCTGGGCAAAATGAACAGGTCTGCTGCCGCGTAGATCGGTCGCAAATCGACGAGTTCTCCAAGAAACCGCACCGGTTCTTGGGTAAAAAACCGCTTCGGGCGATAACCGCGCTGGTTTCCGCGGCCGGCAACCAGCAAGCGCAACCTGCGATCCCGGGAGAGCTCGAACGCTTCAATCGCAAAACGTAGCCCCTTTCGTTCCCATCCCGAACCCGCGAAAAGCAGAACGATGTCCTCCGGTTTCAGTTTTAGTTCAATGCGAGATTTTTCGCGCAACGCCGGATCAAATCGAAACTCTTCCAGTGGCACACCTGTCCGGACGATGTCGACCTTTTCGGCGGGATAGCCGTAGAGATCGATAATCTCACGTTTCACCATTTCCGAATTCGCAATCACGCGACCGGCGCCGGCTTTCCCGAAAAGCGATTGCTCGAGCTTTAATATGTCCTGATGCTTCCGATTAATGCCGCGAACAAATCTTTGGAGGGGCATTTCGAATTTTCGACGCCGATTGAGCCAGGCCTGGTGCACGCCATCG
>CAWFFA010000006.1:0-203181 GCA_963814965.1 uncultured Verrucomicrobiae bacterium
CTTTGAGCGACGAAGCGAAATCATTGTTAACGCCCCAATACTCGTTCGCTCTGGCGACAAACTTTGGCCCGCAGAGAGATTACGAAGCAAACATTAAGGCTGTTCACCAGCCGTGCGCAGTCCTCGCGGGCAAGGACGACGAAGCGTTCGATACCGAAAAGCTCGAGAGCATTTTTCGCAAACAAGGAAAAGACTGGCCGGTCACCTTGCTGCCCGGAATAGGTCACATCGCGCTTACCCTCGACCCAGGCGCGATCAACGCCGCGATTGATGCGGTGAAAACGTTGCAATCAGGCAAATAGCAGCCTCCTTACGAGAGCGGTTAAAGCGAACCGCGCAAATCCCGCGGTTATAGATCCTGAAACTCCAACTGCGTTGGTTTGGCGTGCGGCTTCTGTGTTGGGGGATCGATATCAGGCTGAACATTCGCATCCAACTCATGAGCCGGCAGTTTTTCGAGACGCTGCCATTCGCGCTCTAGTTCGTCGGTTTCGTACCGAACCAACGCACCGGCGGCTGTGGAATAAATCGCCGCCGCAACGTCGATCTCTGCGATTTCGCTGACCGCCTTTTGATAGGCGGCAAGTTGCGGAAGATAATGCGCGCGTAATCTGTCGATTCTATCCGGTTTAATCTCGTTGGTCTTCCAATCAAGCAGGAAGCATTTCTTTTTCGACATATCGAACAAGGCGAGGTCGATCACACCCTCAATGCAGCGGCGTTGATCGACAGCCCACAGAAACGGCATCTCTGCGCGGACGATTGTTGATTTGCTTCCGTTTCCGGTGAAATCATCGAGCCCAGAAAACTTCTCTCGAAAGAGTCGCCACTCCCTGGTCGAGCGCGCGTTGTCCGGTGAGCTAGCCCGTGTTTTTTCGAACAACTTGTCCCAAACGGCGGGACCGTCATTCCACCGGATTTGTTGCATCAGTTCGTGCCACCAGATTCCGTAGCGCGTGGCGGAGCTTGGGACAGTGGTCGCGCGAAACTCCGACTCGGTCTCTTTTCGTTTGTCCGCGCCGGTGCTGGCGACGATCGCGTCGTCAGGTGTAAAACTGCTCGGAGTGGATCGGTATGGGAATTCCGCCGCTGCCGTGCGGGAGATTGAAATTGAAATCTGAGGTAGCGCGGACAGCTTTACGTCCGTGGCGTTTTGTTTCTGGCTCGATTGGAAGCTGCGCGTCGCTTCACACGCCGCCGCTTTCGTTTCCAGTCCAAACAAATACGGCTCGTTGCGTTGCCCTTGATCGGACCGAAACCAAGTCGTCAGCGATGTGCTTGGCGCTGCTCCGCCTTTTTTCGCGAACAGCTCTCGATCGGTCGCCAACACGAGGGTGTGTCGCGCGCGGGTGAGCGCGACATAAAGAAGCCGCTCCATTTCCTGCCCATTCGCTTTCTTCAACGCCTCCTCGTCTGCCATCGACACGTCTCCTGCGCTGAAGGCTACGATTGGCTGTGGATGATTCGGGACGGCCACGATCCTTGGAAAATCTTCATCAAGCTTGTGAACTCGCCGTGAGAAAAACGGCACGACCACCGCGTCCCATTCGAGGCCTTTGGCTTTCTGGGAAGTGATTAATTGAACTGCGCCGCTTCGCGGTGTTCGCGCCTCTCGTTCGGTGGCAAGATTCGCGCGCAACATCTCCGCAAATTCCTGCAATGTTCGGCGTTCAGCTTCAGCTGTGGCAGCCGATTCCAACAACACGTCGAGCTCCAGGTCTAAATCGTCGAAGTCTTCGGCGGGTAGCAATTGAAGCCGTTCGCGCAAATGTGTTCCTCCGATAATTCGGCGAACGGCGCTGAACAGCGGTTCATCGGCGATTTCGCCATAAATCTCGGCCAGAAGATCGAGAGAGTTTGAAACAATGTCCGTTTTGCCAGTGACCGTTTCGATTTGAAAACGATCGCCACGTGCATCGGCGAAGACCGCGAGATCGTGATCGGAGATTCCAAAGATCTCGCGAAGCACGCCAACAATTTCGAACCCGCAACGGGGCTGGGTCATGATCGTGAGCAGCGCCGTGAACCAGGCATGAGCAGGACTGTCGCCTTGCACATCGGTCTCGGATTGAATTTGTGAATCGATCCCAACTTTGCGCAAAGCGTCGGCGATCGGAGCGAACCATTTTTTTCGTGGACACAACACGGCCACCTGTTCCCACGCGCGCGCCCGCAATTTGTCGAGGTTCGTTGCCGCCATCCACGCTGCGAGTTGCTCCGCTTCGGCTCTCGCTTTTACCGTTTCAGACGTATCGATGTCTAAATCCGGCGCGGTGACGTCGAGCCGGATGACCTGTCCCGGCAACGCTTCTGGCCGTGGATTTAGTTCAATAAATCGGACCTGTCCGGCTTCCTCGTTGAGGATTTCGCGAAACGTTTCATTCACGAAGTTGAGCTGCGACTCATCGAGGCGAAATGTGACCGAAAACTTGAGTTCCTCGCCCGCGCCGCTGCTGACTAACGCTTTGTGAATGCGGCGATATTGGTTCAGATCGGCGCGATCACTGTAAATCGATTGCTGAAAGTCGCCGACCATGCAGAATCGGCCCACCTGCGGGGGATCGTTCTCAGGGTTGTCGATCCACCGGCCGGTGGCTTTTGGTGGCCGCGTAACCTCGAGCAAAATCTCGAACTGCTTCGGATCAGTGTCCTGCGCCTCGTCCAGAACAACGAGGTAGTCTTTGGAGCGAATCAGCGAAATCGCCGGATTTTGTGTTAGCTCGAGCGCGAGCGCGATTTGGTCGTCAAACGTGACGACCCCACGTTCGGCGCGAAATTTTCGATATTCACGCTGCACTTCGGCGGCGACCGTCAGTGAGCAGCAACTCAACCACTCATTGAATTCGCGAAACGTCTGCTCCCAGATTTCGCCAAAACGTCCAGTGGATGTGCATTCGAGAACCGGCAGGAAGTCGTCGCCGTTTCGAAAAGAGTGCTCCCAATCGGGAAGCGCTTTCTGCAGCGCCAGTATTCGGTTAGCATTCCTGGGCGCGCGATAAGAGCGCACCTGCGCAAGATCGACAATCTGGGGACAGCACAGTTCCCGGGTTTCGAAATTCAGCGGCAGGTTGCCACGTCGACCAAGTTCCATCAGATCGCGTAGCTGAACGTGTCGCAGCAGAGCTTTGCGATTCTCCGGAGACAGCGACCGACCGACCTCCGTGGTTCGTTGCACGAAATCGTTCCACAACTCTTCGTCGTCGGTGATCAGCTCGAGGCGTGGCGGCAAACCGAGATGATGGCCATGGGCCGCAAGCAGCCTCATGCAAAAGCTGTGGATCGTTCCGAAGAACGCGCGATTGAACGCGGCGAGGACATTGGGCGAAACGTTCTTCTCGAAAATGCGCTGTCGCGCCCGCTGCTGCATTTCGTCCGCGGCGCGGTTGGTGAATGTTACAACGACGAGCCGCGGAAACCATTCGCAGGCGCGCCGTGGGTCGTCGGCGATACCAACAATTCGATCGGTAATGGCGGTGGTCTTACCGGCGCCCGCCGCAGCGATGACGGAAAAGTTTCGCTCGAGCTCGGTGACAAACCGGTCGCGATAGGGCTGATCGCTCGGCAATGTTTTCATTCGATTGTCTCCCCCCCGGCAAATGCCGGATGGGTACGCCGCCATTTTTCGCGCAACAAATCTTTGTCCATGGAAAGCGTGGCTAAGGGGTACTTGCCGATAAATGTGAACTCTGATCGCAGTTCGCCGAGCATTCCGAAAATTCCGGTCTTCTCCATCCGCGCGATCTCTCTCCAGATCTGTTTTTGCCCATCGATGGCGGAGATCGTTACGTCGGGTCCGTCAAGTTCATTCTCACGCGTGAGCAAGCTCGCACCGATCTGACGCCAGCCGAGCGCGCGCAGAGCGAGCGCGTAAATGCAAATCTGAACACCGTTGCCGGCGAGCAGCTGCTTTCGAAGGGCGGTTGGGTGTGATTTTAAAGGAGCCGCAATGCCCGTCTTATAATCCACGATCCAAAGTTGCCCCTCGGAAGGTTCTCCGGTTGCGAGAAGCAGATCGACTCGACCGCGTACACGCAACTCGTCACCATTTTCCAGGGGGATAGTTTGAGGCGAATCGAGCATCCATTCCGTGGCGAGGTGCGGCCAGTCGGCTATGCGAGTTAATTCTTTTGCGAAGCGATTGCTGAGATAGCGCGCGTTGCGCCAGCCCGAGACCCACCAATCGGGAAGCGCGCGATTACAGGATTGCAAGATCGACGTCACATCGTCGTGAAAGCGATCGGCTTCGGTCGTGACCCGCTGAACAATTTGTTCAGCGGGTGGCGGCGATACAAATTTGTTTTCCTGCGGCTTGCCGACCACGGCGAGCCAACGGTGCACCCATTGACCGGTGGCAAGGTTCCAGGAGGTGGTATCGAGATCGTCTGCTTCCAGTCGCAGGAAAGTCTTCATCCAGACCAGAGCAGGCGCCGTGAACAACCGCGCGGCGTCGGTTGCTGAAATTGAAAATGCGCGTTGCGGCGGCGCGCCTTCACGAAAGGCGAACTCGTATTCGCTGAAGCGCCCTCCGGACGTGCGGCGAATGCGATAGGCCGTCTCGGTCTGGCCAAGATCGGTTTCGGGCGGGGTGATCGACTCAAAGAGCTTCGTTTCTCCAAGCCACTCGCGGGTTTGTTGGTGAATCGAATCGATTTCACGCTGCGACAGGGCTCGGCCGCGCGCATTGAAGTAAAGTCGCGCATAAAATTCGCTCGGGTTGACTGCCTGTTCGCGCGGTGACGAATTATAAAGCTGCGCACTCACTGCGAGTTGTGCATTGCTCGACTCGACGGCGTTTAACAGCTGTCGCAGGGCAATTTCGCGCCTTTCGCGCGCGCCCACGCAGAGCGTCGAGTTTTCATCAAGCGTCGCGTGCCCTGCACCAAACCGTCCTTCGCGTGTTATACGTCGGTTCAATTCACGCAATCGGGCGTTCAGCGCTGCGATTTGTTCGTCAGGCAGAAACGGCGACTCGTCGTCGCGACGCGGCCAAACGCCTTCGTTCAAACCGGCGAGAATCAGGTGAGACCAGGATTGATTGTCGGCCTGATCGTATCGCAACAGTTGAACGCGGGCGTACGGATTATCGCCTGCGGGTTCCCGACAAAGCGCGGATTCCGCGAAAACGTCCGTCAACCAGCGGACAAAATGGTCCCGAGAAAAATCTCCGCTTACACTGCCGTTCCAATTGTCGGTCATGCGGCCCAACTCGATGGCGCGTTCTCGCCAGTTGAGTTCGCGAAAGATCGACGACGTCGCCTTTAAAAATTCGACGAATGATGCATTGGACGGCAGGAGACGAACGCGTCTTAAACCGGTGGCAATCGTCGGCAATTTCTTATGATCGGTGCGACGGCTGCAGTATTCGGTGAGCACCGCGATGTCATTGATCAGGATGTCACCGCAGGCATTACGCAGTTCCTTCTCGAGGACTCGCAATTCCAGGTTCGCGAAGAATTCAATCGCCGCCGATGAATGATTGAGAAAGCGCAGTAACGACCCGAGCCGAGGCCGGCTTTGCAACTCAAGCCAGGACCGCCATTCCTCGTCATCAAATGGGCCGCGCATCGAATGCGCAATGGAATCGTTGTGAGCAATCCCGAGGTTTTCCAACGATTGGGCAATGAGACGCGCGAGAGCTCCGGGGCCCGGCAGCAAAACCCCCACCGTTTCGGAGCGTGCATTGGACAGGAAAGCCGCCGCCAAAGAAGCTACAGCGCGCGCCTGCTCGCTCGTGTCACGCGCCATCAAAAAACGAATGTTCGGGTGCGGGTTTTCTTTTCGCGCGCCCACCGCGCCCGGTGAGTCCAGCGGTTGGGTGAGGTCGGCAAAGGCGACTGGACTGTCATCACTTGTGCTGACTGATTGAGCCGCGCCGAAATGTTCTTCCCACGTGCCGATCCAGGCTTCATCCAAGTCGCGCGCTTCATCGCGCCGATCATTCAGTAAGACCGCGGTGTCGCGTGATCGACGAACAGCAACATTAAGCAGCGGCCATAACGGCCAGTGTGCTCCGTCGAATCCAATTACTAACAAGCGACCAAACGCAGGCTCCTCCTTCTCGGCATGCTTGAGAAGGAAACGATCCGCCTCGTAGACCAGCGCAAATCCGCAATCATGGACCCGCGCTTCGTAGCGAGTCGCGATTTCGCGCAAAATAGCGGGATCGATTCCGCGCAGGTCGCTACCAGTTGCACGGAATTGATCGATCGCGCGGAGAAAGTTGTCCGGTTCCCGGGCGATCGAATTCGCGATTAAAAGGTCGGACGCTCGGCGGCGGTCGTCTTTGAATTCGCGGATGAAGTCTTCCGCGGCCAGGGAGAGCAAGAGGCGAAGGTGTTCGCGCAGCGGCAAAACCAACTCATATCCGCGAACGAGTAATTCGCGGAGTTGCGGCGGTGTCAGGAATTGAATTCCAAGCAACGATACCCGCTCTGCGAGCAAGTTGCGGCGCAAAACATCAGCCAAACTGCGGGAAGGAGTGATTACGCCGACTGGCTCGCTATCTTGGAGCGCCTTCAGTGCGCCTGTTTTGAACCACGGCAGGACTACTTCATGCCAGGCTGAGCTGAACGACGACGCGATGTGTAATGAGACAGAGTTTTCGCGCGCGTCGGCCTTTTTGCGGGGCATCCAGAACGGTAGCAGATTTTATGACGGCGCGATGGCTGTTGATTTTGGTTCGCGTAGTTGGCGCAAGTCGCCTTGTCGCTGGGTGACGCCGGTGCGATCGAGATATTCGAGAAACGGGATAATCACGCGGCGCGAGCTTCCAATTTTTTCCCGGAGCTGACTGGCCGTGGCGGGGCCGTTTGCGGAAATGAAATCGGAAACCGTCGTCCGCATTTGTTCGAAAGACTTCTGAAGTAAAACGATCTCGTCGCTGATCTCGACGATCTCACCTTGCTCGATCAGAAACCGCAGCGCCTGCCGTTGATGTCGATCGTTTGCGAATTCTTTGCGTCCGGGGGGATCGAACGGTTTAGCTGCCAGGACCGCGACGAATTTTTTCCGCTGCCGCCTGCAGATCCGGTGGCAGGCTGGCGCGGTGCGATGCACGCGCGATCGTCGATCCCGTCGCGAACAAATTCAGTTCGACAAAGATCGACAATCAACGCATCGAACACGGTCGGCGAAATTGCATCCAGCGCAGCGCGGAGGTCGTTCAATTCAAGTCCTCGCCGTTCCGGATGGGTCTTGTGAGCTGTGTCGATGAATTGCGCTGCCCGCTCACGCAATACCCGCCAGACGAGCATTTTTGCGGCGACAGTGTCGGTCAGGAAAATTTCTCCGTGATGGGCCAATCGCGCCAAGGCCGTCGCAATTTCGCCTGAACTAAAACGCGAGCGCTCGAGCAATCGAGATGGTTGCAATACCTCTCCGCGGGCAATCTCTGTCCAAACGGCTAGATCGACATCGCCTGGAGCGACCGCGCGGGATGCGAGAAGCGCGCGTTCCTGAGGCGATCGGATATCCTCCAGATGAAAGATTACGCCGCCGGCGACGGTGTGTCGTCCGGACGCGTCGCGCACAGTTATTCGATCACTCACAAATGCGAACAGCGGAGCATCTAATCGGAGCTGGGCGACGGCGCTCTTTCCGGGCCCGAGTGAATCTGTGTCTGCAAGAATCAGTTTAGCGAGAACACGGGTGGTGCCGTGGTGCAGGTAAGCCGATGTGCCCGACTTCATCGGCGCGGCGCGTTGCAAACGAGCTGAGCGTGTAAGAAGAACGCTCAAGGTTGAAGTCGGTTCAAACGACTGACTGGCAATGACATCGCCGCGTTCAACGCCGGTGCCGATCTGCAAATCCGGAAGATTCATCGCGGTGCGTGTCCCCGGATGAACAAGATCGACATTTCGGCCATGGGTCTGAAGCGAGCGAATACGTGCCGAAGTATTTCGTGGCTGAACGAACACGGTATCTTCCACGCGAAGTGAACCGTCGATCAATGTTCCGGTCACAACGGTACCGATGCCATGCAGTGTGAACGCGCGATCGACAAACAGACGCGCTTTACCGATGGCGCGTGGTGCCGACAGCGCCGCGAATTCCTGTGCGAGCGCGGTTTTAAGGGCTTCGAGGCCGGCACCGGTGCGCACCGAAGTCGGAATGATTTGCGCATTGGCGAACGGAGTTTCGCGCAGCTTTTCGCGAATTTGATCGGCGGCAGTATTGACTGGTCCGAGATCGCTCTTTGTCAAAGCGACGATCAAGCGTTTGACCCCGAGATAGGAAAGAATCTGCAAATGCTCTTCGGTTTGCGGCATCCAGCCTTCGTTTGCCGCGACCACGAGCAGCGCGAGATCGACCGAACCCACTCCGGCAATCATGTTTCGGACGAAATCTTCGTGTCCCGGAACGTCGATAATGCCGATTGAAAAGGTTGAAGGTTGGTCCGAGCCGGACTGGCCTTTGTTGAAGGCTGAAGGGGGAACAGAAAGCGCAAGATGCGCAAATCCAAGATCGATCGTGATTCCGCGCGCTTTTTCTTCTGGCAAGCGGTCTGGATCGGTTCCGGTAAGCGCTTTGACCAGCGCGCTCTTGCCGTGATCGACGTGGCCCGCGGTGGCGAGGATGAAGTTTGTCATTGCGTTGTGCAGGCCGTGCGAATGGCGTCGACCACAAGATCATCCTGGTGAGAGAAGATTGTGCGCAAATCGAGTTTGAATCGGCCGTCATTCACGTAGCCAATCACCGGTGGCGCAGAAGAGCGAAGCATTCGCGCGAAAACCTCGACCGAGCAGCGTTCAGGCAGAACGTCGATTGTGATCGATGGGATGATCGAACGCGGAAGGGTGCCGCCGCCGACCTTGCCCGTCCCGATGCCGATCGTGATCCGCGCCGGTAATCCTTGCAACCGAGTGATCATCGCAGCGGCGCGCGCGCGCAATTCATCTTTCGGAATTTGAAGAAGCGCCAATGCCGGAACTTCGCTGGTCACCTGGTTGAGATGCAGATCGACGGACGTTTGCATGGCGGCAAGAGTGAGCTTGTCGCAGCGCAGCGCGCGAAACAGCGGTTCGCGTTTCAGTGCACCAATCAACCGCTTTTTCCCGACGATGATTCCCGCCTGCGGCCCGCCAAATAATTTGTCGCCGCTGAAGCAGACGAGGTCTGCTCCGGCCTTGAGCGATTCGGTTGGCGTCGGCTCGTGGTGATGAAGTCCAATGTGTTCGGTCGCGAGCGTGGCGCCGCTTCCCAAATCTTCTACGAACGGGACGCGTTTTTTACGCGCCAAGGCCGCCAGTTCCGCGGTTGAAGGCGACTCGACAAAACCGCTCATGAAGAAATTGCTGCGATGCACTTTCAGAAGCAGCGCCGTTTGTTTGCTGATGGCCCGGGCGTAATCGGCGACCGTTGTCTTGTTGGTCGCACCGACTTCGCGAAGCTTCGCGCCACTTGTCTCCAGGATTTCGCCGATGCGAAAACCACCGCCGATCTGGACGAGTTCGCCGCGCGAGATCATGACTTCGTCCTTCGCTCCCACGAAATGGCGAACGATCAGGACCAGCGCCGCCGCACAGTTGTTCACGACCGTCGCGCCCTCAGTCTGAAAAAGAACGGCCAGAGCCCGCTCGAGATAAGCGCCGCGGTGACCGCGTTCTCCAGTCTCAAGATCGAGCTCTATATTATTATAAGCGGAGGCGACATTTCGAAGGACTTCGCCCGCGCCTTGGGGAAGTGGCGCCCGGCCGAGATTGGTGTGGACGACTACTCCGGTGCCATTGATGACCGGTTGAATCCGGCTGGTGCGAAGTTTTTGGATCGCGGCTCGAACCAGATTCGACAATCGCATTGAGCTCCGGAGTTTGTTTGCCTCCACGAATCTGTTCGAGCTCACGTCGGACGAGATCGACAATTAAAGGACGAGGCAAATCGATTCGGCCTAACGAATCGAGGACAGTGTTAACCGCAGGAATCGCGCGACGTGAAGATTTCATTTTGTCGTGCATATCAATTTCGCTTTTCGGCGCGTAATTCGACCGATGACGGCGGCGCATGGCGTCCGTGCCTTTTTCAGAATGCGAATCACGTTCGGTAGTTGCGATTCACCGACAGAAAGGAGCAAACCGCCGCTGGTTTGCGCGTCCGCAAGTAACATTCGGTGCAATGACGATGCTGCTTTCAAATCCGCGTCGCGTCTCGCCGTCTTCAAATTGTCGCGCGTGCCGCCTGGAATGCAGTCGCGCGCAATTAGCGCGAAGATTTCTTCACTGATCGCCGGAATGCGCTCCGGAAAAATCTCTGCACTGACTTTGCTTGCGCGACACATGTTCGCGAGATGACCGAGCAAACCAAAGCCAGTAACGTCGGTGGCGGCACGAACGATTTTTCGTTCGGCGAGCTCGGCGCCGACCGAATTGATTCGAGACATCAATGCGATCACTTTTTTCTCGAGGGCGGGCGAGGCGAGTCGTCGCTTGATGGCGGTGGTGGCGATTCCAGTGCCAAGCGGTTTGGTCAGAACCAGCAAATCGCCGACGCGTGCTTTGGCATTCGTCAAAATGTTGCGAATGTCGACAATGCCGGTGACGGCGAGGCCGTAGATCGGCTCCGGATTCCGAATCGAATGTCCGCCGATGATCGCGCAGCCAACTTCGGCGGCTTTCTCGATGCCGCCGCGGAGAATCTTGGCAATTGTTTTTGGGGACACGAGATTTTGAGGAAAACCCATGAGGTTTAACGCGGTGATCGGCCGTCCGCCCATCGCGAACACGTCCGAGAGCGCGTTAGCGGCGGCGATTTGTCCGTAAGCAAACGCGTCGTCGACGATTGGCGTGAAAAAATCCACGGTTTGCACGAGCGCGCGATGACGATCCGCCTTCGCGCCGCTACGGCGTGACAGGTCCAGTTTGTAAATGCCGGCGTCATCGAACGTGCTCGAGCTCACGAGAACATTTCGATTTCGATACATCGGTAGCTGCCGCAAAACTTGCGACAGGGCCTGTTGGCTCAGCTTGGCTGCTCAACCGGCACAAGACGATAACGATGTCAGTTTGCGGATCTGTTCGCGCGACACGAGGCGTCACCTCCCTTCTTGATTTGTAGCCACGGCGCTCCGTCGCCGCGGATGAAGCGCCCCGACAGAGCGGGGCGGCTACACCATTTGATTTGGCGGAGAGGATAGGAATCGAACCTATCTCGCCACTCGCGCAGCGACGGCGGTTTTGAAGACCGCGAGGACCACCAGGCACCCTTCACTCTCCGAAGAAATTGCGGATTTCGAAATGCGGATTGCGGAACGAAAAGAAAAGTCGACCGCTTATTTGAGCTTTTTGATGGCGGTGACGATCTGGTCGAAGTCGGGCCAGTCACCGGAATCGAGTTTGGAATGGAGCAGTTTTCCATTGGCGCGAATTTCAAAGGCGCCACCGCTCGAAGGAATGAGGGTGAGCGATTTGATGCGTTCGCCGAGTTCAAGAATTTTGGTCGCCAAACTGACGGCCTTTGGCGTGTAGTTTCAAACGACGCAATATTCGATCGAGATTTCCGTCTTCACCCGGTGTGCTCCTTTCCGGCAAAAATGGTACGGAAGTCGTGGGAAGCGGTCAAGATGCGAGCGGTCCGGCATCCAAGGGAAGCCTGCGCGAGAAAGGAACGTCTCGATGAGCGCGGCAAAGGAAAAGCGGTCGCGGTTTTCTGACTTCCGCGACCGCCCTTCTAACCCATTTCCAAATGCGCCTTGAAGCGCAGAGGAAACTATTACAAAATTGTAATCTGTGGTCAATTACAATGTTGTAATGTTTTTGGGGAGAAAAACTGCGCTGTGGGGCCCGGGAACAGGACCGGCGATTACTTCTAAGACCGAATTTAGCGATTCCGAGTGGAGGCTGGCGCTTCGCCGCCGGCTTCAGCGCCTGGACCGCCACCACCAAAATAGTAAGAGAACACGACGAACAGTTCCATCACCGGGGACTTGTGGTTTACGCCAAACAATGGCGAAACATCGATGCGCATATTATGACCCGGTCGCCAGGCGGCGGTCGGGCCGATCACAAAACTGTTATAAGGCGTGCCGCGACTCGTCTTGTCGCTGAAGCTGCGGAACTGGGATTCGATTCCAACCTTCAACTCCTCCCACGAAGCTTCGATTCCGGCGACAGGTGATTCAACATTCTTACCTGACGGGCCTTTGAAATCATGCGGCGGCGGCGATGCCGGCGCCGGATGGAAAAGATGAATCGGGGTTACGATGCTGTTGGCAATTCCCCATTCGCGACCGCGATCTCCCCCAATTTCCTGTTCGAAGAATGTGTTCATCGCCCATTCGACTTTGTCGAAGAAATCTTCCGAGAGAAGCAAGCGAAGTTCGTAGGCATCCGGAATCTCTATCGACTTGTCGAACCCTCCCCGCCCAAACTTGCGTGCGGGGGTAGGCGCGCCTTCGTCGTGAAGAATATCGCCGATTCCGGTTTTGAATTCGGCGAAGATAGTTGGGTTTAAAGGAATCTTGTCCCAATCGGCGAACGCATAACGCCCTTCGACACTAAAAGTCGCGTCCTGGGTATCGCCGTCGTAATGCTGGACGTCGTTTTCGAAAGCAATGTTAAACCGGTACGGCAAACCAATTTCACACTCTTCGGTGAAATGGTGATCAGGGTTGCGGAAGTGAACGACATCGTCCTCATAAATGATACTCGTATAAACTGCCCCTGGTGGAAGGACGTAAGCATTCGTAAGGGGCGCAAACCGCGATTGCGAAAAACTAGTCGGCGCGCCGTAAGCGCTTGGTAACGGTTCAGCCGTCACTTCGATTTGCTGGGACGCAGCGACTTGCGCTCGTAGTTGGGCAGTCGGAGCAAATAAGCCGGTGATTAGGGCGAAAATGAGGCATCGCAAAATACATGTGAATCGGGATGGAGTGATCATGATCTGTTAAGGCTGAATCGAAGGAAGCAGGATTGGTGGACGCCTGTATAATTACAAAATCGTAATAGATGTGTCTATGACAAAATTGTAACTTTACGATTCGCATGTAATGCCCGGTGGAAGACTACACCTTGCTCGGAAAGATCAGGGTCACGGTGGTTCCACGACCCTGGACGCTCTCGACCGCGACCGACCCACCATGAAGATCAACAATCGATTTGACGAGAGCAAGGCCGAGCCCGGTGCCGGCTGAGCTGCGAGATGCGTCACCCCGATAAAAACGGTCGAACACTCGTGGCAAATGTTCCGGCGCAATTCCAGAGCCGGAATCGCGAACGGAAATTTCGCTGCCGTTTCCAGAACGCCGCAGAGAGATTCGGATCTCGCCGCCTTTTGGGGTAAAGCGAAGCGCGTTCTCGACCAGGTTCCCGACTGCGCGATTGAAAAGAAGTGGGTCAGCGAAGATGTCAGCGTCGCCTTCACAAGTAATCGTGATCTGAGCATCTTCAGCCGATACTTCGTAAAACGACGCGATTTTCTCCAGCGCGTAACGGCCGTTGAAAACCGAGCGGTTCACCTGTTGCTCGGCGGATTCGGCGCGGGCAAGAAAGAGGAGATTATCAATGATGCCGGAAAGGCGTTCGCATTCGGCGGCGGCCGATTCGATGACCGTTCGATATTCTTCCGGTCGACGATCGCGGGTGAGAGCGACCTGGGCTTCACCGAGCATGTTGCCAACCGGTGTCCGCAGTTCGTGGGCGAGGTCGGCCGAAAATTGGGAGAGCCGCGTGAACGAATCTTCCAAACGGCCGAGCATATCGTCGAACGAAGCGGCGAGCGGCTGAAGCTCGGATGGCCATCGCCCGGGATCGATTCGCTCGCTTAAGTTAGCGGGCTGAACCCGTTCGAGCGCGCGTCGCATTTGCCCAAGCGGACGCAACCCGCGTCGGGTCACGGTAATGGCGATGAGTGCCGATGCGATCAGCCCGACTCCGAGCACAAGGGCCAACAGAGTGCGAAACTGTTTTCTAAATTGCGCATCGGTCGAACGATCCTGAGCGATTTGGATCGTATAGTTGTGTCCGTCCACGGACTCATTCTGAGTCAGGAGCGAATATAGTTTTCCGTCGTTACGATAATCCGCGGGCATTTGCGCGTTGGAAATCGACTGTGATGGGAAAACAAAAACGGGAAGGAGACGATCCATTGCAGGTGTTTCCGTTACCATGTTTCCATCAGGGCCGATGACGCGTATCCAGTAGATAGCCGCTTCGCCGGTGCGTGGACTCCTCAACTCTTGGGCAAGCTCGTTGATGCCGTCAGGTTGTCTGAGCTCGGTCCGAATCGCGGCTATTTTGTCGGCCAGGACGGCGTTGTCCTCTTCGAAAGCATGACGAACAACAATCCAGTAAAAAAGCCCGAGACTGCAGGAGAGTAACAGCGTTGCGCAGACGGTGAAGAGCAGCACCAACTGCGTCGCGATGGAGCGCGGTTCAGTGCGGCTTGAGAGCATACCCGACACCGCGAATGGTGCGGACGAGTTTCCTTTTGAATGGATCGTCGACTTTTGCGCGCAACCGGCGGACAACCACGTCGACAACATTGGTATCGGTGTTGAAGTCGATATCCCAGACGTGTTCAGCAATCTCTTTGCGGGAAACGACTTCACCACCGGCGCGGGCGAGGTGGGTTAAGAGAAGGAATTCTTTTGGCGTCAGATTTAGCGGGACGCCGTGACGGGTCGCGCGATGGTGGCGGGTATCGATTTCCAAATCCTGGATTCGAATTTCATCCGACTTAGCAGGAGTCCGGCGCAGAAGCGAACGGACCCGGGCCAGTAATTCGGAAAACGCGAACGGTTTCACGACATAATCGTCTGCTCCAAGCTCAAGTCCTTTTACGCGATCTCGAACGCTATCGCGCGCAGTCAGAAAAATGACGGGAGTATTCACACCGCCTTCGCGCAATTCTCTCACCAACGTCCAACCGTCCATTTTCGGCAGCATGATGTCGACGATCAGAAGATCGAACTGGCCCGCTCGAGCTGCGGTCAGGGCAGCTTCTCCATCGCGAGCAATCTGAACACGGAACTTGGCTTCACGAAGGCCTTTGCCGAGAAAAGCCGCAGTTTTCTTTTCATCTTCAACAACCAGGATCTTCACCACCCAATCTTATACCCAAAAAGGCCGCTTCGCAGGAAGCGGCCTTTCGTAAGAAAGTCGGGCAGAAGTTGTACGGCAGCGCTGTGCCGGACTTGCTTTTGACCAGCGAAGCATCTACCGCGTCAATGAATCCGTCGACGTTCACATCTTCGCGGAAGTTTGCGTTGGTCACCGAGTGATCTGCCGGACGCCACCCCCGGCGATATTTTTGATGAAATTCGGGTCCGGTTGGCAGTCCGCGAGTACAAAAAAACTGCGCTGACTATCGAGTCAGCGCAGTTTCAGGAAAAACTAAGGATCTTATCCTTTGCGTCGAGCGCGCAGGACCGTTAATCCAAACGAACCGAGTCCGCTCAAACCGAGCAGCGACAAGGTCGCGGGTTCCGGCACGACGGTGATTGTATATTGAGCCGTCGCCATGTTGAAGTCGTTGAACGTTCCGCCTTCAGTGGCCTCGGATGTTTTTGGTGAAAGAGTTGTCGATTGCAATACATACGTGCCGGCAGGTGCGCCGCTGAGGGTGAACGTGATGTTTGCTACGTTGTAGGTTCCGGGCGAGACCGGCGCAGCATTATTTGTGTTGCCTAAGTCGCCTGCCTGAGTTGCCGACTGATCTGTCAGATATCCCGCATCAGCGCCCGACGAGGAATTGAATGCCCACGGCTTAGCCTCAGAATCGTTTGCGCCGCTAAAAGTGAAGTAACTTTCATTCGTAATGCTGATAAACGGAGCTAGCGCTGTAGGGACTTCGAGCCACAGAGAATAGCCAACCGCAGTTGCCGGCGGACTCGTAAAGGTCAAATTCACATCGAAGTTGAATGTGTCATTCGAGTTGTAACTGCCGGCTGTTGCAGTGCCGACGTTATCATTGAACGCGATCATGGCCGAGCCGAAGGCTCCGGATGTCACCATGAATAGTGGAACCAGCGCGGTGAGGATTGTTTTTTTCATTTTAGTTTCTCCCGATTTTTATTTGTTTTCCGAGTTGTGTTTTTGGATCACCCCGGAGCTTTGGCCCGGCGCGATTGTAGGCATTTTTGCCACCAAAAAGCGACTAAATTTTATGGTAATTTCACTCATTTTATAAAGTCTTGAACCTGAATCGGTTTGTCCCAACTGACTGGACGTATCGTTTCATGAATTTTTTTTGGTCTGCCATAGTCGTCGCCATTTCGATTAGGGCATGCTGGGCAGTCCCGTTCCGGACTTCGATTGCACCAGCCCAATGTCGGAACTGTTGATCAGCCCGTTGACTGTCACGTCTTCGCGGAAGTTGCTCGGTCCAACCGGCTGTCCGGATTGCGACTGAGTCTGGGCGATGTCGCTGGAGTTCACGAGTCCGCTGGCCGTTGTATCTCCAATTAGAACGCCCATTTGCGGGCCGGTCACGTCACCACTGTTGCCGACGGAGTCGTGGACATTGGTTAGACTGACTACTAAGTATTGCGCGTTAGCAACGCCGGTCAGATTAACGATGTACTCTTGAGTGTTGAGTCCGATTGCGCTGCTACTCACGGAGCCCGTTCCACTCGAGACGCTCGCACTGCCAACGCTGGTAAGAGGGTTCTCGAATTGGAAGACCACTGTGTAATTCCCGTTCGACCCCCCGCTGCGACATTCTACTCCGCGCGTTCCGGTGAGTGGGAGATTAACGTCGAAAGTTCCGACGGTGCTGTGGGTCATCCTGGATACGACGCTAACCGGTTGAATTGTAGCTGAGGCTACCGAAATGATAACCTGCGCGACGTTGGTACTCTTTAGACCGGCCGTATCCGAGACAGTTAATCTTGCCGGGTAATCGCCCGGATTCGTGTAGGTATGCGTGAACATACCGGTGCTGTTAGTAGCCGGCGCGCTGCCGTCGCCAAAGTCCAGAGTGTAAGAGTTAATCGTGCCGCAAGCGCCGGCAGGCTCCTGCGAACTTGTGCCGTTAAAAGTGACCATCAAAGGTGCTCGTCCAGACGTCGGGCTACCCGTTAGCGCGGCGACAGGCGGATTGCTCTGGCAAGAATCATTGCCAACCCTGGTATAGCTGCCACCACCGGTCGTTTGAACAGTCTCCAGGAATCCTGCGCCTGCTCCAGCAAAGAAGAAGGTGTTACCGGTAATACTCGTTATCTTTGCGCCGGGAGCATGAGCATCCCACGTGAAGGCGCTCCCTGTTCCAGGCGCTCCGGGCGCTGGGAAACTAAGCGGGGTCGAAACATCCAACTTAATCTGGATGACTCCTTCCTTGGTGTAAGTTGCCGAGATCTTCGGGCAACTCGCTGGTGGCGTACCACCTTGTGTGCACACTGCGCTATCGAGCGTACTACATCCAGCCGAGCACGGATCTCTTCTCCCTAAGCTAATGCCGGGAGTAGCTGGCGTGTTTGGACTGAATGTATCCAGCTCAACATAGACGTTCTCCGGATTTCCATTCGTATCCTGAACCGTAAAGAGAACCTGCCATTCGCCATTTTGAGGCAAAACGGCCTGCCCCGTATTGGCGGGATCCAGCGTGGCAACCTTCATCAAGAAGGTGAGTGAATTGTCGGTGCATGAAGTGAACGGCTCACCGATATCGACGTATTGGATGGTCAACGACCCCGTAGTCGGATCCGTCGGCACGTTGCCAGCCGTTCCGGGACCGTCCACGTTAAGATACGGAAACGTGCAGGAGTTCCCGCTGCTTACGACCTCGGTGACGCTGACTTCACCGCAATGGTCTCCTTCGCCGATGCCGTTTATCGCACGGGCATAATAAAAGGCGTTCGAACCGACTGGCGGCGCGGAGTCAAAGAACTTGGTGTTTGTTTCGCCACTAACGTGCGCGAGGAAAGTCTCCGTGCCGCTCGTTGTGCTGCGATAGATGTTGTAGCCGGTAATTGGTGATCCACCGTTATCCGGTTCAAACCAGCTAACTAGCACGCCGCCCAACTGCGTGGTGGCGGAAATCAGCTGCGGCGAAGCCGGTGGCATTGGCTCGATTGGATCGAAGTGCGAAAAGAGTCTGCGTCCGCCTGATTGCCGCGCGATCGTTCCGTGAGAAGAACTCGACTGACCTTGAAAAGTATTGTTGCAGTTGATGCAACCGTCCGCATACCCAAGAACCGCGCGACCTTCGGCATCTATACCAAAGTCGTTAAAGTCCAGAAGATTGCGCCCTCCTGCGCAGGTTGTGCCTTGCAAACAAACAGTGCCCTGCTGCACGGGATCATTCGGAGTAGCGTCAACCGTGATCCAGTTCGCACCGCCATCATAAGTCGTGGCGATGTAGAGATGCCAGATGTTCGCGCAGTTGAGGGTAGCTCCGTAGGGATCGCAACTACCACTGGTCGCAATACCCGGACCCGTTCCGAGAAAACCGAAAGCCGCCCGGTTATCATCTCCCGCCACTACCACCGGGAACACAGCGTGCTCGATGGCGAACGGAACGCCGACATCAACTGGAGTGGACCAGTTAGCGCCTCTATCACCCGAATGGGAGACGTAAGGATGGCCGTTGCCATCAACGTATCCAATGTAGATCGTGTTGGTGCCGCCAAGATTACCACCCGGCTTGCCTACGTTGTTCTGGCCAATGCCAACTGACGGGTCCTGATTTCCACTGGTGCCTGAGACGTTATTCTCTGTCCAAGTCAGTCCGTTATCGGTCGATAGTGCTACCCCGACGGTGCCGACTGTTCCGCACGAAGAGTTTGGCACATAGACGGTGCCATCGGCCGCTACCTTGACGTGACCATGAATGCCGCCAGTGCATTGCGACGGATTATAAATTACAACCCCTGGGCCAAAGGTCTGTCCACCATCATCACTTCGCGAGCACTCAGCTTCCGCGACAATGTTCTGGGAACAATAGTAAATCGCGTTTGGTGATCCGTAGGGCGTTACTTGAGGTGGCGGGGGAGGACTCGAGTTCGGATTATACGGTCCTCCTCCAAGAGTTTCGTGATCGGGCCCTTGGCCAGGACCGCCATTTCCGCCAGGTGTATAGGAGCCTCCGTCATCATCTGAAAAACCGCCGAGGCTATTACCTTCGCCACCGACCAAATCTAAAGTAAAGACCCTACCGGTCGTGTGTACGGGTGGATAACTCAGACCAAGTTGGCTGGAGCTATAATGATCTACGAACCCGATTGGATCAGTTAGAACGAACTGCTGATCGAAAGTAGCTGACACGTCATCCCAGACGTTGAGTGCTGGAGAAGGACAGTCATCAAAGTTCGCGCGCCAATTGTGACCACCTGATTTGAAGAATGCTACGCCGCCAGTGTTTTTGCGCTTTACGCCGGTAATGAAAACGGGCGAGCTCGTATCTTTGAGGCTGGCAACGTTCGGGTTCCAATCAACTCCAAGCGATGGCTCGCCTGCATCATCTGCCTGGCCTGTTCCGGCAGGATAGTTGAAATAGCGCGGAGGCGTGCAATTGGCCGGGGGAGAACAAATTCCAGAAGTCAGCGGCTTCTGCTCCAACACTATAGTTCCGGTGTAACCGATGGGCCCGCCAGTCGCTAGGACAATAACAACATGATAGAGCCCCGCCGGCGTGGTGGTCGGGATGATGATGGCTGATGGATCAGCTGTCGAATTGTTCACCGCGACTACATTGCCGGCCGCGTCTTCGAAAAAGATATCGTAGTCGACTGTTGAAACAGACCATGACCAAGTCATGTGGATTTGGTATTGCGTGGGATCGTAGCCCGCGACGGGGATGCCAATAGAGGGGTTGATGGTGAGATCAAACGTGCTGCACGAGTTCGGCACGGTGCAATTTGGTACACCGAGCGCGACGCCGGTCTCATTCGGCACCTGTGCTCCGCTCTCGGTATAAGTGATCGAGCGATTAGATGTGCTCAGCGTTGCGTTGGCCGGAGACGGAGCTGCAGGCGCCTGCGACTTACTGCCGCGTGCTGCCTGTGAACTCCCGGTGGCCGTCGGTTGCTTCAGCGCTGTCTTGCGATTCGATGCAGTCGCGTCAAAGCTCAGCATAGCTAGCGAAACACCTGCGGTACAAAAAAGAACCGCTATTAGTTTACGCGAACTGATGAAGCCCGATTTGGAAGAGGTTTGTTTTTTCATTGTCGAGTTTGTTCTAGGTTATTTCTGCGCTGCTCGCGCTCTATCACTGAATTGGATTTCCAAGCATGGGATCGTTTGAAATCGGTGCTGGGCGGATTTGTGACCGCCAGCGGGTGAAAAATAATTGGAAAGGCATGTTGCCCAAGATTGGAAAAAAATTTGTTCGCATTTTTAGGAAAAAGCCGGTCCAAATGTCAATTATATTTATAGACATTATGGTAAGTAGGATGTGACCTGTGCTACTCCCGCAATTACACTGCGATTAGCCCATCCTTCTGCGAGTCTCACTGGTTCCGAGATCATTAGTGACTGCTGATTCGGAGACTGACCGCGGAGTGGATGTATCCGCGCCCCCGAAATTTGAATGGCATGACGACGTCACAAGCCTGCCTTCGCTTCATGGCAGCGCTGTGCCAGATCGCGACTGAACGAACCCGATGTCCGAACTGTTGATCGATCCGTTAACGGTGACGTCTTCGCGGAAGTTTGCAGAAGTTACGGACTGGCCGGACTGGGACTGCGTTTGTGCGATGTCGCTCGAGTTCACAACGCCGTTCGCGGTCGTGTCGCCTGCAAGCACACTCATCGGCACGGACACGGTCGTGCTGCTATTACCGACCGAATCATAAACGTTGCTCAAGCTAATGGTTATCGTTTGAGCATTCGTAACACCGGTTAAGTTCACGATGTATTGATGAGGGTCGTTGCCCATGCCGCTGCTGCTCACACTTGCTGTGCCCCCGGTCACTTTGGTATCGGCCACGTTGGTCAGCGGGTATTGGAAAGTGAACACGATTGTGTGATTGCCGTTGGCGCCTCCGGTGCGGCATTCAATTCCTGGTAAGTTGATGTCGAACGTTCCGGCGTTGCCGTGGGTTTTCCTGGAGACCGCACTCAGCAACGGGACGGCCGACGCAGCACACTGCGAAAACTTGAAACTGCCGATCCGGGTTTGCCAAGGCGCGCCGGGAGCATTTGCTCCCTGGTTAGCCAATGAGTCGAAATATTCGTTCACGTACCAAAATGTGCAGCCGTCGGTGGGATCGACTGTTAAGGCGGTGTAGTCACCCCATCGCCCTTCTGGAGGTACGAAAAAGGCGACATTCTGCGGACCGAGTCCAGCCCACATTTGAGTTTCGCCCTGTGACAATTGGCTAACTGGATCGCCTGCAAGCCGGCCTGCGTATGCGATCGAGGGATAATCTGCCGGTGAAGAGGTGCTGTAGCCAATGGCCAAGTTCCCAGTGTGGTCCATCGCGATACTTCCCATCCAGCGATATAACTGATCGACTGGGGCCCATGTGCTTTGTTGGTAAATCGCAGGAGTAGTGCTAAGTCCGCGTACTTTGTACCAACGGACACCGATACGGGCGTCGGCAATAACGCTATGATTGATCAGGAGCGATTCATGATCGCCGAAATTTCTATAGACCAGGCGCTGCATCAAGCGATCGCCGAGCGTATCCAACTGGTAGGGACTGCCGAGCTGCGGCACACAGGTGCCCACCCCGTAAACACATTGCGATGGGTTCCACATCGTCACCGGCAATGTGGAATTCGGATTACCGCCCGAACCAAACGTCGAATTTGCAGGATTCGACCAGTCCACATGAAATTTCCAAATTCGCATTGCATCAGCGCCCAGCGTCGGGGAGTTCACCTGCGAATCGACTTCGGCGAAGTAGTCCGGCGAACCGGCCGGCGGGGGAGTGCCATCAACCGTTCCCGGTAGCATGCCGCCGAAGTTACTGTTTACGGTTCCTAAATCGAAAAAGACAACCCGGGCCGGCTGCCCAGTCAGCATCTTAGCTCGCTCAAATGCATAGACACCGGCGCCACTGAAGGTGCCACCGGTTCCGCCAAACTCGTTCGCCGTCATGTAATATGCGTCCGGCCAGACACCGAGTTTCGGGTAATCGTTAAAGATCGGTTGATCGAACTCGTAGACGTAAAAGGAACCGGTTGGATCCGGGGTCGTTGAAACGGCAACGCATTCTGCAAAGGGGCCATTGCCGCCATTGACTGCAAATTGAGTCAATACCCAGCGGTCCGACAAATGATCGTAGACAACAACTGGATCGCCATCGTTATCCACCTGGCATTGGCCCGGCAGATTTGACCAGAGGGCGTTAATATGGACTGGGCCAACGAGTCGCGTTCCGGTTTTCGAGTAAACCGAGTAAGACGAGTTGACCATTTCGACATAGTGATTGGGTCCGACTACGCCGTTTGGGTCGGGTGGGATACAATTGCCGCAGCCGTCGGCTTGATTCATTCCTTCAAATGTTTGAATTGGTGCAGCCATTGCAATCGCAGGCATGGCTGTCTGCTGCGCGAGATCCACAACAGGAAGAGTAGGGGGAGGTTGGGCGGGATGAATCGCGAGCGGGGTATGAACTTCCCACGTACCATTCGGTAGGGTAACCGTGCGGGCAAGGTCCGCGATTTTCGGAGACACTCCGTTGTAGCGCGAGTAACGAACGACTGGTTGGAAGTTGGCAGCGCCGCTGACGCCGGCCGGTTTGCGACTAACTGAACTCGGTGCGGCAACACTGAAAATACCGATGGATGTGCCGACCGTGACGAGAAGGAACGCCGCGAAAATTCGTGGATTGAAAAAGCCGGATTTCGTACCTGATTTCTTATTCATAAACGGGTTTGTCGTTACGAATCGAACGGCGAGCCCGAATCGGACGGGTCACCGACTAATTAATCCGCTTTTTTTATCGTCGGATCTTTGCCGGCATCCCCTCGATGCCGGTTCGACGGCGCCGGATCAGGGTAGCGCGGTGCCGGACGCGGATCGGACGATGACGGTGTCGCCGACGTTGATTAATCCGTCTTCGTTCACGTCGTTTCTGAAATTGGTGGAATCGATGGTTTCGCCCGCATGATTGCGGACCACGACGGTGTCTCCCACATTAACGAAGCCATCGTTGTTGGTGTCCCCCAGGAGGACGGCCATGGGTATGGCGAGGTCACGAGTGTTGGTCCCATCGTTGACCCCAAGCAAATTAATTGTCAGACGTTGAGCGTTACTGACGTTTGTCAGATTGATGGTCAGTTGGTTACCAGTCATGGTAGGCGTTCCACTCAGCGATGCGGTACCGCCACTGCCCGGAACAACGTTTGTGCTGCTCAGCGTGACCGGAGAAGCGAACGTAACGACAACCTGATAGCTGTTGCTCGCTCCGCCGCTGCGGTCTTCAATTCCGCCCGCCAACAGATCGATATCAAACGCGCCTGCGGCACCGTGAGTTTTGCGCGAAACCGCGCCACTGAGAATTGGATCGAACACGTAACCTTGCGCGACATCGATGAGATTGAAGAGTGAGCCAGCCAGGCCGGAGCCAATTAGATCCGGATTAGTGTTGGCAGGTTGCGTCAGCGTCATGGTACTGGCAGTGACTTCATGCAACCGATTGTCAATGGCCCCCGGCTCGCTCACCATCGAAAGCGGAATATAAATGGTGATGTTGCCGTTCGGTCCGAGCGTCGATTGGCAATTCGCCGCCGGTAACGCTGCCATGCCACCTGGGTACGCCAGACTAAACCCACCACCGTTAGTCGCAGCGGCGTTCTGCCCGGTAAAGCATTGCAACGCAGCGCCGTTGTTCGACTCGGCGTATACGTGAAAGTTTCTTCCGCCAGTAGCGTCGCTGGTTGACGGAACGAACCACTGCGTCGACCAAACCAGATCCGTGTTGGGATCTTGTGCGAGTGTTGGCGCAAGACTGAGATTATTTAGCTGCATGAAAATTTTGTAACAAGGCGCGGCCACCGAACACGGCGCCGTCGTCACCTGACTGACGCTCGATGCGGTAATGTCGAGCTGCGGCATATTGACTTCGTTGCTCGTCCCGAGCACTTGATACTTGGCGTCACCGCTCGGGTCGGAAACTGTGTTAAACGGTGTCAGACCGGCGATATTGACTGGCGAAAGACCGGCGATCAGACCGGGGCCAGTGTTCTGCCTAACGAACATTGCGTGCGATGTGAGTGTATTTACGATGCTGTTCGAATCGGCATAACTAATTTGCGCCTCACCCAGAGCGCCAGTGCGCAGTTGCAAAAAGTCACCGAGTCCCTGTCGGTCGCCGCATTGGCCTCCAAGTAGTGTCTGAATCGTTCCGCGATGGTTGTGGTGCGAGCTCGCCCGGACGGGGGCGATGAAAGTTGGATTGGCATCGTGAGCATTCAAACTTTGAACGAACCACAAACTCCAAAGAGCGCCGGTGGTAGAGTCCGGACCATTAATGTTTCTGGAGGGCGGCTGCGGAGGTATCAACGCGGTTTGGCCGCAGGTAGGATCGTTGGGATTGGACAGTCCCGTCGTGCCGTACCAGGCGATATTGACGCGCCCGTCATCGCCCGCGGCGATCCAGGCAAAAACGTTGTTGTGCAAAACGCCGTCGGGTTACCCGGAAGTATCGATCTGAATCGGAGTCGACCAGGTGTTACCCTCATTAGTGGAATACGAATACATGAGCACCGTGTCGCCGATGACATTGCTATTCGCGTCCGTTGGCGCCTGTTCCCAGACGGCGTAAAGATTGCCCGATTTATCGATCGCCATCGTTGGAAAATTTGCGCCGGTTCTGACGTTCGGCCCGAGATCTTTTACGAGGAGATCCGTGCAATTCAATCCGCTCGGATCGCTGACATTGGCGATAGGTGCGCCGAAGGCGACCGGAAAACAGCGGCCCATCCGAATCTGGTTGAGCGCAAGATTATCGTGGATCACATAAATGTGCTTCACCGTCGACGGAAGTAGTGTAAATCCACCAAGACCATTTGGCTGTCCGGTACGCGTAGCCACTTGGCTAATTTCGTCGTTGCCCATGATCCCCTCATCGCAACTGGCTAGCGGAGTGATATGATTCGCAGGGCCGAACGCGAGACCAGCAGTCGCGCCAAGCGCACCGTTGGCCGGCGACCGATACATGACAAGGACGTTATTGCCGGCGGTCCCCCCGATCCCATTGCCGCAATTGACTCCACCCGGTCCGATCTCGTCGTTGGCCAGGTAAAGAGTGCCGCCGTTCGTTGGATCGCCATCGACCGAGTACCATTGGCGATCGACTGCAGCGTCAGGCACGCCGGTGTCGTTGCACGTGAAAGTCACACCGTCATCATCCGAACGCGAAACGCTGAAATTCGCCAGGGTCAGGTCATTAAAATAAAGATGTCCGGCCGAGTCCACACCGAGCTCGGTATCACCGCCGCCAGCGCAGGTGGTGACCTTTCCTTCGAGTGCGGTCGCGGCAGGCACCCATTTAAAAGTCTTGCCGGTGTCGAGCGAGCGCCAGATCCAGCTCGTGTTTGCCGCTGCCGAGCCGGGTACGCTCGTATAAATGCGGGTTGGGTCTGTCGGGTCGAGATGCAAGTTCTCTTCGTATCCAAATCCGCCAATGCCGCTGATGACCGGGTGACCAAACGTCGGTGCGTTGGGCGGAGGCGGGACATTCGGCTTCGGCGTCCCGTCAAGTAGCGGGCCTTTGTTCTTGTCTAGGTTGAGCTGGTTAAGAGTTAATTTCTTGAGCGCGAGTTGAAGTCCGGTTGTGATCGGCGGCTTTGCCTGCTGAAAACTCATCGTCATCAACCATGCGCCAGTTGTCCCCAGGATGACGGCGAGACAAGTGCGCAACGTGCGACTTCTTTTCATGGGCACGTCCATTCTAAGACAAAGCTGTCGCGGATGGGGAAGTTTTTGTTTGCCGCAAAAATTCGGCTTTGCCAGATCTGTTGATCTGCGGGATGGATCACATCTTGGAGCGACGCCGGCGCGAAGAAATCAAGCCGCCGGCGCCGACTGCAAGTAATGTGAGGGTTCCTGGTTCGGGAACGGCCGCCGTTTGTGTTTGAAAGCCGAAAGTAGCCTGGGGCGATCCACTCGAATCACTCGCTGTAAAACTCCAGGTTCCTGGAGTGGAATCAAATCCAGTCGCACTGATCATTCCGATTCCGCTGATGTTCAAAAAGGTCGGGCTTTGGGAAACGATCACGCAAGAAGTGAGATCGAACTTGAAACCGCCAACGCTCCACAGACTTGGGGTATTCGTTGAAGGATTAAAAATCCACGGCGCCGCCATCGTTACGTTTGTCCCCGCTGCAATGCTGGAGAAATCACCCGAATCCTGAAGGACAAACGAGCTATTCCAGAGATTGACCCTTGTGGCCGATGTCAGTGATGTCGTGTTCGCTCCGCTGCTGTCACCGAACGTTACAACGCCGCCGAAATCGATGCTGCCTTGGATGGGCGCTGCGCTCAGGATTGGCGCAAAAATCGCCAGCAGAATCGACAATGTCGCAACGGCGATTGTTTTCATGCTGCTGCGTGCAAGATCTCAGGCGAAATTCGCACCGTGTTCGTCTGCTGCTCGTTCGAGCCACTTCTCCAATGCAGCGACATCGGGCCGGATCGTTTCATCCGTGGCCGGCGCGAGAAGATTGGGGCGATCGGGACGGGCATCGGCGCGGCCTCGATCTTTTCGCAAACAAACTTGCTTCGTCGCTTGGGAGCCAGGGTCACAACCGCCCGCCGCAGCGTCGTGCCACTCGCTTCGTTTAAGTCTGTTCCGGAGATCATATTATCATCCGATTCGGAGAACGGGGGTCAGGTGGCCGTATCACCGGCAAAGATTTTCGGCCCCGGGCCGCTTCGTTGATTTGTCAGGGAGCGGATGCTAGGTAGCAACGGTCCGAGCCGGACTGGCAGTCCGAGCCGGACGGGCATTGCCATGAGTCAGAATTACAAAGACACGCTCAACCTGCCGCGGACGGATTTTCCAATGAAGGCGAATCTGGCAACGCGCGAGCCCGAGCTGCTCAAGAAGTGGGACGGGAACCGGCTCTATTCACAAATCCAAGAGTCGCGCAAAGGCCGGGAACTGTTCGTTCTTCATGATGGCCCGCCGTTTGCGAATGGCGACGTCCACATGGGCACAGCGCTCAACAAAATTCTCAAGGACTTCGTGGTGAAATCCCAAACCATGCTGGGCAAGAGGGCGCCTTACGTTCCCGGCTGGGACTGCCACGGTTTGCCCATTGAATACAAGGTGGTCAGGGAATCGCGCGACTTGTCGCCGCTTGAAGTGCGAAAACGCTGCGACGCATTCGCGAGAAAATATGTCGATATCCAGCGTCAGCAATTCAAACGGCTCGGCGTGCTTGGAGATTGGGAGCACCCCTACCTGACCCTCGACCCAAAATACGAAGCGGAAATTCTGCGCGCGTTCGCTGTGTTTGTAGAAAAGGGTCTGGTGTATCAATCGAAGAAACCGGTTTTTTGGAGCACTGGCGCGCAGACCGCGCTCGCCGAAGCCGAAGTCGAATATCAGGAGCGCGATGACACTTCGGTCTACGTGAAGTTTCCGATCGCAAGCGGTGAATGGAAAGACAGGGCGAGCATTGCCATCTGGACGACAACCCCGTGGACGTTGCCGGCGAATTTGGCGATCGCAGTTGATCCCAAGGAGGCCTACGTCGTTCAGGAATTTCGGCGCGACGGAAATTCCGAAACTTTGTTGCTCGCCGCTAAACTCGTCGCCCAATTTTGCGCGAACACTAAATTTGAGCCCACCGGCGAACCGCTTGCGTCGTTTCCGGGCGCAAAGATCGACAAGATCAAAGCTCGGCATCCGTTTCTGGATCGCGAAGCGATCGTGCTGACCGCCGATTTTGTCACGATGGACAGCGGCACCGGCGCGGTGCACATCGCGCCAGGTCATGGTGAGGACGATTATTGGTTAGGTAAGCAAAACAACTTGCCAATTTTGTCTCCCGTCGACGATCACGGGAAACTAACTGAGGAAGCCGGCGTTCCAAGTCTTACCGGCAAATACGTTTTCGACGCGAACGACGATGTGGTGAACTTGCTTCGCGAGCGCGGCAACTTGTTAGGCGCGCAAAATTTTCATCACAGCTACCCGTATTGCTGGCGCTCGAAGACGCCGATTATCTTTCGCAACGTGGAGCAGCTTTTCATTCGAATCGACGATCTGCGACCGCGAGCGCTAGAAGCGATTCATAAGGAAGTGAGATGGATTCCGGGCTGGGGCGAAAACCGTATCGCCGGCACTGTCGAATCACGTCCTGACTGGGTCATTTCACGACAGCGTAGTTGGGGTGTGCCGCTGCCGGTTTTTTACTCCGCCGAAGGCAAGCCGATTCTCGACGCGAAAATCATTCGCAAACTCGCGGATCTTATCGCCGAGCGCGGGTCGAATGTCTGGTTCGAACTCGGCGATGCCGATCTCGCAAAACAGTTGGGTCTGCCGTCAGGAACAACGAAACGCAACGACACGATCGACGTTTGGATCGATAGCGGCGTTTCACATCAGGCGGTATGTGCGCTCCATCCCGAGCTGCGGGATCCGGCCGACATGTACTTGGAGGCGACCGATCAGCACCGGGGCTGGTTCCAATCGTCGCTCATGACGAGCATCGCGTTAAAGGATCGCGCGCCTTACAAAATCTGCGTCACCCACGGATTTGTGGTCGATGTCGATGGTAAGAAGATTTCCAAGTCGGGCACCTACGACAAACCGATGGATGCGGGACATTTTGTGGGCAAACACGGCGCTGACCTGGTTCGGCTTTGGGCAAGCAGCATCGATTACACGGACGATGTTCCGTTTTCGGAGGAAATGTTCACTCGACTGGGGGACACCTACCGTCGCATTCGCAACACGCTCCGGATCTTGTTAGGCAATCTTTTCGACTTTCGTGTAGCGGCGCTCTCTGAGCGTCGACGGTCGGAGACCGCCGCTACAAATTTAACGTGGATCGATCGGTGGATTCTGGAACGACTGGATCAAGTCGTTCACGATTGTCGCGCGGCTTACGAAGCCTTCGAGTTTCACAAAGTCTATCAGACCTTGAACCAGTTCTGCGCGGTCGATCTCAGCAGTCTCTACGTCGACATCACCAAAGACCGGATGTATTGCGACGCCCCGGACTCCGGCCGTCGCCGTGCTACTCAAAGCGCGATGCACGAGATTTTTTGCGCCTTGTGCCAGTTACTTGCGCCGGTGTTGGCCTTTACCGCTGACGAAGCATGGCAATTTTCTCAGACCGGCGAGTCGGTGCATCTCGAAGAATTTCCGCAATCGCGCAATCGCGGGAGCGAAGCCACTGAAAAAGTGTCCGAACTATTGAAACTCCGGGCGATTGTCGGTCAGGCGATCGAAAAGGCGCGTCAGGAAAAACTCATTGGCAATGCGTTGGAAGCAGCGGTCGTCCTGAAATCGAATTCGGATGTGACGACGAAGGTCGACAAGGCTGAGCTCGAAGAATTTTTCATCCTTAGCGATTTGTCGATTGAACAAGCAAAGGATGCTGGAGCGGCAGTCACAAAAACCAACTATGCGAAGTGCGCGCGATGCTGGCGACACCGCGAATACGTCGGCAAAAGTAAAACGCATCCGGAATTGTGCGACAGGTGTGAAGGCGTTGTAACTGCAAAATGATCAAATCCGCTGCAACGCTTCGACGCTTCAACGCTTCAGCGCTTCAACGAAGCGAATCCAAATGAAATATATTTTCTTCCTTTCGCTTCCGCTCTACGCGCTCGATCGGGTTACAAAATACCTTGTCATTCATTCTATCGATCCAGATCGGCCGGTTGTTGTGGTGCAAAATTTTTTCCACTTGGTAAACATCACGAATACAGGTGCGGCGTTCGGGTCATTCAGGAACAACAACGCGTTTTTCGTCGTCATATCGTGTCTGGCCGCCCTGCTTGCGTTGGTTCTTCTCCTTGTTCAACACAAGCCGGCGCAATCTGGTGCCCCCAAATCGGTTTGGTGGACGTCGAACCGTTGGCGCGACGTCTCACTCGCTTTGCTACTGGCCGGTGTGCTCGGAAATCTGACCGACCGCCTGCTTTACGGACACGTGATCGATTTTCTTTTGTTCGATTTGCATCTGCCATTTGCGCATCCGTGGCCGGCTTTCAATGTGGCTGATTCTTGCATCTGCATCGCGGTCGTTTTCTTCATCGTGCATTCCTTTCGCGCGGAAAAGAAGGCGCCGTCGGCCGCCTAGGTAGCCACGGCGCTCAGCTGCCGTGGCCAGTCCGGCTCGGACTTCTCATTCGCCCCGGCAGAGCGGGGCGGCTACAATGTTGGAGTGAAAATGTCAGTTATGGAGAAGACCGCCCGCGAGATCGCAAAGCGCTTACGCGAGCACAGCTACACCGCATACTTTGCCGGCGGCTGCGTGCGAGACATGGTGCGCGGCCTGGTCCCAAAGGACTTCGACATCGCGACTGACGCAACGCCCGAAGTTGTACAGAAGATTTTCCCGCACACTTACGCCGTAGGAGCCCATTTCGGCGTTGTCGTTGTGGTGCAAGACGAAATGAATTTCGAGGTCGCAACCTTTCGTTCTGATGGCGCGTATCTTGATCATCGTCATCCGGTCGACGTCCGGTTTTCTTCGCCGGAGGAAGACGCGAAGCGACGCGATTTTACGATCAACGGAATGTTTTTTGATCCCGAGAAGAACGAAGTGATCGATTTCGTCGGTGGACGCGCGGACATCGAAGCAAGACTCATCCGCGCGATTGGCAAACCGACCGAGCGGTTTGACGAAGACCGACTGCGAATGCTGCGCGCCGTCCGATTCGCAACTGTAGTTGAATACAAGATCGACGACGCGACGTGGAAGGCGCTGGTTGAAAACTCAGCCGCGATCAATGACATCAGCGCGGAGCGGATTCGCGACGAACTAGTGAAGATTTTCTTGTCACCAAATCGCGTTCGAGGCTGGGACTTGCTCGATGAAAGCGGATTAATGCGAGCGGTTCTGCCCGAGCTCGATGCGATGAAAGGCTGTTTGCAGCCGGAGCAATTTCATCCTGAAGGCGATGTCTTTCAGCACACCCGTCTGATGTTGGGAATGCTGCCCGAGAAAGTTTCCGTGCCACTGGTTTTTTCCGTTCTTCTGCACGATGTAGCGAAGCCAGTTACGGCAACGGTCGATGAAACCGGCCGGATTCGTTTCAACGAGCATGATCGAATCGGCGCGGCGATGACCGAATCGATCATGGAACGGTTGCGATTTTCGCGGGCCGAGATCGACGCGGCGGTGGAGATGGTGCGCCAGCACATGGTTTTCAAAGACGTTCCGAAGATGCGAGTCGCGAAGCTAAAGCGATTCATGGCTCGACCGACTTTCGAAGAAGAACTCGAGCTCCATCGGGTCGATTGCGCGAGCAGTCATGGGATGATGGACAATTACGAATTTCTTTTGGGGAAGCGGGAGGAATTCGCGAACGAACCGATTATTCCGCCGCCACTGGTGCGCGGCGACGATTTGATCGCGATGGGAATGAAACCGGGGCCTGAGTTTGGTGAAATTCTTGAGGCGGTCGAAACGCGGCAGCTCGAAGGTGAGTTGAAAGATCGGCCACAAGCGCTGGACTGGGTGAAGCGAGAGTACGCTTCCGGCGAAAAGGCCAAAAAGAACAGGCGCTCAGCGTGAATACGCTGAACGCCTGTCACGATTAAAGCTACTTGTTAGTTCAGAATTGTGAGCGTTCCCGACGGAGCCCCGGTGGATCCGAAACTGTAACCTGCTGCCGGGTTCAGTGTCATCGTAGCAGTCACACCGCTCTTGGCATTCAGGCCTTTAATCGCCGTGAGCGTGATCGTGGCCGTACGTTGTCCGGCCGCGAGAATCACCTGACCCGGATTACTGTTTACAGTGTAGTCCAAACCGAGAACTGCGGCTCCGCTCATCGCGTAGCCGATTACTATGTCCTGAGCTGCCCCTCGGTCGGCTGATATTGTATAGGTCGCGCTTTGACCTCGATGGATCGTCGACGGCGACACTAAGATCTTCAATACTGGAGCCGCAAGGGGTCCCGGCGGTGGTGGGGGAGGAGTAGGCGTCGCCGTTGGAGTCGGAGTAGGTGTGGCTGTCGGACTTGGACTCGGAGTCGGGCTTGGTGAACTCCCGGCGTTGACGGTGATCACAGTTTGCGCGCTGTTCTGACTCGGCATGCCGCGTGAGTCCTTTACCGTTAGTGATGCAATATAGGTACACGGCCCACTTCCGCACGCCTGGTTGTGATAATAGGTGTGGGTCAGTGTCGGAGTAGATTGCGTTACCGAAGGTAACCCATCGCCGAAACTAACTGTATAAGAAGCAATAGTGTCCGGAGGTGGCGCTGTGTCAGGATCGAACGAGCCAGACCCATCAAAGTTTACGTTCAACGGGTCGGAGCCTGAAGTCGGATTCGCGGTGAGGACCGCAACTGGCGGATTATTGGGCCGCGTGCAGACAGACCAACTTTGACCATAGCCGCTGCCATTTACGCCCTGATCGAAATCGGGTGCGCGCTCGGCGGGGCGTAGCCAGTAAGTGGCAACAGCCCCGCTCGTACCTTCACCGGCGAATACGATTCCGTAAGGATTTCTTACTGCCGGGGTAGCACCGCTGTCATCGTAGACGGGAATGGTCGGCTGCCCCACGCTCGCGGCAGGAACATCAATGGTGATTGTCCCGTTTACCCCCGAGTTGAAAGTGCCGGTGCTGCTGTTGGGTGCAGTGAGATTACCACCAGTAAAACTGTCGCTCGGCGCGTCGTATTCTCCCCAGCCATAAGCAACGTTATCTCCGGCGCTCACTTGTGCCTCCGCTGCGTAGGTCTTGCCGTCGGGTGCCATCCAGACGACGCGGTAAAGCATGACGCTATTACCAGGCGAAGGCGTGCTGCTCAAATTGGTGATCGTGATTTTCGGCGTGATCGTCGTCACAGCACTGTCCGTCGAGAAGGATATCGCGGTGATATCGGACTGATCAAACGGGCCTTGTCCGCCAGGCGCCGGATTGATGGCGTCGCCGACGTTGTCAGTGACAACATTGACTCCGCTGCAAGACGTCGCCGGAGTCGGAGGCGGGATAGTTACCGCTTTGAGATCGATTTCGTTACTAAGAGCTCCGGAGCCAACTGAGTTAATGGCTTGGACAATATAGTAATAGTCACTGACCGATGGACTGGCCGTCGTATCGGTGAAGGTAGTCTTGGCAGTAGTTTGACCGATTGGTGTAGGAGCTTCGCCTTCGGAGATTACGCCTCGGTAGATTTTGTAACCGGTAATCGCGGCGCCGCCGTTATCAGGTGCTTTCCAGGTTAGAAAAGACCCAGTGACATCTCGTACTCCAGACAAGCATGCCGGCTTGGGAACCATGGCCGCCGTTGTATCCGTGTTCGCGTCGTTGGCAGCAAACAAACTCTTGCCGCCGAATTGCCGCGCTACTCGCATGTAAGCAACGAAGTCGTTCGGCCCGGTTCCACCAATACAACCTGTGCTTACGCAGCCATCACTGTAGCCATAAAGAACCCGACCTTTGTCGTCGATGGTGATTTCATTGAAGTCGAGCAGGTTGCGTTGCAGATTGCTACCTCCTTGCTGCCAGATACCGGTCAGGCTTTGGACTGGGTCGTTAGGCGTCGCGTTAACGGTCACCCAGTTTTTTCCGCCATCATAGGTTGTGGCAATAAAGGCATACCATTTGCCCGGAAAACTCAGGGCCTGGTAATCGCCGGAGATATTCGTGCCAAGGAATCCAACGGCGGCCCGTCCAGAGCTGCCACCAACGGCTTCGATTTCCGCGCCATTGACGATGCCATGGGTTGCTCCCAGGTCGAAGTTATTAGACCAGGAGATGGTATTACTAACCGCATCGAGGTGACCCACTTGCACCCGGGCGTGACCTTCAGGCGGTTGACCGGCGGCAACCGGCTCGTCGTTCACGTACGAGTAGTAGATCGTGCTGTCGGAATCGATCGCGATGGACGGATCGGCGCCCTGTCGCTGAGAAATTGCGCCGGGCACTTGGAATATGTGCCAGGTGATACCCGCATCGGTGCTAAATACGCCTCCTTGCAGTCCGCTGCATTGCGGAACGGGCAGCCAAACTGCGCCATCCGGGGCGACGTGAAGGTGACCATGTAATCCGCCGCAAGTTCCATTGGGAGCGCTCGGTCCCTGCCCAGTGTAGGCCAGAACCGATGGACCATAGCTAATTCCTAAGTCGTCACTGCGATAACATGTCGCCGGACCGACGATATCTTGCGAGCAGTAGTAAACCGCCTCTCCCTGATTGACCGACGTTGCCAGCGCGTTCAACACAGCTGGATAAGGTCCGGTGCCAATTGTCTCGTGATCGGCTCCGCCGTTTGGCGCGGCAATTCCGAATGGAATCCAGCTATCGCCGTCGTTGTCGGTGTAGCCATAGACCGCATTTGCGCCAACCGTCGAGTTAGATGCAAACGTGCGGCCGGTTTTCTGATCGGTCCAAAGGATCGGATCCAAACCGAAGTTGAGTGTCGCGTTCGACTTGTCTTCCCAAAGCGCCTCGCAGCATTCTGGTTGTTTTGGCGTCAAGAGTTCAGGAGGAGTCAAACGCCAGATCGGGCCGTCGTTCATGGTCATGATGCGACCACTCTTCGGATTGAAACCAATGTTGAACTCGCCGCTTCTTGATTTCGCCGAACCGGGCGGAGCGTAGAAGTTCTGAAAACGCGGTTGTCCAGGAACAGCCGGGTCGGCCATGCCGAACGTGGGACTGCCGGCGGCTCCAGAGCCCGAAATGAGTTCAACAACGACGTTTACCGTCTCACCGGTCGGTGTGTAAGGATTAACGACAATCGTGTAGTGATTGGTACCGTCAGCTACAGGAATGCTGGCGATCTCAGGATTTGCGCTGCTGGACGATTGAAAATCAGCAGCCTGGTTTCCAGTGGTTACAGTGCAGTCCTGCGGGCTGCAGTCATTTCGCGGATTCTTGAATACGTAAAGATCGTAATCCGCTTTGCCGGAATTTCCGGTAGGCGTCCAGCTGAGCGTGACTTTAATCGACGCACTTGGATGCGCGGCGGCATACCCGGCGGGCAAGGTGGTGGTCAATGCGAAGTCGTCGCACGGTTGACCAGGAGTTCTATTACACTCGGGGCCGACATCCACTTCCGGGACCGGTGTCGGATTGATCACAAAAAACGGACCGGCCGAGTAAGTAACAGACGGCGTATCCGGCGTGATGGTTCCGTTGGATGGAGTTGAAGCAAAACTGAGCATGGTCAGGAAGCCGCTCGCCGCGCAGAGCAGAAATGCGGCGAAGGCGCGCGGAGACACCGCGCCAGATTGTGGAATGGGTTTCATCTTCATGATGCTCTAGGAATCGGAGAAAGCAGCGGAACGGTTGTATTTGGCGTCCTAAGGGAAAATCCTATTTATAGGTGGGGGTTTTGCTTGTTGGCCGTGCCTGAGATCGCGTTATCGAGAAGAAAAGCCGCAAAAAAGATTGCGTTCCCTGATTGCTTTGACATGGAAGACGCCGTGACCAACATCGAGGAGCCAATGAGAATCTTAATGATCAGCGCCGAGGGCCCACCGTTGTTGCATGCCGGCGCGCTGATTGATGTAATGGACGCTTTGCCGCGCGAATTGCGCGAGCGGGAACACGAAGTTGCCGTCGCGTTGCCGTACTATCGTGAGATTCGCGAGAATCCGGCTTTCAAAGAAGAAGACACCGGAGTCACCGTCGATATTCGGGTCGGCGACAAGACGTATATCGCCGAATATTTGCAGGCCCACAGCGCGAGCGGCGTCCAGCTATTTTTGATCCGCTGCGACGAACTCTTCGATCGCGACGGGATTTATGGCGAGCATGGCACGCCCTACGAAGACAACAGCGCCCGTTTCATTTTTTTCAGCAAAGCGGCGATGGAATTGGCGCGACGTTTAACGCCGACGCCTCAAATTCTCCACGTGCACGATTGGGCGGCCGCGCTCGTGCCGGTTTATGTGAAAGCCCATCGGCTTCCGTTCTCGACGGTTCTGACAATTCATCACATCGCCGAGCAGGGAAGTTTTTGGGGGCTCGATTTTCGCCTAACGAATCTCCACGAACGCTTTTTCACGCTCCGTGGGGTCGAGTTTTTCGGGAAGCTCAATTTCCTCAAGGGCGGAATTCTTTTTGCCGACAAAGTCACCACCGTGAGCGAGCATTATCGGCGCGAAATCCAAACGGCGGAGGGCGGTGGCGGACTTGACGCCGTGTTGCGCGAAAATTCGCACAAGCTGACCGCCATTCTGCACGGGGCTGATTATACGCGCTGGAATCCCGAGACCGACACGCTTCTTCCAGCAAATTACACGCCGGACGATCTCTGGGGCAAGGAACTGTGCCGCGGCGCGCTTCTGAATGGATTGCGATTAGACCAGGAACCGCGAGGACCGGTTTTTGGAATGATTACGCGCGTGGTTGGCGAGAAGGGCTTCGACATTCTTGTACCCGTGCTCGATCGGCTTCTTACCGACGACGTGCGCCTGGTGATCCTGGGCGAGGGCGATCCGGTTTACGAAACGGCGCTGGCTGTCGCGATGCGAAAATATCCAACGAAGTTCGCGTATCGCCGAAGTTACGATGAAAAAAGCGCGCATGTCTTCGAAGCCGGAATGGACATCAGCTTGATTCCGTCGCGGGTTGAACCGTCTGGCCTGAGCGCGATGTATAATCTGAAATACGGCGCGCTTCCCGTCGCGCGCGCCACCGGTGGAATCCAGGAAATTATCGAAGACTACGATGCCTGGAGCGACAGCGGTTATGGATTCCTTTGCTACGAATATTCAACGGAAGCCTTTTGGGATGCGATCAAGCGGGCGCGCGAAGCTTTCCGCGATCAGGATTTGTGGGCAAGGCTCCGGCAGCGCGCGATATCGCGAAATTTTTCCTGGGAGACGGCCGCCGAACGCTACGAGCAACTTTATCGTCAGCTCGTCGACGAACGCGAAGCCGCCGCCGCCTAAGATTCTAGTCGCGCTACGGCTTTTGAGCAGGCGGATCGGTTATCGGTATGCCGTCTTCTACAAACCCACGCCACGGAAAACTGAGTTTGTTGTGGCGCGCGAATAAGTACCGAAGACCGGCGTCCAAGCTCTGCTCTGAATGGGCGCTCCAATTGAATCTATGCCATTTGAGTCTGCACTCGCCCGGGAGGCGACTAATTCTTGCAATACGGGAACGTTTGGTTTTTCCTCTGCGCTCCCGGGTGCTGATGTGATCCGATCTAAGTTTCTGTTCCGGCCATGGTTAATGGGCCTCTTTGTGACTGTAGCGCAGCTCGCTATAGCAGTGTTGCTGTTGGCGCCAGAAGGACCGTTTTCGTATCGCTATTCGAGTTTGGTTCAGCACGACGGGTTCTGGTTTGAGAGCATTGTCGATCGCGGATATCAAACAATCGTCCCGCCCATCAATCACAAGGTGATGGAAGTTTCCAACGTCGCCTTTTTTCCGGCGTATCCGGCGCTGGCCAGCGTTTTTACTACTATTTTTGGCGTCGATACCCAAATCGCGCTTCTCCTTGTCGCGCAGATCGCAGCCTGGGGCTTCTGGACTTACTTTTTTCTCTTCTGCGAGCGCTGGAAACTTTCCAGCGCGCTCTGCTTTTTTGGCGCACTGGTGATCGCCGCTCATCCTGCTGCATTTTTTCTCGTTGCGGGTTACTCTGAATCGCTGTTTCTGATGGCGTTGCTCGGTTTTATTTATTGGAGTGGCGGTGACGGTCGAACTTCGAAAATTTTGGCCGCGCTCCACGGAATCGTCATGTCGGCGACGCGCATTGTTGGAATCCCGTGTGCTGCATATCCGGTTGTGCGCGATGTCTTCCAAAAGGGCTGGAGCGCAATCCGGGATCCGCGGCGCTGGTTCCAAAATTACGGCCCGGCGGTTGCGGTGATGGCAACTGCCATTCTGGGCGCCGTTTCCTTTTTCATTTACTGCCAGGTGCGCTGGGGTCGTTGGGACATCTATATGCTCACGCAATCAGCAGGTTGGAACATCGAACCCGACTACTTCGCTGTTTTTCGCCCATCGAATTATCGCTGGCTGCTTCCGGAGTTGAGCAATCCAACCGAGATGAGTCAGATGTCGATGACAATCGGTGCATTGCTTTTGATCGCGGTCGCGATTGTTGAACTATTGCCGGCGTTCCGTCGCCGCACTGAATGGACGACCCGCATCGGCCTCTATTTCTGTGCGGCAGTTATTTATTACATTTCGGTTAGTGGCGTCGCCTCGCTCGATATGGAGAGCATGCTGCGCTACGAGTTCTGCGTTCACGCCCTGATCGTGCTCGCTTTTTTGCATTTTTTGCGGCAATTTCGCCTCCCGCCGATGCCGGTGCGGGCGCTCGGAATTGCAGTGGTGGTGGTCGCCTGTGCCGTCAGTTTAAGCGTGCAGGGTTGGTACGTATGGAATTTTACCCGCGGAAACTGGGTTGCCTGACCAAACAATGAAAACGACTGTCGCCATCATCGGAGCTGGACCGGCGGGGCTCACTGCCGCCTATCTTCTCTCCAAGAATAATGTCGGCGTCGTGGTGCTCGAGGCCGATCCGGTTTACGTCGGTGGGATTTCGCGCACCAGCACCTACAAAGGTTTCCATTTCGATATCGGCGGTCACCGGTTCTTCTCCAAATCCAAGGCGGTGGAAGATCTTTGGACGGAGATTTTGCCTAACGACATGCTGCAGCGTCCTCGCTCGTCAAAAATTTATTACGACGGAAATTTTTTTACCTATCCGCTCAAACCGTTCGAAGCCCTGATCAAACTTGGCATCGTCAGATCGACACTCTGCGTTTTGTCGTGGCTGAAGGCGCGGCTTTTCCCGGTGCGGCATCCGCGAAACTTCGAGGATTGGGTCAGCAATCAATTCGGTAAGCGACTCTTCAAAACTTTCTTTAAGAGTTACACCGAGAAGGTTTGGGGGATGAGCTGTAAGGAAATATCTGCCGACTGGGCGGCCCAACGCATCCGAGGTCTTTCGCTTGGCAGCGCTATCAAGAATGCGCTTCTTCCCCAGCGCTCACCGAACGGCGACCGCACCAAGGTTATCAAGACATTGATCAATTCCTTTCGGTATCCGCGCAAAGGACCGGGCATGATGTGGGAAGCGGCAGGCGCAAGGGTGAACGCAATGGGCGGCAAAGTCGAAATGGGCGCGCGAGTTAATGGGTGCGCTTACCACGCAACGAACGAAACCTGGACGGTCCAATTCAAAGATCGCGATAAAAACCAGCAATCGATTGAAGCCGACCACGTGATTTCTTCCGCGCCGATGCGCGAACTCGTTTGCGGAATTCAACCAACAGTTTCCGATCGCACCCGGCGCGCGGCCGAAAGTTTAAAGTATCGAGATTTCCTGACAGTCATGCTGATTTTGAAAGAGCGAAACAAATTCTCGGACAACTGGATCTACATTCATGATCCGCGTGTCAAAGTCGGACGCGTTCAGAATTTCAAATCGTGGTCACCGGAAATGGTGCCAGACCCGGACAAAGCTTGTTACGGGCTGGAATATTTTTGTTTCGAGGGCGACGGCCTTTGGGAGTCACCTGACGAGGACTTGATCGGTCTGGCGAAACGCGAACTGATTCAAATCGGGCTCGCTCAGGAAGGCGACGTGGTCGACGGAACAGTTGTTCGCCAGAAAAAGGCCTATCCGGTTTACGACGACGATTACGCGCGTCATGTCGCAACGATTCGTCAGGAACTCGACATGAGATATCCGAACCTGCATCTCGTCGGGCGCAACGGCATGCACAAGTACAACAATCAGGATCACGCCATGATGACCGCGATGTTGTGCGTCGAAAATATTCTGGCGGACGCCAAGCTTTACGATCTCTGGCAGGTCAATGCCGATGCCGAATATCACGAGCAAGGTGATGAAGTTTCCGACGAGAAAAATGGTTCGGCGTTGCGCCTGGTTCCGACTCGCATCGATCGCGAACCGGAGCTTGCGTCCGAAACTTAGTCTGCAACATGCGTGGCGCGGTTTGTTTGATCGCAATCTTTTCAGCGTTCGCGGGTTGCGCGCAGCTTTATACACCGACCTCAAGAAATCCGGCGCTAGTGCGCGTTCCCGTTTCAAACGGTTTCGGCGTCGGAGACCAGATCAACCTTGTTGCCATTGACGGAGTGTCCGTCGACGCAGCCGTGAACGGCGGTGACTATTGGCGCATCGACCCGGGACCGCGTCGACTGACAATCACCTACGAAGCATCAAAGAAAATTGTGGGACCGCGGGTTGCCGCTTCGCCACTGGTTCTGAATGTAAAATTGGAGGAGGGAGCGAAGTATCAGGTTGTTTGTGAAAGTTCGGACGCGGGCGTGAAAGCGTTCGTGCGCCAACAATCGACCGGGCGGATCGTGTCCAACGTTGCCGAATCTGCGTTAATGTCTGCGCCCGCTACTTATCCAAGCCCGCCGCCGACGTTCCAAATTCCGGCCATCCGCCGTCACTGATTCACGGCCGGATTTCAATCGGCGTTCCATTCGGTGTAACACGCCAGAGTTCTTCGATCTCCTCGTCAGTTAGCGCGATGCAGCCCGCGGTCCAATCGTGAATGCGGTGAAAAGCATCAATCCAATCGCCGCCATTTCGAATTCCATGAATCATAATATCGAACCCGGCGTTAACGCCCCGTTCCGTCGCGCGCGCCGTGTCTTCGTCCGATGGATAAGAAACGTGAAGCGACAGGTGATAGTCGCTTTGTGGATTGCGACTGTCGATCGTGTAGAGCCCTTCTGGCGTTTTCATGTCGCCCTCTTCCTGTTTTGCGCCGACCGGGTTGCGACCCAACGCCACTCGATAGCTCTTCAATTTCTTGCCGCCGGCGAAAACCGATAATCTGCGCGCTGACTTCTCAACCAGAATCCGATCGATCGTTGTTCCGTTTGGCAGCGGATTCCAGACGCGGTGCGCGTAAAGGTAAATGCCTCCCACTAACAAACCGATTGTCAGGAGCGAAATAAGAATTCTTCGAACCATCCCTCTGAATTCGCGCTGACTCTAAGAAATCTTTCAGCGTCAGGAACTGAAATCTTCCATCGGCGGGCACGAACAGAAAAGATTTCGGTCGCCATAAACGTTGTCGATCCTTGCCACCGAGGGCCAGAATTTGTGGTCGCGTGTCCACGGCGCGGGAAAGGCGCCTTGCTCACGCGAATACGGGTGCTCCCATTTTTCGGAAGCAATTTGTCGCGCAGTGTGCGGCGCGTTTTTTAGCGGATTGTTCTGCTTGTCGATCTTCCCGGTCGCCACTGCTTCGATTTCCGCGCGAATGGAAATCATCGCGTCGCAAAAACGATCCAGCTCGTGCTTTGGTTCGCTCTCAGTCGGCTCGATCATCATTGTGCCCGCCACCGGCCAGGACACGGTCGGCGCGTGAAATCCGTAATCCATCAATCGTTTCGCCACGTCTTCGACTTCGATTCCGACCGATTTCCATTGGCGAAGATCCACAATGCACTCGTGCGCGACGAGTCCACGCTTGCCTTTGAACAAAACCGGGAAGTGCGGATCGAGCCGCTTCGCGATGTAGTTCGCGTTCAGGATCGCGATCTCACTCGCGCGCTTCAAGCCGGCCGGTCCCATCATTCGAATGTACATCCACGAAATCGTGAGAATGCTTGCACTGCCGTAGGGAGTCGCGGCGACATTTCCGCTACTACCGCCGCCGTGACGGTAATAGGATCCTTCTCCTGCCGGTGGACGTTTTCCTTCTTCGCTGTCGCCGAAAATTACTTCACCAGTTTCAGAATCGGCAATGAATTCTCTAGGCAAGAACGGCGCGAGATGTTTGGCAACACCGATCGGGCCGACTCCGGGGCCGCCGCCACCGTGCGGAATGCAAAACGTCTTGTGTAAATTTAAATGACAAACGTCCGCGCCGTAATCGCCCGGCCGGCAGAGACCGCACTGCGCGTTCATGTTCGCGCCATCCATGTAAACCTGGCCGCCGTGCGCGTGCACGATTTCGCAAATTTCACGAATGGTCGGCTCGAAAACACCGTGCGTGCTCGGATAGGTGACCATCAACGCCGCGAGATCGCGCGCGTGCGCATCCGCCTTCGCGCGAAGGTCGGCGAGATCGATGTCGCCGTCCTTCAATGTCGCAACCGGAACAACTTTGAGTCCGGCCATTACTGCGCTGGCTGGATTTGTGCCGTGCGCTGAAGTTGGAATCAAACAGACGTTGCGATGCGCCTCGCCGCGAGATGCGTGGTATTCGCGAATCGCAAGCAGCCCGGCGTACTCGCCTTGTGAACCGGCGTTTGGTTGCAACGAGACTGCGGCAAATCCGGTGAGTTCCGCGAGCCAATCTTCAAGCTGGTTGCACATTTCGACGTACCCTGCGGTTTGTTCGACCGGCGCGAACGGATGCAGCTTTGCGAATTCGGGCCACGAAATTGGAAACATCTCCGCGGTTGCGTTCAGCTTCATCGTGCACGAGCCCAGCGGGATCATCGAGTGACAGAGCGAAAGGTCGCGTGATTCGAGCTTCCGCAGATACCGGAGCATTTCGGTTTCGGTATCGTGAGTGTTGAACACCGGGTGCGTCAAAAACTCGGACGCGCGAACCGCGAACTTCGGAACTCGCACCGGAGCTTCGCCAAGGCTGTCATCGGCCAGATCTTGCACGTGCGTGCCACGAAAGATCGACATCAACAGCTCGAGGTCGCGGGATGTTGTCGTTTCGTCGAGCGAAATCCCAATCGCTCGTGGACCGAGCGCGCGCAGATTGCATTCAGCCTTCTCCGCGTGCTCGAGAAGCACGGCGCTCGATTCAACCTCAACTCGGATCGTGTCGAAAAAGTTCTCGTGGGTAATTTTCAATCCGAGTGTGCGAAGTTCATTGGCGAGCTGACTGGTTTGCCGATGAACACGTTCGGCGATCGTGCGTAAACCACGCGGACCGTGATAAACTGCGTACATCGACGCGATGACTGCGAGTAAGACCTGCGCCGTGCAAATGTTGCTGGTGGCTTTGTCGCGCCGGATGTGTTGCTCGCGCGTTTGGAGAGAGAGGCGGTAAGCAGGTCGGCCTTCGGCATCGTGCGAAACGCCAACTAATCGTCCCGGCATGTAGCGCTTGTATTGATCGCGCGTCGCGAAATAAGCAGCGTGCGGTCCGCCAAACCCGAGCGGAACTCCGAATCGCTGCGTGTTGCCGACTGCGACGTCAGCGCCGAATTCTCCCGGCGGCTTTAGCAAGGTCAGCGCCAGGATATCGGCAGCGACCACCACCAGCGCGCCGGCATCGTGCGCCTGCTCAACGAACGCGGTGTAATCGTAAATCGCACCGTCAGTCGCGGGATATTGCACCAGCGCGCCGAAAACGTTGTTATCGAACTTGAACTTCGCGAAATTATCGATTTTAACCTCGATGCCGAGGGGTTTCGCGCGCGTTTGGACAACAGCGATCGTTTGCGGGTGACAATTGTCGGCGACAAAAAAGACTTTGCGATCCGGAACCGAAGCGTGACAGAGCGTCATTGCTTCGGCTGCGGCGGTTGCTTCGTCGAGCAGCGACGCATTCGCGATGTCGAGCTTGGTAAGATCGACAATCATCGTTTGAAAATTCAGCAAAGCCTCGAGGCGACCTTGCGCAAGCTCCGCCTGGTAAGGCGTGTAGGCTGTATACCAACCGGGATTTTCAAGAATGTTCCGTTGGATTACCGGTGGCGTGATACAGTCGGAATAACCCGCACCAACAAATGACCTTACGACTTTGTTTTTTTTCGAAATCGCGCGCAGTTCCGCCAGTGCTTCGGCTTCGGATTTTGCTTCCGGAAGATTTAATTCGTGATCGAGGCGAATGTTTTTCGGAACAGTTGCATCGATCAGCGCGTCGAGATCCTCAAAACCCACTTGGCGCAGCATTTCCGCCGTCTCGGTTTGGTTCGGACCGATGTGCCGGCGGGAAAAGTCCGTGATGTCGATCGTAGGTTTTTCGCGCGCGTGCATTGAAGCAGATTACGGAGCGCGATTCGCGCTTCAAGTGGTGGAGCGAGTTCTCCGAACGCGCTATTATCGCGCTCGGAAAGCGCGATCCACCTTATTTGACGTCGTGGGTTTCGATGCCGTGTTCTCTTAATCGGCTTCGAACCTGTTCAAAGTGGTCGCGATTTCGAGTTTCGACCGTGCAGAGAACGTTGACCATCGAAACGTCGGAACTCGCAAACGCCCGATCGTGCACGATTTGTTTGATGCTCGCACCGGCCGCGGCGATTTGCTTGCTCAGCACTGCAAGTCCGCCCGGACGATCGCTGATGACTGCATTGAACCGGCACAAACGGCCGTCGGCGACGAGGCCGCGCTCGATTACACGACTGAGAATGTTCGGATCAATATTTCCGCCGCACAACGGAAGAACCACGCGCTTACCGACAAGAGCCGGCAACTTTCCGGAAAGAAGCGCGGCCAACGGAGTCGCACCCGCCCCTTCCACGACAGTCTTTTCGAGCTCGATCAATCGCAGAATCGCAATTGCGATCTGTTCTTCGGTAACTGTGATCGTTTGGTCAACGTGATCACGTGCAATCGCAAACGCGTTGCCGCCGACCTGCGGAATCGCCAGACCGTCGGCAAGCGTCGGCATCAACTCGATCTTCGTCGGACCGCCGGATTTCAGCGCAGCAGAAAAACTGGCAACGTTTTCAGCTTCAACCGCAATGACTTTGGTTTGAGGGCGCAAGGTTTTGATCGCAAGGGAAACACCCGCAATCAGTCCCGCCCCGCCTACCGGAACAATCACTGCGTCGACATCTTTGACCTGATCGAGAATTTCGACACCCAGCGTTCCCTGGCCGGCGATGATCGCCGGATCGTCATAACCGTCGATGTAAGCGAGATCCTTTGCAGCAGCGAGCTGGTGCGCGCGCGCTTTGGCTTCCGCGAAATCTTTGCCGTGCAGAACAACGTTGGCGCTTAGGCGCTCGCAATTAGTGATTTTGATGAGCGGCGCGTATTGCGGCATCACTACGGTCGCCGGAATGCCGAGTAGCTTTCCTTGAAAAGCTAGCGCTTGGGCATGGTTGCCCGCCGAAGCGGCAATCACGCCGCGTTTCTTTTGGTCCGCCGATAGTTGGCCGAGGGCATTGCGCGCGCCGCGCTCCTTGAAACTTCCGGTTCGCTGCATGTTCTCGAACTTGCAAAAAACCTGGGTACCACTGATGTCGCTCAGTGAGGTTGAATGGCGGCATGCGGAGAGAAGAACTGCGCCTGCGATACGATCGCGCGCCGCTTCGATTTCTTTGAAAGTGATCACGCGCTATGAATGTCAGCGCGAGTTCGACCATCGACAAGATCGACCTGCCTCCCGCAAAGCTGCGACGCCACAAGCGGATCGCCAGTGAAATTTAAGCGTCCAGTGCTTCCCGGACTTTGGCAGCGAGTTGTTCGGCGTCGAATGGTTTTGGCAGGAAAAACGTTCCCGGTTCGCAGCGATCGCTCGGCTGGAGAGACTCTTCGAGATAGCCGGAGATAAAGAGAACTTTGATGTTTGGGTGCGCGGTGCGAAGCGCATCGGCAAAGCGGCGGCCGCTGATTTGCGGCATCACCATGTCAGTGAGAAGCAAGTCGACCTTCCGTCCTCCGTCTTGTGCGAGTAAATGGCGAGCGTCGCTACTGTTCGCAGCTTCGATGACTTCGTAGCCGAGTGCGCGCAGCACGCGCACGGAGATATGGCGCACGCTCACGTCGTCCTCGAGAAGAAGGACTGTCTCGGTGCCGCCACGAACTTTTTTCGAACCGGCTTTCTTGTATGGCGGCTCCGGCGGTGCGGGCACCCGTGGCAGATAAACTTCGACGGTCGTGCCTTTGCCTTCCTCGCTCTCAACCCGGAGATGTCCGTGGCTTTGATGAACAATGCCGTAACAAGTTGCCAAACCAAGGCCGCTTCGGTGGTCAGCAACCTTCGTAGTGAAAAAAGGTTCGAAGAGATGCGCTTTCACCTCCTCGGTCATTCCTGTTCCGGTGTCGGATACACTGATTACAACGTATTGGCCGGGAGTGCATTCCGTGCAGTCTATCGGGCAATGCGGATGTCTTGGTAGATCCAGAACGCCCGTTTCGACGGTCAGTTGGCCGCCCTGAGGCATCGCGTCACGCGCGTTGACCGCGAGGTTCAGAATGATCTGGGTAATCTGTCCAGGATCAGCCTTGATGTGAGCGCCACCTTTTTCGTGATGAAGATGGGAAACAACGGAAATGTTCTCGCCGATAAGTCGAAGCAGTGAGCGCTCGAGATTTGTGATGATGGAGTTCACTTCGACGACAACGGCCTCCATCGGTTGCCGGCGACTGAATGCGAGAAGTTGCTGAGTCAGAGCTGATGCGCGACCGGCAGCGGCGCGGATTTCCGTGATGTGTTCGGCCAATGTTCCTTTGATCAGGCGTTCTTGCAGAAGCAAATCGCCGTAGCCGAGAATTGTTGTGAGAAAATTGTTGAAGTCGTGGGCGACGCCAGCGGCGAGTTGCCCAAATGCTTCCATGCGTTGCGAACGACAGAGCTGGTCCTGCAGTTGTTTCCGCGCGGTAACGTCCATCATCGAACCGATGAATCGTGTGGCGGTACCGGCGCTATCGCGAAGAATCAGCGCACGTTCGAGGATATTGATATCTGTTCCATCGGCGCGGCGGAAACGGTATTCGGCGTTCCAATGATCATCACTTCCAGCAAGGGCCTCATTGATTGAAGCGGTGACGCGGCTGCGATCCGCGGGGTGAAGATTCTTTTGCCAGAAATTGATCTGGGCCTCGGTAGATTTAGTGCCATAACCGAGAAGTGACCTCAGGCCTTGCGGCCACGAAAGTTCCCCGGTTTTTACATCCCAATCCCGAATTGCATCGTTCGTAGCCCGGGCAACAAACGCAAAATGGTCATTGTTCGGCGACGGATTACCCTGAGATGCGGAAGTTTTGTTTTCATGGGAGAGCTCTTGAAATTGCCCGACGATGAGTTGCTCGACCGACGGCGATTGGATCGGCGTTTTTGTAGTCTGATCTTGATTTTCCAATCGCATGCGGAACGTCAAACAACCCGAATTTTAATGAGCTAGTTCTATGCCCTTGCGAGTTGAGCAGAGATGCGTTCGCGGGGGAAATCCGAGGGAGCCTGGCCGCCGATTATTTGGTCGCGTTTGCTGAAAGAGGGCCGACCGAGATTGCAGCAAAATTCAATTCGCGACCATTTTCACCCAGTCTCGCGAAACTTGAATCAATGTTCTCATTTAGAATCGAACCACGGAACGGATAAGAAATTCTGGCGGACTTGGTTTGCTGGTTGTCGACCCGAAACGACAGCCGGACAAATTTTGTCTCGACGCCTAACATCGACAACTTAAACAGTCGTTTATGAGCGAACGGAACAATTCCGTCGACTTCAGTCCACTTCGGGCTGTCGACCGCCAACGGTGAATTAGACACTGCAATCCGAAGCTCGCCGCAGGCGGCAGCATTTTGGTTGAGAAAAGTGAAGCGATCGCTGGTGGCGTTTTTGGGCAACTCAATAATAAAGGTCGTTTCGCCCTCCCTAAGCACGCAACTGACGGTGTTGCCATCAACAAATGCGGCCGCTGACTCATGAGCAGTCGGATTGACCGCCGACACAGGCGAAAATTTTCCATCTGGAGAAATGTATTCGATTTGCGCCGGCGCATTTGCCGGACCCTCGGCGTAACCACAACGCGCGAAGACGAACAGGACTCCGAAGAAGGATCCGATAAACACTTGGGCGAATCGGGGTCGAATCAGCCGAGAGGTAGCCATGCACGCGGTATTAGCTTAGAGCGGGCCAACCGGGCGAATTTCCAGAAGGGGCGGGCGACCCGTGCCCGGCAGCCGTCTGCCCCGGAGTTGTTTATTATCGGGAGTAAAAAGTTTCCACGGATTTAGCTTGCCTCAAGGGGGTATTTTCTCGTAAAACAGACAACCTAACAAAAGGACACCACGATCTTGAACCGAGACGAGCGTGTGGGCGTGAGTCACCGGCTTGGGATTTGAAAACGGACACTGGTACCACAACTGCTTAACTTAAATTGATGAACCTGCCTATGAGTCATCGTGCTGCCCCTTTCCGCCGAAATCTTTTTATAAAATCGGCGCTGCTTATTGTCGGGATGCTCCCCGCTGGCATTAGTCTTTACGCGCAGGACGCTATCCGACCGTCGCTCGCCGGTCAGGACTCATACGAAGCCAGACAAGAAGATGTTTCTCGGATTCCCTACAACTTGATGCTTGGCCCCGTTCGGTTTCGTGTCGGGGCAACGGTTGGCGTGGAATACAACGACAATATTAACTACGCCGAGGTAAATACAGAGGACGACGTGATCGTTACGCCGAGCTTAACGCTCGATATGATCTGGCCCGTTACTCAACTGAATACTCTGCGCATCGATCTGGGCCTTGGCTATTCGTTTTATCTTGATCACTCAGGTAACGATACTGATTACCTGTTGGTCGCCCCCAAATCTCAAATCGCATTCGATATCTTCGTAGGCGATTTCCGGATCAACCTTCACGACAAGATGCTATTGCAGCAGGACCCGGTTCAAGAAGGTGCTTTGAGCAACGTCGCGGATTACGGCCGATTCGAAAATACGGCTGGCGTTTCGGTTTTGTGGGACCTGAACAAACTTTTGCTTCAGTTAGGATACGATCATTACAATTTCATCGCGACGAATTCGGATTTCGATTATTTGAACCGAAATGCGGAGATGGTCGGCGGTTCGGCCGCATTTATCGTGAATCCGACCATCACTGTCGGAGTTGAAGGAAACGCGGTCTTTACCCGTTACGACAACCAGAACGGTGGAATTGGGATTCTTAACGATAATAAGGAGTACAGCGGCGGGGGGTTCGTCGAAGCCGCCCTTACGAATAATCTCAAGGTCCGGGTTGCCGGCGGGTATCAGTGGATCGACTTCGATCAGAATTTCGTGACATTCTTTTTCGGTCCGTTGGGCATCACTTTTCCAGACCATAAAAATTCGGCTGACTACTACGTGAACGGATTGGTTTCGCATCGCATCAACGCCCAGATCAGCCAAACGTTGAGCGCCGGCCACGAGAACCAGCTGGGCGTGGATTCAAACTACATCACTCTAAATTATATACGCCATGCGGTGAGCTGGAACATTCTTCGTAACACTTTGCTCACCACGGAATTCTTCTTTGAAGATGCCGAGGAATCTGGCGGCGTCATCAATGAAACCTTTCAGCGCATCGGCGGCGCGGTCACTCTCGGATATCAGTTAACACCCCACATCACACTCGGCGTCCGCTACCAGGGCACAAGCAAGGATTCCGATGTATTCCTGCGCGATTACAATCAAAACCGCGTTTCTGTCGACGGCACTTACAGTTTCTAAAAAGGACAAAAGGGGTAAATTGGGGGGCAACATGAGAGTCTTTGTGTATGCAGCGATCGCTGCTGCTTGCGGTATTCTGTCGAGTTCAAGCTTCGCTCAGGACTCGCTTCGCGGCGATGTAGCGACCCCGCCTCCCTCCACGCCCCGGGCAAGTTCGCCTGATTTGCCGACGTCCAGTAGTGCGGTCCTGCGCACGAACTCCATGTCCGTGTTGGACGAAAAGAAAAAGCTTGGACCTAACGATTACATCAGCTTCCGGGTCGTCGAAGATCGAGATAACGAGTCGCAACGGTTACGGGTTAACGACAATGGCGAGTTGGAAGTTCCGTATGTCGGCCTGGTGCCGGCTCAGGGCAAATCGTGCAAGGAACTTGCTTATACGATCAAATCATTGCTCGAAAAAGAATATTACTATCACGCCACTGTGATTCTCGCCGTCGATCGAGTCAGCGAGAAATCAAAAGGCCGGATTTATGTTTACGGCGCGGTGAAGGGGCAGGGTCCGCAGGAAATTCCACCGGACGAAAGCTACAGCGTAAGCAAGGCGATTATCAAAGCTGGGGGCTTTGGCGATTTTGCTAACAAACGAAAAGTGAAATTGACCCGCAAAAACGGCCAGGAATTTACCGTCGATCTCAAGCGGGTAATTGAAGAAGGACACACAGAAGAGGATTTGGAACTTCAACCGGACGACCAGATCTACGTCCCGCAGCGCTTGATCAACATGTAGTATGCGCAACTCCGCGACCAGCAAACATATTTCTACTTCCTGGTCGGCCGCGTTAATCACGCGGTTGCACCGTTACAAATCGCTCCTGTTGCGACGCTGGTGGATTCCGGTTCTTACCATTTGTCTCGGACTCTTCGTGGAAGCATTTCTGATTTATCAGAGACCGCCAGAGTACATGTCCAGCGGCAAGATGATCGTTGCCGGCAGCATGAAGATTCCGCAGGGCGCGATTTACAGCGAGGAAATGGCGAATTTCTACGGCACTCAAGTGCAGTTGATGCAAAGCAATGAAGTGAAGCACAGTGCCGAGTCCCTCGTGCGCTCATCGCATCCCGAATTACAGCCGGTCCAGGTCGATATCATGGTCCTGCAGCGGCCGCGCACTTCGATTTTCGAGCTCACCGCCGTTGGCAGCGCGCCCGATTACACCCAGGCGTATCTGAACGGCATCATGCAGAAGTATCTCGATTTTAAACGCGGGATGCGGGAGGAGCGGGGACACGAGGTCACCACTGGAATCACCGAACAACTAATCCAAGTTGAGAAGGATCTGCGCAACAGCGAAGACGAGCTGATCGAGTTCCAAAAGCAAAATAATATCGGATTCATCCAGGAAGAGGGTAACAGCGCCGCTGCCTATCTCGTCCGGCTGAATCAGCAGTTTGCTCAGCTCAAGACCGAATATGAGTTGTTAAACTTGCTCGATCTCGATCAAAACCTTGATCGTGCTCAAAGCAAAATGGATTCAGCCCAAACTTCTCAAGGACCTGATAACAATCAGGGTTTGCCATTTTCGGATGTTGGTCCGGAAGCGGATTATTTAAAAGCCAAACAGCAGGTCCAGCTTCTCAAAGCGGAGCGCGACACTCTGGCGAGGGATTTGCGCCCGAACCATCCAAAGATTCTCAAGCTCAACGACGAAGTTACTAAACAAGAGAAGTTAATCGATCTGTTCCGGGCCGACACTCTCGAACGATTAAAAACGCGCCGCGAATCCATCGGCAAGCAGATGGAAAACCTTCAGACGAACATCAAAGAATGGGAAACCAAAGCCCTCGACCTCAGCCAGCGACTCGCTCAGTTCAATCGGATCAAGGGAAAAGTTGACCGCCTCAAGACGCTTTACGATCGGCTCACGGGCAATTTGAAGGACGTTGACGTTTCGCAAGTGGTCGGCGGCGAAGACCAGGTGTCGATTATGGAAGTGGCATCCGCCCCGATTTCGGTCCGCCCCGGACTAATTAAAAGTCTCCTGATCGGTTTTGGCATCGGCGCGCTCGCTGGCTTGGCGATCCTGCTTTTGCTCGATCGCATTGACGACCGCATGGCCTCGTTCAGCGAATTTCAGCACCACTTTTCCGAAAACGTTCTTGGCCAGATTCCGAAGGAGAAAACGAAAGGCAATGTGGATTTGCTGCAGCCCGACGATGCGCGTCACGTCTTTGCCGAGTCGTATCGCAACATCCGCTCGTCCATTTTCTTCATGCCTTACGAGGGTCCGCGACCCAAGAGCTTTTTAGTGACGAGCGCTGTTCCCAACGAAGGCAAGTCGACGGTCTCCGCCAACCTCGCCATTACTATGGCTCTTTCCGGCGCCAAGACGCTGTTGATCGATTGCGATCTCCGCCGGGGCGCGCTGCGCGAAACGTTTGGGATCTCCTCGAAGATCGGGTTCTCCGAAGTTTTGAAACAGGAAGTGAACTGGCGCGAAGTTGTTGTTCCAACTGCGTATCCGACCCTGTTCGTTTTGCCGCGTGGCAAGACTTTGTCGCAGCCGAGCGAACATCTCCTTCGGGAATCGACCGACGCGTTGTTGCGCGAGATTTACGAGTTTTACGATTACGTCATTATCGACAGCTCGCCGATTCTCGCCGCTGACGACACCACCAGCCTGGCCCCAAAGATCGACGCCACACTGTTCGTGATGCGGCTTTCTTACACCTCAGCGCGTTTGATCAAGAAGGCGCTGGAGCTGCTCTACAATCGCCAGGTGAACGTGCCCGGCGTCATCCTGAATTTCGTCGATACTTCGTTGCCCGAATATTACTACTACCAGTACTCCGAGTATTACACCACGCCGGCAGTGCCTGAGAGCGAACCCGCCCCTCAGGTGCGTAGATCGCGCCAGAAAGCGATCGAAACTTCATAGTTTCGGCTGATTCACGAGAGTTGTTTCAGAGGAATGGTGTGTACGGTCAGGGGGCGAGGTGCAAATTCCGCTTGGCACTTTGGTAGCTCATTGCTCTCTTCCAACATGATGCGGCCATGAGTTTCTTCGCCCCGGTGTCCACGCCAGTGCTGGCGGAAGGTTACACGCCGGTGTTGCGACGGGCTTTCGATCACGCTCGTCGCATCGGCAATTACGCCGCGGTCCAGATGGCAGTCCAAGTTCTAGCCTTCGCGAGCGGAATTCTTCTGGTCCGCTGGCTCCCACAACGAGAGTACGCCTATTTCACAATCGCCAACGCGATGCAGGCCACCCTAAACTTGCTCGCAGACATCGGCATCAGCATCGGCTTGATTTCCATCGGTGGTCGCGTCTGGCAGGATCGACATCGTTTTGGCGAACTAATCAACACTGGATTGTCCGTTCGGAGAAAACTCGCCGCAGCGGCAATCGTCATCGTTGCGCCAATTCTTTACGCCATGCTTACGCGCAACGGCGCTTCATTTTTCTACGCCGCGTTTCTAATAGTGATCGTTTTGATCGGGTTCGCGCTGCAACTCTCGATCGACGTGTTCAGCGTTGTTCCGCGATTGCGGTCCGATATCGCAAAAATCCAAACGATTGACTTCACCTGTGCGACCATACGTCTCCTGTTAGTCATCGGACTGGTTTACATTTTCACCACCGCTGGATTGGCGGTGGCGATCGCCACGGCCACATTTTTTCTGCAATACGCTTTGCTTCGCTCCTACGCCGCGAAAGCTGTCGATCTCAAAGCGAACGAAAATCCGGAAGATCGACGAGACATCGTTCGTTTGATCAGGAAACTCGCTGCCAATGCGCTGTTTTATTGTTTTCAGGGACAAATCACCGTTTTCCTGATCAGTTTTTTCGGCCGTCACACCGCTTCGGTCGCCGAGGTGGGAGCGCTGGGGCGTTTGGCTATGATCTTCACTGTGCTGATGAACATGATGACAAATGTGTTCGTCCCTGCTTTCGCCAGGTGTCAGGAGAAGCACAAGTTGCTCGGACTTTATCTTCTGGTCGCCGGCGGGGTTTCCGTATTCAGCGTCGCCGTGCTCTGCGTGGCCGCATTTTTTCCGGAGCAGTTTCTTTTCGTCCTCGGAAGTCGTTACGCGCATTTGCACCGCGAATTACTGTTGATGGTTGGAGCGGCGGTGGTGACAGCTTTTGGCGGCACGCTTTGGATGTTGAATGCCTCCAAAGCTTGGATCGATGGAGCATGGCTTTACATTCCGCTCACTTTGGCAACCCAAGTCGCGCTCATTCCGTTCACGGATTTTTCAAGCGTGGCCGGCGTGCTTACTCTTAACTTGATCTCGGCAGTACCGAGCGTGCTTCTCAATCTCGTGCTGAGCTTTCGCGGTTTCCGTCGTTTCGCTCAGGCCGTTGGATGATGAAACCGAACATTCCTTATCATTCCGCGCTTTTGGAGGGAAGGATCGTGCGCAATTTTTATCGCGCAATCTTGCCGAAGATCGTTCGGCGTCCGGTGCCCGTGCCGCGTGACCTTTCGCTGGAGGTCTTTGCTTATTCGGGAGAAAACACGCTCCCTGAGCAAGTCGCGTCCATCCGATCGTTTCTCGCGTACGCGGGACGTCCGAAACAATTTACCGTTGTCTCCGATGGATCCTACACGGCCGAAAGCATCGCCCTTTTGGAACGGATCGACTGCTGTGTGCGAGTCCAAACAGTTGCTCCGCCTTTGCCGTCTGGATTACCGACCAAAGTTGAGTCGTTCCTCACGGAACATTTCACCGGAAAGCAACTTACTCTCATCATGTCGCTGCCGGCAGATCGTCCCGCGGTTTACACCGATTCCGATGTTCTCTTTTTTCCGGCGGCGAAACAACTCGCCGATTTGTCCTGCACTGAATCGGTCTGCGCTTTTTACTTGCCGGATTGTACACTCGCTTGCGATGAACGACTCATCCGCGGTGCGAGCGAAGAGAGCAATCCGGCCAATATGGGTTTCCTGTTGTTGCTCAAGAAACTCGACTGGTCATTCGGGCTGGAACGATTGCGCGAGTTAGATGGTCTGCCGAATTTTTTTACAACTCAGACCGTGACCCATCTCTGTCTGCACCGGAACGCTGCGCGAGGCTTCGATCCGCACAAATTTGTTCTGCAGTTGGACGATCAAACCATTTACCGCGATCGACATGCCAGCTCCTCGATTGCGATGCGCCATTACGTCAATCCTGTCCGGCACAAACTTTGGACAACGCTCGCGCATCGAGGCTTCCTCTAATGGACAAACCGCTTCGAATTCTTGGCATCGTCGATATGCCTTGGGACCCGCGGCTGGGCGGGGCCCGCGTTTGGATCGAACTCGCCGCGCAATGGAGCAAATGCGGGCACAGTTTTGAAAAATTCTGTCTCACGGATGCATTTCCGAAGCCGACTTCGTCGCGGCCGCTCTCCGCCCTTCGCCGCTTGATTTTTCCGTGGCGAGCGGCTCGTTTTGTGCGGCAAAACGCTTCTCGATTCGACGTGATTGATTGTCTGTTGGGGACGCTTCCGTTTCGAAAAGAAAGTTTGCGCTTCGATGGTCTACTTGTCGGCCGCTCGATAGGTCTGATTCGTCTCTATGACAATTTTATTGAATTCAGCAAGAAACGGTGGCCCGACCAACCGCGCGGCAGGTGGATTGGAAGCATGGTTTATAGCTTCATTGCAGGCCGCCAAGGTCGGAATGGGGAGCGCGCGTTGCGCACCTGCGACCTGGTCAACCTGTTGAACGAAGACGAGAGACCGTTCGTGCCGCACGATCGCGTTATTGTTGAACCAAACGGTTTGAATGAAGTCGAACGCGCTGCCTTCGCTGCCGCGATGCAGCCGGCGGCAAGCCGACTTCTCCGGAAGGAAATCTGTTTCGTCGGAATGTGGGGATTGCGCAAAGGCTCTCGTGATTGGCCTGAAATCGTGCGTCAGATTCGAGCGCAAATACCGGAGGTGCGATTCACGTTTCTTGGGACAATGGTCGATACAGGAACCGTGTTGGCTGATTTGCGCCTGTCGGAATCCGACGGGATTCGTTGTGTTGAGACATTCGATCGAGATCAGTTGCCGGAGTTGCTTGGCCCATGCGCGGTCGGACTCTTTCCAAGCTACATCGAGGGATTTGGTTTATCTGTAATCGAACAACTCGCCGCCGGTATCCCAACGATTGCCTACGACGTTGCGGGACCCCGGCAGATTTTTGCTTCGAAGCCGTCTGAATTTCTGGTCCCGATGGGAAACGCAACTGCAATGGCTGCACGCGCGGTGCAAATTCTGCGCATGAACGAACAAGAATATGCAACGTTCTCGGTGATCGCTCGTAAGATTGCGGACCAATTCCGTTGGGAACAGATTGCCGCCAATACGATCCGTGACTACACGACGGCGCTCGCGCGGGTGAAAACTCAACCGCGCAATGCGCAAGCCGTTTCAGCTTGAACACCGTTCTTCAAATCGTTCCTAGGGTACCGGGTGGACTCGATGGCGTGGGCGACTACGCGCTGACTATCGCTACCAAACTTCGCGACAAATTTGGATTCTCCACCGTTTTCGCTTCACCGGATGCTTCCTCGTTAACGACTGCTCGCGAGTTTAAAGTTCATCCGCTCGATCGACTTCCGGATCATCCTGACGCCTTCAATCACGTTCTTTTGCACTATGTCAATTATGGATACCAAAAGCGCGGCGTGCCATTCGGCTTGTTGTCGATCTTGCGCCGGATGCGGCGGCAACACAGCGGCAGCCTGCTGACAGTTTTTCATGAGCTGTATGCGTCCGGTCCGCCCTGGGGTAGCGCCTTCTGGTTGCAGCCGCTTCAGATCCACTTGACGAAGTCGATCGCGCGGCTTTCCGACGAATGCATCGTCAGCAGCGAAAGTTTTCTCGCCCAGTTGCACCGCCTGGTTCCGCGTGCGCGGATTCATTTGCATCCGACGCCGTCCGGATTGGAAGAACCATCTTTGTCTAAAGAACAAATCAACAACCGCGATTCGCATCGGTGGGCAGTTATCGGCGGGACTGTGCTGACCGAGCGGTCGCTACGATCTTTTGCTCGTGCGATCCAGCGGATTCCGGAATCGATTGCTCCTCAAACGGTATTTGTTTTGGGCGGAAATGAAAATCCGACCGCGCGATCTCTCGTTTCTGGCCTTGGGATTCGATCAGATTATCGGCCGCGTATCCCGGCGGCCGAAGCTTCAGAGATTCTCAAGACGTGTTCGTTCGCGTGGATCGACTATTTTCATCGGGAAGATGTGGAGACTTCGGTGGTCCTGAAATCGAGCGCATTTGCGGCCGCCTGCGCGCACGCAATCGTTCCCGTTTTTCCTCATCGTGGCACGCCGATCTCGATCGACGGCGATCGATTACCCGGACCATTTTTCGTCGAATCAAACGGCTGCGAAGTGCCTGCCGCTGGGGATCGGCCGAGAATCGCGGCGAACATTTACGATTGGTACCAGCGACATGTTTCTTCGGAAGCGCTTGTCCGTGATATCGCTGAATCACTCGCGATCAAAAAATGACAAGTGCTTGGATCGTTGCGCCATGACCGAAATTTCTTTGAGTGTCGCTCTGGTTACCCGAAACAGGCCCGCCAGCCTCGAACGAACTCTGCGATCGCTTGAGCGGCAGCGAAGCCAAGTCCAGGAGGTAATCGTTTCGGACGATTCAAGTCGGGAGCATTCCGGCGAGGTCGAGCGCATCGCGCACCAGCACGGTTGCCAATATGTTCGCGGTCCGCAACGTGGCCTTTACGCAAACCGGAACCATGTTGCGCATTTTTGTAAGGGAACGCACATCCGCACGATGGACGATGATCATGAGTTTCCGGAAGGGCACTTCGAAAAATGCATGGAAGCCCTGCGCCACGATACGAGCTCGATTTGGATCGTTGGCGAACATTATCCTGGCGACACTGATCTTTCCGTTCCGCCGCCCTGCCCGGGGCAGCTTGTCGCCCGCGGCTTCTCAATAGCCCCGCCAAACCGCGAAGATTGTTGGGCCATTTCCGATGGCGCAACCATTTATCCAAGGACAGTATTCGATCGCGGCGTTCAGTATGTGGAGAGCATCAAATTTGGCGCGGCGTATCTCGAATTTGGCAGCCGCCTTCACTGGCTTGGTTATCGGATTCGACAATTGTTGACCACTTACGTCATCCATCATTTCGATCCATCCGCACGTTCGTTTATGGACCCGGATAATGAAATGTCGTCGCGGTTTTTTGCCATGTTGTGTCATTCCTGGATCTATCAACCGCGTGTCAGCAATAAGGCTTTGTCCGTCCTGGAAATGACCAAGGAAGTTCTTCGTCACGGCAACCTCGCGCGACGTGCCATTCACCAAGCTCGCGAACAGTATCGAGCCCACCGGATCTCCCTCGAAAGATTTACGCGCGAGTGAAAATTCTTTTTTCGTCTTATCTTTTCGACCCGAGCGTTGGAGGAATTGAGACCGTCTCGAAAATCCTGGCCGAAAAGTTTGCGGCTGCTGGCAACAGTGTTCATGTCATCACTCAGAGTTCCGGCGAAAGGATTGCTGACGCGAACTATGAGTTAACGCGGCGCCCCTCCATCCCCGAAATATTTCGCTTGCTCGGCCGGTGCGATATCCTTTTCCAGAACAACATCAGTCTTCGCAATTTGATTCCGGCTTTGCTCTTGCGAAAGCCAACGTTGATCGTCCATCAAACCTGGCTCGAGAATGTCCATGGCGGAATTGGCTGGCAAAATCACCTGAAGCAAGGCCTTCTACGATTCGTCACAAATGTCGCAATCAGCGACGCGGTCGCTGATCGGCTCAGCACTGATTCGGTCGTGATTGGCAACCCTTATGACGAAACCGTGTTTCGTTTGATGCCGAACATTGCGCGCGAAAAGACGATTGTTTTCGTTGGGCGACTGGTTTCGGACAAAGGCGTTGATCTGCTTCTTCGCACGTTCGAACTCCTGAAGCGCGATGGACTTACGCCGGATCTCACAATTGTTGGCAGCGGTCCTGAAGAAAATAATCTGCGAAAACTCGCAGGAGAGCTCGGGTTGGATCGACAAGTGACTTTCGCTGGCCAAAAATCCGGGGCCGTGCTCGCTGAAATTCTGAATCGGCACCGAATTCTGGCTGTTCCTTCGCGATGGGCCGAACCGTTTGGGGTTGTTGCGCTGGAAGGTGTCGCGTGCGGCTGTGTCGTTGTCGGATCGCAGAACGGTGGACTGAAAGAGGCAATTGGTCCGTGTGGATTAACTTTTGAAAATGGAAACGTGACCGCAATGGCCAATCAATTGAAGCGAATGATTAGCGAGCCCGAGCTGCGAGCGACACTTTTGCAGGGTGCTTCAGGACATCTGGCCAAATTTCAATCGGAAACCATTGCAGCTGCTTATCTGAGCCTGATGCAGAAAGTCGCTCCATGATTTTGCTTTCTCATCCCATGGGCAACGAGTTTGTCCGCGAAGCGCTTGTCGCATTCGATCAGGCCGGCATGCTGGCGGAATTCTGGACTGCCATTAGTTGGAATCCAAAATCGCCGGTAAACCGCGTGCTGCCGCAATCATTGCGCAGACTTCTTGGTCGCCGCTCGTTTCCCGAATCCGTTCGATCGCGAACCCACACTTTGCCCTTCCGCGAAGCGCTTCGTTTGCTCGCCGGCGCAGCGGGCTTTTCCTCGCGGCACGAAACTGGTGCGCTCAGCGTCGATGCCGTTTTCCGCGGACTGGACAGAAAGTCGCGCAGCGTTTCGCGAAAGATCGACCTGTCTTTTCAAACGCCAGTCGGCTCGGACCTACGGCGCGGCAAGCAATGTAACGCGCGGTTTACTCTTATGAAGACGGCGCGCCAGAAGAGTTTTCGCGCGGCGCGCGATCGCAATTTGCAACGAATCTACGATCTCCCGATCGGTTATTGGCGAGTTGGCCAGCGAATCTATGCCGAGGAAGCCGAGCGCGAACCGGAGTGGGTCACTACTTTAACCGGAACACTCGACAGCGCTGAAAAGCTTGCCCGTAAAGACGACGAGCTTCGTCTGGCCACGCGGGTGATTGTCGCAAGCACGTTTACGAAGCAAACGTTGGCCGATTCGCCGTGCACCGCTAAAATCGACATCGTCCCGTATGGAGCGCCGTCGCCGATTTCCGACGATATTGCAAGACCGTCTAACCGATTGAAAGTGCTTTTCGCCGGCTCGCTTGGCCAGCGCAAAGGTTTGTCATATTTGCTTGCTGCAATTGAAAAACTCAACGGCGCTGCCGAACTGACTCTGCTCGGCAGAAAAGCGAACACGGGTTGCGCGCCACTCGAAGCAGCAGTCCGAAAACATCGTTGGATTCCGACACTCACTCACGCCGCCGTTTTGCGCGAGATGCAGGCGCACGACGTTCTCGTTTTACCTTCACTGTTTGAAGGTTTCGGCTTGGTAATTTTGGAGGCAATGGCGCAGGGCACGCCCGTCATCACGACTGATCACACCGCCGGACCGGACATTATTCAAGACGGGGTCGATGGATTCCTTGTCCCGATCCGGTCCGCGGACGCAATCGCGGAGAAACTGGAACTACTTGGGAAAGACCGTGAACGGTTGATGTCGATGAAGCAGGCGGCCAAGAGAAAGGCGCAATCGCACGGCTGGCAGGTTTATCGGCAACGCCTGGTGGAAGTGGCACGAGAAGTGATGGCGAGCTAAGATGCGCCACGCAATGAGACCAGCGAACGCACCTCAGTCGTTCCCATGGCGGAGCTTCCAGCCGGCGGAGCGGCCTGCAAGTTTAAAGGCCGTCCGGGTGCTGATTTGGGTTTATCTTGTTCTCCTTGTAATCGAAGGGACGATTCGGAAATGGGTTGTTCCCCAATTTTCCGATCCGCTTCTGATCATTCGTGACCCGGTAGTGCTGGCAATTTATTTTTTCGCGCTCGAGGCGCGCGTCTTTCCGCGCAATGGTTATGTGGTCGCCCTTGGCATAATCGGTGCGCTCTCAGTTATCGTCAGCATCTTCGTTCTCTTCGACTACGTTCCGTTTAAGCTGATCCTTCTCGTCTCGCTTTACGGTTTTCGTTGCAAACTTTCTCCACTTGCCGTTGATCTTTATTATCGCAAACGCGTTTGATATTGCAGGACGTGAAGAAAGATCGGTCGTTGGACCTTACTTCTAATGATTCCAATGGCAGCGTTGATGGTACTGCAGTTCAAAGCATCACCCGATTCGTACATTAATAAGACGGTCGGTATGAGCGAAGCGCAGCAGCTCTCTACCGCCGGCGGAAAGATCCGGCCACCCGCGACATTCTCGTTTATTTCCGGACCGGTCTTTTATTTGAGCGCCACGGCCGCATTTTTCATTTATGGAGCGTTGAGCAAGGGCGCCTACAAAGGTTGGCTTTTACTGGGATCATCCGCCGCTCTTCTTGTTGCAATAATCGTATCAGGGAGTCGCTCTTGCGTTTTGGCAGTCGGTCTGGTTGCTCTTGCCATTCTGGTCATTGTCATAGTGCGTCGTTCGGCGGTGAACAAAATCGGCGGTACTTTGCTCGTGCTCGCGATCGTCGGTTTCCTTCTCGTTTTTTTCGGCGAGCCGTGTTCCAGTTTTTAAGGAAGGCCTCGATATCCTTTCAGAGCGCTTTGTAAGTTCCGCCGAAATGGCTGAGACGACGGTGGTTGGCGGTTTGCTGGCGCGCGTTTTTCAGGAATTCACTGAACCGTTTCAATATCTGTTCCAGATACCTGTAAGCGGATACGGTCTCGGCCTTGGCACTTCCGGGGGCGCGCGTTTTCTGGTCGGACAAGGGACGTTTTTGCTATCGGAAAACGAATGGACACGAATTATCGCGGAAAGCGGGCCATTGCTTGGTCTCGGATTTATAATCGTGCGCGTTGCGTTGACCGCAAAACTGTTTGTGGTCAGCCTGCGCTCGCTCAAAGCCGGTCAAGTTTTGCCAATTCTCTTGTTCGCGACGGTTTTCCTGGGAGTGCTAAACGGCCAGCTCGGCCAGCCCACCACCCTCGGTTTCACGGTCGTGCTCGCCGGACTTTGTCTGGCTGCGGCGAATTTCGGTGAACCGTCTGACGAATCGGAAACTGACGAACAAGACGAGCCGAGGCCGCTGCCGCGACGTTCTGTTTTCGCAGAGAGAATTCACGGGACTAGGAACAACTCCGATCATTTCAATGGTTCTGTTGATCGGTAATTACCCGCTTGATCGGCAGCAAAGCATGCAGCGTTTCGGAACAATGGTGCTTTACGGTCTAAACCATTCCGGGATCAGCGCGAAGATCATCGCGCCCCAACCATTTTTCGGAAGATTTCGTGGTGCGGGCACGTTCGTCGCCAAATGGCTCGGTTATATCGATAAATTCATTCTGTTTCCGTGGAAGCTGCAAGCCGCGCTTCGCCAACAGCCGTCGATCATTCATATCTGTGATCATTCGAACGCGATGTACGACGGCTGGATTAAAGATACGCCGGTTGTTGTGACCTGCCACGATCTCTTGGCAGTTCGAGGTGCTCTTGGTGAAGAAACAAATTGTCCCGCGTCGCGCACCGGCAAAGTTTTGCAGCGATGGATTCTGCGTGGACTTCGAAACGCAGACGAAGTCGTTTGCGTTTCGCAAGCTACTGAAGCCGATGCGCGCCGACTCCTTTCAGTTGGCGCCGATCCGCCGAAAATCGAAGTAGTTCGAAACGGTCTCAATTATCCATTTCGCACATTGTCCGACGGCGAAGTCTCGGCCCGTTTTTCAAAGATTCCAAATTTCGATCAGACAACTCCATTCATTTTGCACGTTGGGTCGAGTCACCGCCGAAAAAATCGGGACGGCGCACTTCGGATCTTTGCCCGAACAAAAGATAAATGGGATGCACGATTCGTTCTTGCTGGCGACGCGCTTACGCCCGAGTTGCTTTCTTTAGCAGACAGTCTCGGAATCGCCGATCGCGTAACCCAAGTAACAGACGCTTCCGAAGAATTGCTCGAAGCGCTTTATAACCGCGGGATCGCTCTTTTGTATCCCTCTCGCTTTGAAGGGTTCGGTTGGCCGGTAATTGAAGCGCAAGCTTGTGGTTGTCCCGTGGTTTGCAGTAATGCCGGACCGTTGCCGGAAGTAGCCGGCGATGCCGGTCTTTTTCACGATGTCGACGACGAAGCTGGATTCGCTGCTGATTTGCTTCGCTTGAGCGACCGCGCTGAGCGTGCGACGTGGAGTGAAAAGAGTTTGCGCAACGCCGCGCGTTTCGCGACCAGCCGGATGATCTCGCAATACATCGACATCTATCGCAACCTCGGAGCGCAACTGTGAGAAGAGTCTGTCTGGTTCATTTTCAAGCCCCGCCAGGACTTTTCGTGAAGCACGGATACATAGAGATTCGTAGCTTTGGTTAGGATGAGATTGATAGTTGTCTTCTAGCGCGTTGAAAATTCTCCAACTAGTGCACACGCTCGATCCGAGCGGTGGCGGTGTCGCGGCGGCAGTGGTCGACTTGAGTCGCGGATTGGCGGCGCGCGGACACAAAATCGACATCGTGGTGTTAGACGACCCAGCGTCGCCCTGGCTTGTTGACATTAAACTGCCCGTCCACGCACTTGGAGTTGGCCTAACGAGCTATCGATATTCGTCACTACTGTTGCCGTGGCTGAAAGAACGCGGCGGGGATTACGATCAGGTCATCGTGAATGGGATTTGGCAATATCTGAGCTTCGCCGCGCGGCGCCGTTATGCCGGTTCTTCGATCCCGTATTTCGTTTTTCCGCACGGGATGCTTGATCCTTGGTTCAAGGAAACGTTTCCGCTAAAGCATCTCAAGAAGTGGCTTTACTGGCCATGGGCTGATTATCGGGTCCTTCGCGACGCGGCAGCCGTGATTTTTACGTCAGGGGAAGAACGATTGCTCGCGCGCAAGTCGTTTTGGCTGTATCGCGCGCGCGAACGGGTTTCCCCGCTCGGCGTCGAGTCTCCGATACCGGCTTCGCCGCAATCACGAGAGAGTTTCTTTGTCCGCTTTCCGCAGCTACGAAATAAACGTATTCTTCTTTTCCTTGGTCGACTTCATCCCAAGAAAGGGTGCGACATTCTCATCGACGCTTTCGCGCAGATCGCCGACGAGTCCATTTCGCTTGTTCTGGCCGGTCCGGATCAAGTTGGCTGGCAAGTCGAGCTACAGCGGCGCGTGGATAGTTTGAGTCTTGGTTCGCGTGTCGTTTTTGCTGGAATGTTGCAGGGTGAGATGAAGCAGGCCGCGCTCGCTGTCGCGGACGCCTTTGTTCTTCCATCGCATCAGGAAAATTTCGGCATGGCGGTGGTCGAAGCACTCGCCGTCGGGCTGCCGGTCTTAATTTCCAATCGGATCAATATCTGGCGGGAAGTAGATCAGGATGGTGCGGGCTATGTCGAATCTGACGATTTTTCAGGAACAGTGCGGCTGTTGAATCATTGGGTTGCGGCACCGCAAAACGCGCGCGACGGGATGTGCGCGAACGCGAGGCGTTGTTTCGAGCGACGTTTTGAACTGAACAAGGCGGTAGATTCGCTTTTGGAGGTCCTCAACGAAGCGCCGTCCGCGCGATGAAAATTACGATCGTCCTCGGAGCGTTCTTGCCGGTTCCGCCAACCATGGGCGGCGCGGTGGAAAAAATATGGTATGCGCTGGCGCGGGAATTCACGCAGCGTGGTCACGAAGTCGTGATCGTTTCGCGCAAAATGCCGGACCAACCAGACGAGGAAGTCGCGGATGGAATTCGACATCTGCGGGTGCGTGGATTCGATACCCCGCGATCACTCATTTGGCTGAAGTTTCTTGATCTTCTTTACTCGCTCAGAGTGAAAGCAGTCTTGCCGCCGGCCGATATTTTGGTGACGAACACTTTTTGGCTGCCTCTGCTTTCACGCGATCCGAGTCGCGGGAAAATTTACGTTCACGTTGGCCGTTACCCAAAAGGGCAAATGCGCTTTTATGGCCGTGCCGCGCGACTTCAGGCTCCGTCGAGTTCAATTGCGCGCGCCATCACGGCTGAGGCCCCACAGCTCTCGGACAAGGTCTCGGTCGTTCCGTATCCAGCTCCCGAATCTGCATCGGAAGCGCTACCACCTTTCACAAATCGACCAAAGATCATTCTTTACGTCGGCCGCGTGCATCCCGAAAAAGGAGTTCATCTTTTGGTCGATGCGTTCGTTCGCGGAACGCGCGCTGCTTTTACCGACTGGAAATTGATGATCGTGGGACCGACGGAAACGAGATTTGGCGGGGGTGGCACTGAATATCTTGGCGCTCTCGAGCGTTCAGCTGTTGAGAGTAGCAATCGAGTAGCCTTCGCCGGTTCAATTTTTGATCCGGCGGAGCTGGAGAGAAGTTTTCGTTCAGCACGTCTGTTTGTTTACCCTTCATTGGCGGAACGAGGTGAATCATTCGGTCTCGCGCCTCTCGAAGCGATGACGCATGGTTGCGCCGTGTTGGTCTCCAAGCTTGGATGCTTCGGCGATTTCATTCGGGACGGCGAAACCGGATTTGTGTTTGATCATCGCTCGAGCAATCCCTCCGAATCGCTTCGTCAAAGAATGGAAGAAGTGCTCGGTGACGATGCGCAGCTCGCGCGCATGGCCGAATCCGGCCACCGTAAATCGGCGGAATTCTCGCTCTCGCAGGTTGCCGACCGCTTCATTGCCGATTTTAGTTCGCTGATTCGTAACTCCGATGGCCCGACCCCAAATCGTTAATCCCGAACAAAAGTCGCCTTACCAGTCGCCGTGGACTACGGAAAACCGTTTCCTCCGCGTGCTTTGGGAATTTTGCTGGTTTGTTTTTTGCAGCTGGACGCCGAAACCGTTGAATGAGTGGCGTCTTTTTTGGTTGCGAGTGTTCGATGCCAAAATCCACGGCACGCCATTCGTGCATCAACGCGCGCGTATTGCCATTCCCTGGAACCTCACTTTGCACGACCGGGCCTGCCTCGGCGATCGCGCTAATGCCTATTCGTTAGGCGAAATCGAAATCGGTGCGCGCGCGACCGTCGCCCAGGAGGTTTACCTGAGCGCGGCCAGCCACAATTTTAGCGATCCAGCGATGCCGCTGACTGTTGCCAAAATTACAATCGGCGAGGATGCCTTCATCGGCGCGCGCGCGTTTGTTCTGCCCGGGGTTCGAATTGGCGCACGGGCCGTTGTCGGCGCGTGTTCGGTCGTGACAAAGGACGTCCCTGACAACGTCATTGCCGCCGGCAATCCCTGTCGTATGCTGAAACCGCGCGCCTCCACCCCATGAGCTTTCCGGGGAAGAAAGTCCTGGGCCACTGGTTTTGGGTGCTGATGTTCCGTTACCCGAAGCTTCGGATACTGCTCACGCGTTTACTCGTGCCGTCGCGCGACGTGGACATTCAAATTTTCGGCGCGCCGCTGCACATCAACACACGCGATGAGATTGGACTCTGGCGTGCGGCTCGGAGCGCGGAGGGGAACATCATTTTTCGTCAGGAAGCCGCTTCGCTGCTGAACCTCGCGCTAGTGCTTCAACCAGGCGACGTTTTCATTGATATCGGTGCCAACGTCGGGCTCTATAGCTCCGTTCTCTCGCGTTACCGCCATTTGTTTGCTGCGTCGAAGTTCATCGCCATCGAGGCGAATCCCGAGACTGCGGGGCGTCTGCGGCGTTCGCTGGCTGGTGCCGAAGTCGAGGTCCTGAATATTGGCGCCTCCGATCACGCGACGGAATTGGCTTTTGCCAGCGGCGTGACGTCCGGCGTTTTCAAGGTCGCGCCCGCGGGTCAGCGCGACGGCCTAATCAATATCCGGTGCGAACGGCTCGATGCTTTGCCGCTGCCGCTAGGCGACCTGGTGTTGAAGATCGATGTCGAGGAGCACGAACTTCCGGTGCTGAAGGGCGCGGCGCGGCTCTTTGATGAGCAGCGAATCAAAGTCATTTACCTCGATGGATATAGCAGCCCAACCATCCCGGAGCTGCTGCGCGCGCAGGGCTTCGTCTTGTTCAACGGCCGAACGCTTTCGCCCGGCCCCGGGCCGGCGCCGGAATTTTCCCTTCTCGCAGTGCACCGCACACGGCTTCCGCTGAGCCATGAGCCCTGAGCGCGCCAAGGTTTCAGTTTCCGTGATCGTGCCGATCCGCAACGAGGTGGAGAACTTGCCGCGCTGTCTCGATTCTATTCGCTGGGCTGACGAAGTTTTCGTAGTCGATTCACACAGCACGGATGGCTCGTGCGAGCTCGCGGAACGCTCGGGAGCGCAGCTAGTGCAGTTCGATTTCAACGGCATCTGGCCGAAGAAGAAAAACTGGGCCTTGGAGAATCTTCCGTTCAAGAACGATTGGGTTTTTATTCTCGATGCCGACGAGGTTCTGCCCCCGGAAGCGGAGAAGGAGTTTGCCGACGCGATTACGAATGCGGGCGACATTGCCGGCTATTGGATCAATCGGCGGTTTTTCTTTCTCGGCCGGTGGTTGCGTCACGCTTATTATCCAAATTGGAACCTCCGCTTGTTTCGGCATTCGTTAGGCAGGTACGAGAAACTGACCGATCTGCAGACCGACAGCGGCGACAACGAGGTCCATGAGCATGTCGTTGTGCAAGGCTCGACGTCGCGTTTGCGCTGCGAAATGGACCATTACGCATTTCCGTCGATCGACATCTTTATCGAAAAACACAATCGCTATTCGAACTGGGAAGCGCGGGTTGCGGCCGATGAGTTGTCTCACGGTTCATCCAGTCATCTCAGCCACGAACCGGTTCAACGGCGTCGGCGATGGAAAACGTTGTCGCGCTGGATTCCCTTTAGGCCGCTCCTGCGATTTCTCTACGTTTACGTCTGGCAAAAAGGTTTTCTCGACGGGCGAGAAGGTTATTACTTCGCGCGACTCCACGGCATTTACGAATTCCTTTCCGTCGCAAAAACCTACGAGTATCGCAAGCGAGACGAGCGCGTCTGACGACTGGTCGATTTAGTACGCCGTGTGGGGCGGCTTCACCAGGTGCCAGAATGTCCGCATGATGATCGCGAGTTCGAGGGACAGGTTCCAGTTCTCCAAGTACTCGATGTCGCACGTAACGCGATTTTGGATGTCGGCGTTACTGCGCGCTTCCCCACGAAAACCGCGTACCTGCGCGAGTCCGGTGATGCCCGGTTTCACGAATGTGCGCACGTGGTAGTTCGCCATGTATTTAGAAAATTGCTGATTATGTTCGATCAAATGCGGACGCGGACCGACGATGCTCATGTCGCCGCGAAGCACGTTCCAAAATTGCGGCACTTCATCGACGCTTAGTTTTCGAAACCATTTTCCCAACGGGTAAACGCGTTCGTCTTCCGGGCTGGCTTGACGAGACAGTTCGCCGTTGCCGGAGTGCATCGTGCGAAATTTGTAGATCGCGAATTGTCGATTTTGCAGGCCGGCGCGCCGTTGAATGTGGAAAAGCGGCCCGGGTGACTGCAATCGCTGGCTGACAAATACGATCAGGGCCAGGACCGGAAAGATGAAGACCATGATCGGGATCGCGATCGCGACATCAATGGCCCGCTTCAGAAAGCGGTTGAGCGGGTTTTCCAGCGGTTCCTCGCGCAATCCGATAAAGCGAAACCCGCCGTCCTCAAAGTGTGTGACCGAGTGCCGTAGCTTCTCCTCGAGGTCGCTGAGGATCAATAAACGAATTCCAAGTTGGTCACAGGTTTGGATCACGTTTTGGTATGCGTTAGCGTAGAGGGGAAATTCGAGGAGGATCACCTGCGTGATTCCTTGCTCGCGAATCACCTTCTCGATTTCATCCGCCTTACCAATTACGGCCATTCCGTTCCGTGTTTTATCGATGTTTTCGTCGCAAATCAGGCCGACTGTCCGCAGACCTATCTCGGATTTGCGCTGAAGCCATTCGCCAAGTTGTTCGGCCCGGCGGCTCGAACCGACCAGCAACGTTTTGTCTTCGTTCCGAAAAATTCCGCGGGCCAGAATCGAGGGAAGATAATAGTGCGAGAAGAGCAGCGCGACATACAGCCACGGCAAAAAGTTGAAAAAGAACACACGCGAAATGAACGCGTCCTTGGCGGCAATCAGATAAATCACGAGCAAACCGACGCTCGCGACGGTTTGGCGAAGACTGAGTCGATGCGGCCGGAGTAATTCGTTTTGCAAAAAGTAATTCTTCGATCGAGTGAACGCTTCCAAAAGCATTCCCAGCACAAGCATGCCGCAGTAAATGCTGTAACGCCGCCAGGTGAGCTCGGCGCCGGGCGAGTAAAAGGTCACCATGATCAAGACCCCAAGCCAGAACAGGCCGGCCACCATGAGGATCTGGCAAAACAGAAAGAGGCGGTAAAGTCCTTCCGTCCGTTGAGTGACCATGTTCTATTCTGCTGCGCCGAACGTCAGAGTACGCGATGGCGGCAGACCTTCAACTCGTGCTAATCTTTGCGGGCTCATGACGTTTCATTTTCGACAGCGAATTGCTTTCAAGCGTAGGAGCGATTCCCATACCATTCCAGCGCAGGCCGCCTGATGGAGAACCCAGCCGACAGAACAGAATCCGCACGCGAACGCAGGGGTACGCCCGGTCCGTTCCCGGAAGCGTTCCTGGCGGCACTGCCGGTGCTGGCATGTTTTTTCGGTGGGTCCACCCACAAATGGGGAGAAGGGATTATCTTCGCGCTGCTTGGAATTTTTCTCGTCGCGCGGCCGCCTCGTTATTCACTTGGTTTACCGATCAATCTAACTCTGATCGCGCTTTTGCTTTGGCCGGCGATTGGTTTTCTGCCCGCCGCCTGGTTTTACAAACCGGCCTGGCGCGCCGCTTTTACGGACGACTTCGCCATTTTGCTTCCAACAACGCTCAGTCCGCAACCGTGGATCACGTTCACTTGCTGGTTCAGTCTTCTGGCGGGGTTGTGCTGGCTCTACGTCATGTGCAGTGAGCGACTCGGATTGCGGGAGGCACGCACCGCGGCCCGCATGTTTACAGGCGGTATTGCTGTTCTAGCCGCAGTCTGCGTTATCCTCTGGCTTCGGCATACGACGATGCCATTTTGGCATAACGAGCGAGGCTTCGGACCATTTCCGAATCGCAATCAGACCGGTAATCTTTTCGGCCTAACCGCGATCATGATTCTGGTTTGCGGCCAGGACGATCTCCGCAAGGGACGGAAACGCTGGATTGCGTGGGTCATCGCGCTTGGGTTCGTGATTGCAGCGCTCATTTTGAATTATTCGCGCGCCGGAATTGGCCTCCTGGTAGCGGGCAGCGCGCTTTGGCTTGGCGCGTTTTCGCTTCGGCAACGGTCGCCTCCTAAGATCGCGGTGGTCGTTTCGTTCCTGCTTCTGCTCTTCACCGCGCTTTTGATTTTCGGCGGACAAACCCTCGAGCGGTTTCATCTTAGAAACCTCAGCGAGGTCGACATCTCAGGCGATTTTCGATGGAAGATTTTCTCGGACGTTTTCCAGCTTCTTCGGGATTCTCCGTGGGTTGGGATTGGTCTTGGCAATTTTGAATCGGTGTTCGCAACCTTCCGCGCAGCATCTTTCAGCGAGCAACGCGCACTTCACCCGGAAAGCGATTGGCTGTGGCTTTGGGCGGAGCTCGGCTGGGTCGCGGCCGTTCTTGTCATTGCGGGATTCGTTTTTCTGGTTCGAAAGGTTTTTCCGCTTCAGGAAGGCACCAATCAACGTTACCGATTAGGCACACTCATTGCCGCAGTCCTTTTCGCCTTGCATGGCTTTGTGGATGTCTCCGGTCATCGAGTCGGGACGATGTTCGCCGCAATATTTTTGCTCGGCCTTTCGATGCATCGACCATTTTCATTCCGGCGGATCGGGTGGCCGTCGATCTTATTTCGCGTGACTGGGCTGGTGTTGGTGGTTGTCGGCGTTACCTGGGTTGTTTCCGCGCGCGGTTACAAACTGCTTCCCGGGTCGATAGGCGTCGCGAGTGCAAAACATCTCGCCGTTCTTGCCAATCAGGAACGTGATTTCAAAGAAGCTCTGCGGATTACCAATATTGGACTGCAATGGGGGCCGCTCGATTGGGAGCTTTATTTTTCGCGCGCGATTGCTGAAGTGCCGTTGAACCAGACAGAAGGCGCGCTGGCCGATTTTAGGCGCGCACGCTTTCTCGAGCCGAGCTCCTACGAATTGCCGTTTTCCGAAGGGACCGCCTGGCTCGCCGCGAAACAACCTGCTTTGGCTGCCACCGCCTGGCAGGAAGCCCTTCGTCGGGCCGGAGCAGGCCGCTCCGGAGTTTTTGCGCGCATGCTAAGCAACGCAGCGCTTCGTAGTCCGGAGCTTCGCCAAATCCTGGCTGAGCGCGGGGTTAGCCGTCACGAGTTGACGCTTCCATATCTTAGCCAACTGACTGGCTCAGAATTCAACAGCGCGCTGAGTGAGGTGCTGAAAAACGATCCCGATCTCACTTCCTATTCCGAGCCCGAGAAACTTGCCTTGTTTTCGTTTTGGTCGGAACGCGGCGACGGCGAAATCTTAACCCAGGCGATTCAACAACATCCGGATTGGCTGTCCTATGCTTGGTTTGGAATCGCCAAGTACGATGCAAGCAAAAACGATTTCAGAGCAGCTTACGATCTCGCGCAAAAATATGGCGAACTCGCGCCAATGCCCCGGGTCACCTCGAGCGCGTCGCTTATTCAACTGGAAAGCCAGTTTCGGGTTGCGCCTGATAATTACGCGATCGGTTACGAACTCTATCGCGCCCAAGAACAAGCCGGTCGAATTGACGACGCGCTGCAAACCGTGCGGCATTTCGGCGAGCGAAAAAACACACCCGCTTACTGGAAATACCTCGAGGCCGAGCTCTGGGCCGAAAAACAGAACTACGAGCGAGCCTGGAACGCCTGGGAATCATTCACGCCACTCAATCCGGCGCGAGATAGTTTCCGCTTCGGAAGACGGGAGATCTATTCGGCGAGTGCCGCTTGAGCAGCGGCAAGGCGAGCGATCGGAATTCGGAATGGGCTGCAACTGACGTAATCCAGTCCAAGCCGGTGACAGAATTTAACGCTGTTTGGTTCGCCGCCATGCTCACCGCAAATTCCAAGCTTGATGTTCGGTCGCGTCTTGCGGCCGAGATCGCAGGTCATCTCCATTAATTTACCTACCCCGCATTGATCGATCGAGGCGAACGGATTCGTCTCGACAATATCAAGCTCCGCGTAATCTGGCAGAAAACTTCCGGAATCGTCGCGGCTCATCCCAAGCGTGGTTTGAGTCAGATCGTTTGTGCCGAAGCTGAAAAACTCAGCGTCGCGCGCGATTTCATCGGCCAGCAGGCAGGCGCGCGGAATCTCGATCATCGTTCCAACGAGATAATCGAACTTCATTTTCTTTTTCTTCGCGACTTCTTTGGCAACGCGATTCACGATATCGATCTGGAGTTTGAGTTCGCGCGGAAAACCGACCAGCGGAATCATGATTTCCGGACGGACCCTGATTCCTTTCGATTGGACCTCTGCGGCAGCTTCGAAAATCGCGCGCGCCTGCATTTCGGAAATCTCCGGGAAAGTGATGCCGAGCCGGCACCCGCGATGTCCGAGCATTGGATTGAATTCATGCAGCTCGTTTACGCGTCGCGCGATTCGCTCGACCGGCAGGCCGATCTTGTCGGCCAGTTCCTTTTGTTGCTGGTGGTCGTTCGGCAAGAACTCGTGCAATGGAGGGTCGAGAAACCGGATTGTGGCCGGCAATCCTTTCAGCTCCGTGAAAATCCCGACAAAATCTTCGCGTTGATAGGGCAGTAATTTTTTGAGCGCGCTTTCTCGTTCCTTTTTCGTTCCCGCGAGAATCATCTCTCGCATCGCGTCGATCCGGTCGCCCTCAAAAAACATATGCTCGGTCCGACAAAGCCCGATTCCTTCCGCGCCAAATGCAATCGCATTTGCGACTTGTTCGGGTGTGTCCGCGTTCGTCCGGATTCCAAGTTTTCGGAATTCATCTGCCCAAGTCATCAGTTTGGCGTACTCGCGATAAGTGAGGCTCTTCCTCGCGTCCAAAGTGCGATCGACCAGGACTTGAATGATTTCCGAGGGCGCGGTCGTGACTTCCCCAGCAAAAACTTCACCCGCAGTCCCGTCGATCGAAATGTAATCGCCCTGCGCGAGCGTGGTGCCGTTCGCGCTCAAGGTGTGTTTTTGATAATCGATTTCGATCCCGCTTGCGCCACAGACGCAAACCTTTCCCATCTGGCGCGCGACCAGGGCCGCATGCGATGAAACGCCGCCGCGGGCGGTCAGAATGCCTTCGGCCGCAATCATGCCGCGCAAGTCTTCCGGCGAAGTTTCGACGCGCGCGAGCACAACCTTTTCGCCTCTGCTCGACCGCCTGACAGCTTCCTCCGCGCTGAAGACAACGTGACCCGACGCAGCGCCGGGGCCGGCGGCAAGGCCGCTGCCGATTTTCTTCGCTTGTTTCGCAGACTGTCGATCAAAGATCGGAGCGAGCAGATGCGCGAGCGAATCGGCTGGAATCCGGCGCACCGCATCTTTTCTTTCGATCAGTTTCTCATCAACCATGTCTACTGCGATCCGGACGGCAGCGTGTCCTGTGCGCTTTCCGTTTCGTGTTTGCAAAATGTAGAGCCGGCCCTCTTCAACCGTAAATTCGAGGTCCTGCATATCCTTAAAGTGCTGTTCGAGAATTTGGCGAACCTTCATGAGTCCCTTGTGCGCCGCGGGCATTTCCTTCGCCAGCATGGCGATCGGATGCGGTGTGCGCACCCCAGCCACGACGTCTTCGCCTTGCGCGTTGATCAGATATTCGCCGTAAAAGACCTTTTCACCGGTGGCAGGGTCGCGCGTGAAGGCCACTCCGGTCGAGCTGGAGTCGCCCATATTGCCGAACACCATGGTCTGCACGTTCACCGCCGTGCCCCAATCCTGCGGGATCCCATACTTTCGACGATAAACAATCGCGCGATCGTTCATCCACGAACCGAACACTGCGCCGATCGACCCCCACATCTGCTCGCGCGCATTCTGCGGAAACGATTTGCCGGTGCGCTCTTTGATCAGCGCTTTGAAGCGCTTTACCAACTCCTTCAGATCGTCAACGGTCAGTCGAACATCCGGAAAATCGTGTTTGCCGTAGCGCTCGTCTTTTAAGTGTTCGATGACGCTTTCGAACGGGTCGTGATCTTCGCCCGCACGCTTTTGCACGCCCATCACTACGTCCCCGTACATTTGGAGGAACCGTCGATACGAATCCCAGGCGAAGCGCGCATTGCCAGTCTTCTTGGCCACGATCTCGACGACTGCGTCATTCATTCCGAGATTAAGGATCGTATCCATCATCCCCGGCATGGAATCCCGCGCGCCAGACCGAACCGAAACGAGTAACGGTCGATCTTTGTCACCGAGTTTTTTGCCGGCCGACTTTTCGACCTTGGCTAATGCCGCTTCGACCTCCAATTTCAGTCGCGCCGGATAAGTGCGGTTATGCGCGTAAAAGTAACTGCAAACCTGAGTCGTGATGGTGAAACCGCCAGGCACCGGCAACCCGATACGCGTCATCTCGGCGAGGTTTGCGCCTTTTCCGCCGAGCAACGGTTTCATTTTGCCTGTCCCATCCGCCTGACCGTCGCCAAAATAGTAAACGTATTTTGCCGCTTTTGATTTCGCCGATCTTGCGCGCGTCGCCGATGCCGATTTTCGTCTCGCTGATTTAAGTTTCTTAGCCATGAATTTCTCCGAGAGGGAGAATGGCCAACCTAATTCTGCGCGCTCGGGCGTGTCAACGAGCTGGATCGAGATCTCCGAGCTCGATTCTATCCGTGCCAACGCGCTCGGAGAGCGCGTTTCACCATCACGCCGGTGTGGTCCGCTCAGCGTTTTCGATTACATCATCGATAGCGGCGGTGAAATCGTCGACGCCGGTGCTCGGCACAATGATCGTATTCCGGCGGCCGTGTGCTTCCTCGGTGATCCGGAGGAACTTGCCGCGATCATTTTCGCGGAATTCCACGTGGAAATGCTTCCTTTCGATCTGCAGCTCCCTCGCCTCGATGAGATTGTCCATTTAAAAAAGCGGCGGAGTTTACGCTGGTTAGGCTCGAAAAGGGAAGCAGATTTTTGGGCCAAAAATGCCCCTTGTGAATATCTTGTTGATAGCCTTGAATCAACGACGCCGGGACGGCTTTTTGGGATCGGCAATGGCGAAGTCGATCTGCTGCTTAAACGTATCAACTCGCGCGACGTAGACGCGGATTTCGTCGCCGATGGCGTATCGTCGGTTGCTTCGACGCCCGATCAGCCGCCTTTGGGTAGCATCGAATCGATAAAAATCATCCGTCAATGACGAGACGTGGACCAGGCCGGTTATGACTGCGTCCGGCAGTTCGACGACAAGGCCGTAATTTCGAACATCCATGATTGCCGCACGAAAAACCTGCGGGTTTCGTTCCTCCAGTTGTTGCTGGAAAAATTGGAGCTTCTTCAAGCGAACGGATTCGATTTCGGCGTCGGCCGCGTTGCGTTCGGTGTCGGAAATGTGGACCGCCAGCGACTCCAGCTGTCCGACGTCGATCTTTGAGCGCCGCGATAAGTTTCGGTCCGCAAGTGTGCGATGAACGACCAGATCGGCATAACGCCGGATCGGACTGGTAAAATGAAGGTAGTTAGCCTTGGCCAAACCGTAATGACCGAGCGGTTGCACGGCGTAGCGCGCCCGTTTCAAGCTCTTGAGTAAACCAATTTTCAGGGCCTGTTCTTCGGGTTTGCCACGAACCGAGGCCAGGAAGCGTTGCACTTCCTTGCGATTCGAAAGGTCGCCGACTTTGTAACCGAAACTGAGAATGAATTCCCGATATTCGCCGAGCTTCTCCGGGTCGGGATCTTCGTGGACCCGGTAAATCGTTGGAGTTGATCGATGCCGCAGCTCACGCGCGACTGCTTCGTTCGCCGCGAGCATGAATTCTTCGATGAGTTGATGCGATTCATCGTTCTCGACGCGCTCCAGGCGGACCGGCTTGCCATTTGCATCCACGTAAACTTTGACTTCAGGGAAATCGAGATCGAGCGAGCCGTGCTCGAAACGTTTTCGGCGCAGCATTGAAGCGAGTTCCCAGGAAGTGTGCAATCGCCGACTCAGTTCTCCATTCGGCTTCGCCTGCAAAATCGCGTAAGCCTCCCTGTAAGTAAGTCGCTTGGCGCTGCGGATGACGCTCCTGGCGAAGCGCGCATTCTTCGCGCGACCGTTTTTGTCGAACTCGATGAAAACGGAAAACGTCAGCCGATCGACGCCCGGATTTAGACTGCAAACCCCGTTGCTCAGGCGTTCCGGCAACATCGGGATAACACGGTCCGGCAGATACACACTGTTTCCGCGACGACGCGCTTCGCGATCAAGCGCATTGTCCGATGTGACATACGCGGAAACGTCCGCGATGTGTACGCCGAGTTTCCAGCCTTCGTTGCCGATTTTTTCAACGTCGATCGCATCGTCGAAGTCACGCGCGTCGTCTGGATCAACGGTGACAATGAATTTGTCCCGGAGATCCTCGCGGTCTTCCAACATTCGCTGCTCGACTGATGTCGGGATTCGATTCGCTTCGTCCACAACGGCCTTTGGAAACTCTGTGGGCAGATTGTATTTTCGGATGATCGACAACATGTCGACGCCGGGTGCGCTGGCGGAGCCAAGGACCTCGACAATCTCGCCTTCTGGATTGACGTGACGCGATTGCCAGTCTTCCAAACGAACGACGACTTTATCTCCAATATTCGCCGCCTGATCTCTTGCTTGTTGAACATAAACGTCGTGAATGATTCTAGGATCGTCCGGGACGACGTAATAAAAGTTCTTCTTCGAACGTTGAAGCGTTCCCACAATCGTGTCGCGGGCGCGTTCCAGAATTCGAATCACCCGTCCTTCAGTCCGATGACCCGCGCGCGCCCGGCCACGGCCACCTCTGGCGCCTCGCGGAGGAACATCGCGGCTGATCCGCACGACCACGCGATCGCCGTTCATTGCCGTGCCGGTGTTTTCAGCGGCCACAAAAATATCTGGCTCACCCTTTTTTTCCGGAACGAGAAAGCCGAACCCCGACTGATGGATGGATAATTTCCCGGCAATGAGATCGGCTTCGGAGGGAAGGACGTAACGGCTTTTGCGAATTCGGACAATTTCACCGGCATGTTCGAGCTCGCGCAGAATCCGGTGAACTTCGACCCCCTCTCTGGCTTTTAGCCCGAGAGCTCGCGCGACTTCGTTCTGGTCGAGCGGCCGATAATCGGGCTTGCCCAGCAGGGCGAGAACCTTTTCTCGAATTGTCCGGCCGTTTTTGCTCATAGTGACGAAACCATATTGGAGGATGTCAGTCTAACGACTAAATATGAAAACAATTTTTGCTGCCGTTTGTATCGTCGCAGCCGCTTCGCTTTTCGCGTTCGCGGCAGGAACCAAGATAAAAATCACAAGCCCGGCGTTTCAAGACAAGGGAACGATTCCGGAGAAGTTCAGCAAGAATGGACAGAATGTTAGCCCCGGATTGCGGATCGCGGGAGCGCCCGCTGAGGCGAAGAGTCTGGTGTTGGTCATGGACGATCCCGACACCTCCGCCGGCCCCGCCAATCCGTTTACCCACTGGCTGGTTTGGAACATTGATCCGAAAACGACCGACATTCCTGAAGGCAGCGTGCCAACCGGGGCAACCCAGGGCAAAAATGATTTTGGCGAGATCGGATACGGCGGACCGCAACCGCCTTCGGGCACGCACCGCTATTATTTCAAAGTCCTCGCGCTCGATTGTACGCTCGATTTGAAATCGGGCGCGAAACGGCAGGAAGTCGTGGCGGCGCTAAAAGGTCACTCTATTGCCCAAGGCGGACTGATGGCGCATTACTCAAAAAAATGAGGTACAGCTGCGTGGCTGTGCGACGCCCCAGCGGGCCATAGAGCCGCGGCTACAACGGCTTCGAAATAAGCGGCTACGCGTGTTAGTCTGAATACGGATGATGACCCGCGTTTGGAAAATCGATGACAATTTCGTCGATCTTTCCAAGCGGGGAATGATCATGGGTGTGCTCAATGTCACGCCGGATTCATTTTCTGACGGCAACGAATTTTTCGAGTGCGATGCCGCGGTTAAACACGGAATTCAATTGGAGGCGGAAGGCGCCGATATCATCGATGTCGGCGGTGAATCGACCCGGCCCGGCGCCGAACCTGTTTCAGTCGAAGAAGAGTTGAGGCGCGTGCTTCCAGTGATCGAAAAGCTGCGCGCCAAGATCGGCGTCCCGATTTCTATCGATACCTCGAAATCGGAAGTTGCGACAGCGGCTCTCGATGCCGGCGCGTCGATCATTAACGACGTGACTGCCGGACGCGGCGACGAACAAATGCTGTCGCTCGCCGCGAAACGAAATGCGGCCGTGGTGCTGATGCACATGCAGGGCGAGCCGCGGACCATGCAGAAAAATCCACAGTACGGCGACGTTGTACAAGAAGTGGCCGATTTTTTTAGACAACAATATTCTCGCGCCCTAGAGTGCGGCGTTGATCCCATGAGGCTGGCGTTCGATCCCGGAATCGGTTTCGGCAAAACGCTCGAGCACAATTTGTCGCTGCTCCAAAATCTTGAGGAACTGCGGGTGGACGATCGTCCATTGATGGTCGGCGTTTCGAGAAAATCTTTTTTGGGAAAACTCGTTGGTTCCGACGATGTGGACGACCGCCTTCCGCCGACTATTGCGCTGACCGCGATTTTGCGTGCGCGGGGCGCCGATATTCTGCGGGTTCACGATGTGAAAGAAAATGTGGCGGCACTGCGAACAGTAGAGGAAGTATCATGATGGTTCAGGAGCTTCTCCAACTCTGGTTCAAAAGCTGGCGAAGTATCCTTGAAATCATCCTGCTGAGTGTCGGTATCTATTACGGCTACCTTTACTTTCGAGGCACCCGCGGCGCCAAAGTGCTCACTGGTTTGGCGATTGTTTTTCTCACCCTGACTCTAATCTCGACGCTGTTGAACCTCGTGGTGATTGGCTGGTTGGTGCGCAGTTTCTCGGTCTTCCTCGCAATCGCCCTGGTCGTTATCTTCCAACCAGAGCTGCGCCGGGGCCTGGCCGAACTCGGTGGCCATCCGATCTTTTCGCTCACGAGTGAAAAACGGGAGACGATCCATGATCTTGCCGAAGCGGTAACTCAGCTCGCGAACAAACAGTTCGGTGCGCTGATCGCCATCGAACGCGACACTTCCATTCGCGTTTACGAGGAAACCGGTGTCACGCTTGACTCGGATTTTTCGGTGGAATTGATGTTGAGTATTTTTCATCCGAAGGCCGCCTTGCACGACGGCGGTGTGATTATTCGGAATGGTCGAATCGCCGCGGCGGCCTGCATTTTTCCGGTGAGCCAGCGCGAGACTCTGGACCGCAGCCTTGGTCTGCGGCATCGGGCCGCGCTCGGGATCACGGAGGAATCCGACGCGGTCTCGATTGTTGTTTCGGAAGAGACCGGCAGTATTTCCATTTGCCATCGGCGGCGAATTGAGCGCAACTTTACTCCGGAAACGTTTCGCCAGCGGATCGGCGAAATTTTATTGCACGGACGTTATGAAGAGAATCCTCCTGAAGAATTGGCGCGCGAAGTTGATATCCCTCTTACTCGCGACAACTCTCTGGTACCTCATCAAGAAGAACGTAGCAACGACTCCCTCGCCGTCTGAGACAAATCCGCGGCCCGCTGCTGCTGAGAAGCGCTAAACGCGCGGATACCGGTTCGAATTTAACGAAGAAACCGCGCGAGGTTCTGCTCCTCCCAGCGCCGGGCTCGATAATAACTGTGAAACGTGCGCTCGCGCCGATTGAATTCGTCGGTGTGAACCTGTCGCCGTCCGCTGCGCAGAAGTTTGTCGGGCACGACCGAGTGCAGCATTTCGTGATAGAGAACGTATTTCAAATACCATGTCGGTACGAAAGCCTGATCCAACAATGGATGAATTCGAATGACGCGATCTTCTTCCTGGATGGTTCCAAAGACAAAATGGTCTTTCGGGCGATGTTTTCGGCGACGTCCCCATTCCACTTTGTAATTGCGAAGCCGGCTCCGGAAATAACGCCTGTTGAGTTGATCGAACATTACGCCGAGATCGAAGTGTCTTCCGTCCTGTCGCAGGTTTAACTGTTGCTGCATTGGCAGTCTGCGATACGCAACTTTGCGTTTTGTTTTCTTCGCCATAACCCGGGACCCTCAGCTCGAAGGAATCCAATTCTAAAATGGTTCCTATAGGTCGACAAGAAAAGCGACTATTTTTCTCAATTTTTATTGTAAACCGCTGGATATGAATATGTTATCTATAGCAACTTAGATCTCACCTAGGAATCAACCCGAAGGCCCTTTGAGATGATTTTTCCCAAGCTTGGGTGCCAAAACGCGTTGCGAACCTCGCGTCCTGCGTATACTGAAAAATAATAGTCTCGCGTGCGGTAAGGTAGACCCAAATGACCCCATTTTTGCGGAAGTTGCTCGGCCTCAACTGGCTCTTGCTCGTTGTCATGCTCGCATTGGCGGTATTTGGGGTGATCGCCATCTACAGTGCCACCTACATGCGCGAAGACCCGGTCGCGGCTGATTTTTGGAGGAAGCAGGCGAACTGGGTCATCGTGGGTTTCTTTGCGTTCATGGTTGCCAGCCTCGTCGATTACCGGTGGATTCGATGGGGCGCCCTTCCCATGTACGTGGCGGGCATCTTCTTTCTCGTCCTGACGAAGTTCATGGGCCAAAAAGTTTATGGCGCCCGGAGCTGGCTCCATCTCGGGCCAATTAACTTCCAACCCGCGCAGCTTGCAGTTGTTGCCGGAATCATGGTGCTGGCGTTGTTCCTCAGTCAGTTCAAACAAATGCATCCGATGTTGCGTTTGCTGGTATGCGGTGCCATCGCGGGCGCGCCCTGCCTGTTGATTCTGATGCAACCGGACCTGGGCGAAGTGATTATCTGGGTGCCGGTTCTACTCGCGTTGCTTTTCGTCGGCGGCATGCCGCTGCGTTATCTGGTCTGCATCCTGTTACTTTTGTTCGCGATGATTCCAATCACGGCGAATCTGGTCCTGAAGCCGTATCAGCAGGCCCGACTTACGGCATTCGCGCATCCGGAGATCGACAAACAAGGCTCCTCGTGGGCGATCAACCAATCGCTCATAGCTATTGGGTCCGGCGGCTGGGCGGGAAAGGGTTTCAAAGCGCCAAACACGCAGATCGAGCTCGGATTTCTTCCCGCTACCGCCGTCCACAACGATTACATCTTCTCGGCAATCGGAGAGCAGTGGGGCTTCGTTGGAGGCGTTTTTCTTATCGCCGCATTTGCGTTGCTTTTGTTGACGTGTCTTTTCGTTGCTTTCTTTGCCGGCGACCAATTTGGTTTGCTTCTCGTCATCGGAATCACTGCGCTCATTTTCACGCACATTTTCCAAAATGTCGGGATGACGATCTCAATGCTGCCAATCACTGGTGTGCCGTTGCCGCTGATTAGTTATAGTGGTTCCTTCGCGCTCATGATCATGTTCGCGCTCGGCATCGTGAACAGCGTCTGGGTGCATCGTCACGAAGTCGGTCCCTGACCTCGGTCTCAAGATCGACATAGAGAGTTCGGTTCGCGCGATTTACTTCAACCCCACGCGATCTACAATTCGTTGAGACATGGAGACCGATTACAAGGTTAAGCTCGAAATCTTCGAGGGCCCGCTCGATCTCCTGCTTTACCTGATCAAGCGCGACGAGATCGACATTTACGACATCTCGATTGAACGGATTACGAAGCAATACCTCGAGTATCTCCAGGCGTTCAAGGAACTGAAGATCGACATTGCCGGTGAATTCGTGGTCATGGCGGCGAACCTGATCTACCTCAAGAGCCGCAGCCTGCTGCCTCTCGACCAGCAGCCGCCCGAAGAAGATGCCGAGGAAGACGATCCGCGCTGGGATCTGATTCGCCAGTTGATCGAATACAAGAAGTTCAAGGAAGTAGCGGCGCAGCTGCACGATCGCGCACTGGAGCAGGAGCAAATCTTCATCCGGGATGGCGGCAGCGTGCCGGCCTCAGATGAACCTCTGCCGCTGCATGAAGTTGGAATTTTTCAGCTGATCCATGCCTTTCAGGAAGTGATCAAGCGGGCCGACGCCCGGGAAGATTTGGGAGAAATTTTTGCTGAAAGATTCAGCGTGTCGGACAAGATTGAGAAAATTCTGGAACGAGTCGGCAACGGCGGTTCGGTGCGTTTTTCCGAACTTTTTAGCCAGATGGCGTCCCGAATTGAGATTGTGGTAACTTTTCTGGCGCTGCTGGAGTTGATTCGGTTGAATCAAGTGCGCGCGCTCCAATCCAAGATGTTCGACGACATCGAGATTGCCGGTATCGCGGCGTAAAGATCGAAGCTATGCCGCGCGCTCTCATTGCCGGGTGCGGTTATCTCGGCCGCGCGTTGGCCGAATCGTTGGTAGCCGAGGGCTGGGAGGTCGAAGGCTGGACACTGTCGCCTGAGTCCGCGCGTGAACTTTCAGGATGCCGCGGGGTTCGCGCAAAGACGGTCGACATTTCTGATCCGCAGGATGTTGTCACGCACAGATCAGAATTCGAGGTGATGGTTCATTGCGCGAGCACGCGCGGAGGAGACGCCGATTCTTATCGCAGTGTTTATTTAAATGGCGTGCGCAGTCTCCTGGAACATTTTAGCAGCGCGCGGTTTGTCTTTGTTAGCAGCACAAGTGTTTACGCGCAGAACGGAGGTGAATGGGTCTCTGAGGAAAGTCCGGCTGAGCCGAAACATGAAACGGGAAAGGTATTGCGTGAATCCGAAGATTTGGTCCTCGCAAACGGTGGAACTGCAATTCGCCTCGGGGGACTCTATGGCCCTGGGCGCTCCGCATTACTGCGAAAGTTCTCGAATGGCGAAGCGCGAATTGATCCGGAGAACGATCGCTTCATGAATCAGATTCATCGCGACGACGCGGCCGAGGCGATCAAATTCTTGCTTCGACGCGGGGAATCCGCCCGCCAAATTTACAATCTCGTGGACAATGAGCCGACTTTGCTAAGCGATTGTTACCGATGGCTCGCAACCAGGTTAAATCGTCCGCTTCCGGCATCCGGAAAATCGACATCCAAGCGTAAAAGAGGCGAGAGCAATAAACGCGTGAGCAATGCGAAATTGCGAAGCCTCGGATGGGTGCCGCAATATCCAACTTTCGCCGACGGGATGGAAAAAAGCGTGCTATTGACCACCCTCGACTGAGTCGCGCAAGCCGCGCACGGCTAAGATCATACCGGTATGGAAGCTGCTAATTTTTCAGTCGATATGCGGACGATCAAACTTAGTGGACGCGAAGCATCGGTTGTTCGCGCGATTGGCTTTACCAATTCGATGCTCGGTGCCGAAATTCAGGACTACGTTCGAATGGAATCGGACGACGTCACGGACATTCTCAATAGCCTGATGGCGGCCGGATTCGTTGAGAGTATTCCTTACTCGGAACAGATTGAGTTCGCCGAAATGCCGGTAATGGCGTTTGAGGTCAATCCGGCTTATAGCCACGAGCTCAAGCGCGCGTTGACTCGGACTTAGGCGGGCCACTGGCGGCGACTTCAGAACTTCGCCGGCTGCCGAAAAGCTGGCGAATGACTTCCTCGACGGGCACCTCCTGCACGTTGATGTCGATCACGTCGCACGATTGCAGGACTTCACGCGTCGTTTCGGTCACTTTCGCGCGCGGGACCTTGAGCTGCACGGACACCGGCGTTTGCTCGATCACTTCGCCGAAACGCGAGAAATCGCAGTTCGGGTTGGCGTTGAACGTAAGACTCACAATTTTGTAAACCGCGAAACGGTCAACGATCTTATCGAGCGGCCCGTCGAAGAAAATCTTTCCGTGATCGATGACTAACACTCGGTGCGTCAGTTCTTCAATGTCCTGCATGTAATGGCTCGTCAGCAACGTCACGATGCGATGTTCCTTGTTGTAGATGCGCAGAAATTCGCGAACTCGTTTCTGGCTGACGACATCGAGTCCGATTGTCGGTTCGTCCAGGAACAAAACGCGCGGCTCGTGGATGAGTGCTGAGATCAGTTCCATTTTCATCCGCTCACCGAGCGAGAGCTCGCGCACCATCACGTTCATTTTCTCCGTGACCTCGAGAAGCTCTGCCAAACCGCCGACGACTTTGTTGAACCGATCGCGATCAATTCCATAAATCGCGCGGTTGAGCTCGAGCGACTCCTGCGCGGGCAAATCCCACCACAGGGCATTTTTCTGACCCATCAACAGACTGAACTGGCGTTTCATTTCGTTCCGCCGTTCCCACGGGACGAAACCAAGAACGCGGGCGTCGCCGGATGTCGGGTTCAGCAAACCCGAAAGCATTTTCAAAACGGTTGTTTTTCCGGCGCCATTCGGTCCGAGAAATCCGACGAATTCGCCTTCCTCGATTTGAAACGAAACCGCATCCGCAGCTCTGGTTTCATCATACCGTCGTTTCACCAAGCCTTTTATAGCGCCCCGCAGCCCGCTCTCTTTGCGGTAGGTGCGATAAATCTTGGTAAGGTCCCGAGCTTCGATTGCGGGCATGCGTTAGATCGACAATCGACGTGCCGATCTGGCGTGCAACTACGCTACAGAAGTTTTTGCCGCTGGGTTTTTCTTTAGGAGCGCCAGGACTTTCTCGACAAGCGCGTCGGCAGTAATGCCGTGCTTCTTTCGGAGAACCGGCACGGCGCCGTGTTCGATGAATTCATCCGGCCAACCGACCCTCGCGACCGGCGTGTTGATTTGGTGCGAATGCAAATGTTCCATCACCGCGCAACCGAATCCGTTGTGCAGCACGTGGTCTTCGATCGTTGCGACAACTTCGACGCTGCGAGCAAAGAACTCGAGCGTACCCGTGTCCATCGGCTTGATCCAACGCGGATTAATCAGCGCGACGGAAATCCCCTTTTCTTCGAGTTTTTTCGCGGCTTCTTCGGCAACTTCAAACATGTTGCCGAGGCCGAAGATCGCGACATCGCGTCCGTGCTTCACGACCTCAGCCTTGCCGATTTCGAGCAGTTTCGGCTCTGGTTTGATCTTCGCGCCAGTTCCGGATCCTCGCGGATAACGAACGGCGATCGGTCCGGAGTTGTAATTCGCCATCGTCCAGAGCATGTCCACGAATTCATCTTCGTCTTTCGGCTGCATGTGGACCCAGTTCGGGATGTGCCGCAGATATCCGATGTCGAACAAGCCGTGATGCGTCGGGCCGTCATCGCCGCTCAAGCCTGCGCGGTCCATGCAAAGTCGCACGTTCAGCCTTTGAATCGCCATGTCGTGAATCGCCATGTCGTAGGCGCGCTGGAAAAACGTGGAGTAGATCGCGAGGAACGGTGTCATTCCCTGGGTCGCCAAACCGCACGCGAACAACGCGGCGTGTTCCTCGGCGATGCCGACGTCGAAGTAACGGTTTGCATGCGCCTTTTGGAAATGTCCAAGCCCGGTGCCACTCGGCATCGCCGCGGTGATCGCCACCAGCTTTTGATTGTTGTCCGCAAACTTAGCCAACGTTTTGCCGATGATTTCCGAGTAAGTCGGCGTCGGCGTCGGTGCAGTTTCACCACTCTCGATCTTATATTTGCCGAGCCCGTGGAATTTGTCCGGTTGTTTGATCGCCGGTTCGTAGCCTTTGCCTTTCTTGGTCAGGATGTGGAGCAACACCGGCTCATCCTGCGTCTTCAAGAATTCAAACGTCCTGGTGAGCAGCGGAAGGTCGTGGCCGTCGATCGGGCCGTAGTAACGCAGGCCGAGTTCCTCAAAGATCACGCTCGGGACGAGCAATCCTTTGACGCTTTCCTCGACTTTGTGCGCGAAGTGCACGCCAGTCTTGCCGAGAATCCACTCGACGAAATCGCGCGCCTTATCGTGTAAGTGCGCGTAGGTCGGATTCGTAACGATGCGGTTAAAGTAGTTCGCAATCGCGCCGACATTCTTCGCGATCGACCATTCGTTGTCGTTCAGCACCACGATGAACTTCTTGGTCTGGGTGCGGATGTTGTTCAACGCTTCGTAACTGATGCCGCACGTGAACGCCGCGTCGCCGGCAATCGCGATGACGTTCTCATCGCCACCGCGAAGATCGCGGCCAACCGCCATTCCGAGCGCGGCCGATAACGCGGTGCCTGCGTGACCCGCGCCATAGCAATCGTGGTCGCTTTCAGTGCGGAGCAAAAATCCGTTCAGTCCGCCGAACTGCCGCATCGTCGAAAAACGGTCGAGGCGGCCGGTGAAAAGTTTGTGGACGTAACCTTGATGGCTTACGTCCATCACAAATCGGTCTTTGGGCGTGTTGAACACGCGATGGAGCGCGATCGTCAGTTCGACAACGCCAAGGTTTGGCCCGAGGTGTCCGCCGGTTTGCGATAAAACGCGGATCAATTCGTCGCGAACTTCCTGCGCAAGCTGCGGCAGGTCTTGTTCGCGAAGCGCCTTAATGTCGGCGGGCCCACGAATTTCGTCCAGCAAGCGCTTCGGTTTTTCCGGCGCAACTGTTGTTGTTTCAGAAGAGTCTGACTTCGTCATTCTTTAATTCCTTCTCCCCACTTTTAACATCGTTGGACGATTCGGCCGCAGGTTCAAAATCTTTCACTACGGCCTTCCCGGCGCTATTGCGAGCAATGATCTCGATCTTCTGCTCTGCGTTGGTCAGGCGTTCCTGGCAAACCTTTACCAGATTCATCCCTTCTTCGTAGCGCACGATCAAGTCCTCGAGCGGCAATTTCCCGGTCTCCATCTGTTCGACGATCGCCTCGAGCCGGCTCATCGCTTTCTCAAAGTTCAACTCCGAGCCCGGAGGCTTGGCCTTGCTGCTCATGGCGAACACGAAATTAAGCACACCGCCGCCGAGATGAAAGCCGATTCCGTCCGCACGGATGGCACAAGCGATGCTCGGGAATGGGGCCTCACCATTCAACCACCATGAAGTTTCAAAAGAAAATCCTCTTAATCGATCACGAACCCGGCGTAACTCGTCTCATTCGACGAGCGCTGGAACGCGCCGGGAAATATGTCATCCGTGAAGAGCACGACGATAAGCTCGCGCTAAACGCCGCCCGCTGGTTTCAGCCCGATCTCATCCTCGTGGACACGGCGGGCCAGGAACGTCGCAACATTGAGCGCGAGATCCATACCGATGGCGTGCTCAAGGACACACCGGTGCTTTCCCTGAGCAGCCTCCGTCCGGAAAGCCAGATGGTTTCAGGCGGAATTCTATCCGGCTACAGCTTTTTCGCCGCACCCGTCCGCGTAGAAGAAGTCCTCCGCGGCGTCGACGAACTGCTCTTCGGCAAAGATTAAGCGTTGTTACGCTGTTACCTCACGGACTAAAATTCTTCCATGCCGATTTGGTGGCGGAGGATTCTAGCGATTGCCACGCTTGGTGGCGGATTCACAGGGGTCGTTATAACGTTAGCGGCGATTTTCTCTGCGGAGGAAAAACCATTACTCGGAACTGCATTAGCTGTTCTCGTAACCTTGTTTTACGCGTACGGAGTCGCACTTGGGCTTGCTCTTGCTGAAGGTCGAAATCCAAGGAAGCAACTCTCGATTTATTACGGACTCCAGATTCCGATCTTCGCCTCTCCTGACTTTGCTTACCATTTTTTCTCAGGGTTCTATCTATGCGTTGTCGTATCGGGTGGTCAGTTCGGTGCGAATTTTCAGCTGGGAAGCGAATGGGTATTGACGTTTCATCAGATGTTGCCCTGGACGGTTGGAATCAACTTGTTTGCGCTAGCAGTAGTCGTGATGCTTTTTGCTCGGCGCTCGCAGAAGAAAGCCGAAAAAGCGGAGAGCTTATTAAGTAGTCCGTTTCTGGAATACTAAAGCGTGTGATGCGACCTAGCCGATCTGCTTTTTGTAAGCGGCGGCGTCTTTCAGATTCTTGAGATCGTCAGGGTTGTCGATCTTCAGGACGAAGAGCCAGCCCTGGCCGAAAGGTTCGCGATTAATCAAGCCGGGGTCAGCTTCGAGCGCCTTGTTTACGTCCACGACGGTCCCTTTGACCGGCGCGTAAATGTCGCTCGCCGCTTTCACGGACTCCACCACCGCGATCGCCTCCTTCGCGTTCGCTTGACGGTCCATCTTCGGCAGCTCGACAAAAACGACATCGGTCAATTCGGCTTGGGCGTGATCGGTGATGCCGACGCGGATTTTGTCGCCTTCGCGCTTAATCCATTCGTGACTCTCGGTGTAAAGCAAATCGTCTGGAACGTTCATAATGCTGTAGTGGCGGCTGTGTCAGCCGCGGATCATTTTTTGTATAACGGTTTTTTCTCGATCGTTGCCGGAAATTTCTGCCCGCGAATCTCGATGTCGATTTGCGCACCGATTTTCGCGTGCGGGGCTGAGACATACGCCATTCCGACGCCCCAATTCAAGCTCGGCGAAAGCGTGCCGCTGGTCACTTCGCCGATTCGCTGGCCGTTTTCGAAAACGGAATAATGCGGGCGCGGCGGTGGACCTTTGTCTTTCATTTTGAATGGAACTAATTTTTCGCGCGGCCCGTTTTCTTTGGTTCTCAACAACACGTCGCGGCCGATGAAGTTCGGCTTCGTTAGGTCGACAAAGAAACCGAGCCCGGCCTCGATCGGGTTTCGTTCCGGCGAAAGATCGGAACCGTTGAGCGGATAACACATTTCGAGTCGCAGCGTATCGCGCGCGCCCAAACCGCAGGGCTTAATCCCGAGTTCCTTTCCTTTTTCGAGGGCGGCGTTCCAAAACCTCGCCGCATCGCTGGTCCGAAAGAAAACTTCCACGCCGTCTTCGCCGGTGTAACCGGTTCGCGCCATCGAGAGCGGCATCCCGGCGATCTCAAGGTCGACAATGTGATTTCGTGCCGGCAGGTTCACGAAGAGCTCCGCGACGCGCGGTCCTTGAATCGCCACGCCACCGAAATTCGCGCTCCTATTGTCGATCTTCACATCGCCGCGTTTGTGTTTATTCAGCCAATCGAGGTCCTGATCGGTGCACGATGCGTTGACCACTAGCAGAAATTTTTTGTCGCCAATTCGGTAGGCGATGAGGTCGTCGATAATCCCAGCTTTGTCGTTGAGAAGAAAAGTGTATTGGCCCTGGCCGATTTCCAATTTGTCGATGTTGTTGGTCAACATCGTGTTCAGCCAGCCGCGCCCATCGTTTCCGTCGACGATCAACTGGCCCATGTGCGAAATGTCGAACATGCCCATGTTTTTTCGCACGGCTTGATGTTCTTCCATGATGCTGATGTATTGCACCGGCATCAGCCAACCCGCGAACGGCACAATCTTCGCGCCGAGCTTTACGTGCTCATCGTAAAGTGCGGTCTTTTTCGTCGCTTCTTCGTTCACGTCGCAAACTAGACTTCGGCATCACCGTGCGCAATGATCGTCGACCGAATGGCTTGGCTCGTTAAACTGGAACGGCGTTTGGGTTTTCTCGGGATTCCGGGATTGCACCGAATCCTGGTTGGTTTCGCCGCGCTCGTGTTCGGCTTGTCGTGGGCCCTTCCGGGATTCACTTCGATGCTGATGCTTGATCCGGAAAAAATCCGCCACGGCGAAGTGTGGCGACTCATCACTTACATTTTCATTCCTCAAACGATGAGCCCGTTTTGGGTCATCTTCGCGCTCTGGTTTCTCTGGTGGATAGGAGAGGGCGTCGAACGCGCGATGGGTGCGTTTCAATTCACGTTGTACATCGCGATCGGCATGATCGGCACGACTATCGCCGCATTCTTTTTTGGCAGTAATTTTTCAAACGGGATGTTGATCGCGTCGCTGTTTTTCGCCTTCGCGCGTTTTTACCCGGAGGAAATCATCTACATTCTTTTTATTCTGCCGGTGCGGATAAAATGGCTGGCATGGATCGCCGCCGCGTTCCTATTGCTCGGATTTTTTACTGGCGCGACCTCATACCGCGCCTCGCTGGTTGCTGCGTTAGCCAATTATCTGATTTTCTTCGGACCGGGATACATCTATGAAGCTCGGCATCGCCACGACGTCTCCGCCCGCCGCCGTCGATTTGAAGGGCAAGCCAAGCCCGAAGCCGAATCGCTTCACAAGTGCGCCGTCTGTGGACGGACAGAACTGACCGATCCGGATCTGGAATTTAGGGTAGCACGCGACGGAGAAGAATACTGCATGGAGCACTTGCCGAGCGCGCAAACCGCGCCGCGATAGGTGGATCGGCCGCTCTGCGGACGATCTAATCGAGCTCGGAGAGCTCGATCCACCAAACATCGACATACGCGCGCCCCGACGCTAAACTTACAGCCGTGACCGACAAAAGTACAACACTCGTCCCCGAGCAAGGGTGGCATTGCCTGCATTTGTTTTATCAGGTTGAACACGGTCAGTGGAATTTGCTGAGCCGCGAGGATCAGAACGCGGCGAAAACGAATCTGACGAAACTGGTTCAGGAAGTTCGGGTGATGGATTCCACGCAGCTTCTTACCCTCAGCGTCGTCACGCCGAAAGCTGATCTGGGATTCATGTTGATCACGCCCGATCTGCAGAACGCGAACCGGATCGAGAAGCAACTGTCGCTATCGTTGGGAGCCGATCTGCTTACGCCGGTCTACAGTTATTTGTCGCTCACTGAAGAGAGCGAGTATGTCACGACCGATGAGGAATATACCGCGACGCTAGACGCGGAGACAAAACGCGATCCAGCGAAGCTAGAGCAGGCGCTGGCAACGTTTCACGACCGAATTAAACATTACCGCCAGGGGCGAGTTTATCCGACGCTGCCCGATTGGCCGGTGGTTTGTTTCTATAATATGAACAAGCGTCGCGGCGAACAGCGTAACTGGTACGCGTTGCCGTTCGATGAGCGCCGCAAATTAATGAAAGGCCACGCCAATGTTGGCCGTCAATACTCCGGCAAGGTGAAACAACTGATCACCGGCTCGACCGGTCTCGACGACGCAGAATGGGGCGTGACGCTCTTTGCCCGCGATACGTTTCAGATCAAAGCGATCGTTTACGAGATGCGATTCGATCCGGTCAGCGCCGAGTACGCTGACTTCGGCGAGTTTTTCATCGGCATCCAGCTGCCGCTCGACGAATTGTTCCGTCGCTTGCAACTCTGATTGTCGATCTTACCCTTCCTCGCCACAAGGATGGGTGACAGAGTGGTCGATTGTGCACGCCTGGAAAGCGTGTGTACCGAAAGGTACCGAGGGTTCGAATCCCTCCCCATCCGCCAGATCGCAGCTGGAGTTTTTGGAAGTGTGTGGCCGGGCCCTGTTCCTTCGCTTCACGGAGATTCGAACGCCGTTCGACCGGTGGGGCGCGTTACGCGCCGGGGTTAAAGGTAGCGGCGGTTCACCGAACCGCTATGGCGATTGAGGTCAATCGCCTCTACCTCGCTGGAGTCAACGCGAAGTGTTGGATAATCCCTCCCCATCCGTTTACGTTATTCGTTGCGACTGCGGCGGTCCAGGATTTGAAGTTCCTGCCGCAATTTGGCCACACTTCCTTCCGGCAATATGCCACGGAAGTTTACGTTTGGATAAACGATGCAATCGCGCCCGAGAAGAGAGCCCGGGTTAATCACCGCGTTGCAGCCAATCTCGGTTCGGTCACCAACGATTGCGCCAAACTTTTTGAGACCCGTTGCAATGTTGCCTTCTGTTGCGGCCACCGCGATCTCGCTGTGATCGAGCTTCACGTTTGAAAGGATCACGCCGGCGCCGAGGTGTGTTTTGTAGCCTAGGATCGAATCGCCCACGTAATTGAAGTGCGGAATCTGCGCTTCGTCGAAGATGATGCTGTTCTTGAACTCGCACGAGTTGCCCATGACTACGCCGTTGCCGACAACGACGTTCTCGCGCACGTAACAACCGCTGCGGATCTGGCAGTTCTCGCCAATCCACGCCGGCCCTTTTAACACCGCGCCTTGTTCGACAATGGTGCCGCGACCAACGAATACATTGCTGCTGATAAATGGCCGGCCGACCAGGTCGCCGAGCACCGCCGGTTTCAGACGAAATTGCAGATAACTCGCGATCTGCTTCAGCGCGTTCCAGACAAATTGGTGGTCTTCGAACAATTTCGGGTGAGCCGTGTGTTCGAGACTGAGAAATTGAGCGGGCGCAAACATTTTCTATTTCGCGCCGGCGCGTCGCGTTATCTTCTGACCGTCCTTCGTGTCGCGCGCTTCCCAGCCGAGCGCATTCAACTTGTCGCGCAATTCATCGCTTTTCCGAAAATCTTTTGCAAGCCTCGCCTGCAGACGCTCGTCCGCCAGCTTTTTCACTTCTTCCGGCAATTCGGCGCCGCCAGATTCGAAATCGAGCGTGGTGTTAATTCGATTCCACCAACTTAGCCACGCGGCCGCGGTTTTGGCGTCGAGTTTGTTTTCGTCCATCGCGCGGTTCGTGTCGCGAATCGTTTCGAAAAGAAAACCGAGCGCCGCGGAGATATTTAAGTCGTCGTCGAGCGCGTCGTCAAATTGATGGCCCAGTTCATTCTCGACTTTAGCCCGTGCATCGCCTGCGTATTCTCGCAGTCGCTCCAGCCAATCGTCGATGCGTCCAAGCGACTCGCGCGCTTCTTTCATTCCGTCCCAGGTGAAGTTCAATTGCGTCCGATAATGCACGCGCATTAGCGCGTAACGCATTTCGCGACCGGTATAACCTTTTTCCAGAACATCTGGCACGGTGTAAAAATTTCCCAGCGACTTCGCCATTTTCTGGCCGTCGACCAGTAAATGCGCGCAATGCAGCCAGTAGTTCACGAACTTTTTTCCGGTCACGCCTTCGCTTTGCGCAATCTCCGCTTCGTGATGTGGGAAGATGTTGTCCACGCCGCCGCAGTGGATGTCGAGCTGGTCGCCGAGCAATGGTCGTCGCCATCGCGCTGCATTCAATGTGCCATCCGGGTCGGCCCGGTCCCCACGGCGAATCCCATTTCACATCGCCATCGTCCTCGTCCCACGCTTTCCAGAGCGCGAAGTCGCCGATGTGCTCCTTGTCGTACTCATCATGCTGAACGCGCCCGGATGGTTTGAGTTCGGCAAGATCGAGATGCGCCAGTTTCCCGTAATTCGGGAACTTGTTGATCCGATAGTAAACCGATTTGTCGTCCGCCTGATAGGCCAGTCCTTTTGAAATCAAGGCGCCGATCATCGCGATCATCTTCTCGATGTAACGCTGATCGGTCGCGGATGGATACTCGTCCGCCCGCTTGATACGCAACGTTTCGGCATCTTTAAAGAACGCCTCCTTGAATTGCTGGGTAAACTTTTGGAGCGGGACTTTCGCTTCGCGCGCCCCACGGATCGTTTTGTCGTCTACGTCAGTGATGTTCATCACGCGATGAACTTTAAATCCGCGCGCTTCGAGATGACGCTGAAGCAAGTCTTCAAAAATATACGCGCGAAAATTTCCGATGTGGGCGCGGCTGTAAACCGTCGGCCCGCAGGTGTACATGTCGACCTTCTTCGGGGTGCGTGGCTGAAATTCTTCGACCTGACGCGAGTAGGTATTGAAAAAACGGAGCGCCATTAATCTTGCTCGACCGTTGCGACTGCCATCGCGGAAATTCCTTCCCCGCGACCGATCGGGCCGAGCCGCTCGTTCGTGGTCGCCTTGATGCTGACTTGCTGAGTCGGAAATTCCAAGCGTCGCAGCGATTTTCTTTCGCATTTCCGGCACCTGCGGTCCGAGCTTTGGCGCTTCGGCGATCACAGTCGCATCGATGTTCACAATTCGAGTCTTCTTGTCGGCGAGCAATTGGTTCACCCGTTTCAAGATCTCGATGCTGCTGATGCCGCGGATCGATTCGTCGGTGTTCGGAAAATGCTGGCCGATGTCGCCGACACAGATTGCGCCGAGGAGTGCGTCTGCGATCGCATGCGAAAGCACATCGGCGTCCGAATGCCCTTCCAGACCGAGCAGGTAGGGAATTTCGACGCCGCCCAGAATCAGTTTTCGATTCTGACCAAGCCGATGAATGTCGTAGCCGATTCCGCAGCGAATTGTGCTCACAGTTTCAAATCGATGACACCATTAGAAGCGACGATGCTGTATTTGTCTTTCAAATCTTTGCGTGGCCGCAAGTCGACGATGCCGCCGGCAGTCTCGACTAAAATCCATCCGGCAGCGATGTCCCATAAACTGATTCCACGTTCGATGTAGGCATCCAAACGCCCGCACGCGACGTAGGCCATGTCGAGCGCGGCGCTGCCGAGCACACGACATTTGCGCACGCGATGGATCATCGCTTCGAACAAGGGCAGATTTGAATCGATCGTCTTGTCGGTCTTCGCTAGTCCAACCGAGATCACCGCTTCGGCTAACTCGGCGCGATCGCTCACTCGAAAATGCCGGCCGTTGAGCCGCGGCTTCTCGCCTTTCTGCGCGCTCCACATTTCATCGCGCATCGGATCGTAAATTACGCCGACAATGATTTCGCCTTTCCAACGGAGCGCAATGGAAACGCAGAAGTGTGGGATCTGGTAAAAATAATTCACGGTGCCGTCGAGCGGATCGACCACCCATTGGTGCTCGCTTGACTGGTCGCCGACGATCCCTTCTTCACCGTAAAGTGCGTGTTCCGGAAATTGTTTCAGCAATATTTTGGTGATGAGTTCCTGCGTCTGGACATCGATCGCCAGTTTGATGTCGTGCGCAAGCGCGGCGTTTACGTGTTGCGAGTGGTGAAAATTCTTCCGAAGCAGTTCGCCGGCTTGGCGGGCAGCGTTCTCAGCGGCGTCGAGATAATGCTTCATCAAGAGGTTGAGGAGTTGAGATCGACATCAGAATAGCTTCTCGCCTCAACGTCTCAACCGCTCAATCCCGCCGCTCTGCGGCAATCTACAAAAGGGCACACTTCTGATGCACTAGCGAGAGCGTAACATCTCAAAATAAAAAAACCGGGAGGAAAACAAGTTCTCCTCCCGGGTTGAAGTTTGGGGTTGTGACTTCGAAAGATTTTCCGAAGTCGTTAGTTAGGCGAAGCGCTTAATGCCTTTTTCTTTTCTTCGCTTTACGTTTTGCTGCTTTCCTTTTTTTCTTTGCCATCGACTTCTATTCCCCCCTTTCAATCCGCTTTCGCGGAAATCTGTGAAGAGTGGAATGACTTCACTTACCGCATGAATTCATCACATGATTTTCTTTGTCAAACCTTTTTCGCAAACATTTTCAAAAATCTTTACGAGCTCGCGTGCGATAATTCTCTTCGGTGCGCGTGAAATTTTTTTCTTTTCGCCATCGCGAAAGAAAATTGTGACTTCGTTTTCGTCGCTCTCCATCGCTACGCGCGCGTCGTTCGCAACGATCACATCACAATTTTTCTCGCGGAGTTTTTTGAGCGCGTTCGCTTCGACGCTTTCGGTTTCAGCGGCGAAACCGACTATCGCAAAATGTCGATCTTGTCGCGGAAGCGACGCGAGAACATCGCGGGTCTGGATTAAGTCCAGAGAAAGATCTGCGGCGCGCTTTTTAATTTTCTCGTTCGAAATTTGCGCCGGTTTGTAATCGGCAACCGCCGCCGCCATTACCAGTAGATCGCAATCCGGGACGCTTCGATGAACCGAGTCGAACATCTCGTCGCTGGTCGCAACGGAGATTAATTTGGCGCCATGTGGCGGATCGAGGTTCACTGGCCCGGAAATCAAGACGACATCGTGGCCAGCTTCGACCGCGGCTTCCGCAATCGCATACCCCATTTTGCCTGATGAACGATTGCTGAGATAACGAACAGGGTCGATCGGCTCGCGGGTCGGCCCGGCCGTGATAAGAAATCTCACGCGATGAGATTTTCCTGGCGCGCAAGCAGAAACTCGGCACGGAACGCGATGTCCTCGATTTTCCAAAGCCGGCCAAGCCCCTCGTAGCCGCAGGCCAGCATTCCTTCTTCCGGTCCGATGAATTCGACGCCGCGCGATTTCAATTTCGCGACGTTCTCAACCGTCGCCTGATGCGACCACATTTTTCCATTCATCGCCGGCGCGACCATAATCGGTGCGCGCGTTGCGAGCGCGATCGCTGCGAGCGGATGATTGGCCAAACCGTGAGCGAGCTCGGCAATAAGGTTCGCTGTTGCCGGCGCGATCAGAAGAAGATTCGCGCGATCGGCCAGTTCGATGTGACCGGGGCGCCAATTCTCTTTTTCGTCGAAGAAACTCGTCAATACCGGGTTCTTGGACAGTGTTTGCAACGTCAACGGCGTAATGAACTCCGTTGCGTCGTGTGTCATCACAACGAACACATTGTGGCCTTGCTTCACCAGCAAACTGGCAAGCTCGGCAGATTTGTAAGCGGCGATGGAGCCGGTCACGCCAAGAACGATTGTCTTTCCGCCGCCGCGCATGCGGACAACTTTGCGAGAGGCGCTCTTTTCGCCTTGCCGATTGGAGTTTCGTTTCATGGAAGATCGCCAATCACTTCTTGACCAGCCGTCGGCTCAAATATCGCTCGGCATTCATGATGTGTCGAAATTTCTTCAAGTCTTCCTCGGTCGTTCGGCTGATGATGGTGTAGCGATACTTCGGCCACGATTCCATTTCGCTGATAGCGTTGGCGAGACGCGTTTCGATTTGTTCGGCGGTTTCGGTGCCCCGTTTAGTCAGCCGTCGGCGGAGTTCGTCAACGTCGGGTGGCATCAAAAAAATGTCGGCCAGGGCCTCGCGAATGAATTGGTCTTTGGAGTTGCGGATGTTGGCCGCGCCTTGAGTGTCGATGTCTATCAAAACGTCGCGGCCGTTGCTCAAATTCTCTGCAATTGGTTTCAACAGTGTGCCGTATCGATGACCGTGCACAGTCGCGTGTTCCAGGAATTCGCCTGCTTTAGCGCGCGCATTAAATTCTTTATCCGCGAGGAATCGATAATCTTCGCCATCAACTTCGCCGGCGCGGGCAGGCCGCGTCGTGCAGGAAATCGAATAAATGAACTCGGAGGTCCTCCGGAGCGCGTCGACCAGAGTTGTTTTTCCCGCTCCGGACGGAGCGGAAAGCACGAAGAGAATTCCGTTGCGAGTGAATAGACTACTCAAGGTTTTGAATCTGCTCGCGGATTTTTTCGAGCTCGGCTTTACAAGCGACCACGCGTTGGGAGATGCCGGCGTCATTCGCTTTGGCACCCAGAGTGTTCAGTTCGCGAAAAATTTCCTGGGTGATGAACTCAAGCGTGCGACCGACTGGCTCGTGACGGCGAAGATGATGGGCAAACTGAGCTAAGTGACTCTCAACCCGCGTCAGTTCCTCCGAAACATCGGAGCGATCGGCAAAGAACGAGATCTCCTTGACCAGGCGTTCGTCGTCGGCCGCGATCGGTAAACCGGCCTTTTGGATTCGGTCCAATAACGTGGCCCGGTACTTTTTGACGACGTCGGGATGAAGAGTTCGGATTTCCTTGATTTGCTTCCGCATCGCTTTCAAGCGGTGAATAAGATCCTTGGCGAGATTTTTGCCTTCCCGCTCGCGCATTTTGATTAATTGGTTGAGCGCAGCCCTTAGGGCGCGTTCGATCGCCGGCCACGCCGCGGTGGAATCGAACGACTCCTCCGGCGCCCGCATTACGCCCGGCGCCTGCAGAATCGCACCAATGGTGATCTCGCCGGGCGCGTTCAACTCTTTTTGCAGCGCGCGCATCGCGTCGTGATAGGAACGAGCAAGATCGACATCGAGGGCCAACTTTCGCGGCACGCTCGATCCATTGTGATAGCTGACTACGACATTCGTCCGTCCTCGCGAAATATTTTCGTTGATGGTCTGACGAATCTGCGGCTCAAGCGAAACGAGATCGCGAGGCAGATTGATCACGATATCGCTCTGTTTTCGATTCACCGAATTGACCTCGACTGTGAATTTGGTGCCGTCGTAATCGGTCTCTCCGTGCCCGTATCCGGTCATCGATCTCATTTCGATTTCTCCTTCATGCCAAATGCCGCTGTGGCCTGATCGACATCTTTGTCGCCGCGACCGGAACAGTTCACGAGGATGAGTTCGTGTTGTTTCATCTTCGGCGCATTCTTTACCAGATAGGCGATCGCGTGCGCGGTCTCGAGCGCCGGAATAATTCCTTCGGTCTCGGAAAGGATCTTGAATGCGTTGAGGGCCTCATCATCGGTCGCGTAAGTATATTCTACCCGGCCGAGATCACGTAAGTACGAATGTTCAGGGCCAACGGCGGCGTAATCGAGTCCAGCCGAAACCGAATGTGTTAGTTCGATCTGGCCTTCCTCATTTGCGAGCAGAAAAGTTTTCGTGCCCTGCAAAACACCGAGCCGTCCGCCTTGAAAGCGCGCTGCATGTTTTCCGCTGCGAATTCCTTCTCCACCGGCTTCGACGCCAACCATCCGCACGTCTCCATCTTGCAAAAATGGGTGGAACAGGCCGATGGCATTGCTGCCTCCACCAACGCAAGCGACCAGTAGATCGGGCAGTCGTTGCTCGTGCTCCAGGATTTGACGTCTCGTTTCGATTCCGATGACGCTTTGAAAATCGCGCACCATCATAGGGTAAGGATGCGAGCCGAGCACGGAGCCCAATATATAATGAGTGGTCCGGACGTTCGTGACCCAATCGCGCATCGCTTCGTTGATCGCTTCCTTTAGCGTGGCTTGGCCGGCCGTGACTGGAACAACTTTTGCGCCGAGAAATTTCATGCGCGCGACGTTTAACGCCTGGCGCTCCATGTCGACTTTCCCCATGTAAATGACGCATTCGCAACCGAAACGAGCGGCAACCGTGGCGGTGGCAACACCATGTTGGCCGGCGCCGGTCTCAGCGATGATGCGGCGTTTGCCCATTCGCCGGGCAAGTAAGATCTGACCGAGCGCGTTATTGATCTTGTGCGCGCCGGTGTGGAGCAGGTCTTCGCGCTTCAGGTAAATCCTGGGACCACCGAGATTATTCGTCAGGCGCTCCGCAAAATAAAGTGGGGTGGGGCGTCCCGCGAAATCACGGAGCAGGACCGAAAACTCATTTTGGAACGAGGGATCGTTTTTCGCTCGGTCGTACTCGGCTGCCAGATCGTGCAACGCCGACATCAACGTTTCCGGCACAAACATTCCGCCATAGGCCCCGAAATGGCCGTGAATATCTGGAAGCGTTTCGATTTTAGCCACGCCCGAAGTTAGGCGTTCGCGAGGAGTTGTTCAATTGCGCGGCGATGCGGCGATGGAATCGGAATTGACTCCAGTTCGCGCCTGCTGAACCAGCGCGCCCGACGGTTGTCGATCTTACGACTTTTTATCCGAAAAACCTGCAACGTGATTCGATGGTTCGTGAATGGAAAAGAGCCATTGTAGATCTCGCCGTTCCTTTTTTTGTGTTGCTCGTTGAGCTGCGGCAGGATCCACATTCCGCGCCAGCGGTGGTCGGCCGACTGCAGCAGAATTCTGTTCTGCCTAACGATCCAAGCATGTCGCTCAACCAAGCGTTTCGTTTCAGGTCGCGGCCGCTTAACCGGCAATGACTCAGGATCTTTAGCGCCGCAGAAATTCTTTACCGGACAAATTCCACATTTCGGGTTGCGGGGAAGACAAATCAACGCGCCGAGATCGAGCAGGGCGGAATTATATTTCGCCGACGATCTTTTTGGCACGAGTCCGGCCCCACAATCCCAGAGAGCGTTTCGGCCGTCGGTTGAATCGATTGGAGTCCATGAGTTGAAAACTCGACTCAAGACGCGGGAGACGTTGGCTTCGACAATCGGTACGCCTTGATTGAACGCGAATGTTCCAAGCGCGTGGGCGGTGTATTTGCCAATGCCGGGAAGTTTCTGGATTTCCCCGACGGCACGCGGAAAACAGCCGCGAAGACGATTTGTAACAAGTTTGGCAGTCGCATGAAGGTTGCGGGCGCGGGTGTAATAGCCGAGTCCCTGCCAGGCGTGCAAAACGTCGTTTTCGGACGCGCGTGCCAGCATTGCGAAGGTCGGGAATCGTTGCAGCCAATTCCTATAATAAGGCAGCACGGTGACGACCTGCGTTTGTTGAAGCATGACTTCAGAAACGAGCACGGCGTACGGATCGTGGGTGCGCCGCCAGGGAAGGTCGCGGCCATTTTTCAAATACCAGTGAAGCAGGCGGGCGCGAAAAGGTTTTATTTCTTTCGGAGTCAAGGGCGGGGCAACGTCTAACGCTCAACACGCGACGTCCAATCAGTTTATTTCAGAAGATCATTGAACGTTCGGCATTGGAAGTTGAACGTTGAGTAGTTGAATTCCTACACCCATCCTTTGGCCAACGAGCAGGCGGCAAAGCTCCGCGGGTTGCTGGAAGAACTTGGCTTCGAGTTTTCACCGAAGCAGTACACCCTGTTCTTCGCCCAAAAAAATAAACTGAGCGTCGCGGTTTACGAAAAAGGACCAAAGGTCCTGATCCAGGGCAAAGGGGTGGAAGAATTTGTCCAGTTTGAACTGGAACCAAAGGTTTTGGGCGAGGCGAAGCTTGGTTACGAAGAAGTTCACTCTCCGGAGATGTTTGAGCCGCATTTCGGGGTGGACGAAAGCGGCAAGGGCGACTTCTTCGGGCCGCTAGTGATCGCCGGGGTTTACGTCGATCGCGGAATCGCGCGACAGCTGATGGAGGGCGGCATCCAGGACAGCAAACGAATCAGTTCCGATGCGCGAATTCGGGCCCTCGGGGACACGATTCGAAAAACTTCCATGAGTTTGAACGATGTCGTTTTGATCGGCCCGGCGAAGTATAACGAGCTCTACGAGAAGTTTGGCAATTTGAACAAGCTGCTGGCCTGGGGCCACGCGCGAGTGATCGAGAACTTGTTGGCAAAGAAACCGGATTGCCCACGTTCGCTTTCGGACCAATTCGCCGATGCCCGTCTGATCGAGCAATCGCTGATTCGGCACGCCAAGAGAATCCAGATCCAGCAACGACCTCGGGCGGAGTCCGACATTGCGGTTGCGGCGGCTTCGATTCTGGCAAGAGAAGGGTTCATCAACTGGCTCGATCGGGAGGGAAAGAAGCTCGGGGTCCGATTGGAACGGGGCGTATCACCGGCGGTGAAAACGGCTGCGCAAAAATTGGTGGAATCCGGAGGGCCGGACCTCCTGCGCCAGGTGGCGAAGGTCCATTTTCGCACTGCCCATGCGGTTGCGCCCGAGCACTTTGACGAACCGCCGCCTCGAGAAGAATGGCGGCGGTCCGGACGCGCTGAGTAGGGGGATCCCGGCAAGGTTCCTGCTATAGGTTCTTGGACCGATTTGGGAATTGTGGAAACTAGAATCCTAGCCTTGAACCCGGACCCCGTCTTCCAAGACCGGGCACTCTCGATTCTGGACGAAAACGGTGATTTGGAGATTCAAATCGTCCGGACACTGTCCGAAGCGGTTCTCGCCCTGCTCGGCGAAAATTTCGATGGTTCGATCCTCGAAGGGGAAGCCAGTCTGACCCTGGAGCAAGCAACGAATATGCGGCAACACTTTCCGTCGCTCACGATCGCTTGCCTGCTTCACGACCGACGCGAACCAGAAACCGCGGCGATCGCGAAGGAGCAGAATATTGAATTATTGCCGGTGCCGCGAAGCGATCGACGTTTACGTGCGAATCTAAACCGTTTTGTTCGATCGCTTGATTCCCATTCCGGCACGGCCTCCGAAGGCATCGACCCCTGCCACTCTCTGATCGGAAACCTCAATCAATTTTCGGCGGCGGAAATTTTGCAAATGAGTTGTCTGAGTCAGCGAAGCGGCCGTTTCACTTTTAAGTCCGGCCGTGGAAACAGCGAAATCTATTTGCAACAAGGATCGGTACGGCATGCGGTGTTTGGCTCGCTGGAGGGAGAAGCAGCGGTCGCGGAGATTTTCCGTTGGCGACAGGGACGGTTCTATTTTGAAGAAGGAATCATCAGTCAGAACCAAACCGTGAATAGGCCCTGGGCCCATCTGCTCATTGATAATTTGCAGAAGCTCGATGAAACGCTCGACCTTGTCGGTGTCTAACTTCTCGATTTCATGCGCGACAAGAATCTCGAAACCAAACTTCGCCTCGTTAGCTTGCAGCTGGATAATTGGAAAAGGCTGCACGACCTCATCACTTATGGTCTCGATAAGGCGAAGCCGATCATTTCTTCGGAACAGGAACGGCAATTCACCGAAATCCGCAGCAATCTCTTGCAGGAAACTGAGTACATTCTTCGCGAACTGAACATCGTTGCCGAAGTCTCCGGCAAGGCGATGAGCGTTTTGCAACGAGGCGTGTCCGTGCGCGGAGTGCGCGACCTCCCCAACGACGAGATCCGTCGCCTGGAGACGGATTGGAACGGCGCGTTTACAAAGCTTGGCCTGATGCAAGGCCAGCTCAAAGCGAAGCGGAAGGAATTGGCCGAGCAGTCGCTCTTCGACTACCACTGGATTCAATTCCGAAACCGGTTCTTGCGTCGTCCGGCGACGGCGCACTGATTGGCGAGCTCTCGGCGGCCTAGACGGCTCAGCCCAAAGAATTTACTTTTCTTCGTCAATCATGCCCGCGATTGTGTCGCGACGCACGATTGTTGTTTAGAAGTATGGCAAAGCTTACCAAACGCGACATCGTAGTTGCGATCAGCAACCAGACCGGAATGGTCCAGCATCAGGTGTTTGATATTGTTCAGCGAACGCTGGACAAAATCACCGATAGTCTGGCCAACAATGTTCCGGTCGAGCTGCGCAACTTCGGAATCTTCCAGCCGCGGCTGACCAAGCCTCGCGTTGGCCGAAATCCAAATCAACCCGGCAGCAGTTTTGTGATTCCATCGCGCGCGACCGTGAAGTTCAAGGCCGGCAAAGTCATGCGGCAGAGGGTCGAAAAGCTCTCCCGCGAACTGAAAGAAGCCGCCTCCAAGAAGGTAACTCCGGCCGGAGCGCGAAACGGCGGATAACAGAAACCGGTGGACCGACAGTAACCTGCGCGCGCCGATGCGCTGCGAGGTTACGATTTGGATTCTAGAAGCCGGCGAATGGCTTCCTCCAGCCGCTCGAAGTTAATCGGCTTCGTGAGATGGTCGGAGAATCCGGCGTCTCGCGCTTTGGTGACGTCCGCCTCCATCCCGAATCCGCTGAGTGCAATTCCGGGTAGTCCCTTGCTCTTGTGTAATTCGCCCATCAGTTCGTATCCGGTGCGGTCCGGCAGACCAATGTCACTGATGAGTAAATCGAAATGTTCCAACCGCGCTTTTTCCACTGCCTGGTCGGCTGAATGCGCAACGCTGATATCGTAACCCCGCCGTTCCAGCATGAGTTTCATTCCCGTGCAGGTATCGACGTGATCGTCGACCAGGAGCAGGCGATGCTTGCGCGACGGAGTTCTTTTTTTCTCGCGCCCCGTTGGTTCGCCATCAGCTCCGTTATCCGCACCGACCGGCGCGGGCACTGTTTTCAACTGAACGACGAAGGTAGCGCCTTTGTCCTTTCCCGGACTTTCGACCCGAATCTTTCCACGATGCGCGTCGACCATTGCTTTGGAGATGGCCAAACCCAGGCCGAGGCCGCCGAATCTCCGGGTAATTGAAGTTTGTCCCTGTTCGAACGCGTTGAAGATCTTGTCGATCTTGTCGGATTCGATCCCGATTCCGGTGTCGGTGACCCGGATTTCGACTTCGTGTGGTCCGGAATTCGAAGTTGAGACAGTGATGCGACCATCGGGCGGCGTGAATTTCACGCTGTTCTTGATCAGGTTCCAAAATATCTGCTGCAAACGAGCGGGATCGCCCTCGACGTGGACCTCTCCGGCTTTGAGTTCGAACATTACGTTAATCGATTTTCTATCGATATCGTCGCGACAGATCTCGTAGGCGCGGCGCAGAATTTCGTGCACATCCACGATTTCGAGGGTCAGCTGCAATTTCCCTTTTGCGATACGGGTGACGTCGAGCAAGTCGTCGATCAAGCGCGCTTCAAGCTCGACATTTCGTCGGATCACTTCGAGCGCTTGCCACAACTTCGCCGAGCGTGGTGTTGAAGCTTCCAGTTCACTGACCATCGCAATTACAGGCGAGAGCGGGTTGCGAAGTTCGTGTGAAAGCAAGGCGAGAAACTGATCTTTGGCCGCGTTGGCGTTGATCAGTTCGTGCCGCAACGTCACGTCTCGCGTCTTATCCTCGACAAAATAAAGCACGCCCTGGATTGTTTGATCGGCCGCTTGCAAGCGCAGTAGCGTAACGTTGACAAAGTGAGTCATGCCGCCTTCGTCTTGAAACGGTTGCTCGATTAATTGGAACGGCGTACCGAATGAAAGCACTCGCCCAATTGCATCGGCCGGTGCGATTTTGACTTCGCTGTAACTCGAACCAATGACATCGCGTCGCGTGGGCAAGCCACCCAGACGCTGCGCCATTTGAGTGAATGCTTCGTTGGCCTGCAAAAATGTCCGCGTCGCTGGATCGACAAAGGCAATCCCGACCGGCATGTTCGCGAGGATCTTCTCGTTGAAGATGACCTCGCGTTCAATCCGGCGCGCGGCTTCGGTTTGACGTCGGTAAAATCGGCCGCCGAACCATGCGAAAATGGAAATCGCCAGAACCAACCAACTGGTCAGCACAGCCATTCGTTCAAGAAGATCGCGGAGTGGTTTGTAAGCGATTGCCTTCGGTTGCTTCACCACGACCGTCCAACCGGCCGTCTCAACCGGCGCGAACGAATAAAGATTTCCGCTCCGCTCGAGATTGCCGGCTTTCATTTCGGAAATCTCCTGCGGCAAAATCGAATCGCGGGCAGCAGTTGTCCCCGGGTTTGGCCGAAAATCATTAGTGAACAGGGGACGTCCGGTTTGATCGATCACCTGGCAGGTCGATTGATCCGCAAATTGGATCGTCGCCAAACGCCGTCCGATTCGTTCGACCAGGACCGACACCCCTAGATACCCAATGATCGTCTTGTCCGGTGCGCGAATTGCGCCGACCACATCGGTGACCGGCCGGTTATCAGAAAAGCGTAGATGCACTGGCGAAACGAAGGCGCCGCCCGCTTTGGCGGCTTCATCGCGCCATAAACTCGAGTCGACATCTTTGCCGATCGAGGTCGGAACGTAAGGGATCGAAGCGATCAATCGGCCGTCGCGGCCGGTAACAAACATGCCGTCGATGCGCGGATGCGCGTAAAATGTTGTCCCCAGCCATTGTTGGGCGGCGAATTGTGAATTTCCGGAATTCAACATCCGCACGACTTCAGGCGAAGTCTGGTAATAATCGATAATTCCGCCGGTCCGGCTGAGATCGTCTCCGACCAAACGCGCGATCAATTGCACGAACGCTCGACGATCCTTGAGAATGCTGGTTTCAAGCGTTCGGCTCAGGATTGAGTAGGAAACAACGAGGGTGAGAATGGACGGGATCCAGCCGGCCAACAGGATCGAGATAACGATGTTGAAGCGCTCTAGCCGATTGTGCCGCGTTTTCTTCAGGAGGTATCGCAATGGCATACCGCTGGGGGTCGCAAAGATAGCATATCAGCAGCACAGCGCTTGCCGCCGACCCAACTGATGAAGGTTTTATTCGCCCTGTCGGATCGCGTTGTTCAACTGATTCGCGTAAGTCCGGATCGCCATTACGTCCGCCCGTGACAGCTTGTTTGGCGATTTTTTGAGGAGCGGTTGGAGCGCTTTGACTCCTGCACGAATTCTTTCGAAGAGCGGCATCTGTGCGAGTGCCGGCGGCAGCGTTTTCAATTCGTTCGCAAAATAATCCGCGAGATCGGGACGGGCGAGAACGGCGGCATGCGGCGGCGAAAAATTCAGCTCGACGGTAACCGCGCAAATCTCGAGCCCACGCAGCCATCCGCCGAGACTGATTAGATGGGCCATCTTTTCGTCGCGAAGCTCCATCATAGCTTCTTCGACGTCGGTCTGAGTTGTGATCAACTCCTGCCGCATCCGCGGCCAATCGCCGCGTTCGCCGAGTTCAGTCAGGCTTGCACTGTGGCGCATCACGCGATTACCGACGCCGAGCGCGCGCGCATGCTGCAACAGGGTCCGACCGAAATTGTCGATCAAGTTCTTCTTCTCGGCTTCGGCCAGCAAAAAGCCGTCCGCGATCAGTTCGCCAAACATCAGTCCCTTTTGTTCGCGAGTCGCAGCGGCCACTTGCGGTGGTTCGCGTCTCAATTGATCGAACGGAAGCGGTTTAAGATCGTCGAGTTGCTTGAAAATCTGCGCGATCGACGGCGCGGTGTAACGGTTAACGCCGAGCTCCTCCAATGCGTGTTCCTCACCCGCTGGAGGCTCCTCAGCTTTGATTGGTAAACACGCGAATCCCGTTACAAAAATCACCCAGGTGTAAAAGATCGAAATCGAGCGGATTTTGTAGTGATCTAGCGTCGTTTTCGCGAGGTAAGTGCACCATTTTTGATTTGACGCCTGCGACGGAAACGCCATCATGCGCGTGCTGTCCTAATACTGGCAGCTCACCTTATGCAAGGAAGCCTCGGCTATGTTATTTGGACGGCCTGTTATCTCGCCGTGCTCATCGGTCTGTCGGCTTACGGTGTGCACCGGTATTTCATCATCTATCTCTTTCTCAAGAACCGCAAACGAGCGTCGGTTCCGGCAGGGCGGTTCGAGCAGTTGCCTAGGGTTACGGTCCAGTTGCCTATTTTTAATGAAATTTACGTCGTCCAGCGTTTGCTACGCTCAGTCAGCGAGCTCGATTATCCGCGCGACCTTCTTCAGATCCAGGTTCTCGATGATTCTACGGATGATACCCGCGAAGTTACCGCCTCTTGCGCGGAAGAATTGCGCCAACGCGGTTATGACGTTCAACTGATTCAGCGGATCAATCGCACTGGTTTCAAAGCTGGCGCCCTGGCGGGTGGATTGAAATCGGCCGCCGGGGAATTCGTATGCATTCTCGACGCGGATTTTGTCGCGCCTCGGGATTTGCTTCAGCGAACGATCCATTTTTTTACCGACCCGAAGGTTGGGATGATCCAGACGCGATGGGGCCATTTAAATCGTGGCTATTCGTTGCTCACCCGCGTTCAGGCGATGTTTTTAGACGGCCACCTCGTACTCGAGCAGACCGCGCGCAGTCGCAGCGGACGCTTTTTCAATTTCAACGGAACGGCCGGATTGTGGCGTAAATCGTGTATCGAAGAAGCTGGCGGCTGGCAGCACGACACACTTTGCGAAGATCTCGACCTGAGCTATCGCGCGCAGCTTGTAGGCTGGAAATTTATTTTTCTGCCCGATGTGGTGACGCCGGCCGAGTTGCCCGTTGACATGAATGGTTTCAAATCACAGCAGCATCGCTGGACCAAAGGCTCGATCCAGACTTGTAAGAAACTTTTGCCGAGTATTTGGCGAAGCAAACTACCGTTCGCGATCAAAGCCGAAGCCACCGGCCATTTGGTTTCAAACTTTGCTTACCTCTTGCTCGCCTGCCTGTGCGTTCTCTTGCATCCTTCTGCCGGTGGACCTCAAAACGGGTGGCTGCGGACGCTGTTGATCGACATCCCAATTTTTTTTACGGCGTCCGTTTCGGTGGCGGTGTTTTACGTTTGCGCGCAACGCGAATTGCATCCGCGAACATGGATGAGAGAAATACTGTTGCTCCCGTGCTTGCTCGCGCTCGGCATTGGTCTTTCGCTCAACAACGCGCGCGCCGTCCTGGAAGCGATCTTCAACCATAAGTCCGATTTCACTCGGACGCCGAAGTACGGCATCGAGCGCAAGTCACAATCGTGGCGGAGCTGCAAGTATCACGCATTGAAATCCACCTTGCCGATCGCCGAGTTGGGTTTTGCGATTTACTTTACCTATTTCGTGTGGTTTGCCGTGACCAATGGACAGTTCTTGTCGGTACCGTTTTTGCTCATGTTCCAGGGAGGCTTCTTTTATGTCGCGCTCTCGTCGCTCCTCCCCTGGTCGCCGAAGTTCAACTTCGGAGCGTCTCGCTCTGCTGAGCCAATTATTGCGTGACAAAACGCGTTTCGTGAGTATTAAAGCGCGGATGTTTCGTTCCTCCACCCTGGCGCTGGCCCTCTTTTTTGCGATTGCTCCGGCTTACGCCAACAGTATTCCCGCTCCCACACTCAACGCTCGCGTCATCATCAGTGTTCGCGATCAGAAACTGATGTTGATGGAAAACGGAATAGTGGCAGCGACCTATCCGGTTTCGACTTCCAAGTATGGATTGGGCGATGCGTGGGGCAGCCTCGCAACGCCGCTTGGTTTATTGCAGGTCGCTCAAAAAATCGGCGACCGTGCGCCGATTGGCGCCGTTTTTCATAATCGCCGGTGGACGGGTGAGGTTCTTCAACCCAATACGCCAGGTCGCGATCCGGTAATGACCCGAATCATCTGGTTGCGTGGTTTGGAAATAGCGAACTCTCACGCTTTCAGCCGTTGCATTTATATCCACGGCACGAATGAAGAGAAATTGCTCGGCCGCCCGGCAAGTTTTGGCTGCATTCGAATGAGATCGACTGATGTCGCAGCGCTTTACAATCAGCTGCCGTTGGGAACGCCGGTGGAAATTGTTCAGGAACGCCTGCCCAAATCCTCGAATCTGGCGGATCCCGAGGTTTATGGGTTCGACACGCCCGCGTCTGCTTCCGGGTTGAGAAAAGACAAAGACAATTCGCAGATCAAAGTCGCGTCGGGTCCACGCGCTTGATCGTAATCGCAACTGGAGGACCATACCTTGACATTTCGTCGGTCTGCGCGACCGTCGACGCCCGATTAACAAAGAATGGCTAACACAAAATCAGCTGCCAAACGCGCACGACAGTCGCTTGCCCGCTCCGGTCAAAATCGAGGCGTCCGGACAGGGCTGCGGACGCTTCAGAAAAAGGTCCGGAGCACGGGCAAACCCGACGCCGAGCAAATCCGCCGGTTGATCTCGGCACTCGATAAAGCGGTCAAGCGCGGTGTCATTCACCGCAACGCCGCCGATCGTCGCAAGGCACGCTTAAACGCGCTCATGCGCTAGTCGGTGTCCGGATCCCACCAGGCGGAGTCCGGCTCAATTCATCAAACGCTGCGTCTGGCTTCGCGGCTTAGTTCGGTCAACATTTCAGCGCACTCGTTATGACGGCGCAGTCTCAGACTTCCAATCGCCCTCGGAATCTAATTCTTTTTCTGCCTGATCAGCAACGCGTTGACACCCTGGCTTGCTATGGAAACGCCGAAGTCCATGCGCCTAATCTAAATAAACTCGCCGCGGACTCTGTTGTTTTTCAGCGCGCATATGTGACCCAACCGGTCTGTTCGCCATCGCGCGCGTCGCTGATGACTGGATTGTGGCCCCATACAACGGGCTGCACCAATAATGGATTTCCGCTTGATCCTCGGGTCCCCACATTGCCTCAACTCTTGGGTGATGAGTATCGCGCCGGGTACGTCGGAAAATGGCATTTACGCGACAAGCCCCCCACTGAGAGAGGATTTCATGAATGGGTCTCTGTGGAAGGAGTCAGCGATTACAGTCACTTTTTAATCGAAAACGGACTGACGCCCGATCATAGAAACGGATCTTTCACGGCTCTAACCGTCAGCAAGCTATCGCTTGAATTATCGCAGGCCGATTTTCTTCAGCGACACGCCTGCGATTTCATTCAACGCAATCGAAACACGCCATTCGTTCTCGTGGTGTCTTTTGTCGAACCGCATTCACCCTACAATGGTCCCTTTAACGAGGAACATCACCTGGCAGAGTCGGATCTCGATGGTTCCGTCACGGATTCTGCGCCCAATGCCGTGCCGCTGCGTTACCGTTTGACTCGCGAATGGCAAAATGAAAAGGCGCTTAAAGACAAGATAACCCGCGAGTTTCGTTTTGGAATTACTCCGAGTGAATATCTGGACCTGCGCCGAAAGTATTTCGGGTTGATCACATTGGTTGACCGAAGCATCGGTCAAATTTTGTCCTGTCTCGACAATACTGGAGTGATGCAGCACACAGTGATCGTCCATACGAGTGATCATGGCGACTTGTTAGGCGATCACGGCCTTTTTGGTAAGGGCGTGATGTATGAACAAGCGGTCTGCGTTCCTTTCTTAATCCGGATTCCTGGCGGCCCGCGAAAAATGGTCCCCCGTCGTGTGAGCCATATCGACTTTGTTCCAACGGTGCTTGACCTGCTGGACCGGCTGTCTCGACCTGGACTGTCGGGAAAGAGTTTGGCGCCGATGATTTTTGGCCGGAACGGCGAACAGCAAAATGTTTTTATGGAGTGGAACCCGTACAAGAAAACGGAAAAGAGACTGAAGAAAGGAACGTCCCTCGCGGCGGCGCGATTGGTAAACCGGGCGATAAGGGAATCGACGCGAACTGTAATCGATCCCGAGGGGTGGAAGCTTAGTTTGCGAGACAACGATCTGTGCGAGCTTTATAACTTGAACGAGGATCCCGCGGAGCGGCGAAACCTTTATTACAGCGGACAATTCGCCAAGGTTATTGAGCGCTGCGGGGAGGACATTCGACATTGGCAGGAAAAGACGGCGGACACTGTCCAGCTTCAATCAAACTGATCCATGTTGCCTAACGGCTTTTACAAGCAGCTGGACGAGGTAAAGGAATCCGAGCTCGAGGTTGTCTGTTACGGTTTACCTCGCTCGGGTAGCACTTTGGTTTACCAATTAATCAGTGGCATCTATCCGCAGGGAGTTGTCAAGACGCACCGGTATTGTCCGCATCGCGTCAAAACCACGGTGTCGTTCCGTGATTTTCGTGACGTCGTCGTATCACTTTGGCGACGAAGTAATCCGACAAAACTGGAACGAGGAATGACAGAGGACGATGTGGAAAAGTTCACCGCCACCTGCCGGCAGAGGATTGAAGAATTGGACAAATACTTCGAGCGGGGCGGCATCTGTCCACTGCGCTATGAAGAATTCGCACCGAATCCCGTCTTAGTTTTCTCCGCACTGGAGGGCACATTCGGAGTCGTAGTAACGCCGGAGAAGGCGGCGCGATTGATCGAGGAATCTTCGATCGAAAAAAATACGGCGATTGCACAGAAGCTCGGCAATTTCAAGGCGATCGATCCGGCTTCGCAAATTCACGGCAACCACATTTATCGTGGTGAGATTGGTGGGTGGCGGAAATTTGTCGCCGGCCGCGCAGCCGAACGGCTGGAAGACCTGTTGCGCGAACCGCTGCTACGGTACGGCTACGAAGTGGGAGCGAAGTAACTCAAACTTTCGGCTACAGCTTTCCGTTGATGACGATCTTGCCGTTGGGTTGCTGAAACCATTTGGGCAGTTCGATATCCATCTTAACGATGCTGTCGTAACAATTTTGATTGATCGTCCCTTTGTGTGTGCTCTCCCCGAAGATTGCGAAATTGTCTTTGGTCACATACAACCGAAGCTCCGGCGGTTTCGGGATTTCGTCCTTCAAATGATCCATTAATTTGGCGGACGCGATTTCCTGCGGCATCTGGGAGAAGAGATAACGCAGAACTTTCACTCGCAACATTTGATGGATCCAGATTTGGTTCCATCCGCGCCTTTCCAAGTAAATATCTCCTGACGAACTTAGTCGCTCGTCAGGGTAAAGTGTTTCGTCTGCTCGACGCACTAAAGCCTTGCAACGGCAAAACAGCAGTCCACTGGCGTCGGGCAAATCTTGAACGTCGTTTACGATTGTTCGGATTTTTGGAACCAGTAGCTCGATCGGATATTTGTCGTCAACGCACCAGTAAATCCACTCGTCGTCGTCGAGGTCGGAAATTAATTGCAAGGTTGTCGCCCGGATTTCCGACGGAGTTTTTACGTACTCACGTCGACTGCTCGCGGAGCCGGTAAGGTCCTGATAGGGAATCCAGAATACAAAGGGATGGTCCGGCCACAGCTCCTCATATTTGCGGATCATGTGCTCGGTCAGGGCTCGATACCGATCACACGTTAGAACAATCGCCTTCATCCTTAATCCAGACGTCGAGTTTAATTATCGTGCCTCGCATGTCCATGCCCGCTTGCTGCATGTGGCAACGGTCCGCGGACGCGCGGCAAGACCTACCTGGGTGGACAGGCTGAAATCGCCTTTGCATCTCCGTCAGGACGGCTAGATTTCCAGCGATGATTCCGGCGCTTATTCTAATTCTGTCCGCCGTCGCATATCGAATCGCGGCGGGTTTTCTCATTCATTCCGGGACCGCGTTATGGCTGTCGAACTTCGCGCCCATGGCCGCAATTGCGCTTTGCGGCGCGGCCTACTTTCCCGCGAAATTCAAATTCACTGTTCCGCTCGGGGCGCTCTTCATTTCGGACCTGGTCTTGAATTACATTTATGGTGCGCGGCTGCTTCAGGCACAGATGCTCGGACATTACATCGCTCTTTTGCTCGTTGGCCTGATAGGATTCGCGATCCAAGATCGCGCGTCCCTCAAAACGTTGCTCCCGGCTTCAATTCTTGGATCGGCGATTTTCTACCTGATCGTGAACACTTTTTCCTGGCTGAGCGAACCGGGTTATGCGAAAAACTTCTCCGGATTTATTCAGGCGCAAACTGTCGGCTTGCCTGCATACAGCTCAACGCCGACTTGGATGTTTTTTCGTAACACGCTCTTGAGCGATCTGTTCTTCACGCTGCTTTTCGTGTTGTGCATGAACTTTGGGCGACAAACCGGCCGGGCGCGCGCCGGAGCTTCTTTGCCTCGCGTCGCATAAAATTCGATGCAGCGTCCCGAGCAACGCGACGAAGTCGAGATGCTCGCGCTGATGCTGTTGATTCGGCGTTTCGAGGAACGCGCGAGCCAGCAATATCAGGCGCAGAAGATCGGCGGCTTCTGCCATCTGTACATTGGACAAGAAGCGGTTGTCGTTGGCGCCGTTTCCGCGGTCCGGGATGACGATTACATTATCACCGCGTATCGCGACCACGGTCATGCTCTCGCGCGCGGAACCAGCGCGAACGCCTGCATGGCGGAACTCTTCGGGAAAGCCAGTGGTTGCTCGCAAGGACTTGGCGGCTCGATGCATTTCTTCGACAAGAAAAATCACATGTACGGAGGGCATGCGATCGTCGGTGCCCATGTTCCGTTGGCCGCCGGGCTAGCGTTCGCATCTAAATATCGAGAGGAAGACCGCGTCACACTTTGCTTTTTCGGCGACGGCGCGATCAACCAGGGTTCATTTCATGAAGCGTTGAATCTCATCGCGCTCTACAAGCTCCCGGTGATTTTGATTTGCGAAAATAACCTGTTCGCCATGGGCACCTCGGTGAAAAGATCGACATCCCTAAAACAGATCGTGGATCGGGCCGAAGGCTACGATATTCCCGGCGAGATTGTTGATGGCATGAATTTCCGCGAAGTTCGCGACAAGATTGCCGGAGCCGCCGCGTCCATTCGCAAAGATCCGCACCCGGCATTCCTGGAAGTGCGGACCTATCGATACCGCGGACATTCCATGTCCGATCCCGCCAGTTATCGGACGAAAGAAGAATTGGAAAAATATCGGCTGGACGATCCGATCATTCGTTTGCGAGCTCAGCTCACGCGCGAAGGCAAATTGACCAACGAGCAATTCGATGCGTTCGACAAAAAGGCGAAACAAGCCGCGCTCGAGTCGGTGAAGTTTGCCGAGCAAAGTCCGGAACTGCCGGTCGAAGAGGTTTACAAGTACGTTTATTACGAGGGCAACAAATCGTGAGGGAAATCACTTACCGTCAGGCCCTGAACGAGGCGCTCGCCGAAGAACTCGAGCGCGATCCGAATGTTTTTCTGATGGGCGAGGAAGTGGCCGAGTACCACGGAGCTTATAAGGTCAGCCAGGGTTTGCTTGAGCGTTTTGGTCCAAAGCGGATCATCGACACGCCGATCAGTGAGAATGGCTTTGCCGGTCTCGGTGTCGGCGCCGCCATGGCCGGCCTGCGACCAATCATTGAATTCATGACCTGGAGCTTTTCCCTGGTCGCTTTCGATCAGGTCGTGAACAACGCGCCCAACATGTTTATGATGTCGGGCGGGCAGTTTAACATTCCGATCACTTTCCGCGGACCGAACGGCCCCGCGCATCAGCTCGCCGCGACCCATTCCCACGCCACCGAAAATTTGTTCGCCAGCGTGCCAGGTTTGAAAGTTTGCACGCCTGCGACCCCGCGCGACGCCAAAGGATTGTTGAAAGCCGCGGTGCGCGATGACAATCCGGTTTTGGTTCTCGAGGCCGAGCTTCTCTACAGCTCGAAGGGAATGGTCGAGCCGCCGGACGAGGAATTGTTGATTCCACTCGGGCAGGCGGAAGTGAAGCGCGAGGGCAGCGACGTTTCGATCATTTGTTACGCGCAAACAGTCCCGCTTGCCCTCACCGTCGCCGGCCAGCTCGAAGAGGAAGACATTTCCGCCGAGATTGTCGATCTCCGTTCGATTAAGCCGTTGGATGAGGAAGCGATCTACAATTCGGTCGCCAAAACGCACCGCGTAGTGATTGTCGAACAAGACCGGCCCTTTTGCGGAGTGGGGGCCGAAGTTTGCTATCGCATCCAGAAAAATATTTTTGATGAGCTCGACGCACCGATCATGCGCGTTTCTCAAGAGGACGTCCCGATGCCTTACAACGAAAAGCTCGAGAAGTTTGTTTTGCCCAACGCCGACAAACTGATGAGTGCAGTAAAAAAAGTGTGCTACACATGATCTCTGTTCTTGTCACTGGTCACAGGTCACTGGTCACTTCTTGATATGCCAGAGATCCAAATGCCGAAGCTCAGCGACACGATGACGGAGGGAACTCTGGTCGCATGGAAAAAGAAAAAAGGCGACAAAGTTTCGGCCGGCGAAGTCATCGCGGAAATTGAGACCGACAAGGCAACGATGGAGTGGGAATCGCCCGAGGACGGGACGTTGACCGAAATCTACGTGGAAGAAGGCGGGAAGGTGAACGTCGGTGACAAGATCGCGTTCATCGGTGAAGAAGGCGAAGAACCTCCAAAGAAAGAAGAGCCGGCGAAAAAAGAAGAGAAGGCGAAGGAAAAGCCAGCCGAAGCGAAAGCGGAAGACAAAGAAGAGAAGAAGCCGCAGGGTGAAACCGAAAAACCGACGCCTGCTAAAGCAACAGAGAAGGAAGCCGCACCGCCGCAGGAAAAGAAGAAACCTGTGGAGGCAGGAGATGATGCGCGCGTGAAAGCGTCACCGGTGGCACGCCGCGTTGCGACCGAGCTCGGTGTCGATCTTGCCAGCGTGACAGGAACTGGCCCCGAAGGCCGCGTCACGGAATCCGATGTTCGCACGGCCGCAAAATCGAAAGGTGTAGGGGCGGCCGTGCCGGCCGCAAAGCTAAGTCCATCGCAGCCGGGACGACTGCCACCACAGAAAGGCAGTTCCCGCATTCAGCTTTCCGGAATGCGCAAAGGGATCGCTGAGCGCCTCGTTCAAAGTCTCGGACCGGTTCCGCACTTTTACCTGACGATCGAAATTAACGCGGCACCGTTGATGGCCGCACGCGAAGAATTGAAATCTGGTGGCGAACAAAGCGATGCCGCCAAAATCACCGTGAACGACTTCGTGTTGAAAGCTGCGGTAATGGTGGCGGTCAAAGTTCCTCGGGTGAACGCGTCATTCGACGGCGACGCGATTGTTCAATATGCCGATGTCGATCTCGGAGTCGCCGTCGCGATCGAGGACGGCTTGCTGACGCCGGTGGTTCGGGCGGCGCAGAACAAATCGCTTCGCGAAATCAGCGAAGCGGTGAAAGATCTCGCGCACCGCGCCCGTAATAGACGAATGAAACCGGAAGAATTTCAGGGTGGCTCGTTCACGGTTTCAAATCTCGGCGGAATGGGAATCGATTCGTTCAGTGCGGTCATTAATCCTCCGCAAAGCTTCATTCTCGCAGTCGGTAAGGTGAACAAGGTGCCGGTCATCGACGATTGCGACCAGATGATCGTTGGTCAGCGAATGTCGATCACGATGAGCTGCGATCACCGTGTGGTCGATGGCGCCCTTGGTGCGGAGTATCTGAAAGAACTCCGGCACTTTCTCGAAAATCCCGCGCTGCTTTTGGTTTAACTAATATGTTTGGTAGCGCACGTCTCTCGAGTGTTGCCGGTTGAAACGGCACGTGCGAAGCGCGCGCTACCCACCATCGGCGCCTTACGGCGCACGCGTTTCCCAAGCCTTAAAATCGTCGAGCGTGTCCCGCGTTTTCTGGACGGCGAACGCTAATATCGTGGCGTCATCCACGAAACCCAGACCGGGAATCCAATCAGGAATCAGGTCCCACGGATCGAGCACATACATGACTGCGCCGATGATCAGGACGAGGTTCGCGATTCGGATACTGCGATAATCGCCGCGATAATACGCGCGAATCAGGCGCAGCATCGCCTGAAAGTATGTCCAAAGATCCTTGAACGGCGCTTTTGGGATGGATTTTGTTTTACGAGCGGCTTCTTGAACCAGATCCCGCAACGCTTTCGGGTCCTTTGCGTACGACTTTGCCCGGGCGAGCGCATTCGCGAAAGCCCGATTACGCTTTGGATTCTTTGGCAACGCCAGTCGTTTCACAGCTCCCCGACTTATTTGCCACGCCGAACGCCGGTGTCAAAACGCGGCAATTTCCCAGGTCATGAAATCGTCCAGGGTCTGGCGGGTTCGCGCCACCGTGAACGACATCACGGTCGCATCATCGACGAAACCGAGGAACGGCACTTCGTCCGGGATGAGATCGAATGGATCGACGAAATAGTTGAGCGAGGTGATGATCCAAAGCAGACCGTCCTGAGAAACGTTGCGATATTCGCCGCGAAAATAAGCTCGAACCAAGCGCAGCATTGCCTGGACGTAGGGCCACGAATCCTCGAAGGCGTCCCTCGGAACAGCGGCGGCTTTGCGGGAAGCTTCTTCGAACAGCGTGCGCAAACGTTCCGGATCGTTCGCGTGTGCCTTTGCGTCCGCCAATGCGCGGGCAAACGCTTCGCTCCGGAGTGCGGCTTTTGGTCGCGAAACACGACGCTCCACTTTGTTCGAGCCCGGTTTTTTTTCTGCGCGAGGTTTTGATTTCGCCTTCGCCTTTCTCATCCCGCGCTATCAAAGCACCGTCAGCTGCTCCTGAGAAGACGTTTGTCTTGAATTCCTTGGACTGTAAGATCGACAGACAGCAATCCGATGGACGAATCGCCCGAGGAAAAGAATTTAGAAACGGTTTCTTTCGTCGTTCACGCCACGCGCGGCGTGATTCGCGATCAAAAAACACGACGCAAAGCGATGGTGTTCTGCCTTGCGCTTGCGGTGTTGCTGCTGCTGACAGGATTCACCATTTTCCAAACAGCCGTGAATCCGCGCGAGCATCCGTGGTTCGTCATTTGGTTCTGGATCGCCTGCGTCTGGCTTACGTTCACAGCAATGCTTCTGGCGATCTTCGATTTGCTGATCATTCGGTCGGAAGCGCGCAAAGCCCGGCGCGCGTTACGAGAAAAATTGGAGGCAGACGCATCGAATAGATGAAGGGTGGCTGGAAGACGCGCGAACAAATGGAGGCGACCCGCCTTCGCCAAGGCTTCGGCGTGGTAAGAGTAACATCGACATCGTGGGGTAATTGGCAGTGAGCGACGGTTGGAAGACGCGCGAACAAATGGAGGCAATGGAGCGCGCGACACTCGGTCCGTTCGCTCAAAAGTCCGGCGAATCGCAGGGACGAAAATTTCCCGAGCAAAGTCACGCTTATCGCACTGAATTTCAGCGAGACCGTGCCCGGATCATTCACTCACGCGCGTTTCGTCGGCTCGAGTACAAGACTCAGGTTTTTCTCAACGGCACCGGCGATCACTTGCGAACGCGGTTGACCCACTCAATTGAAGTCGCGTCAATCAGCCGGACGATCGCGCGCACTCTTTCGCTCAACGAAGATCTCGCGGAAGCGATCGCGCTGGCGCACGATCTCGGCCACACGCCGTTTGGACATTCCGGCGAAGAAATTTTGGCCGAATGCATGCGCGACCATGGCGGGTTCGAGCACAACCGGCAAAGTTTGCGCGTGGTCGAGTTACTCGAAAACGCGTATCCCGATTTTCCGGGATTGAACCTTACCTTTGAAGTGCGGGAAGGTTTGCAAAAGCACGAACGCAGAGATGGATTTCCAACTCTCGAAGCGCAGGTTGCCGATTTGGCGGACGAAATCACCTACTACAGCCACGATCTCGACGACGCGGTCGATTTTGACATTCTGACTGAGGCGCAGTTGAGAGAGAACGAAGTTTGGAAACGCAGTCAGCAACACGTGCTGGCCCATTATCCCGGGGCCTACGAACCGGAGCTGCACAAACTGATCATTCGAAACATCATCGACGTGCAAGTGCAGGACGTCGTGACGACGAGCGCGGCGTCGATTTCAAAAGCGAACCTGAAAAGTCCCGATGATGTGAGAAAACAATCGGGAACGCTGATTCATTACAGCGACGAGTTGCGCAAGGCGAACCAGGCATTGCGAAAATTTCTCTACGCGAACGTTTATTATCACCCGCGCGTTGCGGAAGTGAATCAGCGCGCGTGCGAGATGTTGAGAAAAGTTTTCGAAAGTTATGTGGCAGATCCGGCCCAGCTCGGCGAGGTCGCGACCGGCCGTCTCGAACAGGAAGGATTGCATCGCACAGTATGCGATTATGTCGCCGGAATGACGGATCGTTATCTGATGGAAGAATACGCGAGAATTACCAGCGACTCAGCTGCGCCGGGTTAGGGCTTCGTTCGAATAGAATATTACAATAACCCTGTATACTGAATGCATCGTCAACCGGAATTGCTTCGTACGGTCCGGCATATCGAAATGGCTTGTACCCAAGCGACGCCAAAAACCGGTAAACCGGCCAATCTCGAAGTATCGGCGATGAAAGTAGTGTCGTGTTAAACTCGATGATCAGCCAGGGCGAGGAATCGTTGATGATACTTGCCGCGCCTTCGAGAGAGGCAAGTTCGTGCCCTTCGGTATCGAGTTTCATTCCGGTAACCGCAATGCCTTGAAGTGCTGAATCGAGCGAGACCGACGGCACAGTAATCGTGTTATCGGTGGTTTGATCGTCCGCGATAGCGGAAAGATTGTGCTGAATCGGGCAAGAAAATGAAACGGCGCCATTAACCCGAGACGCCGCTTGCTGGAGGGCAGTAACGGTCGCCGCTTTGCCATTCCGCGCGATGTTCGCAATAAGTTTCCGAAAGGTGGTCGGATTCGGTTCAAAGCTGAACACTCGACCGGTGCTTCCGACCGCCGAAGCAGCCACGAGCGTCCAGATACCTATGTTCGCACCGACGTCGATAAATGTTTCGTTCTCGTGCAGCCGATACTGCAGATATTGCAGTTCACTCCACTCCTCCGACTGGAGCCATACCATGCGTTCGTACGGTATCTCCATATCCACTTCGACGACCGAGCAATCAGGAAGATAGGCTAGCCTCCGTTGTGGCATCAGCCGTCGTTCCCAAACCCGCTGTATTCTCCATTTTCCGCGAAAGGGCGGCGTTTTCCGAAGTATGTTCCCCAGAATGTCCATTACGAATCCGGTGCCGCGCTTAACGAGAAGTAGATGGAAATCACGCGGCGGCGCTGCCGGTTTCGTCTTGGAGAGACGTGATGAGCAAACGCAGTCTCTGGTTTACCGAGGGTTCTTCGAGCATGCGCTGTCGCCGCAACGGATCGTCGACAAAAGTGGAAGCAACGAGATCGGCGAGCATTTCCGGATCGCCTAGCTGCGCGAGGTAACGATCGACCTTCGGCGGAAGCTGGCGTCCGGCGCGTTTTAATTGTCGATAAAGCTCGAGAACTTTCTCGCCGAGGGCTTCGGTTTCGACGGTCGCATTGTTTTGAGATTCGACGATGTTGATCTTCGCGACAGGGAAAGGCTTTTCCTGCTCGAAGCTCGTGAAACGCACCCGATGCAAGCCTTGCAGGACGAGATTTGAAGTGCCGTCGCCGCGGTCGACGCAGGCGCGGATCAGTCCGACTGTCGCGAGATGAAAGAAATCCTCCGGCGCGTGCCATTCCGGGCAGCTCGGTTTGATCAGGGCGACGCTAAACATGCGATCGCGTTTCAAGGCGTGTTCGAGCATTTCGCGGTAACGCTGTTCGAAAATGTAAAGCGGCAGCAACGCGTTCGGAAAAAGGACCGCACCGGGCAACGGCATCACCGGTACTTCGTCTGGCAAATCTACCGACCCGTTTTTCATCCCCGATCGATATCCTTCAACGCCCGAGTGCGGAGCGCAACAATGCGACCGATAATTGTCCTTCCACATTCGGCTGCCCGAGCGATGCGTAGTTAAGCACCGAGCCGCAGCGGGCGAGCAGGAGGCGCGAGATCGCGCCAAGTGTTCCGATTCCCATCGCGCTTATAGAAAGATGATCCACCTCTTTGTGGGCGATGAAATCGATAAGCCGCGCCACTGCCGCGGGAGTGTCCGTTCGGGTGGCCACTTTGAAGATGTCCGCGCCAAGGGAGCCGGCCTTCCGGGCTTTGGCATACAAGCTGCGCGACGTAGGTGTGGATTTGAAATTATGGTACGACAGAATCCGACTAATCTGTTGTTTTTGCGCGCGAGCCAGCAGGGATTCGAATTTGCGGGCGGAACGCAATTCGACGTCGACGTATCTGGCGCGCGGGAGAAATTCGAGCAGCAGGTCGGATCGCTTTTCGAACGACAGCTTTCCAATTCCCCCTTCGCGCGGATCCCGCGCTGTAATAATGAGCGGCGTTCGAAGCCGGGAAATCTTCTTCTCAAGTTGACTCGTGATCGGAGAAAGAGAATCGAGACGAAGCTCAAAAAGGTCAGGCTGTCGTTTCATTGCAATGGCGGCGTCGAGATCGGCCGAGGACCCGATAACGGCCACGAGTTGCGGCCGCGCTGTTTTGACCGGTCTGCGCGTTGTCATATAGTTGTTAACTTCGAATCAGCGGACAGCGATTAACTGCTCCTTTGTAGCATGCTCGCGCGACGACAGGAATTAAACACGCAGCTGCAAGTCGTTATTGATGGCTTTCTGCTCGCCTTTTCCCTTTGGGTGGCGTGGGTCCTTCGTTATTACAGCACTTTCTGGTTCGACCTCAAAGACACAGTCGATCCGTTTCATAATTATCATTGGCTGTTTATCGTCATCATGCCGTTCGGGCCGATCCTGCTCGATCTCCAGGGTTTTTATCAATCGCCGCTGAACAAAACGCTTTGGCGATCACTGATGCAGATTATTCGGGCGATGATCGGTCTGAGCATCATCGTCAGCGGTTGCGTAATCTTTTTGCGATTTCCTTTGGCGAACCGGAGTGTGCCACTGCTCTTTATTCTAATTGGCACCCTGGCGCTCTTGATTAAGGAGCGCTTGCTTGCTGCGCGATTACGGCGGCGTGCGGTGCGTGGCGTGCAACGCGAACCGGTGTTGCTCGCCGGTTTGCCGCAAGATATAGCTGTGCTCGAACGCACGTTCACTCCGGAACAACGATTACTAATCGACGTCGTTGGACGGATCGACATCGACCGGCAACCGATCGCTGATTTGGTCGAGGCGATGCACAAGCACGCAGTCTCGCGGGTGATTTTTGCCGCTGGTCACAGCCGGTTAAATCGCGTGGAGGAGGCGATCAGCGCCTGCGAAGTCGAAGGCGTGCCGGCCTGGTTGGTCGCCGATTTTATCCAAACGTCGATCGCCAAGCCGGACTTTGATGCGTTCGCGGGCCGACCCATGCTGGTATTCCGCTCGACGCCGGAAGTGTCGTGGGCCCTTTGGATCAAACGCGGAATTGATTTTATCGGCGCGCTTGTCGCCTTGATAATTTTCGCCATTCCGATGGCGATCGTTGCGATGCTGATCCGGTTAACTTCGCACGGGCCGGTGATTTTCCGCCAACGCCGGGCCGGCCGCTTCGGCAAACCATTCGTCATGTACAAATTTCGATCCATGACCGATGACGCGGAAATGCGGCGGGCCGAGCTGGAGCCGTTCAATCAAATGAGCGGACCGGTGTTCAAGGTGGAGGCCGACCCCCGGATCACACCGCTGGGTCGCTGGTTGCGGCGGACGAGCTTCGACGAATTGCCGCAACTTTGGAATGTCCTCGCCGGTGACATGAGCCTAGTCGGACCGAGGCCGTTGCCGCTTTACGAAGTGGAGAAATTCGAAAACACGGCACAGCGCCGTCGCCTGAGTGTGAAGCCCGGGCTCACCTGTCTGTGGCAAATCAGCGGCCGCAATCAGGTGCGTGATTTCCGCGATTGGGTGCGACTCGATCTCGATTACATCGATCGATGGTCGCTCGCTTTGGATTTCAAGATCCTGCTCCGCACGATTCCGGCCGTGATCCTGGGATTCGGAGCGAAGTAACGCGTACTATATATAGAACGGTTAATCCTGCGGGGCGTAGCGCGCTAGCATTCGCTCGACGTATTTCGCGAGAATATCGAACTCGATATTCACCACGTCACCGGGCTGGAGGACGTCGATGTTGGTGTGCCGTTTGGTATGGGGAATAATCCAGACCGCAAAACTCTTCGGCAGTAGCTCCGCGATCGTAAGACTAATGCCGTTAATGGCGACGGAGCCTTTGTAAGCAGCGTAATGCGCGAAATCTGGAGGGAGATCGACTTCAAGCCGATGATCGGCCCCGCTTCGTTCGAACGAAATCACTTTCGAGCTGCAATCAATGTGCCCCTGGACAAAGTGACCGCCCAATGGCGCGCCAGCGACGAGCGCCCGTTCGAGGTTTACCAGACTTTCACGTCGAAGTTGTTTCAGGTTCGTGCGATCGAGCGTCTCCTCGAGCAAATCGAACGTCAGTTGTTCATCGCGCCGCGCACTCACGGTCAAACAACAGCCATTCACCGCTACGCTATCGCCAACTGCGGTTTCAGCTGCCAGCCGGGGCGCCGCGACTTGAAGCTGTGTGCCGCGGTCGGTCATCCGGATCCAAAGCACTTTGGCGACTTCCTGAATCAAGCCGGTAAACATGGCCGCGATGTTACCGCGGGAAGTTTGCGCAGCCAACTCCAGACCGTGGCTGGATCGAACCCGTTTGCGCCGGCGTCGGCCGGGTCTTAATTCCCACGCAACTGTGAGCGCGAGATTATTTTCGAAAATCGCGGTCTGCGCGGTATTGATCGCGATCACCTGGGCCGTCTTCGGCCAGACTTTGCAATACGGCTTTGTTAATTATGACGATCCGGGCTACGTCAGCGAGAATCGTCAAATCCAAAGCGGCGTGACGCGGCAAAATATCGTCTGGGCGTTCACGCACGTTCATTCGCACAACTGGCATCCGCTCACAACGATTTCGCACATGCTCGATTGTCAGCTTTTCGGATTGAAACCGGCGGCGCATCATTTTGTTAACCTTTTATTGCACTCAGCCAGCGCGGTCCTTCTTTTCCTGTTGCTCGATCAGCTCACAGCCGCACTTTGGCGAAGCGCTTTTGTCGCTGCGATATTCGCGATTCATCCACTGCATGTTGAATCGGTGGCGTGGATTGCAGAACGCAAGGACGTGCTCAGCGGTTTGTTTTTCATGCTGACCCTCCTGGCCTACGTTCACTACACCCGCCGACAGCGAATAGGACGCTATGTGACGATGTCCATCTTGTTCGTCTGCGGCTTGTTGGCGAAGCCGATGTTGGTCACAGTGCCGGCGGTTCTTTTGCTGTTGGACTATTGGCCCCTTAATCGATTTGCCAGCGTGGGCGCGAAGCGTCTGCTCGTTGAGAAAATTCCGCTCATCCTTTTATCGTTTGGTTCGGCGACTGCGACGCTGATCGCGCAGCGCGGTGGAATTCTTGAAACGGCGGGCTTGCCCGTGACTTGGCGAATTGCAAACGCGGCCTCGGCCTATCTCATTTACATCTGGCAAATGTTCTGGCCGATAAATCTGGCGGTGATTTATCCGCATCCCGGCCGATTGCCGCTTTGGGAGATCGTGACCGCGAGCGCGCTATTGATACTACTAACGGCGGTCGCGATTTTTCTTCGGAAACGGCGACCATATTTCATCACCGGCTGGCTTTGGTACCTTGTCATGTTGTTACCCGTGATCGGGTTGATTCAGGTCGGCAGTCAGGCGCACGCCGACCGTTACACTTACCTGTCGCAGATCGGACTCTACATCGCGGTGGTGTGGGGCGTCTACGATCGTCTTGCAACTATCCCGTCGTCGTCGCGAAATCTTTGCCATGGTTGCACCGCTTGTCATCGCCGGGCTGGGATGGCGCGCCTGGATTCAAACGAGTTACTGGCACGACACGGAGCGGCTATGGAACCGGACGCTTGCGGTCACCGGCGAAAACGATTTCGTCCACTTTGGGCTCGGCGAATATCTGCTTAAGATTCACCGTCTAGATGATGCGATTGCACAGTTCGAGATTGTGCTGGCCCATAATCCCAATGATCCCGATGCAAATTTCCAGATGGGCTACGCGTTCATGGAAAAGGAAGACGCGGAATCGGCGATCCGCCATTTTGAAAGAACGCTGAAAGTTAAGCCGGAAAACCCGGATGCGGAGACAAACCTCGGCAACGTGCTGTTAAAGACGGGTCGGGTCGGCGAAGCGGTGGAGCATTACCAAATCGTCGTCCGTCGCCAACCGGCAAGCGCGCGGGCACATTATAATCTCGCAGTCGGTCTTCATCGCCTCGGTCAGCTGCCTCAAGCGATCATTGAATATAAAGAAGCGCTCGCGATTGATTCGGATTATCCGGACGCGGAAGAGTTTTTGCAGCAAGCCGTGTTGCAGAACGGTCAGCAGAACGAATCCAAACCGGATTCCGAAAAGCGATGACATTGTGAATCCCAAATCGTGAGCATCAAACAATCCTGGCCAACACGATTGGGCATCGCTGTTTTTTTGATCGCGATTACGTGGGCGGTTTTCGGCCAAACCTTCCACCACCAGTTCATCAACTACGACGATCCGCTTTACGTCTACGACAATCCGCACGTGCGAGCGGGGCTCAGCTGGCACGGAATCGCGTGGGCGTTCACGCACGTGCATTCCCAGAACTGGCATCCGCTCACTACGATTTCGCACATGCTCGATTGCCAGGTGTTCGGCTTGAATCCTGGCGCACAGCATTTGGTGAACGTGTTCTGGCATAGCATTGCAGCGGTGCTGCTTTTCCTGTTGCTCGCAGAGGTAACTGACAGTACTTGGGCCAGCGCGTTCGTCGCCGCTGTTTTCGCGGTTCATCCTTTACGGGTCGAATCGGTGGCGTGGATAGCGGAACGCAAAGACGTGCTCAGCGGAACGTTTTTTGTGCTGACGCTGCTCGGGTATGTCCACTGGACGCGAAGACCGACGCCCGCCCGTTATCTGATGATGTCGATCTTGTTCGCGTGCGGTCTGATGTCGAAGCCGATGCTGGTGACGACGCCGCTCATTTTGATGCTGCTCGACTATTGGCCGCTCAATCGTTTTGGGAAACTGTCATTCGCCAAATTGCTGATAGAAAAGATTCCACTGTTCGCGTTGTCGGCCGGTTCGGTCGTCGCCACTTTATGGGCTCAAAATTTCGCTCTCGGTTCGACTGATTTTCTGCCCCTGAAGTGGCGGATCACCAACGCAATCTTCAGCTATTTCGAATACGTCCGGCAAATGTTTTGGCCGATAGATTTGATTCCGTTTTATGTTCATCCGGAAAATCGTTTGGAAATTTGGCGGTTTGCGATTGCGGTCGTTTTTCTAATCGCAGTGACGGTTATCGCATTCGGTCGTCGTCGGCAGAATCCTTACCTGATTGTCGGTTGGCTTTGGTATGTGGTGATGTTGGTTCCGGTGATCGGAATCGTGCAGGTTGGTTTGCAGGGCCATGCCGATCGCTACACGTATCTTCCGCAAATCGGACTCTACATCGCGCTGGTCTGGTTGATTGGCGATCTGACCAAAACGCGCCTGTCACGCCGTGACGCTTCGGCGAAGGCACAGCGCACACAGAAAATGATTTTGGGCGGCGTCGGCTTGATTATCGTTGGGACGTTGTCCGTATTGTCGGCGGAGCAAACAATCTACTGGCGCGACACGGAAACGTTGTGGCGGCACACACTCGCCGTGACACCGGATAGCGATGTGGCCGACACCGGTCTGGGCGGAATCCTGTTCGTCCGCGGCCAAATTGACGAGGCCATCGATGATTACGAGCACGCACTGCGTTTGAGAGATGGCAACGTGGCGGCACATTTTGGTTTGGCTCGCGCGTTAGCAACCGAACGCAAAACGGACCCCGCAATTTTTCATCTGCGCAAAGCGCTGTCCATTCAACCCGATTACATCGCGGCGAGTAACGACCTCGGTGTGCTGTTAGCCAGCAAGGGGGAAATCAATGAGGCGATCGCGGCCTGGAGGCAAACGTTGTCCTTCGATCCGGACAATGCGGACGCGGCAAACAGCATTGCATGGGTGCGGTCGACTGCGGCCGATTCCGATTTGCGCGGTGGGAAAGAAGCGCTCGAACTCGCGCAACGTGCTATCCGAAGTGCCGGCGAGAACCCGACCGTGTTGCGGACTCTGGCGGCAGCCCAGGCGGAGAATGGTCAATTCGCAGCAGCAATTGCAACCTGTCAGAAGGGCGAGGAATTGGCGCAAAGAAACGGTGACCGGGTGATGGTGGAAAGCTTGCGATTATGTCTTGAATCGTTCCGGCGCGGCGAACCGTTACACTGGACGCAGGTCGCGCACTGAACGCGGTGGCAACCGGCCTGTCTCGGCCTACCCATCTTCACCCTTCAGGGGCGCCTGATAAGGGGGCCAAAAATTCTTTAATTTTTTTCTAGGCAGCCGCCGGGAAATCCGATAGAACCGCCGGGAAACGGGGAACGGCTCAGACAATGGGCTCCTTTTGCCCGTTCAAAAAAATTTCAAAAAACTGAAAAAAAACCTTGTCAGCCTGCAGACTTTTCAATAATCCCTAACGCAAACCTAACCAAACCCATGGAGAAACCAATGACTAGAAACGTGCAAACAACGTTGGGAATTCGCGTCGCTCTTGTAGCAGCCGTCGCATTTCCATTAATCATCGCGATGAGCGCGCGTGCGCAAGATGCCACCGCGCCGGCACCGCCGACGACCGGATCCAACATCGCACCGAATACGGCCCCAGCGGCGACCGAGGCGACAGCCGAGCGAGTTGTCGTGACTGGTTCGAACATCCCGACGGCTGAGGAAGTCGGTCCGAACCCGGTAGATACCTATCGGCGCGACGACATCACTCGACTTGGTGTGCGTACGCCCACTGACCTGATCCAAAGGATTCCAGCGGCGACAGGCAGTAACTTGGGTGAAAACGTGACCAACGGCGGTTCTGGCGGTTCTACCCAAGTCAACCTGCGTGGTATTGATCCGAAGGAGACTTTGGTTCTTCAGGATGGTCGCCGGCTTGCGGACGTGGGATTCTCTGGCAATTTCGTTGATTTCAACGTGTTTCCGCTCGGATTAATCGATCATATTGATATCCTGAAAGACGGTGCGTCGCCGGTTTACGGCACCGATGCCGTGACGGGTGTGATTAACGTTTTCCTGATCCATCGGTTTCGTGGTTTGGAAGTATATGCCAGCTACGGCAACACTAATCTGGGGTTTGCGAACGACGCAGGGCAGGAAACCGGCTATTTGTTGGCGGGCACCGGTGACGACAAGACCAACATTGTCGTTTACGCCGGAATTTATAACAGTGCGTCAATTCAAGCGGCCGACGAGCCACTCGCTCACGACGCTAACTTTACTCCTTTTAACGGAGTCGACACCCGCAGCAGTAACCTGCCGGGCAGAATCTCCAATGCAGCTGGCACGCGGTTTTTCATCGGTGTTCTTGGGCATTTGCCTTCTAATCCAGACCCAACCCTAAGGACGCCAACCCCGCACGCTGCGTCCAACCAGTTCCATGATACGCAGTTCGTATCCGGAGCCGTCGTTCCGTCTGAACGCCAATTGTTTAACTTCGGAGATTTTGCATCGAGCGTGGCTGCGACCGATCGGGAATATTTGTACGGTTCGTTTGATCGCGATCTTTGCGACAAGTACCTCACCATATATGCCGACTTCAAATACTACCGTTCGTTCTGGGATGGCCAGCTTGCGGCATCGCCGTTCACGCCTGATCTCTGGGTCGATACGCACGCACGGACTTCTAATCAGCACCGCAGGTATTAGCGTGCCGACTCAAAACGCGTTCAATCCGTTCACGGTGCCGGACTACGTTTCGGTAGGCGGATTTAACCCGAAAGTCCCGCTCAACGCGCCGAGTGCTGCGCCGGCGGGAACGGGATTTACTACCGGGGTGAAGTTCCGCGGTTTTAGGGATATCGGCCGTCGAAACGACCAAATCACAACTGACAATTATGTGTTCACCGCTGGTTTGAAGGGGAACCTGGGAGAGTTTGCCAACGCCTGGGACAAGTTGAAGACGTGGGAGTGGGACGCCGGTATTCGCTATAACGAAGATCGCCGTGAGGAGCTCTTCGGTTTGGTGCCTAACAATTACAATATGCGTATTGCCTTGCTAGATACCAATCCGGCCACGGCGTTTAATCCGTTTGGTACGGGCAAGAACTCAAAAGCGGTGCGAGATTTTGTCTACACCACTCTGCAGCATAACGGTGAACAGACGCTTTTAACCGAAGATCTGACGTTGCGTGGCGATATCTTCGACCTTCCCGGCGGGCCAATCTCCATCGCTATCGGTGGATTGCACGAGACTGATCACACTTTCGACCGGCCGGATACGATAGTAACTCAGAACCAATCGCTCGGCTTTACCGGCTTCGCACCCACTCGGGGCAGCCGTGATTCCTGGTCGATATTCTGGGAAGCCCGCGTGCCGATCACAGGTCCGACCTGGAACTTCCCCGGTGCTTACAGCTTGGAGTTCGATTACGCTGAGCGCTTCGAAAATTTCAACGATTTCGGTTCGACCGAACGACCGAAGTTTTCGGTGCGTTGGCAGCCAATCGACCAATCGTTGACTCTTCGGGGATCCTATATTGAAGCGTTTCACGCGCCCGCTCTGGCGGAACTGTTTGCTGGCGCGGCCCAAAGCTTTCCGGGAGTTACTGATCCGTATACACGTGCGCAAAATGAAGCTCAGGTTCAGCAGAACATTACCAGCAACCCTAAGCTACGTCCCGAAATTGCCTACGAGTACACCTATGGCGGTGTCCTTACGCCCGGCAAATGGTGGGCTCCGCTCCAAGGCTTAACCCTGAGTGCGGATTTCATCCATATTGATATCCGAGGATATACCTCATTCGTAACTGCGGGCACGCTTATACAGTTGGCGAACCAGGGTAAGTTCCCAACCTTTATTGACCAGCCGGGACCGAACGGTGAAAACTGGGTCGAGCGAAGCTCAATCGACTCACGAAATTCTTCTACTCAACACGCCGGAGTAAAACTTGGGTAGGTTTATTACCAGCGCGTGGGACTTCGAAGTTGTTGAAATCTTCGAGACCAGCCGACTTGGGCATGGCGATTGGGGAACCTTTACGGCAACGTGGAATGACACCTACCTTGCCGATGCCGACATACAGTTTCTTCCTAACGGAGCCAGACAGACCATAGTGGGTAAGTTCGGCGGTGGCTTCCAGGGAAGTAACGGCTTCGCCAGCTTTCCGCACACCAGGTTTTATACGAGCATGTTTTATGACGGTCCGACTGGGAGTTGGATGCAAGGGATCGACGCCGGTGTGGTCGTCCATTACGTCGGCCAGTATTGGGATGCCTCTGGGTTCGAGAGCGCCGGCAGACTATTCGATGCGAATGGTAATGTTATACACGGCCCATTCGGCCGCAAAATCCGGGAGTGGACCACGGTGGACCTGATTTTCAACTATACGTTTAATCTGCCACCGCCCGCAGCCCAGAGCGAAGTGGCGGGATACGCCAAGGATGGCGGCAAGAATGTGAAGATGAGCGGCAAGGACAAGAACGTGATGCCGGTTTCAACCGCCGAGTACAATCCGTGCGGCTGGAGAGCCTGGCTAAATAACACGACTCTTACCTTGGGAGTCGATAACGTGGGAGACTTGATTCCGCCGTTCGTTGCTGGCGCCTCGGGAAGCGGTGACTCGCAAGGCTACGACCCATCGCAAGCCAACGACAAGGGCCGCTTTTGGTACGTCGCGGTCAAAAAAAGGTTCTAAGAGCACCAGCCATCTTAAACAGTTAAAGAATTCGGCCGCCGGGTCTCAACCAAGACCCGGCGGCTTGCTTTTTAGAGAACTTCAGAACGTTCGGCGGCAATAAAGCGTCGCCTCCGACTCAAGCACTCAAGAGCCGGGCGGCTATTCGCAATCGCGAAAAGCGAAAAACGGACCAGGCCTCGGAATCCTGAGCAATCGCCCTGGTGGCACAGGAACCACGGCCTACTCTGTAACCAGGGAAGGCACCTTTTCGCCGGATGGCACTAGCCACGCACTTCTTCCGCGGCGGCGCCTACTGGGGGTGCGACAAAGCTGAAACTGCTGCCCGCTATTCCCAATCAACCAGGTAGTGTCTGGACGTTGAAGGGTTGGTAACGAGCGATCGTCGATCCCTGCTTGCGACTCTATCTCGACGAAACCAAGTGTCACTCCGTCGAGACGAACCAGATATCGCATCAGCGAGTCTGTTGCCGGCAGGGTAAATGGGCGCTGTACAACTGCATCTCGTTCGAAAGTGCTCCCATTAACGTTTGGTTGTTCGTCTCGAATGCAAATTGCCAGGCTTGTTTGGCAGCTTCAATCGCCGATGGAAATTCGCCGATCTCAGCGTAACCTGCGGCGAGAGAGCGGAGTGCAAGAGGATCCTCTTCCCCCGATCGTTGATTTGCACGTTGGGCCAACGCGACGGCCTTTTTGCCATCGCGCAACGATGGGTCAGAGCAAGTCGCGAGAGCCCAGGCTAGGTTTATCTCAGCGAGGCTATCCTCGGGAGCTAGTTCAAGGGCCTTCTCGTATTGTGCGATGGCCTCTGCGACTTGCCCCTTTTGCAAGAGCAGATTTCCTAGATTCGTGTGAGCGTTAACGTGATTAGGGCGCATTCGCAAAAACTCCCGATAGCTCGCTATAGCTTCATCAGTTCGGCCTTTTTGCAGCAGAGCGCCGCCTAATTCGTAGCGTGCCTCTACGTGATCGCGCCGGATCGAAAGAGCGTGCTGATAATGACCGATCGCTTTATCGATCTGTCCATTTCTTGCTAGAGCATTTGCCAGATTGTACTGTGTATCAGCATTGCTCTCTCTCAGCTGCAACGCAGCCTCATAATGCTCAATCGCCTCATAGCCGAGGCCTTTTTGCATAAGGGCGTTGCCGAGATCGTTCTGCAGATTGGGGTCAGTAGGATTCAGCTTCAAAGCTTCTCTGTACTGATGGATCGCTTCATCGATTTCGCCTTTTCTAAACAGCGCCCGGCCGAGTTGATAGCGAGCTTGTGCGTATTTCGGGTTTAGCTCCAGAGCCTTTTGGTAGTTTACAATGGCATTATCGATCCGGCCTATTTTGGACAAGGCAAACCCCAGATTATAGTATCCGGATTCTGGATCACCGATTCGGTGAACCAACGCCTGCTCATAATGCACGATCGCTTCGTCGGATCGGCCCGTTTCCATGAGCACGGCACCTAGGTTGGTGTTCGCGATCGAGCTGCCTGGGTTTCGTAACAGCGTCATTCGCCAAAGCGCCTCCTCGTCGCGATACACGTGAGCTTGACACCATGTCAGGAACGCCATCGTCGCGATGAGCGAGCAAAAAAGGACGAGGCGAATTGGCAAACGCCAACCGGCACGATCGACAAACACCGTTAGCCCGGCGCTGGTCGTCGTTATGATACCGACACAGGCGAAGTATTGAAAATGATCGGCAACAAATGAATAGACGAACGGATAAACGTTAAAGAAACCAAGCGCAGGAAATAGCATTACGGCAAAAAATAGAAAACCGGCCAATGTTCCTGGGCATCTTTTTCGGAACACAAACAGCACCGCGAAAAGCAGGAATGCCCCGAGCGGAAAGAGGTATTGCCACCAGACCGCCTGGCTGACATCCCATCGTGGATAAATGAAGGTCAATTTTGCGGGCCAGAAAAGCTTCCATAGATAGAACCAGAACGCGCGCCCGGCGATAAGGACGCGGTCAATTATTGAAAGATCGAACCTGTTTCCTTCCGCGCCAACAAAGTACCGTTCCACCCAGGCAGTGAAAAGTCCTGCGGCTATTCCGACGACAAAAAATGGAACGAGCGGTAGCATGTCGCGTTTCCAGAGCAGTTGGCGCCGTTTCCAGCAGAGCACGACAAGAATGGCCGCGGGTAGAACGCAGATAACGCTTTTCGACAGCAGTCCTAGCAGGAATAGGCCAAGCGCAATAAAATATGTGGACCAGTTTCGTGTCCGATCGAACTTTAGATATAATAATGCGGAAAAAAGAGAGAACGTAGCTGAGAGCGTATTCTTGAGCTCCGACAACCAAGCCACCGATTCTACTTGAATTGGGTGCAAAGCGAAAAGGGCGCCTGCAAGCCAGGCTCCAGGAAGTTTTAGTTCCCTGAGACCCAATACCAATAAAAGAGCTACCCCTCCGTGCAGAAGTATGTTAACTAAATGATAATACCGGACGTTATCACCCCAAAGTCGTTGCTCGATCCAAAAGACAGTGTGAACTAAAGGATAGTATTGATGGGTGACTCCGATTTCTGTCCAGATCTGCTCGAGCCCCTTCCATGAGCGCAATTCCGGCTTGGTGAGATGCTGGTCATCATCCCAAATTGGGCGGCCATTCCAGGCCGGTGAATACGCTAGCAACGTTGTCGCGAAGAGGGCGAGTACCAAAAGCCATTCTGGCCGCAAAAATGGCCGGTTGGCTTTCATTCCCTACTATTATGTTCACCGGATACGAGTAAAACTAAAAATACACGTAGCGAATTTGAAGATGCGAAATGCAATATGCTAAAAACACCAGATCGGAACGAAGTAGTGCTTATTCTGTAGCCGTCACGACATGTTCTGCCGCTCGATCCTTCAACCCCTCACAGTTATGGACAGAGAGATTCTCAATTTTTTCAAGCCCTAGCAGCGGAATTCCTGGTAGCCGATTGGATTTTAGGCCATCCAACTGAAAACCGTCCACATCAGAAGCTACCATCAAAGGTCTCGCATCGGGATTCTCAAATCGGAGATCTAAGTTTTTCAAGGTCAGCGTCTTAACGTGACGAATGTAAAATGCCGAGGCCGGAAGAGGCCCAAAGTCTCGGCCCAGAGGGTGATCCAGTTCTGGCGCCGCTCGGGCTGCGTCTTCCTTACTCCCACCGCCCCTGAAAGTGATGCTCACATCGTCCATTGTAATATTTTCCAGTCGTGAGTCCGGGAGACCGGAAATAAAGCAGGTTCTAGGAAATCCTTGTTCGCCTTTTCTGCAATGGGCGACAGTTAAATTTGAGATTGTTACGTTTTTAATCGCGCCGACTTTCTTGTTTTGTTCGCCACTTCGGAGCTTCTTCGTTACTCGAAAAAGGATTGGGCAGGCTGCGTCCGTTACCGTGATATTGTGATAGGCGAGCCCGTCAATGACACTGCCATCGGCAGACGTTACTCCCACGGCGGCCTTCCAAGCGCGCGCAATTTGGATATTCCAAAAATTAATGTTCCGGAAGTCTCCTACCGTCTCGGCACCGATTTGCAGGGCATTGCACGCCGTCTCGAAGTAGCAGTCCCATGCGTAGATGTTTTCGCTGTCGATTTTACGTCCGAGCGCGTAATCGCTTTTCAAGGCGAGGGTATCGTCTCCGCAGCCGCTGAAGCGGCAGTCATGTATCTGGACGTTTCTACAACTCACCAAATTAATTCCGTCGCGCGACTTGCTGATGTTGACATTCGACACGGTAACGTTCGTGCAATTGTTCAGCAGATAGACAAAATGCCCGCCGCTTTCGTGGGTGATGTTCTGGAACAGTAAATTTTGGCTGCTCTTGAGCGCGATCACCTTGTCGCCAATAGCCGCCGCATCCTTCGGCTCGCCTTCGATGATGTGGCCGCCATTCACATGCCCACCCACAATTGCGAAATTCTGAATGTTTTCGCCCCACATCAAGGCGTTGTGGAAATGACTGTGTCCAAAATCCTGATACTTATCAAACGGGTTTGGCTCAGGCGAGTCGTAACCACTTCGCGCACCGGTAATAACGGCGTTCCGATCGAGCAGAAAACGGATATTGCTCTTGAGATGAATAGACGCCGCGACGTAGGTTCCAGCGTCGAAAATCACATCGCCACCTCCGCTCGCATTGCATTTGTCGATCGCCCGATTGATCGCAGCGGTATCGTTCGTCAACCCATCGCCATTCGCTCCGAAATCACGCACGTTCACCTTGGCTGGGCCGAATGTCGGTAACGGAAAATTCGGCGGCGTGCACTTAGTGGTGATCGGCTCAGGTTCGCCGGCCGCAAGGATAGGAACTGCACAAACAATAAACGCGAGAATCCGGTTCACGTGTAGTCTTTTGTGTTCAGGGTCCCGAAATCGATAGAGTCTTCAAACGTGCCCGTCAAAGGAAATGGAGCGAGCATTTTGCGATGATCGAGTCGCTGAAATCTCATTGGAAGTCATGGGACGTTAAAAATACTATCGAGTCGATGGGCCGCTCCTCAGCTTCGCGTTTTACTGCCTTGCTTGCCGTAGTGAGCATCTCCGTTTTGGTGGTTATGGACTACCAGCCTGCATGGCATGGCGGATTCATTTGGGACGACGATCGCTACGTTACGAACAATGACTTGCTGACTGCGCCCGATGGCTTGGGTCGGATCTGGTTTTCACTTGATTCGCCGTCACAATATTTTCCGCTCGCTTATACGGTCTTGCGAATCGAACGCTCGCTCTGGGGCTTAAACCCAACGGGCTATCATTGGGTGAATATCTTATTTCACCTTGGCAACGCATTTCTTGTCTGGTGCGTGCTTTCACGACTGAAAGTTCCAGCCGCATGGCTGGCGGCGGCAGTTTTTGCGCTGCATCCAGTTCAAGTCGAATCCGTCGCCTGGATTTCAGAGCTGAAGAACGTCCTGATGGGGTTCTTTTTTTTACTTACCTTGCTGGCTTGGACCCAGTATCTCGACTCAGCCGGCAGGAATCGGAGGTTTCTCTATGCTGCGGCACTTGTTTTTTATTTGCTCGCGCTCTTTGCAAAGTCCACGGCCTGCACGTTGCCGGCGGCATTGCTCTTGATTCTTTGGCTGAAGAAACGACCAATCGACAGCAGAGCGCTTTTCGAAATTATGCCGTTCATTTTGTTCGGACTCGGTGTCGGTTCAATCGCGGTCTGGTGGGAAAAATATCATCAAGGCACGCGGGTTCTCGTTTCACTCGCCCCAATGGAGCGGATGTTGGTCGCCAGTCGCGCAATCTGGTTTTATCTAAGCAAGATTTTTTGGCCATCGAATCTGACTTTCATTTATCCGCAATGGAAAATCGACGTTTCGGATCTGACTGGTTACTGCTGGCTCGCAGCGACCGCTGCACTGATCGTAGTCATTTATTCTGCGAGGCGTTTCTTCGGACGCGGCATCGAAGTCGCGCTCTTATTTTTCGTAGCGACGTTGTCGCCGCTGCTCGGTTTCGTCATGCTTTATACGTTTCGCTACACCTTTGTGGCAGACCATTACCAATATCTCGCCTGTATCGGCCCGATCGCGCTCGCATCGGCCGGTTTTATCAAATTCGTCGAGCGAGCCGGAAATACACAGTGGGTCAGATGGACTGCAGTCTGTGCAATTATTGGTTGTTTGAGCCTGCTGACGCGACGTCAGAGCGCCACCTATCGAGATCTGGAAACGCTTTGGCGGACGACAATCGCAAAAGATCCCCGGTCTTGGATAGCCTATAACAATCTCGGAGTTCTTCAGTTCGAAAACGGCCAGGTCGATGACGCGATCGACAAGTATCAACTGTCGCTCCAACTTCATCCGGATTATCCGGAAGCGCTTTATAATCTAGGCAGCGCCTTATTAGCAAAAGGCAGGGTCGATGAAGCGATAAAGCTCTGCGAGCAGGCGCTGAAGCTTCAACCTACCGATGTGGATGCGCACGTCGTGCTCGGTAACGCGCTGATGGCGAAGCAGGAGATTGATCGCGCGATCGGTCAATATCGCCAGGCATTGAAGCTTCACCCGGACGATTCGAATGCGCATTACAACCTGGGTATTGCTTTGCAACAGCAGGGCAAACAAGAAGAAGCTACCAGCGAATTTGAAAAGGCCGGCGGTACCGCGCCAAATCGAAATCGATAAAACATCAAATCGGCCCGATCAATTCCAGTAATGGGAGCGCTCTCGCCGATAATAGGCCAGGGTGCTTTTCAATCCGCTTTCCAATGTCACTTGCGGCGACCAGCCCAGGATGTTTTTAATCTTCCTGAAGTCGGCGTAATAATCGCCGATATCGATCGTCTTTCGATCTTCCGGAAACGGAATCAAATCGGCCCGGCCGCCGCCGTTCATTCGAACGAGCAGATCCGCCAATTCTCTCAGACTGATGTGTTCATGGTGACCGAGATTGAAGATTTGACCCTGGGAATGGTCGCTTGCCGCTGCGCAAAGGAGCGCTTCCACAACGTCAGTCACAAAATTGAAGTCTCGTCGCTGCGCGCCGCCGCCAAAAACTTGGATCGGCATTTGTTCGATCAACTGCCTAATCCAGATTCCGAGAAAGGTTTGCCGCGCATCTTTTACGCGCATTCCCGGACCGTAGGTGTTGGTTAAACGCAACGCGCAGGCGCGAATTCCATAAACGTCATTGTAAAGCAGATGGTACCATTCCCCCGCAAGCTTGTTGATCCCGTTCACATCGACCGGATTAATCGGGTGATTTTCGTCCACCGGTAGATACTTCGGCCGGCCGTACACCTGCCGGGTGCTGGCGAAAACAATTTTCAAATCGCGATTGTGCAGGCGACAGGCCTCCAAAATTTGCAGTTGCGCCGCAGCATTAATATTCAGGTCGGTCAAGGGATCGGTCATCGAGTCGAGATGACTGGTTTGCCCGGCGAGATTGAAAAGAAATTGCCGATTCTTGATCAGGGCGGACATCGCAGTCGCATCACGAACATCAGTTAGATTAACATTCACATGATCGCGGATGTCATGGATGTTAAATAGATTGCCACCGTATTCGGGAATCAGGCTGTCGACGAGGGTGACTTTCGCGCCTAGCTCGACCAGGCGTCGCGCAAGAGCGGACCCAATGAAGCCCAGGCCGCCGGTGACGAGAACATCGGCGTCGGCGAAAATATTGAAGTCCCGCGACACGATCGAATTGTAGGGCTCGAACAAAAAGATTTTCTATAACTTTTCGCGCTTTTTTTGGCAGAATCGGGCAATCTTAAGCCGGTAAACCTGCAATGCCTCAGGAAACAACTCCCGACCTATCGCTGGTAATTCCGGTTTACAACGGAAGTCGCACCGTTGGGCAACTCGTCGAGCAGATCACGAAGGTGTTTGGGTCGACATCGTTCGAAGTTGTTCTTGTCAACGACGGTTCCCAAGACGACAGCGAAGCAGTGTGTGCGCGACTTGCGGAAAGGTTTCCGCAGGTCGTGGTCTTTGTGCATTTGAGCCGGAATTTCGGAGAGCACAACGCAGTCCTCGCCGGTTTCATGCAAAGCCGGGGCCGTTACGTGGCTGTCCTCGACGATGACGGTCAGAATCCGCCCGAAGAGGTGGCGAGAATGCTGGAAGATCTGAAGCTTAAGAATTACGACGTCGTCTACGGTCACTACATCGAGAAAAAACATTCAGTGTTCAGGAATTTGGGAAGCTGGTTCAATGACAAGATCGCAACAATAATGCTCCACAAACCGAAAGACCTTTATCTTTCGAGTTTCAAAGTGATGAACCGCTTTGTGGTGAATGAGATCATCAAATACCGTGGACCGTATCCGTACACCGACGGCCTGATTTATCGTGTAACCCGAAACATCGGCCAGATTCCAGTGGAACATCGGCCGAGTGCGAGCGGTCCATCACGATACACATGTCGAAGCTTGGTCAGGCTGTGGCTCAACATGTTTTTGAACTTCTCGATCAAGCCGTTGCGACTTTCCATCTACGTTGGATTACTCACATCGTGTCTAAGCGTCGTGGCGCTGATCGCAATCTTGATCGACCGGCTTTGGATCACACCGAATGTGACCCTTGGAATTCCTACCGTACTTGGGACTATCGTTCTGCTTGCTGGCATCCAGCTCATGATTCTTGGCTTGGTTGGAGAATATCTCGGTCGACTTTATCTCGACCAAACCGGTACACCGCAGTACGTAATTCGCTACGTGACGGGCACCGATCCAGGAAGCGATGCAGCCAAATGAATACGGCACAATGTTTCGCGTCGAGGAGACGCACTGGTGGTATCGCGCGTTACACTGTCTGATATTTCAAACGCTGGAAGCAGAATTGCCGGACTGGCGTGACAAAGAGATTCTCGACGCCGGCTGCGGCACGGGCGCGATTTTGCAACGACTCGGGAACCCGAGCAGCAATGTGGGTATCGATCTGGCGCCTGAAGCCATCGCATTCTGCCGTGAGCGCGGACTCAATAATGTTCGGCAGGCAGATGTTTGTGCATTGCCGTTCGACGACGCTTCGTTCGACGCGGTGATTTGCTCAAGTGTTCTGTATCACCAATGGGTGCGCGACATCGCGGCCGCTGTGCGCGAGATGCGGCGCGTACTTCGCTCCGGCGGGTTGCTCGTTATCAATGTTCCGGCGTTTCGGTTTTTGCACAGTGCACACGATGAAGCGGTCATGACGGCGCGCCGCTTTCGAAAGCCAGAGATCCGGAAGATGCTCGTCGACCAGAATTTGACCATTCGGCGTCTGACTTATTGGACCAGCTTGCTCTTTCCGTTCGCGGTAGCGGCGCGAACGCTGGGTGCTTCACAGATGGGACGCGACTTCGAGGCAAAGGAGCCATCATTTACCCAACGCGTGTTCGAGCAAATCATGTCGCTCGAACTATGTCTGCTGCGCGGGGTTTCGTTTCCGTTCGGGGTAGCGTTATTGGCTGTCGCTCGAAAATAAACTAATCCCGCGTCCAGTCGACCCGCGCCACTCGTGTCTTCGGAAAACCTTGCGATCGAGGAAATAAGTACGTTCCATCTGAAAATCGGTGGGATGAATGTTTTCCCGATTTTCCCGAAAATCGTTTCATCTATCTCCAAAACATTTACAATCTGGCCGCGCTTGACGAACTTTTCCAGAAGATCGTTCATTATGGCCTATTAATGCGGCCTGTTTGCGCGGGAAAGCGACAAAGCCTTTTCTCGCGGAATTTCTGTAACGATTTTTGAATCTCCAGGCGTTTTCTTTCTCGGTCGCGTTCAGAGAGCCGCTCGGACAAGGAGGATTACCCCGCCGATTACTGGGGTCGCGACATGGGTTCTTCCTTACCCCTTTCGGCGGTAAATCAGAATGTGATCGCCCGCTGGTGTTACGCCAACGGGCTCGGTCGAAAAGTAGTAGTCCGTCCCGCGATCAGACATATTTATCAAACCAATCTCTTCGTAATTGTCTCCACAATATTTGTTGGCCCACCTGAAGATTGTCTGATCGGAATCCGGACGAGCTAACCAGGATTTGTCGATTACGATCAGAACAAGAAAGCGGGGCCGGGCGGACTCAATTTCGTGAATCATCTCCTCTTGCATTTGGTGAGCATACGGCTGCGGCTCCATCAATGCGTAGGTATAGATGTACCCGGTCGCCGAAAGGCGTTTCGAGTAGAAATAGATTTGGGGCTCGGAACCTAACACAGCGATTTTGTCTTCAGGATCCGACTGCGCGCGAATGTAATCGCTGATTCTTATCGATTCGGGAAATGGGTTCGTGCCATTGACTAGCTGATTCGCTTCTGGAATCGGAAGTTCGAAAAAGAAATCTCGCTCTGACCACAGCGGAAAGGCCAGCGATATTGCGAGGATGAGTAAGACAGCAAACTGGGGAAGCAGAGTTTTTGCTCGAATGTGAAGCACCCCGACAACGGCCGAACCAGTCATCAACGCCAGCGCCGGAAGGAAGAGGATAAAATAGTGCGGACGAAAGTAGAGTCCGGGACAAACTGCTAACGCTGAAAACACCGCAAACGTCGTCACAAAGCCTGCTCTACGCCTCAGTGTCTTGTTAATCGCGAGTGCGATTAATCCGGCGAAACCAAGCACCCATATTGGCCACGCCGTTCCGACCACGCCGAGGAAATGTCCGGCAAAAAGCTGGACCCCTTCTCCAACCGAAACCCGGCTTCCGTACTCCGTTGCGTATTTGATTGTCCAGAACCAGAACTTTTCGAACACGCCGGCGCGCCATAAGAGGAACCCGGTAACAAGGCAGGGAAGACCTGCTCCGATAATAAAGAACAGATTGCGCAACAGAACGGTTTTCGGTCGAAGTCGCGCGCGCCAATCGTGAGCAAGCAAGTACAACGAACCAAAGCAAACGAAAAAGACTCCCGGTTGTTTCATCAGGAAACCGAGTCCAAAAAGAAAGCCGGTCCCCAGGATGGCGATTAGCGATTGCCCGGGCGCCGATCGCAACAGAACGACAGTCCCGGCGAGCGCAAAGAGAACGACGAAGTGAGTCGCGTGCGCCGCCGTCCCGAGCACGTGCGGCATTAAGGAAAGCACGGCATAGCAGGCTGCGGTTACTATCCCGCCAAGTTCACCTAGAAGCCGACGGCCGAGGAAATAAATCAGTCCAATGGTAACAAGGTTGGCCAGCGCTAATCCGATGTGAACAGCAGTAATCGACTGGCCAAAAATGGACATAGCCAGGGCATAGGCAGCAGCCGTCCCTGGAAGTTTCATGCTGTAGGCCAGCTTATAGGGCGGGATGCCGAGCAAAAGCAGTTGACCGCCGTAGGCGTACTCGCCTTCGTCCCGCTCCAATGGCAAGCCGGCAAGTCGAACCCTCGCTACGAGAACAGCGATGACGGTAGCCCCGAAGAGGACCCAGGCAGCAGCACGCAGGGCGGGACTGTAGGAGGCGGCATTCGGTTTCACGTCGGGACGTCGAGCACCCCCGAGTCTGCCTGATTCCACCGGGTTGCCAATAGGCAGTTCGCACCGGGTGGGGTGGCACAAGCTATGCTTATGGTAATTATAACAATTATGATTACAATAAGCATCCGCCCTTATACATTGCGCAAAGCCGGCGTGGTCGGTTTGGTCCTATTCTGTCTCTCCTGCCTCTCCACCTTCGCTCAATCCAATTACATCACCGTTAAATCAACGCCATACGATCGGCAAATGACTCGGATCCGTCCGATTCTGACTTCGTCCATCGAGCACAGAGATCAAAACCTCTCAATAGGTTTGGTAAATAACTGGATCGGAAATTTACGTGCGATTCCCTACGGATTTTCCATGGAGTGGAAGACACCGGACGAAGTCCATCTTGGCGCATACGCAGATTGCAAGGGCAAAGCAGTCGCCCTCTATAATGCGATGCACGCACGGGGCGCAGAGAACGTCCGCCTGGTGATCGGGAAACGCTCCTGGACCAGTCGTAAAACACACGCCTGGCTAGAATGGACGACGGCCGGCGGTACCTATATTCTTGATCCGACGATCAACTGGAGCGCCTTCCGGGCAGAGCGAACGGGCCGTAGCTCGTATATTCCGCTGTATGCCTATGCTGGCACTCAGAAGTTTCGCGCTGCGTCGAGCGGCGGGCTCTTGGCCAGCAATGCTCCGTATGCAGGGCAACACGTCGCCAGCCGGCTTTAATCGGCAGCGGTTCGGAACCTTTTCCTGAGTTTACCGGCCGGCCCCAATGGGCCGGCCGAGCCATTTTCTGGTCTCGGGTGACATCGGCTTCGACGAGGAAAAAAATTAGTACCTGGCAAAGATTTGTATTGCCAAAAAGAGGGTGGGCGAGGTATTATCCTTTTTGTAGCTATGGAAATTATGAGCGCACATTCATCTCGCATTTACCGTGTTGGGGCTATCGCTTGCAGTATTTTTCTCCTTACTGGGCTCCAATCGTTTGCCCAGCAATCGCCGGCGTACGGACGCAATTTCGCGCGTTTCAGTGCCGGCGCTCGTATTGACGACAACCTTGCGCAAGTTGCGTTGATCTCCGATCACCCGACTTTCGGCTACACTCTTCCGGAAGGAACCAGCGAACTCGTACTTTCGCTTTCCAAAATCCAAAACTTCGATGTGATTACTTTCGCGAACCGAGAAAGCGTCGGTACGGTTTCCGTTTCCACTTCGAATTCGAAACTCGCTGCGGCGAGTTCGCAATGGCATCAAGTCGCGCGGCAAAACCTCACCTTAAATGTGACGAAAATAAAAGTCGGCCCAACCGAAGCGAAGTATGTGAAATTCACATTCAAAGTGAGCAAGGCCGGTCGCATTGCTGATTTGGGCGTTTTTTCCACGGCAATTCCGAATTTGATGGTTGCCAACACGGCCTTAGCCGGCGGTTCGGAAGGTGCAGCCGATGGTAAGGATGCGAAAGATTTTGCCGCGGGCAAAGATGCGAAAGAAGCCAAGGAAGTCGCCGAGGGACCTCCAGGGGAAGGGCCGCCGCCGACTCTTCCTGATCCTCCTCCGTTCGTGTTCGTCCCGGAGATCAGCCCTTAAAAAGATTAAGCTTAAACGCGAAACCCATCCACTAGACCTGTGGATGGGTTTTTTGCATACGGGAAGCGAATCAAAGCTCGTCCCGTAGAATTTTGAAAATATCCGTATTGTCGATGGTGCCGCTCAAGACTTGGCTGCCCCGTCCGGACCCAAAGACGATTACATCTTCAACCGTCGGCAGCGCGGACGTTGCGTAAAACGCCGCCGGCTGCGATTGCTCTTTTTGCGGCCCACCGTTTGGCGCAAGCTCGCGCTCATTGTCGGGCAATTTCGCGGCACCATAAGATTGCATTCCCTTCGGGCCTGTCGCCCAAGTTAGCCACGGCTGCCCTGCGGGATTCAATCCGAGAAGCGCAATTCCACTATCTTTGCGAAATGGAAATCCGTTTGCGTGCAGTCCACCGATGGCAACGTCTCCACATACGATGATTGTCGATCGCCCACCAGCATAGCGATGTGCGGTCGCTACTGCGCGATCGAATTCGGCGGTTTGCGTTAACGTTTTCTCCGCATCATTCGCTTCCGCCGCTTCCCGCATCCGTGCCGCATCGATCACGAGCAGGTAACCACGTTGGTTGTATTGCAACAGTTCGATCGCGCGGCGAACCGTGTCGGACAAGCTAGGTTCGTCGCTCCAGTTTTGGTTGGAATCACGCGGAGCGTCGTTTTCGCCAAACGCTCCGAATAATTTCGGCCGACGCCATGGTGGAATCGCCTCCAGCTCAGCGCGATTTCGTACAATGTCGAAACCATTACCGCGCAGCTCGAGTAAGAGATCACGACGATCCTGCCGGTGACCCTGTTTTGCTGCAGGAAGAAATTCGGCCGCGCTCGCGCCAAGTCCGATGTCGATCTTGCCGCCTTCTACAAATTGCAGCGCGATTTGTTCGGTGTCGCTGCCACTGTTGGAATGCGCATAAAAAGCCGCGCACGTTGGGTTGGTTAAACTTCCATCGCTGATTAACCCGACGGCTCTGCCGCGATCACGGGCCAGCTCGACGATTGTTGGGATTGGTTTGCCGTTTGAATCAATAGAGATCGAACGATTGTTGACTTTGGCCCCCGTCGCGATCGCAGTGGCGGCGGCTGCCTGGTCTGCAACGGCGAAATCTCGCGAATAATTTTTGACGAGCGCAACGTGCGGCATGGTGTCGACGCTTAGGCGACCATCTGCTCCGCCGATGTAATCTCGCGTGATCGCGATGCGCTCCGGCGCGAGGCCCTCGCCGACAACGAGAATTATTCCAAAGGCTCTTTGCACCACCCAGTGCTGAAAATAGAGCACGCCCAGGCCGGCAAAGGCCACCAGACACAAGAGGGCGAGTAGTTGATTACGCCACTTCACGAGCGCGATGTAGAAGGGCCTCTCATAATTGTCAAACTTGCTGGAGCATGAAAGCCCTTGTCGTGGTTCTTAATCGTCGGCAGAGTTCATTATGGCTGGGCCAGTCATGCTCATTATTCGCGACGGGTGGGGAATCAACCCGGGCGGAAGGGCGAAGGCAAAGGAAAATGGAGATGCCACACTCCTCGCCCGCACACCGTTCCACGACCAGCTCTATCGCGATTATCCAGGCAGCAAACTGAGCGCAAGCGGACCGGACGTCGGTTTGCCCGAAGGACAAATGGGGAATTCGGAAGTGGGGCATCTCAACCTCGGCGCTGGCCGAATTGTCTATCAGGATCTGACTCGAATAAACAAAGCCATTGCGACCGGTGAGTTGCAAAAGAATCGAATAGCACAAGAGACATTTGCGGCGGCGCGCGGACACCGGCTGCATTTGTTAGGCCTGGTTTCCAACGGTGGCGTCCACAGTCATTACGATCACATGATTGCGCTCGCCAATGAAGCCAAGGCCGCCGGGGTGGATGACATTTTCGTGCACGCATTCACTGATGGCCGCGACTCTTCACCGACTGGCGGGCGCGAATACCTGAAGATTTGCGAAGAAAAACTTCGCCCGAGCGGCGCCCAAATCGTGACGGTCGTCGGCCGCTACTTTGCGATGGACCGTGATCGTCGCTGGGACCGGACCAAGAAAGCGTGGGACGCAGTTGTTCTTGGCCGCGGCGAAATTTGTAAGGACTCCCCGACGCAAGCGTTGGATCGACAGTATAAAGCCGGCAAGACGGACGAGTTCATGCCGCCGCTGATCTTTTCCCAGCCGAACGAGCAACGCGTTCGGGACGGCGACGTGGTTTTGTTCTTTAATTTTCGCGCCGATCGCGCGCGCCAGCTTTCGCAGGCGTTTTTGTTCAAAGATTTTGACGGGTTCGACCGTGAAGTTTGGCCGCAGACGAAATTCACCTCACTGACCCAGTACGATGTTCGTTATCCGTCGCCGTTCATTTTCGCGCCGCAAGAACTTAAAAACATTCTCGGCGAGCTGGTTAGCAAAGCGAACAAGACGCAGCTCCGGATAGCTGAAACCGAGAAATACGCGCACGTCACTTATTTTTTTAATGGTGGCGTCGAAAAACCATTTCCCGGTGAAGAGCGCGTACTCGTTCCGTCACCAAAAGTCGCCACTTACGATCTCAAGCCGGAGATGAGCGCCTTTGAATTAACCGACGAGTTGCTAAAACGGATCGATAAGGTCGATCTGATCATCTTGAACTTCGCCAATGCCGATATGGTAGGCCACAGCGGTGTGGTGGAGGCCGGCATCAAAGCGGTCGAAGCGGTCGATCAATGTTGCGCCAAGATCATTCCGCGGCTGCTCGAGCTCGGAGGTAAAGCAATCGTCACCGCCGATCACGGAAATTGCGAACAGATGCGAAATCCTGACGGCTCACCCAACACCGCGCACACCACAAATCTCGTTCACTTTATTTACGTCGCGAAAGATGCGTCCCGGTTCCGCTGCGAAGATGGAATCCTCGCGGATGTTGCGCCGGCGCTCTTGTTTCTGCTTGGAATGGAAAAGCCGAAAGAGATGACTGGCCGAAATCTGATTGTTCAGCACAACTAAAGTCGACGGTTGCCGGCGGCAACGCTGTCGAAGCTGATATCAAGAGTTCGATTCAACGCGCGGGTGCCGGCGCGAGCAATCCTTTCCAGGAAGTGGACCTGATTTGCGGGATCGGTTTCATGCCAAATCGGCTTGCGGGCAAGGACCAGGTCGTCTTTCGATTCAATTAATGCCCCCCAACCAAGAGGAATTTCCGGTTCCCGGAACAACTCGTTAGGCAAAACGAGAAAGAACAGGTTCGCGCAGCGATAACGAATCAGTGTTTCGAATTTAGTACAATCGAAGAGGCGGTTTTGAAGGGCGCGAGTTTGACGCAGCACTTGCTTGTAGCCGCGGTGTTCGATCGCTTCGAAGTTGTGCGAGTCGAACTCGGCGAAAAGCGAATCAGGAATGCGCAGGGCCGGATAATGCACCCGCAAGTTTCGTTCAAGAATTTCCCGGCGCTGATGAACCTTCTGTAAACGTTGGGCCGTTGCGGAAGTGCAGCCATTATCGCGCCGGAGATCAACCAGCACCTGCTTGCATTCGAAGATTGCAGTTACGCTGGGTCCCTTGCCGTTCGCGCGGTATGCCGCCAAATCCGCCCGGTAACGGCATCGCGGCAACGTGACTTCCAGCGCGCACGCTGAATAAGATTGACGTTGCGCCCAAATCAGGGCGAGCCGTTTCAGGCGAGAATGCGCCTCCGTCTCACCGCCGCCGTTTTTCAGGCGTTGATCCATTCGGCCAATTCGCGGGCCCAATAGGTGACGATAATGTCAGCGCCGGCACGCTTGATCGAAGTCATGATCTCCATGACAGCGGAACGCTCGTCGACGATTTTCTTTTCCGCGGCGGCTTTGACCATCGCGAATTCACCACTGACGTGATAAACCGCCATGGGCTTGCCGAAGCGCTCACGCGCGCGCCAGAGAATATCGAGGTAGGGCAGGGCAGGCTTGATCATAATAATGTCGGCACCCTCTTCGATATCGAGTGCGACTTCACGTAAAGCTTCATCGGCGTTGGCGATATCCATTTGATAGGTTCGCCGATCGCCAAACTGTGGCGGACTTTCAGCAGCGTCGCGGAACGGTCCGTAAAATACCGACGCGAATTTCGCCGCGTAGCTCATGATTCCTGTGTCAGTAAACCCGCCAGCATCGAGTGCTTCACGAATGGCGCCGATTCGGCCGTCCATCATATCGCTCGGCGCGACCATGTCGGCCCCCGCTTCTGCGTGTGAGAGAGCGGTCTTCACCAAAAGCTCAACGCTCTCGTCGTTAAGAACATGAAAATGCTCGCCGTCGATGCGGGTCACGCCGCAATGGCCGTGACTCATGTATTCGCAAAGACAAACGTCGGTAATCGCGACGACCTCAGGACATTTCTTTTTGATCGCGCGTAATGCTTTTTGAATAACGCCATTTTCGGCATAGGCGCCACTGGCTTGCTCGTCTTTCTTGTCCGGAATTCCAAAAAGTAAAATCGCTTGCAGTCCGGCGTCCTGCGCCTGCCTCGCTTCATCGACAACGTCATTAACGGTGAGTTGGAAAACGCCGGGCATGCTGGGGATCGCGCGGCGTTTGTCGATCTTGTCACTGACGAAAAGCGGGAGAACAAAGTCATGCACCGTCAGGTTCGTCTCGCGCACGAGATTTCTGAGCGCGGGTGAGCGCCGCAATCGCCGCGGGCGATGGATCAATTTTCGCACGCGACGAGGCTACCCGTTTGGATAAACTCCCGCAAGCCAATGGCTGATTATCTCCTGATCGACATCAGCAATTCGTTTACCAAACTCGCGTTCGCGACGCGCCGAAGGATCTCGGGCCCGAAGCGCACCGAAACACCTGGCTTCAATGGAACCGTTCTTAAACGCTTCATTCGAAATCGCAAGATTGACGTGTTTGTGGTTTGCTCGGTGGTCCCGAAGAAAAACGCGCTCGTTCGATCAGTCGCGAAAGGGACGAAGATTTTGTGGGTAACGCCGAAGATTAAGCTCGGAGTTGGAATCGATTATCCAAATCCGAAGAAGATAGGTGCAGACCGGCTTGCAAATGCGGCTGCGGTCGCGGCGCTGTATGGTTGTCCGGCAATCGTGGTCGATTTTGGAACGGCAGTCACTTTCGACATCGTTTCGGCGCAACGAAAATACATCGGGGGCGTCATCGCGCCTGGATTGGAATCGATGACGAATTTTCTCTATCAACGGACCGCTCTGTTGCCGAAGCTGTCGCTAAAAGAGCCGCGATCGACGATTGGAAGATCGACAATCGAAGCAATGCGGGCTGGCGCCGTAATCGGCTATCGCGGGTTGGTGCGCGAGATTATTGCCAGGATCAAAGCGGAGCGCTTTGCCCGGCAAAGAGTCCGCGTAATCGCCACCGGTGGCTATGCCGGATTGATTGCGGCCCAGCTGGCGGAAATCGACGCGGTTCATCCAGATTTGACCCTGGAAGGGTTGCGGATCGTGGCAAATCTGAACGCCTAGGCAGCGGACTTCAATGTGGGGTGCTTTCCAAGCTAAGAAATCTTCCTAACGGGCCAAAATTTGGCTTGTAATCAAAACCGTAAAAAGGTTTTATATCCGGAGGCCATGAAATTCCGGAAAATCGCGGCTATCGCCGTGCTCGTGCTTGGGTCTTTGGCGGCGGACAACGTTGCTCCGTCGAAGGCAGAACTGGAAGCAATGTATGACAAAGCGTTTCGCGCTTTCGATTCGAGCAATTTTCCGGAAGCGTTAAAACAGCTCGACTCAATCGACACGCGTCAGCCCGATCTTGCCGAGTCGCAGAATTTGCGCGGCGTGATTTACATGCGGCAGGGGATTTACGACAAAGCCGAAGCTGCGTTGCGTGAAGCTTTGCGCATCGATCCGAAATTCTGGAATGCGCGTTTTAATTTGGCCGAAATTCCGTTTCTGAGAAAAGATTGGGCCGAAGCACGCAATCGTTTTCAAGAATTGCTCTCCAGCAACGCGTCCGAACTACAGGGCGAGGCAACTCAGCTCATTCAGTACAAGATTCTTTTGACTTATTTGCTCGAAGGTAAGGAGAACATGGTCGATTCGATCCTGGCCAAGTTCGAACTTTCGCCGGACACACCGGCCGTGCATTACGCCAACGCTGCTATCGCGCTGCAGCAGAAGAACACCCAGGAAGCACGCGATTGGATGGCACAGGCCGAAAAGAATTTTTCGCCTCAGCTGAATAAACTTTTCGCCGAATCACTTTACGAAGTCGGCTGGCTGCAAAAGCAAGCGGGCCAACAGCGCGCCGCTCTGGAATTGACGAGCGCCGCCGAGAGGACTGCCAAGTCCAAGGCGTTCGCCAAATCGCGAGTCGAGCAGGCTCGTCAGGCATTTCAGCAGCGTGATCTCACATCGGCTTTGAAATTCGTGAACGACGCGGATTCGGCTGATCCGAACCAGGCGGGCATCATCAATTTGCGCGGTGAGATTTTGATGGAGCAAAAGCAATTCGACCAGGCCGAGGCTGAATTCAAAAAAGCGTTAAAGGCCGATCCAAAGTTCCGTCAGACCCAATTCAATCTGGCGTTGGTGCCGTTGAAGAAAAAGGATTACACGACGGCGCGCGATCGCTTCGAAGCGTTGTTGGGTAAGACCCCCGGTGGAGATAAGAGCGAGGCCGCCCAGATCATCAAATTCAACATCTTCATGACTTTCCTGCTGGAAGGCAAAGAAAGCCGCGCCCAGAAGATGATGGAACAGTTCCAGTTCACCGGCGACACGCCTGCGCTTTATTATGCGCAGGCCGCGTGGGAGTTTAAGCACAACAACCCGAACAAGGCCACGGATTGGATCACGTCCGCGAAGAAAATTTATTCGCCCGCACTGAACCTCGTTTTCGCAGATTCGTTTTACGATCTCGGCTGGTTGCAGAGTCCGGCCGTTGCAACATCGCCGGCGCCAGCGGCTGAAGCGGCTACCGCGCTGGCTGAAGCGCAGACAGAAGCCAGTCCCGCGATCGAGCCAAGCCCGATTCCAGGCGCTGCCCTTGCCAAAAACAAGGCTGGCGCTCCTGCAATTGCTGGAATGGAAGCGACCGCGCCGAAGCCGGAGGAAGCCGCGGCAAGCGCTGCGGTAAAGGAATCTTCTTCGCGCACGCCTCAATCGTTTGCCGCGGGAAGCCCGGCTAAGCCCGACGAAATACCGACCGCTGCGGCGCCGACCTTTTCGCCAGTCGTAGAAACACCGGTTGCGGCGGCCAACGCTCCGGCATCAGCAGCAATTCCGAAGGAACAGCCGGCGGCGCCGAAGACGACATCGAGCAAGCCAGCTTCTGAACCGGAGAAACAAGCTCCGGCCACGAAGGCTCCAGCTGTCGCAACGGCGAAACAACAGCCCGCCGCCGCTGCGCCAGAACAGTCGGCGCCCGCAACAGTTCTCGCGCCTTCGAAGGTAGCGGAAACGTCACGCAGCCGTTTCGACGCGCAGAGTCTGCTGGTCGGCGCTTTGATTCTTGCCGGCCTTGGTCTGCTCGCCTGGGTGATTGTTCCTATAGTCCGGAGCCGCGGATTTCATCTGCCAAATTTCCGTCGCGCCGCGCCTGCAACGGGTCCGCAATTGAGCGGTATGGAACTTGCAGCGTCGGCTTCACCGCAAAAAGAAATGAAAGTGATGCCACGAATGACCGGTGGACCGCGACAAGTCTCATTAAAATTGAAGGCTTCCGAACCATCTTTGCGGCGCGCGGTAGTGCCGCTGAGCAAACCCAGCCGCGCTTTTGGCAATGGTAACGGCAACGGCAACGGCAACGGCAACGGTGGCGCCGCTGTCCTGCAACCTTCGATTGAGGGCAACGGAAAACGTCACATCGAACCCGAATCCGCGCCCGCGGAAGAAGCGTTCGAATCCGTTAGTCCGGTGATGGAATCGGTTAATCCGGTGATGGAATCCGTTGGGCCAGTAATGGAATCGGTTGGGCCGGTTCTTGAGCAAGGCGCGATGGCGGCCGCGGCTTTTACTGCGCCGGAATGGGTCTCACAGCCGGCTGAAATCCCAACGTTTGAGATGCCGCAGCCAGTCGTTACCGAACCGGAACCAGTTGTTATGCCCGAGCCGGAGCCGATCTTCGCTCAAATGGCGACCGTCGCGGAGCCGGAGATTGAGCCTGTCGGACAGGGTCAACCGATTCCTCAGTTGACGCCTGTTGAGGAACCATCGATCATTGAAGTCACTGAACCCGAACCGGTCGGATTTGAGGCGCTTCGTCAACCAAGCGACGCGTTTATTTCGCCGGAACCGGTCATCGAAACACCAATTTACGAACCAACCACACCAGTAATCATGCCTGAACCGATCCAAATCCCAACCGCTCAACGAGGTGGCTCACCTCAACCTGCCGGCGCCATGCAGACCGCCGTGCAACTTACCTTTGCTTTCGAGATTGCGTCGATGCAACTGACTCCGACCTTCAAGATGGGCGCGCTGCAATTGCGGCCGGCCTCAAAGATTGTGACGATGCGTTTGGCCGGCTCTTCACCGCAGCCCGCGATGAACCTGCAAGTGACATTCGAGATTGCTCGAATTCAGCCCGCCGGCGGCACTCTGGGCAGCGTTCGCCTCACTCCTTCCCAACAGCAGCGTCCGAGCGTCGTGGGTTCGCCATCGTTCACCGTCGGCGGTTTGCATCTCGTTTCGGATTTCGCCGCGGCGCCACTTCAATTGACACCGTCGCAACAGGGCCAGGCCGCTGTGCACGTGGTCGCTCCGTTCCAAATCGCAACGGTTGAATTCTCACCGTCGTTCGAAATTTCGTCGATTGTCCTCAATTCGAATTCGAAACAAGTTATGGTGCAATTGCCGACCGCGGGAGGCGCAGCAGTCGAAGGAGCGCCGATGTTCGAGATTTCGAACCTCCAACTCACCGGCAGTGGTGAGATTGGGATGATGCAGCTGAATCTCATCGGCCAGGGCCCGAGACGAGCGGCTTAACCCGTCGTCAGGACGACATTTTCTGCAGAGCGACTCTCCTGAGTCGCTCTGTTTGCGTACGGCTCGGCTATTTGCCCTTAGTGAAGCTGCTACGATTTAGTGATCGCAGCTCCTTGGGCAGAAATTCGCCGTCACGACGAATCAAGTCCCCGTCGAAGTAAATCTCGCCGCCGCCGTAACTTTTTCGCTGGATGTTAACCATGTCCCAGTGGACCTGGCTGCGGTTACCGTTATCGGCTTCTTCATAAGCTTGACCCGGAGTGAAATGAAACGAACCAGCAATTTTTTCGTCGAACAGAATGTCGCGCATGGGTTCGAGAACGTAGGGGTTAAAACCGAGCGAAAATTCGCCGATGTAGCGTGCCCCTGCGTCGGAGTTCAAAATTTTGTTCAGCTTTTCTGTCTGGTTGCTGGTCGCCTTGACGACTTTGCCATTTCGAAAATCGAGTCGAATGCCGTCAAAGGCGATGCTTTGATAGATCGTCGGTGCATTGAACGTCACGTGTCCTTCGACGGAATTTTTGACCGGCGCGGTGAAGACTTCTCCGTCGGGAATATTTCGATCGCCACCACAAATCACGGCTGGAATTTCTTTGATACTGAATCGCAGATTTGTTCCCGGGCCTTTGATTTGGACACGATCGGCGCTCTCCATTAACGCCTTCAAGGCTTTCATGCCCGGTTGCAGCTTCTCATAATCGAGGGTGCAAACTTCGAAGTAGAAGTCTTCAAACGCCTCGGTGCTCATTCCTGCTAGTTGGGCCATGGATGGCGTCGGCCAGCGGAGCACGCACCATTTCGTTTTCTTGACGCGTTGGTCCTGCACCGGCCGCATTTTCTTCGCCACCAACTGCATTTTGGCGACGGGAACATCCGACAACTCGGTAATGTTATTGCTGCCGCGAAGCGCAATGTAAGCCTGCATCTTTTTCATTCGCGCCAGCTCATGGGACGCCGCAAAATCTAGTTGCCGATCGGAAGCCTCCAGCGCCAGCTCACGACTGATCCGGTTGCGCTGAACTTGAACGAATGGGATCGCTCCGACTTTTCGTGCCGCGCGAACGAGCGCTATCGTCATTTCATCGGGGACATCAAACGCTTCGATCAAAAGGTTCTCGTTCCGTTTGAGCCTGGTCGAATATTCCACCAGAAGTTTGGCTAGCTTATCGAAGCGTGGGTCGTGCATAGAATGCTACAATTCCATTGAGTCCACCGGACGCAACCGCAGTCAGCTCCGATTATCTTTCTCGGTGGAATCGTGCCGCAAACGCGCCGTCAAAATCGTCACTAAATGGAAACCATCTTCGATCCTTTTCGAATTGCAGGATCGGGATTTCCGAAAGGAGCGCTTTGGTAACGCCTTCATTCTCTTCCTGCTCAAGGCTGCAGGTACTATAAACTACAACACCATTCGGCTTCAGCAGCGGCAGCACGGCGCGCGCTATCTCGATTTGTCGGGCTTGCATCAGCGGAAAGTCGGATGGCTTTAATCGCCAGCGCACGTCGACGCGGCGGCGCATGACCCCGGTGTTACTGCAGGGCGCGTCGATCAAGATTCGATCGAACGGAGCCGCGGCGCGGATTTCATTCGGTATGTTTTTTTTCGTCCAGTCGTGTTGAACAATTCTCGCAATCTTGACGCCGAGCCGAGACAGATTTTCCTGAACAAGACCGAGTCGATCCGCGTCTCGATCGCAGGCCACGATAAGGCCGTCATTCTGCATTAATTCCGCAACATAACTGGTCTTCCCGCCGGGGGCTGCGCAGGCATCGAGGACCTTCTCGCAAGGCTTCGGCTCTAACAATTCACACGCGATTGCCGTGCTCGGATCCTGGACGTAGCAATCTCCCTTGTTGAGCGCCTCGTTCGGCGAAGGAAACTCGACAAAGTTCGAAATCTCAGGAAGGGAGCGGACCTCTGGATAACGCTCAAGAAACGTTTGGCGATCGATTTTCAGTCGGTTGATGCGTGCGTAAATGGGCGGCGGCTGGTTGTTCCATTCGCACAACGCGGTGGTCGTTCCTTCCCCGAATTGTTCCTTCCAGCGCCCGACCAAAAATCTTGGATGAGAAAATCGAACATCCAATGGCTCCGACCTCAGCTTGCTTCGCAGTTCTTTTTTTTGCCGGACAGCCGAGCGCAGTATCCCATTTACGATCGGACGCTCCCGTTTTGAGGCGAGCTCGACGGTTTCGTAAACAGCCGCATGCTCGGGCGTTTTCGCGATGAGCAGCTGATAAAACCCAAGACGAAGAATATCTCGAAGATCGACATCGATCCGACCTTGTCGAAGTGTCCCAATCCAAAAATCGAGCAGAGTAAGGTTTCGAAGCACGCCGTAGAAAAGTTCGATCGCAAAGGCACGATCAGCCGACTCCAGCGAGGAACTAGACAAGAGGCGTGAAATGACGCGATCAGCGAAATCGTTTTTTGTGCGCCAGGTTTTCAGCGCAGCGAGAGCGACTCGGCGAGCTGACAGCAGCGTCACAATACCCTTAGCGCGGGATGACGCTGGCGCGGCCAATCGAATGATAATGAAAGCCGAGCTCGCCCATTGTCTCCGGATTCAGAAGATTGCGGCCGTCAAATACGATGGGCGTCGTCATCCGTTTTTTGACCTCAGCAAAGTCGATATTGGCGAACTCTGGCCATTCCGTCGCTATGACCAGTGCTTCGGCGCCATTGACCGCGTCCAGGGCCGATTTGTCGAACTTTGCGTCCACGACGGTTTTCAGCTCGCGGGCCTTGTCCATTCCCTTCGGATCGTAAACGCTTACATGCGCGCCTTCCCGCAGCATCGCGTCAACGAGTTCGACAGCGACCGATGAGCGAACGTCATCCGTATCGGGTTTAAACGTGAGCCCCCACACTGCGATTTTCTTTTCGCGCAATACCCACAACGTGTCGCGAATGAGCTTGAGAAAGCGCTCTTTTTGCACCGCATTGATCCGCTGCACTTCCTTCAATAACGTGAATGGGACCCCGAGTTGATCGCTAATGTGGATGAATGCGGCCACATCTTTCGGGAAGCACGAGCCGCCATACCCGATACCAGCGTTCAGGAATTGACGGCCGATCCGTCGATCCATTCCGATGCCATCCGCGACTTTTTCGACGTCAGCGCCGCTGACCTGGCAGATCGCCGAGATCGCGTTGACGTAGGAAATTTTCAAAGCCAGGAAAGAATTCGCGGCGTGCTTGATCAACTCTGCGCTGTTAATGTCCGTGACCAGGATTGGCGCCATGAACGGCTCGTAAACCTTCTTCATCAGATCGACCGCGTGCTGACTTTGCGCCCCGATGACGATCCGATCGGGATGCATCAGATCGTGAATCGCGCAGCCTTCGCGCAGGAATTCGGGATTGCTAACAACGTCAAACTTCGCACCGCGCCGATTGTAACGTTTGATCGTTTCGGCGACGCGTTCTCCGGTTTTAACCGGCACTGTGCTCTTATCGACGATTACTCGATAATCACTGAGCACATCGGCAATTTCGCGGGAAACTTTTTCAATGAAACTGAGGTCAACTTCCCCGTTAGGCTGCGGCGGCGTCGGGACGGCGATGAACACGATCTGGGAATTGTCCACGCCTTCCCCGATCCTGCTGCTGAAGCGCAGGCGACGGGCAGAAACATTGCGGTGAATAATTTGTTCCAAACCGGGTTCATAAATCGGAATGCGACCGGCTTGCAGGGTTTTGACTTTGGCTTCGTCGTTGTCGACGCAGATCACATTGTGGCCGACATCGGCAAAACACGCGCCGGTGACAAGACCTACATAGCCTGAACCGATGATCGAAATGTCCATGACTGAGAGATGCTGCTAGCTCGTCAACCTAGCATAATACACGGGATGTTCATTGCCCCTGGCTCCCCGGATCGAAATTCAAATCAAAACCGAATTTGGGGAATGCCTTGAGGCTGAAGGTAAAAAGCACGCCATACTCCTGTTTGCTGCCAGTGTTGTCTCGAATAACGGCGCCGAAGGACGCCGTCCAGTTCGATAAGTCTCGGTAAATCGCGTAGCGCTGTTCCTGGAAGAGGCCAATCGTGCCTTCATATTGCTCTTGAAATCCAAAGCCCCAGTTGTCACTGATGCGATAGTATCCGCCAACTACAAAGAGGCTGCTATGTTGAAAAAACGGATTGTCGTTGAGATAGCGATGGCCGACGTTGAGCTGCAAGTTTGCAGCAGGCTGCACCGCGATGGTTGTATTGACTTCGGTAAATCCTGAGCTGAACGCCGGAATTTGGGAATCGACCGTCAGCGACGCCCACGGGAGCGGAGTAAAGCGCAGTTTGTTGAAAAAGTTCGAATACGTCCGTCGATCGTAAGGATTGTCAAAGTTCACGTCAAAAAATGTGTCCAACTCCAACCAGGTCACGGTTAAATCGTCGCGCCGCGTTTCCAGGCGGTTTCGAATTCCGTTACGCCAAATCGTCCAGCTCGCGATCGAATCGATGGTCGTGAACTGAGGAAAATCAATCGGCTGTAATTGAGTGGACGGTTCAAATCGATCGAACTGCAAAATTGAAGAAGGATTGATCCCGTTTTCATGGACGTAGGAGAAGTCCGAGTAGGGTTGAATTACATGAAGTAATCCATCCAATCCAAGCGTCCGGTTCGCCACGTCATCCCACATGCGAGATAATTTAAACGAGGCCTCGACGCCGGCATCGTACACTGTCCGAACACCGCTGCCTGCATCGATAACGGGATTGGTCGGAGTCGGATCTTGAGGGATGAATTTAGGAATCAACGGATCGTCATCGGTCGGAAACAGTGTGTTCCCAAGGTCGCGCGTTTTGTCGTAGTAGGTTGCTCGGAAGCCCGCCCGCGGCACAATTGAAAGCCAGCCGAAATAGGTGTTCGGATAAAGCAGTTGGTGAAACGTATCGAGTCGAGTGGTCCCGTAATCTTCGAAACCGGAGCCCTGTGCGAAACTCCGATGCAAGTCGGCGAAACCGCTCTCTCCCTCGTAATAAATCGGGCCGCCAAATAAGGCATGACGTTTGATATCGAGGACAACTTCGGGCAGGCGTTCGGTCTGGTCGAAGAAATCATTTGCCTGGAACCGAGCGATCGCGGTGAGCGTGTAAAACGGGTCGGTCTTAGCCAACGCGATCACGTTGTCCGGATTTGGATCGATTCGAAATTCGCTTTGATAGAAATCCTGCATCACGAACGCGTCACTTAACTTGGTCACGTTAACGATCCCGTAGATGTCTTTGGTGAAATTCGTCGTGTCCTGCAGGCTTACCCGGTAGCGGTTAGGGTCCAGCTCGGGGCGCTTGATCGCGGTTGGATTTATGTCGGGATTTTGATCGTCGGCATAATAAGTCTTGAGCTTTACATTGCTCGATTTGTCTTTGCCGTAGTCGATGTCGGAATCAAATCCGATCGCCGGTCCGCGGCGTCCTCGATAATCCAGTCGAAGCCGGCCTTTAATATCGTCTGTGATTGGAAATGTGAATTGTGTCAAAAGGGAAGGTCCCCAGGAGCTCAAGTCAGCCGGTGCGATGGAAAAACTGAAGGCGTCATTCAGCGATTGATACAAATACGGCCACCAAAAAATCGGCATCTTGCCGATGTAGAAGGTCACGTTTTGAAATACAACATGGTCATTTTCATAAACGCGGACCGTTCGCGCGTGCAGGTGAAAATCGGGACGCGGCGAATCGTCGGTTGTGAACGTAGCATCTTCCACGTGATAGACGTTCGCGGACCGCTGATCGACGTTTTGTCCGCTGAGAAAGTAGGGATGGTATTCCGTCCGTACTTTGGTCGTGCGGATTTGCTTGGTATCGAGGTTGTAGACGCCTTCGTCGGCGACGTAGAGGCTCACGTCGCGATAAATTCGGACGTTTCCGCGCACGAACACCTCGTGTGTGCGCGAGTTATATTGGGCAAAGTCGCCATAAATATCGGTATCACCAATATGGATAGCCACATTATCGCGCGCCGTGGCGATCCCGTTATCGTAAGTCGTTTCGCCGCTGGAAGTAATCTCAACCGGATCGTGCTGCGACGTGGAATTGTCGGCCGCGCCCATCGCCAGGCCGGCCGCCCAAAACAAGAAAAAAACCCCCCTGACCAGCGTTCGCATGGCGGAGGCCGAACGTACCGCAGCCGCTCCTCGTTGCAAAGGCAAAAGGAGGTCGGACGCCGCCTGCTTAGATCGATAAACGCAGACCCGCCGCCTGTTGATTTAGGCCGCAACTTGAGACGATCGCACTCGAACCCGTACCGTTTGCAGCGCCGGGAAACCGCAGGCCTACGTTGTTGGCTGCGTGCAACATTGGCGGAAGTTGTTTTTTGGCCAAAGCCTGGGCGGCGATAATTACCTGCCAAAGCGCGCTGGCACCCACGCTTTCCCCCAAGGCCGATTTGGGGCTGTAGACAATGGAACCCGGCAGCTGTTGCCTGATCGCGCTGGCTTCGGCAAGATCGACAAATGTGCCGTTCGCGCTGGCAATGATACATGCACCTTCATTGCGAAGTTCCAGCAGGATGCGATTTACTATCTCCGTTGAATTTCGTTGATGCGAAAAGTTTCCGCCGGCGTCTATTGAATCCACTTGCACGCTTCCTTCGCGACCAAGAAGAACTGCGCCTGCACCCTCGCTCAGAATTGTTCCGCACGGAGGATTCGAAAACAATTCAACCGGCGGCGACGATTTGACCAATCGCCATTTGTGATAAGCATCGCACAATAGCCAATCCGCTTCTTCAGCGGCGACGACGAGACAGTAGTCCACCGTGCCAATGTCGAGAAGATCGCTTGCCATTTTGATCCCGAGAATGCCGACGGCCCCGTCACCGACGATCGTATAAGATGCGCCATTAACTCCGAGGATCGCGGCCAGATGACTCGCCGGCGCATTAAAGACGGTCTCCGGAAAAAGCAACGGACTCGCCGATTGCGCGCCCGACTCCACGATGCCGTGATAAAACCGTTTCGTATAAACCACGCCCCCGTTCGAGACAGCGAAAACCAGCGCGAGTTTCGCCATGTCGATTCTGAAATTCATCGACTTTGCTTGAGCAATCGCGTCCAGTCCCGCAGCGGCAGCAAAACGCGAAATGGCGCTGGCCCGGCGCAGCCTCGAATGGGGTGGCAGATTGTTCAGCGTTTCATTGGGAACAAGAAACCCCTGGTAAGTCTTGGTTCCTCCTTCCCGCGAGATTGTTTGGGCGGAAGCCTCGTCTCCGCGAAGCAAGCGATCCCAAACTTCGTCAACGCCACGTCCCAGCGGCGTGACCCAGCCCATGCCGCAGATGCGCACGTTCATGCTGCAACTTTCTGGATCAGGACTGATGCGTTCGTGCCACCGAAACCAAAGGAATTGGAAAGAACGATGTCGATCTTTGCGTCGCGGGATTCGTTTGCGACGATGTTGAGAGTGAGATCGGAATCCGGAGCGCGAAAATTAATGTTCGGCGGCAGAAATTGGGATTGTAAAGCGAGCAGGCAGACCACCGCTTCGACCGCACCGGCGGCGCCTAACGAGTGACCAATCATACTTTTCGTCGAACTGACCGGAACGCGGCCGAATAGCTCTGAGATCGCTTTGCCCTCTGCCGCATCATTGAAAGGCGTGGCGGTGCCGTGAGCGTTGATGTAATCCACCCGGTCTGGCGCACAGGACGCAATTTGCAACGCATGCTCCATCGCGCGTCTGGGTCCGCTTCCGGATGGATCGGGCTGTGTCAGGTGATGATTGTCGGTTGAAATTCCGTAGCCGATAATTTCACCAAGAATTCTTGCGCCGCGTCGGTTGGCGCTCTCCAAATTTTCAAGTGCGAGAACAGCGGCTCCTTCGCCGAGCACCATGCCTGTGCGATCGCGATCGAACGGTCGGCATTTTTCAGGTGTTGCGGCCTGGAGCGAATCGAATCCGACAAAAACCAATTCCGAGAGCGCATCATAGCCACCGGTTAACACCCGCTCGTATTTTCCCGACCGAATGCATTCGAACGCTCGACCAATCGCATTGGTTCCGGAAGCGCAGGCATTGGCAATCACGAAGCAAGGCACCGAGATTCCAAACGCGTTCTGCGCATCGAGTACCGGTTTTTGCGGCGGGTAATTCGCGATCCATTCCGGCGAACGCCGCAAATCTTGGTGTCGTTGTAAGGCGCGATAATAATCCTCGCCAAAAGACATGCCGCCGCTGGTCGTCCCGATCACTGTAACCTGTGGTTCAAATTCCGAATCGCGCTCAAAGAGTTCCGCCAAGGCGGTGATCATCATGTGCGACGCGCGGTGTAAACGACCATTTTTCCGGCCATTTTGTCGATTGGCGAGCAGGCGGTTGTCCGGGATTTGGGCGGCGGTTTGGCAGCGACAATTGGTAACGTCGAACCGGGTAACAGGAGTGACGCAATCAGCGGCCTTACGAAGGGAAACAAGGGTTTCCTCGAGGCCGAAACCGAGGGGGCTGACTATCCCGGCCGCGACGACGGCAACGCGGGTCCTTCCACTTGTTGCGTTTAAAGCGTTAAAAGTCGGCATATCACCCGATAACTCGCCCGCGATTTTGGTTGCTTTCCAAATCGAAGCATTCTACACAATGAGCCCGAAAGGAGAAAACAGCAGCTCGGAAGTCCGTCGATTGTCATATGAAATGCCAATCAACGGTAATTTGATGTTCAACAGTAAGCACCAGTGTCCTGGCGGCGTTTTCCAGACTAGACTCAATGGCAACTAAATTATACGTGGGAAATCTCCCATTTAACACCACCGAAAACGAACTTCAGGAGCTTTTTTCACAAGCTGGCCCCGTGCAGGAAGTGATGCTGATGCAGGACAAGTTCACTGGCAAATCTCGCGGCTTCGCTTTTGTGACGATGGGCTCCGATGCGGATGCGCAAAAAGCGATCGCGGAAATTAACGGCAAGACTATGGAAGGTCGGGCCTTGACCGTGAACGAAGCGCGTCCCCGTGAACCACGGCCGTCAGGCGGCGGCGGCGGCGGTTATGGCGGAGATCGTCGTCGTGATGGCGGCGGCGGCGGACAACGTCGCGGACGTTAGTCAACGCATTCTATCGATTTGTGAAAAAGCGGTCGCTTCGGCGGCCGCTTTTTCGTTTTGCACAGCCGGGCTTCGTCTCGGACACGAATCAGTTAGTGAGGCGAAAAGCTAAACTGAGGAGGTTTCCATTATGGCGAACGAACCAGACGCACAACACAAAGAAAGTGCCGAGAACATAGAAGTTCCACCCATTCCCAAAGAAACCGCTGGAGCCGTAGCCGGTGCCGCTCTCGGCAGCATGATGGGGCCTGCAGGCGCTGTCGTCGGAGGAATTGTTGGTGCGCTGGCTGGGAAAGCAGCCAGTCAAGGTCGGCTGAAGCCGGCTGTGAAAAAAGCGACTGCGCGGGTGCTTAAACCCGCGCCCAAGCGGGTCAAGAAAGCGGTGCGTCCTTTAACCAGGAAAAGAAAGCCGGCGCGAAGAGCAACGAAGGTGCGAAAACGTTCCGTTCCGAAGCGCGGCAAAGCAAAACCGCGCCGAAAGTCGACATCGTCCCGTCGCAAGACGCGAAGACCCGTCGCTAAGAAAAGTGGGCAGGGCTGGATTCGAACCAGCGAAGGCGTAAAGCCAGCAGATTTACAGTCTGCCCCGTTTGGCCACTTCGGTACCTACCCGCGACGGTTCTGGAGTCTTGATTTCTAGCCGAAAAACTCGCGGATGCAATTTACCACGTAGTGCTGGGCTTCGCGCGGAATTTCCGGATAGATCGGCAGGGCCAAACTTTCGCGCGCGGCGCATTCGGCTTCCGGGAATTCTCCGGGTTTGTAGCCGAGATATTCGAAACAAGGCTGCTCGTGCAACGCCAAGGGATAGTAGATCGCCGTTTCAATTTCTCGGTCGGCAAGATGTTGGCGCAATTCATCCCGCCCGGCCGAACTGATCACATATTGATGATAAATGTGGTGGTTTGTTAGGCCGCCTTGAGCATACGGCTCGACCGGGAGTTTGATCCTTTTGTCCAATCCGGCACGACGAAATTCGTTAGTGTAGAAGCCCGCGGCTTCACGCCGCGCTGCCGACCAGGCGTCGAGGTATGGCAATTTCACGTTCAAAATTGCCGCCTGGATCTCATCGAGTCTGAAATTCCCGCCGATAAATTGATGCTCGTAGCGCGCCTCCATTCCATGCTGCCGGCAAATGCGGAGCCGCTCTGCGAATTTCTCATTGCGGCACACGATCAGGCCCGCGTCCCCCGCTGCCCCAAGGTTTTTGGACGGATAAAAACTGAAGCAACCGACGTCGCCCATTGTCCCCGCTCTGGCGGGTCCAGTTTTCAATGGGAATTCCGCGCCGATCGCTTGAGCGGCGTCCTCAATCAAAATCAAATTGTGTTCCCGCGCGATCGCGACCATTTCGTTCATATCGCAGCACAAACCGAAGAGATGGACCGGAACGAGCGCGACGATCGTCTGCCGATTTTCATTTACCAATTTGCCGTCGACGCGGCGACAATACTTCTCGATGTAACGTTGCAATGCCGTCGCCGAGATGTTGTAAGTATCCGGTTCGATGTCGATGAAAACGGGGGTTGCTCCCACCCGCGCGATGCAACCGCCAGTGGCAAAAAAGGAATAAGCAGTGGTAATAACGGCGTCTCCGAGTCCGATTTCTAGCGCCATCAAAACCGCGAGAAGCGCATCGGTGCCGGAGGAAACGCCGATCGCGTGCGGAGAATGACAATACGCCGCCGCCGCTTTCTCGAATTCGGCCAGCTTGGGACCGAGAATGAAGCGCTGGCTCCCCAGCACATCGTCGGTCGCAGCGCGGATCTCTTCCGCTAAGGCGCGATATTGCTCGCTCAGGTCCAACAGCCGGACTCGCATCGGTTTAGCTTGTCAGTTCCGTCCGAACGATCAATCCGAACTTTGGACCAGGCCGCCAATTGACCGAGAACTCACGCTCAGTTAGGCTTGGCGGCATGTCTCTCGTGCGCGGACTTTTTTGGCTCGCTCTCTTTGTGTTCTTCACCTTTTGCTTCGTGGTTCTTTTCGAATACGGCACCCACGATTTCACGAACGGCTTCAAAAAGGAAGGAACTCGCGTCGTAAACTTCCTTAAAGAGCTTGGGAACAGGGCCGAAACAAAAAAGAAGTAACTACTCGACGAACTCAATTTCAGCGAGCTTGTCGATATAACCGGCGCTTCGGGCGCCGGTCAGGAACCTGCGAATCGCTGCCCGGCCTTGGTCTCCGTAGTCGCGAGTAAAATCATTCACGTACATGCCGATGAATTTGTCCGCCAGTTGCTGATTCATATCGCGCGCATAAGGCATTGAATGTGCGACTGCATCGCCGCGATGCCCCAGGCCGAAATCGATGCTTTCGCGCATGATTTCCGAGAGATCATGGCGAATGTCCGGCGGAATGTCTTTGCGAATCACGTTTCCACCCAATGGCAGCGGCAACCCAGTTTCGCGTTTCCACCATTCGCCAAGATCGACAATTTTCTCGAAACCTGATTTGGCATACGTCAATTGCCCCTCGTGGATGATTAAACCCACGTCTGCCTTTCCGTTGTTCACGGCATCGAAGATTTGGTCGAACGGAACAACTACGTGTTTGAAATCCCCGAGATAAAGTTTCAACGCCAGGAACGCGCTCGTCATTGTTCCGGGAACAGCAATTAACTGTCCACGCAGCCAGCTCCGGATTTCGGAAGTCGGATTTCGGGTTTTCGCGATGACCACCGGACCGTATCCGTCGCCCATGCTCGCACCGCACGGGAGCAAAGCGTACTTGTCGGCGACGTAAGCGTAGGCATGAATTGAGATCGCCGAGATATGCAGCTCGCCGCGCATGGCGCGCTCGTTCAGCGTTTGAATATCTTTCAAACAGTGCTCGAAACGATATCCGCGCAGATCGATTTTGTTTTTCGCGATCGCATAAAACATGAAGGCGTCGTCCGGATCGGGAGAATGTCCCAGCGTGAAGACTTCAGGCCGTTGCCACATCGCCGCATGCTAACCGTCGCGGCGACTCGCGCAACAACAGCCGACTTTTGATTGCTGTTTGCGTTGTCGAAATGCTTCCGATAGCCTCAGTCGCATGGCGAAGTCTGGACTCGGCAAAGGACTCGGCGCCCTCATCGGTTCGCGTCCAGCGCCAGCCCGGGAAGATGTCGACAGCGGCGAGCAGGTCCACAAAGTCCGACTGGCGAGCATAGTCCCCAGTCCGTTGCAGCCGCGAAAAGATTTCGGTGAAGAGGCGTTGCGAGAACTGGTCGATTCGATTCGGCAACACGGAATTATCCAACCGCTCATTGTCCGGAAAGTAAATGGCGGCACCCATGAATTGATCGCGGGGGAACGCCGTTGGCGCGCCGCCCAGGAAGTTGGACTGACCGAAGTGCCGGTCATCGTCCGAACGGCGAGCGATTTGGAAGTGCTCGAGCTATCATTGATCGAGAACCTTCAGCGGAGCGATCTCAATCCGATCGAAGAGGCGCACGGTTACGCGCGATTGCGCGATGAGTTTGGAATGAAACAAGAAGAGGTTGCGCAGAAGGTTGGTCGCAGCCGCGCGGCCGTTGCGAATGCAATGCGCTTGCTCGATCTCCACTCGCAAATTCAAACATGGGTCGCCCAGGATCTCCTTTCTGTCGGGCACGCCAAGGTTTTGCTCGGAGTTAAGGCGCCGGAAGAACAGTTGCGCCTGGCGGAGACAATTTTGCGCCGCAGTTCGAGCGTGCGCCAGACAGAGCGCCTGGTCACGCGGTTTCTAGGAGGATGGAAAAAACGTCGTCGGACGCCCCAGATCGTCGTCAGCTCGGCGGCGATCGACGATTTGCAGGACAAACTCCGGCAGCATTTCGGTACGAATGTCACAATTCATCACACTCCGAAGCGCGGCCGAATCGAGATCGAATATTACGGCGACGATGACCTACAGCGCATTTTAAACATCGTTGGTTTCAATTCCAGCGAGCGCTGATTCGATGTCGTTTTCGTTCCGGCCACCAATTTTGGCTTTGCTCTGTCTGTTCGTCGCGGCTTCTTGCGCGAAAGCTCCGTCCAAAAGAATCTGGACTGAATTCTCCGGTGAAAAAGCGCTGGCCCACGTTCAGGCATTGGTTGATCTAGGTCCGCGGCCGCCGGCTTCTGACGCGATCGTTCGGACACGCGCCTATATTGAAGAGCAACTTGAGTCCTGCGGCTGGAATGTTACCGAACAAGGATTCACCGACCAAACCCCCCGCGGGAAGGTAGAGTTCGTAAATATCATTGCCCGATTCGGGAACGCTTCCAGACCGGTTTATCTCCTTTGCTCTCACTACGACACCAAAATCTTCGACGCCTTTAAATTTGTCGGGGCGAATGATGGTGGATCGAGCACCGGCCTGCTTTTAGAGCTCGGCCGGGTATTGGCGTTAGAGCCGCAGCTCGCCCAAAAAATCGAGTTGGTCTTCTTCGATGGCGAGGAAGCCGTCGAAAATTTTACTGACACGGACGGAATTTATGGGAGTCGCCATTTCGCGCAGGAGCTGATGAAGAATGGATCGGCCAAGTCTTTTCAGGGCGGCTTGTTATTCGATATGGTCGGCGACAGGTCTCTCGATATTACCTTGCCACCCAATTCCCCCAGCAAAATTACAGCCGGAATTTTTGCTGCCGCGGACGCGCTCAAACTTCGCGGTTATTTCACCTATTTCGACCAGGACATCACGGATGATCACACGCCGTTAAATGCAGTCGGCATCCCGGTCGTCGATCTGATCGACTTCCATTATCCGCCATGGCACACGGCGGAAGACACCATGGATAAACTCAGCCCGCAAAGCCTGCAAATTGTCGGCTCGGTCGCCGCTTATTACCTCTCAGAATTAGTTTTCAAGTGAGCCGGGCCGTCGCTCGAGTGAACTTCTGGATTGCGCGACGGCAGTTTTCACCGCAGGCTGAATAGGCGGCCAAAGCTACGGAATGGCCAGCCTTCACATGGCGCGTCGAACCAGGAAAAACGTTGGAGTGCTCGGCCTCGGCATCATCGGAAGCCGGGTCGCTGAGAATCTTCGGGAACGAGGGTTCCATGTCTTCGTTTGGAACCGCAATCCTCGCCCGGTCCCAAATTTTGTCGGCGCGCCGGCCGAGCTCGCCGAGATGTGCGATTACATCCAGATCTTCGTTTCAGACGATGACGCGCTGCTCGATGTCATCCGGCAAATGGCCCCGGCTCTCGGACCCCGCCATATCGTGATTGCGCACCCGACGGTTGCTCCCCACTCGATGCGAACCGCAGCCGATTTAGTCGAGCGGCGCGGCGCGCGTTTTGTTGAAGCGCCGTTTACCGGCAGCAAAATGGGCGCGGAGAAGGGAGAGCTCGTTTTTTACGTTGCTGGTGACGAAGTGGCGTTGCGAGAAGCCCGGCCAATTCTGGAAGCGAGTTCGAAGGAAATTATTGAGATGGGCGAAATCGGACAGGCAACGGTGGTCAAGCTGGCTACCAACATCGCGACCGCGGCGAGCGTCCAGGCATTGGCCGAGGGATTGGCGCTTGTGAATCACGCCGGCATTCCTCCGGAGAAATTTGTCGCCGCAATGCAGAACAACGCCAGTTATTCCAAAACGCTGGCGATGAAGCTGCCGAAGATGATCGAAAATAATTTCGAACCGCACTTCGCGTTGAAACATATGCTGAAGGACATGAAGATCGCGAGTCAGCTTGGTCTTTCGCATCATCTCGAGCTCGCGGTTACGACGGCGGCGCGGGATCGCCTCCTGGAGCAGGAGCAGCGTGGTTACGCGGAGGAAGACTTCTCGGTTGTCGCGCGAAAGTATTTTCCAGAGATGATTTTTCCCACAGTCGAGCAAGATTTGGAGCTCTTTGAAAAACCGCCCCCGATCGAGCCCGCGGCCACGATCTCAAGCATGGGCGAAGTTGCGGCGGCCGTTCAGGAAGCGGAGTTCACGCAACCAACTGCGGAGCCTTCCGCGCCTTCAGAGCAATTCGCGCCGCTTCAGTCATCGCTCGATACGCCACCAATCGCAGCAACGCAGCCACCTGAAACTTCTTTACCCACCGCTGCGCCGGAACCTCCATCGGAACAATCTGCTTCCAGCGGTTCCCCGATGGATTTGCTCGCGAAGTTGCTGCGGGGCGAAAGCGCGGGGCCGGATGGCTCTTAGTTAGTCGCGCCAGTAGAATGACGGCGCCAACCCGCAATACGGATCGGCTATTCTTCGATCTTTCGCCGCGAGTGAAGCTCCGCGTCACCGGCGCTGACCGTATTCGATTTCTCAACGGCCAGATCACGAACGACATCCGCAAAGCGAGCGAAAAGCGTGCAATTGAGGCGTGCGTTTTGAATGCGAAGGGCAAAATGGAGGCGCATCTTTTCGTCCACCCGCAGGGAGATTCTTTTCTAATCGATGCCGATCCTGCGCTTGGGTCAGTTCTTCAGGCGCGCCTCGAGCGGTACGTCATTGCCGATGATGTTCAGATTGAAGACATCACAGGGCAATTCTCGATCTTTCACGTCCTTGGCTCGGCGGTACCGAATTTTCCCGGTGAGATTCGGATCATCTCCAGCGACCGATTCGGTCTTTCCGGACACGACATTTGGGGCGAAGCGAATCAACACGATCAAATTACCGATGAGCTGGCAAGGGACTTCGATCATTGTAACGAAGATTGCGCGGAACAGTTGCGACTCGAACAAGGGATCCCGCGGTGGGGCCGCGAACTGACGCCGGAAATCATTCCCGTGGAAGCTAATCTGGAGCGTCGCTGCATCGATTATGAAAAAGGCTGCTACATCGGGCAGGAAACAATTTCACGGATGAAAATGTCCGGACAACGGAACAAACAGCTATGCGGCTTGGTTTCGTTAGAAAATGTTCCGCTCGCCCCCGGCATGCGATTGGTCGCAGCGGAAGAGGCAGGCGCGATTGACCCCGACGGTCCGAAAAAAGATCGAAAAGAAATCGGTTGGATCACCAGCGCCGCCCGGAGCGGCGACCAGGAGATCGGGCTCGGTTACGTTAAGCGCGGTTTTAATCCGGTCGGGACCAGGCTCGAAGCCGTGTCCGATAAAGGCGCACGCGCTGACGTCGAAGTGTCCAAGCTTCCGTTTTCATAGTGATCGATCATCGATAATTACAGGTGCGTAATTTGTTTTGGCCCTGCAATTTGCGCTATTTAGGTGTTGTCTTTTGAAGATCGACGCGTGTAAAGTCGACGCCGAACCCTGTGATATCGCCCATGAATCAACGTCTGCTATCCGAGATCGGCCGCACCCAGCGGCTGGAGATTATTAACTCACTTAAACGAACCAAAGGGATGTCGGTCAACGAATTGGTCGATAAAATGGGTATGAGCTACATGGGGATCAAGCAGCATTGCCTGACCCTGCAGCGTGACGGCTATCTCGATACTTGGCGGCGTCCTCAAAAGATGGGGCGGCCGGAAATGGTCTACCGCCTGACTCGTCGCAGCCACGATCTTTTCCCAGTCGATAGCAACGAGTTCACGGTGGAACTGCTTGGGTCGGCCAAAGAAATCTACGGAGCGAATGCGCCGGAAAAGATGCTCTACAATGTGTTCCAAAAGCGGACCCAGGCGCTGCGGGCAAGGGTTAAGGGTGACAACGTTGTCGAGCGCGCAAAATGGCTGGCCAAAGTGCGCGATAATGAAGGCTACATGGCGCAGTATCTCTCATCCGAGAAGGACGGCCCGCAGATCCTCGAGTGCCATTCTCCGATTATGAACCTGCTCGAGAAATATCCAATCATTGCCCGGTTAGAACAGCACCTGTTTGAAGCGGTTCTTGGCACGAATGTTCGTCGCGAGGAAACCCACACCAGCGGTCTGTTTGAGTGCGGGTTTTATTTCGCCGCTTGATTCAGGTCGTCCGCCGGTTTGCTCAGTTTACGGCGCCTGAGACGCGCGACGAGTCTTTTACACCAAATGTTGAATGTTTAGATACGACCCCATCGCTGCGCGCACGACATCCGCGTCCTTCGGCGCGTGCCACTTCCACTAATCTCTAAGAGATATTAGTGTAGGTCCATGGCTCGGGCCTTTCCCACGGCAGTAATTGAGAATTTGTCGCCCCTAATCGACGGCGGTCGTTACCCGGTCAGGCGCATCGTGGCCGACGACCTCTTCGTCGAAGCGGACATTTTCAAGGACGGTCATGACGTCGTGGCCGCGGCATTGAAATGGCGTCTGGTCGGAGAGCCGCGCTGGCACGAAACCGCAATGATTTTTGTGGACAACGATCGCTGGCGAGGAGCCTGTTCGTTCAATACCATTGGTCTTTACGAATACACCGTTGAGGCGTGGACGGATGCTTTTCGAAGCTGGCGCGACGAGTTTACGAAAAAGTTCGAGGCTGGAATTCAGGACCTGACCGCGGAAGCCCTGGAAGGTGCGGAACTGATTGCATCCGCTTCAAGCCGGGCGCACGTCTCCGAAGATTCGATGCGTTTGCGCGAACTTTCCGAGTGCATTCGGACCGCTGACACCGAGCAGATCAATCAGATTGTCGAATCGGGTGAGCTCGAGGTTTTGATGTCGACCTATCCCGATCGTTCATGGGCGACACAGTACACGCCGCCGCCGCGGGTTATCGTCGAACGGAGCGAAGCGGAAGTGGCCGCTTGGTATGAATTTTTCCCACGATCCGCCGAAGGTCTTGGAGATCGAGGATCGACATTTCGCAATTGTTTGCCGCGCGTTGACGACGCAAAAGCCATGGGTTTCAACGTCGTTTATTTTCCGCCGATCCACCCGATCGGACATGCAAACCGCAAAGGTCGAAATAATTCGGTCACGTCAGAACCCGGCGATCCGGGCGTGCCATGGGCGATTGGTAGCGAGGCTGGGGGACACAAAGCGGTCGAGCCCGCGCTCGGTTCGCTGGAAGATTTCGACTGGCTCAATGGTGAAGTGCGAAAACGAGGAATGGAGATCGCGCTCGACTTCGCGCTCAACTGTTCGCCGGATCATCCTTACGTTCGGGAGCATCCCGAATGGTTTTATCAGCGCCCGGACGGCTCGATCAAATTCGCGGAAAATCCTCCCAAAAAATACGAGGACATTTATCCGTTGAATTTCCGTTGCCAGAACTGGCCGGAGCTTTGGGCGGAAATGGTGAGCGTCGTAATTTTCTGGGCGGACCGTGGCGTGCGAACGTTTAGGGTCGATAATCCGCACACGAAGCCGGTCGCTTTTTGGGAATATTTGATCGCGCGAGTGCGCGAAAAATATCCGGACACGATCTTTCTCTCCGAAGCATTCACCCGGCCGAAAATGATGAAAGAACTGGCCAAGGCCGGATTCAGCCAGAGTTATACCTACTTCACCTGGCGAAACACGAAGCAGGAACTCACGGAATATTTGACCGAGCTTACTCAAACCGAAATGCGCGAATATTTTCGCGGCAATTTATGGCCGAACACGCCCGACATTTTAGCGCCCTATCTTCAAGACGGTGGCCGTCCTGCCTTTGTGATCCGTGGTGTCCTCGCCGCCACCCTTTCGCCTCTTTACGGGATCTACAGCGGATACGAACTTTGCGAGAACGCCGCATTGCCCGGCCGGGAGGAGTATCTCGACTCGGAAAAATATCAATTCAAGGAGCGCGATTGGAACGCGCCCGGCAATATCAAAGATTGGATCACGCGCTTGAACCAGATCCGGAAATCGAATCGAGCGTTTCAGTTCAAAGATAATCTGCAATTCTATCACGCTGACAACGACTCGATCATTTTCTATGGGAAGATGACGGCCGCGCGCGACAACATCATTCTGGTCGTCGTCAATCTCGATCCGCATGGCAAACAGCATTCGTTTATCGATGTTCCGATCGAGCAGTTTGGCTGCATGGAAGGGGACGCCTACCAGGTGCACGATTTGCTCAGCGACGCGCGCTACATCTGGCGCGGGCGACGTAATTACGTTGAGCTCGATCCAGAAGTTCAGCCTGCGCACGTTTTTCGGGTGCGACGCTGGATCGAAGGCGACCGATTTGCCTAGCGACTCTTTAGCCACGGCACCCTGTCGCCGTGTTCCGCAACGACGCCCCAACAGAGCGGGGCGGCTACACCATTTGCATCCCGTCCGGCGGCGTTTATGATTAGAACACTTTTGGCATGAAGATCCTGCTTTCGCTGGTCGCGGTCGCGATTGGCACTCCATTATTCGGGCAAACAGTCACCACCAGCGCAACGCCCCAAGCCACGGCTATCGCTCCTGCGGTCAACGCGGCGCCACCGCTCATTCCCACTAAGTCGATCTTGGACACATTGGTCGCGGCCGGGCCTGTGATGATTGTACTTTTCGCGCTCTCCATCTTTTTCGTGATGCTGGTGATCGTTTACGTAATGACCATCCGCCGCGGCGCGGTGGTTTCGAGTGGTTATATGGCGACGGCGGATGCGCTGCTGCGCAAACGTGATTATCTCGGGTTGCTCGCCGTATCGAACCGTCACGGCGAGGCGATCGCGCGGGTTGTCCAAAAGGTGCTCGACTTCACCACGAAAAACCCGAACGCCGATTTCGGACAGATCCGCGAAATAGCGGAGACCGAAGGCACCCGCGTTGCCTCAAGTTTGAACAATCGCGTGACTTACCTCGCGGATATTGGAATGATTGCGCCGTTGCTTGGACTCCTCGGCACGGTACTTGGAATAATTCGCTCATTCGGCGCACTTGGCGCGGACCTCGGCACTGCGCGTTATGTTTTGCTCTCTAAGGGAATCAGCGAGGCGCTGGTCAATACCTGCGCCGGACTCGCCATTGGCATTCCGGCGATGATTTTTTACGCGTTCTTCCGTGGCAAATCCCAAAAACTCATTTCCGAGCTTGAATCTGCTACCACTCACGTGCTCGCGTTACTGTCGTTGCAACACGACAAACGATCCGAGCCGCGCACGCCCGTGCTAATTGAAGACGAAATTTAGTTCCGATTTTCACCGCTAGATCGACATCCTGATTTCATGAACCTGCGCGGCCATGCCCAAATGCCTCACCCGGGGATCCAACTCGCTCCTTTGGTGGACGTCTTGTTGTTGTTGCTCATCTTTTTTCTTCTTACCTGGAACGCGGCCAGGAACGAGAACGAACTCGATGTCAAAGTGCCGAAGGCATCGGCTGCCAAGGAGAAAAGCGCGCCGGTCGGCGACGTTGTGGTTAATGTGAAGGCTGACGGCAACGTTGTGGTTAACCGGCGCACCCTGACCAGCGCAGAGTTGACCGATTTGCTCAAAGGCCTGGTCCAACTCAATTCCGAGCAGGCAGTGATCATTCGCGGCGATGAAGCGGGTGCTTACAAGAACATCATCGGCGTGTTGAATATTTGCACCGACGCGGGAATCACTAACGTCGCCTTCGCGACCGCAAAATGAAAATTGCGCTCGGCGCGGCCAGTCTGATCGGACTGGCGATGGTGTTTTGTTTTGTTGAATCTCTCCCGGCCCAACAGCGCGCGCCTGGTCCGCCACCGCCGCCACCTCCGTCTCAGCCGGTGCAACGCGCGTTGCCGGTCGAGGAGTCCCCATCTCCGTCGCCAACGCCCGCCGTTCAAACAGACCAGCCCGAACGCCGGCAATTGGATTACGCCAACGCGTTGTTCACGCGAAAACTCTACGATCTCGCTGTTCCTGAATATCAAAAGTATTTGGACAACTATCCCGGCGCTTCAGGTCGCGCGAATGCCTATTTTTCGCTGGGCGAGTGCTACCGCAATCTCGGGAAAGCTTCGACGGCGCGGACGAATTTCCAGCGGGTGCTGAACGATTACGGCGAGAGCGAATTCGCCGGCCCGGCTGCATATGCCTTGGCGGAGATGGCGTTTACCCAGAAAAATTATGCGGATGCGTTGCCGTTATTTCATCGCTCAGCCACTAAATCGAAGGAGCCGGCGGTCGCGTTGTCTGCTCATTATTTCGAAGCGCGATGCCTCGAAGCCCTCGATCACAAGGACGAGGCTTGCGATATTTATCAACAGGTTGCCGAAGCCAAGAATCCAAATCCGTACCGTGAGGACGCGCGCGAAAGTGCGGCGCGCATTGCCAATGCGCGTGGCCGCAAGGCCGACGCGCTCCGGCAGTACGAAGCGCTCTCAAATGAGACGCAGAAGCCCGCGCTGAAAGCAGAAGCAACCATCCGTGCAGGATTGATCGCGCTCGAGCTGGTGCAATCCGACAAGGACAAAGGAATGGCGGACAAAGCCATGGCGTTGCTCCAGAAAGGACGCGGATTGCCCGAGGCCGGCAAATGGCGCGGACTGGCGCTGATCGGCATCTTGAAAGTGGAATATCAAACCGGCCAATACACGCAGGTGTTGAACGATTACAAAAAGCTTCAGCAGCAGCTTCCGGAGGACAGTCGAGCGGAAGCGATGTTGTTCGCCGCGAATAGCCAGCGCCAGCTCGGTCACGCCAAGGAGGCGGAAGGACTTTACCGCGAAATCATAGAGAAATTTCCAGGTCGGGAGGAAGCGAAGGACGCAGCGTTCGATCGCTTGCTGAACATTTACAATTCAGATCCTTCGACATTGCCGCCCGAAGTCGACGAGTATCTTGCTTCCAATCCGCCAACTGAGCGAGCCGACCAGGCGAAGCTCTTCAAAGCCGAGGCGCTTTACAAACAGCAGAATTTTCCCCGCGCCGCGCCGATTTTTGCCGAACTACGCGCGTCGCAGCTTCCCCCGAAACTGCGAGCCGAGGCGGCTTATCAACTCGGCTCGTGTTACCTGCAGATGAAAGATGTTCAGGGAATCATCGAAGCGTTCGGCTACTTCGTGCAGGCCTTCCCGGACAATCTTCGTTCATCCTCCGCCCTGGCTGTTCGAGCTGAGACTTACGAGAACGACAAGAATTATGATGCGGCGCTGGCCGATTGGAACGCGATCTTGGGGAAATATCCCAACGCGAGCGAGCGCGAGGAAGCCTTACAGCGTAAAGCGCTGATTCTCGGTCAACAGGAGAACAAGAAAGGAATGGCGGACGCGTTTCGTCAGCTGCTCAAAGAATTTCCAAAAAGCGCTGCCGCACCCATGGGGCATTTCTACATTGGAAAGGCTGCGTTTGAACTAAAGGATTACAAGACGGCGCTGAATGAATTAAACGCGGCGCGTCAGCTTGATAAGAATCGTTACTACACCCAGGCAACGATCCTAATCATCTCTTGTTATTATTTTGGGTCGCATGATCGCAATGCGGTCACCAAAGAATCCGATGCCCTGCTCACCGAAAATCCGGATGCCCGGATTCCAGCTGAGATTTTGGAATGGCTCGGAACCGAGTATTACAATCAGAAGAACTATGCAGCCGCCGAAAAATATCTGGGTGTGCTTGGCAAGATCGACAATCCTTCGGTGAAGCCTGACTTTTGGTTTTATCTGGGCGACGCGGCGGCGCGGCAACAGAAATACGAGGAGGCCGAAGACGCGTTGGGGAAATACTTGCAGATCGCTAACGATCCAGCCGGGAAAGCGAAAGTGTTGTTGAAGCTTGGCGATGTGAAAATCGCGGCCCACAAACCAGATGACGCTCAAAAGATCGCCGAGCAAATCATGGTGCTTCAGCCGGAAGGCCAGGTGAACGCGCAAGCGCGTTTGCTCGCAGGAGACGTGCAATTTGAGCGCGGCAAGTTTGAAGAAGCCGGCAAAGCGTTCATGGGCGTCGCTTTGCTTTACGATGATCCGGCAATTACTCCGCGTGCGTTAAAGAAAGCGGCGGCCGCCTACCAGAAGGCTGGCAAGACCGCCGAAGCGGACAAAGTCGTTAAGCAACTGCGCGAACGATATCCTAAAGACACCGGCGGCTAAAAGAGTGACCAGTGATGAGTGACAAGCTGGTTCTCTGATCGCAATCTTCGTCACCCCTCACTCGCCACTTGGCTGCCAAGCCGTAGTCAAAAACGAAGACTGGTCTGCCGGGCCGTAGTTAAAAAACTAAGGCTGGTCACTGAGAATTGAATCTGATTCGATTCTGGCATGAATACGCCTCGCTCTTGGCTCGCGGAGTTTATCGGCACATTTTTCCTCGTCCTCACCGTTGGCTGCACTGTCATACCCGGCGCAGCCGGCGTCATCGCGCCTTTGGCGATCGGCGGTGCACTCATGGTCATGGTTTACGCCGGCGGCCACATCTCCGGTGCCCACTTCAATCCTGCGCTCACATTGGCAATCTTTATTCGCGGGCGTTGCGAGGGAAAGCAGCTGATTCCCTACTGGGTGGCGCAGCTGCTGGCCAGCGTTGCCGCGTCGCTCGTCGCTGTTTATCTCGTGGGGAAGAGTGGCACGCCAATGGAAATCAAGAATGTGCCAGTGGCATTTGTCGCCGAGTTTCTATTCACTTTCGCTCTCGCTTTTGTCGTATTGAATTCCGCAACTTCAAAAGATACTGCCGGCAATTCTTTCTACGGTCTGGCGATCGGGATGACGGTGATGGTCGGAGCGTTTGCAGTCGGAGGAATTTCCGGCGGCGCGTTTAACCCCGCCGTCGCGCTCGGCTTGGCAGTAATGAAACTGGTCAATTTTGCGGACATTTGGATTCACCTAGTTGCGGACCTCGCGGGCGCTCTCGTCGCTGCCTTGACCTTCAAATTCCTAAATCCGACTGATAGGTAGGGGCGATTGACCCCAATCGCCCGCGGACGGTTCGGTGAACCGCCCCTACCAACCGCCGTTTTTCGTTTCGATTTTAGGCAATCGCCAGGGTTTCGATTGGCAGCGGAGCGAGAAATTTTTTCGGTTCGTCGATTTGTAAAATAGGCCGGGCGAGATGCGCGGCCAATAAGCTGGTATCGGGCAATGTCGCAATGCCGATGTGTGCGCGGATTTCGCATTTCTCGAGTTTTCCCAAAACTCGGGATGCTTTGGAAATGAGCTGGCGATTGTCCGTAAATTGCACCGTACATACGCCGGGCGCGGTCGGTTCGACAAACGGCGAAAGCATGAACGCGTGCTGCAGTAAAATTTCCTCAATGACATTTTCTTGGGCGCGTTCCCGGGTTCGGATGACAACCTTCAAACATCGCGCCAATGCCTGACTGGGAGTCATCCCTTTGGTGATGCCTGCGTCTTCGGCAGCATCGTTCAACTCAATGATCGCAACCTTCTTGTGAGTGGGATCGATCAAGCCGACGGGCTGGGCCCGTAACTTGGGATGGTGCCGAATTGCGGCCTGTAAATAAAAATTAGGAAGATAAATCGTCGCGAACATTTTCAAGTGACCATGCTGAGGTAAGGATGGCGCGCTGCGCCGTCCGGACATCGCAGCGCGATGTCCCTACCAAGATGAGCGCGTTGAACGCGAAACCGTAACTTCGACATCGCGTTTTGCTTTTCGAGATCCGGAGGTGACCACGAATTTTCCAGAACGATTTTCAACTGTGCACTGCTCACAATGCTTTGTCGGTTGATGATCAAACACGCGCTCGGAACTGCTTCAGCCAGTCGTTGTAACCGATACCAACTTGTCTGTGGAATTTTTCGGAGCTCTTCGGCCGGGTTGAGAACAAGATCGACAATCACCAGCGGAAAATTGCCGTCCCGCAAAAGCAGATCAGCGGCTTTGACGGCATCGAACGCCTTCCGGCAACGGATCCAAAGTAAATGTTGCAAGGCAGAATTGTCCGACGAACCGGGGTCGAACGAATCCGCGCCGTCGATCAACGCGATGAAATGCTGTTCGCGCTGGGCCGCTCGCAAAAGCGCGTGAATAAATGAAGCGCTTCCGGCGCTCGCGTGCGGCGAAATTAACTCGGTGATTGCGCTTTTAGGCAAACCGCCGCCCGTGGCTCGATCGAGAGAGGGAAGACCGGTCGCTAAAACCGTTGTCGCAGGTTGGGACCGTTGGGGAAAACGTTCCGCGAGCGCTTTGCGCAGATTGATAAGGGCCGGAGCCGTCGCCATGGGGGAATCATGGCATAAATCCGGATATGTTCAAGTGAACATTTTACTTCTAAAAACGGGGTCGTATCTAAACATTCAACATTCACCAGAAGTTGAGACGTGAGTAGTTGAGTGTTGACTTGTTCGGTAAGACCGGACTTGCGGCCGACACGGCTGCCGCTACAGAAAACGCGACGACGAGCGCCGCGTCTACAGACATCAGTGCTTCTTGCGACGCTCGTGCTTGCGAACGAGCGAGACCATCACGCCTTGGATTTTTAGTTCGCGAGCAGGGATCAAATCCGGATAACGCGGGTTCTCGGCTTTCAGATAGGGACGGCCATGATCGACAACGTATCGTTTCAATGTTGTCTCGCCATCGATCAGTGCCGCGACGATGTCACCGTTCTGGACGTCTTTGCTTTGTTCGAGAATCACGATGTCGCCGTCGAGAATGTGGGCGCCGATCATCGAATCGCCGCGCACGCGGAGGGCGAATGTGCCATGAGTTTTTGAAACATTGGCGGACTGCGCATCGAGCGAAACGTGACCTTCAACATCCTGCTCGGTCATTGTGGCCATGCCTGCTGGAATTTGTCCATAAATCGGAACGTCGTGGATCCGAACTTTCTGGATCGGCGTGATCAACGTGCGAGCTTTGCCGGCCTGACGTTGAAGAAATCCTTTTTTCTCGAGCGCGGCAATGTATTGCATGACCGAAGTCTGGCTCGCGAATCGAAAATGGCCCTGGATCTCGCGTGTGCTCGGCGTGACGCCTTTCTCGCGTTGCTCGCGCTGGATGAAATCGAGGACCTTCTTTTGGCGATCGGTCAGCATGAACTCACCATCGCCGCATCATTCTGGCGACGCAAGTTCAAATGAACATGGTGTGCGACGATGTGGATCGGCTTACGCTCCCGCTAGTGCGGCGAAAATGGACCCGGCTCTTGGTTTGCCGCAGAGCGGCGGCCTTCTCCGAAGACGATCTAAAGGCGTTCGGAGACCGCGTTCCACCTCGCTCTGCGGCAAACGTTACTTCCCGTTTTGGAACGCCCGGTTTGGCCACGGCGGCGGCGATGGAAAATCGTAGCGCTTCGTCTTCAACTCTTCTTGAAGCTCCTGAATCCCGCGGTCGAGCTGTTGATCTTCTCCTTTGAATTCCTTGCCCGGATCGTTGTCGACCACGATGTCGGGATCGACGCCGTGTCCTTCGATGATCCATTGCTTGCCGTCCTTGGAATAAAGCGCGAACTCCGGCTTGAAAAACTGGCCGCCGTCGACAATCGGCAATGATTGCCGAATTCCAACGACGCCGCCCCAGGTCCGTTTCCCAATCAACTTGCCGAGTCCGAGCGCTTTGAACCGATACGGGAAAATATCTCCGTCGGACGCGGAGAATTCGTTGATCAATGTCACCATCGGTCCGGTGAAGGCCTGCTGCGGATCGGTTTGGGGCACTCCGTTACGCGCTATGCCGATCATCAAAAATGCCCGGCGCAATCGCTCGGCCACTAGCGGTGACACGAAGCCGCCGCCGTTGCCGCGAACGTCGACAATCAACGCGTGCTTCCGGATTTGCGGGAAATAAAGCTTAGTGAATTCATTCAGGCCGGGCTGGCCCATGTCCGGAATGTGGAGATAACCAATGTCGCCGTTGGTTTTCTTGTTTACGTAATCGATGTTCTTCTGGACCCAATCCAAATAATAGAGCGGCGCTTCATTGGCCGTAGGTACAACCGTTACGTCACGGGCTCCGGCATCACTCGGCTTTGAGTTCACCCGCAAAATCACTTGTTTGTCCGCAGTGCCGATCAACACCTGGTAAATATTCGGAAGCGTCGACACCGGCGTGCCGTTGATAGCCAGGATATAATCGCCCGGTTTCACATCGACACCGAGTGCGGTCAGTGGCGAGCGCGTTTCCTTGTCCCAATTTTGACCGGGCAGGATGCGATCGATCTTGTAAGCCTTGCTCGCTGAATCGCGGGACAATTCTGCGCCGAGCAATCCAAGTTTGATGCGCGGCGTATCGGGCCGCTCGCCGCCGGCAACGTAAGCATGCCCGTTGTTCAACTCGGAAATCAATTCGCCAAGGAGATACGTGAGATCGTTTCGATGATTCACGTAGGGCAGGAGCGCCGCGTATTTGTCGCGCATCGCTTTCCAATCGACGCCGTTCATGTTCGGCGCGTAGAAGAAATCGCGCTCTTGCCGCCAGCATTCATAATAAATCTGTTTCCATTCCGCCTGGTGATCGAGCTGCATGTCGAGTCCCGCGATTTTGTGCTCGTGGTCCTTGGTCTCGATCTTGTCCTTGGGGATGTCGATGATGGCGTAATCTTTTTTGATCTTCACCAGCATCTTTTTGCCGTCGAAGGAGATCTGGTAGTCGTTGACGTCGCCGAGCACCGTCTCCTTGCGGTCTTCGAGGCTGTAGGAACAGAGATGTGACTTCTGATCGCGGCCGCCGCCATCGTCATCATCATCTTCACCGACAGAGTCCGCCGCCGTGCGGCGCAGATAAAAAACCCGATCTTCGATCATTCGGAGGTCGCGATAATTCCCGGGCGTGATCTCGAGGCCAACGATGCGGTTTTGAATTCCGTCGGTGTCAATCTTCACCACGACGGTTTTCTTCGGGGTTGGCGTGGGCGATGGCGATGGCGAAGGCGTGGGTGCCGCCTTCTTTTCTCCGCCTTTTTTGGCGCTTGGTGTTGGCGTCGCCTTAGCTTCGGGCTTTTTCTCTTCGGCCTCCTTTTCTTTCTCTTTCTCGCGTTTCTGTTCCGCTTTCCCGACTTCGTCGCTCTTCGGTCCGAGCGGGTTCTCGGTGTCTTTCGCGAGCGTCACGAGATAAACGCGCTCCATATCGCGATAAATATTTGAGAATTCCTCGTCGCCGAAGGTCGGTTTGAAATCGCGGGCCGAAGTCAGGAGCAAATATTTGCCGTCGTCGCTAAACGTGGGTTCACCGGAGTTGTACCAATTATCCGTGACCGCGGCCTGCTGTTTGCTCGCCAGCGAATAAAGAAACACGCGCGACAATCCGTTATCTTCCGGTCGGCCCCACGCGATCGATTGACTGTCAGGCGACCAATTGAAGACTTCGATCTCGCCGAATTTGTCCTGATCGACCTGAGTCACGGTCTTGCTCGCCACATCGACATAGCGCAATCGTTGCAAACGATCGGACCAAGCGAGCTTCTTGCTGTCAGGCGACCATTTTGCCGCGTAATAATAAGTGTCCGCGCCGCTCGTGACCTGCACGGGATCGCCTTTGCCGTCCTGGGAGCGGATGTAGAGCTCGTTCTCGCCCGTCGCATCTGAGTTGTAAGCGATCCATTTTCCGTCCGGGGACCAAATCGCGTCGCGCTCATGAGCGCCGGAAGTCTTGGATAGGTTACGGGGGGTTCCGTTTTTGGCCGGAACCGAGAACAAATCTCCGCGAGCGACTACGATCGTGCGTTCACCGTCGGGCGCGAGGTTCACTGACTCCAAATGCTTCGATGCGTCCACGAACGTGTTGCGACCGATTGCGAAATCTTCCTTGATGTCGATCGACACTGTTCGCGCCTCGCCGCTCTTCAGATCATATCGCCAGATATAACCGGCCTGCTCGAACACAATCGATTGCTTGGCGATCGACGGAAACTTGACGTCGAAATCTTTGAACGTTGTTAGCTGCCGCGTTTCCTTGGTGCCGAGATCGGTTGAAAACAAATTCATTCGGCCGTCACGGTCGGAGACGAAATAAATTTTGTTGTCCGGCCCCCACATCGGACAGATGTCTTGGGCCGGATTGTTGGTCAGGTTTTCGGTAGTGCCCGTTTTGAAATCGTAGATCCAGATGTCGTCGGCCATACCGCCGCGATAATGTTTCCAGGTCCGGAACTCACGAAAGACGCGGTTGAACGCCATTTTTGAGTCATCTGGTGAGAACGAGGTGAATCCGCCGCGTGGCACTGGCAGTTGCTGCGGCAATTCCGCATCCATGCCGACCGTAAAGAGTGAACCGATGAAGTCGTTGAACGATTTCATCCGCGAGCGAAACACGATCTGCGGCTTCGTATTTTCCCACGCCATCACAATGTTGTTCGGTCCCATCCGGTCCGAAATGTCGTCACGGCCGAGGGTTGCCGATATTGTAAGACGCTTTGGCGTGCCGCCATCCGCCGGCATTACGTAAACTTCGGTGTTCCCATCGTATTGCGACGTGAACGCGACCTGTTTGCCATCGGGCGAAAACCGCGGGAACGAAGTGTAGCCCGGACCGCTGGTCAGTCGGCGCGCGACTCCGCCATCTTTTCCAACGGTGTAAAGCTCGCCCGCGTAGCAAAAAACGATGTCCTTGTCATTGGTAGTTGGAAAACGAAGCAGTCGCGTGGTGTTCGGCGAGTTTTGGGCCGACGCTGCTAAGACCGACAAGACCGAAAGAGTTAAGGCGGAAAGGAGAATTCGAGAGCGCATGGATTGCAATAGTTGAAACGGAGCCAGAAAGCTGGTTTTGCAGCTAACCGAATGCAAGAACTGAATTTTACGATGCCGTGGCGCTGGCCGGGACAAAATCGGCACCGTCATCGAACCGCAACTTCCTGTGCAGCTCGCGCTGCAACAATACGAGATTGATGCATGCCTGAAGCAGCTGCGACCCGACTGAGAGATACCAGACAAACTTGATGTCGAAGCCCGGTCGATAGGACAGGGCCAGGGCGGGCAGGGCGAAAAGTAAAAGCCGCGACGCCGAGCTCAGCAATGGCGGAATCGTATTACCGAGTCCCTGGAACATGCTCGAGCTTGTGAAAACGACTCCGGCGGCAATGAAATTGAACGCAACGATGCGAAGATAATCACTGCCGAATTTGATGACCGCCGGGTCTTTCGAAAAGAATCGAATCATCGTTTCGGGCATAAGCTCCGTGATCGCGGCGAGCGCCAGCATTAAGAGTACTGCCATTCCAAGTCCCGATTTAACGGCATGTCGAACGCGGTCGGCCTGGCGACCGCCAAAGTTTTGGCCGACGACCGGGGATGCCGCAAAACTTAACGCTACTACCGGCAAAAAGAGCGCCTGCATCACGCGCGCGCCAATGCCAAATCCCGCTTGCGCCGCCGGGCCAAAGTTTCGAATGATCACATAAACGATCAGGATGTAGACGAAAAGCAGCACGAACTCCGCGCCGGCGGGCACGCCGATCCTCAGCATTGCCGCCCAAATTTTCAATTGAGCTCGCCACTCGGAAAATCGGAAGCGGAGGTAGTGATATTTTTTCTCGAAATACCAAAAGACCAGCAGATCGGCAAAGAGAATGGCAATGAACGTCGCGAGGGCCGCGCCAGTCACGCCCAAATGCGGAATGGTAACGACAGTTCCAAGTATCCTGGGGACAAAATTCAGGATCGGCCACGACTCGGTGCCGTAAATCAGAAAAGGCGCGAGCACCATGTTGAGAACAACGCTCAGCACTGAAAACACCATCGGCGCCTGAACGATACCAGTGGCGCGTAACGCCGACCCCATCGACACGAGAGGGAATTGCAGAAGTAACGCCGGTAAGAACCAGCGAAAATACGCCTTCGCCAACTCGGCCGTCTTTGCGTCCGCGCTTATCGAATTGGCATAACTGTTAATCGCCAAGAACCCGGCAATGCCCAACGCAATCGCAATCCAGATCGACATCACGCACGACTGGTTGAACACAAGCTCGGCCCGCGGTTGATCTTTTTTGCCCGCCGCCTGGGCGATCAGTGCTGTTGTGCCGACCCCGAGCATTTGGGTCAGCGCCAGCACCAGCATGTTCAGATTTCCGGCCACACCGACCGCAGCAATCGCTTCCTTGCCGAGATGGCCAACCCAAAAAAGATCGGCCAGCAGGTAGAGCGTTTGCACGACCATGCTCACAGCCATGAAGGCCGACATGTTCAGCAAATGCTTAGTGACGGAGCCTTGCGTCAGGTCCTTCATGCGCGGCATCAATTTGCCGCAGCAATCGCTCAAATCGCAATCGAAATCGGAACGATGTCAGGGTCGCTCTGCTTTGGGCGAGCGCCTAATTCGCCGCGAAACCGAATTCGGCGTGCAACGAATCGGCCGTTGCGCGCGCGATGGCATCACGAAGATGTCCGGTCACAACCGCGATACGGGTTCCGACGGTTACCGCGTTGAAGAGATGTGCCACGTCGCGCGAACGCATCCGAATACAACCGTAACTTGCGGGCCGGCCAATCAGCCGTTCCACCGGTGTGCCGTGAATGTAAATGCCGCGATCGTAGGCGCGAGCGTTGCATCTCTCCAAACCGCGCAACCAAAGGATGCGCGTCACGATGGGATCCCGACCGCGCGCGTTCGGTCGAAGGACTTCGCCTGTCTGGTTTCGCGATTTGAATACGGTGCCTAGCGGCGCGTTTGCGCCAATCTTTGAGGCAACTTCGAGAAGGCCCAGGGGTGTCGCGTAGCTACCAGGCCGATCACCGACTCCGAATTTCGAAGTCGAGATCGGGAATTGAGCGACTGGCGCACCGTCTTCAACGAGCGCGAGTTTTTGGTCGGCAATACTTACGACGACCGCAGGCGCGGCCGAGGCTTGGAACGCGCCGCCCAAGGCGATCGCGACAATGAAGGAGCAGGGGATGAGGTGGAGAAGCTTCATAGAAACCATCCCTTAAAGCTGGCTCCGTGCCGAACGCTCTGGGGAAAGTAATATCTCTAACGGCCAGTCCGGCTCGGACTTTTTTCGGCCACTATCTCGAGGACGAGCGGCGTGAGCATAAACGAAGGTCTTTCTCTTTCAGCAGCGGCAAGGTCGGCGCGGACCTTGTCGGCAAACGCGGCGTCGATTTCTCCCAGTTCCAACAATCGAAGGAGGTGGACTTGAATAAATTGGGCGGGCCATTGCCACATGTAATCTCCCGGGTGAATGCAAAAGATGCGGGGCACAATTGATCGGACTTCGAACCCGTTTTCCTTCAACCACGACGGCAGTTGCAGGCCCGTGTCTGGTTCGCCTCCCGCCTCGCGCCAGGCGCTGACGACATGGTTGCGAAATTCCTCGTGACTCTCGCGTGGGGGAACGAACTGCCAGGTTGTGTAGTGCCCGTATTCGTGAAAAATCGCGCGACCGCCGGTCCGGAGCGCAGCGGCGATCTTCTTCACCAGCAAGTTGGGATCAGAAACGAAGCAGAGCACCCAACGGCACCAGCTGAAATCGACAGGTCCGCCGGGCAAATCATCGTTCATCAAATCGAGCTCGTGAATTTCGACATTGGAAAGCGCACATGTTCGAGCCGCGTTTTTGATCGCGTTTACAAAATTGGTTGAACGCTCAACCGCGACCACTTTTCCAGTTGGCCCGACAATTTCAGCGAGATCGACAGTCGCGTAGCCGGGACCTGCGCCGACATCGAGCACTTTGCTACCAATAGTGATGCCGGCGTTTTGCCAGCAATCCAAGACAACTGGACGCCAGGCGCGGTGTTGCACACCAAGGCGTTCGAGTTCGTCCTTGTGAGTGCCCAGGACATAATCGCGTTCTGTCGATTCGTTCATTTGAGTGAATGAATTTACATTGCGATGCGATGCGTCCCACCCGATTCTTGCGCTACGCGCGAAAGATAGGGGCGATTGACCCCAATCGCCTGCGGGCGGTTCGGTGAATGGAGCCGGCGGGAGCCGAGCGACATGGACGGGAAGGCCCGAGAGGGTGAGCGAGCGGGAACGAGCGAATCAACCGCCCCTACTTCTTAACTTCAGCCTTACCGGTCTTATCCTGAACCGTGACGTTGAGGCGCTTACCGGATTTATCTTTGTCGCGCGGAATGTATGAAACCGACCAAGCGTCGTCAGCCGGGTTGTATTCGGCTTTTGGCAATTGGTATTCGCCCAAATCGTAGCCTTTGGTTCGCGCTTCAATATCGGCAATGTCCATCGCATTCACCGCGTTCAGCTTTGGGACGGCCGTCGTCGGCGGGGCAGTAGAAGCCGCAGCTACCGGAATTGTTTCCGGCGGTGGCGCCGATTTTGCCCGCAATGATGCCGGCGGACCGGTCAAAGTTTGGATCGAATCGTCGACCGGAGTCTCTTTTGCCAAGGGTGGAGATTCAATGGTTGAAGGTTGAGAGACTTCAGGCTTTTCCGTCTTTGTGATTTTGGAACTTGGAGCTTGCGGCTTCTCGGCGACAACCGAGCCCGGTCCTTCGGCGGGAGAATCCAATTCGCGCTCGACGATCGTCGGCTCCGGTTTGGGCGCCTCAATTTTCGGCGTCGCTTTTACTTTTGCCGGAGTCGCTTTCGGTTTTTCAGGTTTTTTTTCGGCCTGTCTACCAGGTTGCTCGATTGCGCGCACGGCGCCCGGCGCGAGCGCGGCTTTCCTGGTCAAAGGTTGTTGTCGCGGTGTTGCTGATTCGTCCGCTTCGGTAGAAGCCTGAGCAATCAGAGGAGCTTGAGCTTTTGGTGCGCTGACCGCTGATTTCTGACTTGTGACCTCTGGCTTTGCTTCATCCGGCCCCTCGGTTGGAGGCTCCGGCTCCGCCTCCGCCTCTTCTGAAATCTTCGGTTCGGCGGGCGATTCGACTTTCTCCGCAGCGACGATCTTGGGCTCGGACGCCTTCTTGGGCTCCTCCGGCTCAGCCGTTGTCTCAACGCTTGTCGCCTTGGCGACTACAGGGCCAAGCGACCAATTGCCCTTTCGCTGTCCATCAACAAATTTCGCGTGATAAGTTTTTCCGTGATCAACCGTTGTCACGGCGCCGACGAACTTTCCGTGCACCATTGTCCCGGTGTAACGGCTAATCGGAACTTTTTTGTTGCCCGCGATATTTGAACCGGTCGCGAATGATTTTTGGGTTCGGAGCCAGGTAAGAGTACCGGATCCTTCAGCGTAACTTTCGGAATCACGACCGCCTGTCCACTCCGCGGCATCTCCGGGTTGAGGATCGTTGTTCCAAACAATTGTTTTCTTACGGTCGTCAGTCCGCAGATACGCACCGTCGGCAAACACATGCCCGGCGAACATCAGGATCAAGATCGACGCCGCAAAGGCGACAAGACGGTTCCCTCTCACAAGAACGATGATTGTAATTCATGGCCGTACTTTCCCACAACAGGAAACTAGGCGCTTCGGGCTTACCTCGACAATAGGCTTGAACCCGTGGAGCGAGCACCCGCATCGTAGAGGAACAGTGTCTACGTTGCCGTCAACCAGCCAGGCGGAGCCGATATCGAGGGCAAAAACGCCGACGTGGATCGGCCTTTTCCTCGCTCTTTTCGGCGTCCTAATTGTGCGCCAGGCAGTCACCTACTTTTATCCGACGTTGACGTTCGCGGCGGCGCTCTGGAAAGAATCTTTGATCTGGTTATGCGTGATCGTTCTCTTATTCGTAATTCGCCGGGGAGAACACCTCCCGCTGAGGTCGGTCGGAATTGGAACAACCACTTGGATAAAGTCGGTATTGTGGGGACTGGTGCTCGCCGTCGTTTGCGCCGTTATCGGCGGTGTTCTCGCCGCGATTACACATTATGGGCACGGTGAAAATGCGGATGCCTTTTCGCGGCTGCCACTTTGGTTGATTTCAGTGATTTGTGTCCGCGCCGGTGTCGCCGAGGAATTATTCTTTCGCGGTTACGCGATTGAACGGTTGCAAGCGCTGGGCTTAAACCGCTTTTGGGCGGCAGCAATCCCGCTCGCGATTTTCTCGGTTGGCCATTGGACCGGTGGCTGGGCCAACATCGTCATCGCGCTTGCGCTCGGCGCGGTCTTGGCTGCGTTTTATTTGTGGCGTCGCGATCTGGTGGCCAACATGGTCGGACATTTCCTGGTCGATTTTGTCGCGAACGTTGTCCCGCGGCTATTTTCATGACCGTCTGAAAGCACGGTCGCAGCGCTCGCTAAAAATTCTTTCGGATCTCGACCTTCCTGGTCTTGTCTTCCACGGTGACGCTGAATGGCTGCAGGTCCCCGCCAGCCATTTTAGGATCTTTCAAATTATAAAATAACGACCACTTGTCTTTCACCGCCGAGTAGTCCGCTTTCGGTCGTTGGTATTGACTCAAATCGTAACCGCGCGAGCGTGCTTCGGTATCCGCCAGCCCAATTGCCTCGTCCTCGCTGAGCTCCGCAACTCCACGGGTTCCCGTTGAGGTCGATCTTGATGTCGTCTCCGACCTCGGAGGCGCGCTCGATTCTGGAATTGGACCGCCCCGCAATGATGAGGGCGGCCCAGTCAGGTCGGTAAGTGAACCTTCTGAACTCGATCTTTTTGCCTCCTCAGGTGTCGGCGACGGCTCCGGCGCTTGCGATTTTTCTTCAACGGACGGTTCGGGCGTTGAGACAGGCGGCGTTTCGTCGGGAATGGTGCTCGAAGATTCCCGCGATTCTGCGATTTTTGGAGGTTCTAAAAGTGACGGCGGACTTTGGGTCGGTTCCGGGGTAGGGGCCGATGTGGTTTCCGCGACATTTGGCGGACTGGGAGTAGATTCCGGTGACGGTTCCGCAGATCGAGGTTCGCTCCGTTCCGGTTCGACGGGCGTCGGCTCCGGTTTCGTTGCCGCAGCCGCTGGTTTTTGCGTTTGTTCGATCGGCCGAACAGTCTCGGAGCTCGGAACCCGCTTGGTTTCTTTCTTTGCCTCAGCTCTTTCTTCGCGGGGTTTGGGCTGTTCACTTTCCGCTTTGCGACGTTTGGCCACCAATTCTTCCGGCACATTCATTTTTGAAGGAGCCGGTCCACGCGCCCAGGCAGTGACACGGCTACCATCGGCAAAGTAGGCGTGCGCGATTCGGCGGCCCATGTGCACATTTACCGGGCCTTCAAGTTTGCCGTTGACCATATTGCCGTAGTAAACGGCGTACACTGTTCCATTCGCCGTGTACCACGTGACTGTCCCAAAGCCTGTCGCGTAACCTTCTTTGTCTCGCGCTCCCGCCCATGATGCCGATTCGCCCGGCTTGGGAGTTCCGTTCCAAACCGTCGTCTTGCCATCTCGTGTTGGTTGATATTCGCCGGCCGCACCGAACGCAGCGGTCGCGAACAAGCAAAGTCCGAAGAAAATCGATCGAATTCTCACAGGCGGCATTAGAAGAATGGAAGCGAAGGTTACTGTACCACAAAAGGGCCAGCAAGAGGCGAGGAGCGATCTTGCTGCGGTTTCAGGTCAGACGTTTCTTCCCATGGGTGCGGCGCCATCGAGGTCTTCCCATCCGCTAAGTCTCCAGAATTCGAGACCGCGCGGATTGTCCTTTGCGACCAAAATATTCACGCGCTCGAGCCCGACGCGTTGCAAGCCCGCTAAGCATTCTTCGATCAATCGCCGGCCAAGACCGCGCCCCTGACAGGCCGGATCCACCGCCAGATGATAAATATACCCGCGTCGCCCATCGTGCCCGCACAATACTGCGCCAACCATGGCCGCTCCGTTTGTCGCAATTCGACTCAACCCCTGATTTCGTTCGAGAAATCGCCGGACCGTTTCGCGATCGTCACCTTCCGCGACATCCAGGCCTTCGACCCGTTTCCACAGTTCAATCGCCTTGTCGTAATCGTCGATGCGAAACTCGCGCGTTTGAATCTCCATCGCCGGAGATTCTAGCACGTCTGCGATCGGATCGCCGACTTGCCGGTCTGCGATTTACTTTTTGGCGTTACGCGGGTCGTCGGTCGGATTGACGTAATTGATCTGGAATGGACCTTCGCTGTCGATCTGCACCACCGAATCTTTGCCCACGCCTTTCGCATTAGTGCGCCATGTTGGCGGGCAAGACAATGTAGCTCCCGACAGTCATGTGTTGCATCGAGGCTTCGTCGAACTTCTCGCCCATTCCGATTTTGAAACTTCCCGAGATCACAGTCAGCCGTTCCGCGGTCGGGTGGGTGTGAGGCATGACTTTGTAACCGCCAGGCGCTTTCAATCGAACAGTGAACGCGCCGGCCTGGGTCGGGTCGCCGCTCAAAACCGCCATTTTGCCCCCTGGCGGCAATCCCGGAGGCGCGTCGCCCCACTTTAAATCCCCGGGTTTGACGACGCGATGCTCGGTCGCGGCTGATGTCGATGTTGATTGTTCGGCCGCAAACACAAACGCTGCAGCCGCGACAAGCACGCTAAATAGGATCGCAATTTTTTTCATAGCGTGACTGTAGGGCCGATACCGACATTGACCACAAAAAAGCCGCGCAAAATCAGCGCTAACCGGCTATCTCATTCTCATATGTGTTCTCTCCATTTCGTCGCACGCGTCTTTACGATATCTGCTCTCTGTTTTGTTCCGGCCGCTCTCGTTGCGGAAGACTTGCCGGACATGCGACCTGCACTGGTGGGTTCTGCTCCCAACGCCCTCGTCAATTTGATCAACACTCAGGCACTGATGAAGCGAGGAGTGCAACACGGCGCCGTCCTTTTTAGGTGTTTAGTCTATCCCAGCGGCAGTACTGCCCATCGCATCGCCTATGGTGGCACACCCGACTCAGAAGCGCTTCGCCTGGAAGTGAAAAATAAACTCTATCCCGCCAAGTTTACTCCCGCCGTTTACAATCATCACAACACCTACGCTTGGTTTTATGGGACGGTCACTTTCTCGGTAATCGACGGCAAACCGCATCTGCGCGTTTACGCTAACCAGGAAAAATCGCAGTTGGCCGAAGGGGCGGACTTCATCGGGCCTCAATCGATATATATCGCCACTCACACTTACGATCCCAGGCCTCGAATGAAAGAAGCCTTCGGGTCTTGGGCGTTGCGGGACATTCCTGGAACCGTCGACCTTGAACTGACGGTTCCGGTGAACGGCGGCCAGTTAAAGGAAGTTCGCGTCTTACAAGAAAACCCACCCGGGAAGAATTTTGGCGAATACGCGATGAACGTCTTGAAGGAATTCACCTGGCTCCCGGCCTACAGGAACGGTCATCCGGTGGAGATCCCAACCCACCTCACCTTTACTTTTCTTCCGCGCGACTGGTACTGGAAATAGTACTAACTCGTCTTTTTTTTCTTTGGTTTCTTTGATGCCAGGCGCTCAGTTTTTCTGCGCCGGGCCGCCCGTTTCCTCATATTGTCTCTGCCGCGATTGTGTCCCATAAGATTTTAGTCTAACACGTCTCAGTCATGACGGTGAGATCAGGTCTCAAATAAAATTTAATGCATCAATCTGAACGACTTCGACACAGTTGTTGTCCAATTCGTCGTGTTCGTCGCTCCCGAATCCTTGGACGTTCAAGCTGCCGGGTCTCGTCCGGGCGACACGTTCGCGACGCTTCAATTTCAGATTCATAACGATCTGCGGGCGCAACATCCTGAATGGATCCAGCCCGATGGCGACTGCCCGATTTGCGATTTCTACGAAGCACGACTGGCGCAATTGTTAGAGGGTTATGCCCGAACCGGATCCGATGAATCCGTCGCTGCCGTCCACCGCGCTCTGCAAGCGGCAGTCAATGTCGATCACCTTCCAGAGGCCTGATCCGGCGCTGGTCACTTGTCCCTCATCACTGGCCTGCCGCGCCGTAGCCTTGGCAAAGGCGGGTCACTTCTTCTCAAACGCCTCTTTGTTGACGACGTACGGCATTTTTGTCGGATCGCCGCCATAGTTTCCTTCCAACACATCGATCACTGCCTGCGCGGTCCGGCCGGCCATCCCTTTGTCAGGATCGACATCCAGCCGCGTTATCTTTCCGCCGCTCGCAAAATGGTGAAACACGCGGCAACGGTCCGCGATTTCGGGGTCGAGCAGAGGCGAATCGGCCGGCAACGGCTCTTTTTCAAAAACATCGAGCGCCGCTCCTGCGATCCATCGTTCTCTTAGCGCTTTGGCCAGCGCCTTTTCGTCCACCACCGGTCCACGCGACGTGTTTATTAAGTACGCGGTCGGCTTCATCAGCTTGAGCGTCTTCTCGTTGATGAGGTGGAACGTCGGTTTGTCCGTTTCGCCTTCGCGCAAGAGCGGTACGTGAATGCTCACATAATCAGCGTCGGGCAACGCGTCTTCAAAATCGACATACTTGATCCACGTTTTTTCTTTCTGGATCCCGCGCGCGTGCCGCAGGTCCATCGTCTCCTGGATTGCGGCGATGTATTTATGATTCTGATAGGCCGGATCGTAACAAAGGATGTTCATGTCGAATCCAGCGCACTTTTTGATCATCGCCAGTCCGATCCGCCCGGTGCCGATGATCGCAATCGTTTTGCCGGTCACTTCGTCGCCGAGAAATGGGAGGAATGGGTGCCAGGACGGCCATTTTTGCTCGCGCACTAATCTCTCGCTCGACCAAAGTTTGCGCGCCACCGCTCCCATCATGAAAAATCCGAACTCAGCGGTCGCTTCTGTGAGCACGTCAGCCGTGTTCGTGAACGGGATTTTGTGCTTGGTCGCATCAGCGCGGTTGATGTTATCGAAGCCGACTGCGATCTGCGCCACCACCTTGAGTGTTCCTTTTCCGGCTTCGAAAACATCCGAGTCGATTTTGTCCCGCAACGTCGTGACCAACGCGTCGACTCCGCTTTTCACTTTTTCGACGATCAACGATTTCGGCGGCGCTTCCGGTCCTTCAAAGACTTCCAGCTTGTAGCCGCGCTCCCGAAGCCGGTTTTCCGCCGCATCGCCAATTCGCGATGTCGCAAAGACTCGGAACTGCTTCTTGTCGTTAGCTGTCATGTTAAACGCGATCGAATAATTCGCCTAAGCTGCTAAGGTCTTCCGGCGGCTTTGTTTCCGAGAGGTAGTTTTGAAATTCGGGCGAATACGCGTGCCTGCGACTCGGCCACCAAACCCGACGCACTCCTTCGGCATGGTAATATTTTCTTAGCAAGCTTTCCCATCCAAGCCAGTGCGCCTGATCAAGGATTCCTGCTTTTTGTTGATACCAGGCGTTCTCCAGTAACTTAAACAGAGAAAACAGAAAATAATGCGCGATGATCCGCTCCTCGCGGCTGGCTGAACTCCAGTCGGTAGTGACTTTGGCCAGCGCAGATCCAAGAGCGGCAGACTCCATTGCCGGAACATTGATTGAAGTAATAGCCGCTGCCAAGGAATCCACGACGAGCGCTTTCTGGGATCTGGTGTTCTGCCGGATGCTTACGATCAGTAATACCAGCGTTAAAACCACGGCCAACGCGCTGACGATTTCAGCGACGGCTACGAATACCTGGAGATCCATGACTTCGGAATATCTCTAAGGAAAGCAAGAACGCAGGAAATTATTCGTAATTTGTTCCTGCTTTCCTGTGTTCCTCAGAGATTCTTTTTCATCCAGTTGTCGATCCGCTCGAGCGCTTTCTCGATGTTTTCGATCGAGTTCGCGACGCTGAAACGCAAATAACCTTCTCCGAAATCCCCGAACGCCGTGCCAGACAGCCCGGCGACACCTGCATCTTCGAGCAGCGCGTCCGCCAATTTCTTCGAGGGCCATCCCGTTTTAGTGGTGTTCGGAAAAACGTAGAACGCGCCTTTTGGTAATCGACAGGAGAAGCCTTTGATCTTGTTCAAGCCCGCTACCATCACATCGCGACGCTTCTTGAACTCGGCGCACATCTTGTCGACCGAATCCTGCGGACCTCGCAACGCTTCGACCCCCGCGACCTGGGTGAAACTCGCCGTGCATGAATTCGAATTTACCATCAAACGCGAGACGTAGCCCGCCAGGTCGGAGCGCATCACGCCGTAACCCATTCGCCAACCCGTCATGGCGTAAGTCTTCGAAAAGCCGTCCAGCAAAATGGTGCGCTCCTTCATTCCGTCGATCGACATGATCGAGTGATGTTCGCCTTCGAAAATGAGCCGGCTGTAAATTTCGTCCGAGAGCACCATGATATTGCGGTCGCCAATCGCTCGCGCGACGCCGTCGATATCTTTTTTCTCAAGCACACCGCCGGTAGGATTCTGCGGCGAGTTAATGATGATCAATCTCGTCCGATCCGTGATCAATGCCGCCAGCTCGTCGACGTCCAATCGGAAATCCATCTCCTCCCGCAACCGGATCGGCACCGCCTTCGCGCCGACGTAGTTGATCATCGATTCGTAAATCGGAAATCCCGGATTCGGATAAATTACTTCGTCGCCTTCATCGGCGAGAGAGAGAATGGAGAAGAAAATGATTGGTTTTCCGCCGGGGACGACGACGACTTCGTCCGGCGAAACCTCGACCCGGCGTGTCTGGCTCACATATTGCGCAATCGCTTCCCGCAACTGCGGCAATCCTGCCGACGGTCCGTAGTGCGTAAAACCCTTATGCATCGCATCCGCGCCCGCCGAGATAATGTTTGCCGGCGTATCGAAATCAGGCTCGCCGATCTCGAGATGGATAATGTCGCGTCCTTTTGCTTCCAACGCGCGCGCTTTCACCAATACTTCGAACGCCGTCTCGGTCCCAAGCCGCGACATTCGTTTGGCCAGTCGAAGTTCGCGTTGCGCCCTTTGATGCATAACGACAGTCCAGCACGATAAACAAGGCGAGGACGGAAGCAACGTTTCAACATTTTCCCGCGCAATACGTCCAAAAGCATCGCTGATTGCGATTCAGTAGATGTTGGGGAGGCCGTATGCGTATTCTAGTTGTTGAAGATCATCGGGACACCCGGCAGGTCCTTGTCGGACTGTTGACCCGGTGGGGATATATTGTTGCAGCCACCGACACGCTGAAGGGTGGACTGGAACTGCTCGATTCTGAGCCGCCGATTGATGTTATCGTGAGCGACATTGCGTTGCCGGACGGCACCGGTTACGCGCTGGTGAGCGAGGCGCGCCGACACGGCAAACGCGTCCTAGCCATCGCCTTGTCCGGTTACACTTATCCGAGCGACGTGAAAATTGCCAAACTCACCGGTTTCGATCATCACTTGTCCAAGCCGTGCGATTGCAATTCTCTTCGCGTGCTTCTTCAGGACCGCGCCCGTTGGGAGCCGACCGGGAAAGATTGAAGTTCAAATCCAGCGCCTGACTCGCCGACAATATTCGTCGTATTTCGCGCCAAATTTTTCGTGAAGATATTCCTCTTCGCGATTCACTACGCCGAACTGCAACAGCAAGAAGGTCAGGATTGCTGACCCAATAAACCAAAGACTGTTGGTGAAAAGCACGAAAGAGAGAACGATTAACAGGAACGCGATATAAATCGGGTTCCTGCTCAATCCATACACGCCACTGGTTACGATCGCTTTGGTGGGCGTATACGGATTCGGATGCGTGCCGCGCTCCACGAATGCACGTCGGCAGGATGCCACGATGACAATCGCGAAAGCTATTAACGCTGCGCCAGCGCTGATCTGAAGATTGGTTTTGATGGCAAAAAGCGGCAGCGGCGAAACGAAATGTTTGGCCGCAAAGCCGAGAAGGACGCAGATCAGCGCGATTAGTGGCGGCGGCGCGATGATGCGCGCGCGGTCCGGTTTATCGTTCGACACAACTCCGGAATCGGATTCGCTCCGCACACCGGACTTGTCTGGATCCTGTCTTTCTTTCTTCAGTTGCGTTCGACTTTGTAAACCCGAAAACCGCGCTCTTTGTAGTTGTTCATTGCGCTCGGATGATCGCGATTACAGGTGTGAACCCAGACCCGGGTCGGCGTCGGCGACCACTCCCATGCATTCTCGATCGCGCTCGTTAGCAAAGCGCCGCCGAGTCCGCGTCCAATGAACTCCGGCAGCAGTCCGAAGTACGCGATCTCAACGCTGTCTTCATTCTGACCTGTGACTGCGGACCGCTGATCTCTGGCCGCGTCGCGGCGCAGTTCGAAGTATCCCGCCACCTCCTCGTCGTAATGACCAGCAAACGTCCGCACGTTGGGATTGTTCGCATATTCCTTCCACAGCTCATCCGTCCATGGCCGTTTATCGATCCATTTCCACTTCTCACCGACGCGGAAATACATGTCGCGATTGAAAACCCAGTTAGGTTTCTTCAGTTCACGAACTTCAAGATGCTTATTTCGCAATCCGCAATCCGCGTTCCGCAATTCCAAACGTGATAGCACTTGGAGGTACGTCGTGACGATCGGTGAAGTGTCAGCATTCAATTTCTCAACTTCTCAACGGCTCAACCTGCCGGCTTGATCTCTGGAAATCCGGCGCCCTTCAATTGCTGATTCACTGCCGGAAGATCCTCGTCTAACAATTTCTGCCACGTCTCCATCATCGTTCCGACTTTCGTTTGGACGTCAGCGGCAGCCGCTTTGACTGCTGCGGTCGGCGCGGCATCTGCGCCCTGGGTTTCGTTGAACAAACGGGTCGTCGATTCCAGAACGAAAAGCGAGGGTGGGGCGCCTGGTCTCGGATGTGGTGGACCAAACTTCGTGAGGGTTTGAGCAAACGCCTCTAATTTTTGTGTCACATCGGGGCGCTCGGCGGCGCGGGCTTTGAGTTTCGTCAGCTGATCGGCGATGTCTTCAAACTTTTTGCCGATCGGCGCCAGTTTGAGGCGCTGCTCATACAATTGCCACGCGAGATCGAATTGTTCCTGAAGATCGGCCGCCGACGCTTTCACCCGCGGGTCCATCTGGACCGTTAGAGGTTGACTGAAACTTTTTCCGCCGACGGTTACCACGACGCTATAATTACCCGGCACCACCCACGGCGATGTCGCGGACGGCGCGGTGTTTCGATACGTCGCTGATATCGGATATTCCGGTTCCACGTTTGGCACCGGGTCGTAATGCAGGTCCCACAAAAAACGGTGCATGCCTGCTTTTGTTGAGACCGATTGCAACGGACGAATCCAATATTCCGGGATCCGCAGCCTCTTCGGATCGTATTTCTGCGGAGGGTCGCTACTGGAATATTTCCTGACCGATTGGCCTTTGCTGTCTTTGATCTCGATTGTCGCGGGGCCCGTCGCGTCGTTCGCGAGCAGATAATCGATCATCGCACCGTCGGGTGGATTTTCGCCCGCTGGTTCGTCCGGTGGAAGCGGCGTGTCCGGATTCAAGCTGAACCGCACGCGCAACGCGGTTTGCGGCTTGAACAGGAAGGTATCGGCCTTGGTTCGGTCCAACTGCCGCAGCGGCGTGATGTTGTCGAGGATCCAAAATCCGCGGCCGTGTGTTGCCGCGACGAGATCGTCATTCTTAATAATAACGTCGCGTACCGAGCTGGCCGGCATGTTCAACCGCAGTGCTTCCCAATTTGCGCCGTCGTCGAACGAGACGTAAACGCCGTTCTCCGCCGCGGCGAACAACAGGCCTTTGCGCACCGGATCTTCGCGCACTGCATTCACGATTTGCCCGGCCGGAATTCCCTTCACGATTTCTGTCCACGTTTTGCCGCTGTCGTTCGTTTTCAAAATGTGCGGTCGCAAATCGTCGACCCGCAACGTGTTTACTGCCGCGTAAGCGGTGTTCACATCGAAATGCCCGGCGTCGATCAGCGAAATTTTCTGCCATGCTGAAATGTTCGGTGGCGTCACATCGTTCCACGTTTTTCCGCCGTCGGTGCTTAGATGAACCAACCCGTCGTCGGTCCCGGCCCAGATCCGGTTCGGGTCCAGCGGTGAAGGGGCCACCGTGTAAATGACGCCGCGCCGTCGCGCCTGCTTCATCCCATCCTCTTGATATTTTCCAACGCACGCCGGTATTTCGTATTTTTCGCGGGACAAATCCGGACTGATTTTTTCCCAGTGATCGCCGCTGTCGCGCGTTTGCCAGAGTGTGTTGGCTGCGAAAAACAACAAATGCGGGTCGGTTGGCGAATAAATTACCGGCTCACTTCGCAACGTCCGAAAATCTTCAGTTTGCACCGGCACCGGCAGAATGTTTTGCGCCTGACCGGTTCGCCGATCGAATCGCGTCAATTTGCCGCCGATCACAATGTCCGGATCGAGCGGATCGGCGACGACGTAACCATATTCTTCCGCCGCGACCGGTTGCCAATCGCGGAAGGTGATCTCGCCTTCATCTCCGCGGCTTTGAATTCCAACCGAACCACTTTCCTGTTGCCCGCTGTAAAGCCGATACGGAAACGCGTTGTCCGCGCTCACGTGATACAACTGCGCTGTCGGCTGGTTATACCACGAGCTCCAGGTCTTGCCGCCGTTCACGGTGACAATCGCACCCTGGTCGGAACCGAGCAGAATGACGTCCGGGTTGTTCGGATTGATCCAAACATTCTGATAATCGTCGCCGCCAGGGGCGCCGCGCCAACCTTCCCAGGTTCTGCCGCCGTCCGTCGATTTCCAGCACACCACGCTCGCTGAATAAATAATCTGCGGATTCTTCGGATCGAACCGCACCACCGGTAGATCGCCGCCGCCGATTCCGAGACCTGGTCGCGGATCGTCGGTTGTTCCACCCCAGCTCTCACCGCCGTCGTCGGACCGATACAGTTTGGCGATGGTTTTTGTTCGCACCGCAGCAAACAGTGTTTTTGTCGCGCTCGGTGCGATCGCAATGTTCGCCTGCACGATGCCGGGCGGAAGTCCTTTGGTTAATTGCCGCCACGTTTTGCCGGCATCGGTTGATTTGAAAACGCCGCCGCCATCACCGTTGAAGACGCCGTTCTCCCACGGGGCTTCGCGAGATTCCCAAAGCGCCGCGTAAACGATTTGCGAGTTGGTTGGATCAATCTGCACATCGCTCGCGCCAACATTTTCGTCGCGATACAAGACCCGTTCGAATGACTTGCCGCCATCGAGCGATCGATAAACGCCGCGCTCTGGGCTTGGGCCATACGGATGACCAGCGACTGCAACAAAAACGATGTCGGCATTTTTTGGATCGACCGCTAACTGCGCGATTTGTTGTCCGTCGCGCAAACCGAGATGCGTCCAGGTCCTGCCGGCGTCCGTCGATTTATAAATGCCGTCACCCACCGAAAGATCGGGCCGATGCAATCCTTCGCCGCTCCCAACATAGACAACGTTCGGATTTGAAATCGAAACTGCGATCGCTCCGACTGACGCCGTCGGTTGATCGTCAAAAATTGGGACCCACGTTCGGCCGTAATCGGTGGATTTAAAGACGGCGCCGTTGACCGGCGCCATGTAAAACACGTTCGGCTGCGAGGGCACGCCAGAGATCGCGCGCGTTCGGCCGCCGCGGTACGGTCCGACATTGCGCCAACGTAAAGCCGAATCAAACTCTCCTGCGCTTACCGTTTCGAATCCGAAGAGAACAATGAAGATGGCGATGCCGGCAGCAATAATGCGCATAGCGGAAACCCTCGGGGTCGTATCTAAACATTCAACATTTGCCTGTCACTCGTTACCGACTTCAGCTTGTCAGCGTTTCAGCTTTTGACCTTCGTACCAGCAGCGCGATCGGCAGTCCGATGCAAAACATTAGCGCAAGCACCGCGTTGACCCGGTTAACCAGTGTCATCGCAGTAGGGCGTGGCGGAACCGCCGTCATCGGAAGCACGAGAAAATTCATGACCAGATAGACGATTACGCCGTAAACGAGGCCGGATAGAATCGGTCTCCGCGCAAGCGCTACGAATTTTGTTGCGGCGATATAAAAAATCCCGGTCCAGCCGAGCGCGATTGCATAATGGATTGCAATCCCGAGTCCAACTGAAGTCCAGCCCATCTGAAACGAGTGCCTCCCGAGTAAACCGCTGGCGATGTATTGAAAAATTCGCCACGGCGTGATCCCCCGAAACGCGTTGAAGACGATGTTCTCAGTAATGTCCAACGTTCCGGCCACCAATCCGATCCAAAGGATCGTCCATAGCGATCTGCCAATGCGTGACATGACGCTGCGAATATCAGATTCTCCTCAACTCCTCAACCTCTCAACTTCCCCATGCTCCAAGCTGTTCTCTTCGATCTCGATGGCGTGCTCGCCGATTCCGAGCCGTGGTGGAACGAGATTGACGCGAAATTGCTTGCCGAATACGGAGTCGACTACCACGGAGAATATCACCGTGAAGTTCTCGGTGTGAGCTATCGGCTCGCGATCGAGTTTTACAAGAAGGCTTTCAACCTCACTGCGCCGACCGAGGAAATGATGAAGCGCCGCGGCGAGATCGCGACCGAGTTCTTTGCTAACAAGGTTGAACCCTTTCCAGGCACGAACAAGGTGTTGGAGGCGCTGCTCCAAATGAAGCTGCGTCTCGAACCGCCACTCCGGCTCGGGCTTGCCACCAGCTCGGTCGGCTCATCGGCACGACCGTTTCTGGATCGACATCAACTGACAAAATATTTCGACGTCATTGTGACCGGCGACGAAGTCGATCACGGCAAGCCTGCGCCCGATATCTACCTGCGCGCCGCAGAGAAGTTAAACGTCACTCCCGGAGAATGTCTTGTGGTTGAAGACGCGCTTTCCGGAATCGCTGCTGCCAAAGCGGCAAACATGCGCGTCGTCGCGGTTCCCGACCGCCGTTTTGTCGATCCTGTCGCGTACGAAAAACAGGCCGATTATGTTCTGGGCAGTCTTTTAGAATTCCGGCGCTGCTCCAATCGCTTTCTGGCTTCTGACTGCTGACCTCTGATTTCAGTTTTTTCAGCATTTCAGTTGTCAGCTTTTTCTCTTTAGGCGCTTCCCGCTTAGCTCTTAGCTCGTTGCGTTCCCTAGGCAATCTTACAGGGAATCAACGCGTCTTCGTCGAACGAGTAAACCGCGCACAACCGATGGTAACCGTCCGCGATCACCACTTTGCCGTTCTTGTCGTCTCTGATCAGAAGGAGCGGGGAGAGTGATTCACCGGCTTTGATTCTCTTCCGGTCTTTTTTGACGTGATAATTGCCGGCTCCGAGCAACGATAGCTGCGACGCCCTGAAAATATCTTTCGCTTTGAACTTCGACATTCGCGCGCGCTTTAGCTTTTCCACGTGCCCGGCCGCTGTCCGTTCGTCGTACAACAATGTCAAGTATGACTCCGCCGCCGGATAATCGTGTTCTTCCGGCTCGCGTAACCACTTGATTTCAACTTCCACGGCCATTGCGATTAATTAAAACAGACCGCGGCGTCAGTTCCCACTTCATAATTTTTACTTTGTACTTTCAGTTACGTTCCACCGACAACGGCGTAGCCTGGGATACGTAAATCTTCCGCCAGGTCTTTTTCCATTTGGGCCGCGTGTTCGTATGGCATCGGATTCAAGTGCTCAAACAACTCCGGTAACAATCGCACGCCATATTTCCTGACCAGCCGCGCCGACTTGTATCCGTTCTCGTGATTTTCAAATCGATGATCGACCGGCAATCCAGTCATGCCGACATAGATAGCCGGCTTAGACGGATCGCGTTGCGGATTGCGTCGTAACACCGACGGATCCTTCACCGCGCGTTTGGAAAGTAGAACGACGTAAACGTTGTGATGAAATTCCGGTTCGGCCGATCGCAACCCGTTTCCGTTTGCGACGCCTCATCCATCACTTTACCAAATCCCCGGGGTCGTATCTAAACATTACGCTCCCGCTAGTGCATCGATAGTGTTCCCTGGATATAGACTGCCGCAGAGCGGCATGATTCAACATTTACCGCGACCGACTGACCTTCTGAATCCAAATCCGTTTGGCTCTGCATCGTAGTAGAGGTGGACGCTTCGCCACCTAACGTCTCAACCTCTCACCGTCTCAACTATCTTGTAGAATGGTTCGTCGCTCTTCGCTTGAAGGTTGTGGTGGCAGGCAACGCCACTCCTGCTCGGAGCTCGCTTGCATCTGCTTTCCAACTTCCAATCTGTGTTATCCGTGTGATTCGTGGTGGCTGAACTTTCCGGCGTCGCAGCTTTTCAGTTGTCAGCCTTTCAGTTTTTCCGCTTGTTCGCCTAAACTTCTCAACAACTGAATCATGTCCGCCTATCCACTCGCTCTCAAGATCATCAGCTGCTGCTGGAGCTTGTTTGCCGTTATCTGGCTCGTAGCTGCGTTTTGGACCAAACAATCGGTTTATCAGCAGCGTGGACGACAACTGTTGCGTTACTCAATTCCGCTAGTGATCGGTGCTTACCTGATCTTCAACGGTCAGCGGTTTTCGGATCCGCTGAATCTTCGCGTCATTCCGCATGTTGACGCGCTGGCCTGGTCCGGAGTTGTTCTTTGCATCGCCGGTTTCGCCTTTTGCATCTGGGCCAGGTTTACGCTCGGATCCAATTGGAGCGGCGTCGTCACCGTGAAAGGCGGGCACGAACTGATTACCCGCGGACCGTACGCGATCGTGCGTCATCCCATTTACACTGGACTCCTGGCCATGATCGTCGCGACGGTGGTCGTATTCGGACACGTAGCCGGAATCATTGCGCTGCCGTTCGTGTTCCTGGGCCTATGGATCAAACTGCGCTACGAAGAAAAACTCATGCTCGAGAAATTTCCGGAACAGTACGCGGCCTATCAGCGGCGCGTAAAACGCTTCATTCCGTTCATCCTTTAGTGGCTTCTTTTCCTCTCAACATCTCAACCAGCGGCCGTCGTCTCGTCTCTGCTCTTCTCTCCTTGCCTCTTTGCTCTTTGCTACCTCACTCGCAACGATCTCGGCGGAAACGCCAGCAATCGCAACGAATCGTCGATGTCGATCTTCGGCCAGCGTTCGCTGTAAAGATCTTCAATCGATTCTGACCTGTGGCCGCTGCCTTCCCCTGTTATTTCATCCTTCATCTTTCTGCCTTCTAACCTTTCGGAACCCGGTCCCACGGCCGGTGGTTCCGGCTCGCCACGTCGTAGCTCGTCAGCGTAGGCAGGTTCAACATTCGGTCGTCGCCGGTTCGCAACCATTGCACTCCAGCGCGCGGTCGCGCGGGACGGCGCCGTCCCGTTCCTCCAACCGGTCACGCGTGTGCCCTCGATGAAAATCGCGTAATCGGTTTTTCGTTTCGAATGAACATTCACCGGGCCCTCGAATTTTCCATCTACCATTCTGCCCCAGTACCGCGCATAAAGTTGCGGCTTATCGAATCCCGGTTCCTTGGTGTACCAAACCAGCCGGCCAAATCCGTGGGCGTAACCTTCGCGGTTACGGGCGCCCGACCATGTGGCGACATCACCGGGATTGGTATGACTATTCCAAACGAGCGTTTTGCCGTCTCGAGTCGATTGGTAGCTCCCTGCGCCGCGCGCGACGCTAAGCATCAGCACCAACAGCGTGCCGCAAACCAAAAAATATCGTCCAGCCACTAAAGATCAGAACGAATATGCCAGATTACGGATCAGAAGCCAGAAGTCAGAACACGCACGGGCGGGAGCCGTGCGGGTAGGCGGTAACGCAGCTTAGGTAGCTGGCGCGAGCGCGGGAGCGCGAGTGACCAAGTCCGTGCCAGACCTGCGCTCCTCGCTTTTCCTATCGGCATTATCCGCGTAATCCGTGGTCGATCCGTTTTCCGCGTTTCAGCTTTCGGTGTTTCAGTTCCAAATGTTGAATCATGCCGCTCTGCGGCAGTCTACATCCAGGGAACATTATCGATGCACTAGCGGGAGCGTAATGTTTAGATACGACCCCAAACGTCTCCACCTTGCTCCTTGCGCTTCGCTCTTCGCCCTTACCGTGCTTGATTCAAATTTATGGACCGATTCATCGATACTGAAGTCGAGCAATTCGCTCGTGATCACACCGAACCCGAAACCGATTTGTACACTCGTCTTCGGGAAGAAACTTACCGGTCGATGAAGTCCCCTCAGATGCAGGTCGACCTTATCGAGGGTCGTTTTCTCAAAATGCTGGTCCGTCTCACCGGCGCCCGGGTCGTTCTCGAGCTCGGAATGTTCACTGGCTACAGCGCCCTTATGATGGCTGAGGGTTTACCCGAAGAAGGTCGGCTGATTACGTGTGAGATCGACCCAAAGGCCGAGGTGATAGCGCGCCGGTATTTCGCGGAGAGCCCGCACGGAGACAAAATCACCATCCGAATGGGACCTGCTTTGGAGACGATCAAGACGTTAACCGACCCGCTCGATTTGGTTTTTATCGACGCCGATAAGTCTAATTACGCAAATTATTACGAAGCGTGCCTGCCGTTGCTCAGGCCAGGGGGACTGGTCGTGGCCGACAACGTCCTGTGGAGCGGCAAAGTCCTGCATCCCAACGACGCTAATGACCACGCCATCGTTGCCTTTGACCTTTTGGTCCAATCCGACCGGCGCGTTGAAAATGTCTGCCTGACCGTGCGAGACGGTATGATGCTGGCCTGGAAACGGAAATGATTCTCGCCGCTTTGCCAAAGCCGGCTCTTCTCAACCTCTCAACGACTCAACCTCTTTTCACGCCACTTTTTTCGTCTTTTTGGCGACGACAACTCCCGGGAACTGGACTACTTCCACCGGCGTATTGCCGTTCTGGCCTAAAGTGGATTCGAACGTCAACTTACCGTTGGCGATCTCACTCAAGGCAACATCGGCATGACCCATGCCCGGAACGAACTCGACCAGCGGACGGTGTCCGATAGTGAGTTGCCGAACACGGCGTGACACCATGTTTACGAGAATTTGTTGATTGTGAATTACTTCGCTGGCTGCTTTAACAAGTTCGGGCTTCATAATTTGACCAACTGAGTCCAGCGGCTGACGAGGATTAAATTCCTAAGCGAGATGCAGGATCAGGTCGCGCGTCGGAAATCGTAGCAGAAAAACTTGACCTACTATCGCCCAAATCGGCGAAAACACCAGCGGTTTCGCAGGTTGTAGACGCGCTCGCCGCGGCGAGACAACCGAGATCAATGGTCTGTCGTTCGTGGTCGGTGGTCTGTAGTCCCTGGTCCTTGGCCGTTCGGTCGCTTGTCTGACCGCTGACCTCTGACTTCTGTCCTCTGATCTTCCCGTCTCCGGCCTTGCGGGCGCGGCTGGCGTCGCGGCTGTTGTTGTTGCTGATTCTGACGCGGCGATACCGTTCGAGCCGGTACCGGCTCTTGGATCTGGATCAATTCGAACGTCCGAAACAACGCCGCGAGATCGATCACTTCATTCGCTGCCGATCGCAACAGGTTCCCAAGATTTTGCGAAACCGATGCCACTTCCACCCGGATCCCGCGTCGCCTCAACTTGATCGCGAGATATGCGAAATCGGTGTCACCGGTTACGAGAATCACCACGTCGGGTTTCATCTGGACCGAAAGCTCAAGCGCATCGATCGCCATCATCACGTCCACGTTTGCCTTGTAACGTCCTTCCTCCGCGGGCGACCCGTCTTTGGTCACCACCATGAATCCGTTGGAGCGAAGCCACTGGACAAATTTGTTTTTCTTGTCGCGTTCTTCCTGCCAGATCGCCATCGCCGGCGGAAGTCCGGCATAAACCACCATCTCGATCAGCTCCCGACCCGTGTTCGGTCCGGCCAGAAAATCGCGCAACTTCAACCAATCCAAACCGCGCCCGACGGTTCGCACCGAACTACCAACATTCGATTCATCGACCAAAACCAAAACTCTCGATCGCGCCGATGTGTTTGAATTCTTCTTCTGCATTATCTCAGCATTTCCGCGTTTCAGTTTTCAGCGTTTCGAAGGACTTTTCCCCTCAGTGGTGGCCAACTGAGCCGACCGATGGACCAATTGACTTGCCGCGAATGAGAACATTGTAGCCAAGCGAGATTATGCGTCGCACAGCTTCGCCCGTTTTCGGATCGCTTCGCAATGGCTCGTCGTGGACGCTTTGTTTAACTTCGAAGTTTCGGATTGGTTTGGTCGGATCAGTGGTCTCGTAAATGTATGTCGGCACCCCCCAATCTACTCCGAAAAGCACCCCCTGTCGTCAGATCTCTCATCTCTGAGTTCCGACTTTCTGTCGCATTCTATTTCGGACTTCAGCATTGGGCGTTCGACGTTCGGCGTTGGACGTTTTCTCTGTCGAAACATCAGGAACCGCACCTTCTGTCGCTTTGTTAACTTCGTTATCTTCGGCAGCTGGCTGCTGACCTCTGATC
>CAWFFA010000007.1:0-25560 GCA_963814965.1 uncultured Verrucomicrobiae bacterium
AAGTCTGGCGCGTCTGCCAATTTCGCCACCCTGGCCGAGGAATTTTAGATTGTAGATTTGCGATTACCGATTGCAAACAGCGGCGCGCGCGCGGTCATCAGGGATGTCACAGACCCGCCACGCGAACGTTACCTAATCTTAACAAGACATGGCCCCAGTCCGCGCGTACCGATCGGCAGCCTTAACATTCAGTGGCCCTAACCGGCGAGTATCTAAATTCAAGTCCTGCGTTCTCCAGACCTGACATTGTTGTCAATGAATCGTCCGGAGTAAAACGGGTGCGCACTGCCTGGATTTCCGACATGCATCTCGGCACTCGCGGCGCCAACGCCGGCGTGTTGCTCAACTTTCTTCGAGATTACGAGTTTGAGAACCTCTACATAGTCGGTGATTTGATCGACATCTGGTCGATGCGCCGCGGCCGTTACTGGCCGCAAACCCATAATGATGTCATTCAGAAAATTTTACGCAAAGCACGCAAAGGCACGCGCGTTGTCTATATCCCGGGTAATCACGACGAGATGGTCGGGGATTTCTGCGGCTCTTACGGAAACATCGACATCCAACGAACCGCCATCCACGTCACGGCGACCGGCAAACGAATTCTGATCATACATGGCCACGAACTCGACACCGTTGTCCAAAACGTGAAGTGGTTGGCGTTTGCCGGCGACGTTGGCTATCAATTCCTGCTTTCGCTCAATCCCGCGATCAATTTTGTCCGCCGCCGCTTCGGTCTCGGTTATTGGTCGCTCAGCGCTTACGCAAAAAAACGGGTCAAAGACGCGGTGAATTTTATTGGACGTTTTGAAGAGGCCATCGCTCATTATGCGCAGCAATTCGAAGTCGACGCCGTGCTATGTGGCCACATTCACAGCGTTTCCATGCGAACGATTCGCAACATCGAATATTACAACTGCGGTGACTGGGTCGAAACGTGTTCGGCGCTCATCGAAGATCACTCGGGTGAGATCAGCCTGGTCAGTTATCTCCCGCGGATCGATCTCCCCGCGCCGGAATCGCAGCGGGCAGACGCAGCCGCGGCCTGAACAGGAAAACAAAAACGGCGGGACATGCATCCCGCCGTTCTGAAAACGTTAAAATTGTTAGCCGATTATTTGCGGCGTCGAATTGCCCGCAATGCTGAGCCAGCTCCCGCCAACGCCAGCAGACACAACGTTGTTGGTTCGGGAATCGGTGCCGGAACTGGAACCTGACCGACGTTATTAATCTTGCCCCCGCCGCCAGTGTTACTGGTCGCCGTTGCGGCGAAGAAACCAGTTTGCAAAGAGGGCACTTCCTGAAACTGCGAAGTCGCCTGCGTCACCGAGAACGGGCCGAGGTGAGTATTAGAAGGGATGGTCGTCGAGCCCGTGTAGGTCCAGGTAAGATTCGCCAAGGCCGGATTGTCGGGAGGATTAGTGCCCGACGGTGGCGGAGTGACGAGCAAAGAAGAAAACGACCAGCCAGTTGGTTGGGCAGCTGATCCGGCAATAAACGGACCGAAATCGTAAATCGTGAAGAAATCACCGGTCGTGACCTGCTGATCCGACGTGATATTAATCGTATAATTCCACACCGTGCTGGTTCCGCTTCCGGGGCTCGTCCCGCCGAAGCTCGGTATGATGTCAGCCCGAATGGTTGAGATGGCCGCGACGAGGCCAATCAATGCGACAACAGATATTTTTTTCATCCTCATTTCCCTCCGATTATATGACTCTGGTAGGAAATCGTATTGCAGGCGTTGAGTGGTCGTCTGTCAAGATTATTCGTCCGTAAATTGCGGGTTTCCTCCTTCTTTTTCCGCCACTCTTCAGACCTATTTACCAACCCGACAAGCTTCGGCCAGTTCCTGATTGCTCTGACATGCCACTGCGAAAAACCTGTCTCCAACACAAGCGGCAAAACGCGCATCCAGCTGCGGGCGATCGGCTTCCCGCGCTTGTTCAATAATCTTTACCGCCTGGCTGGTGTCGCCTTGATGAATAGCGAGCGCGGCATCGGTCATCTGCCAGTCGATCGCTAACGACCCTTGCTTTCGTTTTTGTTCCAATTCGTCGCGCACTGGATCGACATCGCCGGCTTCGAGCGCGGCCATTCGGGCCTTGAAACGGCAAATCGTTTGCTCCGATTCCTGTCCACGACGCGCCGCCTGCTCGTAACGCGCGATCGCGTCTTTCGGTTTATGATCTTTGCGAAGAGTTTCGGCCAGTGAGTAATAATAATCCGCGTTGAACGGCGCCGCGTTCATCGCCGCTTCGAAAAATCGTTCCGCCGCTGGGAAATCGCTCCGGCTCACCGCGATCATCCCTCGATAATAATTCGCCGCGTCGACGTTTTCGCCGAAACCGACCGAGCTCTCGAACAAACGGTCCGCTGAATCGAAATCGGAATGATCGTAATAAAGTTTGCCGGCGTGAAACAGAATCCCGCCCAGCGCCATATTTTTGTATTTCGCCGCGATCAAACGCTTGGCTGCGTCGTCCCAATGACCTAGCTCCTCGTCCATCACCGCGTGCTCGACCAGTTCCTCAGCGGACGCGCCCGCAAATTCGCCGGTCGCCTTGGCCGCAATCTTCGCCTCGTTTCGAGTGGCAATGAGATATCGCCAGTATTCGAACTTCTTCCCGATGTAGAATGTCGCACCGAGCAGGATCAACGCGCCGGCCACCAGCGCCAGCCGTTGCATTTCGAGTACTTTTGAAAATCCTCCGCCGCGAGACCGGCGCGGCGCGTGCGAAGGTTCCGTCGGACGCGGCGGCACCGGAGGCGCGCCTTTCGGTTTCGCCGCGGGTTCCGGCCTCGGCGTTTTTTGCTCGGCGGCAGGCTGAGGGTTTACGGACCGCGAGCCCCCGAGAAAACGGCGTTGCTCCGGCGTTAATCGTAATCGCTCGTCTGAATCAGATTCAGCCATCCGTTTATTTCCCTTCCGTGCTGTCGCCGGTCGCAACTCCGCGCGCTGTGGTCAAATAGACCGCGAAACTGCCCAGCCAATGTCCGCCTTCATAATGTTCGCCGGTCACCGCGGCAAGTCCGGCCCGCCGATGTGCGTCCGCTGCCGCCTCCAACGCTACTCGCCGCGGATCGTCCTCCGGCAGCGCGGAAAGAATCCCTTCCAGCATCCACGCCCGGCTCAAATTCAATCCGTCCAGATGCGCCAGCTTCGGATCGCTCGGGTCGGGCGAGACCGCGACCTTTAGCCAATCGGCGTTTTCGCTGCCTTCCCGCCCGACCGGGATTTGCGGCAGGAAACTTTTCAACCAGTTCGCGAATTCTTTTTGCGGAAGCACTCGGCGCATCACGTCCGCTTCGCCGAGACAGGGTGAAAGAAAATCTTCGCCCGACGGTTCGTAATTGAGCGGACAATTCTTGTCCGCCAGGAAAAATTTCTTTGCCGAGTCGCGGACCAGCTTCGCGAACGAATCGTTCTTGGTTGTGTGGGCGTAATCGAACATCAATCCGAGGCCAAATGCGGTCTGATCGTGTTCGCCGATCCGCACCGGGTTCGACAATTTCGGCAACCAGGCGGTGAGTCTTTGGACCGCGACGTCTTCCAGCGGCTTCAGATTCGCCGACCACTCCTTCGCATCGGGATCGTCCCATTCCCGCAATTCCGCGGAAAGTTGAAGTAGCCATGACAACCCATAAGGCCGCTCAAAGCTGGAACGGCCCTCCCCCTTAATATAAGCGGCTTCCTGTTTCAGGTTTTCCCCGGTCAGACTTTGCTTCAAAGCGGCCCGCGCGTCTTTAGCAAACGGCGCATCCGGAAATGTGCGGAGCAAACGGACCAGCAACCAGTGTCCATGGACTGACGAGTGCCAATCGTAACAACCACAGAACGCCGGCGTCAGTTTCCGCGGCGGAGCGACATCGGCGTCACTATTAAGTACGTGCGCGATTTTGTTCGGGTATTCCTTGTGCACGCAGGCCAGGGCAAGCTTCGCGAACCGCTCGGCCGCCTTCGCGTCGAATCCACCATCCGACGGATCGGCCGTGGCAAACTGCGCCGGAGCTTCTTCTGCAGCGGCAGCCGTCCTTGCCGCGCCGGAACTCGGTGAAGGCGGGTCGCCTGCAACCGCCCACCCCAAACACAATATCGACGCCACCAGGATCGCCACCCCGGCCAGCGCACGGATTTTCGATTGCGTTCTGCGTCTAGCCCGCGGAAAAGTTAACCCCGCCATGTCCATTCGATCTTACATCATCGCTTGCGTATTGCTAAACGTTGCGCAAATCACCGCCGTGTCCGCCGCCGATTCAACCAACAACCCGCTCCTCAAAGAGAGCGCGCTTCCGTTTCATTATCCGCCGTTCGACAAAATCAAGAACGAGGATTTCAAATCCGCCCTGGAAGCCGGCATGCGCGCGCAACTGAAGGAAATCGACCCGATCGCCAACAATTCGGCCAAGCCAACATTCGACAACACCATCGTCGCTCTCGAGAAAACCGGCAGCCTGCTCGATCGCACCGACCGCATCTTCGAGAACCTAAACGCCTGCAACACCAATCCCGAGCTGCAAAAGGTCGAAAAGGAAATGGCGCCGAAGCTTTCCGCGCACCACGACACCATTCATCTCAACGGCAAATTGTTCGCCCGCGTTCAACAGCTTTACGACAATCGCGACAAACTCGGCCTCGATCCGGAGTCGGCTTACCTGCTCGAGCGTTATTATAAAGATTTCGTCCGCGCCGGCGCGAAACTCTCGGATCCGGACAAGGAAAAGCTGAAGAAGATCAATGCCGAGCTGGCGACGTTGCAGACCGATTTCGAGCAGAACGTTCTCAAGGAAAAGAACGCCTCATCCATTGTGGTCGATAACAAAGAAGATCTCGCCGGTCTTTCCGACAGCCAGATGGCAACGGTCGTCAGCGCCGCCAAGGCCGAACACAAGGACGGCAAGTTCGTGATCCAAATGCAAAACACGACCGGCCAGCCGTTGATCGGGTCGTTGCAAAATCGTCCGTTGCGCCAGCGGATCATGGACACTTCGCTCGCGCGCGACAGTCACGGCGGCGAATTCGACACTCAAAAGATTGTGCTGCGCACCGCCGAACTTCGCGCCGAAAAAGCGAAGCTCCTCGGCTATGCAAACTGGGCGGCCTATCAACTCGAAGACCAGACCGCACACAATGTTCCTACCGTGAACAAACTTCTTGGCGACTTGGCGCCGCCGGCGGTTGCCAATGCGAAAGCTGAAGTCGCCGAGCAACAAAAGATCGTCGATCAGGAAAACGGTGGATTTCAAATCGCCGCGGCGGATTGGGATTTCTATTCGGAGAAGGTGCGCAAAGCGAAATACGATTTCGATGAATCGCAGCTTCGCCCTTACTACGAGCTGAATCACGTGATCCTCGACGGCGTTTTCTACGCCGCGAACAAGGAATACGGCCTCACTTTCAAGGAACGCCACGACCTGCCGGTCTATCAACCGGATGTGCGCGTGTTCGATGTGTTCGATCGGGACGGCAAACAACTCGCGATTTTCATCGGCGATTATTATGCGCGTCCATCAAAACGTGGCGGCGCCTGGATGAACTCATACGTCCTGCAAAATTCCTTGGTCGGCACCAAACCGGTCGTCGCAAACCATCTCAACATTCCGAAACCGCCGCCCGGCGAACCGACTTTGCTCACCCATGACGAAGTCCGTACCGCGTTCCACGAATTCGGTCACGCGCTTCACGGAATGTTTTCCAACGTGAAGTATCCGCGCTTCGGCGGAACGAGCGTGCCACGCGATTTCGTCGAGTATCCATCGCAGGTGAACGAGATGTGGGCGACCTGGCCGGAGGTCCTGAAGAATTACGCGAAACATTACAAGACCGGCGAACCGATCCCGCAGGCGTTGCTCGATAAAGTCGACGCAGCACAAAAATTCAATGAGGGCTACAGGACAACCGAGTATCTCGCCGCGTCGTTGCTCGATCAAGCGTGGCACCAGATCGATCCGTCACAAATCCCGACCGACGCGATCGCTTTTGAAAAACAGGCGCTCCAAAAAGCCGGCGTCGATTATCCGCCGGTCCCGCCGCGTTATCGGAGCTTTTATTTTTCGCACGCCTTCGCCGGCGGTTATTCGGCCGGATATTATTCCTACATCTGGAGCGAAGTGCTGGACGCCGACACGGTTGAGTACTTCAAACAACACGGCGGATTGACCCGCGAGAACGGCGATCTCTTCCGCGAAAAACTTCTCTCCCGCGGCGGCTCGGCTGACGCGTTGAGCTTGTTCAAGAATTTTACTGGACGCGATCCCTACATCGAGCCGTTGCTGAAACGCCGCGGCCTCGACCGCGCGCCCGGCGCCGACGATTCGAAGAAGCCCGAGAGTCCTCCGCCCGCAGGCTGAGAATCGGACAAACACGTTCCATCGCAGTGGTGGATCGGCCGCTCCGCGGGCGATGTTAATTCGTCGCGGCTTCGCCGCCATTTTCTTGGCATCGAGCAAGGGACTGCTCGATCCACCTTTTTAATTTCTACTTTCTACTTCTCCCATCGTCGTTACGTTTCCGCGCATGAAATCGACGATTCGTCGCATTCTCTTTGCCCTTTCGCTCTTTCCCCTTTGCGCGCTCGCCAGCAACAGCGTCGTCAACCTGTCCCATTACGACCTCATGCGGGTCGACTTCGTTGCCATGAAAAGTGAGGGCGTTGTCGGCGTCATTCACGAAGCGAGTTTTCCGCGGCTGGAACGCGACTGGCGCTACGCCGAACGGCAGATGGAGGCGATGCGTTCCGGTTTGTTGTGGGGCGCATATCATTTCGGTGACGGCACGAATCCAATCCAGCAAGCCGACCATTTTCTTTCCGTCGTCGCTTCCTCCCATCCGCTTCTGAACCCTGCGCCGAACGAGGAAAAAACGCGCCCCGGCGTTTTGCTCGTGCTCGATTTCGAACAGAACACGCATTATCGCGGCGGCTCGATGAGCGTCGGTCAGGCGGTCGCGTTTGTTCAGCGAATCAAAGAGCGCACCGGAAAATATCCCGGCATCTACGGCAGCGAGTATCGTTTACGCTCTATGCTTTACGGCCGTGGCGCCAGCGATACAGATCGCGCGGTGCTTTCAAATTGCTGGCTTTGGATTGCCAACTATCACGCTCAACCACGATACACTTCGCCCTGGGGCAATTGGCATCTCTGGCAGTACACCGGCGACGGCAAATGCGGACTGCGTCCGCGCAACGCATTTCCAATCGGCGTCGCGAACATGCGCAAAGCCGAGCGCAACATTTTTAACGGCAACAACGTTTCCCTGCAGAACTTCTGGCAGGAACACGCCTGGTTTCCGTCGGGTTAGGCCGACGGAAACAGAGATCAGCGGTCACAAGTCAGCGATCAGTTTTCTGCCCCTCGGTTTTCACCAAACCAAGTCGCCGCCTTCCCTAGGCCGATTCCGAAAGAGCTCACGGCCTCCCGCCGTAAAGTTGGCGCCCTGCGAACCGCTGACCTGTGACCTGTGACCTCTGCCCTCTGGGCTTAGCAATACAGGAAAAGTAGCCGGATTGGCGCGGGAGAAGCTTCGTTCCAACCAACGGCTTCTCGCCCAGCGGGATGTCGGCATTGTCCCATGGACACCGAGCTCGAACCAGATCTTCAATTAGAAATCGCCCATGTCCTCTTCGTAGACATTGTCGGCTACTCAAAGTTGTTGATCAACGAGCAACGCGAATCGCTCCGCGAATTGAACACAGTTTTTCGAAACACCGACGCTTTTCGCGTTGCTGACTCTGAGGAAAAGCTCATTTCCCTTCCCACCGGCGACGGAATGGCGCTCGCTTTCACCACCACGCCCGACGCACCTGTTCGGTGCGCATTGCAGGCAAGCAAAGCGCTGCTCCCTCACAAAGAACTGAAAATTCGAATGGGCGTCCACAGCGGTCCGGTGAGCGGAGTTACCGATCTAAACGACCGCTCAAACGTTACCGGCGCCGGTATCAACATTGCGCAACGAGTAATGGATTGCGGCGATGCGGGACACATTCTCTTGTCGAAACGCGTCGCTGAAGATCTCGTTCAATACCGGCACTGGCAGCCGTATTTGCACGATCTTGGTGAATGCGAAGTGAAGCACGGCGAGATAATTTCGCTGGTCAATCTCTACAACGACGAAGTCGGCAACCCACAGCTACCTGAAAAGCTCACTGCCAAAAGCCACCCTCGAAACCGCGTCGATACGGACCACCAGCGAACCGTTTCGGACGCTCGTCGACGGGCGACGCTAGTCGTTCTCGTTCTGCTCGCGGCAGCCGGGATCTGCCTTTGGATTTTTTCTACTCGGCTGGCCCCCAAACCATCGACTGCGGTTTCGAATGCCGAGGTTGTCTCTTCCATTCCGGAAAAAAGCATCGCGGTGCTACCGTTCGAAAACCTAAGCGCGAATCAGGAGACGGAGTTCTTCACCGACGGCGTCCAGGACGAAATTCTCACCAATCTGGCGAAGGTTGCAGACCTCAAAGTAATCAGCCGCACCAGCGTCATGCAGTATAAGACCGTTCGCACCCGCAATCTTCGCGAGATCGGACGACAACTCGGCGTAGCCCATGTCCTGGAAGGCAGCGTCCAGCGCGCAGCCAACCGCATCCGGGTCAACGCCCAGCTCATTGACGCGCGCACCGACGCACATCTTTGGGCGCAGACTTACGATCGCGATCTCGCGGATGTGTTCGCTATTCAAAGCGAGATCGCTCAAACGATCGCCGATCAACTTCAGGCCCGAATGTCACCGCGCGAGAAAGCAGCAATCGCCCAGCCGCCCACCACCGACCCTGTTGCTCAGAGGCTTTTTGCTCAGGCCCTGCAGCTGTCCGAGTTGGCCTCTGATCCCGATGGAAAAGAAGCTCTCCTTCAGGCGATAACCTTGCTTGATGAAACGCTCGCGCGCGATCCGTACTTCTTAAGTGCCTATGCTCTTCTCTCCGCGGCTCACATCGATCTCTATTGGCAGGGATTCGACCACACCGCTGCCCGCCTTGAGTTGGCTCGCGCGGCGATTGAGCGAGCGGCCGCTGTCAACCCGGATGCCGGGGATGTCCATCTCATGCGGGCCAACTACGCGTATAAGGCTTTCCGGGATTACGATCGCGCGCGCGCTGAACTGGAGCTCGCCCGCAAGACTCTTCCGAACGATCCCGTCGTCTACGCCCTCACTGCTCCCATCGATCGCCGTCAAGGGCGCTGGTCTGAGTCGACTCAAAATTCTGAGCGTAGCGTCAGTCTCGACCCGCGCAATTTCCGCTACCTGGTGGAAACGGGATTCAGTTACCAGGCACTACGCCGTTTTGATGAGTCGGCCCACATGTTTGAGCGGGCCCTCTCCGTTATTCCCACGGATCACTTTGCCCGTGCGCAACTCGCTCAAATCCCATTCTTCGAATACGCCGATGTCCAGACGTGGCGCACTCAGCTTTCCGCTATTATCAACGAAGACCCGCAGGCAACTACCGACATCGCGAACGGCCTTTTTTATTGTGCGCTGGCGGGGCGTGATCCCGCGTTGGCCACTCGTGCGCTCCAATCCATCCGCGCCGAAGGATTGCCTGATACCTACAACAACTCACTCTGGGCGCGGGACTGGTTTGTTGGCCTCGCCGCACGCACCTTCGGGGACGAGGCCAAAGCGCACGCCGCTTTCACCTCTGCCCGCGCCATCGAAGAAAAGATCGTGCACGATCAACCCGATTACGCGCCGGCCTGGAGTCGACTCGGACTCATCGATGCCGGTCTCGGACGCAAGGAAGATGCGATCCGCGAAGGGCGCCGCGCGTGTGAACTGTTGCCAGTCGCCAAGGATGCAATGGACGGCCCTTCCTACATCGTCAATCTCGCCACGATCTATGCCTGGACTGGCGAGAAAGATTTGGCGCTCGAACAACTTGCAATTGCCGCAAAAATTCCAGCTGGCGTCACTTACGGCGAACTGAAGCTCTACCCGCAATGGGATTCGCTTCGCGGTGACCCGCGCTTCGAAAGGATTGCAGCTTCGCTTGCGCCGCCGGGCTAGCCCGACGAGCGGCCAGGCCGCGGTTGAGAAGTTGAGTTGTTGAGCCGTTGAGTTGTTCCCTCTTCCGCTTTCCGCTTTCCGCTTTCCGCTTTGCTCTTCGGTTCCTCCCCGGACGTCCTCTGTCCCTCGGTTTTCACCAAAACCGAGTCGCCGGCTTCCCTAGGCCGATTCGCAAAGAGCTCACGGCCTCCCGCCGTAAAGTTCGCGCCCCGCGAACCGCTTGTCTCACGCGCCTATTTCGTTACTGTAAAGACTGCGTAAAATCGACAATCACCCATGGGCGAACCTGTAAATCCTGACGTAACCGCGGTCCAAAAACCGGAAGCGGCCCGTGCCGATCTTCGTCCGGAAAATATTCAGGACGCAGTCATCCGCCTCGCCGGAAATTCGCAGGACGGAATTCAAACCGCCGGCGCATTTCTCGCCCGACTCGCCGGACGCAGCGATCAGGACGTGATGACTTACATGACCATCCCCGCCACCATTTCCGGCGGCCCGTCGATCTTTCAGGTGCGCATCGGTACCGGCGAAGTTTTATCGGCCGGCGACGAAGCCGACTTTCTGGTCGCGTTTTATCAACACAGTTATCAGGACCATCTCGATTTTCTAAAAGAAGGCGGCGTCCTCCTTTATGATTCGGACAACGTCGAGCCGAATCTCGATGACAAACGTTTCGTTTACGTCGGCGTGCCCATCACCGGATTGACCGTCGAGGCGCTCGGCGGCACCGCCAAGGACAAGGGCAAAAACATTTTCGTCCTCGGATTGATCACGAAAATTTTCGGCCTCGATGTCGAGAAGTTAAAACGAATTATCACTGAAAAATTCGCCGGCAAAGACGAGAGCATCGTCAACACCGCGTTGATGGCGTTCCAGGCCGGTTACGCGTATCCGGTCGGCAAAGTGCTGACCCACCATTATCAATTTGAGAAGATCGAGAAAAAGCCGGGCGCGCGCGACCAGATCACGATGGACGGCAACACCGCGCTCGCTTTCGGATTGATCGCCGCCGGTGTCCGTTTCGGCGCCGGTTATCCGATCACGCCCTGGTCGTCGGTCATGGAAATTTTGCGAACGCAGCTGCCAAAATACGGCGGCATTTTCGTTCAGGCAGAGGACGAACTTGGTGCCGTCTCCCTCGCGCTCGGCTTTTCCTTTTCCGGATATCTCGCCGTCACCGGCAGCGCCGGACCCGGCATCTCGCTCAAGAGCGAAGCGATCGGTTGGGCGTCGATGGCCGAAATGCCGCTGATCATTTGCAACATCCAACGCGGCGGGCCGAGCACCGGCCTTCCGACCAATGTTGAGCAAAGCGATTTGCATCAGGCGATTTTCGGCAGCCACGGCGACAGTCCGCGCGTCGTGCTCGCCGCATCGACCGTCGAAGACTGTTTTTATATCGCGATCGAAGCCGCGCGGATCGCTCGCAAATACAGCACGCCGGTTTTCATTTTGAGCGATACCTCGCTGGCCACCCGGATCGAAGCATTCGATGAACCGGATCTCGCCAAATTAATGGTCGATCCGAAGCCGGACCTGACCCCACGACAAAAGCACGTGCCGTATCCGCTAGATCAAATCACGCAACACATCCCGCCCGGTACTCGCATTCTCGACGGGAAATATCCGCTCCTGTCCGGACTCGAACACGACGAGATGGGGCATCCGACCGGTTCACCGAAATTGCACATGGCGATGACCGCGAAGCGCCGCAACAAGTTGCGCAAGCTCGCCGAAGAAATTCCGGTGCCGGAAGTTTATGGCGACCAGAAAGGCGACACACTCCTTGTCGGTTGGGGTTCGACTTACGGCCCGATCCATGATGCGGTGAAAATGGCGCGCGAGCACGGCGAGAAAATCGGCGCGATCCATTTGCGCCACGTTCATCCGTTGCCGAACGGGCTGGAAAAAATTTTTGCGAACTTCAAGCGCATCGTCACCGTCGAGATGAACGACCAGGGCCTTTATGGGTTCGGCCAACTCGCCACCATTTTGCGCGCGCGCTATTGCGAACCGAAGATCGTGAGCGTGACCAAGACCGATGGGCTCACTTATCGCGTGAAAGAAATTCTCCAGGGCGTTTTCCCCGGCAAGTTTGTTTCCGTCAGGGGCTATTCACCCAATCGTCCGATTGCCGGTAACGGCGAACAGGATGTCGATCTTGCCCGGGCCGAATCCATCACCCAAGGAGTGGGATGAGCAATATGGAATATTGCGAAAATCGGACAGCGGAAATCGGAAATCTGAAATTTTCAGCTGTCAGCTTTCAGCGTTTCAGTTTTCTAAAATTATGAGTGACACGACGACAGCAACTCCTCCCACAGACGCGCCTCGCGAGAAGTTATCGAAAAAGGCAATCACCGCCGACCACCCGACCTGGTGTCCCGGTTGCGGCGATTTCGCGGTTTTGGCTTCCTTTTACAAAGTCCTCGAGAAACGCAATCTCGATCACGAAAAGATCGTCACCCTCGCCGGGATCGGTTGTTCGTCGCGCTTTCCTTATTTCGTCAACGGCCACGGCGCGCACTTCATTCACGGCCGCGCCGTTCCGCTCGCGAGCGGCATTAGTTTGGCCCGGCCGGACCTGAACGTCTTTTTGTTCGGCGGCGACGGTGACGGTTTCTCGATCGGCGGCAACCATCTCGATCACGGCGCGCGCAAGAACATCAACCTGGTCTACTTCATCATGGACAACTTCGTCTATGGCCTGACCAAGAAACAGACTTCGCCGACGTCGCCCATCGGATTCAAGTCCAAGACCGACCCGACCGGCGCGATCGATCAGCCGGTCAATCCGATGAAAAAACTGATCGCCGGCGGCGCCACCTTCATCGCGCGGACCCACGCCACCCAGGTCAAACACATGATGGACATGATCGAGCGCGCGATGGATCACCAGGGGTTCAGCGTCATCGAATGTTTGAGCGAATGCGTCGAATTTTTCCCAGACGTATTCGACCCGGCCGATCCGCGCAAAGGCGGCAGCTTCGAACTGATCCAGGAAAAGAAATGGGACAATTCGCCAGAGGACGAACTCCGCCACGACGTCACCGACGAGCTCGCCGCGTATAAACTCGCACAACTACCATTCCCCGGCGTCTTCGGCGTCTTTTATCAATCCGATCGCCCCACGAAGAACGCGCTGGAGAAAAAATGGATCGAAACCAGTCGCGAAAAAACTTGGCAACGCCACGGATGTCGAGGTTCTTCAGAAAACCTTCGACAGAATGAAGTGATTGGCTAACGCACGCGGCCGATTTTCGAAATTAACTATTCAGTTAATTTTTTTTATTTTGCTACGTTCAATTTCTCGATAAGCTCGACCCTATAAACCAGGACCGACACTTGTGTTGGTCCGCAACGGGTCCTCGAATTGAGGACCAAAGGAGTTAGTATGAGAAAAGCGAAAGTTAAACCAGCCGTCCTGGAGCGCGGCGAAATTGTTAAACAGCTCCGAACAAGTCCAATTCGGGGCATAGTCCCTGTCAGTCCCGATCCAATCGAAATCGATTTGGATCAGATTGAGATCGACCCGACAAATCCAGGAGCGGATGAAACGAAGTCGCTTCGCTACCAGCGGCGCCAAGGGTCCATCCGAGATTCTTATGACATCATGGGGTCAATCGTTTACCCACCTGTTGTCTGCGAGCACACCGTGGATGCTGGGCGCTATATCCATGTCGATGGATACGGCCGTCTCAGTGAGCTGCGCGGTCGCGGCGTAAAACGCGTTCGCGCATTTGTGTTTCCTCCACTTACGCTGGAGCAACGAATCTGTCTACGCGAGACATTGAACGCCGCGGAAGAACCATTCGACGCGATATCGGTGTTGCAGGATTTGCGGCACCTCGGAAAAGAGCGTGGCTTGGATCTGGCAAATCCGGAGCAAGTACGAACACTCGTGCGCGATCTTCCGGAAAAAGTGCAGAAGTTCGAGGACGATCTTGTTTTGCTCGGCCGTTGGCATCCCGATGCTGTTGCAAAACTCGGGGAAAATTACAGCGGGAATGGCCAAGCCATCGGCATAGATAAGTTCCGCGAACTGGACAGCATTATCGGGGTACTACGAAAGCGTCATCCAAAAACACTGGAACGGTTGGGTGGCGAAAAGAGACTCTCGCTCTTGCTGGCGCGAATGTACGCTGAGGGCAAATTTCGGATGGGAAGCCGATCGCAAGACGCGATTCGTTCCGCAAGGCGGGCGATTAGTCAATTACCGCCGGAAGACGAAAGGCTGTTCAACTTTTTCGATCAGCAGCTTCCGTGGACAATACTTATTCCAGACCCGCCACCACCGAAGCTCACACCACAAACAGACTTGGTGGAAGTGTGCAAGGAATTCGCGGCGGTACTGCTCGTAGTGGAGGAGCCATCTGCCTTGAGCGTTAAAGAACGTCGAGCCCTCGATAGGACCTTAGCGGTGTTAAATCAGGTCCTTGGTCGTTCGTAAGACGGGAAAGGGGCTGGGCTTCGGCCCAGCCCTAAGTACGCGTGAGAGATCTTATGAACGATTTTTCAAAAGCACTACGTAAAGTGCGCAAAAGTTATTTCGGCAAGCAATTGGCTCTCGCCGATGCGTGCAGTTGCTCAGTGCCCCACATCAGTTGGCTGGAGGGCGGTAAGCGTTGTCCATCATGCGCGATGTTGCAGAAGCTCAGGCAGGCCTTAATCGCCGCGCACGTTGGTGAACGCGAAATTGCGGAACTAATGCGCGACGCGAAAGCCGAAATTATTCAGCGTCGGTTTGGCAGCGAGAACGCAGTTCAATTATGAAACTGTGTTACTGCGACGAAAGCGGCACCGGAGGCGAGCCCATCGCCGTCATGGTCGGTGTCGTTGTTGACTCGCAACGGATGCACATCACTAAGCAAGATTGGAAAGATCTGCTTCAACACCTTTCCGCCATCGTCGGGGTCGATCTAGACGAATTGCACACTCGTGATTTCTATTCCGGGAACAGCCCATTTCGTGGAATCAATGGCCCAAAACGGTCGGAATACATTTCGACAATCTTCGAATGGTTTGCCGAACGCAAACATCACTTAATTCACACGGCGCTCGACAAAGCACTTTTCAAAAAAGTGAAAGCTGCCGGACACATTCCGGCTGAAATTCAGGCCGTTTGGCACTGCATGGGTGCGCACATCATACTCGCTGCGCAACGCGCATGTCAAAAATGTGAAGGAACAAAAGGAAATACCATCTTCATCTTCGATGAAGAAAATCGTGCGGAGAAACGCTTTAAAGAATTTATATTTAATCCACCGCCTTGGACTGATTCGTATTATTCGCGTGGGAAGAAGCAGGCAGCGCTGGACCAAGTTATCGATGTTCCTTACTTCGCCGATTCGAAAGATGCGACGTTGCTGCAGCTGGCTGATTTCATCGCGTATTTTCTCCGACGTTATGCCGAAATTGAAGAACGCCATTCGCCTGCAAAGTACCCCGATGAATACCCTAAGGTTAAAGGTTGGATTGATTTGCTCGGCGCCCGTTCAATTGGTTTGAATTCCATTTACCCGGCGAAGGGTCGAGACAAAACTTTGGATCTTTTTTATCGGTTATGTCCTGCTTCGCTGCGCCGATTCTGAATTGGTGACCGGCGCAACTCAGCCAGAGAGCTTCTGGAAATGCGGCACTGCGTTCGCTGCAGCAAAACCCACGGAACAATCGACAGTGTCTTGTCTGATTTGAAACTCGCTCGTTTCCCAGCTCGCTCGTCGCTGCCCTCGCGACTTTACCTTCTATGTCGCTGATCCCATCCGCCCCATTCTCCAGATTTAAATTTTTAAGAGAATTTTACTAAAGTTTGTGATCGACTAGAGCGCAACGGATCATGCGCTACTGGTGGGTCAACCATAAGCAGACTTTTCAGCAAGAGTTCGGCGGGAATTACATTTGGTCACCAAAGACGAAGCGTGATGGCTCATTTAATCGATTCTACGAGACAATGCGCGAGGTCGCGCCTGGCGATGTCGTCTTCTCTTACGCTGGCGGAGTCATTCGCGGTTTCGGGATTGCGCGGACGCACTGCTACACATCGCCGCGGCCAGATGAGTTCGGCCACATCGGTGAAGTGTGGGATCGGCTCGGGTGGCGTGTTGACGTCAGTTTCGCTCGGATCACGCCAACGCTTCGGCCGTCGGATCATATGCAGGCCTTGGTTCCAGTTTTACCGACAGATTACAAACTTCTGACGCCCGCGGGCGGCGGCTATCAACACATCTACCTTGCGCCGATCTCGAAGAAGATGGCGCTGGTTCTTGGTCATCTGATTGGCCCTGACGTCATGCGAATCGTTCAGGACACGCGAACAGCGGAGGAACCAAAAGTTGTCGACACTGAATTACGCGGCATAAGCGAGTGGGAACAAGCAGAGGCAAATCGTATCCTGCAGAGCAAAACGTTACCGGAGACCACGAGGCAGGCGTTGATTAAAGCGCGAGTTGGCCAAGGGCTCTTTAGGCAAAAGCTCACGTCATTTGAAAATCATTGCCGAATTACTGGCGTGACATACCAGCCGCACCTTTTCGCCAGTCACATTAAACCCTGGCGCGAATCAACGAATGAAGAGCGGCTGAACGGTGAAAACGGGTTGCTGCTCACACCTTCGATAGATCATCTATTCGATCGCGGCTTCATCTCTTTTGAGAACAACGGCGAGCTCCTTATTTCCGACGTTGCGCACAAAGAATCTGTTCAACGAATGGGTGTGGATACTGAGCATGTTGTCCGCGTCGGAAAGTTTTCGGAAGGCCAAAAGAACTTTCTCGCACATCACCGTCGCGCGGTATTTTTGGAGGCTGCCGCCGGCAAGTGACGCAGCACGGTTACTGGATAAACCGGATCGTCATGGGGTAACGATAAAACTTTCCGTCGCTCGCCTGGATTGAGGCGACGATGACGAACACCGCATTCAGCACCCAAAGGATCGGCAGAAAAACGAAGCCGATCAGAACAAGGCAAAAGACCGCGGCAATGGCGTTGTAGATGAGCATCGAGATCTGGAAATTGAGCGATTCTTTGCCGTGCGCATCGATCTCGCGCGAGTCGTCCCGTTTGGCCAGCCAGACAATGAGCGGTCCGAGCAGGTGCCCGGGGAAATGAAGAAAAACGCCGAGCAGCGCGCTGGCGTGACACAGAATGTTCCAAGTGCGGACATTCGAAGTGGTAATCGAGGTGGTCGGAGGGCCGCCGGCTGGTAACGGCGGCGGCGTAGGAAGTGAGCTGGTCGTTTCCATAGCTATTCTATTTAATGGTTGGACGCGGCTGATGTCGCGTTTGGATTCAGAATTTATCACCCTCGGAAGTCTTCGAGCGGCGCTCGCGAGGCGTGGCAACTACTTAACTAATGTTGGCACAGCTGCTGCTAAATGGTGGTCAAAGCTCGGGAGTCACTTAAAACACTTAAATTTGACGTTCCCTTCCGTCAGCTTTCATAGCGGGATCAGAAATGATCCCGCTTTTTTTTCTTCGGAAATTCGAACCACGGATTACACGGATTAAACGGATGTATGGGAGACTGGCGGATCGACCGCTAAGAATTCAGCAGCGACTTCCCATTCGCGAAGATTAGCGTCATTCGCCGGCCGTCACGCTTTGCAGGAGCTCCAGTTCGTGCCAGCGCGCGTAGAGGTGCGCGACTTTGTCGCGCGCGGTTTTCAATTTTGTCTCGAGCTCTAATATCTCGGCGCGCGGTTTCGCATAAAAATCCGGCTCGGCAAATGTGGCCTCCAAATCCGATACCTCGTTTTCGGCGGAGAGAATGTTCGCTTCCATCGATTCCCATTCGCGCTCTTCTTTCCATTTGAGCTTTCGCTTGCCCCGCCTAGGCGGGGTGGCGACTCCGGTCAGCGCCGGGTCCGAGCTCGCCACGGCGAGTCTTCGACCCGACTGACTTCTGACTTGTGACTTCTGATCTCTGGTTGAGTTGGGGGCCGCGCCAAGCGCTTCGCGTCTTTCCAAATAGTAATCGTAGTTCCCGACGGAATAGGCGACACGGCCTTCGCCTTCGAAGGCGAGAATCGAGGTGCAAACGCGATTCAGGAAATAGCGATCGTGACTGACCACGATGACGCAGCCGCCAAAGGCGACGAGCGCTTCCTCGAGCAACCGCAACGTTCCGAGATCGAGATCGTTCGTCGGCTCGTCCAGCATCAAAACGTTGCCGCCGCGCTTCAGGATTTTTGCCAGGAGCACCCGGCTACGTTCGCCGCCGCTAAGTTGCGAGATCTTTGTATTGATGCGGTCTTCGCTGAAAAGAAATCGACGAAGATACGCGCGTAAGGTGATGCTTTGCTCGCCCAGGGTAACGTGTTCTCCGCCAGTGCCGACTTCTTCCCAAACCGTTTTTGCATCGTCGAGATTTAGTCGATTTTGATCGACGTAATTAATCTCGGTCCGCGCGCCGATCTCCAGTTCACCGCTCGCAACCGGCAGTTCCTGCAGAATGACTCTAAGGAGCGAAGATTTGCCGAGTCCGTTGCGGCCGACCACGCCAAGGCGTTCACCGGCCGTGAGATTGAGGTTCACGTGCTGAAAAAGGGTGCGTCCGCCCAGCTCCACGCTGACGTCGCGCAATTCGATGACGCGATTCGCGAGCTCCGGCGGCGTGGGGATAATCAATTCGACGTCGAGCTCCGCTTCCGGCCCTTCCTGCGCAGCCATTTCGAAATAACGTTCCACGCGGTCGACCGATTTCGTCCGGCGCGCACGCGGCGCTTTTCTCACCCACTGCAGTTCGCGTTTCAAAAACTTCTGCCGTTGATGTTCCTGCGCTTCCTCGACCGCTTGTCGCTGCGCGCGCGCGAGCAGGTAATCGGTGTAGTTGCCGTCGTAGCTGATGAACTGGCCACGCGACAGCTCTATGATCCGCGTTGCCACTCGATCGAGAAAATAGCGGTCATGGGTGACGAACAAACAGGTCCCGGCATAACGCGCCAGAAAATCCTCCAGCCATTCGATCGAGCCGGTATCGAGATGGTTGGTCGGTTCGTCGAGAATCAGGAAATCGGGACGCGCCAGAAGCGCCCGGCAAAGCGCGACGCGGCGTTTTTCACCGCCGGAAAGCGTGCCCACAACACGATCGGATTCCGGGGCGTGCAGATTCGTAATGAGCGATTTGATCCGGTGTTCCAAATTCCAACCGTCGGCGTGGATAATTTGGTCGAGGAGCGTGGCGCTGAGCGGGCTATCGCCCGGGACGCGTTCGTATTCGGCGATTAGGTCGAGAATCCGTTGCGCGCCGCTGAGAATGTTGGCATGGACCGTGGCCGCATCGTCCAAACCGGAAACTTGCGGCATGTGGCCGGTAACGAGATTGCGTTGCCGGGTGAACTCACCGGAATCGGGTTGGGCCACCCCGGCCGCGATCTGGAGGAACGTCGATTTGCCCGAACCGTTGCGGCCGACGAGCCCAATGTGTTCGCCTTCGGTAAAGGCAATGGTCGCACCGTCGAGGACGACCTGATGGCCATATTTCACCGAAAGGTTGTTCGCGCTCGCGATGACTGGGCCGGTTGACGTCTCTGCCATGGAAACCTCGAACGTCGAACGCGCAACCCGCCTGCGCAAGAAGTTGAGTGGTTGAGCAGTTACGCTCCCGCTAGTGCGCGGATATTGTTCCCTGAATGTAGATTGCCGCAGAGCGGCATCGCTGAGTCGTTGAGGAGGAAGAGACACGGGGTCGTATCTAAACATTGAACATTTGCCAAAAATAGTGACGTGTGACCAGTGAGAAGTGGAATTGTGAACAAGGCGGACATCAGGATCGATTATTTGGCCGATCATTCCGAGCTCCTCGACGAGCTGGCGCGGTTGTCCTGGAAAGAGTGGCAGAACATTTATCAGCAACGCGAACACACCTTGGAGGACTGTCTGAAAAATTATCGGGAGCGAATGAACATCGATCGATTGCCGCTGACGTTCGTCGCGGTCCGAGCCGGACGGGCGGCAAACTGCGGCGACGCAACAGAACTGCTCGGCATGGTGTCGCTAAAGTTTCACGACATGGATACTCGTCCGGATCTGGATCCGTGGTTAGGCGGACTTTTGGTGCTTCCGGAATGGAGAAACCGGGGCCTAGGAACGATGCTGATGCATCGCGCTACCGACGAGGCTCGTCGATTGAATATTTCCCGGCTCTATCTTTGGACCCATTCAGCCGAACGGCTCTACCACAAACTTGGTTGGCAAGTCGTCGAACGGTCCGATTACTTCGGCAAAAAAGCGGTCGTAATGTCGATCGATCTAAAAAAGTGACGAGTGATCAGTGACAAGCACTCAGCGGTGGCGTTTGAGCCGCCCCTGTCGCTGCGTCTCGCAAAAGCTTTAGCGGCTCAGCGCGCTGCGGCCTTCGCCGCAAGTTTTTTGGCCCACTCGACGCGCAAGACTTTCATCTCGGTCTTTAACGTGGCCATGCGCGGGGCGACGCCTTTGTATTTTTTCGTGATCCCGTTGACGGTTCGATTGACCGCGCCCCGGCTCACCAGGCCCTGAAGTTTTTCGTAAACGCGCAACCGCAGCATCTCTTCGCCACCACTGGCTGCGTTTCGTTCCCTAAGATTCAATAAGATGATGTCGAACAACGGTTTGAACTCGAAGGAGGCCCTGGACGAAAGCACCGCCACCAACTCTTCGGTTACGTTGTCGGGCATCCGACGTGAAAAAGAAGCGCTAACGGATTTAGACATCGACTACTATAACACAGAAGGGCGACTTAGCGACTGACTAACCACGGATTACACGGATTTAAACGGATCAAGCTTCTGCCCCCCTGCTCCTCCGGTCCTTGCTCTTCGCGCTTTGCCCCTAACGCTGACCATGCAGCCATGCGCCTACACCCCGAAGGGCTGCGCCGAGCAATGCGCCGGGGGAATCGGTCAGACTTTGAATCACCCGCGGACTCAAATCCTGTTTCGGCGTGTCGGGGGTTCCTGACAAATGCACAGTCGTCCAGAGATAGCCGCCGGCTTCCCTGGAAAAAACTTCTTCCGGATGCGGCAACCAGTCGAGATAACCGCGGGACACGCCGATCCGAAGGGTGCCGCCTAATGCACGCTCACTGAACGAAACCGTTCCTTCGATTCGAAACTTGCCGGTCTGCTCGAGCAGAATGTCGTTCAGTTCGCAATCGCGTTCGTGCCACCGAAATTGCGAACGGCATGCGTCGAGCTCGAGTCGGGCGAGATCATCGTGCTTTGTTACCGCCGCGATGGTGTCGAGAAACTTGAGACCGCTAACACGTCCGCCATTTACATTGACCGCGCCGCTCATCGTAGCTGCCGCAAGTTTGTAGTCGCCGCCGGTCCAATGAAGATCGCCGGTCGCTATGCCGGCAAAGTTGCCGCTCCAAGTCTTGGGCACCCACTCACGAACCGGCAGATTGTTCCCGTTGAAACTGAAATCCGCGTGCTTTTCTCCGCTGACCGCGGTGGTGCCTTCGCCGTGAATGCTGCCGCCTCCGGAGTTGAGATCGAGCGTGTACAACGTGAACAATTGTTTGGTGATGAGCAAGTGGACCTGGCGTACACCCATCTCCGGCATGGACGGATTTCTTAACGCGCCGCCGTTGGCGTGATATTCGAAGTCGCGCCCGTGCGGAGTGATAACGAGATGCGTCCCGAAAATTCCGCCCTGTTCCCCGCGCATCGGCCATGTGACGTCGACATCGTCCGACCAAACGTGCTTTAGATAAACGCGATTGGGCAGGAAGACGAAGTACCACGGCCGGACTGGCTTTGGTTCGGGCGTCGGTTCGTAGACATGAATCCCGATGTTGCCGCGATCGATGTGCAGATCGTCGATCTGCCATCGGCGAAGAAAAACACCGAAAGGATTGAATCGTGCGGTGATACCCTGTGCCTCAAAACTGGTAATGGCTTTCCGCCCGTCGCGCGCTTTGAATCTCTCGCTCTGCGCGTTGAGCGGGCCGGTGCGCCGAATGGGAGCGAACTGACTACTCGGGAAATGCAAGCCGCGTGCTGTCTCCTGTTCCATCGACATGCGAAACCGCGGACTTTCGACGTAACGCGTCAGGGCCGAGCTGATCAGAACAAACGCGATAACAATCGCAGCAGCTGCAACCGCGGCGAAGAGAAGTGACCTGTGACCAGTGACAAGTGACAAGTTGAAGGCAAAGGGGTTCCTCCTCATCTCCTGGTTACTGTCCTAATTACAAGAGCGAACGCGAGGTCGGTGACAGTTTCAGAATTTCCGGCGCCGGCTTGAGGCGCCGCGCGAGCTCCTTCGAAATCTCGTCGTGCCAGCGCGCTGATTGATCCAGTTCGGCAATATGACGCTCGTATGCCGCCGAATCGGGGAAACGCGCGAACCAGACAAAAACATTCTCGCCTTCGCGCACTGGCAGCGAGGGAAAAGTATTCTCGCTATGCTCAGTGACGAAACTGGCCGGGACCGATGAGCCCAAGTCTGTCAGCACTGGTCTTAGCGTCTTTTCAAAAAGCTCAACGAACTGCGCATCGGCCGGCGAACCAAAATAATAGATTGTGGCCACGATCAAATCCTTCCGAGTCTCGTGCGCACCAACTCCGGCCCGTTCCCTGTGCCCAAGCGAAAATCCCGAGCCTGGACTTGCTGGATGCAGCAGCAGCACGTTATCGGAGTCGATCATGGTGGTGTTGGCCACTTCTCGGTGCGCTTTCCAAACCGGACCGCCATAGAAATCCTTCAGTTGCTGCTCGCGCGAAGGCATGTCGCGAAAACCTCTAAGCCAGACAAACCGGTTTGGATCATTTTCATCCCGGAACTGACCAATGACCTTTATCCCAAGCGCTTCCTGCGACTCCACAAATTCACGATCAAACAGATCGATCAGGACATCACGCTTTTCCGGATGAAGTGTGTACTGCCTCAACTCGACGATCGGGCAGCAAGTAAATTCAGTGACGAGTGACATGTCACTGACCTTTGACTACTGACTTCCGACCGTCAGTGTCCGGCGGTCGTCGAGGACGATGTTTTCGAGATGGACGAAGCGGTCGGCACCTCAACTGTCGGGCCATTGTATTGCAAGGGCGTTATTCTTATCCAAGGCGCCGGGCTCTGACCGCCCGACCCTGTCTGCACATTGGACGACAGTTGCGAACCATTGGATCCCAAACCGGTGCTGAGAATGCTAGGACCAAATGTCCGATCGGCAAGATTGTTGCCGGCAATATTTCCAGTGCCAGTGACCGACGGGCTCACTCCGACAATTGTCGGCGGTGGAGTGAAAACGACTCGGGTGCCGCCACCGCCTGCGCCGCCGCTGATGTTCGGCGGTTCTGGTGTGCTCGGGTTCTTCCGAACGGGAGAAACCCGCACGCGACCATTGCCTTCATTCGAATGCGCTGCGGTAGCTGTTGATATCGACGACCCGACCAGCTCACCTACAGGCGTGCTGCCACTGGACGTTGAGCCTGTCGACGTTGCGCTGGGTCCGACAAGTGCCGCGACCCTCGGATCGGGAGCATGGAGAGGAGGCAGGGGTATCCGAGGAGGGACATATCCCGCAATTGGTCCGCCGCTGGATGCGGACGCGCTGGAGTTGGACGATGACGACGGAATCAGGAAAACAGGTTCGCCCAGAACCGAGCGTCCAGTCGCAGTTGTGCCGGTCGATGTTGTTGCAGAACTCGACAAACCAACGCCCTGATGGTGGCCGCCCGCGTTGGCGGACGAAATCAGAAACGCGCTGCAAGCCAAAGCAGCGATGAACGCCAAAACGAAATTCATTTTCATAAGCAGAGTAGTTACCGACCCCTCACAATCGACAGACTCGCTACTATTTATCCTAAACGGCGAACGAAACACAATTAGAAAATTCAAAGACCGAGGCCGGTAAGCCCGCGTCCCGTAATTCACCACCCGGCGCTCCCGCGCCTCGAGTCGCCGAGGGCGCGGAGTGAATTAATTTGCTGCCGTCCCGCATTCGCCTCCGTGTACTCGGGCTCTCTAGAGCTGGGAAGCTCGGGCGGTGAAAAATGATTTCACCAGGGTATAACTTTCCTGTCCCTCCAAAACTTGGCGGTCTCTTTTTGTGGAGCCTCTGCAGCCAGCCAGACTATCCCACTTGCTCCTTCTGCCACGGAGCGGGTGGCGTTGGAGCCGCCCATGTCGGTGCGGACCCAACCTGGACAAACAGAGTTGACGGCGAAGTTCGGGAGCGCCGCGGCCAGTTGAACGGTGACGCCGTTGAGCGCTGTCTTCGAAATGCAATAGGCCGGCGCCCAACCGTCGGCGCCGTCGGCCAGTTGTCCGCCGCCGCTGGAGACGTTCACGATCCGTGGGGCGTCGCTCTTTTTCAGGAACGGAACGAACGCTTGCGACACCAGCAGCGCGCCGAGAGTGTTGGTGAGCAACGTGGTCTCGAAGATCTCCGGCGTCATCGTAAGCACGCCCTTGTCGTCATCGAGCAAAATGCCGGCGTTGTTGACCAACGCGTCGAGACGATCGCTCTGTTTCCCAAACGCTTCCGCCGCGGCGCGGATGCGGTCCTGATCCGCAACATCAATCCGAAGAAAAGTGACGGTCCCGTGTCCTTCGTCTTTTCCTCCGTTCCTGCTTTCCTGATTTAATTTTTCTGCTGCTGTTTTCCCGACTTTTTCATCGCGCGCGCCGAGGAAAACGTGAAAACCTTCGCGCCGCAGTTGTCGCACAACTTCAAACCCGATTCCCTTGTTCGCGCCGGTGACCAGCGCGATGCGTTGCTTTCTTGCCATGATGCAACATACGGAAACCCAATCTGGAAACCAGGAGACCAGGAAGAACTAGACAGGATTAGCTTGATTCAAAGGATTCGAAATTGCGGGAGGGATCGGCGGTCACAGACCGCCGCTACAATTGTTTCGCTTCGCGGAGGAGCGCATCTAAATCCAGGGGCCGTGTATCCATCGCGATCGAACCGTCGGGATTGTGCGGCCACTCTTCCTTTGGGCGATCGCGGTACAACTCGAGTCCGTTCTCGTCTGGATCGCGGAGATAAAGCGCTTCGCTGACTCCGTGATCACTTGCGCCGTCGAGCGGAATTTTAGCCGCGAGCAATCGGCGAAGCGCGTCACCGAGGCTGGCGCGATCAGGATAAGCGATCGCTACGTGAAATAAACCCGTTGTGCCGGGAGCTGGCGGCGATCCGCCGAGACTGTCCCATGTGTTCAATCCGATGTGATGATGATAGCCACCGGCAGAAATGAAAGCTGCCCGTTTGCCCCAGCGTTGCATCAGCTCAAAGCCGAGAACACCGCAATAAAATTCAAGCGAGCGTTCCAGATCAGAGACCTTCAGGTGCACGTGGCCGATCCGGACGTGCGGATCAATCGCGCGGAAATCTTTGTCAGGTGTGAACATCAAAATGAAGTGACGAGTGACCGGTGACCAGTGACAAGTTAAGCGCGGATCCGCATTCGCGCGAGGCTTCCGCCGACAAGCTACGCGAATGAAAACGAATCTGACGAGTTGAGACGGTGAGATTGTTGAGGGGTTGAGTCGAGGGAGCAGCGACTTCTGTCTAATTTGTTTCGGTTTTCCTGGGTTCCTGATTAATTTGTCCTCTTTTCCTA
>CAWFFA010000008.1:0-11172 GCA_963814965.1 uncultured Verrucomicrobiae bacterium
CTGCTTCGAGAGCGGCGCCTAACCTTCGTTGCCGATGGCGAGCAATTTGCTTTACGCAATTCGCGCTCTTTAACTTTCTCGGCAAATCGCCGAGAAAGACAGAATTCAATCCGAATACGGGTTATCCGCCCCGCGTCTAAGTATGAATGAAGAAGCTAATACTAAGTATGGCATTGGCAGTCGCGGCTCCGTTTGCGTGGGCACAGGTTTCGGAAACCACCACCACTACGACCACGACTGAGGGCAACGGCACAATTACGGAATTTTCTCCGGGCAGTTCCATTGTGCTGAAGGAAAGTGCCGGCCCGAGACATTATCGCTTCGGCAAGCAGGTCGTTTATGTGACCAGAAGCGGTAAGGAACTCGACGAAGCAACGGTGCGGACCAAAGTTCGCGTGGGCGTCCCGGTCCGCGTTCATTACGTAGGTGAAGGCGACAACATGCTCGTCGACCGCGTAGTCCTCGACGAGGATTAAGAGCTAAACGCAACCCGCCTTGGCTGGCCCTACGGCGCGGCGGGCAACACATTCGCGCCCCTTCTGCTTCGCCGAATTTGTTTCGCGCGAAGCAGGAGGGCGCGTTTTTGCGTACCGCCAATTGGGATCGATCGGCTCTGAAGATAGTTAAGGTGTAAGGGTCTTTATTGGGCTATACTAGGCAACTGCCGCATCTATTTACCTATCTGGTTCGCCGAATTTCTTCGGAAGCACAAACGGAAACATCACATAAGCAAATCCGTACCCAAAACGGAGAGAATTGTTGCGCGGATGCTGGGCGGTACTTTAATGAACTTGCCGATCTCACGAGGCAAAATTGTCTGCAAGTCGAGAGCAGTCCGCCGCCAGCGATAGTGCCGAGCATCGTAGCTGCTATCGAAGCGGAGAATAACAGGTTGTAATCCCATGACGGAACTCACCATCACTCAAAACGGCGCCCTTTATGCCATGCACCATCGGGCGATCAAAAGCATTCGCAGTGTTCGCAGAAAACGAGCGTTAGCTAACAGAATAATCCGAACCGGCAATCTACCAGCGGATAGTTTGGTCGATCGCAAAATTAGAACGGACAAAGTATGTTTCATCTAATCTGGTACAAGCTCAAACTACACGTTTAATGCTCCCGATATTTCTAGGAGTCATAGGTTGCTGCGTTGCCATCTTTTTTCTCCGGGCCAAGGGAAACCCCGTAGCTCATCCGGACCAGGCTAAGGTCGGCTTCGCACAATCGAGCTTCCTCCCGGATAGCCCGCATCGGAAAGACCAGGTAAAATGAGTGCGCTTACCCAGGAACCGAACGCTTTGCACACTGATACTTTCAATAAAGCAGAAAACCGGGGCGAAGCGGAACCAGCTCGAACAGATCCAGAAGTTCACGAGGGTCACACAATCATGGGCGACGCATCCAGTCGCGCCGATGTCATATTGGCCGGCAAATCACGGCCGGCGTCCAAGCGCATGATATTGCGCTTGCCGCTCGAGCGCATCAACTGGATAACGAGCTCGTTCCTGTTCGTGACGTTGGTATTAACGCTCACAACGGTCCCGATCTATCTCTACCATTTCGGTCTCGATTGGTTTCAGGTCGCGCTTTTCTTCGCCATGTTTTTGGCGTGCGGCTTCAGCATCTCGATCGGGTACCATCGGCTTTTCTCCCACATCACATTCAACGCGAGCTGGCCTATCCGGCTTTTCACGCTGGTTTTCGGCGCAGCCGCTTTCGAAAACTCAGCCTTGATGTGGGCGAGCGAGCATCGCCGCCACCACAAACATGTCGATCATGACGATGATCCGTACTGCATTTCGAAAGGTTTTTTCCACGCGCATATTGGCTGGTTGATTTTCAAACTGAATCCGGATGCGCCATACGACAACGTCTCCGACCTCCAGAAGGACAAGCTTGTTTGTTGGCAAGATCGACATGTTCAATGGATCGCGATTTTCGTCAGCTTCGTTCCGCCCTCACTTCTCGGTTTTTGGTGGAACGGATGGGAGGGAGCACTCGGCGCGTTCTTGATCGCGGGCGTCGCCCGCATCGTTGTGCTGCAACACTGCACCTTCCTGATCAATAGCGCATGCCACGCCATCGGCCGGCAGCCGTATTCGAAGAAATGCACCGCGCGCGATTCGCTCTTACTTGCTCTTTTCACTTTCGGCGAGGGCTATCACAACTATCACCATGAGTTTCAACACGACTACCGCAACGGCGTAAAGCCATGGCAGTTTGATCCCACTAAGTGGCTCATCTGGACGCTTTCGAAATTAGGGCTCGTTCGAAATCTCCGCCGCGTCCCGGCAGATAAGATTGAGTTGGCGCAAGCGCAAACCAGAAACGCGAGTTGCTGATGTCCGGACCCTCCCTAATCGTGAGATTGATGTTCACGGTTTTCGTTTTTCTAACATTCGGCGTCACAGGTGTCATTCACGCCGAGAGGCCTAATTCGACGGCGGGGGACATCGAACGCGGGCACACGCAAACTGCTTATTGATCCAAGCTCCACTTCCGTTGCCCTGCGCGGGAAAGCTAGCCTGATCGTCAGTCCGCTTACGCATCGAGACGGAAATTATGCGGGCGATTATCAACTCAAGGTGAGGCCGTATTTTTTTAAGAGTGAGAAAGGCAGTTTACTCTTGGCGGCATCCGATGATGCGGTCGGAAGCTCCAAGCGGGAACTCCGATCAACTTTACCGGTGAGGCCGTCACGCACAAAGACGGCAGAACTCATATCGTGCTTGGGAGGGCAACACCGTCATCAGGTGACCGCGGGAGCGTCACATTTTCAATCATAACCGACGACGCAAAGATAGTCTTCAACACTTCCTATCACTTCGGGATATAGTGGCCCAGAACCTTGGCTTTAGCACGCGTGCGTGATCACCGCCTCAGTTAAAGTGCTCCACCTGTTTTAGCTCGAGGGTTAGAATACTTCACTGCGTTTAAACTGCTGTGGGTGCGTGATTGGGCTGTCGACAAGTTTGTATGTTTTTACATCTGTCGCTTCAGCGATTTATAATGAGATTATGAAAGTCACGTGTTTGCTCTCGGCGCTTTCGCGCGGCATTCACCGCCAACTGTTGTCGGCGATTTTGATTGTCACTTTCGCCGGTCAAACGTTCGCCGCCGAATCGCTCGAACAAACAGTCAATTACCTCATCGATCACGTCTCCAAGTCGGACGCGATGTTTATTCGCAACGGCGTTTCCCACACTCCGGCGGAAGCGGTCAATCACATCAAAGCGAAGTACGAACATTTCAAAAACGAGATTAAAACTCCGGAAGATTTCATCCGGCTGGCTGCGTCGAAAAGTTTGCTGACCGGAAAGCCATACCTTGTGCGAACTCCCGATGGAAAGGAGACGCGTCTCGATGTATGGCTGACCGATGCACTCAAGGAATATCGCGCGAGCAAAACATGAGTAGCTCTTCTTCGCGTCTTGCGATCGCGATGATTATTCTCGGGCCGCTCTTCTTGAGCGGTTGTGCGCTCAAATTTGGCAAACAGGCGCGCCGGGAAGTTACGTCGCTTTATTCCGCGAGTTCGCCGGAGTTCCGGCAATCAGCCGGTTCGTTGCTTGGACCAAACTTTGTTTCCGGCAACAACATCACCACACTCGTGAATGGAAATGAAATTTTTCCGGCGATGTTGAGTGCAATTCGCTCGGCCAAACGTTCGATCAATTTCGAGACCTACGTGTTCTGGGATGGAGACATCGGACGCGAATTTATCGAAGCGCTGGCGGAACGCGCACAGGCCGGGGTGCATGTAAACGCAATCTTGGACGCGCAAGGCACCCAAAAGATGGGTGCGGGAAATCGCGCGCGGCTTGAAAACGCAGGAGTCAAATTAGTGAAATATCACAGCGTCTTTTTCTTCGATCCGCGCCGGTACAACAATCGCACTCATCGCAAATTGTTGATTGTCGATGGAAAAATCGCCTTCCTCGGCGGCGCGGGCATTGCCGATCAATGGACCGGCAACGCCGAGTCACCGCAACATTGGCGTGACAATCATTACAAAGTTACCGGGCCAGTCGTCGCGCAACTACAGGCCATTTTCATGACCAACTGGCTGAAAACACGCGGCAACGTCCTCCACGGCGACGATTATTTTCCGCCGCTTGCAAACACGGGTCCATACCCAGCCCAGGCGCTCAGGAGCTCAGCGCGGAACACGAATCTCGATTTGATGTATCTCCTCGCGATCGCTTCTGCGCAGAAAACGCTCCGCATCGAGAACGCTTATTTTTTACCCGATGAATTGATCCGCAACGAATTGGTTGCTGCCGCCAAGCGCGGCGTGAAAGTCGAAATCATCGTGCCTGGAAAATTCATCGATCAAAAACTTGTCCGCGCCGCGTCAAAGCGCCATTGGCCGGAGCTATTCAAAGCCGGCATCAAAATCTACGAATATCAGCCGACCATGGTGCACGTGAAGCTCATCGTCGTCGACGACACGTTCGTGTCCGTCGGCTCAGGAAACTTCGATGACCGATCGATCCGGCTGAACGACGAAGCCAATCTCGACGTCTTAGATCGTAACTTCGCCGCTCAACAAACGCGATTGTTCGAGATGGACAAAAAGCAATCTCATCAAATGGCCATGGACAAAACTGGCCTTCATCCCCTCCAGCAAGCCGCGGGCTTGGCATCGCCGCAGCTTTGAGCTACGCCGACCGCTCGCGAATAATCGCAACCGGTCCCCATGCCTAAGAAGTATGACGCCGAGCTTATGAAGTATTGGCTGGACAGGCGCAGGAGCCGTATTCCCAATGGCTGCCGCATCCATTTAGTGCATGGTTCGCCGATTTAGGTCGGAAACACGAATCGGATGGCCTTTAGCTGCGATCACTGCAGCAACTTGGTAATTAGAAAGTTTATTCTTATGATTAAAGCAATCGTTAGTGTCGTGTTCGCCACAGCCCTGATGGGCTCAGTGGCTTTCGCGCAAACATCGTCAACCTCCACCACCGCTACGACGGGGACCAATGGAGTGACTGAAACCACTACCACCACAACCGAAAGTACGGGCGTGGTCACGGAATTCACTCCCGGCCACCGTCTCTTCCTGAAAACGGAAGCAGCCCAACCTGTTCAATACAAGTTCAGCAAGACCGTCACCTACGTGACTTCAGATGGAAAAGTGATCGAAGCTTCGAAAATCAGAAAAGATTCGAAGGTTCGCGTTCACTACGTTAAAGACGGCGACGACATGCTCGTTGACAAAGTTATCGTAACACAAGACCGCGACTAATAGTCCACGTTTTGCTTGGCTAATTTTTTAGGCCAAGCTAGCAATTCCAGCGCCTGGCGGATGCAGCTAAAGCTCGCCGCCAGGCGTTTTGCGTACCGCGTTAATTAATCGGCATCCCAATGCTCGGCGATCATGCCGTCCTGCACCCGGAACATGTCGAAGCCGAGCGCTTGATGGTGCTGGCCGTCCTTTTTAGTCCAGATCTGGCGCACGTAGACGACGACCATGTCATTGTCGCCGATCACATTTAACAATTCGCGTTTGTAGTCGGGCGGAAGGGGTTTAGCGAATCCCGGGCGAAACGCATCCATGAAACCTTTCAGTCCAGTCGGCACTTGAGGATTGTGCTGAATGTAGTCCGGCTTCAAGAACTTCGGTGCGGCATCAACATCACGCCCGATCAGCACCGTTGTGTAGAAATCCCGAACCACAGCCTTGCTGCGCCGTTACTTCGTCGTTCGCACAAGCTGGCTGCGTAAGCGCAGCCACCGTAAACGTGAAGATCCATACACTGAACAACCGTCCTAGAATTCCAATAGACATATGCACCTCCGGTTTTTGCTGATGTCTTTTTGACCGCGTGACGGCGTAACTGTTCAGAAGATTATTGGTTGAGCCGAGATCCGGGCACCTGGTCTCATGGCTTCCAGATAAGTCCTTTTTTCCTGCTTTTCTAATTGATACCGATAAGTTAGCGAGTGACTGAAATCGTGATCGTCGGTGGCGGCGCCGCCGGCTTTTTTTCTGCGATCGCTGCGGCGCGCGCCAATGAGAACTGCAGGGTTTCACTTTTCGAGCGCGGTTCGCAATTTCTTTCCAAGGTGCGCATTTCAGGCGGCGGACGTTGCAACGTAACGCATGCTCTCTTTGATCCGCGGATGTTCACGACACGTTATCCGCGCGGCGAGCGGGAGCTAATTTCACCGTTCCACCGATTTTCAGCGGATGACACAATCGCCTGGTTTGAAGCGCGCGGCGTCCGCCTCAAACGTGAGGAGGACGGGCGAATCTTTCCGGTGACAGATTCATCGGAAACCGTCATCGATTGTTTGATTAAAGAAGCGAAGGCAGCAGGGGTGCGACTATTCACTCGTAAAGGCATTGAAGGCGCACGCGTTCTAGCCCAAGGCGGGTTCGAGCTGAAATTCAGCGGCAGTGAATCGTTGGCGTGCCACCGGCTGCTTCTTGCAACCGGAGGTTGCCGAAGCGTCGGCGGGGCCGAGCTCGCACGTTCGCTTGGTCACACGATCGAACCGCCGGTGCCGTCGCTTTTTTCGCTTTACGTTCCAGCGCCTTGGCTGCGGTCGTTACCCGGTATTTCAGTGAGCGAGGTGCAGTTGTCTGTTGAAAAATTGCGCGAACGCGGGGCGCTGCTTATCACACACAATGGAATCAGCGGGCCAGCTGTGCTTCGGCTCTCTGCGTGGGGCGCCCGCATCTTACACCAGAAGAGCTATCGCTTCACGCTTCGGGTGAACTGGGTTCCTCACCTGAACGAACTCGATCTCCGAAACCAGTTTCAATCCCGGAGAGAAAAGGAGCCCACTAGACGCGTAAACAACTCGCCAATCGGCGGAATTCCGGCGCGGCTCTGGGAAAACCTGGTTTCAAACGCCGGTATTTCTCCGAATACGATTTGGACCACGCTCACGCGCTCCGGAATGAACGAACTGATTCGGCAGTTGCGGGCGACCGAACTCGAGGTCGATGGGAAGTCGCTGAATAAAGAGGAATTTGTGACTTGCGGTGGCGTGCGATTACGCGAGATCAATTTCAGAACCATGGAAAGCCGGGTCACGCCAAATCTCTATTTTGCCGGGGAGTTGCTCGACATTGACGGCATCACGGGCGGTTTCAATTTCCAGGCCGCCTGGACTACTGGATGGATTGCGGGACACGCCATGGCTGGAGTCGAACCGGGTAGGCCATGAACTATCGAAATGTTTCTCCGGAAAAATTGCGGAAGGCTCTGGCGGAAGTGCGGCAGGTTTATGCCGATCTTGCGCAAAAGCCGATCCAGCGGAATTGCGTGCGCAAAACGGAATGCTGTCATTTCAAACTGACCGGGCGCACTCCTTATCTGACTAAGGGCGAGGCATTGGTCGCGGAAAAAGCTTTTCGCACTACCGGCCGAAAATCTCTACCAGAAAATGCCGATGGGTCGTGCCCGATGTTTCAACCAGAAACGGGCAACTGCTTGATCTACGAAGATCGACCATTCGGTTGCCGCACTCATTTTTGCTCTGCCGCCGGCGGACCAATCGCGCGTCGCGAAGTTCTCGACCTGATCCGGCGTCTCGAAGACGTCGATCTTGCACTGAACGGAAACGGTCCACGCCCTTTGCAGAATGCGGTCGCAGACGTGCTCGACGAAATGCGATAAACCGCCCAGGTAATTCCTTCGAGCTACTGACCGCGCGATCAGCTGTTTGTTCGATCACTGGTCGGTGATCACTCGCTCGACCGTCGCTTCGGTTGCAGCGTTTTGTGTGTCTGAAATGACCGAAAGTAGTTTGGTCTGTTGTTCCGGTGTGAGGGGACTGCTCTTGACCCACGTTTCCGCCGCTTGTGGATCGTTGTAACCCCAATTCCGGACCACGTTCTCGACCCTGGCGTTGCGCATTTGATCGTTCCCAATCCTGAGCGCGATGGCCAGCGAATCACTCTCTGTTGCGTCTTGGCGGTTCATCGCCGCGGAAAGCGCAGTATCTCGAACGTCGCCAGTTAAAGTGTCGATCCAACGCGACGCCTCCGACCAATTCGTATCGGCCCAATTACTCACAATTACGCTGACAACGTTGTCTTGTTCTTTCTCCGGAAGTGCGCCCATCCAGCGGGAAGCTGCCGTGGGATCTTTTTGAGACCACATGCCGGCAATGGTCGATTCAGCTTCATTACGCGGATTGCCTTCAGGCAATCGACCAATCCAGCTCGTCGCGTCTTCCGAATCGTGTGCGAACATTGCTTCAGCGACGGAAGAGGCCGCATCTCGCGCATTGATGTCGTCGAGGTGCTGCCGGACGTAGGCCGACGCCTCGGGAAGATTCGCAAGACACCAACCGCGGACGACATCATCATATAACGGATCGGAATTGATGTAGTCTTTGTCGCCCTGTTTTCGGACCCACTCGAGCGCCGCGGAAGGATCGAGTGTGCCCCAATTGTAGGCGATATTCTTTCTCGCTGTCGAATTGAGGCTGCTCTTGGTATCTCCCAAGGTATCCATAAACTTCGATGCCGCTTCCGGATCAAGAGATGACCAACTGGCAATAAGCGGATCCAAGAACTTGTTCTTACATTCAGGTAAAAGATCCTTATCCGGATGTTCGGTAAGCGTCGCGATCAGTTCGGGAGCAGCGGAAGGTGAAGTCGAATTCACGACCGCAGTCGCGGCTAACTTTCGCATCGTGACATCCCTGAGTTGGAATGCTCCGCTTAGCGCAGCTTTCGGATCCAGCTTCGTCCAGGCTTGAAAGAACACTCCCATGCCGCCGAACGTCCGCGCATCGGTTGGCGCATCGTTGAATTTTAACGCCAGCGCTGCCAACTGCTCGGGAGTGGCCCGATCCATGAGCTGAGTGAGTTCGGCGGCCTGCACTGCGCCCAAATCATCGACCCGCGCTTCGGAAAGATCATCGAGCGCCTCAACCCGAGTCCTTGCTTCGCGGTCGTTGGCCTGATTTTGATCGTTTGTGGGATTAAATGGAACTGGTTTGCGTCGAGCTGTTGTGCGCGGGTGTTCGCCTCGCGGCCGCGTTACGTCAAAAATCACCGCCGCAACCGTGATGATGGCGATCGCGACGTTGATCGCGGTTAACAGGCGCCAGTTCATCTGCATCGATTCAAACAGAATCGTGGACGAGAGCGCAATCGCGCGTGCGTTCGAGGCCTCAACAAATCGCGCGTGACGGCCGGCTCGATGCGCGACGTGGCCCTACTGCTATTTCTTCTTCGACTCTTTTTTCGGCTTGGATTCTTTGGGCTCTTTGGCCGGCTTTGATTCCTTTGCAGCGGTGGCGACTTTCTTCGATTCGCCGGGCCGATATTCTTCCTGTTCGGCGGCGGCGAACGCCTTCTCCAGACCGACCATGTCTTCGCCGGGACGAAGGGTGTCGAAAGTCTCCGCTTCCTTGCGCAGTTGTTCTTCGGAATAGTTCGCGGCTTTGATCGACAACCCGATGCGACGCTCGACTTTGTCGACTTTGATCACGCGCGCTTCGACTTCCTGGCCGACTTTGAGAACATCCTTCACTTTGGCAACGTGGTCCTCGCTCAACTGCGAGATGTGCACGAGACCGTCGATGTCGTCCTGCAATTCCACGAACGCACCGAAGCTGGCGAGCTTGCTCACTTTGCCCTTCATCAAGTCGCCGATCTTGTATTTCTGATCGATCGTCTTCCACGGATCATCGCTCAGTTGCTTGATGCCGAGACTGATCCGCTGATTGGTTTTATCGATGTCGATGACTTCGGCTTCGACTTCGTCGGCCTTTTTAAACATTTCGCTGGGATGATTGATCTTCCGGGTCCAGCTCAAATCCGAGACGTGGATCATGCCGTCGATTCCTTCTTCCAACTCCACGAACGCGCCGTATGCGGTCATGTTGCGGATCGTTCCCTTCACCCGGCTGCCGATCGTGAACTTCTTCTCGATCTCATCCCATGGATTTGCTTCGAGCTGACGGAGCCCGAGTGAAATTTTCTGCTCTTCCTTGTTCACGCCGAGCACCACGGCTTCAACTTCCTGGCCAACCGTCAAAATGTCGGACGGGCGCATGATTCGTTTCGTCCAGGAAAGTTCGGAAACGTGGATGAGACCTTCCACTCCTTCTTCCAGTTCCACGAACGCACCGTAGGGAACAAGATTGGTGATCTTGCCTTTGACCTTTTGACCCGCCGGGAAGCGCTCTTCAATCTGGTCCCACGGATTTTTCTGAAGCTGCTTCAAGCCTAACGAAACGCGCTCTTTCTCTTTATTAATGTCGAGCACCTGGACTTCGAGCTGTTGCCCAACTTTGACCAGCTCGCTCGGATGTCCGAGGCGGCCCCAGGTCATGTCGGTAATGTGGAGCAAGCCGTCCATACCATCGAGGTCGATGAATGCGCCGAAATCGGTGAGATTTTTCACCGTACCGTTGACGCGGTCGCCGACTTTCACGCTGTCCATGAATTGCTGGCGTTTCTCGCTGCGCTCCTGCTCGATCAATTCGCGGCGGCTGAGCACAACGTTGCGTCGATCATCGTTGATCTTAACGATCTTGAAATCGTAAGTATTCCCGACGAACTGTTGGAGATCTTTGGGCGGAACGATGTCGATCTGCGACGCCGGCAAAAACGCTTCGACGCCGATGTTGACCATCAATCCGCCTTTAACGACGGATTTCACTTTGCCTTTGATGAGCCCGTCTTCCTGGAAAACACTGGCGATTTTATTCCAGTTTTGGCGATAGGCTGCTTTCTCCTTGGAAAGCACAACCATGCCTTCATCATTTTCGAGTCGCTCGAGCAATACATCGACTTCGTCGCCGACTTCGAGATTCTCGACGTCGTCAAATTCCGACAAGGAAATGACGCCTTCTGATTTATAACCGATGTCGACCAGCACCTCGCGCGGTCGCACTTCCAAAATTCGTCCTTTGACAATCGAGCCCTCCCGGAAATCCGGCATAGGCTTCGACATCACATCCTGCATTTGCACCATAATAAATAAGGCTCCTTGGGCCTTTACGCTGTCACGGCGGTCTATGACCGCCGAAAGCCCGTGAAAAACGGAGCGTCACAGTAGCCAGGTTGGCTCCCCAGGTCAAACGCTTGGTGCACGGTCTAATCTGACGGGATCGTTACGGCATTGGCACGCACGGGCCACGATGTAATTTGGGGGATCATATTATATTAGAGAGGCGACTTTTTGGTAACCAAATCAG
>CAWFFA010000009.1:0-93203 GCA_963814965.1 uncultured Verrucomicrobiae bacterium
CGTTTTCTTCTTTGCTCGTCACTCCGCCACCGTCGGGCACTAATCCTCCCGACAATCCGGCCTTGGCGAATCTTACCTGGACCTACACGGGCTCGACGACCATCCCTTCTAATACTCACCTCGGCCCGTTCTCGGTGACGCAGGCGACTTCGCAGTTTCAGGAAGTGCCCTCTTTGCAAACTGGTTTCTTCGCCGCAACGGCGACCAGTAACACTGGCGGCGGGGGCAAGATTAATAACGTCGGTCAGGTTCCAGTTCCGGCACCGATTCCCGAACCAACAACGTTGTGTCTGCTGGCGTTGGCGGGAGCTGGCTCAGCATTGCGGGCAATTCGACGCCGCAAATAATCGGCTAACAATTTTAACGTTTTCAGAACGGCGGGATGCATGTCCCGCCGTTTTTGTTTTCCTGTTCAGGCCGCGGCTGCGTCTGCCCGCTGCGATTCCGGCGCGGGGAGATCGATCCGCGGGAGATAACTGACCAGGCTGATCTCACCCGAGTGATCTTCGATGAGCGCCGAACACGTTTCGACCCAGTCACCGCAGTTGTAATATTCGATGTTGCGAATCGTTCGCATGGAAACGCTGTGAATGTGGCCACATAGCACGGCGTCGACTTCGAATTGCTGCGCATAATGAGCGATGGCCTCTTCAAAACGTCCAATAAAATTCACCGCGTCTTTGACCCGTTTTTTTGCGTAAGCGCTGAGCGACCAATAACCGAGACCGAAGCGGCGGCGGACAAAATTGATCGCGGGATTGAGCGAAAGCAGGAATTGATAGCCAACGTCGCCGGCAAACGCCAACCACTTCACGTTTTGGACAACGGTGTCGAGTTCGTGGCCATGTATGATCAGAATTCGTTTGCCGGTCGCCGTGACGTGGATGGCGGTTCGTTGGATGTCGATGTTTCCGTAAGAGCCGCAGAAATCCCCGACCATCTCGTCGTGATTACCCGGGATATAGACAACGCGCGTGCCTTTGCGTGCTTTGCGTAAAATTTTCTGAATGACATCATTATGGGTTTGCGGCCAGTAACGGCCGCGGCGCATCGACCAGATGTCGATCAAATCACCGACTATGTAGAGGTTCTCAAACTCGTAATCTCGAAGAAAGTTGAGCAACACGCCGGCGTTGGCGCCGCGAGTGCCGAGATGCATGTCGGAAATCCAGGCAGTGCGCACCCGTTTTACTCCGGACGATTCATTGACAACAATGTCAGGTCTGGAGAACGCAGGACTTGAATTTAGATACTCGCCGGTTAGGGCCACTGAATGTTAAGGCTGCCGATCGGTACGCGCGGACTGGGGCCATGTCTTGTTAAGATTAGGTAACGTTCGCGTGGCGGGTCTGTGACATCCCTGATGACCGCGCGCGCGCCGCTGTTTGCAATCGGTAATCGCAAATCTACAATCTAAAATTCCTCGGCCAGGGTGGCGAAATTGGCAGACGCGCCAGACTTAGGATCTGGTGGAGCAATCCTTAGGGGTTCGAGTCCCCTCCCTGGCACTAAAAAGATTGAGGGGTTGAGCAGTTGAGGTGTTGAGATGACCGGCAACTACTGAGGCTGCGGGATGATCCGAATGTACGGCTTCGGCGATTTCCAACCTTGCGGATAACGTTTCTTCGCTTCCTCGTCAGAAACGGAACCGGCAATGATCACGTCGTCGCCAGGCTTCCAATTGACCGGCGTTGCTACTTGATGTTTGGCGGTGAGCTGAAGCGAGTCGATCACGCGCAGGACTTCGTCAAAGTTGCGACCCGTGGTCATCGGATAAACTAGAATCAGTTTAATCTTTTTGTCTGGACCGACGACGTAGACATTGCGAACGGTCGCGTTATCTGCAGGCGTGCGCTTTTTCGCATCACCGGTAACTTCGGCCGGCAACATGCCGTAAAGCTTGGCCACCTTGAAATCGGCGTCGCCGATGATCGGATAATTCGGCGCCTGACCCTGCGTTTCTTCAATGTCCTTGGCCCATCCTTTGTGGTCGCCGGTCGAGTCGACGGACAATCCGAGGATTTTCACGTTCCGGCGATCGAACTCCGGTTTGATCCTGGCCATGTAGCCAAGCTCGGTCGTGCACACAGGCGTAAAATCCTTTGGATGTGAAAAAAGTACCGCCCACGAATTGCCGATCCAATCGTGGAATTTGATTCGGCCTTCGCTTGTTTCCGCTTCGAAATCAGGTGCTGTTTCGCCGATTTTCATTTGCCCTCCTATGGTTAGTTTAGGAAGGAAATTCTTCGCCGATTGAGGTCGAAAGTCACGACCGAAGTCGCCACTCCTGCCATTTTTCCTTTCCGGCGAAGATCGACAAAGGATCGGCGACTGACTCGCTTTTTTCTAACTCGAAGCGATCGCCGAAGATTTCGGCTGCTTTTTGTTCGGTCAAAGGATACGGCGGCGGGTCCGATTCTTCGCCGTAAAAAAAGAAACCGGCGAGCACGCCGTCAGGGAGAAGGAGTTGCCCGACGCGAGCGGCGTAGCTCTTCCACAACGACCGAGGAAGCGAACAAAGGAATGTTCGTTCGTAAATGAGGTCGAAAGGCGCGGCTTTGAAATCGTAGGTAAAGAAATCTCCGAGGATGATTTCGCTGTCGCTTTCAAGAAGAGCCTTTGACGTCGATTCAATGGCTATCGGAGAAAAATCGATTGCGCTCACGCGATGACCGGCAGCACTGAACGCGTAAACGGTGCGGTAATCTTGACCGCACCCGGGAATCAACACGTTGCGCGCGGGCTCGAGCGATTCGATGAACGTTGCCAGACGAGCTGGAACGTGATCCAGCTGCCACGGAGTTCTTCCGCTAGCGTATCGTTGCGACCAGAAGTCTGGCTGTGCGCTGTCTCGCTGGTCCTGCTTCTTTTTCAGAAGGTCGTCAGGTTAGACGTTGCGGGTCGAGTTGCGCAATCGCGACGCGTTCACATTACTCGCCATTTAATCTTGCCGGTGCGCGGATGTTTTTCCCAAAGGCGCAGTCCGCCGAGAAACGCGTTTTCGTTTTTGCCGCGCTCGATGCCTTTTGGTAACCGGCGAAAACGATGCACGTTGCCGCCGCCCAGCACGACGTAGTCAGCGATAAACGATCTTTTCAACTGGGAAACGGCGAAGATGACTTCACGTTTCCATTTTTTGAGGCGGAGTCTCTTGATCCCCGGGATGCCGAGAAAATTTTCTATGATATCGCGATCGCGATAGGGAAGGTCACCGAGTTCGAGAGGAAAAAGGAGATCCTCCAGAAGTAACGCGGAACCGAGTCCGGTGCCGAGGCCGAGAAACAACATTCGTTTGCCGTGATAGCTTCCCAGGGCCTGCATGGCCGCGTCGTTAATCACCTGCACCGGCTTGCCTAACGACTTTCGAAAATTGAAATCGAGCCACCCTTTGCCCAAGTGTTTGGGATTGCGAATGACTTTGCCGTCGCGGATCGGCGCAGGAAAACCGATTGAAATATTTTCGAACTTCCAATCCTGAGTATTCGCCTTAAGGCGCTTGATAAAGTCCTTCGGCCCCATCCGGGATCCGGAATCGAACGCGCGGTGCTTGTTCCTTTGCATCATCAGCTTGACGTGGGTGCCGCCGATATCGACCACCAGAGTCATTTTCATCGAACCCCAACTCCCCGCGGACTCGTTACTCGCCGAGGCCGATCGCGCTGCCGAGCTTTTGAAAAATGCCCTTTTTCTCCTGTCCGCTTCCGAGCGCGGGCGACCAGCATTCTACGATTTCAAGCGCGAGAAACCGGAACAGTGCTACGCTCGCAAATTTTAAATCGAGCCGCAGATTTTTTGCGATCTGCTGGACCGACCGAACGCCATTGAATTGGGAAGCGAACTGGGCTTCGGCCACCGTGAGGCGGAGGTTTTGGATCCGCTCAAACCCGTCGCGAGTGTAAGCCGGAATTGAAGTGGGTTCGTAGTAAGCGTGACTGCCAAGTTGCGGGAATTGCACGAAGCGCAGCGTTGCCAAGGCCCATTGATCGACGTCGGAATCACCGGGCAAAAGCGTGGCAAAATCCGGAAGGTTTCCTTGTTGAAATGAAAAGCGGACTCCGGACGCGCTCCAGAGTTGGGCGAACAACGTTTGGCCGTGATGCTGGACAAGCTGTGCTACCGGCTCATGTGAAATCAAATTTTCCTGCATCAGGGGTATGAAGAGCGGCTGGCCGCTCTCCTGTTGTTGCGCGCGGGCGGCTGCAATCCGGTCAGGATCGACATTGCTCAAAGTCACCGGTGCCTCCGGGCAGTACAACTCCGGATCGCGCGACGTGGCAAAGAGAATCTGTCCGTTTTGAACGAGAAGTTCGACCGGCGATTTGTCCCAGAATACCTGCAATGTGCCGGTTAGTTTTTGGTTGGCGATGATTTGAAGCGCGCGGTTCAAAGAAAAAAACCGGGTATCGCCGCAAAAGAGCATCCCACTGGTAACCGACTCATCGGGCGCTGCCGATTGTTCGGCCGCCGGTTCAAAAACCGCCGGCGCGTCGGCCTGGGGCGCGGGCGTCCACCATGGGGTCTCGGGGGCCGGCGATATTTCGGGGCCGACTTCGCTCGCTTCCTGATACGCCGGCTGTTCTTCCGTGGGAAAATCCGGCTCAACCGATTGGGTCGGCTCGGCTGGCGGCATCTGCGGTTGGGTTGGTTGCGGCTCGTCCGGTTGTCGAGGCATATGAGACTCTACAGTCTTGATAAGCAAATCCGAAGTAAACGGTTTATTCAAGAACCCAATAACATTTGGGTTCTGGCCCTGGCTGGCCTGTAGTTCTGCGCCGTACCCGGACATATAAACCACAGGAATGCCGGCTGTCCCCGGATTTTCGAACAATCGCCGGCAAACTTCGTCGCCCTTCATGTCCGGCAGAATGAAATCCAGAAGAATCAAGTCCGGCAGATCCGTTTGCGCCGTCCGCACAGCTTCCTCGCCGGCAGAGGCGGTAGTCACGGCGTAACCGGCATCGAGCAAAACATCCTTTACGAAACTGAGCAGCATCAGACTGTCGTCGACCACCAGCAATTTCTTCGCACTGCTTTTGGATCGGTCCGTCGTCGCGGACGGCATTTCGTCCGCCTGTCGCACCGCTTCCATCAACAAGTGTTGCCAATCCATTTCGATGGTGCGCGGATTCGGCCCGGCGTCGGCCACTTCGGCAACGGTTCCACCTTTCCAGCGGACTATTTCGTTGAACGCCGCCATTCCTTGACGCCCCGGCGCGGTCGCGTGGCGGACCTGACCGTTCTCAAAAAAGACGCGCGCTTTTTCGCCGTCCGGCCCGATGAACTCCAGAACGGACGTAGCGCCGCTCATACATTTGAGCTGAATGATGTCGGTGAATTGAAGATCGCGCAGCGTTCCCTCGAATTTTTCGCTGGCCGCAGCGGGCGGCTTCAGCAAACGCTCCACCAAATCGACAAAATCCCACTGAGTTAGCGGTTTTTCGAGAAAATGGATCGCGCCCAGACTTGAGACGTGCTCGCGTTGTTCCGGCAAATGCGCGCCAGTCAGAATAATCGCGCGTGCGTTGGGATGACTCGTGCGCAAATCGTAAAGAAAATCCTGGCCGAGATCGTGAGTGGCATCGACGTCGAGAATGAACAAGTCCGGCTTCACTCCGAGAACGATCTTCTGTGCTTCTTCGAGACTATGAGTAAGTTCGACCAGCGCGTCCGGAGCGGCCTGTTGCAAGGCCGAGGTGATGGCCGAAGCGAGCTGTTCATCCGGTTCCAAGACCAGAATTCGCGTCACCTGTTTTGATTTCCTCTGTTTCATTGATCTCTAATCGGAGGGGCTCTGCTGTTTTCTCCCGGTAGCAATGCCCGACTCTGGGCAAATGACAAAGGGTTTTTGGTCCGAGCCGGACTTGCCGTTAACGAACCGAGATTGTGGGGTCAGGCACTGAACTGGCGAGCCAGCTCTCTCCGGCTGATCTTTCCCCGCTCGTTGACCGGAACTTCGTCCACAATGAAAATTCGCTTCGGCACCTGCCACGCGCTCAGGGTTTTTCGGCAAGCCTCGAGCAAAGCGGCTTCGTCAAGATCAGCGTTCCCCACCACGCATGCGACGACTTCCTCGTTCCGCAATCCCGCGGTCGCGGTGCGTCCGAATGCAATCGCCTGACGAACACCGCGAAAACGCAGCAGCGCTTCTTCGATTTCAGCGGGGCTTACTTTCTTCCCGGCGACATTGATTACGTCCGAGACGCGACCGACGATTTTGAATCCGTCGCCGTGACGCGCGAGCAGATCGTCCGGAATGAAAATACCGTTGCTCAATTTCGCGTCGTCGGATTCCGGGAAATAACCATCGCCGGCTGCAGCGCTGCGGACGCGAACCTGACTTGCCTCGCTTGATGAATCGATCAATTCAAGGTCAACTCCGTTCATTGGGGTGCCGACGTACCCGTCGATTTCGGTCGTGGCTTCACGGTCGTAACAAATTCCGCCGCATTCCGATGCGCCATAAAAGGAATGGATCGGCAATCCAAAACGGCTGCGGAATTTCTTTGCCACCACGAGCGGCAACGGCGCGCCCGCTGAAATGCAAAGGCGGAGCTTTGGCAGTGGCGGCACATTTTCCATTTCACAAAACGCCTGATAAAAAACCGGCGTTCCGGGAAATACCGTCGCGTTGGTGCGCGCGAGATCATCGAGGACTGCGCGCGGAGTACGATCGCGGCTCATGACCATCGGCACGCCGCGCGCGATCACTGGTGTCAGCAAATTACTGAAGCCGTAGGAATGCGACACAGGAATGACTCCGAAGTTAAGATCGACATCGGAGATTCCTTTCGTGTCACAGATCTGGTCGCAGTCTGCGAGAAGCTGTTCGCTGCGAAACCGAATCGCGCGTGGCGCGGCCGTCGTGCCCGAAGTTAGTTTGAGCAGGGACGGAATTTCATTACCCCAGTCCGTTGTGGCTGCAGAAATGGCCGTCCGGCTCGGACTCCCCATCGGCAGAATCTGAATATCTCCGCGGCCAGAGACAGCGGCAGTTACAACGCCTGCCGCGCGACAAATTTTTAGCGCGGCATCGCGCTGTTGCTCGCTGATCGATTGCTCAAGTGGAAGAACAACTGCTCGCTTCCGCAAACAGGCGACCAAAATCGATGGCCAATCGTCCTGGTTCCCGATTTGGACTGCGAGCACGCTTCCCGACTGAAAATTGTGGATTTGTCGCTCGAAATCCCGCGCCCGGCTATCAATTTGCCGAAAGGTCCGAGCGACTTCGCCTGCCGGAGTGAGAATCGCCAGCGAATCGCCTTTCCGGGCCAGGATTTCGGCCCATCTCTCGAGCAAAACGTCGTTCGGTTTCATCGCTTGCGTAAGCTGCCTGGGCGGTTACATTCGGCGCTCATTTCGGACATGAAAGCGGGCATTCATCCAGAATATCACGAGACCGACATGGTTTGCGCGTGCGGCGCGGTGTATCACACCCGCTCCACCCGGCGCGACATTAGAATCGGTATCTGCGCCGCTTGTCATCCGTTTTTCACCGGCGAACAGAAATTTGTCGACACGGCAGGTCGCGTTGAAAAGTTCACCAAGCGTTACGGCAGCGCCAAAGCCGTTCGCGCGGTCAAAAAGGGTTAGCTGAATCCTGTAGCGGCGGTGTCTCACCGTCGCATCTCGGCGCTCGGAGAGCGCCGCTACAGTTATGGACTTTGAGCCTCTCATTCAACGCAAGCGCGAACGGTTCGAGCAACTCGAAATCGAGATTGCCGATCCAAAGCTGTTCGATAATCGCAAACGCGCCGGCGAGATCATGCGCGAACATGCGAGCATAAAGGACCTGCTCGCCAACTGGGACGACTTGGAGAACGCGCGCAAACAGCTCGATGACAATCGCGAACTCGCCAGCTCACGCGATATCGAGATTGCTGCCATGGCGGACGATGAAATTCCTGATTTAGAAAAACGCGTGGCCAAACTGGAGCGCGAGTTACAGATTGGATTGTTACCGCCGGATGAAAACGAAAACCGGGACGCGATCGTGGAGATTCGAGCCGGCACTGGAGGCAGCGAAGCCGCCATTTTTGCAGCTGATCTATATAGAATGTACCACCGCTACGCCGAATCCTCTGGCCTGAAAGCCGAGGACCTGGAATCGAGCGCCTCGGAGATGGGCGGCCTGAAGGAAGTGATTTTCAAAGTCTCGGGTCAGTCGGTTTTTCGAAAGCTGCGTTACGAGAGCGGCGTTCATCGGGTGCAACGGGTGCCGGCCACCGAAGCCCAGGGAAGAATTCATACTTCGACGGCGACCGTGGCGGTGTTGCCCGAGGCGGAAGACGTAGATGTTGAGCTGAAGCCCGACGATATTCGCGTGGAAGTTTCGCGGGCGGGCGGACCGGGCGGCCAAGGCGTCAACACGACCGACTCGGCCGTTCAGGTCTTGCACATTCCGACCGGAACGATCGTTCGTTGCCAGGATGGTCGGAGTCAGTTGAAGAACAAAGAGAAAGCGATGTCGATCCTGCGAGCGCGCTTGTTGGAAAGAAAACAGCGGGAGGAAGAGGAGAAATACAGCGCGCAACGGCGCGGCCAGATTGGCACCGGCGGCCGTGAGGAAAAAATCCGGACCTACAATTTTCCGCAGAACCGCCTGACCGATCACCGCATCGGGCTCACTGTCTATAATTTAGATCGCGTGATTGACGGCGATCTCGAGGAAATGATCAAAGCGCTCCAGGCGGCCGACGTGGCGGAGCGTTTGAAGGAATCGTCAATCACGTGACTTTGCGATTGATTGGTAGGGGCGGTTCACCGACCCGCCCGCGGGCGATTGGGGTCAATCGCCGCTACCTGTTTCAGCTTCGCTCGGAATGACAAACACGAAGACGCTTTTAGAAGTGTTGCAATCAACCACTGTGTATTTCGAAAAGCACAAGATCGAAAGTCCGCGGTTGAACGCCGAGCATTTGCTTGCGCATGCCCTCGGGAAAACGCGAATGGATCTTTATTTAGAGTTTGAACGAACTCTCTCGGAGGTCGAGCTGGCGCCGCTCCGTGAATTGGTGAAACGGCGCGGGCAAGGCGAACCGCTTCAGCACTTGTTAGGCACGGTCGAGTTTTGTGGACACACTTTCTTGATCGACAAGCGCGCCTTGGTGCCAAGGCCGGAGACGGAAGAGCTCGTGGAGCTCTTAAAATCCGAAATCCGAAATCCGAAATCCGAAATTCTTGATGTCGGAACCGGCAGTGGAGTGATCGCGCTGAGTCTGGCGAGGCAATTTACGGAGTCGCAAGTCTTCGCCATCGATATTTCGGATGAGGCGCTGTCGCTCGCGCGAGAAAACGCCAAGCAACTTGGCTTAAGTGAGCGTGTTCGAATTCAAAAAGGTGATCTCCTCGAAAATTTGACCGAAAGATTTGATCTGATCGTCGCGAATCTTCCGTACGTTTCCATGAACGATCGACATCTTCTCGCCCGTGAAGTGCTGCATGATCCTGATGCGGCGCTCTTTGCCGGACCGACAGGCGATGAATTGGTTCGACGCCTGATCGAGCAAGTGCCCGGTCATCTCAATGCGGGAGGCCTGCTCGCTTTGGAAATTGGGATCAATCAGGGTGAAGGATTAGCCGAACTCTTGCGTCAAAAAAATTATCACGACATCCAGTCGAAAAAGGATTATTCAGGTATCACACGTTTCCTCTTAGCCAGGTATGGATAAGATCCGTATTCACGGTGGGCGGCCGCTAAGCGGTTCGATCAAGGTCAGCGGGTCAAAGAACTCCGCCCTGCCGATTTTGGCCGCGACCTTGCTCACCAAAGAGCCTTGCACCCTGCGGCGCGTCCCGGACCTGAGCGATACGAATTACATGCTCCAAATTTTGAAGCATCTCGGCGCGGAAGTGGAACGCGCCAGTGGCACGGTGACGATCGCGGCTGCGAGGATCGATTCGATCGCGCCCTACGATGTCGTTCGGAGAATGCGCGCGTCAGTTTGCGTGCTCGGCCCGCTCCTCGGCCGGTGCAAAGAAGCGACCGTCTCGATGCCCGGCGGCTGCGTCATTGGCGACCGCCCGATTGATTTGCACTTGAAAGGGTTTGAGGCGCTCGGCGCGGCCGTTCGCGTCGAAGGCGGTAATATCAAAGTTTTTGCGCCGAAACTGAAAGGCGCGGTGATTGATTTGTGCGGTAAATTTGGGCCCACCGTTCTTGGAACAGACAACGTGATGATGGCCGCGGTGCTCGCCGATGGCACCACGGTGATCGATGGCGCCGCCCAGGAACCGGAAGTTGTCGATCTTGCGAATTTTCTAAACAAGATGGGCGCGAAGATCGAAGGCGCGGGAACACGTCGGATCATCGTTGAAGGCGTGAAGGAGTTGCACGGCGCCGAACACGACATCATTCCGGACCGGATTGAGGCGGGGACATTCCTGGTGGCGGGCGCGATCTGCGGCAAAGGCGTGACGATCAAACGCGCCGAACCAAAGCATCTGACCGCGGTGATCGACGCGCTTCAGAGTTGCGGATACCGAATTGCTGTCGACGACAAGTCCGTCTCGGTTTCCCCGAACGGCGCGGCGAAACCGGTCGAGTTGGCGACCGAGGCGTATCCTGGCTTTCCGACCGACATGCAGGCGCAAATGTGCGCGTTGCTTTCCACGACCCGCGGCTCGAGTTCGATCACCGAAAACATTTTTCCGCAACGCTACATGCACGTCGCCGAGCTCAAGCGAATGGGCGCACATGTGGAATTGGAAGGCGCGACCGCTCGCATCGAGGGTGTCGATCAACTTCTCGGCGCGCCGGTAATGGCGAGTGATCTGCGTGCGTCCGCCGCCTTGGTGCTCGCAGGTTTGAAAGCCGAAGGAATTACCGAAGTCAGTCGTGTTTATCACATCGATCGCGGTTACGAACATCTGGATGAAAAATTGAGCGAGCTCGGGGCCGAGATTGAGCGCGTGAAAGGATAAGCCGTGAACGAAACGCAACCTGTCTCTTCGCCCCAGCCGCCGGCTCCGGCTTCATCTACATCTTCTCAGGTCCGCACCTGGTGCGTGCTTTGCCATGCCAGCGCGTTGCTTGGACTGTTTTTCCATTTTTTCGGTCATCTGCTTGGGCCGCTCATCGTCTGGCTGATCAAGCGCGACCTGTCGCCGGAAATCGATGCCAACGGAAAAGAATCGCTCAACTTCCAAATCTCGATGCTGATTTACGAAATTATTGCCGGAATCCTCTGCATTATCTTCATCGGTATTCCGATTCTGATCGCCCTTTGGATACTGAACACGGTGTTCGTGATTATCGCGTCATTTAAAACGAGCGAGGGCAAATTTTACCGGTATCCGTTCACGATTCGGTTTCTGGGGTAGAGGCGATTGACCTCAATCGGTCCGAGCCGGACTGGCCTTTTGGCGGTTCGGTGAATGGAGCTGGCGGGAGCCGGCGACATGGACGCAGCCCAAGGAGGGTGAGCGAGCGGGCGCGAGCGAATCAACCGCCGCTACCAATTGTTCCTACAGATCAGGTGATCTTCGACAAATACTGCGGCAACATGTCGCGCCAATAGTTCCAATCGTGGCCGCGCCATTTCCCGTCATCCAGCCAGTGCTGGATGCCCTTGGAATTCAAAATTTCAGAAAGCCGATATGATTCCTGCCGCGTGTTGTCCCATTCCCCGGTGCCGATGATGATTCCCATGTGATTATATTTCCACGGGTCGGTTATGTTCGGCAAATATTGATAGGGGCTGTTGAAGTAAATGTTGTCGTCGTGATATCCGTCGAAGAAATCGCTGATGTCGAATGAGCCGCTCAAGGAAATGAGATGGCCGACCAAATCCGGATGCCGAAAAGCGATGTTCGCTGCGTGATAGGCGCCAAGGCTGGCGCCGCAGACCGCTACCCGATGACAATTACATTCTTTTCGCGCGAGATCGAACACGTCATTCACAATCACCCGCTCGTAGGCGTTGTGCGTTTTCATGCGATCCGCGGGATGAATCGCCTTATTGTAAAAGCTGTCGAGGTCGATCGCGTCCGGGCAGTAGACAGTGACCCTTCCGGCATCGACAAAATCAGCCACCGATCCGACTAATCCGAAATCCTTGTTCTGGTAATATCGGCCGAACGACGTTGGGAAAAGAATCAATGGCAGACCGCCGCCATTGCCGAAAGCAAGCATTTCGAAATCGCGACTTAGCCACGGCGTGTACCAGCGGATGTAACGTTCGTTCATTTAGAGATGAGACAGAATTAACAAAATAATTAGAAGCAGTTTTTTACCGCCAACATTCGGGTCGATTCTGTTCATTCTGTCAAAATCTTTTCGTTTCTGCTGGGGCCATCGCGCGGTGGACAAGATAGATATCTTCAACGAAGCGTCTCGCTTTGAAACGTAGACATACACTCACCGGCAACATCAAGCGCCACCGGGCGTTCCCGTCGAGGGTCCTGGGAAATCGGCGCGATGTGCTGGTTTATCTGCCGCCGGGCTACTCCCATTTTTCGCGGCGGCGTTACCCGGTTTTGTATTTGCATGATGGTCAGAATGTTTTCGACGCTGCGACTTCATTCGCCGGAGTCGAATGGGGAGTGGATGAAACCGCGCAGCGGTTGATTCGACAAAACTTGATCGAGCCAGTCATCATCGTCGCGGTGGCGAACATAGGTGAGGAGCGTATCCACGAATACGCGCCCACGCCGGGCGTTATCGAACCGAAAGATCATCCAAAAATGCGGAGCCGGGGACTGGCCCGGATTTACGGAAAGTTTTTGATCGACGAATTGAAGCCGTTCATCGATCGAAAGTATCGGACGATGCCGGAAGGCGAATTTACCGGGCTCGGCGGATCGTCGCTCGGCGGTTTGGCTACGCTGGCGATGGGGATCCTGTTTTCGGAAACGTTTACCCGTTTGCTCGTCATGTCGCCGTCGGTTTGGTGGGACGAGTTCGCCATCCTCCGACTCATCGGCATTCTTAGCGAGAAGCCGCCATTAAGGATCTGGCTCGACACCGGTACGGCTGAGCCAGGTTGGGAACTGGCGCGCGAGCTCTGCGAATGCCTGATCGACGAGGGTTGGCAACTGGATGTCGATCTTAAGTACATGGAAGTTGAAGGCGCAGGTCACAACGAAGCCGCGTGGGCAACGAGGGTCGAGCCGGCGTTAAGATTTTTGTTCCCGCCTAGGTAGCGGCGGTTGATTCGCTCGCGCCCGCTCGCTCACCCTCTTGGGCTGCGTCCATGTCGCCGGCTCCCGCCAGCTCCATTCACCGAACCGCCAAAGGCCAGTCCGGCTCGGACCGATTGAGGTCAATCGCCGCTACCTACTGCAAGGCTTTCCCGTAGATCTGAAAAACTCGGGTGAAACCGCCGCCGAACTCCTGATCTTTCTCGAAACTGAACTCGCGCTTTGCCGGGTTCCACTCCAAGTGCCGCGGTCCCTCGGGGTGATTTGGATCGTAAACCAGATAGTGATCGCTGCCGTCGGGAGATGTAGGACGGGAGTTTTTGTAAACAAGGACTGAATGGTTGATGTGGAGAATTGGGAAATCCGACAAGTAAGCGATAAAAAAGTCCTGGCGAGCCAGCGCCTGATTCAGCAACCGGTGCGTTTTTTCCTGGTAGCGTCTGTCGTGTAAATAAAACATTCGCGCATTTCCAAGCCGCAAATAAGCGACCCAGCCGAGACCGATGTTTCGCTGCATCAGGCGCGTATTCGCCTGACTCACTTCGCGCAAATTGTGATAACCCGGGAATACGATCCGCTTTTCTCGTGGGAGTGGATCGCGCCAGGGCTGTATCCGGGTAACTGCGCGAATCCGTTTGTGCAGCTCGGATTCGTCGAGGCGCGGAGCATTTGGCTCGAACCGGGCGAACTTGTAAAACTGCTCGACGGTCCGTGTCATCACGAAGCAACGCCTCGTGTAACGGTCAGATTTTCGACTGAAGCGGGAAACGACTTCGCCGTTGTGGTACTCGAACACGGTCGTGTTAGCGAAGGCGAGCGTGTCGCGATCAAAACGAAAACCGGTGCTGGTTCCAGCTTTCGCGGCTGAGGTTGCGATAAAAATCGCTGCAAAACATCCCCAAAATCGACAATCCCCGAATCGCATCACAAATTATGAACGCCCGGAACTTGGTTTCGATTCGGCGAAATTTCCGATGGCGCGAAATTTCTTGTAACGCTTCTTTAGAAGTTGATCGACCGGCGTTTCGAGCAACTTTGCCAGATTTTTTCGGAGAGCGCTGCCAAGATTGAACGCGGCGGTTTCGTAATCGCGATGTGCGCCGCCTACGGGTTCGTCCACGACTTCGTCGACAACGCCGAGTTTCAATAAATCCTGCGCAGTGAGCTTCAACGCCTCCGCGGCTTCGGGCGCGTGTTTTCGGTCGCGCCACAAAATCGCCGAACAGGCTTCGGGGCTGATGACGGAGTAGTAAGCATTCTCCAAAATTAAAACGCGGTCGGCGACGCCGATTCCAAGCGCGCCTCCCGAACCACCTTCGCCGATAACGGCAGCGATGATCGGGACGCGCAAATTCATCATCTCGCGCAGATTGACCGCGATCGCCTCCGAGATGTGGCGTTCCTCCGAACCAATTCCGGGAAACGCGCCGGGGGTATCGATCAACGAGATCACCGGCAGGTTGAATTTTTGGGCCAGGCGCATGAGTCGAAGTGCTTTGCGATAACCCTCGGGATGCGCGCAGCCGAAGTTCCGCATCACGTTTTCTTTGGTGTTGCGCCCTTTTTGGTGAGTGATGACAACGCATCGTGTTGAATCCAGTTTTACGAGCCCTGCCGGCATCGCTTTGTCATCCGCGAAACATCGATCGCCGTGCAGTTCGGTCCAGTCAGTGAAGCAACGATCGACATAATCGAGGGCGAAAGGCCGTTGGACATGGCGCGCTATCTGGACTCGTTGCCATGCGCTGAGGTTTCCGTAAATCTGGAGCCGCGTTTCGCGCAATTTGGATTCGATCGCCTTTACCTCCGAATCCAGATCCACATCGTGTTCGCGCGAATGCTCCTTCAAATCCTGAAGGCGCCGTTCCAATTCGAAGATTGGCTTCTCGAAATCGAGCGGTTGCAATTGCATCGGGCTAATCGGTGATCGTCACCGGGGTCTTACTATTGACCATGCTGCCCAGTTCTTCCACGTCGGCCGCGGCGAGACCGATTCCTTGTGGCGGCGGCGGTTGAACGACTTGATGCGCGGAGTCTGGCACTGCATAAATCGTGTAGGCCTGACTGCCGAGTCGAATCCAGCGCGTACTGCCGATGAATTCCTTGGTGCCGAAGCCGACGCGCTTGCCATCACGCCAGGCCATCACTTCAGCGACCTTGGTCGTTACTTTCGGTGGCGTTTTGCTCGGCAACTTTTCTTCCCGGAGGTGATACTGCTTGAAAAATCCGCCGCGGTTGAGAAGGACCAGCAACTTCGCCTTGCGTTGCACCACGATCGAGAAATCAGGGTGCGAAATGAGGAGGTGTTCCCCAATGTGCAACATGGTGCCGCTTAAGTTGTTCATTCGCATGATCAGTTCGGGCGTCGATTTCACCTTGCGGCCTACCTTCGCCAAAACATCTCCGGGTTTTACAATGTATTCCTCTTTCTCAGGCGACGGCGTTCGCGAGAGAAAGATGTCGATGTTGATTTCGCCCAACAAGTCCTTCGCTTCGTCAGAGTGGGGGCTGGTCGGATATTTTTGAACGAAAGCCGTCAGCGCGGCGCGCGCCTCGGGGAGTTTTCCATCCTGGCGCAGTTTTGCCGCAGCCTCGTATTCCGGCAGGGTAAGATCGATCCGCGGCTCGGGCGTCACTTCGCCGCGTTGCTCTTTCGCGACCTGAATGTCCTGCTTGAACACGAAATTGTAACCGAACCAGGCGGCGCCGCCGAAGATGATGATTGCGAGAAACAGGACGAAAAGCCACTTCATGGAAGAATTCAGCTACTTTCGTCTATGGTGCGCAGGATTTCCATATCGCTTACAGGGGTGGTGGATCGGTCGCTCCGCGGGCGGATGTTAAATAAATGCGGCTTCGCCGGACAAATTAACATCGAGCAAGGGACTGCTCGATCCACCCACGTCTAGGTTGCTTTTTCTTCTCCCGGGAAGAACCGGTGCCAGAGCCGGCCGATGGTGCGTTCTTCTTCGTTGCTCCAGGTATAATGGCAATCGTGGCAATAAAATTCTTTGGGGATGATTCTGAGCGCGCACAGCAGGCCCATCACTGCCGGCGTCAGAAACTTCCGGGTCATCTGCGGATATTCGATGTTCGAGGAGCCGCACTGCGGACAGCGAATCATCGCGGCTGCGATTTCCGGATCGTTAGACTCCCATTCGATCATCAAGTCGCGGGCGCGCTCGAAGTCGGCATCCTCCACCATGACTTTGGCACTGGCTTGCGGCTTTGACATAAAGGCGACCCCCTGGAGGTAGCGCTCATTATGAGTATCGGCCCGGACTCCGGATTCCTGGAAACGTTGCTTCAGGCGCTTGGCCTTTTCCGGCTCATTAAATGTCGCGATCGTCACCATAGTTTTATTTTGCCCTGGCGCGGCCTTATTCAGCAAACATCAACTAAAGCCCAAGTGCAAGAGTCCGAGCCGGACTGGCATTATTGCGGCGGGTACCAATGGTAAAGTATCAGATAGACGAGGACACCCGTGACCGACACGTAAAGCCAGATCGGCATTGTCCAACGCCCGATTCGGCGGTGCTTGTCCCAGCGACGTTGGAAGACGGGCACGAGAGTCACGATCACTAAAGGCAGGGTGACGAACGCCAACAGAATGTGCGAGATCAGCAGCGGGAAGTAGAGCCACGCGATCAGGCCGCTATACCCGGATGATTTTTCGCCAACGTGCGCATGATAAACGATGTAGCCGATGAGAAAACCGGTCGATGCAATCAAGGCGAGGATCATGCACGGCACGTGTCTTTGCCAGATGTTACGGCGAATCCAGAACCAGCCCATCGAAATGAAAATGGTGCTAACTGCGTTTAGTGAGGCATTGATCGCCGGCAGATCGCGAATCGTCATCGCCACAGATTCACACAGATGAAACACAGATCAAAAGAAACGAGAAAAATCGGTGTAAATTTGGGTTGATCTGTGGCTGTGTAACTCCCCGCCAATGCCAATTACTGTTGAAGAGCCAAGGACGGTTCAGAGCTCACAAACTCGACAATCCCGTCCCAGGCATCCGCTGGTCCGTTTGGTTCTGCGGCTCTCGGTCATTTTGATGATCGCGGCGGCGATCAGCGGCGGTTGGTACCTCGCGCGAAAAGGCTTTCGCGGACAATGGCGCACGCGAGTGGTGGAGGAATTGCATCGCCGCGGTGTTGAAGCTTCGATTGGTCATCTCACGCTGGATCCTTTTCGCGGCCTGGTCGCGCGGGATGTGCGAATCTTCAGTTACAAGGACCGAACCGAAACGCTCGCTTTTATCAGCGAGATCGCGCTCGACATAAATTACGCCGCATTTTTCCATCATCAGCCGTTTCTCAACGCCCTGGACATTCGGAACGCCGAGTTAACTCTGCCGTTGAAAGGCCCGGGCGGAAAAAAAGTCGAGCGACCGCAGCTCAGGAAGTTTCATGCGCACATCTATTTTCCGCCGGAACAAATCCATATTAGCCAGGCTGAAGGGATTTTCTGCGGGATCCGCATTTCGGCCACCGGCCAACTGATCAAACGCGAAGATTACCAACCATCGCCGCCGCTATCGGATGAGGAGCGTGAAAAACGCTGGTCGCTGGTGCGCAGGATCGTGGCCGAGCTTCAGAAATTCAATTTTCCCGGCGGAACCCCATCATTGCAGGTGGAATTTGCCGGCGATCTGGCGAATCTGGAAGACGCGCACGCGGAAGCGACCCTGCAGGGCGCCGTGTTGAAAAGAAAAAATTACGAAATGCGGGACTTCATCGCCGCCGCGGAGTGGAGCGACCAGACTCTCAACGTCACGCGATGTGAATGGAACGATCGCATGGGCGGCTTCGCCGCGACTGCGAATTGGAGCCGAAGGACCAATCACGGAGACTTCGAGGCCCGAAGCAGTCTCGATCTCAAAACGTTGCTCGATGCTGCGGACATCAGCGAGCCGCTGGCAGACGTAAGCTTTAATGTGCCGCCGGTCATAGATGTTTCCGGCTCAGTCAATTTCGTGGGCGGGCGTTCTCCGGTGAAACTGATCGGTCATTTCTCCGCGGACAAGATTGCCTACAAAAATCTTCCGCTGTCCGATTGCCGGGCCGAGTTTTCCTGGGACGGCGAACGCACCTGGATCCGTGATATTCATGTTCGACATCAAACCGGCGATCTTCGCGCGGAAATATTCGAAGGGCCTGACGAATTTCGATTGAACGTGGACGGACCGGTCGCGCCGGGCGCGCTGCGTCCGTTTGTTTCACCGGAGATACAGGAATTTCTCGGTGAATGGGAATTTGCGCGGCCGCCTGTGATTCAACTCGCGATTCGCGGAAAGGATCGCGAACCGGAAAACTGGCAGGGCGACGGGAGCATCGCGCTCGATCGCACCCGTTTTCGTGGTCAGTGGATGAATAGCGCGACCGCAAAAATTCACTTTGGCGACGGCGCAGTCACTTACGAAGATTTTCGCGTCACCCGCGACGAAGGAGTCGGCACCGGCACTTTTGTTTATGACTTCGCCAAGCACGAAGTTCGGGTTTCGAACATCAAAGCCAACGTGCGACCGGTCGAAGCGGCCTGTTGGATCGATCCGGACCTGCCCAAGACCGTCGCGCCCTACAAATTTCATCAGCCGCCAACAATCACCGCAAACGGGGTGTATCAATTTCGCGGCGGCACGTCCACCCGACTCGAGATCAACGTCGATGGACCGGCTGGAATGGATTACCTGTTTCTGGGCAAGACTCTGCCGTTCAACCGAATCGCCGGACACCTTCTATTCACCAACGACCGCCTTCAGATTGTCGATCTTCACGGCGGATTGTTTTCAGGAAACGTCGTCGGCAGCGCCGACATTTCGCTGGCGCACAACGATCAACATTATCGGGCGAAGTTGGCAGTCGACGCGATGGATTTTCCGCGCCTGACCGATCTTTACTGGGCCTACAAGACGGCCCACGGTCAATTAAGCGGCACCTACGATTTCACCGGCGTCGGCGACAACGCGCGTTTAATGCAGGGAAGCGGAAGCGTCAACGTGGCCAACGGCGACGTGTTCGCCATTCCGGTCTTCGGGCCGCTCTCAGGAATTCTAAATCTGGTTGTTCCAGGTGCCGGCTACAGCATCGGGCGCGAGGCAAAGGCCAATTTCACCGCGAAGAATGGCACCATTCACACCGAGAATCTCGAAGTGGCCGGCAAACTCTTTTCAATGGTGGGCCACGGAGACATTCATTTTCTGGACGACAGACTCGACTTCGATATTCGGATCGACCCCAAAGGGCCAGGCATTCTGCTCACCCCGGTCTACAAGTTGTTCGAATACAAAGGCGAGGGCAGCTTGAAAAATCCGGATTGGCATCCGAAACGATTTTAAAGATTCCCTTTTGCTGCTATCCGTGTAAATCCGCGTAATCCGCGGTTTTCTTTTCTCATGAAAAAAATCGGAATCTTATTTGGCCAGGAACATAGCTTTCCGCCGGCATTCGTTGACAGAGTAAATCAGAAAACCGGCGGCAAAGACATCGTTGCCGAATTCGTCAGGATCGACAAAGTCGCACAGGGCGAGCCGTGCGGTTACGACGTGGTGATCGACCGCATTTCGCAGGACGTGCCGTTTTATCGCGCGTGGTTGAAAAACGCGACGCTCTCCGGCACGGCGGTAGTGAACAATCCGTTTTGGTGGAGCGCGGACGACAAATTTTTCAATAACGCGCTGGCGACGAAAATTGGAGTGGCGGTTCCGCGCACTGTCTTGTTGCCGTCGAACCAGCCTCCGCCGGACACGAACGAGAAATCATTTCGAAATTTGGCTTACCCGTTGAACTGGGAGGAGATCTTTGCCTATGTCGGCTGGCCGGCCTTTTTCAAACCTTTTGCCGGCGGCGGTTGGAAGAACGTTTATCGTCTGCACAATCCGGACGAATTTTACCGCGCTTACAACGACACCGGCCACCTGGTCATGATGTTGCAGGAGGAAGTTAAGTTCGACATGTACTTCCGCTGTTACTCGATCGATCAGAGAAACGTTCGCATCATGCCGTATGAGCCGCGGCATCCATATCATTTGCGATACCAAACCGAATGGGACACACCGAAGGACATTTTGGAGAAAGTCGAAGAGGGCGTGCTTCGACTGAATGAGTATCTCGGTTACGACTTGAACACAGTGGAGTTCGCCATCCGCGATGGCGTTCCGGTGGCGATCGATTTTTGCAATCCCGCTCCGGACGCGGAAGCGGCCTCGGTCGGTCAGGCAAATTTCGAGTGGGTGGTCGAAGCCGTTTCCGAAATGGCAATTCGCAAAGCGCGTGAACACCACCCCGGGCGCGACAACTTAAGCTGGGGCAAATATTTGCAAGCCGCAGTCACCAAACGATCGATGGCCGAGCTTGCATAGCCGCCTCAACGGTTGCGGTTTCCGTTCGACCCGGAAAAAGGTTGACGGCATCGGCCAAAATGCGGCAAGAATGCGCCGTAACGGATGGCGTTTCCGGAAACGGCACGCTTAAATGAAAATTTTCCTTCAGCGTGTCAGACAAGCAGGCGCGAGCAGTTCGCGCGTCTCGGGCATTATCTTCATATTAGCGTTCCTGATTTTGAGCGCCCTCTTTGCCGCGCGAGGACCGGTTCAGTCGAATTCCGCAGTGGTCGCCGTGAACGCGCCGGCGCAACAGTGTCCGGCGAGCACGATTTTCACCGCTTCGTTTACCGCGCACCAAAGCGCTTCTGCGGAAGTCGTGCAACAATGGAGAGATTTTATCACGAGCCTGACCCCTGCTGGATACGACACGGTCACGATCAGCGGGACAAACGATTCAGTGGGGCGGACGCTAACTGATGCGACGATTGTTCCACAGATTGCCGCCGCTATGCAGAGCGGAACTTACGGCTCGTGGACGGTCGGGGCCGTCACATGGGCTGCTGGATCAGGGTGTGGTGATGGTATAACACTTGCCGCCAATAGCGCCGGCGATAGGGCTATCTGTAGCTGCGAGAACCCAGGCTACGTTGTGCGCCCGGATATCGGTACGGGTAATGCAAATTGGGGTGGCGTTAATACTGCCACATGCAACGGGCCGAGTCAGACAATAACAGTTACTTTTTCGGGGCCAGGGCCGGCCACGCCGGCCTGTGCGGCGCCGCCTTCCAACATGATCAGCTGGTGGCCCGCCGAGGGCAATGGTGACGATATCATTAGTCATAATAATTTATCTCTTGGACCGGCGACGTTTACGACCGGCAAGATTGGACAAGCGTTCAGTTTTGATGGCAGCGGTTTCGCGAGCGCTGGCCGGCCTTCAAATTTGATCAACCTGGGCAACCAAGTCACGATTGATGGCTGGATCAACCCGTCGAGTTCAAATAGTACCGAACGAGGCGGTCTATTTCGGTAAACCGCTATCCGGCGGTAATGACTACGATTTGTTCTGCTTGTTCACGCCAACTTGCCAACTCACCGGTTCAATAAAAACCAACGGAGTCGAGAACTTTCTCGGGACTGGAATTAACCCGCCGGCTAACACCTGGAGCCACGTCGCTTTGACCTACGATGGCGCAACAATGACTGTTTACTTCAACGGCGTAGCTGTTGCGTCGCAAGCGGTCACCGGAAATATCGACGACTCAGGGCAGTCGTTCGACATAGCCGGTGGAGATGGGCTCAACTTTGTCGGCCTGATTGATGAAGTAGAAGTGTTCAACCGCGCACTTAGCGGGGCTGAGATTCTAAGTATCTACAACGCGGGCTGCACCGGTAAGTGTCACTCGTGCACGCCGCCGCCGGCAAACATGATTGGTTGGTGGCCAGGCGACGGAAATACGAAAGACATTCAAGGCGGCAACAACGGCCTGCTCGAGAACGGCGCGACGTTTGCGACCGGTGAAGTAGGGCAGGCATTTAGTCTGAACGGAAGTAATCAATACGTTACCATTCCTGATTCGCCTGCGCTCAGACCCGCGAATGTAAGCGTTGATGGCTGGTTCAACTTCTCCAGTAACTCAGGCGTAATCGTGTTGTTTGCTAAGCCTGTCGGCACCGGACTCCAGGATTCCTATCAGGTTTTCCTTAATGGAGGAGTGCTGTCCGCCGGAATCGGCGATTCGACCTCCAGCGATCTTGCAACTTCAAGTTTCACTCCGACTCCCGGCACCTGGTATCACATTGCCCTCACGTATGATGGTTCGACCTTAACTCTATACGTGAACGACGAGGTGGTCGCATCTGCGGCGACTAGTAGGACTATCGGATATGACGGACATGCCTTCCTCATTGGCGCTGATTCTAACAACGAGCAGGTTAGTTTCTTCTTCCCCGGCCTGATCGATGAAGTGGAAATCTTCGACCGTGCGCTGAGCGCGGATGAGATCCAGTCCATCTACGATGCGGGCAGTCACGGTAAGTGCAAACCGACGTGTCTTGCTCCGCCGTCGGGCCTGATTGATTGGTGGCCCGGCGATAACACCGCGGCCGACATTGAGGGAAACAATAACGGCACACTCAAAAACGGTGCGACGTTCGACAACGGCAAAGTAGATCGCGCGTTTGGTTTCAACGGCAGCAACCAATATGTCGATGTCGGTTTGGTCGATCTTCCGAACACATTCAGCATCGATGCGTGGGTTAACCCCAATGATACCTCAACGAGTCCAGTCATTGTCGGAAACGATGATGCCGTCAACGGGTACTTATTTGAGATTCTTAGCGGCGGGGCATTGTACGCAAGTGTCGACAACAGTGGGAGCGTTACACAAGCTTTTACAAATTCGAGCCTTGTCACAACCGGAAGCTGGCACCATGTGGTGGTTACATATGATGGCAGTGCGTTCGAATTTTACGTGGATGGCCTCGCGGCGAACCCTGCGTTTACTTCAGGTTCAGGAGGGGCGCCTGGCAGCAGTAGTGCCTCCGCCAAGATCGGTATTTTTCCACCGACCGCGAATACAAATCAGTTCAACGGCCGAATCGACGAAGTAGAATTGTTTAATCGTGTTCTCACCGCACAGGAAGCCGCCGATCTCTACAGCGCCGGCAGCGCGGGCAAGTGCAAGACCGTGCGCTTCTATGTTTCGAATGCCGCTTGGATCGAGAAGTTCGACATTAATGGTGTCGATCTTGGGACCTTTGCCGATTCCGGTCTAGACGAGCCGTGGGGACTTGCCTTCGATTTCAGCGGCAATCTTTACGTGGCCAATCTCCATAACAACACGATCGAGAAATTCGATCCGCGCGGAACAGGCACGCAAGTTCAACGACTCCAGCGTGCATCACGTGAATGCCCCGTGGGCTCTACGCTTTCGACGCTAATGGCAATCTTTACGCGGCGAACGCCGGCGACAAACACGGTAATTGAATTCACCTCGGCCGGCACCGACCAGGCCGTTTTCGGCAGCGCGGTGTTGAGTCGAGCCGCATGCGATTAGCTTTGATGCCGCCGGAAATCTTTCGTTGTTAACTTCGGCAGTGGCACAATCGAAAAATTTACACCTCACGGCAACGATCAGGGAGCGTTCACGATCGCGCTCTCGTCTCCGATCTTTTTGCTTTTCGACACGGATGGGACTCTTTACGCCAGCCCACAGGTTTGGACAGCATCCGAGAGTTCGATTCGCGGGTAATGCCAGAACGTTTGCAAGTCCGGGTCGGGCCTGGCTGAACCGCGCGGCATCGTAGTTCGATCTCGAGGGCAATCTTTACTTTGCGAACCAATCGGAATAATACTGATCTACAAAGTCGATACTGAGCGGAAACACCAACGCTCTTCGCCACCTCGCCAACCGCCAATTGGGTAACCCTCCAATTTCCATCGCCGCCCAGTTGCTTTCGCCAACCGCCGCTTGCATTCAGTTCGATAACTCCAAGCTACAATGTGAATGAAACTTCCGGGCAGGTTACCTTAACTGTGACTCGAAATGGTGATACCAGTGGCAGTGCGATGGTTCATTACGCGACTGAGTGACGGCACGGCCAGTTTCTCCAACCGATTACACCGCTGCTTCCGGCGATCTGACTTTCAATCCGGGCGATACCAGCCAGCCCATCACGATCACCCTCAATGAACAAACCGATCCGGGCATCGAAGATAACGAGCCAAATCCGTGGAACTTCACAGTTACGTTGAGCAATCTGGTGGGCGCAGGTCAGATGTTGAGCGGCCCGGCAACGGCAACGGTAACAATCATCGACGATGATGCCGGATCAGAACCAACTCCGACGCCAACTCCGACTCCCACACCGACCCCGACGCCACACCACTCCTACTCCAACACCCACGCCAACTCCGACACCTACACCCACGCCAACGCCGACGCCTACTCCGACCGCCACCTGCACTCCTTCCTATACATTCACGGCAACAACCGGCACCTTCGTGCCAGGAACGACTAGTATCGGAATGAACTGCGATGACTGTGGTGTCTCCATCCCGCTGCCGTTTCCCGTCACGCTTTACGACCAGACCTTTACCTCGGCTACGGCAGGCTCTAACGGAACACTGGCCTTCGGCACAGCCTTCACCGGGTTTGGCGTCACCTGTATGCCGGAAACGACGGCTACGTATTCCATAGGACCATACTGGGTAGACCAGTATCCCGTCACTGCCACATGCCCTACTTGTGGAGTGTTCACGACGACTACGGGGACAGCTCCTAACCGAATATTCTATGTGGAGTACCGCAATGCCTACTTCCCGGGCAATCCAACTCCCAACCTGGACTATGAGGTAGTCCTGTACGAGACGCCTCCCTTTCCGGGGCAGTTCGACGTAGCCTATCAGCTAGTGACCAACCATGCCGGGGGAACAGACAGTGCTCTCACGGTCGGAGTACAGCAGAGCACGACGAACTTCACGGAAATGGGTTGTGACGCGACAGGCACCAATCAACCTCCTGGAGTATCCTCGGGTGCTTACTTCGCTTGGACGAACGTTGCGTGCTCGACTCCCACTCCCACTCCGACTCCTACTCCAACACCGACATCAACTCCCACGCCGACCCCGACACCTACACCTACGCCGACGCCAACACCTACTCCACGCCGACCCCAACACCGACTCCAACGCCAACTCCAACACCAACACCGACACCAACTCCTACTCCGACCCCTACAATTGCCCCGAGTCCAACTCCGACACCTTTCCGAGTCCAACGCCGACTCCGACGACTTCGCCGACGATGGTCGACGGCGACGGTTCAATTGCGGTCCCCACGGTGGTGAGGCCGATTTCAGGATGGATGTGAAGTTTCAGACGTCGAAAAAGAAAACCAAACTGATCGGGAGCTTTAGCTACAGTGATCCGGCATCCAATCTCTCATTTGCTGCAAGCAAGATTACCTCGCTGAACATCAACGGAAACCAGCCCAGTTCACTGGAACGGCGAAGCTGAGCAGGAAATCGACGGTCAGCTTCACGGTGGACGTGACCGACAACGGGACACCAGGCACATTGGATTTCTTCTCGATTCATCTGAGCAACGGTTATTCAGCCGGCGGGATCTCACCAGCGGCGACATACAGATTCACTAAATCGGAACTGTCGCTTGCCGCGGATGACAGGTCCGCGTTTTTGGGGGAGATTTGTTGTCCCATGGCGGGCAAGGACCACACGTATACCCTCGGAATCGAGGAGGAATTCGCGATTATCGACCCGCAGACTCGTGAGCTGCGATCGCACATTCAGGAAATTCTCGAGGGCGGCAAAGTATTGCTCAAGGAGCAGATCAAGCCCGAGATGCACCAATCGGTGGTCGAGCTGGGAACGGAAATCTGCGCCGACATCAAATGTGCTCGCGAACACGTGCTCGACCTTCGGAGCAAACTGGCCAGTCTCGCCGGCGAGCGAGGATTGAAGATCGCGTCGGTGGGGACGCATCCTTTTTCGCACTGGCGCGACCAACTCATCACCGAAGGCGCACGTTATCAGGAAATTTTGCGCGACATGCAATCACTCGCTCGGGCGAACCTGATTTTCGGATTGCATGTGCACGTGGGCATCCCAGATCGCGAAACGGCGATTCACGTGATGAACCAGACGCGCTATTTCCTGCCGCACATTTACGCGCTGTCGGTCAACTCGCCGTTCTGGGTCGGTCAGGATACGGGTTTGAAAGGTTATCGGCTCAAAGTGTTCGAACGTTTTCCACGCACTGGTATTCCAGACGCATTCGAATCGCTCTCCGAGTACGAAGATTATTGCAAGCTCCTGGTTAAAACCGGTTGCATCGACAATCCCAAGAAAATCTGGTGGGACATTCGGCTGCATCCTTTTTTCGACACGCTGGAAGTGCGTGTGTGCGATGCGCAATCGCGCGTGGACGACACTCTCGCGATCGCGGCATTGCTTCAGGCAATAATCTCCAAATTGTTCAAGCTCCTCCGGAGAAATATCACCTTTCGCGTGTATCGTCGGCGTTTGCTCGATGAAAACCGCTGGCGCGCGACTCGTTACGGGATCAACGGGAAACTGATCGATTTCGGCCGCGAAACCGAAGTCGAAACGCGCAGTCTCTTGAACGAACTGCTCGAATTCGTTTCGACGGAAGTGAACGAGCTCGGGAGCCGGCGCGAGATGGAGCACATCGAGCGGATCATGCGCGAAGGCACCGGCGCGGATCGACAACTCGCCACGTTCGCGCGGACCAACGATATGAAAGCGGTGGTCGATCAAATCGTGGCCGAAACCTACGAAGGCTTGACCATCGGTGTTTCGTGACAAAAGCCAATTTTCACGCCATTCTCATCTCAAACAATGTCGGATCGTCTGACCATCGATACGATTAACGCCGAGCTAGCCCCCGGGGCGCGCAACGCAGTCCGAGTGTGCCTTCAATTACGGCCGGACGAGCGAATTACGATCATTACCGACGAAGCGACGCGCGAGATCGCAGCTGCTTTGCAGGTGGAAGTAGAGGAAGTGGGATCTGAGCACGCCGTGTTCGTGTGGGAAGATTATGGTTCGCGGCCGTCGCTGGACATGCCACGGCAGATCTTGGAAGACCTTGCGCAATCCCAGGTTTCGATTTTTTGCGCGCAATCGCAGCGCGGCGAATTGAGCGCGCGTGCACAAATGACTGAAGTCGTGAACAAGCATCACATTCGCCACGGCCACATGGTAAATATCACCCCGCAAATCATGTGTGAAGGAATGCGGGCCGATTTTCAGGACGTGGATGCTTTGAGCCAGCGATTGGTCGAATGGGCGCGTCACACCGGCCGCATCAACTGTCGCACGCAGCATGGCACGGAATTCGAGGGAGAATTTTCACCAAAGCTAAAATGGTTGAAGACGAGCGGCATCATTAGTCGAGATAAATGGGGTAATCTTCCGGGCGGCGAAATATTTACCGCGCCAATGAACACCAACGGCATCTTCGTGGTCGACGGAGTAGTTGGCGATTATCTCTGCGCCAAATACGGGGACCTCCAGGACAGGCCGCTCACCATCGAAGTGCGCGACAATCGAATCGTCGATCTCCGCTGCGACGATAAGGAGTTACTCGAGGAATTTCGCGCCTACACCAGCACGGACGAAAACAGCAATCGCGTAGGGGAATTTGCCGTGGGCACCAACACCGCCTGCACGCATGTGATCGGAAACATTTTGCAGGACGAGAAAATTCCCGGCATCCACATCGCTTTTGGTCATCCCTATTCCGAGCACACCGGCGCCGATTGGAAATCGAAGACCCATATTGACTGCGTCGGCCGCGATTTCGACATCTGGTTCGACGGCGAACCGGTGATGCGCGCCGGCAAATTTTTGATTTGAACGGCACCGGCGCGATCATTGTTGCGGCACTCGCTGTTTTCTGGGTTGCCGCGGGCGCCCGTGAGCTCGGTCGCGTTTGGTTTATTTCGCTGCTGCTGCTGGCGCTGTGCTTTTCCGGCCTAATCATTTTTGCCGCCGGATTTATTCCCTACGCGGCGCGTGGTGGACATTTCGACGGAGGGATTTATGAAATGTTCGTCGGCCTCGAAGTCGTCGCGATCATCTGTGCGGTTGTCCTGCTCAAGCGCGCTGGCCGAAAGCAGTACGTGGTTCCGGTGATCGCGGTGATTGTCGGGCTACACTTTTTTGGAATGGTTCCGGCGCTGCATTCGAATCTCTTTTGGTGGGTTGGGGGGGCAATGTGCGTCTTATCCCTCGCTACGATATCGATCTTTTCGCAAAGATTTTGGGCGCCGGTAGTGGGCGTCGGTTGCGCGCTGATTTTGTGGTTATCGGCACTTCGTGCGTTCTTCTAGAGTGTACCCAGAGCTGCGACAACGATTCAACGCCGATTTCACGCCACAGAAGTACGCCGCGCTGTTGCGCTGCGTGAATGAAGCGACCAAGTGGCCCGCCGATTTTCGGATTTCCGAAACGCCGATCTTCCTGACGCGCGAGTTTACGGACGAAGTGGTTTACGCGGCGAACGAGATCGCCGCCCAAACGCTGACCCCTGAATTCAGGCGACATTCCGCGTCAGCCATCCCGTCCGGGCTTGAAGTGCCTAACGAATCGGGGCATCCGGAATTTCTCATTGTCGATCTGGCGGTTTGTGAAGAGGACCATCGGCTCACCCCGAGGCTGATCGAGATGCAGGCGTTTCCCAGTTTGTATGCGTTTCAGTTCCTGCTTCTCGGGTGCATCCGAAAATCCTATCCGGCAATTCCGAAAAATTGGACGTCGTCATTCGGCGGGGTCAGGGACGAACAATACATCGACATCCTGCGCCGGACGATCATCGGCAATTCCAAGCCGGAGAACGTGATTCTGCTGGAGATTGAGCCGGAGAAACAAAAAACGCGGATCGATTTTTCGGCAACGGAGGCGCTGCTGGGAATCCAGTCAGTCTGCGTCACGAAAATCAAGAAGCACGGGCGCGAATTGTTTTACGATCATGGCGGACGCGAAACGCGCGCCGAGCGCATCTACAATCGTGTCATCTTCGACGAACTCGAACGGAGACCGGACCTCACCCTGCCATTTCGGTTCGAGGAAGAGATCGATGTCGCCTGGATCGCGCATCCGAACTGGTATTACAAAATCAGTAAACACTCACTGCCGTTCATCAAAACGGCGCATACGTCGCCGGCGTTTTTCGCGGACGAATTTCCTTCCGGAGAAAACGTAGAAAATTACGTTTTGAAACCGCTTTATTCATTTGCCGGCCTTGGCGTCGACATGGAACCGACGCCCGAAAAGGTCGCAGCATTGGAAAATCCGCATCAATGGATATTGCAGAAAAAAGTCGAATACGCGTCGTTCGTTTCGACGATCGACGGACCTAAATCAAAAGCGGAACTCCGAATGATGTTTGTCTGGACGGAGAGCGGCGAACCGGTCCTTCTCAATAACCTGGTTCGAATGAGTCAGGGCCAAATGATGGGAGTCAATTTCAACAAGGACAAGACCTGGGTCGGATCCAGTATCGCGCTCCACGAACGATAAAACTCAGGTCGCGCGGGTCTTGATATTGATCTCGGAAGTGAGCGTTTGATGAACCGGACATTTCTCGGCGATTTCCATTAGTTTGGCGCGTTGCTCGTCGGTCAGCGTACCGTCGAGATGAATCTCCATCTCGATGCGGTCGATTCTGCCTTCCTTTGTTTCACAGTCGTCGCAATCTTTGGCGTGAATCTTTGAATGGTTCAGTGAGACGGTGATTTTCTCCAGCGGCCATCCCCGTTTCCGCGCATAGAGACCAATCGTCATCGAGGTGCAAGCGCCCAATGCCGCGAGTATAAGATCGTAAGGCGAGGAGCCGGTGTCGGCGCCGCCGAACGAAACTGGCTCATCGGCATTGATCCGATGCGTGCCGATTTCGATCTTTTGAGAAAAGTCCGCGGCGGTCCCGCGAACAATCACGTGAGGCTCTGTTTGTTCAGTCATGTTATTAAACTTTTCCTTTCATCATTTCACGCACCTCTGCTGACGTGCGCACCGCGATGATCTCGAATTCCATCAAATCTTTCCAGTTATCGATCCAGCGTTCGCGCAACACGAAATCCTCGGTCTCCATGATCTGCCAGCAGGTTTTCAAGTTGTGGTCGATCCAGCTCGAAACGTAATTCAAACCCTCCGGCATCATGCGTCCTTTTTCGGCCAGGCGTTGATAAATTGCCGGGGTATTCTTGAATTTTTCGATCACCAGGTAGTGCATCGGCGCAAGATTACATTGTCTTTGCGTAGAGAAGCGAATCGAGAATTTTGCCGTCCTTGATGACGTTGCTTCGCAATCGGCCTTCGAAGACAAAGCCGGCTTTCTCCAAAATGCGCGCCGAAGCCGGGTTGTTTGCGTAAACAGAAGCGAAGATTCGGTTCAAGGGAAAGTTCGCGAAGCAATAATCCACGAAGGTAGCGACCACCTCGCTCATAATGCCTTGTCCCCAGAATTCTTCGGCCAGCCAATAGCCAAATTCAGCAGTGTATCGATAAACGTCTTCACCGGGTCGAAAGCCGATTCCGCCGGCTGCCGCGCCGCCGATGTCAATGCAATAGAATTTCTCCTGTTCCTTGTCGGCTGTGGCGCGTTCCAGGAAATTCTTTGCGTCTTCGATCGTGTAGGGATGCGGAAAACGATCGCGCAATGTGAGCCAGACCCGACGATTATTGGCGTGTTTCGCCAGCGACTCAACATCGTCGAGACGCCAATCGCGAATGGTGCAGCGCTCGAGCTTAAGCTCCATGGTATTTCTGCAGCCGGGACGGCTGCCGCCACAGTTATTTTAATTCCTCGTTCGTCTCGGCGAACGCTGTGACCGCAAACTCCAGATCTTCGCGTGAATGGGCGGCGCTCACTTGCACCCGGACGCGGGCCGTTCCATGTGGCACGACCGGATAGAAAAATCCAATCACGTAAACGCCTTTCTCAAGCATGCGCGCGGCGAACTTCTGCGATTTCGCGGCGTCGCCGATCATGATCGGCACGATCGGATGCACGCCTGCTTTAATCGTGAGGCCAGCCTTGGTGATGGCATCGCGAAAATATTTCGTGTTGGCTTCGAGCTTGTCACGCAATTCGGTCGATGCCGTCAACATTTCCAGGGCTCTCAAACAAGCTGCCACGATTGGTGGCGCAACGGTGTTGGAGAATAAGTAGGGCCGCGAGCGCTGTCGAAGAAGGGCCACGATCTCTTTGCGCCCGCTGGTGAACCCGCCGCTCGCGCCGCCTAACGCCTTGCCAAGCGTGCCCGTGATGATGTCGATCTTGCCCATGACGCTGCGATATTCGTGAGTGCCGCGCCCTCTCGTTCCGAGGAATCCGGTCGCGTGCGCGTCATCGATCATGGTGAGTGCGTCGTATTTCTGCGCCAAATCGACGATTGATTTCAGATCGGCAATCGTTCCGTCCATTGAGAAACAGCCGTCGGTCGCAACTAGTTTGAAGCGCGCGGTGCTCGCTTCTTTCAGCTTAGCCTCCAGATCGTTCATGTCGTTGTGCTTGTAACGGAAGCGTTGGGCTTTGCAGAGACGGATGCCATCGATAATGGAAGCGTGATTCAGTTCGTCGCTGATTATCGCGTCTTTTTCGGCAAACAGCGTCTCGAACAAGCCGCCGTTGGCGTCGAACGCGCTCGGATAAAGAATTGTGTCTTCGGTCCCGAGAAACTTGGTCAGAGCGGCTTCGAGTTCCTTGTGAATGTCTTGGGTTCCGCAAATGAACCTCACGCTGGCCATCCCAAAGCCGTGATCGTCGAGCGCTTTTTTGGCAGCTTTGATGAGCTCGGGATGGTCCGCGAGGCCAAGATAGTTGTTCGCGCACATGTTGAGAACGCGTTTGCCATCGGCGACGGCGATGTGCGCGTCCTGGGGCGAAGTGATTACACGCTCCGTCTTATAGAGACCCTGCGATTTTATTTCCTCGAGCGTTTGCGAGAGGTGCTTTTCGAATTCGGCGAGCATGAAAACAGTTTCTATCAAAGCGCCGCCGATGCAAAAACTAGTCTTTCCAACCTTTCGTCACCAGAAGTGGAATATTTTCGCTATCGTTCACGCCCGGCATGGGTTCGATCACAACTTCGCCGGCCGTGTGCTGGCTGAGGAACGATCCAATTTCCATCGACCAGTAGGACGTGTAACCCGCCCATCCGAAGTAGGGATTTGGCGCGGGCCCCAACCGCGGCATGTTCGGGTCCACTGGCCTCGCGCCGCCGACGATCCAGGCCCGGTGACCGGATTGCAATGTTTGTTGGATCGCGGAACGGACATCGCTGAGCGGGTCGGCTTCGATCATCTTCGATTTCATCAAATCGTATCGGTGAACTCGATGCTCGCTCATCACGGGTACCGTGATCCACGGGGTGGGACCGTGGTAGTAACGATAAAATGATGGCGCAAAGTACCACGGATTGAGGACGATTAGATCGCTTGGTCCGGCTTCTTGTTCGAGCTCTTGGGCCACCACGTCGATATCGGTCAGGCGCTGATGCGTGACGTTCCAGAGTTTGAACGGCAGGAACAACAGGGCCACGGCCGCGAAGAGAATTCTCGCGATTCGGAACCATTCAGCGCGCGACAAGATTCCGCCGGTCAGATCAACCGCGCCTGCAACTGCGCACAACAATGGAAGGTAATACCAGGAGCGGGTGGCATAACTCAGGATTTGCAAGAATGCGTAGTAACCGATGACGGAAAAGGCGCTTGCCGCAGTCAAAAACAAAAGCAGCGCTGCTTCGCCCGATGATTTTTTACGTCGCACGGTCCACCACCGCGAACCTGCAGCGACGATGATTACGGGCAACGCCGTGTACCACAAAATTGCCCCGAGCACCGACTGTTCTTGCAGGGCCAGCTTTAATTTTTCCCAAAGGGAAAAGAAGTCGGCCGGATATTTAAGAACAATGTTCCAGTCGGCGCCCAAATAGGAATGGACGTAAGGAACAAACGAGAGCGCACAAATTCCGCAGCACATGCAAACGATCGCCGCGCGGCGGAATTCTTTTTCGATCGCAAGAGCGAGAATTGCCGAAGCGCCGACCGCTGCGATCAACGGGATTGCGTTGATCATGAATTGAACGGCGCCGATCGCTGCGAGGGTCGCGAAAATCGCATTTCGAGTTGTCGGCGCCCGGATGGCTTGCGCGCTGAGGCCGATCGTTAAGAGCAAGAAGACGTAGCCGAGTCCATAACCGCGCAACGAAGTGCCCCAGAGCAGAAACGTCGCGTTGAGGCCGAACAGTGCGAGGAACAAAGATGGGCCGCGATCGCCGAGGCGACGCGAATTGAACCATGCCGTCGCAAGGAGGGCGACGCCGACTGCGAATCCGAACCAGCGCAAACTCGCGTCGCTTGCACCGACCAATCCAGTGTAACCGCGGATCAAGAGTGGAAACGGGAGCGGAAAGGCTTCGTGCTGAAAATTCGCCGCAATGTCGCTAATCGTCGGCATTTGAGCCAGTTGAAGAGCGGCGGCTTCGTCCCGCCAAAGCGCGCCGGCGTGCGTTGCGCGCATTGCGAGAAAAAGCAGCACAACCGCCGTGAGCAAAATGGCGATGACCAACTCCAATCGCGCCAGGAAGTCGATCTTGCGCGACGCCGAAGACAACGCGTCGTCGGATTGAGCGTCTTCAATCATCAGTCGCTATTTATAAAACAGGAAACCAACATTTTAAGGCGACGTCCTCTACTCCAGGCCAAGCGGACGTAAATGGCCGATGGCCGTAAGGATCATAAGAATTCCGATCACCAGATAAAGCGATCGATACTGGATCTGAAATCGATAAAGGACGTCGGGACGCAAGTCTGCCTTTAGAGCACGAACTGACCAAAATAGATGAAGCGGATAAAACAGAATTGCCGCCCAAAAAACCGCTGGCGCAAATATCAAATAAAAACCTGTGAGCAAAATCAGACAAAGATAAGCGAGGGTGAACACGATCAGCCCCGCAATAAACGTCGCGCGCTTGCCAAAGGCGACCGCGTTGGTGCGCGCGTTATTTTTTTGATCGAGCTCGAAATCGCGGACCTCGTGGTTGAGATGACCGGCCGCGAAAGTAAGGGCGAAGAAGAGCGCAATGAAAATGCCGCGCCGATCGATTGGCATAAACACGGAGTAGCCGAGCAGAAAATGAAACACTCCACCGACCAAATGGGGAATCGAGGACGCGATCGGCGTGCCTTTGAAATTCAATTTCGGATGGGAATAAAAAAATCCGAGAACGGCGACGATCACCCCGAGGAGCACGACGCGAATGTTGATCAGCCAGAAGACGAGCAAACTCGCAATGAGCAGAAACAGCGAGAACCAGAACAAACGAACTGACGACACCAGCGGATCGGGCGCTTTCAAACCATGCGCGATGTCGGCCCAATCGTTCAGGGTGAAAACATGAGCGACGAGCAGAATGCTGCCGGCTAAGAATACCAACAACGTTTCAATATTTGTAGTGGTGAGCATTCCCATCGCAAACGCGGCGCCCATGAACGGTGTTCCTTGAAGCACGAACACTTCGCCAAAACGAATGTGGCGAAGCAGAGCGCGACTGTGCAAAGGCGTGTTCATTGTTTCGCGGAATATTTGGCGAGCGCTTCAATGACGACAGCCGTAGTCAGCGCACGCGAGCCGTAATTCAACGGCTGGACTGCCCCGCGATAAGCCGGCGCAAGTTCCCAACCGCCATCGGAAGTTTGCCGCGCGAGAAGAACTTTGATCGCGCGGCCCAAGGCGGGGCCGCGATAATCGAGATTCAGAAGCGTGAGAGCGCCGAACGCGGTCTCAAGGTCGTTGCCCCACGAGCCATCCGGATTTTGCAGGGAAAGAATCGTATCAAGAAGTTTTCCAACGCCGGATCCAAGGCATTTCATATTTCCTTCCTGATATGCGCGCGAGAAGGCGTGCGCGAACATCAGCGGAGATCGGTAATAAACGGTGCCTCGCCGAAAATTATCGTTGTCAATTTGCGCGACCACATATTTGCAAACCGCGTCGGCATTTTCATGGGCCAATCCAAAAAGAAGAAGCGCGTTTATGTTTACGACAGTGTCGACGTCCCGGCTGTCGATGTTGACCCAACTGGATGGGGGACCGATCCAGGTCGTGAACAACCCTTTTTCATCTCGACTTGCGCGAACAGCGTCCAGTGCTGCCGGCGGGGTTGGGACGCCCAGACGTTGGAGGGCCGCCCACGCCACGGAAGTGTCGTCGACGTCAGCAGAGATTTTGAGGTCAGTGCCGCTGCCGTAATAATGCCAGACACCAGGGGAGTCGCTTTGCACCGCCAGATATTTCGCGGCGCGTTCTTCAGTTCCGCGGGCGCTCGCCGATTCCCGACAAAACGAAAGCGAATAAAGCACCTGTGAAACGGTGAATACCGCGTCAACCGGCGTTTTCTGTTCCGGCGCGTCGACATGCCAGCAATCGGTGATGAATCCCCCGGTCGCGGTTTGGCTGGTTGCAACAAAGTCGAGTCCGTTTTGAATCGCGAAAGCGGATTGAACGCGAACTTCGTCGACTGAAGATCGACAATTTTGAAAAGCCGCGAAGCAAAATAGTGCGGTCCAGATTACGGGTCGCATCTGGCGGGAATTAGTGATTGAGCGAATGGGTGTCAAGGTGCCGCGCCTCTTACTCTTTCCAGCCGCGCCCAATCAGCAGCGGCACATTTTCGTTCGAATTGACGCCGTTCATCGGCGAAAGAACAACTTCGCCATCGATCACATGTTGCCGAAGAAAAGCGCCAAGCTGCGTCGCCCATGAGTAGTCATACATTCCGGAGTCCCACCCAAACTGCGGATCAGGCGCCGGTCCCAGAGTTAATGGTTCTCCCTGCTGGGCGAGCTGCGCCCCGCCGACCAGCCACACTCGATTTCCCGATTGCAGGGTCTCTGAGATTCCGGAGCGAATATCGGCGAGCGCGTCCGATGATTGCATTTTTGCGATCAGCAAATCGTAGCGATGAATGCGTTTCTCACTCAACTCGGGCAAAGTCATCCATCGCGCCGGGCCGTGGTAGTACCAACTGAAACCGGGCGCCAGGAACCACCGGTTCACGATGATCAGATCGCCACTTCGCGAGTAAATTTGTAAATTCCGCGCGAGCAGATCGAGATTCGTTTCACGCTCGGTGATTTTCGGCCAGGCAAAGATCGGCAATACTGCCGCGAGAACAATAACCAAGACGAGCCGCGCAATCCGGACCCAGGCAAACTGGCTAAGCAGGCCAACGATTAATTCCGTCGCGGCGGCAAGCACGCAGAGAAGTGTGAGATAATAACGCGTTTCGGGGATGTTGTGCAGAGTCCAGAGAAAAACGAAATACATCGGTGTCGCCAGCAGAATTGTGATAGCGCCGAAAGCGAAAACACTCGCGCTGATTGAATCGCGACGAGATTTTGCCGCGATGATCCAAAGCGCACCGAGGACCGAGGTCACGAGGAGAGCCAGCCATATCCAAGGCGCGAAGTTGGGCGGCTCGCCGCAGGCAATCAGGAATTGGCGCCAAAGGTCAACGGGAGTTGTTGCTCGTTGCAACGCCACGACCCAATTGCGGATCTCAAAGTAGGTCAGGAATTTCGGGACGTAGGAAAGCGCGCAGATCGCAGCGATGCCACACAGGGCCGCAGCCCATTTGAATTCCCGTCGGAAGACGCAGACCGCGAAGGCGGCGAGAAGGAACGCGGGAATCAGCGCGGCCGGAAAGTAGAGCGATTGCATGCTGGCGATGTAACAAACAAACATCGCGATCAGCCGGAGGAGCGTCGGTCGGGCAACGAAGAGGACGGTTAATCCAAACGATACCGTGACCAAGACCGAGCCAAGTCCGTAACCGCGGATCCAGCTTCCGACAGTGAGAAATGTGACATTGAGCCCGACCAGCGCCGGCAAAATCAAAGGGACATCGGCACGACTTCGGGCGTTGAACCAGGCGGCTACCAATAATCCGGCGCCGACCAGAAAACCGAAACCGCGTAGAGCGGCATCGCTCGTGCCAAACAAATTCGTGAAGAGGCGAACGGTCGTCGGGAAAAGAATCGGGAACGAGGTAAATTTTAAATTGCGAACGATATCGGCGAAGGCCGGCATTCGGGCGAGTTCAACCGAATCACATTCGTCACGCCAAAGTGCTCCGGTATGGGTGGCGCGAACGCAAAGAAGAAACAGGACCAGCGCGGAGAGCAGAATCGCGACGGTCCATTCCGAGTATTTAATGAACTTCGAATTCACGTTGGAACTGATCTGGTCGATGGAGCGATTCGGATTATGTCTGGAAAAAAGAAAGTTGCGAGGCTGTGAATAAGTGTTAATAAGTTGCCGGCGATCTATCTTGACCCACGCTGAACTTCGCAGCCTCGCCCTGGCCGTTCTCGCGGCCTTCATCGCCATCATTCTCCTCAGTGGTTGCGAAACTGGTGGGACCGCGCGAGCGCTTCCGTCCTACGAAGCGCCCGTTACCAGGACTGAATTCCAGAACGTCCGCACCACCGCTTATACCCATACCGAGGCGGATCATCGCGCGTTCAGCAATCGCAATGCGCTCGGCGGAGAACTCCACGCGGCCAGTCCGGCCATTCATCGCGCGGAAAATGTTCGCCAGGCACGCACGATTTCCGACAGCGATGATACCGATGTAATCAATATTTCCAGCAGCGACACCAAGCTGGAAAAATTCTCTTTGGATAAACAGAAGAAAGCGACTCGTGTCACAACGACTGTGACGACGACTCGGGTCACGAAAACAACCGCCCCAACCCGGGGAGCGAAGGGGACAGTGGCAGTAAGTAAAGTTCCACCGCGGATTGGAAGCGCGGCCGCGGATTGGTCGCGTTGGCCAATGGGAACGACGTTTCGACTATTATCAACCGGCCAAACTTATCGCGTGGAAGATTACGGCTGGGCATTGAGCGGGCGGAACACAATCGATCTTTACATGGCGAACCAAGGCGACATGAACACTTGGGGCGCGCGCCAGGAGCCGATCCAGGTTCTGCACTGGGGCGATCCGCAACAAAGTTTGCAGTTCTTGCGATCGCATCAGGACTACAAGCACATCAAACGAATGGTGCTCGAGCTCGAAGGCCACGATCAGGAAGCCGCCTCGCTGCGGTAGGTCGCGAAAGCGCCCAAACAATCCGTTTTATCCGCGTAATCCGCGGTTCGGAATTCAGGGTTCGCTCCAGGTCAGGACGATTTTGCCGGAATTGCCGGACTTCATCAGTTCAATCGCTTCCTTGAATTGCGTGTAGGGGAACCGGTGAGTGATGACGGGTGAAATATCGACGCCGCCTTTGATCAGAGCCTCCATTTTGTACCAGGTCTCGTACATTTCGCGTCCGTAAATTCCTTTGATCGTCAGTTGGTCGAATACAACCGTGTTCCAATCGATCGCGGCGTTTCCGGGCATAATCCCGAGCAGCGCGACTTTCCCGCCGTGAAACATGTTCGGCAAAATGTCATCGAACGCTTTTGGATTGCCGGACATTTCAAGAGCAACGTCGAAGCCTTCTTTCATCCCGAGCTGTTTCATCGCATCGGTGAGCTTTTGAGTCTGGACGTTGAGTGCCAGGTCGATCCCCATTTTCCAGGCGAGCTCGAGCCGGTACGGATTCACGTCCGTGATGACGATGTGCCGGGCGCCGGCATGTTTGCAGACCGGAATGGCCATGCAACCGATCGGCCCGGCGCCGGTGATAAGAACGTCTTCGCCGACCAGATCAAAAGAGAGCGCGGTGTGAACCGCATTACCGAAAGGATCAAAGCAGGAAAGAACATCGAGCGGAATCGATGGCGCGGCATGCCAGCAATTTGATTGCGGAATAGCCACGAACTCGGCGAATGCGCCGGCTCGATTCACGCCAACGCCTTGGGTGTTCGGGCAAAGATGACGCCGGCCCGCGAGACAATTTCGGCAATGGCCGCAGGTGATATGACCTTCGCCGACCACGAGATCGCCTTTGGCAAAACCTTTGACGAGATCGCCGACGCGATCGACCACTCCGACGAATTCGTGCCCGATCGTCATCGGCACAGGGATCGTCTTCTGAGCCCAGGAATCCCAGTTATATATATGTACGTCGGTTCCGCAGATGGATGTTTTGAGGACGCGGATCAGGACATCGTCGCCACTAACCTCAGGGACGGGTACCTCTTGCAGCCAAAGGCCCGGTTCGGCTTTGGCTTTCACGACCGCCTTCATCGTCTTTTGCACAGAACAAAATTAAGCGCGCATTTCGCACATGTCGATCTTGCGCGTCGCGGCATCCTTCGGGATGATGGAACTTTCATGTCCGGAACGATCGAACAAACGGCGCCGCCGCCAACACCGGCGACCCCGCGCTCAACTTTCATTTTTCGCTTTGTCAGCACGATCGCGCTGTGGACGGTCGCGCTGGCCATCGCGTTTTCGGGATACGAGATCCTGTTTTGGTTTTTGATCAGCTTGTTCGGATTGATCGCGCTTTGGGAATTTTATCGAATGCTCGATCATGCGGCGCTACCGAATTTCAAAATTACCGGGCTGATCTGCGGCGCAATCTTGCTGGTCGGCAGTTTTTATTATTTTTCAAAAATCGGCCCTGCGCAGTCCTACGATTTTGAGCTCGCCGTTTTACTTTTCTTTCTCCTGACGGTGTTCACCCGGCAAATGTTCGCTCGGCTTCGCCACGACGAACCGTTGCGGACGATGGCCTACACCTTATTCGGGCTGCTTTATGTCCTGTGGCTTTTCAATTTCATCACGAAAATCCTTTATCTTACTCCGCGCGCGGCTAACGGAATCGTGACGGGACAGTTTTACGTTTTGTATTTGATCGCGGTCACGAAATTCAGCGACATGGGCGCCTATCTGACCGGCAGCGCAATCGGTCGACACCTGATGAGTCCCCACATCAGCGCGAAGAAAACCTGGGAAGGATTTTTCGGCGCGCTTCTTTTCGCACTTCTGTGCAGCCTGGCTCTGTTCAAGCTCATGCCGGGACATTTGTCGTTTCTGACCTGGACGCATGCGACCGTGCTCGGTCTGCTGCTCGGGTTCGCCGCAATCATCGGCGACTTGGGCGAATCGATCGTCAAACGAAGCACAGGGGTAAAGGATTCAGGGCGGCTTCTCCCTGGAATTGGTGGCGCGCTGGATCTCATCGATAGTCTCTTGTTCACCGCGCCGCTTATGTTTTTCTATCTGCGCCTTGTGATTCGAGTGCCATAAAAGATTTCTGACAGAATGAACAAAATGATCAGAATGGAAGAGGCGCCAGAGGAGTACGATCTGGCAGGCAACGTTATTGGTCTTGCAATGAAAATTCATTCCACACTCGGTTCAGGGTTCCTGGAATCAGTTTATCAATGCGCGCTTGCTCTGGAGTTGCGCCGGGCAGGACTGAAAGTTGAATCCGAGAAGCCGATTTCGGTGCGTTACGAAGGAGAACTCATTGGTGCATTTGTTGCGGACTCGCTGATTAACGACGTGCTTATCGTCGAAACGAAAGCGATTCAGGTTCTCGCAAAGATTCATGAGGTCCAGTTAGTCAATTACCTTGTCGCGACCGGAGTTGATGAAGGGCTATTGCTGAATTTCGGAGCGGAGCGCCTCGAATTTAAAAAGAAGTTTCGCCGTCCAAAGCGAGAGTCAGTTTCGCTCTGAAGCATTTTGTTGATTCTGTTAATTCTGTCGAAACATGAAACGTAAACGCGTCGTATTGCTGGGCGCGACCGGCTCAATCGGCGACAGCACTCTCAAGGTCGCAAACGACATTCCGGAGCGAATGGAGATCGTCGGCCTCGCTGCGAACAGTAATGCGAGCAAGCTCGCGATTGCCGCGAACAAAACGCGCGCGCCTGCGGTGTGCCTCGTGGACGAACGCAAGATCGACATCCTGCGAGCCAAGCTCGAGTACGAGCCAAAGGTTTTTCTTGGCGAAAAGGGCCTTTGCGAAATCGCAAAGATGGAGAACGCCGACATGGTTTTGATCGCGATTGTCGGCACGGCGGGATTGCATCCGGCGCTGGATGCAATCGAAACCGGGAAAGATCTGGCGGTCGCGAGCAAGGAAATTCTGGTGATGGCCGGCGAAGCGGTGACACAGGCGGCGCAGAAACGCGGTGTCAAAATTTTGCCGGTCGATTCCGAGCACAACGCGATCTTTCAGTGTCTCGACGGGCGCGCGTCGGAAGTTCGGCGGATCATTCTCACCGCATCGGGCGGACCGTTTCGGGAAACGCGTGCCAGCGAATTGGGCGGGGTCACAGTGGAGCAAGCGCTAAAGCATCCGACCTGGAACATGGGCCCGAAAATCACCGTCGATTCGGCGACGCTGTTTAACAAAGGGCTGGAAATGATCGAGGCGCACTGGCTTTTCGGCGTTCCAATGGATCGCGTCGAGGTAGTGATTCATCCGCAAAGCATCGTGCACTCGATGGTCGAGTTCGCGGATGGTTCGACGCTGGCGCAGCTCAGTTACTCGGACATGTGCTTTCCGATTCAATACGCGGTCACCTGGCCCGACCGGGTGCCGAACACCCTGCCCCCGCTCGATTTCTCGACGTTGTCGAAGCTGGAATTCTTTCCGCCGCGTTACGAGGATTTTCCGGCACTCAATCTGGCGCGTCGCGCAGGTGAAACCGGTGGCACGTTGCCGGCGGTGATGAACGCGGCAAACGAAATCGCGGTTGCGGCGTTCCTGAATCGCCAGATGCGGTTTCCGCAGATTTGGCACACCGTGGCAAAGGTAATGGACCGCCACGACACCGTTGCACATCCCGATCTCGATGCGATATTGGCCGCCGATCAGTGGGCGCGCGCGGAAGCGACCGCCGCCATCGGGAAAAAACAATCAGCCAGCTAATGATTCTTCACATTGGTCGCGTCATCCTCGTTCTCTTCGAGGTCCTGATCATTTTCAATCTGCTGATCGTCGTGCATGAGCTCGGCCACTTTCTGGCGGCGCGATGGCGTGGTCTTTACATCGAGAAATTTGGGATCTGGTTCGGGAAACCGATTTGGAACAAGAAAATCAACGGCGTCCAATATTCGTTAGGCTCGCTGCCGTTCGGCGGGTTCGTTGCGTTGCCTCAACTGGCGCCGATGGACATCATCGAGGGAAAAGCCGATATCGATCGTGAAGCGTTGCCCCCGGTTTCGGCCCTCGACAAAATAATCGTCGCGATCGCCGGACCGTGCTTCAGTTTCCTGTTGGCGGTCGGCTTCGCGGTGATCGTCTGGGCAGTCGGTTATCCGGTGAGCGAGTCGGACATGGCGACCACGATTGGTTACATCATGCCGGAGTCGCCGGCGACGAAGGTCGACCTGCAGCCAGGCGACAAGATCGTGCAGGTTGACGGAAAACCAGTCACGCGGTTTCTGGGAATGAATGACAGCGTTAGCTGGGCCGTGGTTCGAAGTGAAGGTGAGACTATCCCGATCGAGTTCGAACGCGACGGACAGATTCGCACCGTCGAAGTCGAACCGTACAAGGCCGAATCGCGCGCCTGGTTTCGTAGAAAAAGCATCCGCCAATTGCTGATCCTTCCGGCCGAGACACCAATCATCGACAAAGTGGAACCGAATTCTCCGGCGGCGGCCGCCGGCTTACGCAAAAACGACATTATTCGAGGGATCAACGGCCGGAAAATCTACAGCCCGGCCGCTTTAATGGAGCAGACGAAAAATCACCCGGATGATCTGCTGACTCTTCAGGTCGAGCGCGATAGCAAAGCATTCGAGGTGCCGGTGAAGCCGGTCCCGATGAAGATGGAGGGAGAAAAGGAACCTAAACCAAGGATCGGTATTGCCTGGGACACAAAGCTGACCATTTCCCACCCGACGCCGTTTGAATTGATTCACAACAGCGTGACCAGCACGCTCAACACGCTCGGGGCGGTCATTTCGCCCAAGTCAGATGTCGGGCTGCAACATCTGAGTGGTCCGGTCGGTATTGGGCGAATCTATTTTCTGTTCTTCGAGAGCGAACGCGGCTGGCAACTCGTTCTCTGGCTTAGCGTCGTTTTGAATGTGAACCTCGCGATTTTAAACATGTTGCCGATCCCCGTCCTCGATGGCGGTCATATTTTGTTTGGCCTTATCGAATCGATGCGGCGCAAGCCGTTGAACATGAAAGTGCTCGAATATGTGCAAGGCGCGTGCACTCTACTGATCATGGGAGTGATCGTTTACATCACGTTCTTCGACCTGCAGGACATTCCTTTCGTGAAACGCGCACTCGACAAATACGCGCCGCAATCGCAGAAGGCCAAGGATCAGGACGTGCCCTAGCTTAATATCCTTTGATCGCGAGAGGATTAAGCTGCATCTGCACGCGGCGAAGCGCCTGATCGATTGCGTCAATCGGGTGCTTCTTTTAGAGTCCCTTTATGAATCCGTCCATGACAACGACGGCATTTGAGCTGCCCGGCTATCGCGTCGTGAAAACCTTCGGCGTGGTGCGGGGGATCATTGTGCGTTCGCGTTCGATCTTCGGAACGATCGGCGCCGGCCTGCAGACTTTGGTCGGCGGAAACATCACGATCCTGACCGATCTATGTGAGAAAACGCGGCAACACGCGCTCGAGCTCTGTCTGCAGCATGCGCGCGATCTCGGCGCAAACGCGATCGTCGGTCTACGTTATGACGCGACCGAGATCATGCAGGGCGTGACGGAAGTTTTGTGTTACGGCACGGCCGTACTGGTCGAACCGAACCCGGCCTAACGAATGCGTTTTTGCGAAAATCCATTGCAGTATCGTCGCCGGCCGACGCGCGAAGTGCGCGTCGGCAAGGTCGGCATTGGGGGGAACAATCCGGTCCGCGTCCAGTCGATGATTACTTGCGACACAATGGACACGGAGGCGTCGATTCAACAGACGGTGGAGCTGGCGAATGTCGGTTGTGAGATCGTGCGCATTACCGCGCCCACGGTGAAAGATTCGCGCAATCTGGAAAACATCGTGAAAGGTTTGCGCGCTCGCGGCTGCGACGTTCCGCTTGTCGCCGACATCCACTTCAAGCCGGACGCGGCAATGGAAGCGGCGAATTGGGTCGGCAAGGTGCGGATCAATCCGGGCAACTACGCCGATTCCAAAAAGTTCGTGATCCGCGAATACACGGACGAGCAGTACGCGGGTGAGTTAAACCGGATCGGGGAGCGGTTTGCGCCGTTGGTCGAGCTTTGCAAACGACGCGGCATCGCCATGCGAATCGGGACGAACCACGGCTCGCTCAGCGATCGTATTCTAAATAGATACGGCGACACGCCCCTCGGGATGGTGGAGAGCGCCTTGGAGTTCGCCCGGATTGCGCGCCACCTCGATTATCACGCGTTCGTTTTTTCGATGAAGGCGAGCAATCCGAAAATCATGATCGCGGCCTACCGGCTGCTCGTTGCGCGATTGAACGAGCTCGGGCCCGATTGGAATTATCCCGTCCACCTCGGCGTCACCGAGGCCGGCGAAGGCGAAGACGCGCGAATCAAAAGCGCCATCGGCATCGGATCGCTCCTGGCCGATGGAATCGGCGACACGATTCGGGTTTCGCTAACCGAGGACAGTCCTCACGAAATTCCAGTCGCGAAAGAATTGGTCCGTTTGTTCGAGAACGACCGCACGCCCAAATTCGAAATTCAAAATTCGAAATTCGAAAGTTCATTCGACCCGTTTTCGTATCAGCGGCGCGCGACCGAAACGATCGAGCGGGATGGATTTCGATTGGGCGGCGAAGAATTGATCCGGGTGGTCGTTCGGCAGGCAAATTACGAGAAGATCGCGCACAAGATCGACAAGTTGGGCGATTATAAGCCCGAGATTGTTTACGAAAACGCGCGGATCATTGAAGTGGATCCGCGTGACGACGCGGCGATTTCCAAAATCAATTCCGAACCTGCTCCGCAGTTGGTGACCGTAAAGGACGATGTCGCTCTTCCGCTCATCCCGGCGTTTCGTCTGCTGGCGGCGAAATTGCAGAGCCGTCACCCGATCTTGCTGAAGGATGAATTAAGAAGGAAGAAGGATGAGAGAGATTTTCTTGAGACGTTGCTGATTGCCGCAACCAACGTTGGATCCCTTTTGTGCGATGGAATCGGCGACGCGATTTTAGTGCAGGGCGAGGAAGCGCCGGGGCAGTCGTTGCGCTTGAGCTACAATATTCTGCAAGCGGCAGGCTCGCGAATTTTCAAAACCGACTACGTGGCTTGTCCTTCCTGCGGCCGGACGTTGTTCAATTTGCAAACTACGACCGCGAAAATCAAAGCCGCCACTTTGCATCTCAAAGGAGTGAAGATCGCGATCATGGGCTGCATCGTGAACGGTCCCGGAGAAATGGCGGACGCGGATTTCGGATACGTAGGCGGCGCTCCCGGCAAAGTGAATCTCTACGTCGGCAAGACGGCGGTGAAGTTCAACATTCCCGAGGCCGAAGCGGTCGATCGATTGAAGGATTTGATTCGTGAGCATGGGAAATGGGTGGAACCGGCGGCGACCGAACCGGTTCTGGCCTGACATTTTGCTTGCCGAACGCCCTTTAAATAAAGCAGGTTGGAGTCCGTCTAAGGAAATACGCAGGAGAATCTTATGAAGAAACTTATCTTACTTTTAATCGCAGTCTTTTCGATTAGTGGCGTCGCGCAGGCGATCTCGCTAAACATTGATATTGGCGATCGGCCTTATTACACCTATGGACCGCGCTATTACGCTCGGGGAGCTTACTGGTGCTGGGTCCCGGGCCATTGGGGTTGGCATCACCGCTGGATCCATGGGCACTACCGGCCTTGCTGATAGCGTTAGTCCGAGTCCGAACAACTGCTGAAAGTTTGACCCCTTGAGCGGGATTTCCGCTCAAGGGGTTTCTTTTTTCTCCCGGAACCCACATCGAAAGAAAAGCGGACAAGGGCTACCGGGCGTTTGGATTACAGAGTTGTAATCCTTAGAGAGCGCATCCGGTATTTCTTTTGTAAAAAGAAAGAAAATTTGTCTTGATTTTTTTGCACGGAGCTGTGCAGACTCGCGATTCACTCAACTCTAGTTCGTAGTCTCCTGAATCTATGAAATCTACCTGCTCCTTTAGTCATTTGATCTCCGTCTCATTAAGTGCCGTTACGGCGCTCGCGCTGTCCTCCGCTTCGCCGGGCTCGGCGCAACCGACGCGTGTTACGCGTCCGGCGTTAACGGCTCCTGGGGCCACTGCTCCGGTTCAGCTGCCGCCCAGTATGCAACAATCCGTCCAAGTGATGGTAGAGCTGAGCGACGATCCGGGTGCCGTTGCATGGGCCGCGGCGTTGAAACAAGCGCAAGCTGTAGCAGACGCCCAACGTAATTACGCTCTCCAGCATCCAACATTAAAGACCTCGGCAGCGCTTTTGAAAGGTACGCCGCAACGGGTTCAAATCAGTTCGGTGGCGGCCAAGCAGGTGCAATCGGTTGCGCAAACCATTAACCAAAAACAGCGGAACCTTCTGCCATCGCTAACTGGAGGCAATATTGGCGGGAAGGTTATTTTCCGTACGCAGCTGGCCTACAACGGCATCGCGATGGCCGTCAGCCCGGACAAAATTAAAGACATCTTGAAGCTGTCTGGAGTCAAAGCGGTTCACCCGATGGCGCCCAAATCATTAGTGACGGCGTTTTCTGATATCGATTTTCTTGGAGTTCGCGGAGCGTGGACGAAGGATGGCTTGGCTGGAAATACTGGCGATGGGGTTGTTGTAGCCGATATCGACACTGGCTTGGATTATATTCACCGGAATTTCGGCGGCTCCGGTTCAGCGGCTGATTACTCCAGTACCAGCGATACGAGTGCAGTTCCGAACACGAACTTCCCAACGCCAAAGAATCCGGCCGGTTGGGATTTTGCCGGTGACAATTATAATGCCTCCGGTTCAGGCGCTCAGTTAATTCCGGTCCCGGACAACAACCCGTTCGACTGTAACGGACACGGCACGGCGACCGCGAGCTTGATCGCTGGTTATGGAATGACTAACGCCGGTTTTACCTACGCCGGCAATTATGACGGATCGAATCCGGCTATTGCTGGATTAAAATGCGCGCCGGGAATGGCGCCGCACGCGAAGATTATTCCATTGCGCGTATTTGGTTGCGCCGGTTCGACGAACCTGGTCACGGCTGCACTCGAATGGGTAATGGGTTACAATTTAAACCAGGCTGTTGCGGGCTATCCTGCCGGTTCACATAACCCGCCGTTTATCCATGTCGTCAACATGTCCTTGGGCGCGAACGACGGCTTCGCGGACGACGGGGACGATGTCGCCGCGTCCAATTTGGCTTCGACAGGCGTTATCATCTGCTCGGCGGCGGGCAATGCTGGTGATTCTTATTATATTCACAGCAGCCCAGCAGCCGCGAGCGGCACATTGAGTGTGGCAGCGACATTTAACGATCAGGGCGGCTTTATTTTTGATTCGAATGTGACCGGCAACACGCCTCCGGCTATCGCGGGAACAAAGTTCTTCTCAATCAAAGGGTCGTCCAGCTCAGCGATTCCGGGTGGCGGAATTACCGGCAACCTGGTTTACGCCGTGCCGAATAACGCGAATGCAGCGTCTCTGAGCAATGCGGCGCAAGTATCCGGCAACATTGTTTTGATCGACCGCGGCACGACCACTTTCACGGATAAAGTGAACAAGGGTCTCGCTGCTGGCGCTACTGCGGTCATCATCGACAACTTCACGAATAATCCGAACGCCTCCGTCCCAATTCTAATGAGCACTGCCGGACAGAACGCTGGCGTCGATGTTATGATTTCGCATAACGATCGCAATACGATCAACACGGCCGCCGGCGGGTTTGATCCGGTTACCGGGTTGCCGACAAATCCGACGAACGTAACTATTAACAACGACAGTGGCGCTCAAGTGGTTCCTGCTTTGGCCGTGCCGGACACGATTCCGACCTATAGTTCGCGTGGTCCGCGGTTGCCCGATAGTGCGACCAAACCCGATATCGCTGCGCCAGCCGAAGTGGTCGGTGTTGCCGAGCCCTTCACTGGAAATGGCATCGAAAATTTCAACGGCACTTCTTCTGCCACTCCGCACATTGCGGGCATAATGGCACTGTTGCGTCAATTGCATCCGACCTGGACGGTGCAAGAACTGGAGGCTCTGGCGTGCAACACGTCGACGCATGATCTCTTCACAACTACAGCCCACACGACTCAATATGGAGTCGGTCGCATTGGCGCCGGCCGAGTTGATGCCACTAATGGGGCGAATGCGAACGTAGTCGCGTTCAACGGAACGGATCCAAATCTTCTCGGTGTTTCCTTTGGTGCAGTGGAAGTGCCACAGACTGGCACAACGACGCTGACCAAGACGATTACGGTCGAGAACAAGGGAGCGACGAACGTGACCTACAACACCAGCGTCACGAGCGATCCCGCCGTCACCGGCGCGACGTTTACCGTCAGTCCAGCGAACTTTACCGTGAACGCTGGAACAACGACCTCAGCCACTGTTACATTTACAGGCACCGGCAGCTCGCTGACGCACGTCCGCGAAGGGTCCGTTGCGAACAACCAGCTTGGAGTTGGGCGCCAATGGTTAACTGAAGCCGGCGGCTATGCTGTATTTACGCCCACCGACAGTTCGCCGACGCTTCGCGTAGAACTTTATGCCGCGCCGAAGCCTGCATCAGCGATGCACGCGACGAGCACTGGTTTTGTGCCGACAGCGGCGAACACCGGATCGTTCACTATCAACCTGTCCGGCGCGGGCGTGAATACTGGTTCAACGAGTACCGACGTACGCAGTTTAGTGAAGCCGTTTGAACTGCAATATCAAAGTCCGCTGGCAGGGCAACCGAATGCGCCCACCGATCGGAACATCATCAAATATGCCGGTATAACCAGCGACTACATCAATTGGAGCAGCGGTGCGAACAAGGCGAACACTTTGATCATGTTTGCAGCCGAGAAATTCGGCGCAGCCGCTACGCCCGACTCTAACAGCTCGGATACGGAAATCGACATCGACACCAATCCAGCCGACGTCGGAGTGACCTTTAACCCGAATTTCGCGGTTTTCCTGGGCAACCTTGGTCAGGACAGCGCGAACAACCTCGCAGGTTTGGAGAACGTTTACTTCCCAATCCTCGTCGATTTGAGCAGCAGCATTCTTACGGCTGAATACTATACGAATGGGCTGCCAGGAAGTTCCGTCGACACGAACATCTATAATAATAGCGGAGTTGTTATGCCGATTTTCGCCTCGGACATGGGTCTTATCGGCCCCTCGGGAACTGGCAATACGCAGTTCCAATATGTGGTCATAACGTTCGATCGGAACGGCAACCTCGTGGATCAATCGAACGTGCTCTTCTACGATCTGGCCAATCCCGGACTGGACGTGGAGAACAGTGCTGCGGTAGCAGGTCCAGTTTCGATCCCAGCGCAGCCCGCGCCATTCTTCGAACCATACTGGTACCAGGATCTCTCCACCAACTCGGTCCCGGTCAACTGGAATGGGATTAACTTCCAGACGAACAGCGACCTCGGTGTCTGGTTGTTCCACACCCACAATGCCGATGGAAATCGTTCCGATGTGGTTTTGTTCCGGGCGCCGACAATCAGTAGCTTCACTCCGACGAGCGGCCACGTGGGTGATTTCATCACCATCACAGGGTCGAACTTCAACACCCTCGGCACGGGAGTGAAGTTCCACGGCGTTACCGCGACAACCGTGAACGTGCTTACCTCGACCACGATTTCGGCGCAGGTGCCGGCTGGGGCAACAAGCGGCGCGATACAGGTCTTCAACGCAGCGGGCTCGGCGGTTAAACCAGGATTTACGGTGCTGCCTTAACATGATTTGGGGAGAAAAATTGAGGAAAAATCTAAACCTATGAAAACGAATCGAATTGATCGGTTAATGGGAGCAACGCTGGGCATGCTTGCTTGTGTGGTTCTCGCCCACACCAGCAGTGCCCGCGTGGTACAGGGATTCGAACCAGGCGATCCTGCGTTGACTGGCTCAACCGGCGATGCCAGCAATCAGGGCACGTTTGAAAGTGAAGCTGCGCCACAGGGGACGCATCACTACTTGCTCACTTCGCTGATCGGCACTGCCGATCAACGATGGGATAAGCGACGTGTCGGGAACAGCTGCGGTCACCAACGCGTCGTTGCAGACATTCTTCTTTAACCAGTTGACCCTAACGGGATTTCGTGGCTCCGGAGTTCTGATTCCATTCGCGGTGCTGGCGGGCGACACGACCCTGACGTTTCAGTACCGACTTCCTAAGCAATCAGCCCGAGCAGAGCATCCCAAAGAATGACTTCGCTTTCGAGGCCATTTTCAACAGCGGCAATGCCGCTGTTCAAGGCGGTCCAAGTGGAAACAAGTTCGCCCAAGTCACCGGCACGTCGTTTAGTTCTTTTGGCCTGAGTCCGTTCTTCGACCACACAGGGTATCAAACCTTCAGCATAAACATCTCCGGTCTTGCGGCAGGGAACTACAACCTGGGAATTGGTGTCGAGGCCCTCTCTGGAGGCACCGCTCAGCACGATTCGGGCGTGCTGATTGACAATGTTCAGGTGGTTCCGGAACCGACCACAATCGCGTTCAGCATTGCTGGCGCGAGTTTGTTGGTGGCGCTTCGCAGCCGATTCAAAAAGTCTTCGTAAATTCAGCAAGTTAATTCGAAACGGGCCGGCTGTTTGTCAGTCGGCCCGTTTTTATTTGAGCAAAGATCGATATTTCGTTGCTCGAATTTGCCGGTTCGCAAACCCATTCTCGGGTCAAGAATTCACGGATTTGGCGTTTTTAAGGACCCGCGCCGACCTTTTTTTATCAGCCGCTGGATGCCTGAACGAGAGGGGTTTCCGATTTTTTTTTCGGAGAGCGTGAAATTCTTTCTTGACCAGGGGTGGCAAAACCGACAGCCTCGCGGTTGTATTAACCCAACCCCTGCTCTAACCCAAACTCCATGAAAACTCCTGTAAAACAAAATCGCATTCTTACGTACCTGCGCTTTAGCGCCGGTTGCGCATTCTTCGCCGCAGCAGCGGCGCTCGCGTTTGTTGCGACCACAACGAACGTGCTGTCAACGGATCACGTCGCGGCAGGCAAGCGTCTGCCAATGGCGAAGTCCTCTGTTCAAACCAGTGTCCAGCAGGCTGGTGCCGAAGCGTCCATGAAGGACGGTTCGGTCGGACTTCCGCTTACTGCGGCGACGGAAGAAGCCGCCAAGCGCGCTTTTCCAGCGGACGAAACTCCGTTCACCGCGCAGTTGAACGCGATAGTTGGAGTTAAGACATTCCTGGCAAGGTCGGCGAGCAACGCCACGCCTACGCCTCCGACAAAGGGAAAACTTTCCAAGAAAAACAAAAAGCAACCGCCGGAAGCTCCCCGCTTTAATAACTGGTCGTCGATCGGTGCTACCACTTCCAACGATCCGAACATCCTGACCTTCGCCGGCACGGCCACTACTATATCGGGCCGTGTTACCGCGATCGCGCTTGATACAAACCCGGCTCGTGGTTGCTCAGTTTCGTTTTGCCGGCTTTGGCTTGGCGCTGCAGGTGGCGGCGTTTGGAGAACAACCAACGCGTTGGCGACAACTCCATCCTGGACGTTCCTGACATCGCTCAACTTCTCGACCAATGCGATCGGTGCTTTGACATTTGTCGACAACGGAACCGCGAACGGTATTCTCTACGCGGGAACGGGTGAACCCAATGCGTCAGCGGACTCGGAAGCGGGCTTGGGTATCTTCAAGTCAACCGATGGCGGCGATACCTGGACACAGGTCCCCTGCCAACTTAGCACCATCACTACGAACTCGCCCGGAACCGGGTCTAACGGCACTTATTCCGGAAACGCGTTCTATGGACGCTCGATTAGCAGAATTGTGGTCGATCCAACCAACTTCAACGTCATCTATGTCGGGTCCGCCCGCGGGGTGCGTGGCGTCGACGAGACATACGGCGGCCCAACATCGAATCCGCCAGTGCCGCGTCCTCCGTTTGGGTTATTTAAATCAACCGACGGCGGTAACACGTTCACCTTCATCTGGGACGGCAGCAACACCTGTCCCCTCTGCAACGGGACTTCGCCACTCGCTTCCATTCGCGGTGTCACCGAAGTACGCATGGATCCGAGCAATCATAATATCATTTACGCCGCGGATTTCCCGGGCCCAGGCGGAGCTGGAAGCGGCGGCGTCTGGCGTTCGAACGACGCGGGTAACACTTGGACACAGATCCTTGCTGCAGCCGATCCGACCGACAACGTCAATCGTGTCGGTTTTGACGTTGGAAATCTTGGCGGGCGCCAAATACAATGCTGGTTGGTCAGAATGGTAACGTCGGCGCGCCCGTATCGCACATATTCCGGACCCTCACCGCGCAGACTGGCGCTCCGGCCTTCACCGATATGACGGCAGCGGAATCGCCCGCGGGACAGAGCAGCAACGTCTGCACCGGCCAATGCTGGTATGACAACGTAGTGACCGTGAACCACGATGCTCCCAACCTCGTTTGGGTGGCCGGTTCGTTTCAATACGGCGAGTACGGTGGCGAATCCAACGGCCGCGCTCTGATTGTTTCGCAAGACTTCGCCAACAGTTGGTTTGATGCTACATGGGATGCGACTTCGACCCCTACGCCAGCGGGAAGCTGCTGCCAGCCGAATGCGACTTCCCCGAACGGCCTACATCCTGACCACCACGAAGTGGTTACTAATTCCAATCGCCTCTAATGCGGTTGGCTTCAGAATGGTCTTCGACGGATCTGACGGCGGTATGACGCGAGTTGGCGATGGCAGGCTTCTTTGTTAATACGACCTCGCAGTGCACATCGCGAATCGGCGTCACGATTTTCACTGGCGCCCAGTTCGCGCTGTGTAATCAGCTGCTCACTGGTACGCCACCAATCATCAACAGCATGAACCAGGGACTCGGTACCTTGCAGTTTAACAGTGTGTCGTATTGCTGCAAACAACCAGTTCAACGTTCAAGGTGGAACGCAGGACAACGGCACGTTCCAGACATTCGGTTCGTTGACCTGGAATCAGGAAATCTATGGTGACGGCGGTCAATCCGGATTTAGTCAGACCAATTCGGCTCTGCACTTTAACACGTTCACCGGACAGGCGAACGACGCCAACTTCCAGAGCGGCACCCCAGCGAAGTGGGTAATTATTAGCGCGCCGATCTTCAATAGTCCGGAGGGTGCGTTGTTTTATCCTCCAATCATTGCCGATCCGAATCCTGCCGCCGGCCAGACGATCTTCCAAGGTTCGTTCGGTGTCTGGCGGACCCAGGATTGGGGCGGAAGTCAGGCGTTCCTCGAAGCGAACTGTCCTGAATTTACTACGTCGGCGGCAAGCCCGCCTTGCGGCGACTTTGTCCGCCTGGGTGGTGCTGCCGGTAGTAATAACCCCGGGATCCTTGGTCGGCACCTTCTACGGGGGCGACCGCGTGGGCGGGGATGTTAACGTTATTGCACGCACAACGAGCAACACAAACGTAGCGTGGGCGGGAACCACAGGGACCCGTGTGTTCATCAGTACCAATGTGGATGGTGCAGCAGCCAGCGTTATTTGGAACCGATTGGATCCGACATGGAGCGAAAGACCCATCGCGCGTTGTGACGGGAATCGCGATTGATCCGTTCAACAACTTCCACGCGTGGGTGACGTATTCCGGTTACAACTTCAATACTCCGTCGCAGCCCGGACACGTCTTCAGCGTAAGCTGGAGTGGTGCAGGCACGGCGGTCTGGACAGATATCACCAATAATTTGCCTGATATTCCGCTGACCTCGATCGTTGTCGACCCGTTGACCGGCGACCTGTATGCCAGCTCGGACTTCATCGTGGTCCGATTGGCGGCTGGCCAGACGGTCTGGGACATCGCGGGTCTCGGCATGCCGTTGGTTGAAGTGCCACACCTGTCGATCAATCCCAACGCACGTGTCCTCTATGCGGCAACCCACGGTCTCAGTGCCTGGACGTTGCCTCTGTATTAAGAGTTAACCTTAGTTCTTTACGAATGGGCGGGACAGAATCTGTCCCGCCCATTTTGTTTTCATTACTGCCCGGGCGGGCTTAACTCGACCCATTTGGTTGCTTTCTCGCCGGCTCGCGGCATATTTCGCGTTCCTCTTCACCCCCAGAGGCCCGGCTCATGAACAAAATCCGCAACATCGCCATTATCGCGCATGTAGACCATGGGAAGACGACCCTGGTCGATCAGCTCCTGCGCCAGTCCGGCACGTTTAGGGACAATCAAAAGATCGCGGAACGGGTGATGGATTCAATGGATCTCGAACGCGAAAAGGGCATTACCATTCGCGCGAAGAACGCCGCCTTTCAGTGGAATGGCTATCGAATCAACATCGTGGACACGCCAGGCCACGCCGACTTCGGCGGGGAAGTCGAGCGGATCATGAAAATGGTCGACGGTGTTTTACTCGTGGTGGACGCGCACGATGGTCCGCAGGCGCAAACCCGTTTCGTGTTGCGCAAAGCGCTACAAAATCGTCTCAAGGCCATTGTCGTCATCAACAAGATCGACCGAGAGAACGCAGAACCGCGCAAAGCGGTCGACCTCGTCTTCGATCTGTTCGTCGAATTAAAAGCGAGCGATGAGCAGCTCGATTTTCCGATCATCTACGCCAGCGCCAGGGATGGTTTTGCCATGCGCGAATTGAAGGATAAGCACGAAGACATGACTCCGCTCTTCGAGGCCATTGTTCAGCACGTGCCGCCACCGAAAGTTTCTTCCGATCCTTTTTTTCAGATGCTGGTCTCGAACCTTGATTACAGTGATTATATCGGGCGCATCGCTCTCGGTCGCATCGTGAGCGGCCGCGTGAGCGTGGGAGATTCGATTGTCTGTCTTCATCGCGATGGGAATCGCGAACGCGCTACGGTGACCGCGCTCTTTACCCACTCCGGTCTCGAACAAGTCGAAACCAAGGAGGCTAGCGCTGGCGAAATCGTGGGCCTGGCTGGATTTGAAAACGCTTATATCGGCGAAACCCTGACCGATCGAGAAGACGGCACCGCTCTTCAATTTGTCGATATCGATCCGCCGACGATTCGAATGCGCATTTTGGTAAACGATTCGCCGTTTGCCGGACGCGAGGGAAAATTTGTGACCGCGCGACATATTCGGGATCGGCTCGTCCGGGAAACCCGCGGTAACGTTTCGCTTCAGTTCAATGACACGGATACGGCGGGGGCATTTGAGATTCATGCTCGCGGCGAGATGCAAATCGCAATTCTGGTCGAGCAAATGCGGCGCGAGGGCTACGAAGTGATGGTTTCGCGGCCCGAGGTTATTTTTCATCGCAACGAAGCTGGCGACTTGCTTGAGCCGCTCGAAAATCTTTATGTCGATCTCCCGAATGAAAATTTGGGCGACGTTTTGCAATCGCTCGCCGCCCGCAAAGGCGAAGTCGTGCACATGGATCATCATGCCAATCGCGTTTCGGTCGAAGCAATTATTCCCACCCGCGGACTGATCGGGTTCGAAACCGACCTGGTCAACCTCACCCGAGGCGAAGGTTTAATGAGTCATTTGTTTGCGGAATACGCTCCGTTCAAAGGCGAGATCGAAGGACGCAATCGTGGGGTAATGGTCTCAATGGAAAACGGCACCAGCACGGCTTACGCGCTGAACACGACTCAGGACCGCGGCCGGCTATTCATCGGCCCGCAGGAAGACGTTTACGCCGGGATGATAGTCGGTGAAAATGCGCGTCCGGACGATTTACCGGTTAATCCGTGCCGCGCAAAACGACTTACGAACATGAGATCACAAGGCGACGGCAAAGGCGTGCAATTGGAAGCGCCGTTGCGGATGAGCCTCGAGCGCGCCATCGAATACATCGACGTCGATGAGTACGTCGAGGCGACGCCGAAATCGCTGCGGCTGCGCAAACGTATTCTGGATGCAACTACCCGAAAGCGAAGTGCCGCCGCGGCAGTGGCTTAGGCGAGATTGACAAATCGGCTCGGGCTCGGTTTAATATCGCTTGGTAATTCTCCACGTCCGCAGTTCGCGGCGTGCTTTTGGGATCTTACTCGTTAGGCAACTTTTATCTGAAATCCCGATATGGCGGGGCATAGCAAATGGTCGAAGGTCAAACGTTTCAAAGGCGCAATTGACGCGAAACGCGGTCAGATCTTCAGCAAGCTCTCTAAAGAGATCAGCATCGCTGCCAAAACCGGCGGCGGGGATCCGGCGGGCAATCCACGCCTGCGCAGCGCGATCCAGGCAGCGCGCGCGCAAAGCATGCCCAACGACAACGTCGAGCGCGCGATCAAGCGTGGCACCGGCGAAGGCGTGGAGGCGGCAAACTTTGAAGAGATCATCTATGAAGGCTATGGCCCGGGTGGCGTTGCCATCATTGTCGAGGCGGCTACCGACAACAAGAACCGCACCGCTGCGGAAGTTCGCAGCATTTTCACGAAAAATAATGGCAACCTTGGGTCGGCGGGCAGTGTTTCATACATGTTTCATAGAAAGGGGCAGATCGTGGTTCCCCGAAGTTCGATCGACGAAGATCGGCTTCTGGAGATCGTTTTAGATGCCGGGGCTGAAGAGTTGACAAACGAGGAGGATCAGTATCTTATAACTACTTCGCACGATCGGCTCTACGCTGTGGCTGACGCGCTCAAGAGAGCGAATGTTACGACTGATGGGCAAAAGTTTACCTTCATCCCTGACAGCACGGTCCCGGTGGCCAATGAGGACGTGGCCCGGCAGGTGCTGCGTTTGTGTGACGCCCTCGAGGACGATGATGACGTGCAAAACGTCTACTCAAATCTAGATATTCCCGACGAAATGCTGGCCAAGTTGCCAGCCTGAAAAGTAATTTCCTTTCGCTGAATCCTGGCAGTGCGTCCGCCGTGGCGGACAATCAGCCTCTGCAATTTTATGAACGAAGAAAACCAAAACCAGCCGCCGCCGCCGCTGGAAACCGGATCGACGGCCGCTCCATCCGAGCAACGTCGCCCTCGTGGGCGGAGACGCTACGGCCGCCGGCGCTATTACAATCGCGGCGACCGCAACGACAATTTCAACGAGCCTTACAACGAATCGCGCAACGACGCGCCCGGTACCCCCACCGGCGATCAGGTCGGCACCGAAACGATGGAAGGCGCGCCGGAGGGCGAACAAGGCGAACAAGGCGGCGCGAGCCGGAATTCGGCGAAGGCATCATCGAGATCTCCGGCAAAGGGTTTGGTTTTCTCCGCGATCCGAAGCGCAATTTTGTCCAAACCCCGCAGGATATTTTCGTTACGCCCGAAATTGTGCGGCGTTTTGCCTTGCGTGATGGCATGTGGATTTACGGCGAAACGCGTCGAGGCAACCGCGGTCCGCAATTAATCAAGCTTCTTACGATCAATGGCGAGGATCCGACGAAATATCAGGGACTGCGTCCATATGAAGAGCTGACCACGATCAATCCGAACAAGCGGATCAAACTCGAGACCGTTCCGGATCGTTACACCACGCGCGTCATGGACCTAATGACGCCGCTCGGCATGGGTCAGCGCGGTTTGATCGTCGCGCCTCCGCGCACCGGCAAGACCACCTTGCTTCACCACATCGCAGACGCGGTGGCCAAGAATCATCCCGAGATGAAACTGATCATTCTTCTTGTGGATGAGCGGCCGGAGGAGGTCACTGATTTCAAGCGTTCGCATCCGAAATCCGAAATCATTGCCAGCTCGAACGACAGCGACATCAAGAGTCACACTCGTATCGCGCAACTCGCGATCGAGCGGGCCAAGCGTTTGGTCGAGGCCGGTCAGCACGTTTTCATCCTGCTTGATTCGATCACGCGGACCGCGCGCGCATTTAACAATGCGATGTCCGGCGGCGGCCGAACCATGAGCGGCGGTATCGATGCGCGTGCGATGGAAATTCCCAGGAAAATTTTCGCTGCAGCGCGTAACACGGAGGAGGCCGGATCTCTCACAATCGTGGCGACTGCATTGATCGAAACCGGCAGCCGCATGGACGAACTGATTTTCCAGGAGTTCAAGGGCACCGGAAACATGGAGATGGTGCTGGACCGCAAAATCAGCGACCAGAGAATCTATCCAGCCATCGACATTTTCCTTTCCGGCACGCGCCGCGAAGAATTGCTTCTCCAGCCGTGGGAGCTCGAGAAAATTAATTTGATTCGCCGCGGCCTTGCTGGACACAAACCGGAAGAAGCGATTCAGCGTTTGCTCATGTTCGTGAAGAAATTCCCGACGAACGTGCAGATGTTGAAAGAAATCCCGGGTTAAGAAACCGTCGCCGCGCGAATGGCTAGTTGTTCTTCGCGCGTCTTGCCATGAGCGCACGGCGGTTTTTTCGGAAATTGGCCGGCCGCAAAATCACGAGCTTTTATGAGCTCAGCACTCCGCTGATTCATCGGACCGTGCTCGAGGCGATCGAGAGTTCGGGTCAGCAGCTGCGCGGCAATTGTCTCGATATCGGAAGCGGCGGCGGCCAATTGCTTCGATTGATCGCCGCGCGTTATTCGTTAACGCCGTATGCGTGCGATTACATCAATGGGTTGATGGAGACACCTGGTCAGAAGGTCGACTTCGTGGATTTGAATCGCGAACCCCTGCCATATCCGGACCATCACTTTGGTTTGGTGATCTGCGTCGAGACAATCGAGCATCTTGAAAATTTCCGCGCGATCGTTCGGGATATATATCGTGTCCTGAAACCGGGAGGTTTGGCGGTGATATCCACGCCAAATATTTTGAATCTGCGTTCGCGTCTGCGCTATTTTTCTTCCGGCTTCTATAATCTTTTCGGGCCCCTCGCTCAGGAGGAATCACCGGTGCCTGGTCCGCGTGGCCACATTACCCCTGTGAACTGGTTTTACCTTGCCCATGCGCTGGTGAGCGCCGGTTTTCAGAACGTACAGGCCACGGTCGATAAGTATCAGCGACGCTCAATTCCCGCCCTCGTTCTCTTCGCCATCCCAATTCACTTGATGAATAGGGTAGTAACCCGCCGGGACGCCAGAAAATACCTAACCCTGAATGATAAAAACCGTTGGGCGGTTCGCCGAATGAACTCGCGCGACCTGCTTCTTGGGAGAACTCTGATTGTTACGGCAACAAAACCAGCATGAGCAAGGCGGCTAACGTCGAATGGGAGTTGCTCCCGCCAGAAGATCGAGATCGGCGGCGCAGCTCAATCGAGTCCGTCTTCAGATTCGTCTCGGTGGTAATGGATCGATTGATCCGGATTCCAGGACTAAAGAAACGCATTGGTCTGAATCCCATTGTCGATCTTGTTCCGGGCTTTGGCGACATCGCTGCTGCTTTGGTTTCTGTTTCAGTTATAGTTTATGGCATCCGCCGCGGCGTTCCGAAAATCTTGCTCGGTCGCATGGCGCTGAACGTTCTGATCAACGAGCTTGTCGGAATTATTCCAATCGCAGGATCGATATTCGCCTTCTGGTTCACTGCCAACACGCGCAACTACGAATTGATCCGCGAACATTTGGACACAGCGCACCGTTCTACGAAAGGTGACAAGGTTTTCGTCAGCGTGATTCTGGGACTCGTAATTTTGGTTATTCTCGGCGGGATCGTTGGAACGTTTCTAATGCTGCACGAATTCGCGAAGTGGCTTGCGGGCGTTTAATTTTTTCGGTCTTTAACGTACCGCTCGTAGAGAGCGTGGATGGTTTCGCGCGCAGCCTCATATTCTTTCAAGAAATGCTCGACCTCTTTGTAGTCGAGCCATCTCGATAGTTTTGCCTGTTCTTCTAACGTCGCTGGCAACGCCGAAATGTTTTTGTTTTCGAATCGACGCAGCGCAGTTTCGATGTTCCGGAGAAATCCGTAACTTTTGGCCAGCCGGTCAGCATCACCTCTTGCGATCACGCCTGCTTCGAATAGGCCCTTCAGTGCGCGCTCCCAGTTGGATTCCCACAGGCCTGCGCGCATTTGCAAAGCCTGAACGAGAAACTCCGCTTCGATCATTCCGCCAGAGCCAGTTTTGAGATCGCGCAACTCTGAGCCGCTGGTACGTTCGCGATGAATTCGGTCAAGCATGTTGTCGATCTTTGAGAACAGGTCAGGCTGCTGGCCGACTTTGCGCCAAATGGGTTGCACGATCCCGATGTAAGCATCCCGCAACGGTCCGCTGATTGGACGCGCTCGGGTGAGCGCTTGGACCTCCCAAAGCTGCGCCCGGTCCCGATAATAGGCTGCGTAGGCTTCTAAGGGCGCGACCAACGCGCCTTTCTCTCCGTCCGGACGAAGTCGGGCGTCCAGCGACGCTATCGTTCCTTCAGCGGTCGGTTGAGTTGCGCCCGTAATCAAGCTCTGCGCTGCGCGCGTGTCTTCTCCAATGAAGATTACGTCGAGATCGGCGCCGTAATTCGATTCGAGTCCGCCAAATTTCCCCAGTGCGAAGATTGTCAGGTTGTCACCGCCCAAAAGGCTGTTCGTAAACGTCAGGCATGCCTCCGCGAGATCGGATAACTCCGCGAATATGACCGAGGGCGGTGCAACGCTGAGCACATCGCGCATGACGATCCGAAGCGTTTGCCGTTGCCGGTAAGCGCGAATGGGATCGAGATTGGTCGCCTTGGCGCCGAAGGAACCGAGCCGGGCATGATGGTCGGCTACGGAACGCGGCTGATTAAAGCTTTTGTCGCGCGTAATTTCTTCCAGCAATTGGGGACGGCGAATTAGCAGGTCTGCTGCGAATCGACTCCGATCAAGGGTCTTGATGACGAGTTCGAGCAGCGTCGGATTGGTCGCAAGCAGTTCGAAAAGCAAACCGCGTAAACCATAAGCTTCCACGAAACGAACGAACTGATTCAGCGTCGCGTCAGGATCAGCGGTTTCTGCGATTTCCGCGAGCAAAGTTGGCCTGAGCTTTCCAAAAACCTGCTTTGTCCGCGGCGCCATGTGCGACGCCGAAGTTGGCTTCAATAAATCTGCCAGCGACCGCGCCGCCGCCTTTTCATCTCTGAAGTTTTTTAAATCGGGTTGCGCGTGCGCTATCTCAGTCGGGCCACTCGTTACGACACGTTCGAAAACCGATCGCACTCGACCCATGGTATTTTGCAGATGCGCGCTGAATTCTCCGCTTGAGCTGAAGCCGAGACTGCGGGCGAGCCTTTCCATTGCTGACAGATCGCGCGGGACCGTGTGGGTCTGTTGCTCGGCTTCAATTTGCAGACGGTGTTCGACCCGGCGAAGGAACCGGTAGGCGCGGTCCAGATCAAGAACTTCGCCTCGTGGAATGAGTTCAAGACGGGCGAGCGCCTGGAGCGCAGTCAGCGTGTTAGTTTCCTGCAAAAAAGCATGTCGACCGCCGTGAATGAATTGCAGGGTCTGGACCACGAATTCGATTTCACGGATACCTCCGCGCCCGAGTTTGACGTCCCGGTCCAGGTCCTCGGCAACATCGTGCTCAATTCGACGCTTGATGCCCGCAATCTCGTCGAGAAAATCAGGGGTGGGGCTGTGCGGATAGATAAACGGCTGATGCTGACGCAAAAATTCGTAGGTCAACTCTCGACTGCCGGCAATGCCGCGCGCTTTGATTAACGCGATCCGCTCCCAGGTTTCGCCAAATCCGGCATAGTAATTCTCCATGCTTTCGAGCGACCGCGCGAGCGGGCCAGCCGATCCTTCCGGGCGCAATCGAAGATCAACTCGGAAAAGCGCGCCCTCGGCGTCGGGCGTCGAAAATGTTTCGAGGATTTTCTCAGCCAGTCGGTTGAACCATTGATGATTGGAGAGCCGCGGCGACACTTCGCCCTCTTCACTGTAGAGAAAGATCAGGTCCACATCAGAACTGTGATTGAGCTCTCGCCCTCCTAATTTCCCGAGCGCCAGTACCGCAAACTCCGCGGCCGGCGAACCAAGCGACTCGCGCAGTCTCGAGTTCCAATGAGCGAACACTTCCCGGATGCAGATTTCAGCGATTTGCGACAACTCGGCAGTCGTTTCTTCGAGGTCTGCGACATCTGCCAATTCCCGGAGCGCGATCCGGGTCATTTCATGGTTCTTCCAGTGGCGCAACGCTCGAAAATTATTTACCGCGACATTTTCTTCGATCAGCTGGTCGACTGCGGCGGTCATTTCCGCACGGCTCCGTCCGCGCGTGCAAATGTCGGGTCCGGCGAGCCAGGTCAGCAGGTGGGGGTCCCGGACGATTCGGGCTACCGCGATGCTCGAGAGGGCGAGGAGGTGCAGTAACGTATTCGCACCGAGCGGAAAATTTTCGATCAACTCTTGGAGAGAACCGGACTCGGCAGGCCAGACTTCGCTTATTTGGATCAGCGCGGCTTCGACTTGCGCCGGATAGAGCGATCCGGTCGCCTTGTCTTTGATCCAGGCCGCGCTTTCCATTGCGCAAGATGCCGCGAAACCGGAGCAATTTCTAATTGATCCGCTCTCTCGCCAGTCTGCCGTGATTCAATTCAACCGACTTTGTCGCGGGCTCGGGCTAGAACTCGGTGTTCGGCCCTGCTCAAACTACCGATGCCGTTGCGCGAAATCTTGTCCAGCAAAGGGTCAATCTCATTTGCAATGAATTCGCTGCGAGTCATGCGTTCGAAGCGCTCGGCCAATAATCGGCGCCGCCACAATTTTCGCTGCAACCATGAGGGGTGTCCAAATCCAAGCAGGTGAGCATAGAGCCATCCTGCGACCAAGCCCCCCGGAATTGAGCTGTGGACCACGGCGCCGTGACGGTCCACCACCAGCATGACCAGGCTCACGAATGTCACGCTGTAGGCGAAATGCTTTGCGGTGAATCCAACTGCAAAGAGTCGAGATCGCCACGCAAACAACTCCAGTTCCGGAAGAATCATGGCATACGCAATGACAATCGCCGCGACTCCGCCACTGGCTCCGTACAAGACAGTTGCAGGCGGCATTAGAAACAAATGTCCGAGTTCGCCGGCGAGTGCACCGCCCAAGAACAAATGGAAGAAGTGTCGTTGACCGAGAATCGATTCGAGATCGCGGCCGAGAATGTAAAGCACGACGACATTTCCAAAGAAATGCCACGGGCCTCCATAAAGCAGAGCAGCCGTCACGAATTGCCACGAATATGCGTCTAGGATTCCGCGGTTGCTTAGCGCCAGGTAGTCGCGAACAAACCCGGGCCGAGCGGTTTCGAGAACCAATTGGATGACGAAGGCGGCGACATTAACGCCAATTAAGGACAGCAGGACAAGACGCCTGTTTTCCGTCCACGGCCTCCCCAACGCCGATTGTTTACCCCGCGAAAGCCGCACAGAAACAGGGTATCGCAATGCGATTTTGCTGTCAGCAGAATTTGAAAACAGGTCGGGGAGGAGGCCTAGCCCCGGACCAGGACCCTCAGGGCGCGTTCCTGAAGTCCGAACTCCACCGGGCAGTTGCCCACGAGTTCGCCGTCGAGTTCAACTGGAACGGTTTGATCGCTTTCCACGCGAAGCCGACGCGTCTGAAAATACTCAACCTCCGGCACGCGGATTTCCGAGCTGAATATGACGTTCTGGAGATATTTGATGATTTCCAGGTAACCGAGTCGCTTGAAGACAACGACGTCCAATAAACCGTCGTCGAGCGCAGCGTGTTTGAAAAAAGGAAACGGACCGCCGTACAAGCGACCGTTCCCTACGAGAACGAATGATCCCTGGTCAATCGAAGCGTCTTCCGATTGAATAAATAATCTTGGAGGTTGACGGGCTGCGATTTGCGCGGCGGAAATCAAATAACTGAGAGGTCCGAAGTTGCGTTTCAACTGGGCACTCGTTTCCTTGACCACTTGCGCATCGAGCCCGACGCCTGCGAGTTGAACGAAAACCTTTTGGTTCGCTTTTGCCAGGTCGACTTCCCGAGTGTTCGCGCCCTGCACGATGTCCCAGCAGCCTTGGAGATCGTGGACAGGCAACCCTAGTTCGGTGGCAAAAACGTTCATTGTGCCGATCGGCAACAGACCCAGGGTGGCCCGAGTCCCGGCGAGGCCGTTGACGACTTCGTTGATCGTGCCGTCTCCGCCTGCCGCCACGATTTTCTGGAAACCTTCTTCCACTGCGCGCCGCGCCATCGATTCCGCTTCCCCGACATAGGTCGTGGCGCACACCACACAGTCTCGGGCCAGTGACTCCACCCAAGCTTGTTTTCGCTGGGCTCGCTCGCTGTGGGCTGCGGGATTTAAGATGACGAGAGTACTGCTCATCCCCGCGGTCCTGCTTTCATCTTTTCTTCAAACATGGGTTGCGTAACGTCTTCCGGTGCAAAAACTGGGCCGCCTGATCCTGATTCTACTCGGGGCATTGTTGATCTTGGGGGCGGTTGCCCTGCTCGCGGTCAATTTGTATGTGCAATCGCGAGGGACACAAGCCCGGATCCAAGGCGAGCTTCGGCAGCGCTTCGGCGCGAGTCTAAATATTGGCCGGATCAGTGTGACACCATGGAGCGGGGTGAAGCTGAGCGGCATTACCATTGCGCAGGGAGCGGACGGCCGGGGCAATTTTCTGGAGGCGGAGAATTTCGGACTGCGAATTGCGTTCTTTTCTCTGTTTTCCAAGCGTTTGGTGTTCAAAGAGATCTCATTGCTAAAACCCAATGTTGTTTGGCCGCAGAACGCTGATGGCAAGTGGAGATTGCCGGATTTGCGGGCCGAACGCCATTCGGAAAAACAGCACCCTGACCGACCCCCGCTGGAAACTCCCGCGACCGAAGAAAAGAAAAGCGAGAAGCCCGCCGAATCGGCCGCACCGATAGTTGCCAGGCCATCGCCGGTTCGCACCGAAAACAAAGTGAAGACCGCGGTCGAGTTCGCCTCTGAAATTCACAAAATCAGCCTGGTCGACGGAGATTTTCGATTCCTGGATCGTTCAAACCAGCTCATCGCCAATTTTGAAGGCGTTGGATTTCGGGCCAGCCTGAACAACGCTTCCGCGCTGCATGGGAATGCGCGGGTAGAGAAGGTTTCTCTTCGCGATCGGTTTTTTCTTCAGCAGCTGAAGTCGCCCGTCCGATACGATGATAACGGCCTTAACCTCGCTCAGATTTCGGCGCACATCGGTAGCGGCGATATTTCCGGCATGTTCTCGATTCAACCGGAGGCGGACGAATCGCCGTTTCATGTTGAGACGAAATTCCGCAACGTTCAGGCCGACCAAGTGATTACCGAAGCTGGCGGTCCGGCCGGTGTCCTTCAGGGGAGGCTCGAAGGAAGTCTCGAAGCGGATGGAAAAACGACCGACCCGGAGGCGCTGAGCGGCGCCGGTGAAGTTGTTTTGCATGACGGTCAACTTCAACAATACAATTTGCTCGTAGCCCTCGGTCAGATTTTTCAAATCGAAGAGCTGATGCAACTTCACCTCGAGCAAGCCGACGCTAAGTATCATCTCTCTCCCGGCATCGTGAGCGTGGATGAATTAACTTTACGTTCGGCAAACATTCGGCTGTCGGCAACCGGAACGGTCACCTTCAAGGGAAAACTCCATTTGAATTCGCGATTGGCCATTAACGAGAAGATCCGGGCGCAATTGTTCAAGCCGTTACGCGCAAACTTCCAGCCAACGGATGAAGCCGGATATTCCGCCGTCGACTTCGAAGTTACTGGAACACTGGAGAGACCCAAGACCAACCTCCTTGATAAGGTCGTGGGACGCGATTTGAAAGATCTCGTGAATAGTTTTTTTGGCGGCGGTAAAAGCGATAAACCAAAAAAGAAAAAGGGAACACAGGCCGCGGAAGAGGAGCTCGTGCCGCAACCGACGCCCAACCAAAGCGCGCCAGTCGCCGCACCCAGCCCGGCCGGTTCGCCATGAGAGTGATTGCCGGCCGCGCCGGCGGCGTCCGGCTTGTCTCGCCAAAAAGTGGAGTCCGCCCAACGATGGATCGGGTGAAGGCGGCAATTTTTTCCAGTCTGGGCGAGATGGTGATTGGGGCTCGGGTCTTGGATTTGTTTGCGGGCACTGGCGCGCTCGGAATCGAAGCCCTCAGTCGCGGCGCAGAGTCGGCCCTCTTTGTTGAGGAAGATCGAAAATCAATCGATGCCATCGAGAGAAACTTGGAGAAAACAAAGTTTTCAGGACGAGTGAGAAACGCAGATGTCTTCCGGTTCCTGAAGAACGCAGGGGCCCCTGGTGAAAAATTCCGAATCATCTTTGCCGATCCGCCTTACGAAAAGATGAAGTCCGGCGAACGCTTCACCTGCAATCTTCTGGCGGATCCAAACTTGCCGGACTTTCTCGAACCCAACGGTCTCTTCGTTTTGGAAAAACGCCCGGGCGAACAGATTCTTGAGATGAAACGTTGGACATTACTTCGCCAAAAGAAGTATGGGGCAACCGAAGTTCTCTTTCTTTCCGATATCCGGAAAGGCCAGTCCGGCTCGGACCCGCTTTCTGCAATCGAATGATCCGTTTTATTTACAACCTGCTTTGGCCCATTGGGCTCTTACTTTTTCTACCAGGTTATCTGGTCAAAATGTTTCGGCGCGGCGGTTACCGTGAAAAATTCGGCCAGCGTTTCGGAATTTACGATCGCCATTTACTGGCGCGGTTGTACTGGAAAAAGCCGATCTGGCTTCACGCTGTCAGCGTCGGCGAAGTAATGATTGCGCTGAAACTGGCGAGACAGCTTCGGGCCTCGCAGGGAGAACAGCATTTCGTGCTAACCACGACTACGACTACCGGATTCGCGTTCGCAAATCGCAACGCCGCGGATTGGATCGACGTGTTGTACAGCCCGCTCGATTTTTGGCCGGTCATGCGACGCGCGTTCGAGGCGATCAAGCCGAGAAAGATTCTCCTCGTTGAAGCAGAGGTGTGGCCCAATATGGTCGCTGAGGCGGACGCGCGTAAGATTCCAATCGCGCTTGTTAACGCCCGGTTGTCGCCGCGTTCGGAAAAGCGGTTTCGAATGTTTCGCAGATTCGTGACTCCGACTTTTCGATTGCTCGATCTGGTTTGTGTTCAAAATCCAGACGACATCGACAAGTGGAATGCGCTTGGCGTTGATCGAGCTAAAATCAAACAGGTGGGCAGCATTAAATTTGATCCGGAAGACATGCAGATCGATCCCAAACTGGCTCGTGGCGTTCTGGCCGGATTCGGAGTGGAAAATCGGACCGTGATTCTTGGGGGCAGCACGCACTCCGGCGAGGAGAAAATTCTGGGTGAAGTATTTCGCGCATTGCGTCGGGATTTTGTGGACCTTCTGCTTGTCCTCGCACCACGACACACCGAGCGGACATCTGAGGTCCAAGGCGAGCTCAAGGAAATGGGGTTCCAGGTCGCGTTGCGCAGTCAGCCAGCGGCTGTTGATCCGTTCCTCAACTGTCTGTTGATCGATACGACCGGTGAATTGCCTAACTGGTACACAGCGGCCACCCTCGTGTTTGTCGGAAAAAGTTTACTGGCGCGGGGCGGGCAAAATCCCGCGGAGGCGATCCTTGCGGGCAAACCGGTGTTATTTGGACCGCACATGGAAAATTTTGGGGCACTGGCAAGCTCGCTTGTTGGTCAGGGCGGTGCCGTTCAAGTCGATTCGGCAACGGAATTGCGCCGGGCGATGGCCCATCTGCTGGCCAATCCCGAGGAGCGGGAGAAAATGGTGGCAAACGCGCGCCAGGTCCTGGAAACGCATCGAGGAGCAACCGCGCGCACCGCAGCCTTGGTTGTCGATCTTGCCAAAGCCGGTTGAAGAACGCCTACAGGTTGCCTTGTCGCCAACGAATGGAATATTGGGCGGCTTCGTGACCCTATCGTCTAGAGGCCTAGGACATCGCCCTTTCACGGCGGTAACACGGGTTCGAATCCCGTTAGGGTCGCCATTCGACTCGGCCTGTTATATATAGGCCTCGCTCAATCTCGCTAAATGGAGACGGATCGCACGCTTATCGTTGTCCCGACTTACAACGAGCGGGAAAATGTTGCTGCGCTTATTCCCGAGTTGTTCAAAGTCGCGTCGACCGCTGATGTCATGCTGATTGACGACAATTCCGCCGACAAAACAGCAGACTTCGCGGAACAATCCTTCGGTGCGAATCCGCGCTTTTCGGTCCTGCGTCGAAATGAGCGCCGAGGGTATGGACGCAGTTTGCTGGAAGGTTATCGCGCCGCAGTCGACCGTAACTACGCGAGACTGGTCCAACTCGATGCGGATTTCTCACATGACCCAAAGGTGGTGCCGCGGTTAATTGACGCTGGAGGCGCGGCGGACGTTGTCATTGGATCGCGCTATTGTGCCGGCGGAAGCGTCGCCAACTGGCCGTTGCGTCGCCGATTGCTGAGCCGATTCGCTAACCAGTACGTTCGCACAATTACCGGCCTGACGGTTCGCGACAGCACGAGTGGTTTTCGATGTTACACTCGCCGCGCTTTGCAGGTTCTTCTTGAGATCCCGATCGCGGCGGAAGGCTACGCGTTCCTGGTTGAAACAACGTTTCGCGCTCAACGCGCCGGTCTTCGGATTGCCGAAGTTCCTATCACGTTCAATGATCGCCGCGAAGGCCAATCGAAAATGTCGCGCAAGATCATCTTTGAGTCTGTGCTCAGACCGTGGCGCCTGCGCTTTGGGCGTTGATCTCCAGGCCGGTGGGAACTATTTTTTAACAATGGCAGAGCGAGCCTACATTTCCCGAAGCAGCGATTCGGTCCGCATGTTCGACAGCAACTTCATGGAGTCCCTGTCGCGGGTGCATCCGGCAACGCCGTTCGTGATTTATCTGCCGCTGATCGCCGGCAGCCTTTATTTCGCAATTGCCCATATGCAATTTTCGGCGTTGTCCGTTGCCCAGCTTATTGTCCTGGGTCTGGCAATCTGGACTTTGCTCGAGTACATCATTCATCGATATCTTTTTCATTACGAACCGAGTTCGCGAATCGGGAAGCAGTTCCATTTTATCGTTCACGGCGTTCACCATGATTATCCTGACGACGCGAAGCGACTCGTGATGCCGCCTGCCGTGAGCATTCCTCTTGCGATCGTATTTTATGGCCTGTTCTTCCTTATCTTCCGTTACGCGGCGCCCGCGGTCTGGGCTGGTTTCGTTGGTGGCTACGTCTGCTACGACGGGATCCACTACGCGATTCACCATTTGCCCATGAAAGCGGGCATTTTGAATCGCCTGAAACAGCATCACCTCCGGCACCATTTTCACGACGACCACGCCGGCTACGGAGTCAGCTCGCCGTTTTGGGACTACATTTTTCGCACCAACCGCAAGTAGGGCGTCGTCTCGGAAGCCGTACTTAGCCCTTGTCGTTTTGCCCTCCGGACGTACAATGGCTGCCCCGATATGGAAGGGTCGTTATAGCGACCGGTCCCCATAAGGAATGAACGAAGACCCTGCAAAACTCAGCTTGAGCAATTTCCTCGCAGGCGAAAGCCGCGATCCGTTGCAAGCTCCGCCAAGTTTCACCGCCTGGATGCAGGCCGGCGCGTGGGCGGTCAAATTGTATGAACCGGAATTGCTCGCCAGTGCGGATGCCCGCACCACCATTCGATACGACGGCAAATCGCAGCCCGTCATCAATCTTTGTTCTTACAACTATCTCGGACTGGCGAATCATCCCGAGGTCGTCGCCGCCGCACATCACGCGCTCGATACTCATGGTCTCGGCGCCTGCGGTTCGCCGATGCTCTCAGGAATGACCGATCTCCACCGCGAACTGGAATCGCGGATCGCGAAATTTCTCCAGCGCGAGGACGCCATGCTCTTCAACAGCGGATTCGGCGGTGCGCTCGGCACAATTTCCGGCCTGCTCAGGAAGAGCGACGTTGCGGTTCTCGATAATCGGTCGCACTTAAGCCTGCGCGATGGCGCCGTCCTGTCGCGTTGCCGCACCGAGAAGTTTGAACACAATGACGCAGCATCGCTCGAGGCCGCTTTAAGCCACAAGAGCGGACGCCGGCAACTTGTTATCATCGAAGGGATTTATTCGATGGACGGCGATTTCGGAAAGTTAACGGAACTGACCGATGTTGCCGAGGCGCATGGCGCGAGCGTTTTCATCGATGAAGCGCATTCGGTTCTGGGCTGCGGCAAAAACGGCCGCGGCGCTGCTGAACAATTTGGAGTCGAAGATCGCGTCCCGCTGATTTACGGCACATTTTCAAAGGCATTTGGCGGGCTCGGCGGATTTGTCGCCGGGTCGCAAGAGACGCTGCGATATCTTCGTTTCTATGCCCACCCGTATGTTTACTCCTGCGCGTTGCCGCCGGTTGTCATCGCCGGTCTACTCAAAGCGCTGGAAATTGCGATCGCCGAAGGGCCCGCTTTGCGGAAAAAACTTTGGGAGAACGCCGATTATTTTCACCAGAAACTGCGCGAGCTCGGAATTGACACCGGCGAATCGACAACCTACGTCATGCCGATCGTGATCGGCGACCGTGAGCGAATGTATCGGTTTGGCCACGAATTGCGCCGACGCGGCCTTTGGGTGGCGCCGGTCGATTATCCGGCCGTGCCGCAAGATCGAATCTGTTTCCGAGCCTGCGTCACCGCTAAACACACGCGGGCGGACCTCGACGAAGCGCTAAACATTCTGCAAGACACGCTCGTGCCCGCGGCGTTGCAGAACGCCTGAAGTGGGGACGAACCTCAGCACCATCTCTGAATCGCCCACCCGAGCGGTTTCCGGTGTCGCCGCGACTTACAAGTCGCGCGAGTTGGAAGGAATTGTCGACCTTCTCTTTTATCGGAGAGTCGGTTTCCGTGTCGCCCAATTTTTCGCGCGCCTCAAGTTCACGCCCACGACCGTCACTCTGATTGGCGGTGTCTTGGGAATCATCGCCGGCCATTTCTATTTCTATCGCGCTCTATTTCTAAACCTCATCGGCTTTGCTTTTCATGTCGTGGCGAACATTTTCGACAATGCCGACGGTCAACTCGCGCGCCTGACTAACCAGCAGAGCCGCACCGGACGGATCATCGATCCGATTGTCGATCATGTGATCTGGCTGAGCATTTATGCTCATCTCGCGCTCCGGCTTCAGCTGCAGGGATTTTCCGGAACGATCTGGATTGTCGCGGGCGTGGCAGGACTAAGTCACGGAGCGCAGGCTGCCGCGGCCGATTATTGGCGGCACGCTTATCTCTATTTCGCGAAAGGGCGCGGTGAGCTCGACTGCGTGTCAAATATCCGACAGGAAGTTCAGAGAGCGCGGGGTTGGCTAAAGGTCTTGTTCAGTTTGCATCTCAACGTCACCCGCGAACAGGAGTTTCTTCTCCCGGCCATCAAACACTTGCATGAAAGAATTGATCGAGCGCACGCAACCGGCATCCCGGATTGGCTTCGATCCCGCTACGCCTCGCTGGTTCGTCCCACATTTAAATGGTGGGGCATGCTCATGACCAATTCGCGAATGCTCATCCTTTTTGTTTTGTTTCTGATTCGGCAACCGGCGTGGTTTTTCTGGGCCGAGATTACCGCGGGCAACCTGTTGCTTCTTCTGCTCATTTTACAAGAGCAACGAATTTCAGACTCGGTCATCGAACTTCTCACGTCGCAGAACGAAGGCGCGTGACCGTTTCCTCTAAATCGACAGTTGAGATTTTCAATGTCCGCTCCGCCGCGGAGAAGGATGAGTTTATCAAGTTTCCGTGGCAGATCTACAAGGACGACCCCGCTTGGGTCCCTCCGCTTATCATCGAGCGCCAGGCTTTTCTCGATCGTGATAAGCATCCGTTTTATCGTCACGGCGATGCGGCTCTTTTCCTAGCCAGACGAAATGGGAGAATCGTCGGTCGAATCATGGCCAGCGATGATCCCAACTACAACGCGGTCCATAAAACGAACGTCGGGTGCTTTGGTTTGTTCGACGCGATCGATGACGTTGATGTGACCAGCGCGCTCTTTAACGCAGTGTCGAATTGGCTGCGCGATCGCGGTCGCACAGAAGTCATGGGCCCGATCGATTACTCCACGAACTACGTTTGTGGATTACTTATCGACGGATTCGAACATCCTCCAACGCTGCTGACCGCGCACAACCCGCCTTATTACGTGCGATTAATCGAGGCATGCGGGTTCGAAAAGGAAAAAGATTGGTACGCCTGGTGGTTTGTGCCGGCGCCCGCGCCGCTGGAACGTTTGGGCCGGATCGCGAAAGCGCGCGGCCGAAAACATTCGGCCAAGATTCGCCCAATTGATCTTCGCCATTTAACTGACGACAGTCGCCGCCTCTCCGCCGTATTCAATGAAGCTTGGAAAAATAACTGGGGCTTCGTGCCGCTTAGCGAGGCCGAGGCGGAACACATGGCCAAAGAGATGCGCCCGGTGATCGATCCGCGGATGACATTGATTGCCGAAGTCGACCACGCGCCGGTCGCGTTCGTGATTTGCGTGCCCGACATTAATGTGGCCCTGCGCCATGCGAATGGCCGCCTGACCCGTTTCGGTCTGCCGATCGGATTAATTAAGTTGCTTTGGCATCGGCGCAAAATTCGGACGGTCCGTTTTGTTGCCTTGGGCGTTGTGGGAAATTATCGACGTGCTGGGATCGCTGAGATGCTTGTCCGGCAAGTAATGGAAGAGGGAGCAAGACGCGGCTTTTCCGGCGAGCTGAGTATGACGCTGGAAGACAATGTGCTGGTGAATCGCTTCATCGAAGCGTTGGGCGCGTCCAAGTACAAGACCTACCGGATTTACCGCCGGCCGATTATTTCATGATCCCGAGCTTCGATCGCGTCATTATTCTGGCCGACGAATCAGCCAATTGGGAAATCGCCGGTTTGCGCCAACTCGATCAGGCTGGCACTTGCGTTGGATGAATTCGCCAGGTCGATTTCGAGTCAGCGCAAGATCGAGATCGTCATTTTTTGGCGCCCAAGCATCGCAGCCGCAGAGCGCTGGCAGCCAAACGATCCACGATTGACCCGCTGCCAATTTGTTGACGGCCTCAGTGTTGGGGTGAGCCAGCGATTGCTTAATTCCCGTTTGTTAGTGAGACGGACCGGAGTCGGGGAATTGCTGCGCGATGCGATTTCGCTCGAGTTCGATTCCGGACTTGGCGATGAGTCCGCCGTTTGGGCGAAACTTTGGGAGCAGATTGAAGTTTCACCCGTTCATTTCGGCAGTGACGGCTGGCGATATCTCAGCAATTCGAAGGAGATTCCATCCGCGGAACGCTGGCTTCTTCGTGGCAGCGGAAAATCACGAGACGGTTTTGTCTCGCGTTATCTGAATCGCCCGATTTCCCGCACGGTCAGTCAATTCCTTCTTAAAACGTCGATGACGCCAAACCTCTGGACAGTCTTGATCACGATTTTTCCTTTGATCGGTTTTCTGTTCCTGATCCGCGGTACCTACCCCGGATTCGTTATCGGCGCCCTACTCTTTAACGTGCACAGCATTCTCGATGGGTGCGATGGCGAAATCGCGCGCGCGAAGTATTTGGATTCCGAAAAAGGCCCAGGTGTCGATGCGATCTGGAGATTTGATCGCGCTCTTGCTGTTTTCGATCGGCCTCGGATTTGGCCTGTTTCGCAGCGATCAACACCACGCGGTCGGCCACTGGGTTTTTCTTAGCGAAGGCGTCCTGGCATTTCTATTTCTCGCTCTGCGTCTCGGGCCGGACCACGTTCTCGACCTCCTTCGCCGCGGACCGGCGGCGGTGGTGTATTCAAAGAACGACGACCGGTTGCGGCGATCAGGCGGACGAGTTTTCGGTGATCGTTTTACCTCGTGGGCGTTCGAATTAACGAAACGAGATGTGGTCTTTTCGGCGTTTCTGGTTGGCGCCGTAATGGGACTAGCGCAATTGGTTTTGCATCTCCTCTTTGTTTACGCGCTCGCCACGTTGATTCTTTCATGGCGCGGCCGAGCCGGACGTGAAACGATCGCGTAAACCGCTCAAGACTTTCTCAGCCTCCGCTAACATTTCCGGCGTGTCGATGTCCTGCCACCAGGCGTCGCCGATATCGATCACGCGGACTTTTCCGTCACCCGCCATCGCGCGCACGCCGTCAGCCAAACTGCAATCCTCCCTGCGTTTCGCCTTCTCCAGGTAGTCGAAAATGCCCGGAGGACAAACAAACAAACCGGTGTCGATCGCGTCGTAATCTTTGAGGTCCTTTCCGATCGCAGTTACTCGATCTCCGCTCGTTTTGATCTTCATGGCGTCATCCAAGTCGAAAATGGCGTCGAGTTTTCGATCTATCGCCAGGTTCAACTGGTTCAAATCCGATTCAGTAATCGCCAGATCGACAATTAACGGTCCGAACAAATGGTCTCCCATCGTCAGAAGGAATGGCTCCCTGATATGTGGCTTTGCCGCTAAAACGGAAACGCCATTTTGCTTTTGCCATTCCGGATTATGAATCGAATGAAGCTTCATGGCTGCGGGAATCAACGGTTTCAGGCCGGCGACAAGCGCTTCGCCGTTGTAGCCGGTGATAACGTACAGATTTTGAATCCCCGCTCGTTCCAGCGCGTCGATTGTGTAGGAGAAGACCGCGCGTCCGGCGATTTGAATCAGTGGTTTCGGTAAAACGTGACCGCGTGCGACGAGGCGTGAACCGGACCCGGCCATAAGAATGACTGCATCGGAAATCGGCTTTTTCATTTTTACGGTATAGTTCCAGTAGTGATGGGCCGGTTCATACGAAAATTGGAGGAAATGGTGAGTCGGACAGGCGAGAATGTCTACTCGCTACTTTTTGGGCGGCAGCAAGCACGATTCATTGGGCGGCAGTTATCCAATTCCTCTTCAACGCGCGACGGTCGCGTCATCGTTTCTTTTTCAACGCTGCCGGATCGGATTGACAACCTCGAACCAACTCTCCGTTGTCTGTTGGAACAGACGCGGACGCCTGACGAAATCGTCGTTGTGGTTCCTCGGTTTTCGAATCGGCAGCAAAAGGATGTACGTTGTCCCTGGCTATCTTAAGAAAATTCCGCGCGTCCGCATTTTGCGCTGCCAGCAGGACTGGGGACCGGCAACCAAATTCATTCCAGTTATTCAGGAGGAGTTGGCCGCCGGTCGCGGCAAGACGTTGATTATGGCTGTTGATGACGACCGCATCTATCCGCGCGATGCGTTGGAAACATATCTGCATTACCACGCGCAATTGCCAGACGCCGCGCTTTGTTTCCGTGGCGCATTAATACCGCATAGCCTTGTCTGGTTCCTCCCGAAAATGATTCGGGCCAATCAGATTCGCGAGCCCAAGCCAGTCGCAGTCATTACCGGCACTGCAAGTTATCTTGTTCAGCCGCAGTTCTTCGATTCCGCGTTGTGGGATTACGCCGGCGCGCCAAAAAGTGCGTTCTACATGGACGACATCTGGATCAGTGGCTGCCTGGATCGACGTGGCATCAAAAAGTATGTCGTGCCGGCGTCAGCGATGATGCGAGCCGTTCTAGCACAACGGGGCACGATGACGCTTTGCGAAGTGCCAAACGGCGCGGTCCGAAGCAATACCGAGGTAATAAACTTCTTTCGCGACAGTTGGACCGTATTCTTTTCGCGTTGGACCCTGTCCTTGCCGATCATTCAGCTCTGGATCAGGTCGTTCTCGCCGAGTCAGGCCGGAATCAAATCCCGTAATACATCTTCAGTCCCCAAACGCGGACCCGCTGCGGCAGAAACCGGAAAATAAATGGCGCGACCTTGGATTGAAACGCGTCGCCAACCGTGATCCGGGGTGGGGGATTAAGTGAGTCAATCAATTCGAGCGCGCGCTTGGCGACGAGATCCGGCGGCGGCGCATTCTTCATGTTGCGATCGACCGCGGCCCAGGTCTTTGTGACTCGATCTTTATAGCGTGGATCAGGTTCCTCCTTTTTAGGAACCGCGTCATTGAACGAAGTCAAAATGTCCGCCGGCTGAAGATCGACGATGCGGACATTGGAATCCGGCAGCTCCAGTTGGATCGACATGGTGTAGGCTGCCATCGCGGCTTTTGCCGCGTTGTAGGCGGCCATGAACGGCACGGGTAACCGCGACGCCAGCGATGTGACATTGATGATCAAACCCCGCCCGCGTGCGCGCATCGCTGCGATGGCGAGACGCGTCAATTGAAGATGTCCGAACACCAAGATCTGGAACTGGCTTTCGATATCCGCGTCGGAGAGATGTTCGGCTGCGCCAAAGTGACCACTGCCGGCATTATTAATTACGACATCGAAATAGCCGGCTTCTGATATCGCGCTGTTAAATGCCTGCTCGATTGAATTTGGATCCAACAGGTCGAGCCGAACGGGGTGGATGTGCGCCGATTTCGGGATTCGCGCGGGCTCGCGTGACGTTCCCCAGACTTCATCGCCGCGGTTGCTCAACATTTTTGCAATGGCAAGGCCAATACCGCTGCTCGCTCCGGTGAGAAGAACACGTTTCATCAATCTTTACTTGGCTTCACTTGGCTCCGTCAGAGCTAGGGTGTCAATCGCGCAGCGGGGATCCATGGCGCAATTTCGCGATAGGCTTGAATTGTCTCGACCGCCATCTTGCGCCAGTTAAAGAGAGCAGCGCGCCGGACCCCTCGCTCTGAGAGAGTGATTCGCAGATTTCGGTCCTCAAGGACTTGTCGCATTGCGTTCGCGATCCCGTCCTTATCCTCCGGTTTAAAGTAGAGCGCTGATCGCCCGTCACCTCCGGGAGCGAGGTCACGTTTGAACATAAGACCGGACAACCGCATGCCATCGCCTCCAGCACAGGCAAACCAAAGCCTTCATAAAGCGACGGAAACACGAGGGCCTCGGCCCGACTGTAAAGCGCGATGAGTTCCTCAGCCTCGACCGAGCTTCGGATTTGTATCCGGTTGTCAATCTGAAGGCGTCAAACGAGCCGTCGCAACTCCGGCGGAAACGGCCGTCGCCGTTCAACCACGAGCAGCCAAATATTTTCGGAATTTCGAAATGCTTTGGCAAAAGCTGAAACCGCCGCGACGTGATTCTGTTCGGATAACCTCCGCCGACAACCAGGAAAAAACGCTGACCTATTGGGACAATGGACGAGGTTGCGCGCTCGGCAGTCTCTCTCTCTATGTGGCGAAACGATGGCGATTTTCCGTTAAGCGTCACGCGAAGCCGCGATGCGCACGATGCGTCGACGCGAAGAGTGTCGTTGGCGCTATGCTGGCTGACGGCGAGTGCTCGATCCGCCCGACGAAGCGAGCTTCGGATAGCCAGGGACCAATATGGTGGGACAAAGGCGCATATGAATCGATTTGGGAAGACGAGCTCCGGGCAGACCACCTGCATTACATCGTGAATGGTAATGATGGCCTTGGTCTGAATGTTGCGAGGCAGGATCCGATAAGGAGCGTGAAAGATGTCATCGGGCTCGAGCCCGGCGCGGAGCCAACGTCCCAATCAAAATAATTCCACAACCCATTTGGATCTCCATTAAGGTTCCAATGGGCGGTTAGAAGCTCGCGACAGCGGATAGGGCGCGTCTTGGTGCCGCAGCAGGATGACCGCCACATCGGGTAAGAGCGCCGGTAGATGGGCAATTAGCGCTTCGGTATACGCAACTACGCCGCCAGGAGTGCGGCGAATACAACGCGCATCTAAAACGATACGGCCCGGCTTCATCCGCTAAACCTGCGGAATTGTCGCATCTAACAGCTTAGAAGGTGGCAATGGCGATGGCTCCGAAAATCGTTTCATGCTAAATATTAGCAGGACTCAAGCATTTGCCAGCATTGTGATCGGTTGTAGAAGTTTCGGGCTGTCGTGGCGCATTCTTGATATGCATTTCGTTGCTTGCTCATGATCTATCTGGAGGTCACAACTTCGTGCAAGTCCGTGCGGAACACTGGGATCCAGCGGATCACGCGCAATCTGTTTCGCGAGCTCGCTGGACGCGTTCCCATTACCCCGATTTCATGGAACAAAATTGGGAGACGCTTCCAGCGTCTGAGCCCTGGCGAGCTTGCAACTCTTCAGGCTCCATTTCACTTACGGTCGCGGGCGACTGCCTCGCCGGAGATGCGAGGAGAGAATTTTGTGGCCGAGACCTACCGCCTGATCTTTCGTAGGAGCTTACGCCTGGAGGATGAGCTGAGACCGGGCGATGTATTTTTGATTCCGGATATTTACCGCGACGCGCGCACACGAATCCTCCCGAGCCTTATTTCGCGAACAGCGGGGAAAAGCGTCGCGATTTTTCACGATGCCGCGGAGCTCCAGTTGCCTTCGCTCTATCCCCACGCCGCTCCCGGATTTCGCAGCTACATCCAGTCACTCGCCAGGTTTGATCTTGTCATCTGCATTTCGCGCAGCTCGCAGGACCATTTGCAGAAACTTTGGGCACAATATGGGACGACGCCGACAAGAACGGCAGTGGAAATGTGGCCGACTGAGTTTCCGGAGAAGGAGCGGAATCGCGCGACAAACGCGCCTCAAGATCTGATTGTCTGCGTCGGCTCGCTCGAACCGCGGAAAAATCATCTCGCGTTATTACGTGCCGCGCAAGCGCTCTGGCAGCGTCGCCTCTCCTTTGAGCTTCGACTAGTCGGCCGCAGCGATGTTGTCTTTGGAGGTAAAGTTAACCGAGAAATTCGGCGATTGCAGAAAAGTGGTTACCGAATTCAGTGGGTGCGGCACGTGGAAGAGCAGGTGCTCCATCGTGCTTACCGTGACTGTAAGTTTACTGTTTATCCTTCGTTAGCAGAAGGCTTTGGACTTCCGATTATGGAAAGTCTTTGGCATGGAAAACCATGTATTTGTGGCGGGACCGGTGCTCTCGGTGAAGTGGCCCAGGGAGGCGGTTGCCTGATTGTCGATCAAACCAGCGACAGCGCGATCGCGGCCGGAATTGAGAAATTGCTCAATGACCAGGAAACATACCAAAGGCTATGTCGGGAAGCGCGCGCGCGAACCTTCCGCTCCTGGTCGGATTACACCGATCGACTACTCAGTCACCTGCAGATGTTGCGCGGGAAGCACACGATGATGCTTGCGGAAAGCTAGTGCCAGACCAAAGATCGCGATGATTCGCGGCAACTTGCACAAATTGTTTTTCCCGTGAATGGGTGTCGATCTTACATGGCTGTTGACGTTCTCCATGGGCCTCCGCTTGAAGGATCCGTTGCCAATGTTCAGCGACGGCGCGCGTTTTCGGTCGCAGCGTTGATCATATTTTTGTTTGCCTTTTGGCTCGGCGTGCAGGCGCCAATCGGAATCATGTCCGCCACGGACGAGCTGCTGACCGCTGAACGCACCCGTGAAATGCTCATGACCGAGCCGTTGGTCGTTCATTTTAACTTTGAACGTTCGTTTGAAAAACCGCCGCTTCAGGACCTGGCTCACCAGCCTAACTCTTCCGCGATTTCAAAATCGCGCGGTAGCAGTCCGCGTCTGGCCGCTCTTTTACGCTGTGCTGACACTGCTGGCTGTTGGTTGGCTCGTCCGTTTGCTTAAGCCTAACGAACCTTGGTTGGTTCCGCTTTCTCTCGCGATTCTGACCTCGGCGCCGTTTTTCAACAGTGAGTCCGCGCGCGGTCTTCTCGATATCGGCCTCACATTTTTCACGGTGTTGACGTTCGTTTTCGCGGAGCTTGCGCGGAAAAAACCCGCCTGGTGGATCGCAACGGCGGTTGCAAGCTGGCTCGGCAGTCTGCAGAAATTCCCAATACCATTCCTGTTTTGGATGCTCATCATCGCAGTGCGCTTAATGAATCGCCCAGATCGCCGCGAACTTCGAAGCGGCCGCGGTTGGCTGATTGGAAGCGTGATTGCAGCGCTCGCGCTGATGTCGATTTGGCCACTGCTTCAGTTGATCAAATATCAGATGCCCGTCGGCAGCGTATTTCACGACGAAGTTGTCGTTTGGCTCGGCCCGGAATGGCTTGGTCGGCGGCCTTACTTTGAAATTCCGATTGGAATGAGTCTGGCCGGCGGCCTGTGCGGATTTCTTTCTCTCGTCGCGCCGTTCGTGATTCTGTTTTCGAGAAAAGAGCGGGCGTCGCCGGTGATTCGAGAGCTAGCAATTGTTAGCCTATCGGTCATCGCTATACTGATTCTCTCCAACTTCCGGAATGCGCGTTATTCCATTCCAGTTTTGCCGTCGCTCTGTTTCCTTCTCGCTCTGGTGTTTTATCGCTTTCTGAGACAAGCGTCGCCGGTCCGAACCTGGGCAATCACCGCGCTAATCATTCTCCTGGTTGCCGGATTTGTTCATGGCCAAATAAAGATCAACCTTAGGCGGCTCGATGTCGCGAATGAGAAGGTGATCGCGGAAAAATTGGGCGAACTGCAACAACCCGACGTTCAGACAGTGTTGGTCACGACGCCCTTTCCCCGGAACGAACTGATGTGGGACTCGTTTTATCTTTTTCACGGTAACTTCCGGTTCCCGGTGACCAAGTTCACTACCCAAGAAATCCGCGCTAATCCTCCAAAGCCACCGCTAATCGGTGTGAGCGTCGCGCGCGATTTTCCAGTTGTGCGAGAACTTTACCCAAATGTTCAAGTCGAACTGACTCGCGCCCAATTCGTCTGCTGGCAGGTTCCTGCTGAATGAAACGCTTTATCGACGTCACGAGTTCCTGGCGTTTGGGTCAAAACGCCGGCATGCACTATGACGCGCGAGATTTTCGCTGAGCTAACGAACCACTGGGTGGGCCCCGATTTCCTGGAACAAGGTGGGAAAATCGTTATACGGAACTTGGCCGAACCGAATTTGGTTTTCTGACCCGCCCGTTTGCAGCGCTCCGGTGCGGTTGCCCGTCCGGAATGGCGAGGCGAGGACCCGCTCACTGAATTTTGTTCCGCAACTTTTTTCGCGGCGCGAAACAAACCCAAATGATTCTTACAAGCATGTATTCGCGACTTTGCGAGGAAGCGCGCGCGCGAAAATTCGGTTCCTGGTCGGACTACATGGACAAATTGTTGGTGCACCTGCAAACCGCAATTCCGGCGGCGAAGTCTGCCGTGATTAGACCGTAGTATCCAGATCGCGCGGAAGAAGCCGTGTTCGTTGCAAAATGCTCGCAACAAAGAAATTTCTGCTCGTTCCGCCCCGTAGTCCCGTTCGATAAATGATTCGCAACGTCGCAAGAGGCTGCCCGATGAAGATTGCCCAGAAAGATGCGAAGCCTTTAAGCAAGTAACCAATTCGCCGGGTTACCGAGCGCGCGAGGAGCGTTTTATAATGCAACAAGAGTAACTCGCAGTCACGATCCGTGAGCAAACCCGGATAGCGGCGACGTATTACGGGAAGGATGTCTTGGCACATTTTGCTCATGGCACCGAGACGAGTGTCATCACGATGCAGACTCAATTGGTCTCCGTGAAAACGCCAGGTCGCGAGTCGATTTGGTAAATGAACAGAGCCAGTCAAACTCGTTAGGCGGACAAGCCATCGAAAATCCGCCGCCGAACCTACATTAGTTTCGAAATGACCTGCTGCCTTTGCCGAGGCCGTCCGAATAAGGAGCTGGGTCAGGGAAAAGTAAACGCTGCGCCCTGTAAAATGCAGAAGACAATCATGCGGAGGAGGCCGGTAATTGGTGTTCCGCTGCCTTGTCGACGGCAGAAAAGTCCGGACCGTTCCGGATCTTAACAGATTACTGCTTCGTCGTTTTGTTAATCGACTCGTCATATCTGATGCGTGCAGCTCGTGACCGTCCTGATTAATGAACAAACAGTCGCAGACCGCGACCCCGGCATCCGGGCACCGTCCCAGAGCCTCAATCATTTGAGCTAGGAACTCCGGAGCCATCGTGTCGTCACACGGAGCGATATACAGAAACTCACCGGTCACGAGCTCCAGACCGCGGTTGAGCGCGGCATACAGTCCATCGCGCGGAACCTGATGCAGCCGAAAACGCGAATCGGTTTCGGCGATGGATTTAAAGAATTCCCAGCTGCCGTCGGTGGAATGGCTGTCGAGAACGATCGCTTCCCAATCGGTGAAGGTTTGCCTGAGCAGCGAATCCACTCGTGGTTCGAGGAACTCCCGTGCGTTGAGCGACGGCAGCAAAATGGAAACCTTCGGTGCGTTTTCCGCCATGATCAGCCGGGCCGGAGGCGGGTCACACTGAAATCCGCTCGCCGTGCGGATGACTGACAACAATTCGACCGTCTTTCATTTCGTGCACCCAGTCGCAGGCATCGGCGATGAAACGGTTGTGCGTCACCAGCAGGAGCGCCTTGGCGCGTTCGCGCACGATATTTGCCAGCAGTTCGAACGCCCGTTGCGAATTGTCGGTGTCGAGATTTCCGGTCGGCTCATCGGCGAGAATAACCTGTGGGTCGTTGGCCAGCGCGCGGGCGATCGCTACCCGTTGTTGCTCGCCACCGGAGAGATGTCGACTCTGCCGGTGCAATTTGTTGCCGAGATCGACCGCCTTCAGCAATGCTCCGGCGCGATCGCGCATTTCATCTTCGTTCATTTGACCGAGCCGACGCATCGGAATCATGACGTTTTCCTGCGCGGTGAAGTCCTCCATCAAAAAATGAAACTGAAAAATGAAACCGATCAGTTCGTTGCGGCGGCGTGCGAGTTCTTCATCGAGAAGATGTGAGATTGGCGTTGAACCGATTTGAACGGAACCTGCGTCCGGCTCGTCGAGCAGGCCGAGAATGTAAAGCAGCGTGCTTTTGCCGCAACCGGATGGCCCCACGACCGCGTGCAAACTTCCGGATTCGACATTGAGCGAAACGCCGCGCAACGCGTGAACGCGTTCTTCCTCCCTGCCCAGGTAGCGCTCAATGTCCCGGCAGCTGAGAGATATATCGCCCATCATAAACTCGATCCCCGCAGGGTGTCGACTGGTTGAAGTTGAGCAGCGCGCCTCGCTGGCACGTAGCTGGCGATGAACACAGAGATGATCGCAAGGATCGTTGCCCCAAAATAATGGCGCCAATCCCAAACGACGACAAAATGGTTGGCATAAAGCAGTCCGCGGATGCGGATCGGAATGTGAGAAACACCCAAAGTCAGTAGTGCGCCCAGAACACAGCCAAGAAACGAGCCGACAGTAGCGATGAAGGCGCCTTGCCAGAGAAAAATTGCGGTAATGTCGATCCTTCGATAACCCATCGAGCGCAGAATGGCGATCTCCCTAACCTTCGAAAGCACCGACATTGTAAGCACGTTGAAAATCCCGAAACCGGCGAGCAGGATGATGAGCGACACTGTAATCGCAACCGATATTCGCAAAGTGGAAAAGATTTGAAGATTTCCTTCCTCGCGCTCTTGCCAGCTTTGCGCGGCATGCTGAAAAAGATTTTCGAAACTAGTGGCAAGCGCGGGCGCGCGGTCCGGATCGCGCAGTTTGTAAATGATCATCGATGCTTGGTAGGGTTTTTTGAGGAGCCGTTGTGCGACGCGCGCGTGTGCGTAAACGCGGCTGGCGTCGATGGCACCCACGCCGCTGCGGGCGATAGCGGCGACAGTGAAACGCCAGTACTCGCCACCGGGTGAAAGCAGCTCAACTGAATCGCCAGGTGCAACCTGAAGCAAGTCCGCCAATCGATTACCGATGATGACGCTGCTGGTATTGTTTCGGAAGTCATCGAACTTGCCGTCGACGATTTGGCTGGCGAGATCGGTGGTGCGCAGATGAGAAGTGGGATCGATCCCGAAAAGATCCGCCGTGGTGTTTTCAAATCCCGCGCGAGCGCTGATGGAGCCGCGGAGCACCGGCGAACAGGCAATCACGTTCGAAAATTGCCGGCTGATCCGCATGATTTCGCTGACGTTTGTAATTCCTTCGAAGTAATTTCTATGCGCGGATTCGCCGGCGGACGTTTTTGCCGAGACAACCATCCCCTGGTAGCGCGGTTGAAATCGCGCGCGCAACGTCAGGGCGCCGTTACTCCCGATGGTGGAATCGATAAAATACTGTGCAAAACCCTGCGTCTGGGCCTGGGTGCAGATGAAAATGCCGACCCCGAACACGACGCCAGTCAGGCTGAGGAATAATGCGCGTTTGCGGTGCGTGGCAAAACGCAGCGCAATGTAGAGAGGCGCGGTCACGGTTTTGGAGAAAAATCGACCCGGCGCTGCCGCACCGGTTCGCCGGTACGAAGCTTGTCCTGGTCTGAAACAACTACGCGGTCGCCCGCCGAAACGCCGTTTAACGCCTCGCTGAAATCAAGCGTGCGAAAACCGACTTTAATCGTGCGCTTTTGCACGATGCCGCGTCTTACGACCCACGCCTGATCGACAATCAATGCGCGGGTCGGCAGGAGGAGCGCGTTTTCGTGCGTGCCGGTGATGATGTTCATCTCGCCGGTCATTCCTGCCATCAGGTTGTCCGGCGGTTTTTCCATTTCCAGAATGACGGTGTAACGCTGAGTGTCCGGATCGGCCGCCGGCTGAACGGAGGAGACCTTCGCGGGAAAGATGTTGTTGCGATAAGCGTAGAGCTGCACTTTCGCGTTCATTCCCGGTTTCACTTCGCCAACGTCCTCTTCGTTGACTTCACCGCGCACGTAGGTCTTGCGAGACGAAACGGTGAAAAGCTGGTTGCCTTCATTGACCAGTTCGCCATCAATGGTGCCCACCGCGCTGAGCAGGCCGTCCATCGGCGCGCGGATTTCTGAATTACGCATTTGGGCTTCAAGTTTCTTGTAGGCCTCTTCCAGCGCTTGAAGATTGCGCTCGCTCTCGATCCGTTCATTGTCGCGTGCGCCGCGCAATCGGTTCACTTCGCTTTTGGCTTTTTCGTAATCAACTGCCGGCACGTTCCCGGTGGCGACCACCTGTTCGAGCCGGCGCAAATTGTCTTCTGCGGCTTTGAGCGGTTCCTCCGACGGCAAAGGCAGTTTCGCGCGTTCGGTTGCCGCCTGCAGATCGGTGCGCGCCTGCTTCAATTGTCGCGCGGTAGTTTCGTCGGCAATCGTGGCGAGCGGCTGTCCCTTCGTCACGCTCTTGCCGATCGCGCCCCGGCCGGCTGAGAACTCTTCAGCGAGTTGAATGAAACCGGAATTCTGCGCGCGCACGTGCACGACAAACGCCGGCTCGATTCGCACCGTTCCGTAAACCGCCGATATCGCGGTGCCGCGCTTGACCACGGCCACTTCCGCGACCGGCATGAAGAAATAGTAAGCCGCACCGCAAATCAGAATTAGCAGCGCGACTGCGACCCACAAAAGCCGCCTGGGCTCCGAAATCTTCAAGGACAGAGACTAACGCATATCTTCCGAGAATTGAAAATAGCGCCCGGTGGCCCGGTCCCACTCGGCGAGGGCCACGTTTTGCAGATAACTGGCCTCGAGCAGACCGCTCTGGGTTTTCAAATAACTGCTTTCGGCGACCCGATACTCAAGCTGGGAGGCAAGGCCGGTGCCTAGATTTTGTTGGACGGCCGCGGCTGCCAGTTCCGCATTGGTAGAACCGGCAACGAGAGCATTATGACGCTCGGCAATTCCAACGAGCTGATTTCGTATCCGCGAAAGCTGTTGGCCGACATTCGCCTCCAACTTTTTCAGTTCGATCTCGTTGATCTCTCGGGCTGTGCGCGCTTTCAGAACCGCTCCGCCAACTTTGCCGTTGTCGATTACTTGCCACGTATATGCCGCGCCCTCGCGGATTTCCGATCCGATAAAATCCTGGTTTCGACTGGTTGAGCCCTCCCGATGAATTCCGGTGACCGGAATGTAATCGCCGCTGATGCTGCCGGTGGCCGATGGATAATAACCGGCTGCAATGATGCGCTCGTCTTCATTGGCAGCCCGGACGAGCAACCGCGCGAGTTTGATATCGGTCCGTTGCTCGAGCGCGGTATTTATTTCCTTGTTAAGATCGACATCAACCGTCGCGAATGTCAGTTGGCCGTCGGGTTCCGGCAGCGGCGCCTCCGATTTAAGATCGGCTGCCACCGCCTGGCCGAGTTGCAATTGGGCCGCCGCATAACTGCGCTGCGCTTCTTCAACCATCGGGTCGAGTCCGCGCGCTTCGACCGTCGCGGTGGTGAACGCGCTTCGATCCACCAACCCTGCACGGTAACGATCGCTTTGACTGGCGACATTTTCATCCAAATGAAGCCGTTGTTTTTCACGGAGCGAGCGCAGTCCTCGCTGATAAAGCGCCGAATAAAATGACACTCTCGCGGCGTGCAGTTGCTCTTCGACTGCGAGATTGAGTTGTTGTTCCGCGATCAAAACCTCGATATCGCCGCGGCGAAGCGACGCCGGAATCGAGGCGTCGATCAAAGGTTGCGTCAATGCCCCGCGCACAAATCCAAACACCTTGGTCGAGGTGCTGCCTGCGCGGTCGCCGCCTTGAACGCCGGCCGGCACATTCAATCTGGCGCTCGGCCAAATCACCGATCGAAAGACGAGCCGCCGCCCGGAGGCTTGTTCGAGTTTTAACTTTGCCTGCTGGATCGCAGGATTGTTGTCCAAAGTGACCTTGAGAGTTTCATCAAGGGTGATCGCTCTCGAGAGCGGCGCCATAAAAACGAACGCCATCACGAAGATTAGGCTGGCGGTGTGAGGTGGATCGGCCGCTCCGCGGACGATGTTAGAAAATGGCGGCCTTCGGCCGCGTCGAAGTAACATCGAGCAAGGGACTGCTCGATCCACCTTTGCAGCAGTTCTCATCGGCTGGTGATTTTTGTCGGTGGTCGGGCCACGTCGACCGCCTGTTGCTCGTTGCGTTTTTTTAAACGATTCGAGGCGAAATCGAGCGCCTCAGGTGTGCTGCCGCAGGCTCGGGCGAGGCGAGCAAGCGCGACGTTGTGCAGGTAAATTGCGCTCAATCGGGTCGTGCGCGTGCGTGTGACGTCGGCGGCGGCTTGGAGAATGTCGAGCTGCGTTCCAAGTCCGGCTGCGAGGTTTGATTTCGTAATCTCGAGAGACTCATCCGCGGTTTGAACGTTCTGCGTTTCCGATTGAAGAACGTTGTCGGCCTGTTGGAGATCGAGAAACGCGCTTCGAACTTCGGAGGCGACCGCCCGCCGGTCCGCTTCGAGTGCTTGGGCTGCGGCATCGCGTCGCGCGTGCGTGGCCTGCATTCGGCCCTTGGTCGCAAAACCGTCGAACAGATGCCAGGTCGCGTTTACGCCAACCAGATATCCGTGATTGAATTCCGGACCCACATTGGGATCGCGTTCGCTGTAAACTTCGTACCCGGAAAAAAGTTGAACGTGCGGACGCAATTCGCTGCGATCGACCAGATATTGTCGATCTTCGATTTCGACATCAAGTTGCCGCGCTTTAATCTCGGCGCGTTTGGCATCTGCCCGGCCAAGACATTCGTTTAAGTCGGGATGAAGCGCGGCGTATTGCAATTGTCCGGCGACTTCAAATCCCGATTGAGCGGTTTGGCTGCGATAATCGACGCCGAAAAGTTCGCCTAACCGAAGATAAGAATTGCCGAGCTCGGTCTTGGCGTTTGCCAGCTCCGGTTGCTCGTTGGCCAGAGCAACTTGAGCGCGGCGAACATTCAACGTCCCAACAATGCCCGCTTTCAATCGTTCCTCCTGGGTCTTCAATTCCTCATCCAAAACGCGCACTGAATTTTCGCGGACTCGGACTTTGGAGCGATTCAGGAGCACATCGTAAAACCCAATCCGCACATCCATCGCCACTTTGTTACGGACTTCCTCCAATTCGCACCGCTGCTTCTCGATCATCAGCTGCGCGATCCCGACCTGGTTCGAGACGGCGCCGCCCGTGTAAACGTTTTCCAAGGCACGAATCGAAGCGTTGTAGTCCTCTTCGCGCAGATCGGTGGTGGTTTGGGTTTGGCGTTTGTCGGCAAAGCCGGAAGTGATGACGGACGGCAAATAACCCGCCCGCGCTTCAATTAGCCCGCCTCGCGCGGCCTCAAACTTTTTACGTGCAATAAGGATATCCGGGTTCTGGCTGTCGGCCAAAGCGACGCCCTGATCGATCGAATACGTGGGCGGCTGGGCACGCGTTACCCCACAGAATCCGGCGGCAGAAAAGGCCCCCAGAACCGATATCAGACGGGCGACGTGTTTTGTCCTAACGAACATCCTCGAAATTGCTTGCATGCTAGCCCCGTCTACGGCAGTTTCCACGCCCAAATCGTGGTAGTGGTTTCTCCTCGGGTGAAACCTTACAGCCTAGCGACTACCTTACCCTTAATGCTTTAAACCTGCTACATTGCATCTTGCCCCGAGCCCAGGACTCCGGGTAGGATTTCTTTTTTCCCATGAGAAAGATTCGTATCGCCATCATTGGAGTGGGCAATTGTGCCAGCTCACTCGTCCAAGGCATCAATTTTTACCGCAGCTCCTCCATCAACGGCACCGCGGTAGGCCTGATGCACAAGCAGATCGGTTCCTACCGCCCCGGGGATGTCGAGGTAGTAGCCGCTTTCGATATCGACCGCCGCAAGGTCGGCCTCGACGTCTCCAAAGCCATCTTTTCACCCCCCAATTGCACCCACGTTTTCTGCGATAAAGTCAGCCTGACGGGAGCCATCGTGAAAATGGGCGTGGTCATGGACAGCTTCGCCGACCACATGGCGGAGCACGATCCGCTCCGCACGTTTTTGCCCCTGGAAAAAGAATCCACCCGTGAACAAATCATCTCCGAGCTGAAGGATTCGGCCACCGAGATAATGGTCAATTATCTGCCGGTCGGTTCAGAGGAAGCGACCAAGTTTTACGCGAGTTGCGCGCTCGAGGCTGGTGTCGCTTTCGTAAACAATATTCCGGTTTTCATCGCCAGCGATCCCGCTTGGGCGAAACGTTTTGCTGACAAGAATCTCCCGATCATCGGGGACGACATCAAATCGCAGCTCGGCGCGACCGTTCTTCATCGGACGATTGTCGATCTTTTCCGGAAACGCGGCGTCAAAGTCGAGCGCACGTATCAGCTCAACACCGGCGGCAACACCGATTTCCTCAACATGCTCAGCCGGACCCGCCTGAGCTCGAAGAAAACTTCCAAGACCGAAGCCGTCCAATCGGTCATGAACGAGCGTTTGGCCGACGAGAATATTCATATCGGCCCGAGCGATTACGTTCCGTGGCAGCTCGACAACAAGATCGCCTTCATCCGCGTGGAAGGCCGGCTCTTCGGCGACGTGCCGATGGAACTCGACGTGAAACTTTCGGTCGAAGATTCACCGAACTCGGCTGGCATCGCCATCGATGCGATCCGTTGCTGCAAACTTGCGCTCGATCGCGGAATTGGCGGCGTCCTCAATTCGCCCTCCTCCTATTTCTCCAAGCATCCGCCCGTCCAGATGAGCGACGACGAAGCTTACCGCTGCGTCGAGCAATTCATCCGCGGCGAAAGAGATCGGTAACTCTTCCAAACGCCCCCCGGTGTTGTCTTCAACCGAAATAGGCGAAAAATTTTCGTCTAATTCTCGTTAGGCGGTAACATGCAACGGATGCTCGAAGCTCTCGATCAATGGAAGATTCCGTTGGTTGTGCTCATTGCGTACTGGCTAGTTGCCGCTCTGGTGATCTGGTTTGTTCAGCGTCGCTGGTGTGGGAAGCGGCGCGCGGACAATCCACCTCGCTATCGATTCTGGTTCCCTGTTGCCATCGCGATCATTTTCACTCCTAGTCTTGTCGGCGACTTCTGGTTGTTCGCTGTGCCCGCTCCCGCTATTCTTGGCTTAGTTGCTTTCTTCGTGTCGGGTTTTGGCGCGCCGGTGTTCTGGCTCGCTGCGCTGCTCCTTTATGTGCTCCCGATTGCCATCGTGTTTGCGATCGCATATGCGGTGCTGCGTTATCGCGACCGTCGGTTGTATGCCTCAGCCGCCTAACCAATCGATGAAGCCAACGGCCCCATTGCGGTGCAACTTCAGCATGTTTGCCACAGACCCCGCCCGTGGCTTATCTCTTTCTCGTTAGATGCTAATGCGCGTCGTTGCCGTCATGTTGTTGCTGTCCGCGGGCATCGCTGCTGAGGCGATGTCACACTCGTTTATTTCTAAGGCGAGCGGGCGATTGGGCGGGCCGATTCGCTTCGAGTTTTACCGTGATTCGACCACGCGCCCGAAGACCGATATCAAGTCATTCACCGTTTCTATCCGGACCGACGACGACCGGTGGAAGGCGATGTGGTCCATTTTAAACGGCCGTGGTCTAACGCAGCCGCTCGAGTACGGAGTTACACCTCCTGGTTTTACCACGATGATTAAACCGCAGAAGCTCATTCCCGGTCACGTTTACGCCGCGTCTGCTACTGATGGACACGGAGGCTCATCTAAAGTGACTTTCGGATTCGATAAAGACGGGACGATGATCTTTCCGGATTCATTCGATCAATGAGTGGCTAATGAAAGCATCTAACCAAACGATGAAGCCAACGGCTGGCCGCTGCGCGGCAAGTAGGAAGTAGAAATTATGAAGTATGAAACAAAGGCAATGCTCGGCTTCGCCCAGACTTCATCGAGGTAAATTCTCGGAATGGAAAACGCTGATTTTACCGGACGCGTCGCCGTTGTTACCGGTGCGTCTCGCGGCTTGGGACGGGCTGCCGCAGCGCGCCTGCACGAGCGCGGCGCCTCGGTCGCGGTGAATGTCCGCAACCGCGAGCGCGCCGAGCTGCTGGCGAAGGAAATCGGCGAGCGCGCATTCGCCGTGCCCGGCGACGTCGCGACGGACGGCGTCCCCGACGAAATCGCGCGCCGCACGCTGGAGCGCTTCGGACGGATCGACATCCTCGTCAACAACGCTGCGCTTCCGCTGTCGACACGCTTCCCGGATCTCACCGCCGAGGAATGGCGCACAGCGATCGAGGTCAACCTGACCGCGCCGTTCTTGATGACGAAAGCGGTTCTTCCGGCAATGCGCGTCCAGCACTACGGCCGCATCATTAATATCTCGTCCTCGGGCGGCCGGATGGTGAGCACGCTCGGCGGTGCGCATTACACGGCATCGAAGGCCGGACTTCTCGGACTTACGCGTGCGGCCGCGAAGGAGCTCGGCAAGTTTGGCATCACCGTGAACGCCGTCTGCCCCGGGATGATCGATACCGAGCTGACGCGCGAACATGCCTCGGACGAGGTGCTCGAACGTCTCGCCGCGAGTTATCCGGTGCCGCGGCTCGGCACCGCGCTCGAAGTCGCCGATTTGATTTGTTTCGCCGCCTCCGAGGCTGCCGGCTACATCACCGGCGCGTCCCTCGACATCAACGGCGGCGACTTGATGATGTGATTTACGGCAAGGATGAAGGATGAAGGATGAGGGATGAAACAACGGCAGAACTCGGCATCGTCCTTCGTGGTCGAGATTTTTTGGTTTAGCTAAACTCCACGAGATATGGATTACCCCAAAGAACACAGCAAGTCAGTTTACGATTACTCAGACAAGAGCGTGCAACACGCAGGCTACGCTGCGATCGCCTACGGTGTTGTTAACCTGTTCGGTGGAGTTCTCGCGTGGATTCAGTACTTCCTCTATCACAGGCCGGGCACAGAGGGGCTTCTCAACCGTGATTTTGCTTCACAGCAGTACCTTGAGCACACGCCGCTGATTACCGCCGCCGCTGTTGGATTCAGTGTTATTCTCGCTGCTGTTTCCGGCGTTCTCGCGTTCCTAATTTTTCGCCGCAATCGTTTCGCAGTCGTCGCCATGCTGGTGCTCGTGATCGCCTTACAACTTTACACCTGGTTCGTTGCGCATTCTCTCGCCGGCACGCTTGTCAGCGTTGTCGTTGTCGCGTTCCTGCTGCGCGGCGCCAGACGAATGTTTCAAGACCATGCTGAGCGTCAGATGGAAGCCGGGAAGGTCTAACCAATCGCGTTCATCCTCGTTGTCTTGCGCGACGACTGACGATATCATTTTAGCAAATGCTGACTTCAGTCCTGATACTTGTCGGTGCTGGCCTATTGTTTCTGGTTTCGCAGTTCGCGGCCGAGGGGATCATCAAGCCGTATGCAGAGTATCGGAAGGTTCTGGCGGACATTTCGTACACCCTCATCTATTACGCGAACCTCATCATCACCACGCCTGCGAGCTCAAAGCGGGACGAGCAGGCCGAGATTTCGGAGAGACTCCGCCAACTTTCCGCGCGGTTGCGATCGGCGATCACGGCGCTGCCGTTTCACGAGCTGATGAGATTGTTCAAGCTGATTCCTCCCCAAGAGCGGATCCACGACGCCGCGCTGCGATTGATTCGGATCTCGAACCTGTTGCTGGAGACCGAGCAGAAGCGGCACGACGAGATCCGCCAGGACATGGCCGCAATTGGCGCGCTTCTTCAGATCGATGTTGCCAGGGAGAAATGAAAAGAGCGTTGAGTTGTTGAGGTGTTGAGAAGTTGAGGGGAGAAGGATATCTGATGCGAAAGCTTTTGATTGTTGTCGGTTTGGCCGCTAGCTCATGGGCTCTTGCCGCGGAGCCGAGCTGGAATCCGACGGAGGCACCGAAGGACGCGGAGAAAGATATCAAGGCGCAGCACATTCAGTTTTATTGGTCGGGCAGCATCGCGGTCTTTCCGGTCGGTGTGCCGATCGAGTTCGCCAAGCAATATCCGCGGGCCGATGCCGGAGTCGGTTGCGTGACTAACGATATTCCGCTTCGGGAAAAACAGGAAAAATATGCGCGCGCCTACAATGAGAAAATGTACGACTTTGTGTCGAAAAATCCGGACATCGGAAAGTTGAAACCAAGGTGATATCAGAGAACTGAGAGCTGGTTCGATAGCGGACAGCCATTGTTGAGTCGATGAGATGAAATATTTCGCCGCTTTAAGAATACTTGCCGTCATTGCAATTCCTGTGGCCGCTTTCGTGGCGATCACGTTTGGCGGGCCGAAGTCATTGCCGCCAATGGCAAGTGTGAACGATCCGTTCACGACGGTCGACTTCTCCGACCTGCCCCCTGTGCGCCACTACGCCGCTGAAGACGGCGCTGCGCTGGCCTATCGTTGCTACGATCCAATCAGCGCTACTCCTCGCGGAAGCGTTGTTCTGATCCACGGTTCTTCGGCCAGCAGCAACAGCATGCACGTTCTGGCAAAAGGGTTCGCCAATGCCGGATACGCAGCCTACGCGCTGGACATTCGTGGACACGGCGCCTCGGGAATCAAGGGAAAGATCAAGTACATCGGACAACTGGAAGACGATCTCGACTCGTTCGTCCGTACGGTGGCGCCTCCAAAACCAGTGACGCTCGCTGGTTTTTCCACGGGTGGCGGCTTCGTTCTCCGTTTCGCCGGAAGCACGAGACAAAATGAATTTCAGAGTTACCTGCTTCTCTCTCCATATCTAAACGAAAAAGCGCCGAATTTCCGGCCGAGCAGCGGGGGATGGGTCGACATTGGAATTCCGCGCATCATCGCTCTTTCGATTCTGAATCAATTCGGCGTCCGCATTTTCAATGATCTACCGGTCATCAGGTTTG
>CAWFFA010000010.1:0-20562 GCA_963814965.1 uncultured Verrucomicrobiae bacterium
GCAATCGTAACGATTCATCAAAAGCGCGTTCTCTGATCCCGGACGGCGAACCTTCGCGCGGCATAAAGTGTTGCGCCAACACGTAACAGTAGAGGGTGGCCGAATCGTCGCTGATCTCAATTTGGACATTGCTCACCGTGTGACTCGTATCGAGCGGGCCGAGCAGGGAGATCAGCGCACCCACGATTGCCTGGCGGCCGGTCAGCTTCGGGAAATCCAGGCCGAGCTTTCTGCCGGCAGGCCGGAAATCGAACAAGCAATCCTCCGTGAGCGCTGAAGCCAGCGAATCGGCGTCCCCGTGATCGAGTCCGAACGCAAAACGATGGAGCGCATCCGCGATTTCATATCGATCGTTCGCCAACTGCGACAAGTCGGTGCTCATGGGCAGGAGCTTACGCGGTGGCCTGCAAAAGCAAACGTCCAACGTCCAATGTAAAGACAAAGCCATTTCATGATAAAGAAAACAGGGTGATTACGAATGCGAAAAGCAACAGCGAAACACCTAGCCCGCCGTAAACGATTACGTCTTGAATTTGCGCACGACGCTTGGCCTTCGCATACGGGATCCGCGTGAAGGTAACCATCGTGTAGAGCGGCAGATAAATTCCGGGAAGCGCGGCTTCCAGGAAGTGATCGAGCTTTTCTCGCCCGAAACGTTTTCGACGCGGTCTTGTCCCGCATTTCAATGAAATTTCCCAGCGCGAGATCGGCCAGTGAGTCAGCGTTTGCTTTTCGGCGCCGGAAATATTCTGCGAACGCGCGATTTCGATCCGGAAATTCCTGCAAACATTCGTCGAGCACGACGCAGTCTTCGAACGCTGCATTCATTCCTTGTCCGTAAAACGGGACAACCGCGTGCGCCGCGTCCCCAACGAGGCAAACCTTGTCCCGATAAAACCAGGGAGCGCACCGAACTGTGACCAACGATCCGGTCGGATTATTTTTGAAATCGTCGAGCAAGTTTGGCATTAACGCTACGGCGTCGGGAAATTCGTCGTCGAAGAACCGACGGACTTCATCGCCCGTCTTGGTTGTCGCGAAACTGCGCGGACCTTCGAATTCCCAAAACAAGGTGCAGGTAAACGATCCGTCTGGATTTGGCAGCGCGATCATCATGAAACTCTTGCGCGGCCAGATGTGGAGCGCGTTCTTCTCCATTCGCCAGGAACCGTTCGGGCCGGGAGGAATCGTGAGTTCTTTGTAGCCGTGGGCGAGATAACTCTCATCGTATTGGAAATTGGGAAGAGTGAGCTGCATCGATTGACGCACTGTTGAAAATGCGCCGTCTACGCCAATCACTGCATCGCCGTGCGCATGGATTACCTTGGGACTCGCGGCCGACACGGCCGCCTCTACAGAAGATGTGTCCAATTGAGCGGTCGCTAACTCTAAATCCACGCCGGTGCATTTGTGGTTGAAATGGACGCGGACGTTTGGATAACGCTGCGCCGCTTCGATCAGCGTCGCGTTTAACGCGGCGCGGCCAATTGAATTGATGTGCTTATTTGGGTCGACATCGTAAGGCGCAAAATGAAGTGCGCCGGATTTCTCGTGGATCATTCGCCCGCGCATCGGGATGGCGTGTTTCAAGACTTCGCCGGCGAGTCCGATCTGTTGAAGCGCGTGAATGCCGCGGGTGGAGAGCGCGAGATTGATCGACCGTCCGCCGACCATGTTGCCCTCTCGTGGATCGCCCCGGCGTTCGTAAAGATCGACCTCGTAACCGCGCCGGCCGAGATAAGCGGCTAGTAATCCGCCCGCCAGGCCGGAGCCGACGAGAACGAACTTTGAAGCCATCAATAAATTCCTAACCGCGGATGACGCGGATATCACGAATTAATCCGCGGACAACTTGCTGGAGTTTTCGGTCAAATCGCGGCATACCGGTGCAATGAACAAGTTCACTTCCACTCGCGATATCATTATCCACACCGCGAAGTTCGACGAAGCCGTGCGCTTTTATCAGGACGTTCTGGGTCTGGCGACGACAATGAAATCCGAAAAGCTCGTCGGATTTGAAACAGGAGCGTTCCAGCTATTTGTAGATGGACGGAGTCCGCTGAGGACAGGTCCGGTGTTTGAATTCTGCGTGGCTGACGTGGCCACGGCGAAAGAGAAGCTTCTGGCCGCCGGTTGCGAGCTCATTAGTGAAGATGCGTCCATTCCTCGTTGTTACGTCAAAGACCTCCATGGTTTAATGTTTAATCTCAATCCCGAGTGATCCTCCGCTAACTGGTTTCAAAATGAAAAATCTCAATCTCAGCTTCATCATTCCGCTGCTTTGCGTTGTCGTTCAACCGTTGCCTGCTCAAACGCCGGAGCCGGCGGCGAAACCGAAACAATTCATTTACGTGCTGCATCTCGTGCCGCGTCTTTACGATGACAAAGCCTGGACGGCAGAGGACAAGGCGGCGGTCGGTCGGCATCTCGCCAATTTCAAAGCGGCGGTTCAATCCGGCCAGCTGATCCTCGCTGGACGCACTATGGAGTCGGGCGATAAAACGTTTGGTATCGCAATTTTCGAAGCCACGGATGAAGCGGCAGCGCGCAAGTTCATGGAAGCCGATCCCGCGGTTATGGCGGGCGTGATGACTGCCGAACTGCATCCCTTCGCGGTGGTTCTCGAACGCAAGAATCCTTAACGGCTCCAAACCTTGCGGACGAAATTAGAAAAGGGATGAGTTTCGCAGGGACGATGGATTAGATCGGCATGGAGCAGGATCAATCATCTGGAGCACAGCCGCCGGAAGAAAAGAAGGTGCCGAAGTTGCGCGCGCCAGATCGGGTCGCAGCCGGACTGCATGCCCTGATTGAAAGCTTGAAATTCACGGCGCGCGAAACTGGGTTCACGCGCGGCATCAAGGATTGGCTCAAAATAAACAAGAAGGACGGATTCGATTGCCAAAGCTGCGCCTGGCCAAGTCCGGATGAAGATCGACACTTGTTCGAGTTTTGTGAGAACGGGGTCAAGGCGCTGACCAGCGAGGCGACAAAGAAACACATTGGTCCTGAGTTTTTTCGGAAGCATTCAATCGCGGACTTGCGTGGGCAAACTGACAACTGGCTCGAGCTCCAAGGCCGGCTGGTTCATCCCATGGTCAAACGTGAAGGCGCGACTCATTATGAGCCGATCGAATGGGACGAAGCGTTTGAATTGCTTGCCTACGAGTTAAACGCGCTGACCTCGCCAAACGCAGCTGCGTTTTACACCAGCGGGCGGACCAGCAACGAGGCGGCCTTTTTGTATCAACTCTTCGTCCGACAGTTCGGTACCTAACAATTTGCCGGATTGCTCGAACATGTGTCACGAATCGAGTGGCGCGGCGCTAAGTGAAAGCATCGGAATCGGAAAAGGTTGCGTGAAGCTCGCCGACTTCGAACAAACCGATGCCATTTTCATCATTGGTCAAAATCCCGGCACCAATCATCCGCGGATGATGACAACGCTGGAACACGCGAAGAAGAACGGCGCCACGATCGTCGCGATCAATCCGATCCGCGAAACCGGATTCATCGCAGTGGTGAACCCGAATCCACAGGAGTATGGCAATCCATTCTCGTTCGCCGCGAAAATGCTTTCCGATCGCGGCACCGCCCTCGCTGATTTCTGGCTGCCGGTGCGAATCAACGGCGACATCGCTGCGATCCGCGGGATCGTAAAGGAGATGCTCGAAGAAGAGGACCGTCGTCCGGGCGCCGTGTTGGATCGACAATTCATCGAGCAATACACAACCGGATTCGAGCAATTCGCGGCGAACGTTCGCGCAACACCGTGGGACCAGATCATCGAGATCAGCGGCTTAACCAGAGAGCAAATTCACGCGGCTGCGGAAATCGCGATCCGCTCGAAGCGAATCATTTGTTGTTGGGCAATGGGACTCACCCAGCACAAGAACGCCGTCGCAACGATCCAGGAGGTGATGAATTTCCTGTTGCTCGGTGGCAACATCGGGAAGCGTGGCGCGGGTCCCTGTCCGGTGCGCGGGCATTCCAATGTCCAGGGCGATCGGACGATGGGGATCTGGGAGCGAATGAGCGATGCGTTTCTCGACAAACTTGGCCGGGAATTCCAGTTCAGTCCGCCGCGCGAACATGGCACCGATACCGTCGAGACGATCAAGAAAATGCACGAGAGGCAAATTCGATTCTTCCTCGGCATGGGCGGCAATTTTCTTTCGGCGACGCCTGACACCGAGTTCACCGCGCAAGCGTTGCAAAGATGCCGCGTCATTGCACATGTCTCGACGAAATTGAATCGTGCGCATCTCATCACCGGCGAGATCGCGCTTATTCTTCCATGTCTTGGTCGATCGGAAGCAGATCGACAGCAATCGGGCGAACAATTCGTGACCGTGGAGGATTCGATGGGAATCATCAACTCCTCCCGCGGCCACGCAAAACCGGCGAGCGAACACTTGAAGAGCGAGCCGGCGATTGTTGCTGGCCTTGCCAAGGCCACCCTCGGGTCGCGCTCAACCGTCAATTGGGACGGACTTGCCGCAAGTTACGATCGCATTCGCGATCACATCGAACATGTCGTGCCCGGATTCGATGACTTTAACGTCCGGATCCGAAAAGATGTTTTTTATCTGCCGAACGACGCCCGCGACCGGCGAAAGTTCAACAACAAGGAAGGCAAAGCGAAGTTCATCATCTCGGAACTGACTGCGCCTGATTTGCGTCCGGGGCAGTACTTGATGACAACCGTCCGCAGTCACGACCAGTTCAATACCACGATTTACGGACTGAACGATCGCTATCGCGGCGTTTACAACGGCCGACGCGTTATCTTTATGAATGCGGACGACATTCGCGCCGCCGGACTTCAGCAAGGTCAGCTCGTCGACCTGACGAGTCATTACAAAGACGAAACTCGAGTAGCCCGGCATTTCATGGTCGCGCCGATGGAGATCGCGCGCGGCTGCACCGCGACCTACTTCCCGGAGGCGAACGTGCTTGTTTCGATTAACAATTCCGCGGATCGAAGCAATACGCCGGTAAGCAAGAGCGTGATCATCAGTGTAGAGCCGTCGAAGGACGTCACGGCTGCGGTGGATCGTATTCTGCGCGAAGCCAAACTGTAGCGGCGCTCTGCGAGCGCCGAAACCGAACTTCGGTGGTCACAGACCGCCGCTACAGATCGAGAACGATTCGTTCGACGTGTGAGTAAATATTAAAGGACGGTGGCCGCAAAAAACCGACGAGCGTTTGGTTGCTTTCGCGCGCGAATTCCATCGCCAAACTCGAGGGAGCGGAAACCGAGGCGACAATCGAAATTCCGGCGGCGAGCGCCTTCTGCATGATTTCGAACGAAGCGCGACCGCTGGCCAGTAAGATATGTCGATCTAGCGGTAGTTTTCGGTCGAGAAACGCGCGGCCGATCGCCTTGTCGACCGCGTTGTGCCGGCCGATGTCTTCGCGAACGATCAGCGCTTTGCCGTCTGTGTCGAAAATGCCGGCGGCGTGAATTCCGCCGGTGCGCGCGAAATCGGACTGATGTTCGCGCAACAGCTGTGGAAGCGAGAGCAACGTCCTGATGTCGATCCGAAACGCTGTCGATGTGATGGGCGGAAAGTTTTGACGGATCGCATCAATGCTTTCCTTTCCGCACAATCCGCAGCTGCTGGAGATTGTTCCCAAGCGCTGAGCTGCGTTCAGCTTGATCTTTGTTCCGTTGGCAAAATTCACCACTAGGATGTTTTCGCGATTACGTGCGGCGTCTGGTCGCGAGAATTTTCCAATTTGATCACAAGTGCGAATGACCCCTTCCGAAAGCAGAAATCCCGCGGCGAGCTCTTCGTCATGCCCGGGCGTTCGCATGGTCGTAGCGATTGTTCTTTTGTCGATGCGGATCTCGAGCGGCTCTTCAATCGTCAGCTCGTCATGCTGATATTCGAGACTACCGTCCGCGCGACGGCGAATGATTTGGCCCGGTCCAATTCCGTCTGCTTTCATCGCTTCGACGCCAATGATATCATTTCGGGCGGTGGAAATCTGTCATCTTTACATCTCGCCCGGACACAACTTTGTCGGACATTATGGACAGGAGCCGGACGATTTTCCGGTGATCGAGGTGGCGGAGGTCGAATGCGTGGCCGGTCGCGGATTGCGCGGCGATCGTTATTTCGATTTCAAAGCCGATTACAAGGGACAAGTCACCTTTTTCTCGCTCGAAGTTTTCAACGAGCTTTGCGGCTCTTTGCAGGTGCACGGGATCCCCGCGAGCGTTGTGCGTCGAAACATTTTCACACGCGATGTCGATCTCAACAGTCTGATAGGACAAGATTTTGACGTGCAGGGCGTTCGTTTCCATGGGACTGAGGAGAGCCGTCCGTGTGATTGGATGAACCTCGCAATTGCCCAAGGCGCGAAAGAATTTCTCAAAGGGCGGGGCGGTTTGCGCGCAAAAATTTTGAGTGACGGTCTTCTTCATTCGACGGCCGCAGTTTCAACGAGAACGGAATGAAAGTCAGCGCGGTGCTGCTCGTCGGCGGCAAATCAAGCCGGATGGGGCAGGACAAAGCGACAATGTTGTTTCGTGGCGAACCGCTTTGGAAAACTCAGCTTGAGCGTCTGCGGCGACTTCGGCCAAAAGAAATTTTCATCTCGGCGCAAACCGACCCGGCTTGGCGCCCGAGCGATATCGAGTTTGTGGCGGATCAGCGACCGTCGCGCGGTCCGCTCAGCGGAATTGCCGCCGCACTGTCTCGAATTGCGACGGACCATCTTCTTGTGCTCGCGACTGATACTCCATTCATGACGGAGGGGTACCTTCGGAACTTGTGCGTGGGAGTTCAGTACGGCCAGGGCGTGGTTCCGATAAATGAAAATCGGGCCGAGCCGCTGGTCGCAGTTTACCCGGGTGACGCCGCGCTGGAATTCGAGCAAGCATTGACTGGCAATGATTTTTCACTGCAGCCGCTCATTCGAAAGCTAATCGCGCTCGGCAAGTTGCGCCCGATTGATGTCTCGCCCGAAGAAGCCCCGTTGTTCCGAAATCTTAACAAACCTCAGGATCTCTGATACCTGACCGCTCGGTTTTCACCAGAACCGAGTCGCCGGTTTCCCTATGTCGATTCGCAACGTGCTCACGACTTCCCACCGTAAAGTTCGCGCCCTGCGAACCGCTGACCTCCTTGGCACGCCGTGGCCTTGGCGAAGGCGGCTGGCTTCGCTCGGTGGCACTGGGTCTGCTTAAGCATTGCCCGTCGATGAGAAAATTTGATCCACTCCCAGACGAAATGCAGCCCGTTATCCACAGTCTTGAGCTCAAGGCTGTGCTCGTGGTGGACGACGACAAACAGCTCGCTTCCGCACTTCAATGGATTTTGGCGGATGAGAATTTCTTGGTGGATATCGCGTTCGACGGTGAGGAAGCCATGATGAAGGTCAAGGCCCACGAATACGACGTGGTGATCTGCGACTTGAAAATGCCGAAGCTGCGCGGAGACGAATTTTATCTGAAGGCAAAGGAAATCCGTCCGTCGCTGGCGGACCGTTTCATTTTCATTACTGGTTTTGCGGCCGATCCGCACATCGCGCTTTTTTTCAACAAGCACGACGTCAAATACCTGGTGAAACCGTTTTCGATTTCGGTGCTGATCGATTGCGTGAAGCAGTTGCTCTGTTAATCACCTCTTCGACGTTGGCGGCCTGCGTCGACTTCTCTATGCTGGCGGCCAATGTCTGCCCAAGCGCAACGGCGCGACACTGAACCAGGAAAACTTTTCGGTTACGAACCCTCGCTCGACGGGATTCGGGCAATTGCCGTGCTCATGGTCATGATGGGACACCTGAACCTTATCTACGCCGGGGGGCTCGGGGTCGATATTTTCTTCGTTTTAAGTGGCTACTTAATCACCGCGATTCTGATTGCCGAGTTTGCGGCCAATGGCCGAATCAGTCTGAAAAAGTTTTACGCACGCCGCGCGCTCAGGATTTTGCCGGCTGTGATCTTGCTACTTGTCGTTCTAAATGTCTTCGCCGCGGTCACTCAATCAGGCGAACCAGTGGCGAAGTTACGATGGGATTCGCTTGGCGCGTTGTTCTACATCGCAAACTGGTTGAGAGCGTTTGGCCGCGACCTTGGGATCATCGGACACCTGTGGTCGTTGTCGATCGAGGAGCAGTTCTACTTTTTCTGGCCGATCACGCTGGCGTTTCTGTTGTCACGCAAAATGAGCGCCAACCAAATTCTCCTGATCATCTTTCTGGCCGTCACCCTGGTGAATCTGGACCGAATTTATCTCTATCAAGGCCTTCAGTCTTTTGATCGCATCTACAATGGATTGGACAGCAGGGCGGACGCACTACTCGTTGGATGCGCGCTAGGCGTGTCAGGTTATCAATTCGTTTCGCGGCGCGTCTGGGCACTGCTTGGACTAGTTGGCGCGGCCTTTGTTGGTTACGTTTTATTTCGCGCCTATCCAATTCCGGCCAGTTTGCGGGTCCCGTTTGGACTAACCATTGGTGGAACTCTTTTCGCTCTCGGCGTCGCGTTCTCGCTCGCGGCTGTTCTCTCAAATCCTCAAAGTATCTTCGCCAAACTACTTCGGATACCGCCCCTGGTTTGGACCGGACGATTGTCTTACGGACTCTATCTTTGGCATTTCCCGGTTTTCACTTCTGTTGCCGCTTGGTTTCCTGAATGGGAACCTGCGCGATTAACAGCATTGAAAATTGCCGGCACCTTTGTCTGTGCCACTCTGTCATATTATCTCGTTGAACGGCCCTGTTTGAATCTGAAAAAGAAGTTCAGCGTGATCAAAACACCGGTTCCGACAGCTCCGAGTCCGGTGCAGTCGGTCGGTTATTGATGCTGGCTCAGGATTTGCGCGAACCGCCAAACATCTTCAAACGTGTTATAAAGTGGGGTCGGCGCCGCGCGAATGACGTCCGGCTCGCGAAAATCGCATTTCACGCCGGCGGCTCCGAGTTCCTTGAACAATTCCTTCGGATGCTCGTGGGCAAGGATCGACAACTGACAACCGCGCTCGGCCGTTTCGCGCGGCGTGATTACGCTGAACTTCTTCGAGCCGAGCTGGTTCAACAGAAATTCCAAGTAGCCCGTCAATTTCATGGATTTTTCGCGCAGCGGCTCCATTCCGCCGGCCTCATCGAAGATCGCCAGCGAAGCGAGCAACGGCGCCATTGAAAAAATTGGCGGATTACTGACCTGCCATGCGTCCGCTGACGGCACCGGAACGAATTCGGGTTCCAGATGTAATTTGAAACGCGTATTAGGATCGTTGCCGAACCAACCGGCGAATCGTGGAAGTTTTGTGTTCGTCGCGTGGCGCTCGTGCAAATACGCGCCCGCAACCGCGCCCGGACCGGCGTTGAGATATTTGTAAGAACACCAAACCGCGAAATCGACGTTCCAATCGTGCATCGACAGCGGAACGTTCCCGACGGCGTGGGCAAGATCGAATCCGGCAATGATTCCGTGTTTTTGCGCCGCCTTGGTGATGGTTGGCATGTCGAACAGCTGACCGGTGAAGAAGTTCACGCCGGCAAGCCACACCATTGCGAGGGAGTCGCGATTTTTCTCGATCAAATCGATAACGTCTTCGGTTCGCACGGTGAACTCGCCTTTGCGCGGACTTGCGAGGACGAGCGCATCCTTCGGCTCGAGTCCATGATGACGGATCTGCGTTTTTATGGCGTAGGTGTCGGATGGAAACGCCGGGTCTTCCATCAGAATTTTGAATCGCGATTTCGTTGGCCGATAAAATGTCGCCATCATCAGGTGCAGATTCACCGTCAGGCTGTTCATGCAGATCACTTCGACCGGTTTTGCGCCGACGATTCGCGCGGTCGGTTCACGCAACGGCTCGTGATAGGTGTACCACGGCGTCTTCGCTTCGAGATGTGCGTCGACCCCAAGTTTCGCCCAATCCTCCAGCTCTTGATCGACAACTTGCCGTGCTGATTTCGGCATCAGGCCTAACGAGTTGCCGGCGAAATAAATCAGCGGTTTCCCGTCTTTTCCGAGCGGAAGGTAAAACTTGTCACGAAACGATCGGAACGAATCCTCGGTATCGAGTTGCTTCGCGAAATATTCTTCAGTCGAGAACTGCATTAACCGCAGATTACGCAGATTTCGCGGATTGGCTAAGGTGGATCGGCCTCTCCGAGGACGATAAGACTTTCGTCGACACCGTCCGGCTACGCGCTCGGAGATCGCGTTCCACCTAAGGCATTTGCATGAACTCGATCGTGGTTCCGTCTGGATCCCGAACATAGACGACCCGTTTTCCAGCGTTGGGCCCACTTGTGAGTGTCTGCGGCTTTCCCGCCGCTTTCCAACCCGAAGCCGCGATCCTTTGCAACACCGCGTCGAGATCATCCACAATTAACGCGACGTGCACATGACCGATATCGCACGGTCGAAGGTCAACATGTCTTCGATCAGATGGAGCGAAATACTCAAGCAACTCAATTTTGTGACCGCTCGGCGTTTTTACTACCGCAAGCTTCAGCTCGGCGCCTTTTACTCCTGTGATCTGCTCGGGCCTTTCGCCTGTTTGATGCGCGGTGTGCGAAAATTCGAAACCTAGGACATCGCGCCAGAACGCAAGCGACCGCTCAAGGTTTGAAACCGTGATGCCGGTATGATCTGCGGCGAGAATTCGAAATACTGCGTCGCTCATTTGATCTGGAAGCCAGGATTAACCGAGACTCAAGAAATAATTAGGAAAACAGGTTTGCAGGATAAGATCTGAATCCGCTACATCCGTGTAATCCGTGGTTAAGTTATTTTCCGATTGCGGCGATGACTTTGAGCTCAATCGCGATCGGCGTCGGCAAGGCCGTCACTTCAACCGTCGTCCTTGTCGGATTAGGTTTGCCGTCGCCGGCGAAATATTCGGCGTAGAGTTTGTTGTAGATCGGAAAATCTTTTTTCATGTTGGTGAGGAACACGGTGACATCAACGATGTCGTTCCAGTTCGCGCCGGCGTCTTCTAAGACGAGACGCACATTTTCAAAAACGGCCTGGCACTGTTTCGCGATGTCGTAGTTCGTCACATTGCCGGCAGAATCAAGCGTGACGCCGGGGATTTCTTTACTTCCGCGCACCCGCGGTCCGATTCCGGAAAGAAAAAGCAAATTACCGACACGCTTCGCATGTGGAAACGCGCCCACTGGTTCCGCGGCGCGCTTGCTTTCGAACGTTTCGTTCATTCGTAAAATTTAGACAGGAATAGCCCGATTCTTACGAGACCCAAACTTTTTTGGCTCTGTTCTGAGTAAATCGAATAAATCCTGTTAATCCTGTCTAGTCCTAGCCTCCCGCGATTGCGCCCATCACGAAAAATGGTTCTTCGCCCTTTACGATGGCGTCGGGCAGGGGAGCATCCGGCGATTCGTGCGTGATATCTTCGCCACACGCAAAAAAACGCACCAGCGGACGGCGCTTTAATGTTCCGTGATCGCGAATTGTTCCGCGCAACATCGGATATTTATTTTCGAGCGCATCGAGAACCGATTTTACCGTCGCGTTCCCGTTAAGATCGACCTGCACTTCGTCGCCAACTTTGGCCAGCGTGCGCAAGTGATGAGGTAAAACAACCCGAATCATCGCAGTAGCGAAAATCCCAAATTTCCAAATCCCAAATCACAGGGAAATCTCAAACCCCAAAACTCAAAACCCAAAACTAACAGGTAGCCCGCGCTATTTGAGATTTGAATATTGGGATTTACTTGGGATTTCGGAGCTTGGGATTTGGGATTTCTTCACGCGAGTGTTTGAGCTTCGACTGATAGAACGGCCGGTAAATCCCTCACGATCGCCTCCCAGCTATCACCAGAGTCACTTGATCCATAGACTTGTCCGCCGGTTGTTCCGAAATAGACGCCGCATGGATCGAGCGAATCGACCGACATCGAATCGCGCAACACGTTCACGTAACAATCCTTTTGCGGTAGACCTTTGGTGAGTTCTTCCCATTTGTTTCCGCCGGTGCGGCTGCGGTAAACCCGCAGTTTTCCTTCGAGGGGATAATGCTCCGAGTCGCTCTTGATCGGCACCACGTAAATCGTCTCCGGCTCGTGCGCGTGCACGTCGATCGGGAAACCGAAATCGGTCGGCAGATTATCGCTGACTTCGCGCCAAGAATCGCCGCCGTCATCGCTCCGCATCACGTCCCAATGTTTTTGCATGAAGAGCGTGTTCGGTTTCGACGGATGCATCGCGATCCGATGCACGCAATGGCCGACCTCCGCGTTTGGATCGGGCATGAATTGCGAATGCAATCCTTTGTTGATCGGTTTCCAGGTTTTTCCGCCGTCATCGGTGCGAAACGCGCCCGCGGCTGAGATCGCGACGAAAATTCGTTTCGGATTTTTCGGGTCGATCAAAATCGTATGGAGACACATTCCGCCCGCGCCCGGTTGCCAACGCGGGCCGGTGTCGTGTTGGCGAAAACCGGAAAGCTCGCTCCACGATTTACCGCCGTCTTTTGATTCGAACAGCGCCGCGTCTTCCACGCCAGCGTATACGTGATCGGGCGAATCGAGACCGGGCTCGAGATGCCAGACCCGTTTGAATTCCCACGGATGCTGGGTGCCGTCATACCACATGTGCGTGCCGGGGATGCCATCGTAAACGAACATGTTGCTCTCGCCTTTGGCATCCCGTCCGGACCTTTCAAATCCTCAAGACTGGTGCCCGGCGTCTCCCAGGTTTTCCCGCCGTCGTTGCTACGTTGAATGATCTGCCCGAACCACGCGCTCGTTTGCGACGCATAAATCCGGTCCGGATCAACCGGCGACCCTTTCATGTGATAAATTTCCCAGCCGGCAAAATGGGGACCGTCCACTTTCCAATCTTTGCGCTTCGCATCCGACGTGAGAACGAACGCGCCTTTCCGTGTTCCAACCAGTAATCTTACTCCATTCATAAAGAGATCATTAACCTCGGATCACACAGATGAACACGGATTTTTACCGCTCTTAATCGCCTGTCGCGCCGTAGCGCTTGGGCGTAGGCGGATGCTCTTGCTCTTAATCAATCAATGACGATGCCCGTTGCCATTGGTCACAACCGTCCCAAATCGGTTCGCCGATCGCGCTTTGGCTTTCAACAATTCCGTCTCGCGATTTCGCGGCGGCGCGTTCGTCACCAACGATTCGAGCAAATGATGCGCGGCATGGGCGACTTCATCGACCGCGCGATTGAATGCTTCCTCGTTTGCTTTCGATGGCTTGGTGAATCCGCTCAGCTTGCGAACGAATTGCAGCGACGACGCCCGAATCTCGTCGTTCGTCGCCGGCGGTGAAAAATTGTGAAGGGTTTTGATGGCTCGGCACATGTTCCGACCATCAACTATCAACTCTCAACCATCAACTTCTGCGTAACCGCGGATTACACGGATAAAGACGGATTTTCTTGTCGTTGCACCCAGCTATTTTGAAGCGCACGCCTTTTTTTCGGCTTCATAGTTGCGAGGACACTCTTCAGGAGCTGGCGCGGTTTCCTCAAGCTTTTCATAGGCGCCGTCCTTCAGATGAAACTCCGTGACGATGAATTTCCCACGTTCGTCTACGATTGCACTTAGCTCTGAACAAGTTGCGGGAAACCTTCGATTTCTTTGGGATCAGAAGTGAGCGCTGCTCGAATCTTGAGCGGAAACGCAATCGGATCCAGAGCGACAACCTCGATCGTGAAGCCTTCCGGGTAAGCAGAACCGTTTCCTGCGTTCGCCTTCTTTGCTTTGGCATATTTTGCAAGGGCAGCGCGCTTCGTTCGTTCCAGAATTTCGCTATGTGCCGTCGCTGTGATGTCAGATTGCCATTCAGGTACACCGTTCTTGAATTTCAGGAGAACGACAGCATCACGAAACCACTTTCCTTCAACTTCCCACAACAGTAGCGATCCATCTGCCGACCACCGAGAGGGAAGAACTCCGCCGTGGCCCATTACGTTCCATGCTGTCAATCTCGTCTTGATAACCGCGACCGTCTCTCCGGTTTTCAAATCAATAACGCTGTTCTTCGGATTTTCTGAATCTAAGTGCATGTCGAGCACAGGAACAGTGACGCCGTAACGGCCATCGGGGGAAGTTGTGCATTTCGGGACGACAAAGCCCTTCGGTATGTTTTGCGCCTCTGCCGTTATAGCGACCAACGCTGTGATGGTTACGAGCCGCGCGATAGGAGCCATTACTTCGCGATGCAGATGTTCTTCGGTTCGGTGAAAAAATGTAGCGCTTCCGTGCCGCCTTCGCGGCCGACGCCGCTGGCTTTCATGCCGCCGAAGGGGACGCGCAGATCGCGGACGAGCCAGCAGTTTACCCAAACTGTGCCGGTGTGAATTTGTTCAGCGACACGATGCGCGCGGTTCAGGTTTTGGGTCCAGACGCTTGAGGAGAGGCCGTAATCGATGTCGTTGGCGTAGCCGATCACTTCTTCTTCCTTCTCGAACGGCGTGATGGTGACGACCGGGCCGAAAATTTCTTCGCGATTGGTGCGACACGCGACCGGAAGATCGACAATCACCGTTGGCGAAAAGAAATAACCGTCGCGGGTTCGTTCGTTCGGCGATTCCGGCGCTTTGCCGCCGAGCGCGATCTTGCCGCCTTCTTTCTGCGCAAGATCGACATAGAACTTTACTTTATCGAGTTGCGCCTTGTTCACGATCGCGCCTTGCTCGGTTTTTTCATCGAGCGGATCGCCTTGTTTCAATTTCGATGCCTTGTCGATGAACTGTTCGACGAATTTTTTATAAATCGGTTTCTCGACGAACACGCGCGAACCGCACAAACAAACCTGTCCCTGGTTCGCGAACGACGACCGCACGCTGCCGGCGATCGCGGCGTCGAGATCGGCGTCAGCGAAAATGATGTTGGGATTTTTGCCGCCGAGCTCGAGCGAAACTTTCTTGAACAACGGCGCGCAAGCTTCGGCGACTTTCTTTCCTGTCACGGTTCCGCCGGTAAACGAGATCGTGTTGATTTTTGGATGCGCCGTGATCGCCGCGCCGACATTCGGTCCGGTGCCATGCACAATGTTGAGCACGCCATTCGGCAAACCGGCTTCGACGCAAACTTCACAAAGCAGAAACGCCGTCATCGGCGTGAGCTCACTCGGTTTGGCGATTGCGGTGTTTCCGACCGCGATGGCGGGCGCGATTTTCCAGCTCAATAAATAAAGCGGCAGATTCCACGGCGAGATCAGCCCGGCGATGCCGCGCGGCTGGCGCAAAGTGTAATTGAACGCAACGCCATCGGTTACGTGGGCTTCGTTTTCGGTGTGAAGAATTGCAGTTGCGAAAAATCGGAAATTCGCGACCGCTCGCGGAATATCGAGCGTGCGCGCGAGCGTGATCGGTTTGCCGGTGTCGATCGATTCCGCACGCGCGAACTTTTCCAAGTCACGATCGATCAGATCGGCGATGCGCAAAAGGATCTGCGATCTTTTCTGGGCCGGTGTTTTTGACCAGTCGGGGAAAGCTTTCTCCGCTGCGGCCACGGCAAGATCGACATCTTCCTGTCCGCTGTCGGCAACTTGCGAGTACGGTTTACCGGTCGCCGGCTCAACGTTGTCGAGAAAACGGCCGCTTTGCGGCTCGACGAATTTGCCGTCGATGAAGTTTTTGATTTTAGGGAAATGACTCTGCACGTGGCAGATTCTAACCGTCGAACGGGCTTGGCTCAACGAAGACTAACCCACAACAATCATAGACGTTGGATCTCGCGATCGCCCAATCGCTCGCCCGCTTCCCAAGCGGCTATGCGGTCTACCCGACGCGCTGCCACAACGCCTCGTTCGCGCCGAACATCGACTGCGCATTCTACTTGTGCGACGGCCCATTCCGCCGTGTAATTGGCAATGATCAAGATCAAAAGAATCCTCGGTCTTATTGCGACGATTAGTCTGATGCTAACGGTGATCACACTGGCTGCCGACGCGAAATTTCGTGCCGACGGCACCATTCAGCGAGTGAGCGCCGACAGGGTATTAGTGCGCACGGCCGCGCAGGACATTGAAATTATGCGTGACGCGAAAACCAAAATAACCGGCGAGCTGAGAAGGGGCGCGGCTGCAACCGTGTTTTACACCAATGTGGCAGGGGCACCCTATGCCTCCGAAATCCTCATGGGTGGCGCCCCGAAGCCGAAATAGACGTGGTAGAGGCGATTGACCTCAATCGGTCCGAGCCGGACTGGCCTTTGTCGGTTCGGTGAATGGAATTGCCGGGAGGCGACGACATGGACCGCAGCCCGAAGGGTGAGCTTTCGGGAGAAAGCAAATCAACCGCGCTACCTTATTCTGTTTAAGCGGACGCGGCGTTCGCCCAATTCACCGCGTGTGCGCGGACGGGATGATCGAAACCTTTGAGAGACAGTTCTCCGAGGTCTTCGAAGGCAAGCATTTTTCCCCCGCACAATTCGGCGACCACGTTGGATACAAGAATTTGTTCCGCGTCGGCGTGTGAACAAAGGCGCGCGGCGAGCTGGACGGTGACGCCGAACAAATCGCTGTGACGCTCCACTGGTTCGCCAGCAGCGATGCCGACGCGCACACGAATCGGCCGATCTGCATTGGCGCGAAGGTGCTTCCCAATTTCGCTTTGGACGCGGGCAGCGCATTTCACTGCCGACGCCGCCGACACGAACGACGCCATGATGCCGTCGCCGAGATGTTTTACTTCGCGTCCGCCCAAGTCCTTGAGCGCGTGCCGCACGATTGAATCGTGAAGCTCCACCAACTCCATCGCGGCCTCGTCGCCCATCTGCCGAGTCATTGCAGTCGATTCGACAATGTCGGTAAACAAAATCGTGCGAATTCCGGGATCCCGATCATCGGCTGCGCCGCCAGGAAGGACAGCAGCGCCGTCACCGTTAACCTCGCTTCCACCCATAAACAGGTCGGCCACCTCTGGTTCAACCTGAATGACTTTTTCGGCCACCAGACCATGCGCTTCGCGATGCACTTGTTTTGCCGCCTCGGCGTTCGGCGCGTGGCAAAGGCAAAAAATCTTACCGGCTTTCTCGTTGACCCAATACTTGTGATAAGTGACGCCGTACTTGTCCTGCAGTTTCACATCCTGGGCGTGCGCTTTGGCGACATCTTCAGGGCTGACGCCCCCCGGAATTTCATGGATGTCCATGTACGTCGGCATACGGTCTTTAGATTAGCAGTGGGACGCGGGAAATCTACTTCGACTCGCGGTGGGAAATCTCGATCTTCGGTGGACGGGCCAGCGTTTGGTAAACAACGCAATAGCGCTCGGTGAGTTTGAGAAGCGTGGCCAACTGTTCTTCAGTCGCATCGGTGTCGAGATCGAATCGCAATCGAATGTTTTGAAAACCGACCGGCGCTTCTTTGGAAACGGCGAGCGTGCCGCGGAAATCGAGATCGCCTTCGGCGCGAATCGTTGCATCGCGTAACGGAATCTCGAGCGCGGTCGCAACCGCGCGCAACGTCACGCCGGCGCAGGCGACGAGGGATTCAAGCAACATGTCGCCGGAACAGGCGCTCAAACCGTTTCCGCCGGTCGCAGGGTGCAAGCCCGCTTCAATCAGCGCCTTGCCGGTCGCAACATTGCATGTCACGCCATCGCCGATCTTCCCCTCGGCGTGCAGCGTGATCAACGCGGCTTTCGGTTCCTGCCGGTAACGTTCCTTGATCGGCGCCTGCAACGATTTCAACTCGGCCGCGTTCACGAAATCACGCAGCGCGTTTTGTCGTCGCTGGTTTAATGTTTTGATTCACGCGAAACAGATTCTGCGGATCGTACTTGGCTTTGATTTCAACGAGCCGGGCGTAATTGCCTCCGTAAGTCGCTTTCACGCGGTCCTCGCCTTCGTCCATCATAAAGTTTACATAAGCGCCTCCGGCCGAATACGGATGAAGCGCGTCGAAATAGTCTTTGGTCCATTTGGTTATCTTTTCTTTGTTCGCGGGGTCGGGATCCACGCCAACCATGACCTGCGCCCAATTCGCGTCCCGATAACTCCAAGCCGTTTCGTTTTTAGCGATGCGCGCGGCCGCGCCGTTGATTGGATAAAGATGCATCGTTGAATGCATGGTCGGCAGTGCCTGAGCGAAGCGGACATGTTGGTCGATCGCCTTGTCGCTCAGCTCGTTTACGAAATCGGCGCGCCAATACCATTGCAGTCCCGGCGGATAGATTGGATCGAACATGCTTTGCAACGCCGGTTGGGGCAGGGGCCCGACAAAATCGAGCGCCGGCTTTTTAAAAGCGCGAATTGGTTTAAACATTTCTTCCGCTTCCGCCTGTGGCGCAGTGCAGCACCAAATAATGCCGCACATTTTTTTCAGATGAAGGTGCTCGGGGAACGGCGGTCCCGGCGGAACGGTAAGAAAGGCGAACCATCCGTTGAGATCGTCCGGCGCGTTGACGATGAAGTTGCGATACCATTTCATCACCTCGGCGGCGTCGCTCAATTCGTAAAGCATTGGGCCAGCGTAAACGAAGTCGATCTTGTGGAGCCTGAAGGTGAAGGCAGTTACGACGCCGAAATTTCCGCCGCCGCCGCGGAGCGCCCAAAACAGGTCCGGATTTTGATCTGCGCTCGCCCGAACAAATTTCCATTTGCGAGGACTACATCTGCTGAAAGCAGGTTGTCGATCGTTAATCCGCATTTGCGGGTGAGATGACCGATACCGCCGCCCAGAGTTAATCCACCGACACCTGTCGTTGAGATAATTCCGCTCGGCACGGCCATTCCAAACGCATGCGTTGCATGATCGACATCTCCCCAGGTGCATCCGCCGCCGACCGTGACTGTGCCGGCCGCCGGATCGACGCGGGTGTATTTGATCGGCGAAAGATCGATGACCAAAGCGTCATCCGCGATTCCGAGACCGCCGGCATTATGCCCGCCGCCGCGAACGGCGAGAAGGAGTTCATTTTCGCGGACAAAGTTCACGCACGCGATGACGTCTGCCACGTCGGCGCAGCGTGCAATCGCCAGCGGCTTTTTGTCGATCATGGCGTTGTAAACTTTGCGCGTCTCGGCGTAATCGGGATCCGCGGGCTCAATGACCGGGCCGCGCAAGCTCGTCTTTAGCGCGCCCATGGCACCAGCGGTGAGAGGTTTACTCATAGTGACGAGCGCCGAAGAACGGGCTATAATCAGCCAGATATGAAACAGCTTCAACTCGTTGCGTTGATCGCGGCCGGTGCGGCGTTAATCGGTTGTGAAACCACAAACCAAACAGGAATGGGCAATCAGGAACAAAAGCGACTGGCGCAAATTCAGCGTCAACAGCAGGAAAGTGCGCAGTACGACGAATCGGAAATCAATCTCTGGAACGCGCAAGTGGATGTGTTGAATCGCGGCACTAATCCGGCCATTCGATACTAAGTCTGATTGCGACCGTTGGAGGCCGGGCGGGCAAGTAGCTCGCTGCTCAGCTGCTTCTATTTATTTCTTCTCATTCCAGACCAGGCTTATTAGGCTTCGGGATATGAAAACCAAGTATTTCGTTTTGCTCGTGGCGCTTGGCTTTGCCGCCGCTTGCGTGGTGAATGCTCAATCGCCGTCTCCTTCACCGGCAGAATCGCCGGCCAAACATAAGTCGCATAAAAAAGCGGAGGCTAGCGCAGCGGCTTCGCCCGAAGCCAGCGCGGCAGCCGGAGCCGAAGCGTCTGCTTCGCCGGCCAAGAAGTCGCGCAAGAAAAAGGAAGCCGCGGCCGAAGCTTCTCCGGCGGCCAGCACTTCACCCGCAGCCGAAGCGTCGGCTTCGCCAGCTAAGAAGTCGCGCAAGAAGGCGAAAGCGAAGCGGAAGCTTCGCCAGCGGCCAGTGCCGCTCCAATGGCGAGCGCTGCGCCCTCGAATCCTCCAGTAGTCGAACCGGCCGCGAAAAATGCGCGGAAAAAAGTTGCCATGACTACTCCTGCGCCCGCTGCGCCTGAAGCATCGGCATCGCCAGCGCACAAAACGTTAGCTGACCTATTCAAGCCGAAGAGTTCTCCAAGTCCGGCACCCGCTGCTGCGACGACGAAATCCGAAGCCGGAGCCAAAACAGCGCCCGCTCCAGGTGGTGGCCCGGGTATGGTTTGGGTGAACTCCGAGACCAAGGTTTACCACAAAGAAGGGTCGCGTTTTTACGGTCGAACCAAAAATGGCAAATACATGACCGAAGCAGAGGCGATTAAGGAAGGCGCTCGCGCCGCAAAAGGCAACGATTAGCGCGCGCCTTTTATAAATCTACGATTAGAAACCGGCGATGGGCGAAAGCTCATCGCCGTTTTCTTTGCCTGGATTTTTTTGACGTCGAACGGATCAGCCTTTGCCGCCGCCACCAAACAAACCGCCGAGCTTGCCTTTGAGCATTTCGCCGGCTTGGTCAGCCAGGGTGTTCATTTCGCCGCTGGTCCCGCCCGCAAGGAATGCATCCACATGACTGGCGATCGGCGCCGGTAATTTACTCTTCAGTGCGTTTACAATTACTTCGACGGCTTTCCTCGCGTCGTCCTGACTGATTCCGGTCTTTTGCACAACAAGGTTAATTAGTTCGTCCATAACAATTTAGTTTGAATTGAGGATACGTTGCTGACTCCTTTGGTCGCAAGACCAATTGCCGCCG
>CAWFFA010000011.1:0-56245 GCA_963814965.1 uncultured Verrucomicrobiae bacterium
CGACGTCGTAATCTTGGGAGCTGGGCACAATGGTTTGGTGGCGGCGAGTTATCTTGGACGCGCCGGATTGAGCGTGTTGCTGCTGGAAAAAAACGACTACATCGGCGGCGCCACGGTCTCGCAGAAAGTTTTTCCAGATTACGACGCCAGACTGTCGCGATATTCGTATCTCGTCAGCCTGTTCCCTGAAAAGATCATCCGACGAGCTCGGGTTGAATCTCGAACTACGCCGCAGGGACACCGGTTCGTTTACCCCTTATATTAAGAGTGGCCATCACGGCGGGCTCTTGATCAGCAACATCGATGACAAGCTAAGCCGCGAATCGATGGCCGACCTGACCGGGAGCGAGGCGGAATTCGACCGGATGAAGAAGTTTTACAATCTCGCCCGCGTATTTGCCGGGCATACCTGGGATTCGATGCTTGGGCCGCTCGTTTCCAAACAGGAAATGGAACGGCGATTCGATACGGATGACGTTTCTCGGGAAGCGTGGCGAACTCTGGCCGAAGAACCGCTCGGCCGCGCGATCGAGCGATATTTGCAGGACGATCTCGTCCGCGGACTCGTGCTCACTGATGCCAAGATCGGCGTCTTCACCCATCCTCACGATCCGTCGCTGCTGCAGAACCGATGTTTTCTTTATCACCTCATCGGCAACCAGACCGGGGAATGGAAAGTACCGGTGGGCGGAATGGGAGCGGTGGCCCACGAGCTGGAGCAGACCGCGCGAAGCGCCGGGGCGGAGTTCATAACCAATGTCAAACTGGCCGATGTTAATTTGGCAAATCGCAACGTCGAATTTGATGTCGATGGAAAGCACCAAACGGTGGGCGCTCGATTTCTGTTAGTAAATTTCGGACGCAACGTGCTCGCGAAATATTCCGGCGCAAAATACGAGCCGGAAGCGGTAGACGAGGGGAGTGTTTTTAAGATCAACATGCTCTTGCGCCGGTTGCCGAAACTGAAGGCGAAGAAATATGAGCAGGAACAGGCCTGGTCCGGAACATTTCACAGCGACGAGGGCTACGAGCAGATGAACGCGAGCTACCAACAAGCGGCGAACGGGCGGTTACCCGAAAAAACACCGTGCGAAGTTTATTGTCATACCCTGACTGACGACACCATTCTTTCACCGGAACTCAGAGCGAAAGGTTTTCACACCATCACGCTCTTCGGTCTCGACGCTCCATATTCGTTGTTCACGAAAAACCCGCCTTCGCCCGGCTACGGCGCGGCGGGCAACGAGGAAATGCGAACGCAGGCGGAGAAAAAGTTTATCAAAAGCGTGAATCAGTGGCTGGAGGAGCCGCTGGAAAATTGTCTTGCGGTGGCGCGGGACGGAAGTCTTTGCATCGAGAGCAAGAGTCCGGTCGACATTGAGGATTCGTTAGGCATGTATCACGGCAATATTTTTCAAGATGCGCCGACCTGGCCGTTCGCGGCCAAGAAAGGAGCAAATCGGGACATGGGGAGTCGAAACCGAATGGGAAAATATTTTCATGTGCGGCTCGAGCGCGCTCCGCGGTGGCGCGGTCAGCGGAATTCCAGGTCACAATGCGGCAAAAGCGGTGTTTGCAGCTTTAGGTGGATCGGCCGCTCCGCCGGGCGATGCTAGTTCGACGCGGCCGGAGGCCGCCATTTATTAGCATCGAGCAAGGGACTGCTCGATCCACCTTATGCGTGCAAATCCCACCGACGTCGAATCGATCGATGCGATCATCGCCGCATCGTACGACGTAATCTCCGGACCCGCGGGAAAGAAACGCGATTGGGCCCGGGAGCGGTCGTTGTTCTATCCCGGCGCGCGTTTGATTCCCACTGCGACCGTCCCTGGAAAGAATGATGTCGATCTTGCTCCGCAGGTTTTGGATGTTGAAGGATACATCGCTCGCGTCGAACCGCTCTTCGCCAAAGAAGGCTTCTACGAGACGGAAGTCGCGCGGCGAACCGAACAATTCGGCCGGATCGCGCACGTGTGGAGCACATACGAATCACGCCGCGATCCGAGCGATTCGCAACCGTTCATGCGCGGAGTTAACAGTTTCCAACTTTTCAATGACGGGAATCGCTGGTGGATCTTGTCGGTCTACTGGCAGCACGAATCGCCGAACTACAAACTTCCGGAAAAATATCTTCAGCGCTGAGATTTGCGACCGACGGGATGCTTTTTGTCGGTCAACGGAAGGGGTCGCGGATGCGCGTCGCGATAACACTTCGTGCCGAGGCCCAGAAGAAACGCCGCGACGACGAATGCGATGACGCGCTTTTCTTTCGGCGTGAGGACGAACCTGTGCCTCAGTTCCGCCCACGTCCAACTGTCCGGCACTTTCAATGTTTCACTGCGTTACCCGCGCACGCACCCGAACGGAGGGATAGTGGCCTTTGATGTTGGCGACGTAATAACGGGCCTTCGAATCGGCCGTCATCAAATCGCGGTAAACTGATAGTGCGACTGCGAGGTAACGATAAACCGCGCCGTTCACGAATTCGATTTCCAGAATGTGCCGGCGCTTACTGTAGCCGATCGACGAGATGGCCGTTGAACCAACATGTGCGCGTGGGATGTGTGAGATGACAAGAACGCGAGCTGCGTTCCGAGATTTTTCGTCAACTGAGCTGGCCACCGCGAACTGCGAAACGCAGAGCAATAAAAAGAGTGACAGAGTTCTCGCGTTCATCGGGGGGACGACTGCGTAATCGGTTATCACGCTCTACTTGATTGAGTCGAGTCAAAACTCAACCCACTCGGCCGAAACATCGCCACTATCGGCCTAACGGATTTGTAATTTCCGTGCCGGCGGGCGGCGTGAATTCAAACGTCGACTCGGGAATCGGCGCACGCGTCTGATTCGAATAGGTCGTGATGATCTGGTCGCCGCCGGGTTGAACCATGTCGGTTCGTTCGGCGACGAGATCGCCGTTCAGCCGCAAATCGAACCGTTGAAACATCCGTTTCATAGACGGTGAACGCGGCAAAAGCTGGAGCTCGTAACCAGTGCCTGCTTTTGTTCCGCTGATTTGAAACGTGTTTTCCACGTTATCGAGATTCAGAGCTGTGTTGATCGCAGCGATAATGGCGTCGACCGGCGAGCGTTTGCCTAACGTATAACGTTCGGCCGACTTGAAATTCGGATAGTAAATCCAAAGGTCTCGGCCGTTACTCACGGTAATGCTCGGTGAACTTCCGCTAATCTCGCGCCGGAATTTGTTTGGAGCGTGAAACCAAAGTTTGCCCGAACTAACAATCGGCTTGTTCAAAAGGTGGATGGTCTTCTGTTCCTGAAAATTGGCATGCACGTCAGGAGCCGACGCCCGGCGTTCGCGAATCTGGGCGAGAAGATTTTTCACGTCGGCCGGGCCCAGCGACTGCGCCTGGACCAGCGATGCTGTCAACAACAAGACGAATAGGAGAGGCGCTCGCATGCGACGATTGTCGATCTTATATCGGCTGCGAGGGAGGAGTTTTGTTCCAAATTTTCGGTTTCGCCGCAGCCATTGCCGGCAAAGTAAAGAATATTGTCGCGACCAAACTCCAGAAAATTCCAATCGCGCAGGCAATGCCAAGTCCGCTGAGCGAAGGATTATGGGCCCAGCCTAACGAGCCGAACCCGCTGACTGCGGTCAAGCCTGCGAGAATGACCGGTTTGATTACACCCGCCACATCGTGTTCGAGTTCACGCGTCTTCTGCCACACCAGGACAACGTAGATCCCGTAATCGACGCCAATGGCAAGAACCAGCCGAAACGAGAGCACATTGAGCAAGTTCAGGCGAATGTTCAGGAGTTTCATCGTTGCGATCATCGCCCCGATTCCGAAGGCCAGCGTGATTACTTGAATAAGCCAGAGGCGAAAATCGCGGTAGAGGATCGCCAATAGCGACACGTCGAAAATCGCCATCAAAGCGCTGATTATCAGCAGTTGATGATGTGACCAGGGCTGCAGCTCCGCCAGCGCGTAGCTCCAGCCGGACAGAATCACGGGCACACCCTCCACTGGCAGTTCTCGGGCGAGCTCCTCCGATTGGGTGTGAGTCGTCACTGGCTCCGGGGTCGTGGCGAAACCGGTGGTAAGAAGGGGATCTTTAGCGAAGTAGCGGTCGACCAGGAACCACCAGCCGGCCCCCTTTGGCAGTTGTTTTCGCCAATCCGGCAAAGGCGCGTCCGGGCTTGCCACCGCCTGCAGGTCGTCGATCAACTTAAACGCAGACGAAAAGGAGTCGCGACTGAACCCTTCGGTGTCGAGTGTTTGCTCGAGGCCTTGCCGCGCCGCTTGAAAATCTACTTTGCCAAGGCTTTGCCTATTTTTTTCCATCCAAGCCGGAGAAAGACAAAGCGCTGCCGGCGTCGAAAAACCCTTCAGTTTGCCTTCCCGTTGCAGCTCGGACCAATGCCCTGAAATCTTTTGCCAATCGTCGTGCAGCTCCTGGGCATTGCCCGCCCGAACGATCGCCAGGACCGGCTCCCATCGGGTCGGCATTTTTTCCATGATCCCTCGCAAGGCCTGGCTGGCATGGCTGTTCCGCGGTTCAAGCGAGCGCACGCTGGCTTCAAAACGCAACGGTGGCACGGGCGAAAACCCTATCACGCTAAGCACAACAAACAGCGTGCCCGAGAAAATCAGCATCGGCGCGGGGCGTTCGACGCTCCAGCGCACGTATTTTTTCACGACCTCAAATACCCAATCGTGCTGCTGCGGCACTTGCCCCGGTTTAACGAACAGGAACAGGATCGTGCACATGAAAAGACCGGCGAAGAAAATGCCAATCGCGATCAGAACGCCGAGCTGCGAAAAACCCATCGATCCGCTCAGGACCAACGCCAGAAATCCAACTGCCGTGGTGAGAGCGCCGAAGAAAACCGCGCGGCCGAGTTTTGCCACCGACGTCGCGATCGCCTGCTGATATTGCTCACCGTCGATCCGCGCTTGTTGATACCGGCCGAAAATCAAGATTGCGAAATCGACACCGAGTCCGACCAGGATCGCGCAAAACCCAACCGCGACCATACTGAGCCTGCCGAAAACGAGAAGGCCGACGGCCAACGCGACCAAACAAGAAAGCAGCAGGGCGAAACCCATTCCGAGCAGCGGGATCCAACGGCGAAAACCGATGAAGAAAACGAGGCCGACCAGCAACACGGAGCTCCCAAGCGTCGCCACGATGTCATGACGCATGCTCAAGGAAATTTCGGCGACGTAGGCGGCACGGCCGGTTACGAGTACGTCCAACCGTCCACCGTTCCAACCGTCGCGGGCCTGTGCGCGAAACGCGTTCACTTGTCGCATCAGGCGCTGACACTCGAACGCGCTGAGCGACGGCTGATTAGTCACCGCCAGAAAAATTCGCATGGTGCGGTCTGGTGATGTCAGCGGTTGCTCCTGCTCGATAGCGTTTGCTTCCGCGAACGGTTTCAGCGCCGGGCCAATTACACCTAACGGATCGAAGCCGAGCTCAAACTGCGGCCGCGGAGAGCCGGCCTCGATTTCCAAACGCAGCCGATGCAATCGTTCGCGAATCTTTTGCGACTGGAGGATCGAGATCGTCTGATCGAAGGCGGACGGCTCCAAATTCAAGAGCAATGGCACGGCGATCGTTTGCAGGTCGCGAGTTCCCTCCGGTGTTTCCATCGGCGAACCGGCCAGTACACGCTCGACCCACGGTTGCTTACGCAGGTTTTCAACAAACTGAGGCGCAAACTCTTCGAGTTTGTCGACATCTTGTGGCTGGCAGCGTAATGCGAACGTTAACTCGCGCGTTTGTTCGAAGTCGCGATCGTACATTTTCAAGCCTTCGACGGATGTGAAGCCTTTCGGCAACATGTTGATCACGTCCGAATCAATCTCGATCCGCGTGATTAGAATTGCGGCGCAGACAATCGCGATCGAGGCGACGCCGAGCCAAACCAGAGCGCGCCGGTTCGCCATGACGCGTGCAATCAAATCACTCATCCGCATACGAGGCGTTAGTGTTCTGCAACTAGGCGCGGTTTACAACGGTAAGCCTTTGATTGGTGGATCGAGCTCTCCGAGCTCGATTGAACGCGCCGCGGAGAGCGCGTTCCACCTTAAGACGATGTTAATTAAAATCGGAAAACGAAAGTTTCCGATCCCGACACATACCTGACCAGATGTCGATCTTTTGCGCGTAAGACCTCGTCGCGCAGGTCGAGCCAGCCACGCAACTGTTGCGGCGCGCGATCGATTGGCCCCGACCAACCACGGCCGGCGAGGGGACCTTTGACTTCAGCGAATCTCTCGTCCCGGCGAAGAACGAACAACGTCACAGGCCCTTTCGAAAACGTCAGTTCGAAATCTCCCGCATTTGAAAAACGCACGAAAGCATCGCCAATGACGGTTGTTTTCGGTGTCCGATAAAGGAGCTGGCCATTGCGCGTTTGCCAATCGCCAGTGGGCGCGGCGAATTGATGGTCCGAGACTGTCGCGCAACCTGTAAGAAATAGAGCCAGTGTAGCCACGGCCCTGTGGGCCGTCCCAAAACCGCGGGCAGCGCGGTGGCTACAACTCTTCACGATGCCGGCCGGCCGGCTTTGGCCAACAGCGTCGCGGCCGTGGTTCCGGCCGGGCCGCCACCGATAATTGCAACGTCGTATATATCTTCCCTTTCCATCCAAGAGTCATTTTACGAGGGAACCGCGGATTTTCTAGCCACAGATCAACACTGATGAAACGCAGATTCGGAGAAATTCAGGGTTCGGAAATCTGTGCTAATCTGTGTCCATCTGTGGCTGCCCTTGAATTATGAAGCTGGTCGACAAATTCGTCAGTCGCGAACTGATCGTGAATATCTCGTTCGCGATCGCGGTGCTGAGTCTCGTTCTGGTGATCGGCAATATCTTCCGCAAACTGCTGCCGTTGCTGGTGAACCACGACGTGCCGGTCGAATACCCTGTTCGCTTTCATTGCCTACGTTTTTCCGTTCTCGCTCATCTTCACGATTCCGTGGGGACTGCTGACCGCAATTCTGCTCGTGTTCGGCCGGCTCTCGGCCGACAACGAATTGATTGCCCTCCGCGCCAACGGCGTAAGCGTGCCGCGCGTTGCCGTTTCGCTCGCGTTTATTTCCGGCACTTGCTGCGCGATTTGTCTCTGGCTGACGGTTTACGTTTCGCCAGCGACACAGCAAAAACTTCGCAGCACGATCTTCGATCTCGCCACGCGCGATCCGATGGCGCTGTTCGGCAGCGACCAGGTGATCGATCAATTCCCCGGGCGAAAAATCTACGTTGGCAAGAAGGAAGGCAACAAACTCGAGAACATCACCGTGTTTGAGTTGAATGAGAAATCAATGCCGATGCGGGTGACGTTCGCGCGCACCGGCATGCTCGAGGCCGATCTGGAGAACAAACGGATCCTGATGCATCTCTACAACGCGCGTTATCAGCAGCGCGATGAGAAAGACCCGACCGACCTCAGCCAAAATCAAGGACGGCATCAGCATGACCGAAGGCACCTTGCCGATCAGTCTCGACGAGCTTTATGAGAAGGAGAAAAAACGCCCGAGCCGCTCGGCGATGTCGATCGAACAACTGATCGATCAACTCAACAGCGGCACCACGCGCGAGAGGAGCGAGAGCCGGACCGAGATCAACAAACGGTTTTCATTTCCATTCGCTTGCGTCGCGTTCGCGATCATCGGCGTGCCGCTTGGCGTGACGGCGCACCGCCGCGAAACCTCAATCGGATTTGCGATGGGCCTGATCGTCGCCGTCGCTTACTTCCTTTTCGTCATCATCGCCGACACACTGCGGGGAAATCCCAAAGTCCATCCGGAGTTTTTGATCTGGATCCCGAACGTTCTCTTCATTTTCCTCGGCATATTTTTGTTCCGGCGTCTCGCGCGGCAGTGATGTTGTAGCGGCGGTCTATGACCGCCGACCGGCGCTGTCATTCAGAATAGGTAGCGGCGGTTGATTCGCTCGCCCCCGTTCGCTCACCCTCTCCGGCTTTCCCGTCCATGTCGCTCGGCTCCCGCCGGCTCCATTCACCGAACCGCTAAACGCCAGTCCGGCTCGGACCGATTGAGGTCAATCGCCGCTACCAATTGACCGGCGAACGTAGAAATACGAAGCGATTAAGATTAACGCTACAGCGATCGCGCGCCCGCCAAAAATGTGCGCGCCTGTCGTCGATAAAACGGTACCTGTTACATGCCCATTTCCGAAAGCGATTGGGTGGATCGAGCAGTCCCTTGCTCGATGTTAATTTCTACGCAGCCGCAGGCTGCCAAATATTAGCATCGCCCGCGGAGCGGTCGATCCACCTTCAGCGATCAGACGCCACCAAAATCGATTGTGATATCAACAGTGTCGGCCACCGCCACGTGAATATCGCGGAGTTGGATTTCACCGAGCGGGATTGATCTCAGCGAGAAAGATTTTTCGAGGACGCGTTGAAAGAATGGCTGGAGCGTCACGCACACTAACGAACCGAGCTTGCCGTCACCTTTGCATTTGAGTTGCGAAATCCTGGCGACGAACTCGTTGGTGATATCAAGTTGACCGTAAAGATCGATTTTGGCGCGAGCGAAAAATTTCTTCGCTTGAACATGAATGTCTGCGGCAAGGGAACGTCGCCCTCGCGCTCGCATTGCCAGACGGACTTTCTCGAGCTCGATCCCATACAAGCGCGCCCTGGCTCCGGCCAGGCGAGCGATTGCCTCTTCGAGCCCAAGTTGGGCGGTCGAAATCATCAGCTGCCCTTCGCGCGCCCGACGTATGATCAAAACGGCGTCGCCGTTCGCATCGAATCCTTTATCAAAGACCACGTCTCGGATTTCCATCCGGACATCGAGCGGAATCCCTGACATGGCCAACTTGCGGCCGCTGACACTGACGACGGCCGCTTCGAAAGCGAGCGCAGTTTCGCCTTCGGCCTCGGCCAGGGGTGGGGGAGAAGAATCGAGGATTGCGTTGTCGAGGTTGATGGCGATTTCGTCGACGTAGGGAAAAACTCGCGACCGAAGATCGACAATCAATCCAGGCTTCTCGACAAACCGGTGGAGGGCGTCGTCCAGCGCATCGGCTAGCTCGCCTTTGCGCGCCGGGAAATCTTTGCGTCCGAGTGAAATCATTGCGTGAGGTTTGATGTTTGACGCTTGAGGTTTGATGTCAAACGAAGAGACGCAAAGTCGTACCCGATCAGAATGGTGGTAGCCCAGCGTTTTAACGCTGGGATCAAAACATCGCAAACGCTCGAGTCCGGTAGGACGAAAGCGGCGTTCTGCCGTCCCTAACGGGACTTCTCGCATTAGAAAACGGTTACCCAGCGCTAAAGCGCTGGGCTATTGGTCAGACGAACCCTGAGAAAGCGGTTGAAAACCCGCCCGACTCCGCTAGATTGCGCGCTCCTTATGGCAAAGATGTCCTGGATTAACCGCAATAAGCGCAAGCGTGCGACGGTAAAGAAATATGCCGCGGTCCGCGCCGAGCTCAAAGCGAAGAAGGATTACGCCGGCTTGGCGCAGCTTCCTCGCGACGCCAGCCCGACGCGGGTGGTTAACCGTTGTCAGGTAACGGGCCGCCGCCGCGCCTTCATTCGCCGGTTTAAGATCTCGCGGCTGACGTTTCGCGAGCTTGCCTCCCAGGGTCTGATCCCTGGCGTGACGAAGTCCAGCTGGTAATTTCCAGAGGTCGCTTTTCGGGTGCGCCGCGCGCTCTCGTAAAATGAACTCTTTATTAATGCCTTTGCTCGCAGACGCCGCAGTCACGCAATGGGACCCGCTCGGGATAATCATTTTCAAACTGGCCGTGATCTCGGCGTTGGTGGGATTGAACGGATTTTTCGTCGCCTGCGAATTCGCGATTATCAAAGTCCGCGCCAGTCAGCTTGACGAGTTGGTGGTGGAGGGGAACCAACGGGCGCGACTGGCGAAATACATTCGTTCGCATCTCGATGCTTATCTTTCTGCCACGCAACTTGGCGTGACAGTTGCGAGTTTGGCCCTTGGATGGCTCGGCGAAGAATTTCTGGCCCACCTCATCGAGCCCTTCTTTGCCCTGGCCAACATTCACTCCCATACGCTGGTCACATCCATTTCGGTCACGCTTGCATTCATCGGAATCACTTTCATGCACATCGTGTTCGGCGAATTAGCGCCAAAATATACCGCGATCGCAAACCCTTTGACGGTTTCGTTGCGGTTAGTTCGTCCGCTCGGGGCGTTCTATTTCTTGTTCAGGCCAGCAATCTGGATCCTGCAGAAGTCGTCGAATTTTCTTTTACGCCGTGTTTTCCGGATGAAACCGGTGGCCGGCACCGAGCTGGCGCATAGTGAAGAAGAATTGCGTTTAATTCTCGAGCAGAGCGAGAAATCCAAAGACGTCTCGCCGCTGGGCCGAAAACTCGTGCTCAATGTTCTCGATCTTCGTGAGCGCGTGGTTCGCGACATCATGACTCCGCGGGGCGAAGTTGTTTATCTCGATCTGGAAGACGACTTCGAGACGAATGCGAAGAAAGCGATCGCGTCGAAGCACACGCGCTTTCCGCTTTCCCGAGAGAATCTCGATAACACAGTCGGCCTGATTCACATCAAAGATCTGGTAACGATGATGAACGATTCGAGTCCCGATTTGATGCGAATCAAACGCGAACTGGTACCGGTCCCGGAAATGATGCCGCTGGAGAAACTGTTGACTCTGTTTTTGAGTAAACACGCCCACCTTGCCATCGTGGTCGATGAGTTCGGCGGCACGGTGGGGATGGTCACGCTCGAAGACGTGCTCGAGGAATTGGTTGGCGATATCCAGGATGAGTTCGATACCGAAAAGGCAGAGTTCCAAACAATCAATGCGAACGAATTTACCGTCGACGGTACGCTCGGCCTCTATGAGCTAAACGATCTGGCCAAGCTCGAACTCGAAAGCGCCGACGTGAGCACCATCGGCGGTTACGTGACGCACTTGTTAGGTCATCTGCCGAAACAAGGTGAGCAGGTTAGGATCGACGGTTACCTGGTCACGGTTTCGCAAACCGACGCGCGTCGGGTGAAGCAACTACATTTCAAGAAGTTGGAGGAGACCAAGGTAGTGGAAGCGACGCCCTGATGGAGGGACGCGCTCCGTCGCGTCCTTGAAATTTGGGACATGACGGAGCATGTCCCTCCACAATGCAATTTCTTATCGAGACTGACATTACTTGTCCCCATTGCGGCGAAGTTTTCCCGCTGCAGATCGACACCTCGCAGTCTGAACAATCGTTGATCGAAGACTGCACGGTGTGTTGCCGGCCGATTAGTCTGACCGTGCATTGCGAACCCGGCGAAGTGGTCGATCTTGCGATCGTCGGCACTTAAGTTTTACGCAACCGCCGTTTCCAATTGCGCGCGTAACGCCGGCCGCCTGCGCAATTGCCTTGTCAAAGCTTCGATTGCCCGAAGCGTAGGCACGCTAATGTGGTGTTCCATTCCTTCGACGTCGTGATGGATAACGCGCTCATTTAGGCCAAGCAATCGAAGAAAATCGGTGAGCAGTTTGTGCCGGCGGGCGATATTTCGCGCGACTGTTTCGCCGGCGGGAGTCAGGACCAGGCCACGATACTTCTCGTACTTGAGGAGGCGCTCGGCGTCGAGTCGCTGCACCATGTTAGTGACGCTGGCTTGCGAAATCCTCAGGCTCGAAGCGATATCGACAACGCGGGCATAGCCCTTTGAATCGATGAGTTCGAGGATCCGTTCGAGATAATCCTCGACCGCAGTCGAGCTGCCGAAAGAGGAGCGAGAGTTTTTCCGTGGCATCGACAGATAAAATAGTTAGCGATAAGATTTAGTCAAAGAAATAAAAACTTGGTAATTAACAGAATTATTGCATTGGACAAATAAATTAGCTGCACCTAATATTACAACCTAGATCGCCGATCAACTTAAATTGTGAATCAATTTCATCAGTCCGAAGCGGCGCGTTCGGAAGTCGCATGGCGTCGACCGCCCGGGCAGGTTTCGCTCGCTGAAGTTCATCGAAGCATCGTCGTCCCGGTAACGGCGTCTTTCTGGAGAAAGCTGCTCGCCTTCTCCGGACCCGGTTTTCTGATCGCCGTCGGTTACATGGACCCGGGCAATTGGGCGACCGACTTGGCGGGCGGCGCCAAGTTTGGTTACGCCTTGCTGTTTGTCGTGATGCTTTCCAACTTCATGGCGATCCTGTTGCAGCACTTGTGCATCAAGCTCGGTGTCGCCACGGGACGCGATCTTGCCCAAGCATGTCGCGATCACTATTCAACGCCGACCGTCTGGCTTCTTTGGATTCTTTGCGAAATCGCAATCTCCGCGTGCGATCTGGCCGAAGTGGTCGGGTCGGCTATCGCCTTGCAACTTCTCTTCGGTATTCCGTTAGTCTGGGGTTGCTGTATTACGGCGCTCGATGTGCTCGCCGTTCTTTACCTCCAGCAAAAAGGCTTTCGTTACATTGAAGCGCTGGTTATCACGTTAATCGCGACAATCGCCACTTGCTTCGGTGCCGAGCTGATCTTTTCTCAACCAAACCTTGCCGGTGTTTTGTCCGGTTTTGTGCCGGGCTCTCACATCGTGATGAACCAGCAAATGCTCTACGTTAGCATCGGAATTATCGGCGCAACGGTAATGCCGCATAATCTTTATCTTCACTCGTCGATCGTTCAGACGAGGAAATTCGAGCAAACACCGGACGGCAAACGCGAGGCCATCAAATTCGCGACCATCGACTCTAGCGGTGCGCTGATGTTCGCCCTATTCATCAACGCGGCGATTCTCATTCTCGCGGCGGCAGTCTTTCACTGGTCCGGACATCAGGACGTGGCGGAGATTCAGGACGCCTACAAGTTGCTCAGCCCGCTCCTCGGCGTCAGTTTTGCCAGCGTGCTCTTTGCTGTGGCGCTCCTCGCGTCCGGCCAGAACTCGACTCTTACCGGGACCCTCGCCGGCCAGGTCGTGATGGAAGGTTTCCTTAATATTCGGATTACGCCATGGCTACGCCGGCTAATCACGCGCGCCATTGCCATCATCCCGGCAGTCGTGGTCATCGGCATTTTCGGTGAAAGCAAGACGACGCAATTGCTCATTGCCAGCCAGGTTGTGTTGTCGATGCAACTCGGCTTTGCCGTCTGGCCCTTGCTGCGGTTCACCGATGAAAAAGCGAAAATGGGTGAATTCGCGAACAAGCTTTGGCTGAAAATTCTTGGCTGGGCGACCGCGATGATCATTATCGTGCTGAACGTGAAACTGCTCTTCGACACATTCATGCCCGACGCCATGCTCAAAGAGTTCTACCGGTTTTTGCATTTGCTTCCTCCTGCGTAGTCATCCGCGCCGTCATGTATCACCACATTTTGATTCCCCTCGAAAATACTCCGGCTGATGAGACGATCCTCGCCCACATCAAACCGCTGGCCCGCATGACCGGCGCGAAGTTGCTTCTCGTCCATGTCTCCGATGGATGGGTAGCCCGAAATTTTAATCAACTAAAGCTGGCCGAGAGCGAAGAAATGAAACAGGACCGCGCCTACCTGGAGAAGCGCACCAAGGAGCTGACCGACGAAGGTTTCTCGTGCGATGCCGTTCTCGCTCTCGGCCAGCCATCCGACGAAATCATCAAACTGGCACGGGAGAAAGAGACCGATCTTATCGCAATGACGACGCATGGCCACGGGTTGATTGGCGATATTCTGCACGGAGCCACTGCGGACAAAGTGCGCCACGAAGTGGACGTGCCGGTGCTGCTGCTAAAGGTGAAGAATTAGTCGAGCCTTGTTTAGCGATTTGGGATTGCATTCGTGATTCGACATTCGCACTTCGTCATTTTATAGACGCCCGTGAAGGTTCTCTTCCTGACCAACGAATACCCGCCGCACATTTATGGCGGCGCCGGGGTCCACGTTGACTATCTCACACGAGAACTCGCGAAGACGATCGACGTCGAAGTTCGCTGCTTCGGCGACCAGAGTTTCAAGGATAAACGTCTGCAAGTCACAGGTTACGAGCTTGATACGAGCAGCTTTACCTGTCCCGAGCCGTTAAAGTCGGCTTTCGGAGCCGTGCGCCGCTGCGTCGATTTCAATACGACCAACATCGATGCCGGTCTTGTTCATTGCCACACCTGGTACAGCCATTTCGGCGGTATCCTGGCGAAGTTGAATTACGGGATTCCTCTGGTGATCACCACGCACTCTCTCGAACCACTTCGGCCATGGAAACGCGAACAGCTTGGCGGCGGTTACGATTTTTCGGTGTGGGTGGAAAAGACGGCGCTGGAAATGGCCGATGCCGTCATCGCGGTTTCAAACGAAACCAAGCGCGACATCGAACGCTTGTTCAGTGTCGATCCAAAACATCTTCACGTGATTCATAACGGGATCGACCTCGACGAATATCGGAAAGTCGAAGCAACCGGCGCGCTGGTCCGTCACGGGATTGATCCTCAAAAACCGTTCCTGCTCTTTGTTGGGCGGATTACCCGGCAAAAAGGAATCATTCACTTGGTCCGGGCGATCCATTTCATGGACCCGGATTTTCAAATTGTGCTTTGTGCCGGAGCGCCCGATACGCCCGACATAGGCGAGGAGATGAACGAGGCCGTCGCCGCAGCCCAGAAAAAGCGCAAAGACATTTTTTGGATCGACGAAATGCTCGACCGCCAGGCAGTGATCGAACTTTACTCACACGCCGCGGTTTTCTGTTGTCCGTCGATTTACGAGCCATTCGGCATCATCAATCTCGAAGCGATGGCGTGTGAGACTGCGGTTGTGGCAAGCGCAGTCGGCGGGATCAAAGAAGTGGTGGTCGAGGGCGAGACTGGATTTTTGGTTCCGGTCGAGTTCGTGGAAGGAACCTTTAAACTTACGAATCCTGAGAAATTTTCACAGGACCTCGCAGCCCGGATCAATCAACTGATGAAGGATCGACAACTGCAGGAAAAATTCGGAAGAGCCGGCCGCAGACGCGTCGAGGAACATTTCAGTTGGACAAAAATCGCGGAAACAACGAAGACGCTCTATCAAAAACTCCTGACCAAAGCTCACCAGGAATAACTCGTCTTCCCGTTTTCATTTGAGATTTTGGTTCCGAGAAGCAGGCACATCGCCGCGGCTTTCTTTTCGGGAAAAACATGCACGCGAGCGTAACAGGTGAACGCTTTATCGGCATTCTGGTCCGCTCCCAGTTTTTCCAATCCTTCTCGTGGCATAACGACTTGGCCGTAAGGCGCGGCGCCTCCCGATGTGTCCTTGGCAAAGTACCGCACTGTTCCGTCAGCCTGCGCACCGCTACCTTTGCCAATCAATTGGATTTCGATCTTCACGACTTTGTCTTTTAGCGTCGCCTTTTCTTTTTCAATATCCTGGAAGGTATAAACCTTGTCGCTGACCGGTGGCGGTAACGAACCAGGCTGCTCCGCTGAAAAAACGAAACCACAGCACGCGATATAAACGAAGACAACCAGCGCGGATGTTTTCATAGCGCGCGATTAGATGTTTCGCGTTGCTTCAAGTCAACCTCGCAGAAACTACGGATGTCCTGCGCTCGGTGACGGTGACGGCGTCATGACGTCCATTTTTACTTCGATTAGGTATTCGTAACGAACGTCGAGTTGGACTTTGCCACCGCCGGCCTCGTAAACCGGCCCTGAAAATTCAGAGAGCTGAACGTCATCCGGGTCCGCGCCTTTGTGTCGGAAGAAAGTGTAATTTGGATAATTGGCCCCGGTTTGATTTTCGCGGCCCTGCTCAAAAACGATCTCTTCGTCGCCTTCTTTCGTCGTTCGCTGATCGATCACTCGTACCACAACCGCGCCCTGGCTTTTGTCCCGGCTCTCGCCTTTGCTTCTTAACGGGAGACCCACATACGAGAGAAGCACTTCTGTTTGCTTCGCCACTTCCGGATGCACCGGGTCACCAGTTTCGCCCCAATCATCTGATTCGAGCCATTTCTTGCCGTTTTTCCGTGCCAACGCAGCTCCGTCCGGCCGTTGAACCCGCTCGACCTTATTCGGGTAACGATCGTAACGAAATTCAAATGGCGGGCCTTTGCGATCGATGTGCGCCAGCTTGACGTAAGCAATCAGATGGTGTGTCGCAAAAATCTTTTGCGATTGATCCAGCCATTTTTGGAAACGCGGATCGCTCTGATCGGCGGCGAGCAGCGAAACCGCCGTCAACAACAACATAAGGAGCGTTGGTCTCACGTCGCGGTCGCTTTTGCGCCCACGGTTCCCGGGATTTTGAAATTCTCGATTCGCTCCTTGATATCGTGAACAAAATTCGCCGCGCCGGCGCCGTTCACCACTCGATGGTCGAAAGTCAGGGAAAGGGTAATGACTTCGGCAGTTTCATTTTTCTTGCCGTTCGGAATGATTTCCTGGTGCGCAGCGCCGACGAACAATGTTCCTACCGAGGGCGGAACGACAATTGGCGCTCCGGCCTTAACACCAAATGCGCCAAGGCTCGTGATCACTACCGGCGCATTCATTGCGTCGATCCGGCCTTGTCGCGTTGCCTGGACCGTCTCGTCATAAATTTTCGCAAACTCCGGCCAGGTTTTCTTGTTGGCATCCACGATTACCGCGGTGGCGAGTCGATCGTTCTCGAGCGCAACCGCCATGCCGAGATCGAAGTTTTCGTTCTCGACGATGCTTTCATCTTCCAAAATCAAACGGCGGAACGGCGCGTGTTTCTCCATCGCCCGCACGACCGCCCATGCGATCATGACCGAAGGGGAGGGGGCGTTCTTCCCGTCTTTCTTTTTTGTCGCATCGCGGGCTTGCCGGATTGCATCCCAGCGAGCGTCCATTTGAAGATTCGCCGGAATCACCCGCGAAAGTTTGCGTGTGATCGTCGGCGAAAGCGCAGGTTCGACGTAGGGGCGGTCGTGTCGACCGCGATCTTCTGATTTTGCGGCCGCCTCTATACTCTTCGGGGCAGCTACAACGCGCGGGGCAGCAGCGTCACTCGTAATGATCGTTCCGAGTTCCTGGCCAATGTCGACCATGTCGCCGACTTTCGTTTTCCATTCGCCCATTTTACCGGCGAACGACGACTGAATCGGATACACCGCCTTGTCGGTTTCGACTTCGCAGAGCTCGTCGTCGAGCGCGATCGGATCGCCGGGATTTTTCAAAAGCGAAACGATTTTCGCGTTCCGGATGCCTTCGCCCATGATGGGAACGGTAATCGGCTGGACGTTTCCGTTAGGCATTTCGGTCTCAGGAGTGTAGGGGCGGGCGTGTCGCCCGCGATCCATTGATTGTGCGGCCGGCACGGCCGCCTCTACAATTACTCTTTCTTGCTTAGTCGCAACAGAGCGTCTAATTGCGGCAACGATTCGCTCGACATCTGGAAGCGCTGCGTATTCGTAGATCGGATTGTATCCGATCATCACGTTCGTCTTGCTGACAAGCACCGGCGGGCTGACCATCTCGCTCCAAAGATCTGGCTGCGAAGCGATGTGAGTAATAATCATCTGACCGACGCTGCAATTCTCGGTGTCTTCCTGGACGACAACAAGCCGTCCGGTTTTGTGGACCGATGCAGCGATCGCTTCCTTGTCCCACGGGACAATTGAACGGAGATCAAAAAGCTCAACGCTGACTTCGTTGTCGATCTTCGCGAGCGCTTCGAGCGATTTTTCAACGGTGTTGCCCCACGCGACCAGGGTCACGTCGGAGCCGTCCCGGAATTTGCGGGCCTGACCGAACGGAATGGCGCGAACCGGCTCCTTCGATTCGCGCTCAGCCCAAAACATGTGTTTCGGGATCAGGAAGAGAACCGGGTCCTCGGCATGCATCGCAGTGTAGAGCAAACCGGCGGCGTCTTCCGGCGTGCTTGGAATGATGACTGTCAGTCCCGGATAATGTGCGAGCGCGGATTCGTTAGCCTGACTGTGCCACAAACTTCCGCCGGGCAGATAAGCGCCGTACGGTGCGTAGATCACGGCCGGACATTTCCAATTTCCGAACGTGCGCCACCGCAAATTCGAGATGTTCGTCACCAGCTGATTGAATCCCGGATAAATAAAATCGATGAACTGCAATTCGAACACCGGCCGCCGACCATAAGCGGCGAGGCCGCAAGCGACGCCGAGGATGGTCGATTCAGCGAGCGGCGAATTGAAAACCTGTTTCGGAAACTCGGTGGAAAGTTTTTGAGTTAATCGAAACACGCCGCCTTTCGGATCTTCGACGTCCTCGCCGAAAATCACCCGTCGCGCATCTTCTTTGAGTCCAAGACGCAACGTTTGGTTCACGGTGTCGCCGATCCGATATTTGCCCGGCGGCAAGACTTCTTTATCGATCTTCGGCATCGCGCCGGTCACATTTGCAGTCAGTTCGTTAGGCGAAGGATCTTCCGCTTTTTCGGCTTCGGCGAACTCGCTACGGACCCGCTCTTTAATTTCGTTGTCGATCTTGGCGAACTCGTCAGCGGTAAGCAAACCTTCGCCAATTAATTTTTCTTTCCAACACCTCAGCGGATCGTGCTTTTCGGATTCGGCGAGTTCCTCGGCGCTTCGATAAAGCTTCTGGTCGTCGGAACTGGTGTGGCTGGAGAGCCGTTCCATTTTTACCCACCAAAAATGCGGTCCGCCGCCCGCCCGCATTTTTTCCATCGCAGTCGCCGCTGCGTCGTAAATTCCCTGGACGTCTTCGCCCGCGAGTTGTTGCCATTCGTCTGGCTCAAGAACGCCGAGCGCGAGGGGATTAATTTTCCGGGTCGGACTACTGATGCCGTAAGCGTTGTCTTCGACAATGAATAGAACCGGCAGCTTTTTTTCTTTAGCGAAACAAACCGCTTCGAAAAAATCGCCTTGTCGCGTGGCGGCATCGCCAACCGTCGTGATAACAACATTCTTTTTGTCGTCGAGTTTGAGGCCCCAGGCAATTCCGCATGCGGGCAAGAGTTGCGAGCCGGTGGGTGTCGGCACGCTCCAGATGTGCAGAGCGGTATCGCTGTAATGCGACGCCATCATCCGGCCTCCGCTGCCGGTTTTGCGCTTGGCAAAATATTCCAGACCGAGCTGGCGAGTGGTCATTCCGCGCCCGAGGACCAGGCCGCGGTCACGATAGAAAGGAACAATGTAATCATCCGGATCCATGTCGATGGAGATTGCGGCGAGCGCTTCATGACCCATTCCCGGCGTGTGAAAATGGCCTTTGCCCTGTCGATTCAGACTTTGTTCGCGCAAATCGGCGTGCCGGCTTTCGAGCATGATCGTCAGCAGCCGCAGCTTATCTTTTTTGCTCAATTCCGGCATACCACTTCGATTTAGAGTAATATCTCTTAGCATAGATGTGCAATACAGCACGACGTTTGCACGTGGCGCGCTGATAAGCGGTGATTGAAATTCCACGGTGGATCGATTGCTCCGCGAGCAATGTCGTTCTACGTGGCTGCGCCGCCATCATTTGGTAGCGGCGGTTCACCGAACCGCCATGGCGATTGAGGTCAATCGCCGCTACCTGTTATTGCGTGGTTACTCGCTTCTCCGCACTGACCCCGTGCGGTACGCATGGAGATACAGGGCGAGCTTGCGATCGGCGCAGACGCCGTGCCAATCGCCTTACATCCCCAGTTGCGGCTCGACAATCGCTCGAGTTGATTTCGACTGATACATTGCCGATGGAAGCGCCGAACATGAACCAGGGCAGGGGAGTAATCGAGCGATTTCGCGAATTTCTTCCGCCATGCAAAACGGTCGTTTCGCTGGGCGAAGGCGGCACGCCGCTTGTCTTCTCGCCAAAGTTAAGCGCCCGCCTCGGTCGCGGCTGCGAAGTGTTCGTTAAGAATGAAGGAATGAATCCGACTGGTTCGTTCAAGGACCGGGGAATGACGGTGGCGGTTTCGCGCGCGATCGATCGCGGCGCACGCGCCTTGATTTGCGCTTCGACCGGCAATACTTCGGCCTCGGCCGCAGCTTACGCCGCACGAGCCGGGATTCAGTGCGCAGTCGTGTTGCCGGCCGGAAAAATCGCCACCGGCAAACTGGTCCAAGCCATCGCTCACGGCGCAAAGATTGTTCCGGTGGATGGAAATTTCGACGACGCGCTTCGAATTGTGCGCGAGCTCGGCGAAGAAAAGAAATTCGCCATTGTGAACTCCATCAATCCGGACCGGATCGCCGGGCAAAAAACCGCCGCGTTTGAAATCATCGATGATCTTGGAGACGCGCCTGATTTTCATTTGTTGCCGGTGGGCAATGCGGGAAACATCACGGCTTATTGGGCCGGCTATCGCGAATTTCACGAACGCAGGAAATCGAAGAACACTTCCGGCGATGATTGGGTTTCAGGCCTCCGGCGCAGCGCCGATCGTTCACGATCGAGTCGTGGAAAATCCGGAAACGATCGCGTCGGCGATCCGGATCGGTAATCCTGCGAGTTGGAAACAAGCCCGAACTGCTTTGGATGAATCGAAGGGCGCGATTGATGTCGTGACGGACGAAGAGATTTTGACGGCGCAAAGCTGGCTGGCACAGATGGAGGGAATTTTTGTCGAACCGGCAAGCGCGGCGTCCATCGCAGGATTCTTCAAATGTTGCACTCCGCAAATCGGAGTGGGGATACCCGTCCAAATTCCAGACGGAAGTCGCGTCGTCTTGCACAGTCACGGGGCACGGCCTGAAAGATCCGGACGTGATTCTATCCAGAGTCAGCCCGCTCGAGCGTGTCCCGCCCAAGATCGACAAAGTGCGGCAGGCAATCGGTTTTTAGTTTACAGTCGCGCCGTTTGTCATGCGATTGATCGTCCAGAAATATGGCGGCACATCGGTCGGCTCGGCTGAGCGGATCAAAAACGTCGCCAAGCGCATCATCGAAACCCAACGCGAAGGTTGCAACGTCGTCGCAGTGATTTCCGCGATGGCGGGCGTGACCGACAATCTGCTGAAGCTCGCGCGCGAAATGTCGCCGGACCCGGACAAACGCGAGCTCGACGTGTTACTCACCACTGGCGAACAAGCGGCGACAGCGCTGACTGCAATGGCGATTAACGCGCTCGGCGTGAAAGCAATTTCGATCAACGGCGCGGAGGCCGGCATTTTGACGGACCGTTTTCACACCAAGGCGCGAATCGCGAACATCAGTCCCAAGCAAATCCAGGAGCTGCTCGAAGAAGATTATGTCGTCATCGTCGCCGGGTTTCAGGGACAGACTCCCGAGGGAGAAACGACGACCCTCGGCCGCGGCGGCTCGGACCTCACGGCGATTGCTTTGGCCGGCGCGTTGAATGCCGACGCCTGCCAGATCTTCACCGATGTTGATGGCGTCTTTACCTGCGATCCGCGGATCGTCACCGGCGCGAAAAAAATCGATGAGATCGCTTATGACGAATTGCTCGAGATGACCGGCGCCGGCGCGAAAGTGATGCAATCGCGCTCAGTCGAGTTCGCCAAAAAATTCGGCATCGAATTTGAAGTCCGCTCCAGTTTCAAGCAGGCCACCGGCACGACGGCGAAAGAAGAAACTGCGAGCATGGAGGACGTGGTTGTTCGCGGGATTAGCCTCGATCGTAATCAGGCCAAAGTGACTGTGGACGATGTGAGCGACGTTCCGGGTGTGGCCGGCCGGATCTTTTCAACGATCGCCAACGCCGGAATTGTCGTCGACATGATCGTGCAGAGCGTCGGCAAGCATGACACGACCGACATCTCGTTTACGATTCACGAGAACGATCTCGAAGCCGCGAAGAAGTTATTGGACCCGGTAGTCAGGGATGTGAAGGCGGCGGGATTGGTGACTAAAGGCGGGGTGGCCAAACTCAGCGTGGTCGGAATTGGAATGCGTTCGCACTCCGGCGTGGCAGCGCGATTGTTCGATTGCCTCGGCAAAGCAGGCATCAACATTCAACTAATCTCGACCTCGGAAATTAAGATCGCTGTGGTCGTGGATGAACGCGACGCGGAGCGCGCGGCGCAATTGACCCATCAGGAATTTGGATTGGCTGCGCTGGCGCCAACTTCAACCGCGACCCGTCCGCTCGGAGCCTGAGCGACTAGGGCCTGTTCACCGGATCGACGTAGAATTCAGGCATTCCTTCGATCCGCATTTTGTACCCATACGTCGTGTGAAAAACGACTGCTGAAGGATGATCCGTCACCGTCGCGCGATAGCGATTGTCGCCGCGATCGACCGCATTGACCTGTTTCCAAACGCTTCCGTCTTCCAGTCTGATAATCGTGTGACCCGTAACTCCGTCGATGTTGCCGTCAACGCGACTGACCAGTGTATCCAACCTGGTCCGACCGCCGAGACTATCTTCGTTAGACTTGGCTTCCGCCTTCGCTTTTTTAATCTCCTCGGTTGCCTTGGCCTGCGCCTGTTCGGTGGCCTTTTTCTGTGCGGCCTGCCGATAACCCTGCAAATACGCATCCAAGTGCTGGAGTTGGTCCTCGCTCAATTTATCAAGACCTGCCGCCTTGAACTCCTCCGGTCGCATCGTTTCCTCGAGACTCCGCGACGGCTTGGACTGATCAGGATTTTTGTCCTTCGGGGCTTTGCTCGGGCTCGGCTCGGGGGAGGCTTCTTCTGTCGGCTTGACGGTCTCGACTGCTTCCTGCGCCAAAATGGGCCCGATCGCTAACGACGACGCGACAGAAATAATTAGAAACCGCAGGCTAGGAGAAATCACGGCAATTCTTCTTGGAGTGACAGCGACGCTAACCACATCTTGGAACCGGTCAAGCCGACGGAGCGCTGATCCGGGCAACTTTCGCGAGTGATTTCGCGATTCGCAATCGACTGACAAGATTCTTGCAGGGCTAGACCGAACAACTGCGGGGGACGTTGAAACCGCCTGGCGGGCGATACCAGAATCGTCCCTCCTAGCGTATCCTCCATAACATCAGACAATATATGTCATATAAAATCGATAGGTGTTGGGGTCAGTTGAGTATGGTTTTTCTAGAGGTGGATCGCTAAGCTCTGCGGTCTTATGCCGGATGCTCCCGAAACGCCTAAGCAGCGGTTGGAACGAATTGAAAAGCGACTGGGTAAGGAATTTGCAGACCTGCTGAGAGCGAGTCAGAAGAGCATCGCTCCGGGTTATGGCATTCCGTTTCAAGGCGCGCCAATCATTGACGCGATCGGAAGCTTTGCCGAGTTGTTGACCCTTCTTAACCTCAAGGCTGAGGAGCAAACCACCAAAGTCATTAACCTGACGCGCTGGCTTAAGTGGTTGACGGTCGGTCTGTTTCTTCTCACGGCGGCACTTCTTGCCTTCACGATACATGTCGAACAGGATGCCAAGCGCAATCGCCAGCACGACGAGGCAAAGCAACTGAGTCAGACGAAACCAGAAATCCAACTTACAGTCCCTTACTAGCGAACGCGGTTTCAAATTCCGCGTCCTCTTTTGCGCGGAGATAGTTTTCGGTCATTTCGACGACCCGTTCTAAACTCCACGGCTCTAGCTCAACGCCAGCGGCTACGGCAGGCGTTGTTCCGAGCGTCCTGTGTTTGCGAACGAAGTTATAGACGCCGAAATGCAGAGCCACGGCCAGCTTGTGCATTTCAACGTCTTTGGAGTAGCCGAGTCCAAGACGCTGAAACCGCTTTAGCTCTTGGCGCACGGTTAGGAACGCGCGCTCAATATGGCTTGTAGTTAGGCTGTCTAAGTCCGGCGAGCCGATGACCGCTTTACGTTCCGCTGTGACCATCCTCTTGACGCCTTCATTGCGTCCGAGTCGGGCCAGCGTTCCGTCAAGCAGTTGCGGCTCGCCGAATACTTCGTTTCTGTTCCGTAAGAAAAACCTTCGTAACCGAAAATCCCGCGAATCAGCGACGGGTAAGACGGCAGATTGTCCGTAGCAATTTGGACAGAACCGCTAACGCGGTTACGCACGTCTTTAACAAAACTATGCCCCGTCCGGTAATCGCGCTTTCCGATCTTGTGCGAAAGAATCAGCTTGGTATCCGCGTCGATACACGCCCAAAGCCAGAAGTCGCCCCGCCCTGTGTCTCGTTTTTCCCACAGGTTCTTAGGCTTCGGCATCCGGCCAGCGTGAATCCCGACATATTGCCATTGCTCGTCCATTTCGATTCTGGCGCATGGCAGATCGCGAAACTCCGCGTCCATGTAATCTGCGAACGCTTCGCCGGTTTCGCGAATAACGCGACCGATAATCTTTTTGTCAGTCCGATACATCCTGGCAACGGCGCGCATCGGCAGCCCTTCACAAAGCGCCATTAGGATTAAAGTCCGTTTTTCTTTGGAAATTCGATTGTTCATATTTCGATTGCTTTCTCGAAATCATGATATAAATTCAAGGCAATGTCAACTAGAAAAGATAATATATTTTCATGGGGCGGAAAGCGCAAAGGCGCTGGCAGACCGACTGAGGGAAAGCGCGGGTATTCGGTCACATTGACCGAAGCCAACGTAGAAAAGGCTGAAAAGCGCGGGGAAACGAACCTGTCAGCCTTACTTGATCGGCTGCTCGCCAGATTCGTCAGATGACCGCTTTTTGGCTTCGCGGAATTTGCACTTGAGTTCCTCGGATTCGACCAAATCTTCGCCCTTAACCGGGTCGGATTCGGTAATCCGCTCGACTTGCTCAAGGGCTTTCTTGTTGGCGTCCCGCTCTGGCATACTGGACGGTATCCTTGAATCGAATGAATTTCAAAGATCCAGACGGCAAAACGTTTCAGGAGCTTCTTGGATCTATCAAGACCGTCGAAAAGCAAGAGGCAGCTAAGGAACACTTGGACGGCGCAATCTGGACGTGGTTTCATTTAGACGATCAAACTTCGGTAGCGCATCTGCCGTAGTTCACACCCTGGCCGTAGCAGCCCAAGGGGTTATTACCCAGATTTGTCGAGAACAGAACGTAGAGCTGCCAATGATGGTAAGGATTCTCAATTCTCAGCCTCAGACGGTTAAGAACGCCTTTCTGAATCCTCAAAACTTTTACAAACACGGGCACTACGGTGAGCGAGGGCATAAAAAAGATCAGGTAATGCAAGTGCCAGATTATACGGAAATGGTGATGGCCGATAACATTTCGACGTGCTGGCGGCTATTTAAGACTACCAGTCCGTTGCTTGACCTGTTTATTTTGCGATTTTCGATGGAGTTTCCAGGCAGTAAGGTATCGCTTGAAAACATCGAAGTTAAATTTGTCGAGCGCGGCTATGACATGAAGATGCTCGCTAGTGTCAGCCGCATAGGGTTCCTGAAAATCGTGCTTCCGCTTTTGGTGGAATTTAGTGCCGCCGACAGAGAGGCTTTTCAGCAGAGGCTTCATTCAAACAGCCCTCCTGAATCTGAAAAACCATAACCAATCGACCCCAACACCAATCGATAGGTGTTGCGCCTTTGGCTATGGAGATTCTAAGTGACTGTCCGTAGCCAAATTCTCGATAACAATCGGAAGGACGGCTTCAAGGAATTCCGTTTCCTACCATCGCATCGACCCAGAGGGCGAAGGCCTCAGAAAAGCCCGGGCCAATATAATTGCAAACTTCCTGAACCCTGGTGATTTTAGTATTTGGCGCATTAGCGTTCATACGGTCGCCAGTGAGCATCAGGCATGAGTTCCAAGGCAGTGATGATGAAAAAACGTCTCGGCATGCAGAAGGAACTGGATATGGCTCCAATACCGAAAGTGATGGTCTCCGTCGGTCAATTCCGCCCCGCTCGCGAGTTTGGCAAATCGATCTGCGTGCTCTGCTTGAAAGATGGCGATGCGAAGAACGAATTCGGAGATGGAATGACGGGCTTGTGCGTTCACGACTCTGGTATTGCCGCGAACCTGAACCGCAAGAAAGGCCAGCGTAACGATGACGCCAATAGAGCCGACCACTTGGGAGATTGCGGCAATGGCTTCGCAGATCATCGTGTTATCTCGGTGACGCCTAACGAGAACAAGATGAGCAACCGCCGACAAGGGCGAGCTTTCTCATTTCCTTCTACTTTTTAATTTCACCTCCGTAATCTTCTTTCCGGTCAGCGGTTCGCTCTAGCGCATGGTTAGGTCCGTTCAGTTCGGGAATACCTTAAAGGATATTTCATCTTCGAACTTTCCATGGGTGAGAAGCTCTGCAGGGAATGGTGGAATCTTAGCTTGTTGAATTGCTCTAAGACAAATCTGGGCGAAAAACCGGTTCGATGTGTTGGATAACACTCGCAGTTTGGTAATTTTCCCGTCGGGCGATGTTGTAAGCGCGATTCGGGCTGTCCCCAGAGCCACTTTCTGCGAATTTGCCTGCATGTCGCGGTACCAAGCCTGGCCGATCTGGTCGTAAAGCCGCTTCTTGAACGGATGCGTCGCGGCTTGTGGTGTCTGCTGCGCCGATGACAAATGACAGACTCCAATCGAACAAAACGCCGCATAAGTGAGGAGAACGAAGCGACGACGCATAGACCTAACGAGACTAAGATAAGCCACGGCAGGGTGTCGTGGCAAACACACTAAAGTTATTTCGCGAAAGGGGCCGTTGGCTTCAGCGAATGGTTAGACCTCATGCGATGCGAATATCTGTCTCTACTAATCGCCACGAGGGTGAACCAAAGCCCTCCTGCGGAACCGACAACTAATCGACAAGAACATTTTTTGCGTGCGGGATCGGCACCAGCGCACATGAGAATCTGCACAAAATCTGATCTGCCGTGAAGTGCAGCAAGCATGAGCAGCGTCCAACCGAAGCAATTCGTGAGGTTTGGGTCGAGACCGCCCTCAAGCGCATGGCGCATGGCGATGACGTCGCCGAGTTTAATCATGCGATGTGCCGAGTGGAACAGATCGTCGACGTGCACAACTGTGGGTCTAACAACAGGATAACCGACATTTTCGCCGGTTATCCAGTGTATTAGCCGACACATCGTCGCAAAACTGTCGGACCAACCGTGCAACGGAGTATGCCATCAGCTCTGCTCCATAAATGACCGCCAGAGTTCCCCTACCCCTTTTTGCAAAGAAAGTTTGCTGTGTGTCCGATGAAATCGGAGATCGTCTAACGAGAACAAGCTCAGCGACCGTCGCGTGGCACACTGACTGGCGCCGCCCCAGTGATATCCGATATGGAAACCGATCCTCATTGCGCCGTCCGGTGCATGTGTTGGTTGGGTTCCTTGTTCATAATCTCGAACATGCTTGTTGGCCGCTGTATTCCCTCGAGTCGGCATCCAGCGGCTGCTCTTCGACTGAACCCGCAACGAATGAGCACCGGCGGCGCTGCCCATTCTCCTCGTCGGAAAATGACGATAGCGGGTATTGAGAATCATTCCAACCCCCAGCGCAAAGCTGGCGACAGCCTCCGTAGCGTAACCTTTCCCATGCTCAGACGTCGCAAAGCCAAAACCCACTCCAGGTGAAACTAGAGAGAGGCTCAGTGCCAACATTTCCGAAGCGACACGTTCACCTTTTTCTCAACCCCGAAGACGAACGCATTCGTCGTTGGCCGCGCGTTCAAGTCAAACTGTTCGATCAGATATTTGATCGCAGTGGCCGCATGCTGCTCGTCACGGTACACCTGACTCGGCAGCCACGCACGCGCGCACTCCTCCTGGCTCATTTCCAGCATAGGCCGAGTGTCGCTCAACGTGAGCGGCCGCAACACCAACGACGGCGTCTCAATGCGAACGATTAGTGCCATTATCCGCCCAACTAGAATTATGCGAAAATTGTCGTCTATTTCTGAGGCCGTCGAGGGATTATTGGCCAGAAAAGCGGCAAATAACCGCAGATCGTTTTCCCTGCCCGACAAGATAACGATTGCTATATGTCGGATGAAGCCGGAGATCGTCTAACGAGATACACGATTGGCCGCTCCGAAAGCGTTCGCGAGTTCGCTGCATCGCGCAGTTAGGTTATTTGGTGATCTGTAAGAATTCGATGGGGGCTCCAGCTACCTCAATGAAAGCAACTCGCACTCCCTCTGATGGTTCGTTCGGACTTATTATAACGTTCTTTCCACGAATTGCCGCCTCAAGATCATCAACTTCGAATGCCACATGTGAAACCGTCTTCACCAAATCGGGCAATGGGCAATCGTCATCAAATCTCATCCACTGCACCGCATACGGCGTAGCAAGATGATCACTTACGTGCATCTTGAATTTCGGTAAATACATTGCTCCCGCGAAATCGTTCTTCGTGGGAATTCCACAGTGGTGGTAACGGATGATCATTATTTGGGTCTAACGAGACAGAGATAAGCCACGGCAGGCGATGGCGCGATCTGTTTTGATTTCGTCATTCATAATTCATCCTTCGTCCTTGCCGCGCAGCGGCCTGCCGTTGGCTCCAGCGACTGGTTAGGCGGTTCGACTTCCCTTGGCCAATTTACCCGAGTGAGCGGTCCGGTAAGAAATACCCACGAAGCGCCGCCCAAGAGTGTCACGGTGGCCGCCACGACAAAAGCCCACCAGAATTGTCCCGTCCGATCGACCACGAGGCCAGTCAAGGGTGCAACGATGACGCCCGCCAGGTTACCAATCGCGTTCTGCAGCCCAGTCCATCTCCCAGCCACCGCCGGGCCGGCAAGGGTCTGTGCAAAGACATAGATTGTAGGTCCGGTGAAACCGCAGCCGAAGCCCATCACCAAAAGGCAGACGAACGAAGTGCGTGCGCTCGCCACCACGCAACCAAGGAGAGCGACCGCGATCGTCAGATGGCCAAGGCCCATCCAGAGCTTGCGCACGAAATTCGGGCTCGCACCGGCGCGAATCCACGCATCAGCCATCCACCCCAGAATCGGTGAAGCGATCGCATACATAAGATAGAACAAAGCGCCTTCCCGGGCCATCTCCTGCATCGAGAGATGCCGCTCGCTTACTAGAAAATAGGGCAGCCAAACGATCATGAGGTAGAGCGAGTAGTTCGTGCAAAGGTGCCCGAGCGCCGCACCCCAAAACGCCCGCCGGCGAACAATCTCCCCGATCGCTGCCGGACAAACAAATCGCTCCGAGGTAGGAGCCGCTTTCGGCATCCAGTAAATCCACGGCACTAGCCAGAGCAGGCTGGCAAACCCGAGCACAACAAAAACCGGCCGCCAGCCATAGGCCGCCATCAGGTCGCCACAGAAGAATGTGCCGAGCGCCGGACCAAGAGTCATCCCGCTGACGATGGCTGCGTTGGCCACACCGCGATGTCCTTGGGCGATGGAACGAGCGAGGATTTTTCCGTAGGCCGGGAAAGCCACTGATTCGCCTGCGCCGAGCAAGAGCCGACAGGCCATCAGTGTCGCAAAGCCATGAACTAGACCGGTCAATCCCGTGGCCAAAGACCAGATCGCAAATCCGCCAGCCAGCACCCAATTCACATCAAAGCAGTCCATCAGCCAGCCGCTCACGATCATGACGCTGACATAAGTCCAAAAGAACGCGCCTAAAAGAAGGCCGAGATGATAGGCGGAAAGATGAAGCTCGCCTTTCAATAACGGCGCTGCCACCGACAGATTACCGCGGTCGACATAGTTAATGAAGACCGAGAGCGCCAGGAGGAAAAGAAGCGTCAGAGTCCTGGGGCCGATGGATTGCCGATCACTCTGCACGTTTGAAGTCATAGGTTACGTGCAGGTTAATCGCACAGTTAACGCCTAACGAGAAAGAGATAAGCCACGGCAGGCGATGGCGCGATCTGTTTTGATTTCGGATCATTCATAATTCATCCTTCGTCCTTGCCGGACAGCGGCCTGCCGTTGGCTTGATCGATTGATTGGGCCTTATTCTCTCTTAGCCGATCTTGAAAGCGCCCAAGGGCTTGGCCTCGGGATGTGGCTTCCTGGTCAAAATGACTTTCTCCACATAGTCTCGGTATTCGTTCCCGAAAACGTACCCGCGTTCCTTCCAAAACTCTTTTCCGCCAGGAGCAGCAAGCAAATTCATGGTGAGCAACTCCCAGCCGGCCCAAAGCCAAGGAGACAAAGCCTTTTCCTGCCACTGATAAAAGGCATTCTGCGAAAATGATATAAATGCCATGAAAGTCTCGATGAATTGCGCCTTCTCTGTTTCATCCAATGACGAGTAGTCCTTCAGACCCTTGATCGCGATCCGGTTAAGCTCGGCATCGCCCATCAGAGTCATATACCAATCCCCGTAGTTGTTGTGAATTGCTTGGGCCGTGGCGGAGCGGACGGCGATGGTGTTCCTCTTGATCTGAAATCCAACGTAGAATAGCGAGATGACGACGGCAATCGCGCCAATCACTTGTGCGAAATTACTCCAGTCCTGAAGCGTCATAGGCCTAACGAGAACAAGCTGAGCGACGGCCACCGGGAGCGAACGTCGCTTGAAGTGTTGAGGTTTTTTTCACGGGAAATGAGAACGCGCAGCGGGTAGCCGTTCGCTCCAGCGCTTGGTTAGGCCACTTGGTTTCTTTGGTCACGGGCTACGAGCTTTTTGGTCCAACGCGGCGCGCCGAACAATGAAACTAATCCGAGCGCAAGAGTGAGACAAGGCCGCGTAAGCTGATAAAGGCTCTGAACGCGCGGGTCATGTCTAGGATCTTCGTGGGAAACTGTAAAATAGTGAATCCAGTTAACGACATCGGCGAACGAAGAGAGAATGAAAAAGAGTCCCAGAAACACGAAGGCGAAACTGTAAAGATCGGAACGCGATAGGCTACCAACGTTCACGCTGCTATCTACACCGCGACTGACGAGCCTGGCGATGATCGACGCCAAAATCCACAACACCGCAGCCAAGATGAGCAAGAGCACACCCGGGGCATACGGCATCAGGGTAGCGACCAAATGAGGTTCATGGGGCAGCGGACTCGCCGCGGCTGAGAGCAAGAGCGGCACACTGAGCAAAAGCCAGTTCAGTGCGAACAAGCGAATGACAATTACAACAATGTTGTTTAAAGGCATGAGCGTGAAAGTGGCCTAACTAATGGATAGGCCGACAATTTTGTCGGATATCCCGGATATTAGCCAGCAAAAGCCGCAAATCTGTCGGACTCGATCCTGGACACAGGTCATCACATCTCCCTTGTGACGTAAATGCCCGCCAAGCCTCCCCTGCCCCTTTTGCAAAGAAAGTTTTGCTATATGTCATTCAAGATCCAGCGGTGTTAGTAGGCTTTGAGTATGGTGATTCAAATCGCCCTTACTCGACCCCCCAACTGAAGCGCAACAAGATTAAGCCGATGAGTAGAGGCACAACACCGATGCGCGGATGAGTTTGCATCACCAGTAAGCCTATCCCGAAGAACAAGGTCCCCGTTCCGATCATCATCCATCCGCGAGTCGGTCTGCGCATTTTCGGTATGCGCCCCAGTATTTTAGAACAGACTGTAGATAAACGGAGCGAGCGTTGAGCTGCTGGCGAAGATCAGTAAAACGCCAAGCAGCACCAAAAAAACCAGGATCGGCGCGATCCACCATTTCTTGCGTTCGCGCAAGAACTCAAAGAATTCCCGGATGATCGCCACCTTGTTCATTGAATGTCTTTTAACGTTCGACGGAACTGTTTTCCAGTAAAGGTTTTTCTAGAACTGACGCTCGTAAGTTTGAGCCGTCCTCTTTTCATTCGCGCGCTCAATCCAGTAGCTCGCAGTCTGTTTGTCCCATTTTCGAGCAAGGACATCTTTTTGAAATAGACGAGCCAGCAATCCGATCGGCGTGACGAACAGGAAGAAGAACAGCGTCAGGATCACGTTCGACATCACGAATCCGAGTGTGAAGGCCAATGTCATCCACGCGACATAAACGTATTTCAACGCGCGCGGCGAGATTACGCCAAATACCGTCAACCCTGCGCCTGTGCCGAGAAAGAATGGATAGCTCGACCTATGCCGAACCAAAAGCAGGACGCCGAGCAAAACAAATACGCCGCCGACCGTCAGCCCAAACTTTCGCAGATCGCGAGCGCCGGTCTTTAATTTTTTAAGGTCCGCTAGGATTGACATCGTTTAATCGAGTTCGAATTCCCTCAGCCAGTCGATATCTTTGTCTAAGGGCTTTTGCTCGTTCTTTTCCAACAGGAAATTACCAAGCAGCAAATAATCCATGTTGGTCCGCATAAAACAGGTGAAAGCGTCGTCCGGTGTGGCCACGATCGGCTCACCGCGAACATTGAATGACGTATTGATGATCACCGGGCAGCCGTACCTCTCGTCGAACTTTTTGATCACGCGGTAAAACATCGGCTGATGCTGATCAGTCACGGTTTGGATTCGCGCTGAATAATCGACGTGAGTCACCGCGGGAATCTCCGAACGAACGGTTAAGAGTTTTTGCAAACCGAATAGAGTTTGGTTGTCGGTAATTTCGTGTCGGCGCTTTTGTGAAACTGGCGCGACCAGCAGCATGTAAGGACTTTCCTCGTCCAATTCGAACCAGTCCGACAATTTGTCGCGAAGAACGGAAGGCGCGAATGGCCGAAAACTTTCGCGGAACTTGATCTTTAAATTCATGAGTTCCTGCATCTGGGGCGATCGCGCATCGCCGATGATTGATCGCGCTCCGAGCGCGCGCGGGCCGAACTCCATTCGACCGTAAAACCACCCGATTACTTTCTGCGCGTTAATGAGGTCGGAGATCTTTTCGGGAAGCTCGTCGTCGGTTAGTTCAGTGAACGGAATTTTTTGCGTCTCCAAATAAGTGCGAATCTCATCATTACGATATGCGGGACCGAGATAAGAACCGCGTTGCGAATCATTCACGTCATCGGCTTTGCGCTCTTTACCAAGAATCTGATGCCACGCGAACAAAGCCGCGCCGAGCGCGCCGCCCGCGTCGCTCGCGGCCGGTTGAATCCAGATGCGATCGAAGATCCGTTCGCGCAGAATATGTCCGTTGGCGACGCAGTTGAGGGCGACTCCGCCGGCCAGACAAAGATTTCGTTGGCCGGTTTCCTTGCGAACTTTTCTCGCCATTCGCAGCATGATCTCGTCGGTCACATCCTGAATCGAGCGCGCGAGGTCCATATCGCTCTGGGTCAGTTTCGATTCCGGTTTACGCGGATGCCGATCGAACAAGCGATTGAACGCGGCGTTGGTCATGGTCAGACCAACGCCGTAATTAAAATATTTCATGTTCAACCGGAACGACCCGTCGTCTTTGAGGTCGATCAACTCTCGCAGAATGAGATCGACGTATTTCGGTTGGCCGTAAGGCGCGAGTCCCATCAACTTGTACTCGCCGGAATTGACCCTGAATCCGGTGAAGTAAGTGAACGCGGAGTAAAGCAGGCCAAGTGAGTGCGGAAACCGCAGCTCTGCCAGGATTTGGATTTGGTTGCCGCGCCCGACGCCGTAGCTGGTCGTTGTCCATTCCCCCACTCCGTCAATGGTGAGAAACGCCGCTTCCGAAAATGGCGATGGAAAAAACGCCGAGGCGGCGTGCGATTCGTGGTGTTCCGGAAAGAAAATTTTGCAATCACAGCCGAGCTCCTGCCGAATTAGTTCTTTCATCCAAACGCGTTCCCGGATCCAAAGTGGTATCGCCATCAAAAAGCTCCTCAGGCCGGCCGGCGCGTATGCGAGATAACTGTGCAGAATCCGGTCGAATTTCAGGAACGGCTTTTCGTAGAACGCCACATAGTCGAGCTCATTCACTTTGATGCCGCCTTCGCCGAGGCAATACATCACCGCGTGCTTCGGAAAACTCGCATCATGCTTTTTGCGCGTAAATCGCTCCTCCTGCGCCGCTGCGATGATTTCTCCGTCGCGCACCAGACACGCCGCGCTATCGTGATAAAAAGCGGAGAGACCGAGGATATTCATGAGCGAATGCTAGTAGGTAAAAACCTTCGGCAATCTGCGTCGCGCGCCGATCTCACTGATGAGCGTAGTAATCAGTGGATGCGCGCGCCAGATCGGTGTCGGTCACGAATTTGGCGAATAACGCATGCCCCGCGGCGTTGAAATGATTATCCCCCACATTAAATGGATCCACGCCGGCCATCGCAGACTTCAAAAACTCGGGATACGGTTCGCGGTAACTTACTCCCATCTGAGTCAGACCCGCCGCGAGTAAAGGTGCAAAAGGATGATTTCCAGGCAGATGGTTTTCGACACGCGGCTTGTAAGGAATGAAGACGACGTAGAACTCCGCGTGACGCGCCTCGACCGCTTCCTTCAGCTTTTTCAAGATAGCAAGAGTCAACTCAATGCCCTGACGATCAGCCTCGGACACTACGACGTCGGTTTCCAAATGCTTCTGCGGCTTGCGTAGAAGTGTTTTGATCAATTCGTGTAAGCCTTGACCGGCAAGGTTCCAAACGTGGCATTCCCGATTCAGATTACGAAACAAAGTGTCAACTGCGCTGTAGCAAACATGATCGTTGTGCAGGACCAATTGCCCGCCATTCAGGGTGAAATATGGCTTGAGATAAGAGTACTGCTTCGAATTGAGATTGTTTTCGACATCATTATAAAGAGTGAACGCCAGCACGACTTGGTCGACATCGAACTTTTGGCCTTCACGCAGGTAAAACAAATACTCCTGATCCGTGCCGTAACCGGAGACACCGCAGTTGATAACTTCGTCGCTCGTTCCATATACCTTCGGATCGGTGAAGAGTTCGTCCTGAGTCGCTCCCACGCCCCAGACATACGAATCGCCGAGCACAAGAATTCGCTTTCTTCCCGATGTCTTCTTTAGCTGGATGTCGTCGGGGGCGCGTAGCCCGAATTGATTTTGATGAACGAGATACTGGTGATCTTTTTCTGCGTAGGTGATGTTCTCCAGCGGCGCCCAACCCAAGTCGTGATCAAAGCGATAGAAGCGGGCCTTTTCGTCTACTGCGACCCCGAGGCGCGGTGCGAACAATCTCAACGCCACTTCACTTAGCAGTGCGACGATTACGAAACTGATTAAGACCGCGGCAAATCGAAACAGAATTGGTTTCATAATTGCGGGTCAACTAAACCGCCAAACTACATTTTTACAGTTCGGGGACGGCCCCCCGCCCGTTCTGCGGGCCGCATTATTTATGGGCTAAGACATATATTACTAACGTAAGGACAAGGCAGATGTAGCTCGCGATCAAACTGCCTTTGGCGAGCCGATAACCGCCGAGCGTCGGATCGCGACGGATACGGGCAAGGGCTAAGTGACCAAAGATAATGGAAAGGAGAAAGCCAAAAAAGGGAATGATGATAGAGAGCAGGCAGAATACAAATGCTGCTGTCGCGAAAGGTTCACGCCGCTGGGTTGCACTTTTTGGAGGGGCAATTGGAGACGGAGGCGAAATGGCAATGGGTTCCCCCGCCGAGACGCTAGGTTCTGAGTCCGCTAATCGGCGTGGGGGTCGATCGAGATAGTTTTTGAGACAGACGGAAAGAAGCGAGCCGCAAACGCCGATCACTGCCGTTACGATTTGAATGTTCATAGGCCCCCGTGCGACAGCCTTAACAGATTTGCCGGCTGCAGTGAAGCACGCATGTTGAGTGCTGGTAGGGTTCCGCCATGAAAGATTTTGAACTCGGCCCGCTGCAACTAAGGAGACAGAGAGCACCGGCCGGCGGTTGGGTGCAGCTTTGTTAGACCGAAACTACCCATTAACTGATCTTGAAAGCACCCAGGGGTATACCCGAGCGCATTTGCAATGTGCAGTCCCAGCTAGTAAGCAAAAAGATGAAGCGATCATTATTAGTTACCCTCACGTTTTTGCTGTGCCTCGGTTGTCAGATGGACAACAGATTTTCCCAACTTCGACCCGGAATGACGAAGGCACAGGTTCTTGGGATTGTCCGCAAACAACCGACCGGCGATAAGATCGAAGGCGGAACAGAGAAGTTGCAATGGGAAACTGGCAGCCATTACGCCAAGTTTAAGAACGGGCGACTGACCGATTACGGCACGGAATAAAATTCCGCTTGCTGCCGACGGCGACGGAGCAAGTCATCGAATCTGAACTGGCGTTGGAGTTGGTGTTGATCGTTTCGGCGGCGGATACTTCTTCCTCGGGGTCGGTGTGGGCTTCGGCGGATAAACCGGCCGACGCGGCGTGGGTTTCGCGGTCGGGCGCGGAGTTGGCGTCGGCCGCTGACGCGGAGTTGCGGTTGGAACTGGAACTCCCGTCGGAGAACCCGTCCCGGTCGGAGGTCCCGGTGGTGGCGGTCCACTCGGATTCGGCACGTAATTTGGAGGCGACGCGACCCCTGCAGTGGTTGACGGCAGTGTGCCCGGCGCTGCCGAATTCGGATTTCGTGTTCCAAGGATCAGATCGAGACTCGGAAGCGGCGGAAAATTCTTAATCAGCGGATGTGTGTCCACGATGCGCCGCAGATCCACTCGGCCCGGCTTCGGAAGTTTCCTGGCGTCTGCGTTCACGTTGAGAACCTGTCCTCCGTGAACAGTCGTTGTTTGATCGGGATAATCGTTCAACGAAAAACGCGCGCTGCCTTCCAAAACAATCAATCGATTATAACTCGCCGGTTCGGACTCGAAGATCAGCGTCGTGCCGGTGACTCCGACCGATACAGCTTTAGTCGAAATTTCCGCGCCACCGGAATTCTTTCGCGCGTAAAGAAGGATCGCACCGCTGTCCAGCCGAATGCTGCGACCGGCTTTATTCACGCTGAAAACTGTATTCGAACCAAGCCGCGTGATGGTCAGGTCGGCGAAAGTCAGCTCCGAGCGCGAATCATCTCCGGTCCGCAATGCGGCGCCCTCGTCAACCTTGTCGTTGATCGTAGCCGGACGCGCCGCGGCTTGTTCGGGCAACAGTTGAACGTCGTTATAGATAATTGTTACACGGCCTTCCGGCTCCGGAGTCGGCGATTGCGCGGGAATGCTGACAACGGCCGCAAGCGCGACCAGCACCGACAAAGTCGTTCGATAATGCGTAGGCATCGGAGGCCCGCGGTAATTGTTAGCAAGTTTATCGGCCGAAGTCGATTCCGTGGTCAAAGATAAACACTGGCGGCGCCAATTGACTTGCGCTGGTGGTGTTAGATCACGGACGCCCCGCGATTACGCTGTTTTCACAGGATTCTGAGTTCGCGGCTGAATCACTCGCCGTTTACTAGTCGAGCCAACACTTGTCTGGTCTGTCGCGCCTACTTCCTTCGCTCCCGCTGTTTCGGCTACGACTGCGTCGGCCGCAGATACTCTGGCTGGCATACGCAGGTCGAGTTTCAACGTCGATTCCGAATTGATGGCAGGTCCGCCGCGACGCTTTTGGGCCAAGTCCAAAGCGCGTTTCACGCTGCCCTTATCGTTGCAGTAAAGCACCACCGTCTCTTCGGTCACCTTGTTGGCTTCGTACGCTTCCAGGAGGCATTGATCAAAGCTATGCCAGCCGTAGGTTTTTGCGGCGTCGATAATCTCGTGAAAGGTTTTCCCTTCGGATTCGCCGTAGCGAATTGACTCGCGAGTTCGAAGGCTGTTGCCAATGACTTCACTAATCAACAGTCGACTACCATCAATGCGCGGAACCAGACGCTGACTCACAATATAACGCGCGGTGTCCGACAATCGGTACCGAAGCTGGTCTTCCTCGTCTTTGGAGAAGAATCCGATGATGCGGTTAATTGTTTGACCGGCATTTATCGTGTGAAGTGTGCTGAAAACCATGTGGCCGGTTTCGGCGGCCGTGAGAGCAATTTCCATCGTGTCCCGGTCACGAATTTCGCCGACCAGGATTACCTTCGGAGCCTGGCGCAAGGCGGCCCGTAACCCCTCGGCGAAGCTTCTAAAATCTCGGCCAAGTTCACGATGGCTGACCGCGGCCCGGGCATGAGGATGAAGAAATTCGATCGGGTCTTCGAGTGTGACGATATGAATATCCTGGGTTTGATTCAGCTCGTTGATCATTGCGGCCAGCGTCGTTGTCTTGCCGCTTCCAGAAGCTCCGGTCACAAGGACGATCCCATTCTTTTCCCTGATGATTTCTCGAAAAATCGGAGGCAGGTCCAGAGACGCCAGGGTTGGCACTTCAGATTGTAACTTGCGCATCACGATCGCGCGCCGGCGGTTTTCTTTGTAAATATTCACTCGAAAGCGCGCGACATCCTCAATCGCATAGCTGCAATCGCACGAACCGGAGACGTTATAGTCGTTGTTTAATCGCTCGTCGGTTCCGATGATGTGGGCTGATAGATTTTCGATGAATTGGGACGTCACAAGAGAGCCGGGCGTGTCGATGGCAAATGATCTCAATCGCCCTTCCGTCTCAACAAGAGGCGGTTTTCCGGCGATGAAAAGCAGGTCCGAAACTCGGTCCTCCGTCGCCAGCATGCTAGTAATCAGAGCGTCGATCGTTGCTCTATCCATTTGCGCCGCGATTTGGGAAGCTAGGAACGTGCCCCAACGCCGAATTTGACTGGGTCCGAGCAGCTTTTGCCGGCGAAAAGATTTTGCTACGTTTCGACACCGGCACGGGTCAGTTGAGCGAAATCTCGAGGCAAATCCGCGAGTTTCTTCAAGACCAGCATCGAACCCGCGCTTTGCCATTTGCTCGCGGCGCCCTGTCGCACCAACTCTTCGCAAACCCGCTGCACTCCTGGTTCATAATCCGGCGCGACGTCCGGTTTTTGTCGTTTCCGAAATTTATTTTTTAGGCGAATCCAAAAGCGCCGCAGCCGACGGTCCGCGTCGCGCCACTTGAAGTTGTCATTTGGCCAGGCGTCGTGAAATGCGGCAAGCGCAAGATTTCCGCCGTGGCCTTTCAGAGAATTCCAGTGCGCAACCACGTCGGCGAGAATTCCCTCAAAACTGTGATCGCCATCAACAAACAGCAGCCCGAAAACCAGGCCTGGCAGCGTTTTCCGTGAATCAGTCACTAACAAATGCACACGCTCTTTGTTTCCCGGTCGCGTGAGATAAGTTTTGCAGGCGCCGTCCTCATGAGATCGAATGTCGATCGAATAAATCTCGCGATCTGGCGCGGCGGCCGCGAGCAACACCGTTGAGCCGCCGAAATTGCGGCCAATTTCCAGGACGCTTCCGGCGGTCGCTTTGACCGCCTTCCATAACAGGGCCGCTTCGTTGAAACCCTGGCGAATCAATCCGCGGTTGCGACTGTCACAGGTAAAAAGCCAGACCAAATCCTCAAAACCCTCGCTCGGCTCAGGATTAGATTCGGTCATGACAGTCATAAAACCGTGACTCGTAGGTTGGCGCAACTCGGCAGTTTCTGAGAAGTCAGCGCGGTCATGCGAGCCCGCGGAACGCCAATCTGTCGTTTTTCGGATTGTCACCTCGGTGAATGTACGACACCATCTTATTTAGCTGAGAGGACACATCCCGCGTGGCAACGGCGATCTCGCACACTAATAAGAGACAGGCCCTGACTCTGCCTCGGAATACAGCTCCGACATCTACTCACGACAAGACCCGACGCCATGGTTCGACCCTGCCCGGCCTCCTTCGGCGGCGCAAAGTAGATGGCGTTGATTTCATCGTGGGCGGGGTGCAAAAAGCCGGGACGACCGCGTTGCACGATTTTCTTGCGCAACATCCGAACGTCGCGCTCCTCCGCGATCAAGCGCTTCACTTTTTCGACAAGGAAGAACACTTCCGCGGCGAGCCCGATTACCGGATCCTGCACAACAATTTCGCTCCGGGCTGGCGTTGGCAGATCGCGGGCGAAGTCACGGCCGACTATCTTTATTATCCGCGCGCGCTCGAACACATCGCGGCTTACAACCCGCAGATGAAGCTCGTCGTTTCTCTGCGGAACCCGACCGAACGCGCATTCTCGCAATGGAACATGCGCCGCGACAAGGGCCAGGAACCGCTGGAGTTTATTGACGCCCTCAAGCGCGACGAAGAAATCGGGATTTGGAAACGCCCGCGCGGCAACGGTTACCTGGCGCGCAGTCTTTATGCGCCGCAACTCGACAAAGTTTTTGAGCTCTTTCCGCGCGAGCAGGTCCTGGTTCTCAAATACGAAAAATTTCGCGGCGATCCTTCGGGGATGCTCGATCAAATGTTCGATTTTCTGGGAGTGCGCAGACTGCGGCGGCTCAAGAACAAACGGCGGAATGTTGGTTCTTATTCCCGCAAGTTAACGGATGAAGAACGGGAATATGGCGCGGCGATTTTCGAAGAGGACATCGCTAAGATCGAGGAACTTCTTCGCTGGGACTGCCGCGATTGGCGCTTGCAACCTAAACTTATTTCGGCGGCCAACTGAAGTGCCTGTTCCTGCACTTCTCAACCCCTCAACTCCTCAACGTCTCAACCTCTGGTTTTAGACATTGCTGCCGCTCCACTTCAGCTTCTGTCTCACCACGCTGAAGAACGAAACATCGGGCATCGCAGCGAGTCGCAGTTTCTTTTTCGCTTTTCGAATTTCCACCGTCGCGTCCTTGGCAATCCGCAACGGTTCGCGTCCATCCACGGTCAGGAAAACCGGGTAATCAGGCTCGCTCGCCTCGACTTCGATCACCGAATTTTCCGAGACGATAATCGATCGGTTCGTCAGCACGTGCGGACAAATCGGCGTGATCACGAACACGCCGGACTCCGGTTCCATGATCGGGCCGCCGGCCGAAAGCGAATATGCTGTCGAACCCGTCGGTGTCGCGATAATCAGACCATCAGCGTTGAACTCGGTCAGCGCTTCGCCATTCACCCGGGTATGCAATCGAATCAGGCGCGAAATTTCGCCGCGACTGAATACTGCATCATTCAAGGCAATCATCGGCGGATGCTTTTCTTTCGAATCGCGCAAGATCACCTCGAGCAGGGTGCGATTGCTGAACGTCATTTTTCCCTGGGCGATGCATTCGACAGCTTCGCGGAACGACTGAGAGCTGGCGCAAGTCAAAAATCCAAGCGACCCGACGTTGATCCCAAATATTGGCGTGTTCGCCTCGCCCATGCGATCGGCCACGTTCAAAATCGTCCCGTCTCCACCAGCAACGACGAGCAGGTCCGCTTTCGCTCCGATTTGCCCGACCGTCAGGTCCGAAGAATGGCCGGAAACTGCCGCGGTTTCTTTTTCCAGCAGGACTGACATCGAATGCCGAGAGAGCTCCGCCGCGAGCGCGTTAATCAACTCCCCCACTCCCGGTTTACCGGGATGCGCAATCAAGCCGATTGTTTTCGGATGCATATGAAAAATTCCTGGTTGCCGTCGGTTCCAGTGATTGCCGACGGAACCAGGCCCACCACACGATAATCCGCTTCTTCGACGAAGTTCACAATTTTCTGTTGCGCTTTTTCATGCAGGGCGGGTTCGCGGACGATCCCGCCGCGGCCGACATCTTTGCGCTGCAACTCGAATTGCGGTTTGATCAGCGCCAGAATCACGCCTTTTTGAGTTATCAACTCAAAAGCGCGAGGCAAGATCAAAGTCAGCGAGATAAACGAGACGTCGATCACGCAAAGATCGACCAGTTGTGAAATTTGTTCCCGCGACAGAAATCGCGCGTTCACTTTTTCGAAAACGACAACGCGCGGGTCGTTTCGAATTTTCCAGGCGAGTTGTCCCCGGCCAACATCGACCGCGAAAACTTTGGTCGCGCCCCGTTGCAACAGGCAATCGGTGAAGCCGCCGGTGGACGCGCCAATGTCGAGGGCAACTTTATCACCTGCATCGATTTTGAAGAAATCGAGTGCGCCGGAAAGCTTCGTCGCGCCGCGACTGACGAACTGTGGCGGTTCGGCAACAGAGATTGACGCATCCACTTCGATCATCGCGGCGGGTTTCGTAATCAGTTGCTCCCCCACCCTGATTTCACCTGCCATGATGGCACGCTGGGCCCGCTCGCGGCTCTCAAAAAATCCGCGGTCGACCAACGTTTGATCGATTCGCGCCTTCTTCTTCATTTGGGGTCGTATCTAAACATTGAATATTACGCCAGCTCGACTTCGGACGCATTTGCCTCGAACGCCGATTATCTAAAGCACCTTGTCACTCCATACCGATTTGCTGATCCAAACTCCTTCTTTCCCAAATGTTGAATGTTTAGATACGACCCCAATCACCGAGCAACTTGTCGACCGAGGCGACATCGTCCGCGGAAGCGCGCCGGCGACGATATTTTCGATCGATGATGTCCTTTAACTTTAACAAATCTTCAAGCAGCGGCCGATCGTAGTAGGTCCAATCGATTTCATCGGACAGTTTTGCCTGCAGCCGCCATTTGCCGCCGAATTTCGTCGCGCGGACTTCGCGCTTCCGTCCTTCGTCGTCTTTTTCAATCCATATGTGTTGACTCGGCATCGCAGGAAAACCTTACATTAACAGCCTTGAAGGATGCAGTCAGATTGCTCGTTTATTTGCTGGCAACGGTGCTGTTGGGCGCGTTGCTGGCCCCGCCGCTTTTTTGGGCGGCCCAATGGCTGATTGGTCACGGTTGGCTGACTTTTCTCAGCCGTTTCGATTTTGAAACATTCTTTCATCGCGCGCTTTTGATCGCCGCCCTGATCTTGCTCTGGCCGGTCGCTCGATCCCTAAGCGTTCGCAGCCTCACCGACCTAGAACTTGAAAGAAATCCGCGTTGGCGTCACGACGTGTTCGCGGGTTTTGTCTGCTCTGCCGTTCCTCTGCTCTGCTGCGGCGCGATCCTTTTGGCGACGCCGATCTATTCGACTCGGAACATCATCGATTGGCCGGCTCTTGGCAAAGCCATCGCGGCAGCGGCTGTCGTCCCCTTGATCGAGGAAACGTTTTTCCGCGGATTGATTCTCGGCATCCTGCTCAAAACCGGCCGCCGCTTCCTGGCGATGTTTATAACCTCGGCGCTCTATTCAATAGTTCATTTCCTGAAAGCGCCGGAGCACACCTCAACGATCGTGACCTGGACCTCGGGCTTTCATTCAATCGCGCACGCGTTCGTCCAATTCGCCGATCCAATCCTGGTGGCTGCCGGATTCACTACGTTGTTTCTGATCGGATGGATCCTGGCCGACGCGCGATTGCAAACACGATCGCTTTGGTTGCCAATCGGTTTGCACGCTGGATGGATCCTCACCGCGGGCACGTTTAATAAAATCGCACTTCGCAAAATGCTCGTGCTGCCCTGGCTCGGAAAAAATTTATTGGTCGGAATCATCCCCCTCGCCGTTGCCGGGGTAACGTGGTTGATTGTTCGGGCCTGGTTGAGAAACCGAAATGCTCGCGGCACCTGATTTCATTCGCGGATTAGCGTCGCTGATTTATCCGCCGACGTGCACGATCTGCTCGGCGTCCATTGGGTCCCGGGAATATTTGTGCGCTGATTGTGAAACAAAGCTTTCGCGTATCGTGCCGCCGTTTTGCGCGAAATGCTCCGAACCGTTCGACGGCGCGATCACAACAACTTTTTCGTGCGCGAACTGCGCCCATCGTAAACTTTATTTCGAAGCCGCGGTTTCCGCTTACCGCAGCCGCGGCATCGCGCGCCACGTCATTTTGAATTTCAAATACGGAAAACAAATTCATCTTCGCCATCTCGTTGGCCGATGGCTCAGAGCCGCGCTGGATGATTCCCGGCTGCGCGAACGCAGGTTCGACGCAATCGTTCCCGTTCCGTTGCACCCGGCGCGGCAACGCGAGCGTGGTTTCAATCAAGCTGCGCTCCTGGCCGAACGGATCGGTCCGGATCTCGGGGTTCCCGTCCGGCCGGTGTTGCAGCGCGTTCGTTTTACGACAACGCAGACCGCCTTCGACCGCGCCGAGCGCGTCCAAAATTTGCGCCACGCATTCCGTTTACGAAGAAATACAGACGTGCGAAGGTTAGACGTGCTTTTAATCGACGACGTTTTAACCACCGGCTCGACTCTGAGCGAATGCGCCAGGGTCCTGAAAGAGAGTGGGGCGCGGTCTGTTTACGCGGCGACCGCTGCTCGGGCATAATTGCCATGGCCATTTTCAAAAAGCCACCGCCGGGAGGAGGAGGAAAAAAACGTGAGATGCCTCCCGGGCTGTTTCAGAAATGCCCGGGCTGTAACGAAGTCGTCTCGGAAATCGAGCTCAGCGAAAATCTGAGAGTCTGTCCGCGTTGCGATCATCACTTTGGCGTTTCAGCCAAGGAAAGGATCGCCAATCTCGTCGACTCGCAAACGTTCGTGGAAACGGACGCCGACTTGAAGTCGATCGACACGCTGCGCTTTCACGGAATGGCCAGCTACAAGGACCGGTTGAAAAATTATCAGGAACGCACCGGATTAACCGATGCCGTGATCAGCGGACACGGAATGATCGACGGCTACAAGATCGCGCTCGCGGTGATGGATTTCGGATTTCTGGCCGCAACGATGGGCTCGGTAGTTGGCGAGCGAATTACGCGCACGATCGAGTACGCCACCGACGAACAGGCCGCCGTTGTTATTGTCTCGGCTTCCGGAGGCGCGCGCATGTACGAAGGAATGCTCAGCCTGATGCAGATGGCGAAGACAAGCGGCGCGCTCGCCCGCCATGCCGACGCCCGGCTTCCTTACATTTCCGTCCTTACGAATCCGACCACCGCCGGCGTCATGGCGAGTTTCGCGTCACTCGGGGACGTGATCATTGCCGAGCCGAAGAGCATGATCGGCTTTGCCGGTCCTCGCGTAATCAAGGAAACAACGCATCAGGATTTGCCGAAAGGCTTTCAGACTGCGGAGTTCCTCGAAGAACACGGCTTGATCGACATGATCGTGCACCGCAAAAAAATGCGCGAAACCATCAGCCAGCTGCTGGGCTATTTTTCGTCCGCGTCGTGACCTACAAAGAGGCGCTCGCCTGGCTCTACAGCCTCCAGCGCTTCGGGATCAAGCTCGGTCTCGAAAACATTCAGCAACTTATCCGCGAATTGGATGCCGATCTTGGCAAGGCGCCGTGTCGTTCACGTCGCTGGGACGAACGGAAAAGGCTCGGTTTGCGCGATGATCGACTCGATCTGTCGCGCCGGAAAATATCGAACCGGTCTTTTCATCTCCCCTCACCTTGTGACTTTTCGGGAACGAATCCGCGTTAGCAGTGAAATGATTTCCGAAAAGGACGTTGCGGAAGGCCTAACGAACATCCGGAAGCTGGTCGCGAATTGGGATCCGCATCCGACTTTTTTCGAAATCGCCACCGCGCTGGCATTAAAGCACTTCGCCAACACAAAGGCGGATGTTGTGATTTTGGAAACTGGTCTCGGCGGCCGTCTCGACGCGACTAATGCAGTGCGATCGAACGTTTCCGTCATCACTCCGATCGCTTTCGACCATCAAGAGTGGCTCGGCGACTCGATCGAAAAGATCGCGAGTGAGAAAGCCGGGATCATCAAGGCGCGAACTCCGGTTATTTCTGCGCCGCAACTGCCGGCTGCCGAAAAGGTCATCCGTTCTCGAGCTGCGGAATTCGAAGCGCCGCTGGAGTTTGTCGAGCGGCCTTACGCTAAGTCGCCAATCGCGCTCCGCGGCGAGCATCAAAACCTCAATGCGGCAATTGCCATCGCGGCGATTCGCGCGTCAAAGATCGACTTGGAAGACGTGGCGGTTGTGCGTGGATTGGCGACGGTTGAATGGCCGGCGCGTTTTCAATGCTGGGACAAGCGAACGGTGATCGACGGCGCACACAACCCTGCGGCGGCGGCAATTCTTTCTCAAACGTGGCGCGAAGTTTTTGCCACAGAACGCGCAACCGTAATTTTGGCGGTTTTGTCAGACAAAGATTTGCGTGGCATTTGCGAAGCGCTCGCGCCAATTGCCGACTCGTTTCTGCTTCCAAAGATTCGGACTGAACGCGCAGCCGACCCGGAACAAATCGCAAAGGTCCTGTCGGCCCTTAACCCGAGACTTCCCTGCTCAATCACTCCATCGCTTGATGCTGCGTTTGAACAAGCGAAGCATCAAGCCAACCCAATTCTTGTGACCGGCTCATTGCATTTTGCCGGTGAAGCGCTGGCCCATCTTCAAGGCCAACCCGCAGCATTCGAAGAATGCGCGCAATGATTATTCGATGATCTCGAGAGTCGCCCGTTGACCGTGCCGGGATGCGGAACTGTTCAGAAGCGCGCGAATCGCGTGGATGGTCTGGCCGTTGCGACCAATGATGCGACCGACATCGCTCTGGCGAAGTTGAACTTTAAAAATCGTCATCTTTCCGCCTGGAATTTCCGTCAGCACCATGTCGTCGGGAAATTCGACCAGCTGACGAATGACGAACTCGAGAAACTCTTTCATTGCAAATCAAGACTAACCACGAATACGCACGAATAAACACGAAATTCTTGCGCGCAATTTGTGGTCACGGCGCTCTGCTCGCCACGCCGAAGCATCTGCGAAGGCGGGCCGCGGTGTTCCTCGTTGCGCCTCGACAGAGCGAGGCGGCTACAATGTCAGCTCGCGCTTTTTTCTTCGGCAACTGGCGCTTCCGCCGGCGCCGCCGGCGCCGCCGGTGCTGCGGGCGCTGCGGGTGCTGCCGGTGCTGCGGGCGCTTCCGCCGCGGCGGGTTGAGCGGCCGGCGCTGTCTCCGTTTTTGGCGCGGCCTTCACTTTGGCGGCTTTCTTGGCCTCCACTGCAGCAGCTTTCTTTGCCGCGGCCTCCGGATTTTTATTTTTCTTGATCAGGCTACGCACGGTATCTGACGGTTGTGCGCCTTTGCTGATCCAATAGTCGATTCGTTCCAGCTTGAGCGTGCTGTTCATGCCCCGCTTCTTGGGATCGTAAGTGCCGACGATCTCGATAAATTTCCCATCGCGCGGACTGCGTTTGTCCGTGACGACGACCTTGAAATACGGCCGGTTCAGCGCGCCTTCTCTTCGTAATCTGATTACAACTGCCATTGCTGTTAGCTGATAGTGTTTAGTTGATAATTGATAGTCTAGAGTTGAGAGCTTGCGCTTTCACCTCATTTTCCCCAATCGGGACATCATCTTCTTCATTTTGCCCGTGTTCTTCATCAGCTTTCGCATTTGATCGAAACGACGGACCAAATCATTCACCTCCGTGACGGTTGAGCCGCTGCCGCGAGCAATTCGCTGACGACGCCGAGCATTCAAAATTTCCGGGCGCGTCCGCTCCTCACTGGTCATCGAAAGCACGATGGCTTCGGTGCGCTTGAGCTGCTTCTCGTCAATCGAGAGGCCGGGAACGTTACTCATGCCAGGCAGCATGCCAAGCAGATTTTCCAGCGGCCCCATTTTGCGGAGCATCTTGAACTGGGACAGGAAATCGTTGAAATCGAACGACGCGCTGCGCAGTTTTTTCTCGAGACGGACTGCGTCCTCAGCCTCAATCGTTTCCGCAGCCTTTTCGACGAAGCCGACCACATCGCCCATGCCCAGAATCCGGCCCGCCAGGCGCTGAGGCACGAAGGCCTCGAATTGATCCAGCTTCTCCCCGGTGCCGACAAACTTGATCGGGCGCTGCGTCACTTCGCGCATCGACAATGCCGCACCGCCGCGGGCGTCGCCATCGAGCCTGGTCAAAATGATCCCCGTAATTTGAAGGGCGTCTTTGAAGTGGGTGGCAACACTTACCGCCTGTTGGCCGGTCGCCGCGTCGACAACGAGAAGTGTTTCCTGCGGCTGCAACAGTCTCTTGAGTTGAGCGAGTTCCTCAATCAGAGCGACATCGACTTCCTGACGGCCGGCGGTATCAAAAATGTCAACGTTCCCGCCTGCTCGGTCGTGCCATTGCAATGCCGCGGTTGCCGCGTGCTGAACATTTCGCTCGCTCGGTTCCGGTTTAAACACTGGAACGTCGATTTGCTTTCCGAGGGTCGCGAGCTGTTCAACCGCCGCAGGCCTTTCCAAGTCCAGTGCGATCAAATTTGGACTTCGCCCCTGCTTCTTGAGTAAATGAGCCAGCTTGGCGGCGGACGTTGTTTTTCCGGAGCCGTTGAGCCCGACGATCAGAATCCGATGCGGTTCGCCAAGATTCAGCGGTGCAGCGTCGCCACCCAGCAAGATCGACAATTCGTCGTAGAAAATCTTAACGATCTGTTGACCAGGCGTAATGCTGCGGAGCACGGCTTCGCCCAGCGCTTTCTCTTTGACCCGCGCGATGAAGTTTTTGGCGACTTGGAAATCGACATCGGCTTCGAGTAACGCCAGCCGGATCTGCCGCAGCGCAGCGTCAATATTCGCTTCACTGATCTTGCCGTGACCGCGGAGATCTTTGAAGACCTCCTGCAGTTTATCGCCGAGTTGCGAAAACATTTGGTGGATCGGCCGCTCCGCGGACGGTTATCTCAGAAACGCGTTCGGAGAACGCGTTCCACCTATCTCTTCGGCGTCGCACTGGGAGCAGACGCTGGAGCTGCGCCGCCCTCATCGATCCCGAACGTCCAGTGCGTTTCGACTTTTTTGTCACCGGATTTCGCGCTCAGGATCACGGTACAAGTCTTGTCACGAAGCTTCTGTGTGACTTGGTAGGAAACGACCCCCGTTTTGGGATCGTAACTGGCCGGCACAAGCCCGAGACCGCTAACGCGCAGTTGAATACTCGCCGGATCGATTTGACCGATTCGACTGAGATTCGCTTTGATCAGTGGCAGCGCGCTCCGAACAGTCGACCCATCGGCAGGTTCAACCTGCAAATCTTGGGCGCCGACGGCAGCGACGGCCGGTCCTCCGGGGCCGCCGCTTGAACTGGCGATCATCTTCACTGCGTCCTCAAACACTTTTGGTTTGTTCGCCTCGATGGCCCAACGGCCGAGAGCATTCATGGGCGATGTCCAGGTGATCGGCTGACCGTAGACCGTGAACATCGCTTCGTAACCGGCGTTGCGCGCAATTTCTTTCACATGCTCGTTGTAAAACCCGTAGGGCACCGCGAAACAATTCACTTTGATTCCGAGCCGCTGTTCGAGCAGCTGCTTGCACCCAACGAGCTCATTTTGGAGGAACTGCTCATATTCGGGGCCACTGAGCTTTTTCCTCTCCTTCTTTCCATCTGGTTGCCTGATCGTAACCGGATGGCCCTCCCGTAAATCCTGGTGCGTGGCAGAGTGGGCTTCAATGTCGATCCCATTGTCGCGCATATCGCCCAGTTGCTCCCAGGTGATTGCCTCTCCACCACCGAACAGACCCCCGCGCACGCCTTCGGTGTAAATGAACATGGTGAAGGTGTAGCCAAGCTTTTTCATGATCGGCCACGCGACTTCGTATTGCGATTTCAAACCGTCATCAAAAGTGATGACAGCGCACCGCGGAGGAATGTTCTTCTCACCCCGTTTCCAAGCTATCAAATCCTGCATCCCGATAACGGTGATGCCGCGGTCCTTCAGCTCTTTCATTTGCGCCTCAAATGCCGCCGGCGTGATCTGGGTTCCCGGATAGCGAACTTTGTCCACCAGACCGTGGTAGCAAAAAATAATCGTCTGGGCGGTTTGATCGACAACCGGCTTGGAAATGGTTGGTGCCGGCGTCGCAGTGGACGCAGCTTTGGGAGCAGGTGTCGGTTTCGCGGCAAAAGCAATACCGCAAGTGACCAAAAGAACCGTTAACGAAACAAATCGGGTGCGCATAGTTGGAGGTAACGCCTTTAAATCCGGTCGGGCAAAAAACAAGCGGTTTTTGCTGAAGAACGGCAAAGTTGGGGCGCAAACCATGCTGATTTAAACGAAACGTGCCCATCCAGAAACCTTTGGCGGCACGACGTGTTTTAATGTAACAACCTGCAATGTCTCGACTCGCCCAACGTCTCCTAATCTTGTCCTGTTCAGCGGTGCTGGCTGCCTGCGCCACCGGGCCGCGATTTTCGGAAGTAGCGACCACTGACACGAGCAAGACTTTCAACACGGTCGTGGTCGACGCCGGGCACGGCGGTAAAGACAACGGTGCCTATCGCCGATTTGGCGGGGCCGAAAAAATCGCGACCCTGGATGTGGCACAACGTCTGTCTCGGAAGCTGCGCGAATCGGATTTGAAGATCGTAATGACCCGCAATTCCGACGTCTTTATTCCGCTCGAGGAACGTGTTGCGATCGAAAACGAGCAGAAGAACTGCATTTTCGTGAGCATTCATTTCAACGACTCACGCCGGCGCGGTATTAACGGTTTCGAAACATATTATCACTCGGCGAGCTCAATCGATCTCGCGAACCGGATCCAGGCCAAGCTGACAACGATTCCGCGTTCTGCCAATCGCGGCGTGCACCACGCTAATTTTCGGGTGTTACGGCTGGCAAAATATCCGGCGGTGCTGGTGGAGTGCGGCTTTCTCAGCAATCCGCGCGAAGGCGGAGAAGCGCGCGACTCTGAATACCGTGACGAGCTGGCGGACAAAATCGCGGACGCAATTGTCGAACAGCGACACGGCAACCGTCACCGCACGGCCAAGCGCGACGAATCTTCAGGCGAATCTCCGCTTTTTGACACTAATTAGAATTCTTTGCCGTGTTCCTCGCGGCCGATTGCGGCGAGAAAAATGATGGCAACGAACACGGCCGCTGAAACGAGTGCCATGGTTAACGCGTAGTTAGGCTGGCCATTCGCTTGCCTGAAATGCTCCGCCAACCAGGCCTGTTGTTGTGCCGCGTAAGCCGCTGCGAAATTCCCCAGCTGGTAGGCAAGCCCGGGAAATGTGCCGCGAAACGCCGGCGGAGAAAGCTCGTTCAAATGAACGGGCACGACGCCCCATGCGCCTTGCACCATAAATTGAATCAGGAACCCGCCAACGATTAGAAGCGCAGTATTCGGCGCGAAAATCCAGAGCGGAATCAACAGCATTCCGCAGATCGCAGCCAGAATGATCACGCGCCGCCTTCCCCAATTTTGGGACAACTGACCGACGACGCTGCCGCCACAAATCATCCCGAACGCATAAATGATCGCGATCTGCGACGTTTGGTCGGCATTGAAGCCGCGCTGCTTCTGCGAGATAGGTCGCGTAAAGGTCCTGGGTTCCGTGCGACATGTAATTAAATGCCGTCATCAAAAGCGCGGCATAAATAAACAGCGCGCCGTGCTGCTTGAACAGGACCCACATTTTGAGCTTCACCTGTTGTCGACTGCGGTCTCTTAGCCACACCGGGGATTCCGGAACGCGAGCACGGATATAAATTACCAGCAGCGCCGGTATCGCGCCGGCCACAAACAATCCGCGCCAGCCGAAATGTGGAAACACAATCCAGTAAACCAGCGCCGCGAGCAGATAACCAACCGCGTAGCCTTGCTGGAGAATTCCCGAAAACAGTCCGCGTGCCTCGGTCGGCAATGATTCCATCGCAAGCGAAGCGCCGAGCCCCCACTCGCCCCCCATCCCGATCCCGAAGAGCGCGCGTAGGATCAAAAAGACGGTAAAGTTCGGCGCGAACGCCGTCAGCAGTTCCATCACTGAATAGAAGATGATATCGACCATCAACGGGACGCGGCGGCCAAACTTGTCGCCCAGCCAGCCGAAGATGAAAGCGCCCACTGGCCGCATCATTAGCGTGAGAGTGATAGCGAAGGCCACCTTGGGAATGCTCCGGCCGAAATCGTGACCAAGGGGCACGAGGACGAAGGTCACCAGGAAAAAGTCGAGCGCATCCAGCGCCCAACCGAGAAAGCAGGCGATAAAAGTGTTGCGCTGGTCTCTGTTGAGAATCTTGAGGAGCCGAATTACCGCCACGTCCCTATATTGACGGGCCAGCCGGACTTTCTTTCAAGGCTGCAACAAATAATGCATCAATCTCCAAAACCGAGGGAAACCTTAATCACCAAACATCAAAAGAGGCCGCGCCGACTTTAAAGATTGGGGACTTGAGATTCCTTGGTGCTTGGGATTTGGGATTTGGAGCTTACCCATAACATATCTACGTATCATGATGCGTAGATTTGTTCCTTGATATCTGGCATAAACCCCGCTTAGTTCCCCGGGAACATGGCGGCTGACCTTCATCCCTTGGAAGTTCTCTTGCGGCAGCGAATTGTCGTCCTCGACGGTGCGATGGGCACCATGATTCAGCAGCGGAGATTGTCGGAAGCTGATTATCGTGGAAAACGCTTTGCCGATTGGAAAGGCAAAGATCTCAAGGGCAGCCTTGAACTCCTCAACCTGACCCAGCCGCAAGTCGTCGAGCAGATTCACTCCGAATATCTGTCCGCCGGCGCTGACATCATCGAAACGAATACTTTCAGCGCCACCACAATCGGGCTTCATGATTTTTTGTTTCAAGGCGAACCAAAAAGTGGACGCAAAGATCAGGAATTTTTCCAAGGCGTGGTGGATGATGTCGGTCTTCGTTCGCTGGTCCGCGAAATGAATGTCGCGGCGGCGACAATCGCACGGCGTGCGGCGGATCGATCGGCCCGCGAAACGGGGCGGTGCCACTTCGTTGGCGGGGCGCTCGGTCCCCTCCCCGTTGCCGCTTCTATTTCACCCGACGTGGGCGATCCAGGATTTCGCGCAGTCACTTTCGACCAGTTGCAGCAGACTTATTTCGACCAGGTCAGCGCGCTGATCGAAGGAAATGTCGATCTTCTTTTGGTTGAAACTATCTTCGATACGCTCAACGGGAAAGCTGCGCTATCCGCGATTGCCGAAGTTTTCGAAAAGACCGGCCGAAAAGTTCCGCTTGTTGTTTCCGGAACGGTGATCGACAAAGCCGGACGAACGCTGAGCGGTCAAACGGTCGAAGCGTTCTTAGTTTCAATCGCGCACTCGAAGCCGTTGTTGGTCGGATTGAATTGCTCGCTCGGTCCGGACGAGATGACTCCGTTCATCGAGGAACTTGCCCGGGTCGCGCCGTTCTACGTGAGTGCATATCCAAACGCCGGGTTGCCTGATCCGCTTTCCGAAACGGGATTTCCGGAGACGCCACAGACCCTTGCTCCAAAGCTGACGGAATGGGCAAGAAACGGCTGGCTCAATCTTATCGGAGGCTGCTGCGGAACAACGCCCGACCACATTCGTTTGATCGCTGCCGCTGTGCGCGATTGCAAACCGCGAATTGTAGCGGCGATCTCCGATCGTCGACACGACGGCGCTCATAGAGCGCCGCTACAGCTTTCTGGTCTTGAGCCCCTCAACATCACGCCGGAGTTTGGGTTCGTTGTGATCGGCGAGCGGACGAACATCACCGGTTCGCCCAAATTTTCGAAACTCATTCTCGGCGACGACTTTGATGGCGCGCTTGCGGTCGCGCGGCAGCAGGTTCAAGGCGGCGCCAACATTCTCGACGTCAACATGGACGAAGGAATGATCGATTCCGAAGCTTCAATGACACGCTTCCTGAATCTAATCGCGAGCGAACCGGAGATCGCGCGGATCCCAATGATGATCGACAGCTCGAAATGGAGCGTCATCGAAGCCGGTTTGAAATGCCTCCAGGGGAAGGCGGTTGTGAATTCGATTTCACTCAAGAACGGTGAAGAGGAATTTCTCCGGCAGGCGCAGGTGATTCGGCGTTTCGGCGCGGCCGTCATCGTCATGGCGTTCGACGAACAAGGTCAGGCCGACAATTTTCAACGCAAGATCGACGTCTGCGCGCGCGCTTACAGACTTCTGATCGAGCGCGCCGACTTTTCGGCCAGCGACATCATTTTCGACCCGAATATTCTCACGGTAGCGACCGGCTTGGACGAGCATCGCAATTACGCCGTCGACTTCATTGAAGCTACGCGTTGGATCAAAGAAAACCTGCCAGGCGCGCGCGTGAGCGGCGGCGTCAGCAACATTTCCTTTTCGTTTCGCGGTAATAACACCGTCCGCGAGGCGATGCATGCCGCATTTCTTTTTCATGCCATTCGGGGCGGTCTCGACATGGCGATCGTTAACGCGGGCCAGCTCGCTGTTTATGAAGAGATCGCACCGGAACTTCGCGAACGAGTTGAAGACGTGTTGCTGAACCGGCGAGACGACGCGACCGAACGCTTGGTCGAATTCGCAGAGAACGTCAAAGCCAAAGGGAAAATCAAAGTTAAAGACGAGACCTGGCGGTCAGAGCCGGTCGAAGAACGACTGAAGCACGCTTTGGTTCATGGCGTGGTTGATTACATCGACGTCGACACGGAAGAGGCGCGCAAAAAATCAATCCGCCCGCTCGACGTGATCGAAGGCCCGCTGATGGCGGGGATGAGTGTGGTCGGGGATTTATTCGGGGCGGGAAAGATGTTTTTGCCGCAGGTGGTGAAGAGTGCGCGGGTGATGAAAAAGGCCGTCGCTTATCTGATGCCGTTCATGGAAGCGGAGAAAGCCGCCGGTGCGAAACCGCAGGGCCGCATCGTGATGGCCACGGTCAAGGGCGACGTGCACGACATCGGCAAGAACATCGTTGGGGTGGTTCTTCAATGTAACAACTACGACGTTGTCGATCTTGGCGTGATGGTTTCTGCCGCGAAAATCCTCGAAACAGCGCGCGAGAAAAAAGCTGATGTGATCGGTCTGAGCGGATTGATCACGCCGTCACTCGACGAAATGGTTCACGTGGCCCAGGAAATGGAGCGCGAAAAATTCGAATTGCCGCTTTTAATTGGCGGAGCGACGACCAGCCGCGCTCACACCGCGGTTAAAATTGCGCCGCATTATCATGAAAGCACGGTCCACGTGCTGGATGCTTCGCGCGCGGTCGGCGTCGTCAGTTCGCTGCTCAATCCAAAACAGAAAGCGCTGTTCGATTCCAAGACCCGCACCGAGTACGAAGCCTTGCGAAAAGCACACAGCCAGAAGGCACGCGACAGAAAATTGATCTCACTGGAAAAAGCGCGCGCAAACCGGACGCCGATCGATTGGAACAATTACCTGCCGCCAAAGCCGGATGTTGTCGCGGCGCGCGAAATCTCGCCGCCTATTGCCGATTTGCGCGAGTACATCGACTGGTCGCCGTTTTTCCATGTGTGGGAATTGCGAGGAAGATATCCCGCAATTTTTGAGGATCCGACCGTCGGCCAGCAGGCCCGCGAACTCTTTGACGATGCGCAAAAGTTGCTGGATGAAATCGCCGCCCAAAATTCTCTGACGGCGCGCGGTGTATTCGGATTCTGGCCGGCGAGTGCAAACGGAGATGATGTCGATCTTTTTACCGATGAATCGCGAGAAGAGAAGCTGGCGACGTTTTCTTTCTTGCGCCAGCAAATGCCCAAGCCGGCGGAACAATGGAACCACTGTCTCGCCGATTACGTCGCGCCGGCTTCAAATCCGAAATCCGAAATCCGAAATCCGAAATTGGAAGATTTCCTTGGCGGATTTGCGGTCACGATCCATGGCGCTGATGAGCTGGCGGAAAAATTCAAGAGCGAACACGATGATTACAGCGCGATCATCACGAAAGCACTCGCCGATCGATTGGCGGAAGCGTTTGCCGAATATTTGCACAAGCAAGCCCGGATCGCGTGCGGATTTGGTCGGAATGAAAAGTTGTCCAACGAGGATTTGATTCGTGAGAAGTATCGCGGCATTCGGCCGGCTCCGGGTTATCCCGCTTGTCCGGATCACATCCAAAAACGCGCATTGTTCGATTTATTGAACGCGGAAAAGAAAACCGGGATCACCCTGACGGAATCGTATGCGATGCATCCGGCGGCGAGTGTGAGCGGCTTTTACTTTTTGCACCCGGAGGCAAAGTATTTTGGCGTTGGCCAAATCGGACGCGATCAAGTCGAAGATTACGCGAACCGTCGCGACGAGAATATCGCCCAAGTTGAAAAGCGACTCGGGCCGAACCTTGGCTATGAGCCAAAAAATGTGACGAGTGACAAGTGATGAGCAATCACTTGGTCGGGGCGAGAGGATTTGAACCTCCGACCTCCTGGTCCCAAACCAGGCGCTCTACCAAGCTAAGCTACGCCCCGTAAACCGCGAGATCATTACCATGAACCATTGCTTCTCGCATCCGGAAATCCGATTACATTGCGCCAGTTCCAAATGAGAGCTTTTGGGGTGGTAATCGTGATTGGAGCGGTTTGCGCCGGGTTCGCTTCCTACGCTCAGGTGGCGACTGACTCCGGACTGCAATCGACCACCGCGCCGATTCCGCGCACAAGCGCGGAACCGACCATCCCGGAGCGCGCTCAGATCGACGAGGTTTTCAAGCAAACATCGCTCGGCCAGGAAGCGGACGAGCGCCGGCTTCATCTTGAATGGCGGCAGCTATCCAATCGCGTCGTTAACGACCCGGACATTGTGGCGGCAAAGAAGGCCGCCGATGCGGCACACACTGATTTAGAAAAACGGCAACGCCTGCGGGCTTATTACGACCTTTACTACGGACGGATGCGCGCGCTGACATCCAGCTCGGAGATGAGAGCAGCGCTCGAGCAGTTGAGGCTGGCGCACGTCAGCACCACCAGCCAACACCGCGTGAGGCCGGTGCAGGACGCGACGCTCCCTACGCCATCGCCAACGCCGAAGCAAAAAGGAAACAAAAATCAGCGGCTCAAAAAGTTTCAGAGCAACGAATAGCGCCACGTTATCGAAGTCGCGAACCGATGTTGCTCGGCGGCGCCCGAAGGCTATTCTATTCGCCTCGAAAATGGTGACGGCGCGTTCGTCTAGTGGTTAGGACACGGCCCTCTCAAGGCCGGTGCACGGGTTCGACTCCCGTACGCGCTGCCA
>CAWFFA010000012.1:0-74895 GCA_963814965.1 uncultured Verrucomicrobiae bacterium
ACCGCGAACGCGTCCCGGAATAGCGGCCAAAAAGATAATCAGGAGCACAATGAGAACGAGGGTGAACTCGGCAATCACCAGTAAAGTTGATCCCCACTGTCCCAATTCCTGCAGCATCAATTGTTAAGACGGCGATGTGGCTTTGCGGGTTACACAAAATTTGACGCGTAGACATCACCCGTCAGCAAAGGCACGATTATCGGGATGTTTGGGCTCAAAAGGCAAACAGTGGATCGGCTCGATTTTATCGTTCCGGGCGCGCAAAAGTCGGGGACGACCGCACTGCATTATTTCTTAAAGAAGCATCCGCAGATCGCATCGCCGGACCGGCAGGAATTACATTTCTTCGACGATGAGGAGATTTTCGCTCGCGCGCCGGTTGATTACGAACTGTTGCATCGACATTTCCGGGTCCGAGCCGGACTGGCATTAATCAACCGCCGCCGGTTGGCCGGAGACGTAACGCCGAGTTATTTGTATTGGAAACCGGCGATGGAAAGGATTCGAAACTACAATCCGCAAATCAAGCTTATCATTTTGCTGCGAAATCCGATCGATCGTGCGTTCGCACATTGGAACATGCAACGGTTCAAGGATCGCGAACCACTCGATTTTCTCGAGGCGCTCAAAGAGGAACCACGTCGAATTTCGCAGCCGTTGTCAATCGAATCGCGCCGGTTCGCTTATGTTGACCGTGGATTTTATTCGACGCAGCTTGATCGCGTTTTCAATTCTTTCCCGCCCGAACAGGTAAAGATCGTGAAGTTTGAAGAGTTTCGCGATCGTAAACAGGAGGCGCTCGACGGGGTCTTCGATTTTCTGGGCGTGAAGCGATTGCGCATTACGGCAGATAAAGATCGGAATGTCGTTCCGTACGAGCGGGCCATGACGCCGGAAGAACGAAAATACTTGGCGGAAGTGTTCCTTGCCGAAATCGCAAAGCTGGAAAGGATGCTCGGCTGGGATTTGGCCAGCTGGAGGTAGCGGCGGTTGATTCGCTCGCGCCCGCTCGCTTACCCTTCGGGCTGCGTCCATGTCGCCGGCTCCCGCCAGCTCCATTCACCGAACCGCCATAGCGATTGAGGTCAATCGCCCCTACCTTGTAAACTTTGACTTTTCGCTCGGATTTTTTCCAAGCAACGCTTTTGAGCGAAAAATCCAATCGATGTGGTCCAAAATCTCGCGTTTATTGACTGGATGGGTCAACCCGCTGATGTGTTCCGACGCGCTGGCGAATATTTTGCGGGAAAACAGCTTCTGGAGCTTGCGTGAGAATCTCATTGCGGCCAACTAATGCTGCGCGTAAATGACGGGCTCTGCTGGGCAGAGGGAAACGATGCAACAAGCGAAACGAATTCTTCTTATCGGCCTTGGCCGCTGGGGTGCAAACCATCTCCGCGTATTGCAATCCATGCCGGTCGAGCTCTTCGTGGCCGAAACCGATCCCGCGCGATTGAATTCATCGGGCGTGCCGCAAAGCCATCGAATTGCTGACGCAGGTTCGTTTTTCCCGATTATCGATGCCGCCGTGGTCGTGACTCCGGCGCAGAATCATTTTGAAATCTGTCGCGGATTGCTTGAAGCCGGCAAAGACGTGTTCGTCGAAAAACCGATCACGTCAGAGTCAGTGGATGCGAAGAAACTGGTCGAGCTGGCACAACGTTCGGGGTTGGTCCTGCAAGTCGGTCACATTTTTCGGTTCGACCCGGCATCGGTTTGGATGCGGGACGCGATCGCAGAGGGTCGCTTTGGCGAGATCAAAATGCTCCGCGCGAATTTCAGCGGATTCAAGCGCCCGCGTCAGGACACTGGGGTGACATTTGCCGATGGGATTCATTTCATCGACCTGTTTCGCTTTTTGCTCGGCAAATCGCCGCAGCGTGTCAACGCGGTGATGCGCAACTTCTTCAATCGCCCAGGTGAAATGGATGACGAGTCGTTAATTGTTTTGGAATACGATCTTGGCGGCCACGCGCCACTCTTGGCAACGATTGAAGCCGGTTATCATGTGCCCGGCAAAATGCGACAGTTGACGATTGCTGGGAAAGATTTGTCCGCGGTGTGTGATTACAACGTCGCGCAATACAAGATTAAGACGTTTGAGAATCAGCACGTCCTCGAGGGTAAGGAGATCAAGGCGAGGGAAGGCGCGATGCATCAGCTCGAGTTTCCGCCGGAAGAGCCGTTGCGGGCCGAATTGGTGGCGTTTCTGGATGCAATCGAAACGCGGCGGCCGCCGGTCGTAGATGGCACTGACGGAATGGAAGCCGTTCGAGTGGTCGAAGCCGCGCTTGAATCCGCCCGCACCGGAAAGTGGATCGACATCCGCGAGTAATTTGCAAATGAGCGAAATGAAAAAGGTCCCGCTGTCGAAAGTTTTTGTGAACGACGAGGTACGCGAAGCCGGTTTGCGCGCGATGGATTCCGGCTGGTACATTCTGGCCAAAGAGTGCGAAGCGTTCGAAACGGAGCTTGCCGCTTACGTTGGAACGAAAGAGGCGGTGCTTTGTTCGTCCTGGACCACCGGCGCGCTGATGTTGCATCAAGCGATGGGCGTTTGTCCGGGCGACGAGATCCTTGTTCCGTCGCACACCGCGTTTCCATCAATCGAACCCATGGTCCATCGCGGCGCGAAACCGATGTTCGTCGACATTGACGAAACCTACTGCATCGATGTGGATCAATTGGAATCGGCCATGACTGAACGCACAGTCGGAATTTTGCCGGTCCACCTTTATGGCCATCCCGCGAACATGGATGGGATTTTCCTGGCCGCGAAAAAACATGGGCTTTGGGTCGTGGAAGACTGCGCCCAGGCTTTTGGCGCGCGGTATCGCGGGCAAACCGTCGGTTCGCTGGCCGTTGCCGGCGCGTTTTCATTTTTCCCGTCAAAAAATCTCACCGTGATGGGTGACGGCGGCTGCATTACGACCAATGATCCGGCATTGGCGAAAAAACTGCGAATGCTGCGCGATCACGGCCGCAGCTCGAAGTACGTTCATGATTTTGTCGGTTACAATTTCCGGTTCAATGAAGTGCAAGCGGCGATTGGCCGGGTCGAACTGCGAAACATCGACAAGTTGAACGATCACCGGCGCGAAATAGCCGCGCGTTATAACGAGCGGCTCGAAGGGGTCGTGAGAATTCCGCCCGAACGGCCGTGGGCACGCCATGTTTATCATATGTACGTCATTGCCACCGAACGACGCGATCAACTCGCGGAGTTTTTGAAGGGCAAAGGAATCGGCACGGGGATTCATTACCCGATCGCGAACCATCAGCAGCCGGCGATGCGGAAACTCTATTCCGATTTGCCGCGCCTTCCGAGGACCGAGGAAGCCGTGACGCAGATCCTCTCGCTTCCGATTTACGGCGACCTCCCGCTGGAAGATGTCGATTATGTTTGTGACGCAATCTTGCAATTCTTTGGGAAAAAATGACGACGCCGGAACTGAGCGTCGTTATTCCTTGTCATAACGAAGCGGACAATCTGCGTCCGCTCCTGGCCGCGATCCACGCTGCGCTTGATCCGCTCGGCTTGGAGTACGAAGTCGTGATCACGGACGATTGTAGTAGCGACAGTTCCTGGGACGTGTTGCGCGAGCTCGCCGCGACCGAGCCGCGGCTGCGCGCGCAACGTTTCAAATTCAATTGCGGCGAATCGGCTGCGAGCTGGGCTGGAATGCAAACTGCGCGAGGCCGTTACATCGCAACGCTCGATGCGGATTTGCAGAACGATCCGAAAGATTTGCCGGCGATGCTGAAAGCGCTTCATGATTTTGATTGTGTATGCGGCACACGGGTGGAATCGAGGGGCGAGGGCGATAGTTGGATCCGAATTGCGTCGTCGCGGATCGCGAATTGGGTGCGGAACAAGTTATCGGGGGAAAATATTTCCGATGCTGGCTGCACCTACCGAGTGTTCAAGCGCGAGTGCATTTCGCGGGTCAAGTTTTTCAACGGCGCACACCGTTTTCTTCCGACTTTGATTAAACTGGAAGGTTTCACTGTCACGGAGGTTCCGGTGTCGAACAATCCACGCCACGCGGGTCAGAGTCATTACGGCGTGTGGAACCGGCTGTTCAAATCGTTTCGCGATTTGCTTGCCGTGCGCTGGATGAAATCGAGAAGATTGCGTTACGAAATTGGTCAATCCCTAAATTGCTTATGAATTCATTCCTTATCGCAGCGACTTGGGTCGGCCAGGAACATCGCTTCCTCGGCCTGGACTGGAATTATCTCGTTATCATCGGAATGATCGGAAACCTGACGTTCTCAATGCGCTTCATTGTGCAATGGCTGGCCTCGGAGCGCCGCGGCGAAAGTGTAATTCCAGTTTCGTTTTGGTACTGGAGCATTGGCGGTAGTCTCATCATGTTTTCGTATTTCGTTTTTCGGCGCGACCCCGTCGGAATTCTGGCCTACCTGCCAAATTCGATCATTTACATTCGGAATCTCATGTTGATTCGGAAACGAAAGCTCGCCTACACCGCCGCCAGCCCTTCTCAACATCCGCGCGAAACCGAATAAACGATGGCGAAGAAAGATCCGCGGGTTGACGCTTATATTAAGAGGGCGCAGCCGTTCGCCCGGCCGATCCTGACACATCTGCGCAAAATAGTGCAGACCGGCTGCCCGCAGTGTGAGGAGTCGATCAAATGGCAGATGCCATTTTTTGATTACAACGGCCCGGTTTGTCTCATGGCAGCGTTCAAGCAGCACGCTGTATTGGGCTTTTGGAAGGGCAAACTGCTCTTCGGGAAAGAACACGAAGGGGCAATGGGCCACTTCGGACGGCTTACGGCGATCAAGGATCTGCCGAACAAAAAGATATTAATCGGCTACGTGCGCAAAGCAGCCAGGCTTAACGAACACGGCATCCAGCAACCGTGACCGAAATCAAACGGGAATCGACGAGTGGTCGTTCCGCAAGATTTCAAATCGGCGCTGGCGAAGAACGCGAAAGCGCGAAAGACGTTCGAGAATTTCAGTTACAGCCACAAAAAGGAATATGTGCAGTGGATCACCGAGGCGAAGCGCGACGAAACCCGGCAGCGAAGATTGAAAACGGCGATCCAGTGGCTGGCCCAGGGCAAACCGCAAAACTGGAAATACCTTTGATCTCATCTGTCATCCCGAGCGGAAGCGAGGGATCTCACAGTCGAAGCCTGGATCACACAGGGTACGATGTGTGATCAACGAAGCTTATGGGAGATCCTTCACTTCGTTCAGGATGACGGCATGAAAATGCCTGCGAATTCGGAAAGATCTTGCGGCAGTTTGGCCGTCCATCCGTGCTCATGCTCGATCGCAAGTTTGGCCGAATGAAGCGCGTGACGCGGCAGAAGCAGTTCTTTCTCTAATTTCGGTGTCCAACCGGTTTCGATGAATTCCAAATAGAGCATTTCGTCAGGCCCGTATATTTTGTCGCCGACGACTGAATGGCCGAGTGAAGAAAGGTGGACGCGGATCTGGTGGGTCCGTCCGGTTTTAGGGATCGCGCGAACCAGACTGAACTTGCCCTCACCCGCCGCTTCGGTCCGAGCCGGACTGGCATTACTTGCTCTCCCTGAGGGAGAGGTGAAAGACGTGCGCGGGGAATCTTTCTGTCCGCCTCTCCCTGAGGGAGAGGAGTGAGGTGAGGGTTCTGCTGGCTTCGAGTCACGCATTGTCGATGTCGTGAAGCGGCGTTCGACATGAAACTCGGTCGAGGCAGACGCGCCTTTCGGATGGATCATTTGCTTTAGCCAAATCGCGGATGGCTGATGCTTTCCCTGCCGATCCAACGGGGCGTCGACAATTTTCGTTTCCCATTCCGGCCAGCCCCAGACGATGGCGCGATATTCCTTGTGAAAGCGCTGCTGTTGCATCAGTAAACCGAATCGTCGCGCGGCCGCCGCAGTTTTCGCAACCAGCACCAGTCCGCTGGTTTCCCGGTCTAACCGATTCACAATCGACACCTGGCCGCCGTTCGCGATCTCAAATGCCAGCAATTCGCGCAACTGTTTCCACAAAGTAGTCCGTTCATCCGGCTTCGTCGGATGCGTCAACAGAAACGCCGGTTTATCGACGACGATATAATCCGCTGTTTCATCGATGATTTTGAAATGGATCGATCTTAGCGAAGCGTGCATTTCGTCCGTGATGGCAACAAGTCGTGATGATAATAGCCCAGCGTTTTAACGCTGGGAAAATTGGATTTGAGAAGAGATAGTCCTGCCAGGGACGGAAGAGGCTTCTTTCGTCCCCGGCGGGGACTTGGTCGTTTGTTCCAATCCCAGCGCTAAAGCGCTGGGCTAGTGCCGATCTTCCTAAGCCTTCGATGGACTTGACCTGCCCCTCAAAACCGCTTTACCTAACCACCTCACTCGAACTAGGGAAGAGCTACGCCGTGGACATCAAAGATATCAAAGCCATCATCGATTTGATGCGGGAGAACGATCTCTCCGTCTTCGAAATGGAGAAGGATGGCTTTCGTTTGAAGCTGCAAAAGGGCCTGGGCGACCAGCCAATCGTTGTCTCTTCGGGAGCGCCTGCTGCGGGTTCCGCCGGTGCGAGTGGCCAGGCGATCGCGTCGCCGGCAGAGGCCGCTGCTGCGGCAGGCGGAAATCTGAAAGACATTACGTCCCCGATGGTCGGGACTTTTTACCGCGCGGCATCGCCGGATGCGCCCGCGTTTGTCGATGTCGGAACAAAGGTGACGGAGGACACGGTGGTTTGCATTATCGAAGCGATGAAAGTGATGAACGAAATCAAGGCGGAGACGAGCGGCGTGATCGCCGAAGTCGTGGCCGAAAACACCAAACCGGTCCAGTTCGGCCAGGTGCTTTTTAAAGTTCGTTAGTTGAGAGTTGATAGTTGATAGATTTCAAACTCAACGCCCGCGTCAGTCAGCTATCAACTATCAACCAAAAACTCTCAACCAATGTTTGAGAAAGTCCTGATTGCTAATCGCGGTGAAATTGCGCTGCGCGTGATTCGCGCGTGCAAGGAGCTCGACGTTCGTACCCTTGCCGTTTATTCCGAAGCGGATGTGGATTCGTTGCATGTCCAACTCGCGGACGAAGCAATTTGCATCGGCGCCGCGCCGAGCTCTGAAAGTTATTTGAAAGTCGAGCGCATCATGAGCGCCGCAGAGATCGGTGATGTCGACGCGATCCATCCCGGTTACGGATTTCTCGCCGAGAACGCGCATTTCGCCGAGGTGGCCGAGAGCTGCAAGATCAAATTCATCGGGCCGCCTTCGCACGTGATCCAAAAAATGGGCGACAAGGACATGGCCCGCGCCTGCGCCCGTAATGCCGGCATCCCGATAACGCCCGGCAGCGACGGCGTTGTGACCGACGATAAGGAAGCCGCGAAGGTCGCGAAAAAAATTGGTTATCCGGTGATGATCAAAGCCGTCGCCGGCGGTGGCGGTCGCGGAATGCGCGCGGCGCACAACGAATCGAGTCTCATCACGGGATTTCACAGCGCCCGAATGGAAGCGGAAAAAGCGTTCGGCAATCCCGAGGTTTACATCGAGAAGCTGATTGTGAATCCGCACCACATCGAATTCCAAATCGTCGCCGACAGCCATGGTCACGTAATTCATCTGGGTGAGCGCGATTGTTCGATTCAGCGCCGCAATCAAAAGGTGATCGAGGAATGTCCCTCGCCGTTTCTTACGCCGTCGCTACGCAAGAAAATGGGCAATGCGGCAGTGAAGCTGGCCAAAGCCATTGGGTACGAGAACGCCGGCACGATCGAGTTTCTGGTCGATGACGATCGGAAGTTCTATTTCATGGAAATGAACACGCGCATCCAGGTCGAGCACACCATCACCGAGGAGGCATACGGGTGCGATTTGGTGAAGGAACAAATCCGGATCGCGGCGGGCGAGCCACTGTCGAAGCACATCGCGCGCGCCGAACCGCATTCACACGCGATCCAGTGCCGCATCAACGCCGAAGATCCGGCCATGAATTTCCAAGCCTCGCCCGGGCGGATTAAGTTTTATTACGCACCAGGCGGTCGCGGGGTCCGGATTGATTCGCATGCTTACACCGGTTACACCGTCCCGCCCTACTACGATTCCCTGATCTCGAAAATCATCACGGTCGGCGCAACGCGCGAATCGGCCATCAATCGAATGCGACGAGCGTTGGATGAATATTACGTGACCGGAATTAAGACGACTGTGCCGTTTCACGCCGCAATTATGCGGAGCGGTGAGTTCCGTGCGGGCAAGTACGACACCGGCTTCGTCGAGCGAATGATGAAATCGGAGAAATTCCAATTGGTTCCGCCGTCGGCGAAGCTCCACGAATGAATGTAGTCACGGCGCTCTGTCGCCGTGCTAAGACAAGACGAATTCGCCCCGGCAGATCGGGGCAGCTACAGCGCGAGAAATGAAAGCCCTAACCGATTGCCGCCTCTACGGCATTTTGGATTTGAATTACGTTGCGGAACACGATGCCGAACGCGTAGCGGCGGCGATGATCGAGGGCGGCGTTGATGTAATCCAATTACGCGCGAAGAAATCTCCGGTCACACGAATCGTCGATCTCGCCGCGCAACTTCACAAGATTACCTCCGCGGGAGGAGTTCTGCTGATCGTGAATGACTACGCGGAGGTCGCGAACCGAGTTCCAGTGGAAGGTGTGCATGTTGGGCAGGATGACGATTCAGTGGTGATCGCGCGGGAGAAGGCAAACCGAAAAATTGTTGTCGGTAAATCGACGCACAGTCTCGAGCAGGCGAATGCCGCGGAGCGCGAAGGCGCCGATTATATTGGTTTCGGCCCGATCTTTGCCACGCCGACCAAGCCGGACTACAAGCCGATCGGAACGGCGGACATCAAACGCGTCCACGCCGAGGTGACGCTTCCGATCTTCTGCATTGGCGGGATCAAGATCGACAATCTCGGCGAAGTCATGGCCGCAGGCGCGAAACGAGTTGCAATTGTCTCCGGCTTGCTGAAAGCGCCCGACATCGCTAAATACGCGCGCGGTTGCAAAGCACTCTTAAATCCTGAAGTCTGACCTGTGATCTCTGACCTCTGATATATGTCTGTGTTAATCGTCGGTTCCATAGCGCTCGACACGGTAAAAACGCCGGTAGAGGAGCACCGCGATCTTTTGGGCGGCTCGGCTTCATATGCGGCGGCGGCTGCGAGTTATTTCGCGCCGGTCCGGCTGGTCGGCGTCGTGGGCAGCGATTTTCCACAAACCGAATTCGATTTTTGGAAATCGCGCAAGATCGACATCGCCGGCGTGCAACGCGTGAACGGTAAGACGTTTCGCTGGTCGGGCGAATACGCTTGGGACATGAACACCCGCGAAACGCACTCAACTGAGCTCAACGTGTTCGAGAAATTCGAGCCTAATCTGCCGGATTCATATCGCGAGACTGATTTTGTGTTACTGGCCAACATCGCGCCCGCATTGCAATCGCATGTGCTCAAGCAAATGAAGAAGCCGCGGTTCGTCGTGGCCGACACGATGAATCTTTGGATTGAAACCACGCGCAAGGATCTGGATGCGCTCCTACCGAATGTCGATCTTTTGATTTTGAACGATAGCGAAGCGCGCGAAATGACCAAGGAGACGAGTCTCATCAAAGCCGGCCGCGCAATTCGAAAAATGGGCCCGCGTTACGTGGCGATCAAAAAAGGTGAGCATGGCGCGCTGCTTTTCGCTGAAAATGAATTCTTCAGCTGCGGCGCATATCCGTTGGAAGATATTCACGATCCAACCGGAGCAGGGGACACGTTTGCAGGTGGCATGGCCGGTTACCTTGCCGGTACAGTTGGCGGCAAAGTCACATTCACCGATCTCCGCAAAGCGATGATCTACGGCAGCGTGCTGGCGAGCTTTTGCGTGGAAGCATTCAGTTTCGAGAGATTGCGCAATCTGACGATGGACCAGATCAACGAGCGCTATGAAGCGTTCAAAATAATGAGCCAGTTCGAAGTCGCCGAATAATAAAACTGATTCGTTAGGCGATAAATGGCGTGACATCGTATTTGGCGGCACTCAAACTGTTCCCGCTTTTCAAACCCCATCCTGACATGTGGCACGGCCTAAAAACTCTCCTGAAGATCGTGGTCTACGTGATCTTGATCTTCTGCGGTTTGTTGCTGTTCTCGGTCGCAGCACATAATCAGTCGGTTCCCGGCTGTGTCGTTGCGAGCTTGGTCGCGCTGTTGGGCGCGGTCGGAATCGTCAGCCTGTTCTGGCTGCATCGATTGGAAACCGTGACGTTTTTGATTTCACTGATTGTTGTCGTGTTAGGCGGTGTGTTGGCGTTTGTCATCCCGAAACCGATGGCGCACGCGCCGACTCACCAAGTGACGCTTGCCGAGCGGCCGGCTGCGTTGAAGAAAATAGAAACGACGGCAACAAGTGCGGGCAACCAGGCGGTTACCGAGTACCGCAATACGCAACACCCGGAGAGTAAGGTGCGGGCGGTCGCTTCGTTGAGCAGCGCGAGCAGTCAGTTGCGCACGCTTCAAGCGACGCGGCGTGCCGGTGATGCGGCCGCGATTAAGGAGACGGTGAAAAGCGCAAGCGTTAGCGATTCGGTAACTGACAAAGTCGCTCCGGCCGTTGCCAGTGTTGTAGCCGAGGCGGTCAATGAAGGCGTTCCAGCTGATCAGGCCAACGAAGCTGCCGCGCGTGGCCTCGATAAGGCCGCGACAGTGCCGAGTGCAGTCGATCGTCTCCGCGACGAAATGCCGTCAGCAAATATCGTTTTCAACACGCCAGGCACCGTCGGCTACGGAAGTACCGCAACAATCGAATTGAAGCTTTCGGCCACCAAGACGCCCGACCAACTTTCGGATCTGATCGATCAACCGGGCGCGAAAGAGACGGCTTCAGTGAAGATTTCGAACGAAATGGAAGCGCGTCTGGTCGGCGAACAATTTGCAATTACCGCTGTTACCAAGGAACTGCAGCCAGTCAGCGCAACTGGCCTCACCCAATGGACGTGGGATATCACGCCCAAACAATTAGGACAGCAGGAGCTTCATCTCAGCCTCGATGCCATCGTAAAGATTGGCGATCACCAGGACACCTACACGCTGCAGACATTCAATCGGGCTATTGTTGTGAACGTGGCGTGGCCGGCGAGCGCGATTGCGTTTTTGGCAAAATATTGGCAATGGGTCTGCACCGCGGTCGTTTTTCCGGTGATCGTCTGGCTGGCGAAACGGTTTTTCAAAGGGTGAGGTCAGCTGCTGAAAAAGCGCGCCCGAGAGGATTCGAACCACTAACCTTCTGATCCGTAGTCAGACGCTCTATCCAGTTGAGCTACGGGCGCCCGTAAAGAAAGAGCCGCTAATTTGCGGAGGAACCGTAGCGCGTCAAACAAACGAGAGCAGAAAACGTCCAACGCTCAACATCCAACTTCCAATGTCGAATTCAGAGCGTTGTGTTTGATTTCGATATTCGCCGTTCGGCGTTGGACGTTCGGCGTTTCTTCTGCTTCTTGTCGCAATGACCATCTTTGTCGGCTGCGGGTTTGCCGCGAAATATCTTCAGGGTGGCGGCAATTTTTCCGTGCCGCTGCAGTGGATGCTTGGCCTGCGTCGATTGAAACAGGACGCGATTTGGCTCGAGCACATGCCGAGCGAAGGAAATCCGCAGGACGACGAGCTCAAGATCGCTAATTTTCAGCGACAACTGCGCGCCCACGGACTCGCGGAACGGTATTGTCTGCTTTATCACGAGAAACCGGAAAGTAGGCACGATCTGGACACGCTCCGTTGCGCTGGAATGTCAAAACGTGAGCTGCTTGATCGTCTCGCCGGGCCGAACACGATCCTGAATCTCAGTTATTCGATTCATCCGCCGTTGCTTTTGAAGTTCGAGCGCCGCTTGTTCTGCGATCTTGATCCGAGCGAGATCATGTTTTGGATGACGAAGATGGAGCTCGGGCAATCGTCGCATCATGAATTCTGGACGATTGGACTCAACGTAAACGCATCCGATTGTCGGTTGCCGAAGATTGTAGTGGCGCCCGTGTCGGGCGCATCTGGGTCCTCGCGGCCGGCACAGCCGCCTCTACAAAAGATTGAGTGGAAAACGTTTTTCCCGTTGGTTGACACGAAACTTTACAAGCCAAAGCCCCGCCCGCGTTCGCCGAAGTTTACCACGATCGGCCAATGGTATTGGAGCGGCGCGGTGGAAGTGGACGGCGATTATCCCGATCTGTCGAAGAAACACGCGTTTGAAAAGTATCTCGAGCTGCCGAAACGCGTGCCGAAAGCAAAGTTCGAGCTCGCCATGCACATGAATCCCGACGATCCGGAGCGGGAACGAGTGCAAAGCCGGGGCTGGCGCCTGGCGGATCCGCACAGCCTCGCTCGCACACCGAAGAAATATCGACAATATCTCGCGGGTGCTCTCGGCGAGTTCACCGCGATCAAAGGCGTGGACGTAAGCTGGCGGACCGGCTGGCTGAGTGATCGGGCGGCGGCGTTTCTGGCAACGGCTCGACCGGTGATTACCGAGGACAGCGGTGCGGCAAAGTATCTGCCGCGCGGAAGCGGTTTTCAGTTCGTGGGAAATCTGGAGCAGTCGGTTGCCGCCATTGAAGATGTGCTGGCAAACTGGCCCCGCCGTTCGCGGGAGGCGCGCGCATGCGCAGTGGAGCTTTTCGATTCGGCGAAAAATGTGAAGAAAATCCTGGGTCTTTAAACTCGCTCCTTTTGGCGTTGCAAAACGATTTTCGGGTGTTACTCGTTGTCCCGTTATGGCCGATTTGATGAAAGCCCCGGAGCTTAAGGAGCGGATGAAACGCATTCCGGAATGGGAGCTGGAAAAGAAGCACATCGAACGCACTTTCGAGTTCGATGATTTCGCTGACGCGATCGATTTCGTGAACGCCGTGTCCGAGGTGGCGGAGGAAGAAGAGCACCATCCGGATATCGATATTCGCTACAACAAAGTGCGCCTGGTGCTTTCGACTCACAGCAAGGGCGGCCTGACCGAGCTCGATTTCTCGCTCGCCGAGCGGATCGACACATTGTCGGAGTGACCAGTGATCAGTGGCCAGTGACCAGTGACCAGAAAAGCCATTGCCACGTTCGCTGTAATTCTCGTGGTTGTTGCGGTTTGGAAGTTTATTGATTGGCGGATGCAACCGCCGCCGCCCCCGAACAAGATCGTGATTCCCGTCCCGGCACCCACGCCCTAACCTGGGATCCGACCAGCGAGCTGCTGGTGACTTGTCACTGGCCACTGATCACTTCTTCTCAGTCCGTTGCCGGCTGGAGCTTTTGATTGCCGACCAATAACCTGCCTTCATCGGCGTCGATGAATGTGAACATCGTCTGGATTTCCGATCGGCCGGCCATGCCTGCTTCCTTTTTCCGGCGCTTCAGAATTTCCGAGAGCTCATCGTTCCAGCCGCGCTTACGCATGAATTCGTTCCACACGTAGGCCTCGTCGTTCGTTGCCTGATGTCCCACGCTAAAACACCACTGCAGGATCTCCTCATCGCTGCCGCCGTCCTTCGCTCGTTCGGTCAATTGATTGTAATCAACACGCAAAAACGTGCAGCAGCTCGCGTCGAAGCCGCGTCCGAGATTTGCCTGATAATCGGCGGACAACTGCCCTTTAATATTCTGTCGAATCTTGTCGAGCATCCGTCCGAAATAAACGATGCCGCCAACTTTCGACGCTGGGCTGCGCAAGCCTAACTCCCTCATCGGGCAGCGAGTGTGGGCCCTTTTTACGTGAGTTTCAAGCCCTGCGGTCTAATCGCCCGCCAAGCGGACGCCCCGGGTCCGCTTCGCCAAGGTGGACGATGGTGGCCTTTTCTTAGGCGATTTGCGGGTTTGCAGCTCGCCGCACGACCCGTGCGAAAAGATTTAGAGATTTCCCGATTCGATGGTTAAATCGTTACTTCGATGGACCGGATTGTCGGGATCGAAACCGAGTATGGCTGCCTGATGAGCAGCGAAGAGTTGCGTTGCAACTCGGAGGTTTGGCCGGCCAAGGTGAAGAATTATCTCTTCAACAAGGCCGGTGTCGGCACAATCGATCTTCACTATCGCGACTACGAAGAGCCGCCGGGCAATGGCGGCTTTCTTTTAAACGGCGGCCGCCTTTATCTCGACATGGGCCACATCGAATACGCGTCGCCCGAATGCTTACATCTGCACGACCTCGTGGCTTACGAAATGGCCGGCGATGCATTGCTGCGTGAATCGCTCGCCGCCCTCGCAGCCGACGACCGGGTCTCGTTCATCAAGAACAACGTCGATCATCACACCGGCGCGACGTTCGGTTGCCACGAAAATTATTTGATGAAACGCGAGGCGCAGTTCACGCCGTCGGTGCTCGGCACGTTGCTCACCTTTCTTGCGACTCGCCAAGTCTTCACCGGCGCCGGCAGAGTGGGGCAGGCAAACCCGCTCGCGTTCGATTTCGAACCGCCGCAAGCCGAAACACCGGTCGCGTTCCAATTGAGTCAGCGCGCCGACCACATCGTGAACGACATTTATCAGTGGGTGCAATTCAACCGCGCCATCATCAACGCGCGCGACGAGCCGCTGGCCGATTATCGCAAATATCGCCGGCTTCATTTGCTCATCGGCGATTCCAACATGAGCCCGTTCGCCAACGCGCTGAAGATCGGCACCACGGCCTGCGTGCTCTCGCTGCTCGAGCAACGCCAGTTGCCGCGCAATCTTGTGCTCAACGACGCAGTCCGCAGCACGCGCGACATCTCGCGCGATCCGACCCGTAAATGGATTGTCGATCTGGAGAACGGCAAAACGATCGGCGCGCTCGATGTGCAATGGCAATTCCACGATCTCGCCCAGCGACATCTGCGCGGAAAAGATGCGGAGACCGACTGGTTGCTCGAGACCTGGAGTTTTGTTCTCGAATCAATCGAACAAAATCCGCAGGCGCTGATCGGCGGCGTGGATTGGATCACCAAGAAATGGTTGCTCGAGACTTTCATGGAATCGGAAAAGGTCGGTTGGGACGATCCGTGGCTGCAAAGTTTGGACCTCGAGTATCACAACATCGATCCAACGCGCGGCTTGTTCTTCAGCGTGACGCCCGGCAAACGCGTCGCCGAATGGAACAACAGTTTCGATCCAAAAAGTGCGACCCGTGTTCCGCCTGCCAACACGCGCGCATCAGGACGCGCCCGCGCCGTCGCCTATTTTCAAGATCGACATCAACCTTACGTGATCAACTGGGACTCCGTCGCGCACGACAGTCGCGATTTTCTGGTCATGGGCGACCCGTTCGAAACCTACAACGACGAAGTCGACAAATTTCTGGCCAAGCCGCGTCCGGTCACCAACGACGAAGATCACGAATGACACGATATACTTCCCGAAATAGGCGAAAATTTTCGTCTAATTCTCGTTAGGCCTATGCAGCGTTGGATCACTTTATCCATGTTTACAGTTGTCCTGGCTGCTCGCGGCCTCGCTTTCGAGCCCCCGAGCCTGATCCAGCCCTCCGACATTCTTACTGTGGCGGCTGTTGAAGCGACAGTGAAGATATCGCTCAAACCGTTTGCGGCCTATAAGATCATTCCGCCCGGCAACGTCAGCGGCATAAAGTTTGGATTTTCGATTCGCGCGTGTGGAGGCCGTTACCGCGTGTCTGATGCGCGTGCTAACACTATCACCATTACATGCCCGAATGACGCTTGTGCCATTGAGCTGGCGGCCTCGATCAAGGCCATCATTCTAAACCAACGCGTGAAGGCCTAACCAAGCGATGAAGCGAACGCGCCCTTTGCAAAGAAAACCTCAGTGAGTTTGCCACGACACCCTCGCGTGGCTTATCTCTTTCTCGTTAGGTGTCTGTGATGAAAACGTTGGAAGGTTACTTCCTGATCAAGCCGGAGGAGCTAGGTGGATCGAGCTCTCCGAGCTCGATAAGATAAACGCGCTCGGAGATCGCGTTCCACCTTGCATGTGAATGCCTGGCACGGTTTGATTCGTCAATGCGTCGCGAGTTCCCCCGTCGCTTGCATCACGAAGTCCCGTCATGGGTTGAGGATGGTGCGCTCTTTCATATTCGCATCGCTCTTGAGCGCGTACTAAAACAAAATTCGCTGACTCATCCACCGCTCGCCCGAGCAATTCTCGACTCAGCGATTCTGTATCAGCAAAAAGAGCGATGGCACATAACAGTCTGTCTTCTGATGCCTGATCATTTACACGCACTCCTATCATTTCCGCGAATCGAATCGATGAGCAGCGTCATCAGCGACTGGAAACGTTTTCACGCGCGCATGCACCAAGTCGCGTGGCAAGAGGGCTATTTCGATCACCGGTTGCGCGACGATGAACGCGGCGAGCAACTATCAATGAAGATCGATTACATTCGCCAAAATCCGATCGCCGCGGGTTTGTGCGCCACGGCGAAAGATTGGCCATGGATTATTGATTCGCATGAGTGAAGGTGGATCGAGCTCTCCGAGCTCGATTTGAAACGCGCTGCGGAGAGCGCGTTCCACCTGATACGAATATGAGCGCGGCGGACAAAGTAATCGCTCAATGCAGGAAGCCGTCGGGATTCTTCGGCCGGTTCATTTTGTGGGACATGAATCGGCACCATTCGAAATTGACCGACTGGGGTCTAAGCCATGTCGAGATTGAGAAAGCGGACACAATTCTTGACGCCGGTTGCGGCGGTGGTCGAACGATCAGCAAACTGGCCGCGATGGCGAGCGGCGGAAAAATTCACGGCATCGATTACTCGGAAGCAAGCGTGGCCGCCGCGCGAAAAACAAACCGGCGATTCATCGACGCTGGCCGTGTCGAAATTCAACAGGCGTCGGTCTCGAAATTGCCATTCGCGGACAACACCTTCGATTTAGTAACGGCGATCGAGACTCATTTGTTCTGGCCGGATTTGCCGAACGATTTCGGCGAAATCTTCCGCGTACTTCAACCTGGCGGGAAATTGTTGATCGTCGCTGAGATTTATAAAGGCGGAAAGCACTTGGAAGGCGTCCGCAAAACGATTTTCGACAAACACCTCGCCGCGCACATGAATCTTCTGACCCAGGAAGAGCATCGCGAGCTTTTCGCCAGCGCAGGCTTCTTCGAGATTCAGATCTTTGAAGAGCTCGACAAGGGCTGGATCTGCGCGATCGGGAAAAAGCCGCAGCGCTAGATCAGCCCGAGCGCGTAAACGGTTGGTCCATCGACGACACCATTTACTTCCAAGCCTTCGTCCTGTTGGAAAGCGCTGATCGCGCGACGCGTGGCCGGACTGAGTGCGCCGCTTATTCCGCCGCCGTAATAACCCCGGTCTTGAAGCGCGCGCTGAACGTTCACAATCACCTGGTCGGGCAAGAGATTTCCGTAAGTGAAAATCGGGCCGTCGTAATCGTAAGCTTCGTAGTTCGGATCGTAACCCCACGCCGGAAACCAGTATCCCGAGTCGAAATAATAATAACCGCCACCAACCAGCACAAAGGCGGTGAAATGGCGCTTCCACCAATAACGGGTGTGGCGGGCGTGTTGATAACGACCGAGCGCCGCGGAGTAGGCGACGACATTTGCCGGTGCGCGCGCTGGGGCATTTGTGATTGGCGGTCGCAGGTTAGGCGCTGGTTTCGGAGCAACCCGGACAGGCCTGGATCTGTTCAATGGCGCCGGCGTGTTTCCGGGGGCTGGATTTTGTGCATCCAAGATTGGGGCGATTGCCCAAAGCAAGACTACAAAGAGCTGTTTCACGCCTTGGTTTGACATAGTTGTATCGGATTTTGTTCGGCGGTTTTCAGGTGGGCCAGCAGGGGACTCGCGCGAGGATAAAAGAAAATAAGAAAAATTTGCTTGTCTGATGTGCACTAGTGTTGTAGTTAACTATAACACATATGAGGGACAGAAAGCGACCGAACCGAAATTGCGCGAGCGGGGCTGTGTTCGCGTTCTGCAAAACAGGATGAGCCGTGAATGGAACGATAGTCAGCCAATTTATCGCCAACTGCGGGACCGAGTGGTTCATATGATCCTCGACGGCGTGCTCAAAGAAGGTGATTCGTTGCCGTCGGTGCGCAACGTCGCGGCGGAATATCGAATCAATCCGCTCACCGTGCTTAAGGCTTATCAGGAATTAGCCGACGACGAGCTGGTCGAGAAAAGGCGAGGCTTGGGAATGTTTGTCAATACCGGCGCGCGAGATCTTTTGCTGAAAGGCGAGCGACAAAAGTTTCTGAACGAACATTGGCCGCGAATTCACGCCACCATTCAGCGGCTCGGCTTGACTCCGAAAGAACTGTTAGATGCCGCGGCGCGTCATTCCGCAAAGAGTGGAAAGGAGAAGGTTTAACATGGCTTGCATTGAAGCACGCGGTCTTCGCAAAGTGTACGGCACGACGGTTGCACTCGATCATGTCGATCTTCGGGTCGAGGAAGGCCGCATTCTCGGGATCATTGGTCCGAACGGCGCCGGCAAAACAACCGCGCTAAACGCGATTCTCGGCCTGACCGCATACCAAGGAGAGCTAAAAGTGCTCGGCCGGGACCCCTGGGCGCGAGCGCGATCAGCTGATGTGCGATGTATCCTTCATTGCGGACGTCGCGGTATTGCCGCGTTGGATACGCGTTTCACAGTTGCTCGATTACGTCGCCGGCGTGCATCCGAAGTTCGACCGGACGAAGGCAGAAGGTTTTTTGGCAAAGACCGCGATCCAGCACACCAAGAGAGTCCGGGAATTATCGAAGGGCATGGTGGCGCAACTGCATCTCGCGGTTGTCATGGCGATCGATGCGAAACTGCTGGTGCTCGACGAACCGACGCTCGGTCTCGACATTTTGTATCGAAAACAATTCTACGATTCGCTGCTCAACGATTATTTCGACGGCAAGCGCACGATCCTCGTGACCACGCATCAAGTCGAAGAAGTTCAAGATGTGCTGACCGATCTCATTTTCATCAATCACGGCCGGATCGTGCTCGAATGCACCATGGAGGAATTCGAATCGCGCTATGTGGAATTGATGGTGGATCCGGATCACGTGGCCGGTGCGCGCTCGCTCAAACCGATCAACGAACGTCAACTGTTCGGCCGGAGCATCATGCTGTTCGATCAAGTCGATCGTGGCCAGCTCGCTGCCCTCGGTGACGTGCGCACGCCGACGATCGCCGATTTGTTCGTCGCGGTGATGACTAATTCAGCGGTCACAAGTCAGAAGTCAGAGGTCAGACAAAGGCAATGAATACCGAATTAAACACAATGAACGAGTTGCCTAACGAGCCGCGGGCAACCGGGCGCGCAACACCGACGTTTTATTGGTCGGTAAAACGGGAGTTGTGGGAAAACAAGTCGATCTACATCGCGCCGCTGATCGTCGCGGCAGTCATTTTGCTCGGAGCGCTGATCAGTTCAGGGCATCTCCCGGAACGGAGACGCGCGGCACTGTTGCTCGATCCGGCGCATCAGCGGGCGGCGATCGAGATGCCTTACAACATCGTGGCGATGATGATCCTAATCACCGCTTTCATTGTCGGTTTCTTTTATTGCCTCGACGCGCTCTACGGCGAGCGTCGCGAACGCAGTATTCTATTCTGGAAGTCGTTGCCGGTTTCGGATGTCACGACAGTTCTGTCAAAGGCGAGTATTCCACTGCTCGTTCTGCCGCCAGTTGTTCTTGGCGTCGTGATCGTCACCCAATTCCTGATGTTGCTGATCAGCAGCGCGGTTTTGCTGCCGAGCGGATTGAGCCTCCACGACTTGGGCGAATTTCAATCTGGTTCAGCAATCGGTGATCTATGTTTTACAGCCTCATCGTGATCACACTTTGGCATGCGCCGATCTATGGCTGGGCATTACTAATCTCGGGAATCGCGCGCCGGGCGACATTTCTCTGGGCAATGTTACCGCCGCTCGCTATCGGCATCTTTGAGAAGATCACGTTCAACACGACCTATTTCGGCTCGATGTTGAAGAATCGGCTGCTCGGCGCGGGCGATACCGCTTTCGATTTACAAATGCATCACAGCATTTCAATCGACTCACTGTCGCAATTGACGCCTGGTAGATTTCTTGCGACACCCGGATTTTGGCTCGGACTCATCTTGGCCGCTTGCATTCGTCGTTGCGGCGATTCGGTTACGTCGTTATCGCGGACCGCTTTAGAAACGCTGAAAGCTGAAACTCTGAAAAGCTGAAACCCTGAAACTGAATCCCATGAATCCACTAAAGAAAACCGCACGCATCGCCGGCGCCATCTATCTGTCGATGGTCGTGGTCGCACCGTTCAGCATGATTTACGTGCCGAGTAAACTCTTTGTGCGCGGAGATGCGGCTGCTACAGCGACGAACGTGTTGGCGCATGAAACAATGTTCGATCTCGCCATCGTCGGCGGGCTGATTGCTCACCTCATCTTTATCTGTCTCGCATTCGCTCTCTATCGGCTGCTCAGTGATGTGAACAAAACCTGGGCGCAGTTGATGGTCGGACTTGTTTTGGTCTCCGCCGCGGTCGGACTTTACAACACGGTCAATCATCTCGCCGCCTTCAATCTGTTCAAGGGCGGCCAGTTCCTCGACGCCATCGATCAGACGCAGCGCAATGCGCTCGGAATGTTTTTCATTCGGCTGCATTGGCAGGGCGATTTGGTTAACGAGATTTTCTGGGGCGCCTGGCTGTTTCCTTTCGGACTGCTCGTTTACTGTTCCGGGTTTCTTCCGCGATTCATCGGCGGATGGTTAATCCTGAATTGCTTCGCCTGGATTGTTCTCTGCTTCATCGGTCTGTTTACACCGAGTGGTTACGACAACGCGTTCACCTTCCTCCAACCGTTCATGTTCGGCGAACTGGCGATCATGCTCTACCTCCTGATCAAAGGCGCAAAGACGCCGGTTGGACCCGTTACTCCCGCCTTAGCCGTCGCGTGATCTAGTCTCCCTGCCCAGATGAAATTCAAACGCATTCTTAAAACGATCGTCCTCCTCATTCTTGTCGGTTCGTTCATATGGACGTTCATCGCCTATTGGATGTCGACCAACGACTGCGAGCAAATCACTAAAAACCCTACTCATCCCATGAGAGCGATCCTGTCTTGCGAATACGGTGCTGAGAATCTGAAACTTCAGGAAATTGAAAAACCGGCGCCGAACGACGACGAAGTTCTTGTTCGGGTCCGCGCGGCTTCCGTTAATCCGGTCGACGGACACATGATCAGGGACTCGTGGCTCGCGCGGCTCTTTAGCGGCCTGCGTAAGCCGACGAACACGCGCTTCGGCACCGACTTTGCCGGCGTGGTCGAAGCGGTCGGAAAAAACGTAACCGACTTCAAAGCGGGCGACGAAGTCTTCGGCGGGAAGAACGGAGCAGTGGCTGATTACGTCTGCGTCAAGGCCCAGCGGGGGATCGTGATGAAACCAAACAACGTCACGTTTGAACAAGCCGGCTCAGTTGGAGTCGCCGGAATCACGGCGTTGCAGGGTCTGCGTGACAAGGGACGCATTCAAAGCGGAAACAAAGTTCTAATCAATGGCGCGTCCGGCGGGGTTGGAACCTTCGCCGTGCAAATTGCCAAAGCGTTCGGCGCGGAAGTGACGGCCGTTTGCAGCACGCGCAATGTCGACCTGGTGAAGTCGATCGGCGCGGACCACGTGATCGACTACACCAAAGAAGATTTCACGAAAACGGATCAGCATTACGACATGATCTACGATTTGGTTAGCAATCATGGATTTTCGGAGCGGCGAAAGATTTTGACCCCGAACGGCATTTGCGTCCTCGCCGGGGTCGGCGGTGCAGGACTACATCCCGGAATGATGGGCCGAGTAGCCGCAACTTTTTGGAATGTTTTTCGGTCGAAGTTCACCAGACAGAAGTTTGTCTTCTACATTGCGCAATTCACGAAACAGGATCTGAACGTTTTGCGTGATCTTATGCAATCAGGCAAAGTCGTGCCGGTGATCGATCGCACTTACAAGATGAACCAGACGGCGGATGCGGTCCGCTACATGGAAGAGGGTCACGCCCGCGGCAAAGTTGTCGTCATCATCGACTAGGCGACGCCGATGAACTGGAAACGAATCCTGAAATGGAGTGCGTTCGTCGTTCTCCTGGTTCTGTTCGCCTGGTTCGAGTTCGCCTATTGGACTTCCACCAACGACTGCGGACGCAACATTCCTGAGGGAGCCGCGCGAATGAAAGCGATCCGATATTGCGAGTACGGCTCGCCGGATGATGTCCTGAAACTTGAAGAGGTGGAGAAGCCGGTGCCTAACGACAACCAAATTCTTGTCCGGGTTCGCGCTGTTTCTCTCCGATTCTACGATGGCGGCATGCTGCAAGGCGGTATCGGCAGGCTCATCTTCGGACTTCGTAAGCCGAGAAACACTATCCCAGGATCTGACTTCGCGGGAACAGTTGAAGCGATTGGCAGGAATGTAACCGAGTTTAAACCCGGCGAAGAAGTTTTCGGAGTAAGGGCGGGCGCTCTCGCCCAATACATCTGCGTCAGACGTAACGGAGCAGTCGTTTCCAAGCCGAGCAATCTCAGTTTTGAACAAGCTGCCTCGATCCCGACCGCGCTTGTTGCTTTGCAAGGCTTGCGCGACACAGGGCATGTCAAAGCAGGAGACAAGGTGCTGATCAATGGTGCGTCCGGCGGCGTCGGGACCTTCGCGGTGCAGATTGCCAAGACACTCGGCGCGGAGGTAACCGGCGTCTGCAGCACGGGCAATGTCGATCTCGTAAAGTCGTTAGGCGCCGATCGCGTGATCGATTACACCAAAGAGGACTACACAAAAGGCGATGAGCGTTATGACGTCATCTACGATCTGGTCGGCAATCACTCCTTTGCCGAACGTCGGCGCGTCCTCAAGTCTGGCGGAATCTGCGTATTGGCCGGAGTCGGTGGTGCAGGGATGCACGAAGAAACGTTGTCGCGGGTGGTCGGCGTATTCACCGCCTTCGTTTGTTCGAGATTTGTGAAAGAAAATTTTGTCAGCTTTGGTGTTAACTTTAGCACCAAAAACCTCGGTATTCTTGGTGGTCTGGCAGAAAGCGGAAGGGCCATGCCCGCGGTCACCAAGACTTATCCGATTACTGAAACGGCTGCCGCTTACAAATATCTCCAAACTGGTCACGCGCGCGGAAAGATTGTAATAAAAGTGACAAGTGACATGTGACGAGCGACAAGATTCGTTCTGTTACATTCAACCCGCGAACGCTAAGCTTCAGATGCCTCTTTTCTCAACGTCTCAACAACGCAACCCTTCAACCTTCATATGAAACGTTTCTTTAAATGGTTGTTTAATTTAATCATCATCGTTCTGGTGGCGTGGTTCATCTACGCTTACGCGACTTCAACCAACGATTGCGCTCAAAAAACTGCCGCACCAAAGAATCCCATGAAAGCGATTATTTATTGCGACTACGGCGTGGCGAACCTCAAGCTCGCTGATATTGAGAAGCCTGTTCCAACGGACGAACAAATCCTCGTCCGAGTGCACGCGGCGTCAGTCAATCCGTATGACTGGCATTTCGTCGAAGGCACACCCAAGATCATGCGCGCGATGGGGGTCGGGTTGCGAAAACCCAAGGACACGCGCCTGGGCGTTGACTTTGCCGGAACGGTTGAAGCGGTCGGCAAAAACGTAACTCAGTTCAAACCGGGCGATGAAGTGTTCGGTGGACGGGGCGGGGCTTTTGCTCAATACGTGTGTCCGCGGGCGAGTGGAGCGGTCGCGCTGAAGCCGGCCAACATCACTTTCGAACAAGCGGCTTCGGTTAACATTGCCGGCATCACGGCATTGCAGGCGCTGCGCGACAAGGGAAAAGTTCAGGCGGGACAGAAGGTGTTGATCAACGGCGCGTCGGGAGGTGTCGGGACGTTTGCGGTGCAAATCGCCAAGACGTTCGGCGCGGACGTGACTGGCGTTTGCAGTGGGCGCAATGTCGATCTCGTCAAGTCACTGGGGGCAGATCGCGTGATTGATTATGCCAAGGAAGACTTCGCCAAAGGCCCGGAACGCTACGACGTGATTATCGACAACGTGCCCAATCATTCTTTGTCCGAATGCAGAGGGATCCTAAATGCTAACGGCAAATACGTCATGATTGGTGGGGGCGGACCAAATGACAATCCGTGGGTTGGTCCTTTCGGACGCGTGATCCACACGCTCATTCTCTCACCGTTCATCAATCAGAAGATGGGAATGATGATGGCAGATGCGAACCACGACGACCTGACTCTTTTGGCTGACATGATGCAGTCCGGAAAGATAAAACCGGTCATTGATAGGACTTATAAATTGGCCGAGGTCCCCGAGGCCCTCCGTTATGTGGAAGAGGGCCACGCGCGTGGCAAAGTTGTTATAACAGTCGAATAATCGCGGTTCTAGAGGACGTCGTCCTTGCGAAATCTGCCGGATCAGGCAGTTTGGCGTCGCATTAGACTCAAAAAGATGAAGACGGTCCTATTTGTGAGTGTTTTATCAGTTGCCCTGACGGCGACGGGATTCGCGCGAATCGGAGAAGATGAAAAACAAATCGAAGCGCGCTACGGCGCAGCGGGCAAGGATTTGGGAAATCATGGAGAAGTGCACGAGGTCGGTTACGTCTGGAACGGCTTCATGGTTCTAGTCGATTACGTAAACGGAATCAGCCAGCGCGAGGGATTTACCAAACCGGACACCTCGCCGCTGGGTGATCAAAACATTAAAGACATTCTGGCAATGAGTGCAGCCGACGGTACCACGTGGGAGGAAAGCCAGTCAAAAGCTGGCGATAAGATGTGGAGCCGATCGGACAAGAAAGTCGTCGCGATTTTTCCCTCGATGGGAAAGTTTCTTTTTGTCCAGGACGCGAACTTCGTCCAACCGAAGTAGTTTTCCGGTAGGGGCGGTTCACCGAACCGCCCGCGGGCGATTGAGGTCAATCGCCTCTACCTAATCCAGTCGCTGCAATAAAGGGATTCCGTAATTCTCCTGAAGCTCGGGCGCCTCGGCCGCGATATCTTTGGGATCAAGCTCAATTTGTTTCGGATCTTCTTCAGTTTCGATTTTGATAAATCCGCCTTCAATCGGTTGCTTGGCCGCTTCGGCGAGGTCGTTCAGTGATTTAATTTCCCGGCCATTCACCTTGGTCACGGTAAGATAAGAGAATTCGTCATAGCCGATTGTGTTATTCGCCGGAAGCACCTGGCTTAAAATCACGATGCGGCGGTGTTCGCCTGGAAAAAGTTCGGACTGAAAGTGATCGAAATAAACGAACCGGGGTGGCGCTTCGCGCTGCCAGTTCGGACCCCATTCTTTGAGATATTGCCGGGAGAGCTCCTGAAAGATCAAACCGCCTAGCACGATGTACTTGGGTGCTTCATCGAGGGAGTAGGGCGGACTTACGTAATCTGTAGCCTCGCGATGCTCGAGTGTCATTTTCAATTCCATCGGCTTGCCTGCACGCTGAATTTGAAATGGAAGGACGTCCCCGGCGTAAGAGTGCGCGCTAATCAGGTTCGTAAATTCAATCTTGCCGTAAAGAGGATCGACATAGTTCCCATTTTGATCGATCTCGTGATTGCCAATTGCAGTGATGATGTCGCCGACCTGCATGCCTGCTTTCATCGCCGGCATGTTTGGTTCGATGCTGGTGACATAAACGCCGTCAGGCTTTCCGGTTTGACCGGCGTATTTCCGCAGCTGCGGATCGCGTGTCGGGAAAAATGAGAAACCGACCGCCGGAAATCCCCGGTAATGCTCGCCTTCGGCTTCCTTTAGGAAATGGGTGATGATCGGCGCCGGGATGGCGTCGATGAGCTGCGATCGCGGATCATAACGCAATAGTAAGCCAGCCAGCTTATTGTTCTTAACCAACGGAATCGTGTAGCTGTTTTCGCGATACTGCATCGGAAGACTGATGCGGTAGGTAAGAAACTGCCCAACGTCCGCCGGGTACTTCGTCATTTGAATCGTGGTCACGAGACCCTCCGTGGCCACGAGCGCACCGGTAGGCTCCAATTGCCAGGCCGCAATTCGATCGCCAACCACTGTGTCTCCGGCAATATCGAGCGGAGAAATTCCTGCGAGGAAATTTTTGTCGGTAGGCTCGAGTAACGCCAGGTTCGCTTCGTAATCAATCACCGCGACGTTGGCCGCAGTTTTTTCGCCTGACTCCGCCTGTTCCAATTCAACGTAGTTTTGGTTGGTCACCAGATCCGCCGTTACCAGGACGCGCCCTTTGGAAAGAACCGCGCCCAATGCGCGCTTGGAGGTTGGCGCTTTCTTTTGCCATGGCCGAAAATAATCGTAGGGCTGCCCCGTCACATTCACGCGCACGAGCGACAGCAACTTCTGCTTAACGTCTTTGTTGGCCGGCGCCGGCGACGGAGCTTCCTTTTTCGCCAAAGCCGCCGTTGCGACAATCGAAACCAAACTCAAGCTAACGATTAATCTGCGCATCTCTAGAGGTGTGTCATCGACTGCGGTTTCGTCGCCGCTTGTTCCTGAAGATTTTCTTCGCGCACGACGTTGTAGCGCGTTTTTATTCGTTCACGCGCTTCTTCGACCTGCTTCGGATCGAGAACCAGTGGCGGCCCGTCTCCGATCATGTTGATCACGATCCGATCCCCCGGTTGTGCCAGTGCCTTGGCCAGTTCATCAAGCGTCCGAATTTTCTTGCCGTTGACGTCATCAACAATTCCGCCGCGATAGGCCGCGAGATAAGTGTTGATCGGGTCCGGCAAGATGTTTGTGAGCACGATCACGTCCGGATGCTCGAGATAGATCTGGTCGATCACGTAGAAATCAAAGAAGTGACGCAGCCGGAGATCACCCGGTTGATACGCCTCAAGTAAATCGAGCGAAAGCGGCTGAAAAAGAAGACCGCCGTAAACCACGTAACGCGGGCGCACGTCGTATCTGTGACTTTGCATCAAATACGGAGGCACAGTGTCGAGCTGCACGCTTCCGCTGATTGATTGTTTGTCGCGCCAGATATCGAACTTGACCTGGTCGCCTTTGAATTTTCGTTCGACCACTTCCGGCATTTCGACGTGCTCGCCTTCCAGATCCACGTTGCCGTCGCTGGCGATCGGATGATTATCGATCGACAACAAAACGTCACCCGGTCGAAGAAGTTTTGCGCACGGTCCCGCCGCTACCACCGTTTCCACCAAAACGCCACGGCCATCGTCTTTCAATCCAAGGTATTTGCGCTGCGCCGGATTTTGTAATTTTGCGAACGTCAATCCAAGATCGACATAACCATCGTATCGGCCGTCGCCAACGTCCTTGAGAAAACGATTGATCACCGGCGTCGGCACCATGTAAGCGACGCCTTGCGCGACGTCGCCGCTGTAACCCTGAAAAGCGACGCCGACGACTTTGGTATTTTGCATCACCGGTCCGCCGCTGTTGCCGGGATTGATTTGGGCGCTGATCTGAATCGCGAGGTGCTGATCGATCGAGGAGTGGGTATAAAGCTGGAAATCGATCCGCGAAACAATGCCGGTAGTGACCGACATCCGTTCGCCGCCCAGTGGATAACCGTAAGCCGAGACCGTCGATTCTAGTTCCGGAATGCCGCCGAACTTCAGTGGAATCATGTTTTTGAAAAAATTCTGATCGACCGTGATCAGCGCAAGATCGCAGTCGTGCGCCACGAACAAAACTTTGGCCGTGTATTTATTTGGATCCCCATCGCGCTCGACTGTAAGATAGCGGCTGTTGCTCACGACGTGCGCGTTAGTCATGATGCGATTTCCGTCGATCACAAAACCGGCGCCAATGCCTCGGCCGAGCATTCCCGCGTTCCACGGCGCGCGATAATCCGGCGCAACTTCGGTGGCCGTGATGCGGACCAGGCTTTTTTGGACCGGTCCGTTCGGCTGTGGCGGCGCGATGGGGATCGGAACAGCGACGACGTTCTGTGGCGGAGTCGGCTTTGTTCCGAGACCAGGCGGCCGCGGTTGCCCCGGTGAGGTTTCCGGTGGGGCACCGCCATTTTGCGGCCGTTGTTGCTGGGGCGGTGGAGGTTGCTGAGTCGGTTGCTGGCCGAACGATGTCGATCCAACAAGCGCGAGAACGCAAATAAAAATGGGAACGCCCTTCATCACGGAAAGTTTGGAAGATGAAACGAAGTGGTTGAAAAGCAACCGATCAAATTCCGGCGCGCTCGAGCAGCGACTTCAAAACCTTTTCGGCCTCAAAAACTTCGCGCGCGATTCGTCGGGCCGCGCCCGAGTGTTTTTTGTAATCGGCGCGCACCATTTTAGCGGCTTCACCGATGTCGTTCAGCGATTTGAAGGCAAGGAGCCCGGCATCGCCACCGTAATTTTTAGTGAAACCGGTCTCCTGAGTGATCACGGGCCGTCCAGCTGCCAGATAGCAGGCACTACGGTCGCTGAACCAACCGGTGTTGAGCCGAACATACTGGTCTTTGGCTACCGTGAATTCGCCCTTCGACCCTTGGATGTAATCACGGTAAAGCCAGTAATCCACGCTCATTTGCAACGGTGAGACCATTCGCCAGCCGTTGCGTTCGAATTTTTTGCGGGTTCGCGGATCGGAGATGTTTGTCGCCAGCTCGAAAGTTTCTTTCGCTTTCTTGGGCGCGGCCACAAAGCGCAAAAACTCGCGCGATTTGCTCCAGAGATATTTTTCGCCCCGCCACGTTATGTCTTTCAATCCGCTGGTCGACCAATTTGCAATCGAGGTGAAAACGGCGGCTTTCTTCGGCCCACGACTCGTTTTCCACAAATCGGTGACAATCGGTTGACGCGTCGCATGCCACTTGAATCCGTTGAGCGGGACCGGAAAACTCTTCGTGCCGACATTCTCGCCGAAAGTAAACAGCGTGTGATGGCGACTGAGGTATTCGGCGGTCGATTTTACTCCATTGTCGATTTTGATTTGCTCAACGCCAGGATCGCTCTCAACGTAAATGACACGGTCGGACTTCAGAAGATCGTCGTTGAATTCTTGGGTGCCGCAAATGTTCAGGACCGCGTCGGCGTCACGATAAAGTTGGCGGATTTTTTTCAGGGGAAGACCCGCGGTCGGATTCGTTTTCACGTAGCGGGCGCAGTAGGACCAGCGATTCCTGAAATCGAATTCGCGGGCCAGCTGTTCGAGAATTTTCGCGGCGTAATCGAATTCGACGTTCACTTCGAACGTCTCCGGGTTGTAGGGAATCCGGGCCGAATCTTCAACGTAGTAAACCTCGTGACCGAGACGCTGGAGGCCGACGATGTAATGAATGTGCTGCCAGATCACGCCGGCAATCGGCATCCCGCCCATGAATCCCATGACTACGATGCGCTTGCGTTTCATCGTAAACAAGACGGCAGGCTCACTCGAATTTCTTGACCTCTACCGCCGGATTTCCAGCAACGATCGTGTTCGCGGCAACGCTCTTGGTCACAACGGCGCCGGCCGCGACGACTGAGTTCTCGCCAATCTTCACCCCTTTCAGGATCACGGCGTTCATTCCGATCCAAACGTTGTCGCCGATCCTTACCGGCGCGGTCTTCAGCTTGGGACGCGGCGGCCGATTTTTGAAGAATGGCGCAAGCGCCTGCGAGTCGAGCAACCGCTGCGCGGGTTCGAGCGGATGAAAATCGGAATCTGCGATGCCGACGCCCCAGGAAATCAGACAGTGCGATCCGATCTCAACCAATTCTTCGGCCATCACAATGGCGCCGTTGAGGAGTGTGAACTCGCCGACAGTGCATCGACCATCTTTCTGAACGGCAAAGGAGCATCCTGCGTAGACCGAGACGTGATCGCCGAAAACAACCGCGTGCGGCTTATTGCTAAGGAGTTTTTTGAAAACCTGCGCGCTCTCGCAATAAAACCCTTCGCCGAAATCGACATTGGAAGGGATCGGCTCCGGATACCAGTCATGCTCTACGTGTCGATCTTGTTTGACGTTGCTCACGTTGGAAATTTTCCGGAAGTGAATAGTTTCGCGTAAACGCCGCCGCGCGCGAGCAGTTCCGCGCCGCGGCCCTGTTCGACAATTCGCCCACGCTCTACCACAACGATTCGATCGACATCGTGGATCGTTGCCAATCGATGGGTGGCGATCAGCGTCGTGCGGCCGCGCATCAATTCCTTGATCGTTTCCATGATTGCCGCTTCCGTCGTGGGATCGAGGGCTGAAGTTGGCTCGTCGAGAAGCAGAATCGGCGCATTCTTCAAAAATGCGCGCGCGATTCCAATACGTTGACGTTGGCCGACGCTCAATTGCTGACCACGTTCGCCAACTGTGCTCGCATAATCGTTTGGCATCTGTCGGATGAATTCGTCGGCCTGCGCCCGTTTCGCCGCGTCGACGATTTCTTCCTCAGTCGCGTCCGCCCGGCCGTAAGCAATATTTTCGCGGACTGTGGTTGAAAACAGCAACGTGTCTTGAAGGACGATTCCGATCTGCTCCCGCAACGATTTCTTTTTGATCTCGCGCACGTCGCGTCCATCTACCGTCACGATACCGCTTGTCGGATCGTAAAATCGCGGGACCAAACTCAGAAGAGTGCTCTTGCCCGCACCCGTGCCGCCGACGATCGCGATCATTTGATTCGGCTCGATCGAAAGATCAACATCATGCAGCACGGGTCGGTCTTGTGCGTAAGCGAACGATACCTGGCTGAACGCGATAGCGCCTTTGGCGGATTTGATCGCGATCGCATTAGGCGAATCGACAACGTCATCCTGGCGATCCAACACTTCGAAACACCGTCTCGCCCCGGCGGTCGCGCCTTCCATCGCCCACGTGGTGTAGGTGAGGGATTCGATCGGTTGATAAAGCATCAGCAGATAAGCCGTGAAAACGAGCAACGTTCCAAGCGTCAGCGTTCCGTTTAGAACATGCAGCGCGCCGAGGTAATACATCGCCGCCGTGCCAATCACCATCAACGTGCTGATGACGAGCGCGCTGTTTATGTTGGTTAGGGTCAAACGAAGATTTGCCTGCAAGCTTTGCTCCGCTCGCTGATGAAATTGAAGAATCTCAAATTCTTCACGGCCGAACGCGTGGACCATTCGGATGGAACTGAGCCCTTCCTGAGCTTGCGCGAGCACGGCGCTTTCGTGTTCCTGAATGAAGGTCGATTCGCGCCGAATGCGGTGCGCGAAAAAGTAGATGGCTGCAATGATAAACGGCACGATCGCAAGTGAGAGTAACGTCAATTGCCAATCCAGCCGGACCATTACCGCAAAAGTGCCGATCAACGTGATGATCGATCCGAAAATTCCGGTGAAACCTTTGTTGTAAATCGTCTGGATCGATTGCGAATCGTATGCGACCCGGAAGCTCGAATCGCTCGAACGGCGCACGTCGTGATACTTGAGCGAAAGAGATTGCAGATAGGAGTAAAGATCGGTGCGCAGTTTCAACAGCGCCTGCAAACCGATCTTCACCAGCAAATAATTCGTGATCCAGTTACAGACTCCCCAGAGAAATTGGATAACGACGAGGGCAAGGCAGAGAATCAGGATCGCTGACTTCAGATCGTGGATCCACGAAAGTTCTAAATCGCCGAGAGTTAGTTTTCCTGAGGAGAAGCCCGGCAAAATATTATCGACGATGATCTTGAACGGCCAGGGCTTGAGCAGACTTAAACCGATGCCGACGATCGACAGCAATAATCCGACGATCGTTTGCGGAAGAAACGGCCGGTAGTAACGGAGAACGCGGCGGTAGATCGACATCGGAATTTCAGATTGCAGATTTCAAATTTCAGATTGAACTAGGGCGGCGCTGCACAACGAGAGATTCTTCGACTTCACCGCGAATGACAATATGCATCATCTAATCCAAATCTGGTCGGAATGGGTCCTCACCGGCGGTTATCTTGGCATTATCGTCTTGATGGCGATGGGGAGCACACCGATTCCGTTGCCGGCTGAAGTCGTCGTCCCGCCGGCTGCGTTCCTGGCGGCGCAGGGGCGGCTGAGCCTAGCTGGCGTGATCCTGGCGAGCACTTTGGGCGCGTATCTGGGAGCAGCTGTGATGTATTGGTTGTCACTCTGGTTGGGTCGACCATTAGTCGTTAGATTCGGCCGATTCATTCTATTTCCGCCGAAGAAATTGGAGGAAGCCGAGCATTGGCTTGCCCGCTACGAAGCCGGCGGCATTTTCTTCGCGCGCTTGTTGCCCGGGGTCCGGCATTTGATTTCCATTCCGGCCGGGATCGTGCGGATGAATTTCAAGGTTTTCAGCGTGATGACCCTGCTGGGCTCGGCAATTTCGTGCTCGATCCTGGCTTATCTTGGGGTTCGGGCGCAGCGGGTTGCTCCGGATTTGCTGCAGGATCCGGAAGGGCTGGTTCATTTTGTTCGAAGTCAGACCAAATGGCTACTTCTTGTAGTTGTCGCATTCGCAGTGCTTTACGTCTTGTCGATGTGGCTTTCCAAGCGGAAAGCGGAATAACGTTGCCAACCATGCGGCCGAACCGCCGCCGGCAGCCGAACTAAGATTGAACAAAGGCACCAAGCTGCTGTCGAATGGACACAAAGCAATGAAGAAAAACAGCCTCATCCTAAAGCCCCGTACCAAACTTTCTCTCGGCGATTTGATCCTCGCCGTTAGTTCTTGCACTACCAACACCAAGGAGACAGTCGCGACGGTGGCTGATCTTCTCGGCAGCGGAAAAGTTCGCCTCCAAAGCGACGGCAAATTCCTCCGCGCCAAGGTTTGCTAATTTAAGCAAAGCGAATTTCTCGAATCGCTCCGGTGGATTGTCTGCCGGAGCGGTTTTTTTGCGGCATAAAACACTTTCGCGTTCGGCGGGGCAATCTATCTTGGCCGGGTGATCGATCGTTATTCCCGTCCGCAGATGCGCCAGATCTGGTCGGATGAGCGCAAATACCAAATCTGGCTCGAGATCGAACTGCTTGCTTGCGAGGCAATGGCCGAGCTCGGCCAGATTCCGAAACAGGATGCCGCCGAGATTCGAAAGAAAGCGCGTTTTTCGATTCCTGAAATCCTCGAGATCGAGAAGCGCACCAATCACGACGTCATCGCGTTCCTCGAAAATGTTGCCGTTTCGGTTGGACCAGCGGCGCGATGGATCCATCAGGGGTTAACGTCATCCGATATCCTCGACACGACGCTCTCGGTTCAATTGATCGAATCGATCAAGATTTTGGCTGACGATTTGAAACAAGTTCGCGATGTGATCGCGGCCCAGGCCCGCCGTTACAAAATGACGCCAATGATCGGACGTAGTCACGGCGTTCATGCCGAGCCGATCACATTCGGACTAAAAATGGCATTGATGTTCGATGAATTCGGACGCGCGGAAGAGCGGCTGACCCAAACGCGCGAAAGGGTTCGCGTCGGAAAAATTAGCGGCGCGGTTGGGACGCATGCCCACGTTGATCCAAAAGTGGAACGTGCGGTTTGCGAAAAACTCGGACTCAAACCGGCTACGTTATCGACCCAAATCGTGCAGCGCGATCGTCACGCCGAATTCATGACGACCCTGGCAGTGATCGCATCGAGTATCGATCGTTGGGCGACCGAATTTCGCCATCTTCAACGCACCGAAGTTTTGGAAGTGGAAGAGTATTTTGGCGAAGGCCAGAAAGGCAGCTCGGCAATGCCGCATAAACGAAATCCGATCACCAGCGAGCGATTGAGTGGTCTCGCGCGCGTGATTCGCGGCAATGCCTTGGTTGCACTGGAGAATGTCGCCCTTTGGCACGAACGGGACATCAGTCACTCCAGCGCAGAACGAATCATTCTCCCGGATTCGTGCACTCTAATGGATTTTATGCTGCATGAGCTCCGCAATCTGGTCGAGAGACTCCAGGTCTATCCGGAACGGATGCAGCAAAACCTCGAGTTAACAAAAGGTCTTTATAATAGTCAGTCCATCCTGCTAGCGCTTACTCGTGCCGGGGCCGAGCGAAAAGCAGCTTACGAAGCCGTGCAGCGCGCGGCGATGAAAACCTGGAAAGGCTCGGGGACTCTTGCCGACAATGTGAAGAAGGAACCCGAAATCGCCGCCAAACTTTCCACTGCCGAGATTGATCGTCTTTGTTCGCTCGACGCTCACTTCAAACACGTCGACGAAACATTTCGTGCCCTCGGCTTGGAATAAGCCGCAAAGCGCGGCTATCTGATCGGACTCAAGAGCAGTTCGGCGATGCGGCCCGAGCTATCGAGTTTTTCCACGCGCATTTGAAACTGGGCCGCGGTTTGCTCCGGCGATTTCGGATTCAGCGTTACGCGGACGGCGTTCGTGTTCCAATTCAAGATGAGCTGCGCCACGTGAAAATTCGACGTTAGTTCGACAGCGCTCAGCTCAAGGTGCGCCCAAAGTTCCATGGTCATCGGCGTTGTGCCCGCTGGCGTAAGCTGAACGCGGGCGCGCGTTTCGTTTGGAATAACCGTCACGCCGCCGATTTCGAACGCGTTTCTCATTTGTCCGCGCTGCACGGGCGTCGAAGTGGGAAGCAGACGAAGCACCGAGATGCGGCCTTCGCTGCTGAATTGGGCTGGTCCGATCTGAAATCCGGTTTCGGCTGGAATCGCATTTCTGGCCGCAGCGGATTCCAATCGAAGCGAAGCCATTAAAGATGCCGGGCGGGCGCGGATTGCGCCCATTTGCAACTGGGACGTCAGCTGCATGGAAAGTACTTCGAGAAACAGTCCGAGTATCGCTCCGCTGCCGTCGGTCGGCGCGACGGAAATTGCCGGCGCAATTGCTGCCGCTCTTCGCTGTTCGATTCGAGGCTCAATCGGTATCCGGGCCGGTTCCCCGTACGACAACTGGAGTCGGGGTGACTTCCTGCTGGGGCGGTGGCGCGACACTGCGTTCGCGGGCAGCTGCCGGAACCGGTGGCGGAGCAGGCGGTTGCGGCGGCGGTTGGACGGGCACTGGCGCTGTTTTCTTTTTTGAAGGCGGCGGCGCTACCGGTTGGGCAATCAGCGGCGCGGCAACGGACTTGCCACTCGCAATTGTCCGCCGGACAAGGTCGACCAACGCATCGGAGAGAAACGGCTTTTCAATTGTTTCCACCACATTGCGAAATCGCTGCGCGGTGGCGTTCATTTGTGCAACATGTCCGGACATCATGAGAACTGGAACCTTTGCGGTCCTCTCGTTTTCCAGAAGGCGCCGGCAAACCTCGTCGCCATTAAAATCCGGTAGACTGTAATCGAGCAGGACAATGTCCGGATTGACACGCTCAATCTCGCGCAAGCCTTCGCTTCCGTTTAACGCCGTTGTGATTTGCCAGTCTGGTTCTGCCGTCGCCAATACATCTTCCGCGAAAATTAAGAGCATCTCGGTATCGTCGATAACGACGATTTTCTTTCCGGTCTTGGATTCTGTTGCGGGGGCTTGAAGTCGCGCTGGCTCCGAAATCTCCGGCTGCGCTTCTCTTAATGCCTCGACGACGATGGTCGGCCAGTCGGCCGAAATTGTTCGGCGTTGCGATCCGGAGAGCTTTCTTTCGCTGAGATGAGCTTTGGGCCAGCTTAGAATTTCAGCCAGAGCGTCTCCGCCTTTGAGTTTGCCGGCCTCAGCGTGGGAGACTTGCCCAGCTGCTGTGTGAATTTCTCCAGTCCGAGCCCGTGAACGAACCTCGACGCTTACATTGGCGCCGGCGGCACAATGCAAAAGGACAACGTCGATTGTGCTGAGAGCGCGCATGGTTCCACGCGACTCCGACTCTCGCCAGGGACCAAGCAGTGCCTGAACCGCTGCGCCAAATGTCGCAAGTTCAAACGGCTTCTCGATGAATTGGAGGCCGCCGAAAAAGCCACGCTCAGCAGTGATTTCCGGAGGGAGCGTGGTGCCGATTACGAGCGCGCGCGCTTTAGGGTGCGAATTTCGAAGTTGCTCGAGGCCATCTGTGATTCCGGCCCACGGCGGATCGACATCGAAAATGAAAAGCTCGGGATCGAGCTCTGTGGCTAGTTTTTCAAGTTCCTTAACCGAGCGCGCAACAATGCCGACGTGTTGCGGCGCGAATTTCTTCAGCGCAGAGGCGATGGCTGCCGCCAGCGCATCATACTCCTCGAGCAGAATGATGCTTGGCTGCGGCACATCTGTATTGGTGGATTTCGAACGCGCAGGCACCTGGATAAGCCCTTAAACTTTCTAGGGTACGACAAAGCTGAAGCGCTGGTCAAAGGGAAGCAGGCGCAGTTTATATGCCGATCTCCAGGCGACTGCTGGTGAGTGCCAGTCCCGCTCGGACCTATTCGTAGCGAAGCGCTTCGATGGGATCGAGGCTTGCCGCGCGATACGCCGGGTAAAGTCCGAACCCGATTCCAATTGCGGAGCAAACCAGCAAGCCGGCAATGGCCCAGCCGTACGGGAAAATCAGGTCCACTTTCAACCACGCTGCCAGCAAATCGCCTACGATGATTCCGAGAATGATTCCTAAAATGCCGCCGGCTTCGGAAATAAAGACCGCTTCGGTCAAAAATTGCCGCAGAATGTCTTTGCTCCGCGCGCCGATCGATTTCCGGACGCCGATTTCTTTTGTTCGCTCGGTCACGCTCACGAGCATGATGTTCATGATTCCGATGCCGGCGGCGACCAGCGCGATGAAACTGATCACAAATGCGCCAACGCGCACGATGCCTGCGACCGAGACGAACGCGCTTTTGAGCGAGTCGTTGGAGTAAATCTCGAAGTCGTTTTCTTCGTTCGCCCGTAATCCGCGCGCAATTCGCATCGCCCCGACTCCTTTGTCGAAGGTCGCATTGTAGGTTTGGGTCGAGGGGGCCTGGGTCGCGATGTTTACCGTTCGCTTTGCGGATCCAAAATCCTCGAAAAAGCGCGTGATTGGCATAATGCAAAGATTGTCCTGACTTTGGCCGAACGCCGTCCCTTTCTCGGTCAGCACGCCAATGATCGTGTAGGTGTGCCCGCTCATCCGAATTACTTTGCCGATCGGCGATTCGTGCGGGAACAAGCGGTTCTCGATCATTTTGCCGACAACGATGACGTTGCGCGCCAGATCGACGTCCTCGTCGTTCAGATTTCGACCGTAACCTAGGGTGTAAGCGTTGGCGGTGAGAAAACTGCGATTGCTCCCCACGACCAGCAGGCTCGGGGTCGTTTTCACGCCGTTGTAAACGGCCTGACCTTTCACTTCATAACCAAAACACTTTAAACAGAGCTCCCGCGCGGTGCCCTCCATCAGTCGCTGATAATGCAGCGCTTGCAGATACGTGATGTTCCGCCGGTTCAGATATTTTTTCTTCACGTCGCCGCCCGCGCTCATATTCGCCGGATACTTCGCGAACTGAAAAATGTTCGAGCCGAGAAAACTGATTCCGTTCTCGATCGAGTTTTGCAGCGCGCCGATCGCGGTCATCACCGAAATGACTGAAAAAACGCCGATCGTGATCCCGATCATGGTCAGGCCGGAGCGCAACTTGTTCACGCCCAACGAGCCCAATGCCATCGTGATGATCTCGCTAAACCGCATGACTTTGACGCAAATATTTCACCACAGAGATCACGGAGATCACAGAGTTACAAAGAGATTCCCTCAGGCGGCCCGAGTACCTTGCGCCGCAGTCCTTGTGTCAACACGCGCACATTAAAATTGACTAACAAGCCGACGTTGAGGCCAGTTAGTTTCAAATAACTTAGTAATTGCGCGTCGTGAATGGCTGCGAGCTGATCGACAGCCTTAACCTCCAAGAGTAAGCGTCTGTCGACGATGACATCTGCGCGATATCCGCAATCCAATTTTACACCCTTGTATTCGAGGGCGATCGGCTTCTGACACTCAAACGAGAGATTGTGCAGGCTGAGTTCGCGACAAAGACAAGTTTCGTATGCCGATTCGAGCAGCCCAGGTCCGAGCGCGCGGTGCACTTCGATTGCGCAACCGATGACAGTCTCGGTGAGTTGATTGATATCTTTCATCATCTCCGTGTGCTCCGTGAGCTCTGTGGTAACGATTACTCGTTCATTCATACCGGAGTGCCGTAACCGGATCTAAACGAGACGCTGTCCATGCCGGGGCGAAGCCGGAAATTAAGCCGGTCAGCACCGAAACGATCATGCTGCCGACGACAAGTCCGAGCGAAAACTGAATTGGGAACGACGGAAACGCTTTGCCAATTCCGAAACAAAGAAGATAGGCGAAAGCCAGGCCGATAAATCCGCCAAGAAGACAGAGCGCCGTCGATTCAATCAGGAACTGCAACAAAATCGTCCGCCGACGCGCACCGAGCGCTTTGCGCGTCCCAATTTCCTTGGTCCGCTCCTTCACGCTTACGAACGTGATGTTCATGATCCCGATTGCGCCGACGAAAAGCGACAGGCCAGTGATGAATAGTCCGGCGATGGCGATCGTGTTCTTCACCGGATCGAGGGTGCTCTTGAACGCCTGTTGCTCATTGATTGAAAAATCTTCTCTTTTCTCCGGCGATAAACCGCGCACCCGGCGCATGATTCCGGTGAGCTCGTCCTTGGCTTCCGCGAGCTTCCTTTTGTCCTTCACTTTCACGCGCACGTCCGACTCGGTTGAAGCAGCGCCAGGCCGAACATCCGATGCGCTCTTCGAACTGAAGTACTTGTTAAATGCGGTCAACGGTATGGCGACCATTGAATCCCAGCTGAAGAGACCGAGGAATGTTCCTTGTCGCGCGTTGACGCCAATCACCTTGAAATTTTGTCCGTTGATCAAAACTGTTTTGTCGATCGAGCTTTCAGACGGGAATAACGCGTCGGCAACATCATAACCAATCACCACGACCTGGGCGCCTTCGCGCGACTCGATCTCGTTAAAGAAGCGGCCTTCCTTGCAATCGATTGTCGATGTCAGAGTGAAATCGGAGGTGGTGCCGAGTGTGAAAACCCCGTCCACCTCGTTGCCGCCATACTTTACCGACCGCATCAGGCTCGAAGTTGGTACTGCCACAATCAGCCCCGAATTCGGCGTGCCAGCGATGACTCGATTGATTTTGTCGGCGTAATCGGTCTCGATCTTTTTCCGGTCGCGATAGTTCCACCAGTCGTCCACCGGCTTCCAAGGCCACTGAGTCACATAGAGAACGTCGTCACCGAGAACGGACATGCTGTTGTCGAAGCCGATCGAAATTCCGCTGATCGCCGTTCCCATCAATGTCACGGCAACGATTCCGATAATGACGCCAAGCGCGGTGAGAGTTGACCGCGTCATATTCGAGCGCATTTGCGCGTAGGCGATCTTCCAGCTTTCCTCCAGCTCGTAAAGAAAGCGTTTCATAGTGCCAGTCAGATTCGGACTTTAGCTCGCGACAGCAGCATCCAGTTCCGGAATGAATCCCATGTGGTCCATCTCGACCAGGCCGTCGCGAAGACGAATCGTGCGCCGCGCGTGAGCGGCAATGTCACGCTCGTGCGTGACCAAAATGATGGTGTTGCCGCGCAAATAAAGGTCTTCGAGCAGCGCCATGATCTCTTCGCCGGTTTTTGAATCGAGATTGCCAGTCGGCTCGTCCGCCAGAATGATCGACGGATTGTTCACGAGTGCGCGCGCAATCGCGACCCGCTGGCGTTGACCACCCGATAATTCGTTAGGCTTGTGGTGAATCCGATCACCCAAACCGACGTCATTCAACGCCTGGGCGGCCCGTTCTTTTCGAGACTCGGGATCCATTCCCGCATAGATCAGGGGCAGCTCAACATTTCGCAACGCGTTCGCACGCGGAAGCAGATTAAAGGTCTGGAAAACAAAACCGATCTCGCGATTACGGATCGCAGCCAACTCGTCGTCGTCCATTTCCTTGACATTGCGCCCGTTGAACTCGTAGCGGCCTGAGCTCGGCGTATCGAGACAACCCAGCATGTTCATCAAAGTTGATTTGCCGCTACCGCTGGGGCCCATCACTGCGAGATATTCGTTTCGTCGAATTTGGAGCGTGACGGCGCGCAACGCGTGCACGATCTCTTCACCCATCACGTAATCTTTCGTGATGTTTTCGATGTCGATCACTATGGGGCCAACTAGTCTGACTGATTGCGGCCCGTCCATGGTTAGATCGCTACCTACTTTGCTGCTTCCTTGTCGTAAGTGACCTTCGCGCCGTCCTTCAGTTTGCGACTGATCGCGCTGTAGCTGCCGGAAATCACTTCATCACCAGGCTGAACGCCGCTTTTGATTTCCATGTAAGTGTCGTCGGAAATTCCGGTGGTCACTCTAACGGACTGGGCTTTGCCGCCTTTCTTCAGAAACACGACTTTGGATAATTTTTCGCGTTCCTCTTTTTGCGACGCTTTCTCCTGCTTCTCATTCACGTAATCCGCGTTGTTGTCGCCTTTGTCGCGCGATGTGGCCTTCAGTTTTCGCTTTTCAATTTCTTCCGGGCTCAAGTTGCTCTCCCCGGTCCGAATCGTAACGGCCTGCATCGACACTGCGACTGCGTCCTTCACCATGTTCGTTTCAATGTCCGCGGTGCAACTTAGTCCCGGCTTCAACGGCACATCCTGGTCGTCGATTCGCACCTTGACTTGGAAATTCGTTACCTCTTCCTGGGTGCCGGAGCCGGTGGTCGTCCCGGTGTTCGCAATCTGGTAAACTGTGCCGTGAAATTTGCGGTCGCCGTAGGCGTCGATTTTTACGTTCGCCTTATCGCCGACCTTCACGTTCACGACATCGTTCTCATTTACGTCAACGCGCGCTTCCATGTGATTGAGGTCAGCCACTCGCATCACTTCGGTGCCAGCGAATTGTCCGGTGGCAACTATGCGCTCACCTAGTTTGCTGCTCAGGATCGTGACCGTCCCGTCGATCGGCGAGTAAACGGTGGTCTTGGAGAGTTGATCGCGAGCCTGACTAGATCCAGCTTCGGCACGCTCGATCTCGTGAACTGAGCTTTCGTAGGTGTTCTTCGCAACATCAGCCGCCGCCTGAGCGGCGTTGTACTCCTGAATGGAAATCGTTTTCTTGCCGTACATGTCCTCGGCACGCTTCAAGTCCTGCGTCGTTTTCAACATCGTCGCCTTCTGCTGAAGATTCGTAGCTTTCGCGGAGCTAATCGCAGCTTCCTGCTGTTCGAGCAGGGCCTTGTATGAATCGGGCTTAATTTTTACGAGAAGGTCGCCCTTCTTCACTTTCATTCCGTCCTCCACCGGCAATTCGATGATCTCGCCCGCGACTTCCGGCGAGATTTTTACCTCTGTTTCGGGCTGAATCTTGCCCGTGGCCGAGACGGTTTGAAGAATGGTCTTACGCACCGCCTTTTCTGTCGTCACTGGGATCGGCTTCTCACGTTTGGAGAGCGCGATCGAAACGATTAGCCACAACACGAAGAACCCGGCCGCGCCCCAAATGATTTGCTTGCGGCGTCGCGCGCGTTGCTTGCGCGCGGCCTGCGGCGAGGTTTCGGGCGTGGTTAAGGTTTGATGCATGGCGACTCAGGGAGCGGGGACGTCGGAAATTACCTCACTTTAGACCTTTTCCAACGACTGGCGTTCACAGGGTCCCAAATGGGATGCAGCAAGTCCGCCGGTCGGATTCAACGACTTGCGATCAACTGCTGAAGCGTTGCTGGATCCGGTCGATGGCCCAGCGCGCGTGCTCGGCAATCAGCGGTTCCGGATCGGTTGCGACCCGATGCAACGCCGGCAAATCTTCTCGCGTTCCAACATTGCCCAATGCCACGCAAACATTTCGCAAAAACCCGCGGCGCTTGATTCTTTTGATCGGTGAATCGCGGAACAAATCGCGAAATTCAGCATCGTTCAATCGCAAATAGTCGCGAAGCGCGAATTCAGTTGTTGAAATGCCACTCAGGTTCGGAGTTCGCGCTGCAAACGCAGTTTCGCGTGAAGCCTTCGCAAAACGATTCCACGGACAGGCGTCGAGGCAATCGTCACAACCAAAGATGCGGTCGCCCATCAATGGCCGCAGCTCCATTGGAATCGCGCTTTTTAATTCAATCGTGAGATAAGAGATGCAGCGACGCGCATCCAATTTATGTGGCGCAGTGATCGCGCCCGTCGGACACGCTTTGATGCAACGTTCGCAAGTTCCGCAGCGATCGCGCGCCGGCGCATCGGGCGGCAGCTCGAGTGTCGTCAGGATTTCCGACAGGAAAAACCACGTTCCAAGTTTCTCGTCGATCAGCATCGTGCTCTTACCGTGCCAGCCGACGCCAGCCTGCGCCGCGTGATCGCGTTCCAGGATCGGGCCGGTGTCGACATAATATTTCTGTTGTCCGCCAAATTCGCGAAGCCACTCGTCGATCTTGTTCAACTTCGCCGCGATGACCTCGTGATAATCGTTGCCCCAGGCGTAGCGCGCGATTCTTCCACGAGCCGGTTCTTTTGTGGCGGCAGGCGTCTCGCCTGCATCCCCCTGAAAATAATTCATCGCCAAAACGATGATCGACTTTGCGCCGGGCAAAACGCTTTGTGGTTCCCGTCGTTTCTCCTCGGCCCGCGCCATGTAGTGCATCTCGCCATGCGCGCCGTCGTTCAGCCAATTGCGGAATGCGTCGGCGTGGGCTGGGGGAGCGCACGCGGTAACGCGACATGAATCAAATCCGAGTCCACGAGCGAGATCGACTAGCTGCGACTTTAGGTGGATCGCGCTGTCCCCAGCGCGATCAAACGCGCCCGGAGAGCGCGTTCCACCAGCCTCTGGTCTTGTCGCATTCATGGCGCCGCCAGTTCCTCCATTTTGATCAGGATCGTCTCCGCAACCTGGTCGTGAGTGAGGTTCGACGTGTCGATCTCGAAATCTGCCGCAGTTTTATAAATCGGCGCTCGTTTGCGAAGTAATTCCGAAAAGATCGCTCGCGGATCGTCCTCTTGCAGCAACGGCCGGGCATTTCTTCGAGAAGCGCGTTCAAACAGCGTCGTTTCATCGCCGTTCAGCCAGACAATGGCGCCGAGACGTTTCAGAAGGTCGACATTCTCGGAGCGCAAAATAATTCCGCCCCCCGTCACGATAATCGCCGCGCGGTCCGGCGCGAGATTTCGAAGCGTTTCAGTTTCAGCGTCGCGAAATTTCTCTTCGCCATCCTTTTCGAAAATCTCCGAAATCGACATTCCAAATCGTGCGGCGACCATTTCGTCAGTATCCAAACGGGTCAGGCCGGTCCGTCGTTCTAGCGCGCGACCGACCGACGATTTGCCGGCGCCCATCATCCCGACGAGGACAATCGATTTGGCCGTGTTCACGACTCAATATGCCGTCGAAGAGATCGCTTGAAAAGGAGTTGCGGCAAAGCGCTGACCGACCAAACTGCCGTATGGCTGCATCGAAACCGTTGGTCGCAATTATTATGGGAAGCAAATCGGATTGGGACACGATGCGTCATGCTGCGGAAACGCTCGATGAGTTCGGTGTGCCTAACGAAGCGCGTGTGCTTTCGGCGCACCGCACGCCCGATGCGACGGCCGAATTCGCGCGCCGAGCGTCCGACCAAGGTCTGCGCGTAATCATCGCCGGCGCCGGCGGCGCCGCGCATTTGGCGGGAGTAATCGCCGCGCACACGTTGTTGCCCGTTCTTGGCGTTCCAATTCAATCAAAGCTTCAAGGTCTCGATTCGCTTTTGTCGACCGCGCAGATGCCGGGCGGAATTCCAGTCGGGACCCTGGCGATTGGTGATGCCGGCGCGAAAAACGCAGCCCTTCTTGCGGTGGCAATTCTCGCAACAACCGACAAAAAACTTCGACAGAAACTGGAAGCGTTTCGCCGGAAACAGTCTGAGAGCGTTCTTTCCGCAAAGCTGCCGAAGTGAAGACAGAGACTGTAGCGGCGATCTATGATCGCCGACAGCGGTCGCAGACCGCCGCTACAGCGCGCGCGGTCGAGCTTCTGCGCAAAGGCGAAGTCGTCGCGTTACCGACCGAAACGGTTTACGGTCTGGGCGCCGACGCGCAAGATCCGATTGCCGTCGCGAAGATTTTCGAAGCAAAAGGTCGGCCTCGTTTTGATCCGTTGATCGTTCATCTGCCGAATCGCGATTGGTTGGAGAAAATTGCAGACGTTCCTGCGAAAGATCGGGAGTTGATCTCAAAACTCGCCGAAAAATTCTGGCCCGGCCCGCTTACAATCGTTTTGCCAAAGCATGAAGTCGTTCCGGGTATCGTGACTGCCGGTTTGGACACGGTCGCTGTTCGAATCAGCGCACATCCAGTATTTGCTGAAATCGTTAAGGAATTTGGAAAACCGTTGGCAGCGCCGAGCGCAAATCGATTTGGTCGAATTAGTCCGACAACCGCAAGGCACGTCTTGGACGAGCTTAACGGCTTGATTCCGCTGATCATCGATGCCGGTCCGACGACGCATGGGATTGAATCAACAATCGTGCGTGTTCGTGACGGCAAGCTCGAAATCCTGCGGCGTGGCCCGATCACGTCCGAGCAGTTGTCCGAATTCGCGGAGGTCGAGACTGCGACGGCGTCGGCGAAAATTTCTGCACCCGGGCAATTGCCGTCGCACTATGCGCCGAAAACGCCGCTGCGTCTTGTCGATGACTTGAAGTTGTTCAAATCAAACCAGCGATGTGTGTTACTTGCGTGGAATCCTGTTACAAAAGACCCGCGCTTCGTAGCGATTCGGAACCTGAGCGACAACCAGGATCTGCGCGAAGCGGCTGCGAATCTGTTTCGTTACTTGCGCGAGCTCGACGTGCTGAATGCCGATCTTATCGTTGCAGAACGAGTTCCTGATCAGGGGCTCGGCGCTGCGATTTTGGATCGGTTGACCCGCGCTTCGCACTCTTAGGATCGAAGGCCAGGCACGCCTCAATGAATCCTTTGAACAACGGATGCGGCTTGTTCGGTTTGCTTTGAAATTCCGGGTGATATTGGCAACCGACGAAGTAGGGATGGTCGCGAAGCTCGATCAATTCCGCGAGCGTTCCATCCGGAGAAGTCCCTGAAATCACGAACCCTTTTTCGTTCATCCGGTCGCGATACTTCATGTTGAACTCGTATCGATGCCGATGGCGTTCCATGACGTCGTTCGCTCCGTAAATTTTTTCGGCAAGCGTTCCTTTCGTGATTTTGGTCGGCCAGGTCCCGAGGCGCATGCTTCCGCCTTTGCTATGAATTTTTTCACGCTGCTCCTCGAGCAATGAAATCACTGGATCGGGCGTTTCCGGATCGAACTCGGTGCTGTTCGCCTTTTCGATCCCGCAAACGTCTCGCGCGAATTCGATTGTGGCGACCTGCATCCCAAGACAAAGACCGAGATACGGAATTCCATGTTCGCGCGCGTAACGGGCCGCCTTGATTTTTCCTTCCACGCCGCGGTCGCCAAACCCACCCGGAATCAGAACGCCCGCGACATCCTGCAACTGCGCGCCGACGCGATCCTGAAGCGATTCAGCGTCTACCAACTTCAACTCAATGCCGCAATCCTGGCTCGCCGCCGCATGGGTGAGCGATTCGTAAATACTCTTGTAGGCGTCCTGAAGGTGAATGTATTTGCCCACGACCGCGATCTTGACCCGTTTTTGGGGACTGATCACGCAATCGACGAATTTCTTCCAACTCTTCAGGTTTGGCTCGGGAGTTTTCAGGCTCAGCAGATCGCAAACGAGTTTATCTAGACCTTCGTCATGCAGCATTAGCGGCACTTCGTAAATCGTGTGAGCGACGTCGCGCGCTTCGATTACCGCCTTCTCCGAAACGCTGCAGAACATCGACAACTTCTGCCGCAGTTCGCGATCGATCGGTTTTTCAGTTCGACAAATCAACACCTGCGGTTGCAAACCGATTTCGCGCAGTTTTGCGACGCTTTGCTGCGTCGGCTTTGTTTTCAATTCGGCCGCAGCTTTGATGTAGGGAACCAGCGTGACGTGCATGTTGACCACGTTTTGCGCTCCGACTTCGAGAATGAACTGCCGGATCGCTTCTAAGAACGGCAGACCTTCGATGTCGCCAGTCGTTCCGCCGATTTCGGTGATCACGACGTCGTATTTCGATTCGTCGGAGATTTCGCGGATACGGTCTTTGATTTCGTCGGTCACGTGCGGAATTACCTGGACTGTTTTGCCGAGGTAATCGCCGCGACGTTCTTTTAGAATGACGGACTCGTAAACCTGACCGCTGGTCAGATTGTTGTGGCGCGAGAGCACGCAATTTGTGAAACGCTCGTAATGGCCGAGATCAAGATCGGTCTCAGCGCCGTCGTTCAGCACGTAGACTTCCCCGTGCTGAAACGGGTTCATCGTTCCCGGGTCGACATTGAGATAGGGATCGAACTTTTGGAGAACGACGCGGAGCCCACGCGCTTCGAGCAACGTTCCAAGCGACGCGGCGGCCAGGCCCTTGCCTAACGAACTAACCACGCCGCCGGTGACAAAAATGTATTTCATCGAGAGATTCTCCGTCGGTTTGCGCGAGCCAGCTTCCGCTCCAGCGCTTTTGCATCCGCCGGCGTGTCAACGCCAGGCGATCCATGTTTCGTGAGAAGCACATGAACCGTTACACCATTTTCAAGCGCGCGCAATTGCTCGAGTGCCTCCGCACGCTCGAGCGGCGTCGGTTTCCACTTCACAAAATCGAGCAACGCCTTTCGCCGGAACCCATAAACCCCCTGGTGCCGCAGATATCTGATCGGCGCAGTGCGGTTGCGAGGAAAGGGGACCGCGTAGCGAGAAAAGTAAAGCGCGTTGCCATCGCAATCGACAACCACCTTCACCTGATGCGGTGACACCGCTTCGGTCGCGCTTCCAAATGGGTGGGCTGCAGTGACGATTTCGATTTTGGGATTCGAACGTAAAGTTTCAACGAAACGGTTCAGGAGGGCCGGTTCGACCAGGGGTTCGTCGCCTTGAATATTAAGAACGAAATCGAATGGCCGGCTTTTCCGAGCTACTTCGGCAATGCGGTCGGTCCCGCTTTGGTGACTTTTCGACGTCATGGCCACCTCGGCTCCCCAATCGAAGGCTGCCTTGGCTATGCGCATGTCGTCCGTGGCGATAATCACCGAATCCAAACTTTGGGCCCGACAACATTGTTCCCAGACATGTCGAAGAAGCGGCTTGCCTGCAATGAGATGCAACGGTTTTCCCGGAAAACGCGTCGAACTCCACCGCGCTGGAATTATGCCTACCGCTTTACTTCGTCGCTTCATTTAGAATGATCTTTGCGGCCCCGGGCAGATCCTCCGTCACCCAATCGGCGCAACTCCCGTCGGTCATTTTATCGAAGCCTGTCCGAACCCGAATCGCTCGCACCCCTGCATTGTGGGCGCATTCAGCGTCGATCTCCTTGTCGCCGATCAGGAACGACCGCGAAAGATCGACGCCTTGCTCGAGCGCGGCTTGAAGGACCATTCTCGGCGCCGGTTTCCGGCATATCGACGGCTTCCCCGGCGCGTCCGGACAAAAATAAGTCGCGTCGATCAAACCATTTCCAAGCTGTCGTGAAACTTCCGCTTCCACTGCCCGATAGTCATTCTCGCTGAAAAAACCGCGACCGATCCCGCTCTGATTTGTGATCACAATAACTTTGTAACCAGCTTCTTTAAGCTGTCGTAACGCATCGGCGGCGGCGTCGAAAATTTTCACCTGATCGGGTCGCGAACAATAATCGGCATCGTGCATGAGCGTGCCATCGCGATCGACGAACACCGCGGGCAACTTCGCGCTATTTGAAGTCATGCTCGAAGCTCGCGATCAGTTCATTGCGCGTGACAGTGGCAGTTCCGAGCTTACCGACAACGACCGCGCTGGCGTGATTCGCAATTTGGGCGGCCTCGAGGGGTGTCGCATGGCAAGCCAGCGCAAGAGTAAAGATGGCGATCGCAGTATCGCCGGCGCCGGAGACGTCGAATACGTCGCGCGCTTTGGTGGGGATGTGATGCGGATGCTTGCCTTTTTCGAAAAACATAACGCCCTGTTCGCCGAGGGTGACGAGGAGATATTGAGCACCCCATTTTTGAAGGAGTGTTTTTCCGGCGCGCACAAGATCGACATCCTTTTTTGGTGGAAGATCGGAATCCCGATCTTGGATACCGGCGGCGAGAAATGCTTCGGCACGATTTGGTTTGACCGCCGTCATTCCACTCCAGTCGATCAAATTGTAAGGATTTGGATCGGCCGTTACGATTTTCTTGGCGGCGCGGGCATCCCGTGCGATCTGGGCAACTAATTCCGCGGTCACGAATCCTTTGCCGTAATCCTCGAAAATGATCGCGTCGAAATCGCGCAACCGTTTCCGGACCGCGGCAACTACTTTCGCGATCTGCTTCGCGGATGGCGCAGCGATTTTTTCCCGATCGACACGGACAACTTGCTGATGCCGGGCAATGACGCGCGTCTTAACGATGGTGTGGAATTTTTCATCCTCGATAGAATCCGAAACATCGATTTTCCCTTTGCCGAGCAGTTCGCGCAGTTGGTGGCCGCTTCGATCGTTCCCAATGAGGCCGATCACAGACGCGCGATCCACGAATTCGCGCAGATTTCGCGCGACGTTGGCGGCGCCGCCGGGAAAGAATGTTTCATGAGTGACGTGAACGACCGGGACCGGCGCTTCCGGCGAAATTCGGCTGACTTTACCCCAAACGAATTCGTCGAGCATCAGGTCGCCGATGACCAGGATGCGTTTGGAGGGAGCGCGGTCGAGAATTTGGCGGAGCCTTTTTAAGTCCATAGGGCCGGTGAGGCGCGACGTTGAGCGAAAAGAGGTGGGACAGAGTAACTCAAAATAGTTCGGCGCAGGTATTTGTGCGAAGCCAAGGTTCTGCTTACAATGGCTTCATTAATCCTGAATACGAAGCCGAAATCAACAGTCGAAGCTGCCGATGATAGCCTTTTCTAAAACTTTAAAAATCAGCGCGAGCGCCTTCCTTGGGGCGGCGCTTTGCGTCCACGCTGCCCAGGCCCCGCAACGGATCGACGTCCAGAAGATGTCGCAGCAAGTTGAGAACGTAGTGGTGCCGCTGCCCAATGAAATCTTTGGCGCGCTGAACAAGCTCGGGTCGGTCAACTGGCGGGAGTACGTTCGCACTGAAAAAACCAGCAATTTCACCGAACGGCCCCGGATCGCCCTGCTGCTGGGAACGGTGATCGCCGATGGTTTTATCGCTGTTCAAGCGGAAGACGCTCCGGCAGTGAAGGAGATTGGCCAGCGGGTGCTGAATTTGTCCAAAGGCATTGGCGTTGGGAATTCCATCACCCCGCACGCGAAAGCGATCACGGAAGCGGCCGACAAGCGTAAATGGGAAGACGTTCGCACGGAGCTCGATCGCACCCAGAGCAGTGTCCAGGCGGCAATGAATGAGGTGCACGACGAAAAACTTTCGCAATTAGTGAGCCTTGGCGGCTGGTTGCGTGGGACGCAGGTTTTGACCTCGGTGGTCACGAAACATTTTTCTGCCGACGGAGCGGAGTTGCTGCATCAGCCCGATTTGCTCGTGCATTTCCAAACCCAGCTCCAAGGAATGCCGGAATTTAATCTGCCGATCCTTCACGATATTCGGACCGCGCTCGGCCAGGTGAAGCCGCTGGTCGACGTCGGATCGGCTCACATTTCTGCGGAGAGTGTGCGAAAAATCAACGATATCACTACGAAGCTCGATAGCGGGATCGTAACGAAGGATTAAAAGCCTCTAATGAACCGCCTCATGAAATCCAGCTTGCGGGTAAGTCTGTTGCTTCTGGTTTGTTTGATCCTGCCGCGCGGCGCCGGCGGAACGGTGGATGACGCACAATCGTTCGCGCTGCAGGCAGCCGAGCCCTACGTGAAAGAAGGGTTCCAGGTTCGCGAGGATTACTGGGGCGGCGACCTCGGGTCCGGCGAGAAAAAAGCAGTCCGGCAGCAATTGTTCAAAGGCAACGAGTATTGGTTTTGGATGGGAACTGAAGTCGAGCGGGCAAAGGTCTCTGTTCACATCTACGACGCCGAAGGGAAACTCGCCGAGCAAACGGACAGTTGGGAAAAAGGACATTTCGCCGCGGCACACGTGATTCCCAAAGCAACGAGTAGTTATTTCATCATCGTCGCGGTGGAAGAATCGCCCGAGGAACGCACGCATTGGGCGCTGGTTTACGGATTCCGCTGATCGAGAGTGATTTTTCATCCTCCAGAATGCCTGCGCGCCGTGGCGTGGGTGGATTATATTTCCAGATGAGCGAAACGCGAACCCTGCATTTCGATAACGCGCGTCAGGTCCAATCACTTTACGCGAACGACCTCCAGCTTTTGAAGCGAATGGAGGATTCGTTAGGCGTGAAGGTCACAACGCGTGAGGGCTGGGTTAAAATCGAAGGCGAACCGGAGAAGATCGACAAGGCCCAGCGCGTGTTCGACCAGCTGGAGGAAGCGCAAAAGAAAGGCGTGCCGATCCAGAAGCACGAATTCCAATATGCGCTGAATTCGGTGAACGAATCGCGCGGAGATAATCTGACTGACGCGGTTTCGATGAAGATCACAACGTCTTCGCGCAAAGCGCCGATTGTTGCGCGCTCGGCCGGGCAAAAGAGTTATCTCGAAGCGATCGACAAACACGACATCGTTTTTGGAATCGGACCGGCCGGAACCGGTAAGACTTATCTCGCGGTGGCGATGGCTGTGTCCGCCCTGAAAAAGGACCAGGTTAGCCGCATCATTTTGACGCGGCCCGCGGTCGAGGCTGGAGAAGCACTCGGTTTTTTGCCGGGCGAGCTCGAGCAAAAAATCGCGCCGTATTTGCGCCCGCTCTACGACGCGCTTCGCGATATGCTCGAGCCGGAAGAGATCGAACGTTCGATTGCGCGGCAGACGATCGAAGTCGCGCCGCTGGCTTACATGCGGGGCCGCACTCTGAACAATGCGTTCGTGATTTTGGACGAAGCGCAAAACACGACCACCGAGCAGATGTTCATGTTGCTCACCCGTATCGGTCCAAATTCGAAGTGCGTGATCACCGGCGACGTGACCCAGATCGATTTACCGGCAAATAAGCGCTCCGGGGTTGTGGAAGCACTGCAAGCGTTGAAAAACATTCCCGGCATCGCGATTGCCTATTTCAACGAACGCGACGTGGTACGCCACGAGCTCGTTCGGTCCATTATAACGGCTTACCAACAACACCGATCGCCCGCACCGTCATCGCGAAAGTAACTCATGTTTGATTTCATAAGACGCAGACGCCTGTTGAAGCGCGGATTGGCTTCCAAAAAGCAGCGCCGCCGCCGGACTCGTAACGAATTGTTGCGCAGCCTCGAGTACGCGCGGTTCGTCAAGGTCATTATCCTGGCTGCTTTCGTCGCTGGGCTTGCCTTTCTGATCTTCGGCGGACAGCAGCCTGAGCCGACGAAGAGTTTTGTTATCGCGTTGCTGTTTTTCGCAACATCCGTGGCCGCGTTGTGGATCAATCATCCAGCCACCTTTGCCCAAAACTCACAAGTCTTCCTCGTTTTCGCGACGATCTTCGTCCAGCTGGCGGCGATCAAGCTGGTGCTGATGCTATGCAGCGAGCACGCTTTCAAATTTCTAACGCCGGAAATGGGATGGTTGCTTGCGCCTTACGCGTTCGCGCCGCTCGTCCTAAGTGTTCTGCTTGGGAGAAATCACGGCCTTTATGCGGCGTTCTTCGTCAGCTTCTGGAGCAGCGTGTTGTTCGTTAAAATCGACGCGCCGCTGCTCGTGATCAGTCTGATCAGCGGATTCACCGCGGTATATCTCACGCTGCAAGTGCGACGACGCAGCAAACTCATTCGCGCGGGGCTCGGTGTAGGCGTTGCGATTTGGCTCTCCTCGCTCTGCTTCGGATTGATCACGATTAATTTCTTTCCGCCAACGGACAACAACTGGGCAATGATCGGCGTTCAGAGCGCGCTCGCGCTCGGAAACGGGATTGTTACGGCGATGATCGTCGGCGGCGCGCTACCTCTGCTCGAACATTTATTCCAAGTCACGACCGACGTTTCCTGGCTGGAACTGTCGGATCTGAATCACCCGTTGCTGCGGCGAATGACGATCGAAGCTCCGGGCACTTATCACCACAGCCTCGTGGTTGCGAATTTGGCCGAAGCTGCCGCGGAAGCGATTGGCGCCAATGCGACGCTTTGCCGCGTCTGTGCGTATTTCCACGACGTCGGAAAATTGGTTAAGCCGGAATATTTCACCGAGAACATGAACTTTGAGCGCAACCCGCATGACGATCTCGCGCCGAGCATGAGCGCGCTCATCATTATCTCGCACGTAAAGGAAGGCGTTGATCTCTCGCTCAAAAACAAACTCAACCAGCGCATCATCGACATCATCCAGGAACATCACGGCACGTCGCTCGTCTATTATTTTTACCAACGCGCCCTTCAACAGCAGGGGGACGCGCGGGCCGGCGGGAAAATCATGAATATCCGCGAGGAAGACATTCCTGAGGTGCAGGAGGAGAGCTTCCGTTATCCCGGACCGAAACCGCAGACGAAGGAAAGCGCGATCGTCAGTCTCGCCGACATCGTCGAGAGCGCGTCGCGCAGTTTGGAGAAACCGACGCCGCAAAAGATCGAGCAACTCGTAAACGAACTGATCGAGGAACGCATTGCCGACGGTCAGCTCGACGAATGCGATCTGACTTTAGGCGAGTTGCGCGTCATCGCGGAGCGTTTCCGTTTCACGTTGATGACGATGCTCCACACCCGCATCGCGTATCCGAAGGGCGAATCGCGATTTACGCCGACCGAAGACGAGACAATGAAAATGCGGCCAGACGTGATGGCGTCGTTGCGGAAGCCGGAATCCGCGCCGCCGGTTTCAGCTGCGTAGGCGCGCCAAATTCGAATCTCGAAATCCGAAAATAGCCCAGCCTTTCAAGGCTGGGAAAATTTGCCGGTATCGATCCAAGTCCCAATCGGGACGACAGAGGCGTTCTTTCGTCCTACCGGACTTGGGGTTTGTGCTGCGAACGAAATCCCAGCGTTAAAACGCTGGGCTATTGTCGCATGGATGCCAATTCGGCCTTCCAAAGAAAAACAACTGTGAGCGCCTCTGACGGTGGAACCGGGACATACTCATTCGAAGCCCAGCGCGTTGTATACAAAGCGACCTCACCACTCCGAAGAAGATCGAGCGTGACGTCGCGAGCGGCTGCCACCTTCGTCTCGCGCGGAATGCCGGGGTACCGCGTGTTCAATGACCAGATGATTTCGTAAAGCCCGGTGCAATCTTCGGAAGCCATCTTCCAGAATGCGTCGCCGCAAATCGGATTTATCGATATCGCGCATACACCCTAACGAGAATTAGACGAAAATTTTCGTCTAACTCAAGGAGGTTCAGAGTTCCGGTGGCCTAGCGCGCGGTTCGCGATCTTTTGCGGTAGCGGTGCTGGGTTGGGTGACGAACGGGCCGCCTTCGAGCGGCGCGGATCTGGTGAATGCGACATCAGGCATTTCGCTGGGAAGTCCTTCCAACGGAAATTCTTTGCGCAACGGAAAGAACGGGTAGCCGTCCCACATCAGGATCCGGCGGAGATCGGGGTGCCCTTTGAATTTGATTCCCATCATGTCGTAAATCTCGCGCTCGTGCCAATTCGCGGTTGGCCAAATGTCGGAAACCGTATCGACCTGCTCGTCTTCGCCGATTTTCAATTTCAATCGGAGATGAACGGCGAGGGTCAACGAGTACAACTCGTAAACGATCTCGAATCGCGGCTCTTCGTCCGCGTTGTCGATGCTGGTGATGTCGAGCAAGTAGTCGAATGAAAGATCGTCGCGGCAAAGCTTCGCGATCTCGCGCAAATCGCACGGCTGCAATCGCGTAAGTCGTCTCGCCGCGGAATTCGGTTTTCGACTGCAGCTTTGGCCCGAACAGTTTGCCTAACGAACCAAGCAAGTCTTTTCCGGTCATATCAGATTGTCATTCCGAGCGAAGCGAGGAATCTCACAGTCGAAGCGAGCGTCACGCTAGGTACCTTGTGTGATCCACGACCTCTTGAGAGATCCCTCACGTTCGTTCGGGATGACAGAGGACTCATGCGAGCGCGCCCGTTATCTTCTTCGTCCATTCCGGTTTTTGGGCGGCGAACGATTTCTCGCCCGAAATTTTCTCCTGCAATTTCATCAAGCCGGCGAGCAATGCTTCCGGCCGTGGCGGGCAACCGGAAATATAAACATCGACCGGCAGAAGTTGGTCAATTCCCTGAAGCACGGCGTAGGAGCGATACATCCCGCCAGTAGATGCGCATGCGCCCATGGCGATGACCCATTTCGGATCGGGCATTTGTTCGTAAATCCGTTTCACCGCCAGCGCCATTTTATAAGTCACCGTGCCGGCGACGATCATGACGTCGCATTGCCGGGGCGAGAATCGCATTACCTCGGCGCCGAACCGCGCGATGTCGAACCGCGAAGCCGCCGTGGCCATCAGTTCGATGGCGCAACAGGCGAGCCCCATCGGCATCGGCCAGAGCGAATTTTTGCGGACCCAATTGAAGGCAGCGTCGAGTCGGGTAAAGATGACGTTACCCTCGATCTTGGAGTCGTATGCGCTGGAGCGGGTATCGCTCATAGGAATAAGCCTAACGTGACCTATCCGCCGCGCAAGATCGACAATAGGTGGATCGAGCAGGCCTAAAGCCAGTCCGGCTCGGACCTCGATGCTAATTTAGGCGGCGTAGCCGCTAATATTTAACATCGTCCGCGGAGCGGCCGATCCACCTTCGCGTGCATTGCAGACGGCGGTTGTCGATAGTATAGAAAGCGCTCGCGACCACGATGAGTACAAACACGCGCACGCACTTAGACGCGCTTGAGAACCAGAGCATTTTCATTTTTCGCGAGGCGTATCACGCGTTTAAGAACGTGTGCATGCCCTGGTCGATGGGCAAAGATTCCAACGTCCTTGTCTGGCTCGCGCGGAAAGCGTTCTTCGGACGGGTGCCGTTCCCGGTCCTGCATATCGACACCACCTACGAATTTCCGGAAATGATCGAGTTCCGCGAATGGGCCAAGACGCATCACAACTTGAACCTCATCGTGAAGATCAATACTGAAGCACGCGGGCGGGGGGTGGGTTATGAGACGCACGACCCGGTAACGGTGACGCACGAATTGAAAACGGTGGCGCTTCAGCAGGTGCTTAGCCAATACAAGTTCGACGCGCTAATCACCGGGATCCGGCGCGACGAAGATCCAACCCGCGCGAAGGAGCGGTATTTTTCCCCGCGTAACGCGCAATTCGAGTGGGATTACAAGGATCAGCCGCCGGAATTTTGGGGACAATTCGCAACCAGCGCGGCCAAGGGCGAGCATGTGCGCGTCCAGCCCTTACTCGACTGGACCGAAGTGGATGTGTGGCGTTACATCCAACGCGAGAACATTCCAATTCCGCAAATGTATTTTGCTCGGAGCGGCAAACGATTCCGCTCGTTAGGCTGCAGTCCGATTACGCACCCGATCGAGAGCAAGGCGTCGAATATCGAGGAGATCATCGCCGAGCTTGAATCGACCAAGGTCGGGGAGCGTGCCGGCCGCGCCCAGGACCATTACGAGCGCAACGCGATGCAGAAGTTAAGGGCGAAGGGATTTTTATGATTGCGGAGTGTGGATTGCGGAGTGTGGATTGGTATATGACCACCCTAGAACTAAAAAAACGCACTTTCGAATTCGGATCACGAGTAATAGCCGCAGCAGAAGCATTGCCCAGGGCCGAAACGGCTCGAATCCTGGGAAGACAATTGATCCGAGCAGGAACGTCTGTAGGCGCAAACTATCGGGCGGCAGCGCGGGCGAGGTCTCGGGCAGACTTTGTCGCAAAGCTCGGTGTCGTTGAAGAAGAATGCGACGAGTCCGCGTATTGGATGGAAATGATTATCGACCGAAAACTTCTTAAGCGAAACCGACTGAATGATCTACTTGAAGAGGCGAACGAACTACTTGCGATAACAGTCGCCTCTATCAAAACCGCACGTCGCGCGCGTCAGAGCTAGTCGATGAAAGTAAAGGAAGATCCGCAATCCGCAGTCCACAATCCGCAATCGTCAGCGGCTTTGCCGCTCCGCGTCGTGTTCACCGGCCACGTCGACCATGGAAAGTCGACGCTTATCGGGCGGATTTTGAACGACACCGACTCGCTGCCGGAAGGCAAGATCGAGATGGTGAAGAAAGCGTGCGAGGCGGAAGGAATGGAATTTGAGTTCGCCTTCGTTCTTGATGCGCTGTTGGAAGAACAAAAACAGAACATCACGATCGACACGACCGAGATCCGGTTCAAAACCAAGCAGCGTAAATACATCATCATCGATGCGCCTGGTCATAAGGAATTTTTGAAGAACATGATCACGGGCGCATCGCGAGCGGACGCGGCCGTGCTGGTGATTGCCGCCAACGAGGGCGTTCGGGAACAAAGTCGACGCCACGCTTATTTGCTCAGTCTGCTCGGAATTCGGCAATTGATCGTGGTGGTTAACAAGATGGACCTCGCGGATTTTTCCGAGAAACGATTCAACGAGATCGCGAAGCAGTATCAGAAATTCCTGGGTGACCTCGGACTTGAAGCGCGGGTGTTTGTTCCAGCGTCGGCGAAAACCGGAGAGAACGTAACAAGCCGGAGCAAGAGAATGAAATGGCATCGAGGTCCAAGCGTTTTGGAGGCGCTTGATTTGTTGGAGCCGCAAAGCGCCGAGGTCGATCTTCCGCTGCGGTTTTGCGTCCAGGACGTTTACCGATTCGACGAGCGTCGCATCATCGCCGGCCGAATTGAAACGGGAAAACTCAGGGTGGGGGATGAACTGGTTTTCTCGCCGGCCAACAAGACTTCGAAAGTTCATTCGATCGAAGGATGGCCTGAAAAGACTAACGGTGAACGGATTGCCGGCGATTCAGTTGGAATTACATTGACCGAACAAATTTTCGTCGAGCGCGGTTACGTCGCGTCTCATCAAACCGAAACGCCGATTGAGGCAAATCGCGTTCACGCGGACGTTTTCTGGATCGTGCGTGAGCCGATGCGAGTCGGGCATCTGTATGATCTGCGACTCAGCACGCAGGAAGTGAAATGCGAAATTGCGTCGATCGATTCAGTGATGGATTCGTCGACCCTCGAATCGTCCAGCGACAGACGAGATCGACTTGAACGCAACGAAGTCGGTCGACTGACCATTCAGACTCGTTCGCCACTCGTAATCGATAACCACGACCGGATTCCGAATCTTGGACGGTTCGTCATTGTTGATGACGGCGATATTTGCGGCGGCGGGACAATTTTTGGCGGCGTTTATACGGACCGCACGGTTGCAAAGAGCAAAAATATTTTCTGGGTAGAAGGCAAAATCGCCGCGCAAGATCGTGCGGCGCTGACGGGCCATCGTGGCGCGGTGGTTTGGTTCACCGGATTATCCGGCGCTGGAAAATCGACCATTGCGCAGGCGCTCGAGCGCGAGCTTTTCGCACGCGGAATGCATACCTATGTGCTCGACGGAGACAACATTCGACACGGCTTGAATTCGAATCTCGGATTTTCACCGGAAGATCGCGTCGAAAATATTCGCCGCGTAAGCGAAGTCGCGAAATTGATGGCGGACTCCGGCGTGGTTGCGATCACAGCGTTCATTTCGCCGTATCGAATGGATCGGCGTCGGGCGCGAGAGATCGCTCTCGAAGGCAACGCTGAGTTCGTGGAAGTTTTTGTCGATGCGCCGCTGGCAGTTTGCGAAGCGCGCGATCCGAAGAATCTCTACAAGAAAGCGCGGGCCGGTGAGATCCTGGAGTTTACCGGCATCGATGCACCGTATGAGCCGCCGGACGACGCCGAAATCGTAGTTCGCACCGATCGACAAACCGTCAACGAGTCGGTAGCAACAATTTTGGAAGGACTCTTGCCACGATTGGCGCCGGAGCAAGGCAATGAATGATCCAAAGGATCTCGATGTTGCAATCCGGCGCGCGGAGATCGGCGATGCCGCCGCGTTGGCCGATTTGATGACTCAACTTGGATATCCGACGCGTGCTTCGGAAATGGAAATGCGAATGGAAACGATCCACGCCGACAGGAATTACGCCACCCTTGTCGCGGTGATCGAAGGAAAGGTTTGCGGAATGATCGGGACATTCACGTGCTATACCTATGAGCACAACGGCCCCTCGGGTAGAATTCTCGCGCTCGTCGTATCCGAGAAGATGCGCGGGCGCGGCGTTGGCCAGGCGCTGATCGCAGCGACGGAGAAGGATTTTGCACAAAGAAATATTCGGCGAGTCGCGGTGAATACACATTTCGAGCGAGAGCAAGCTCACGAGTTTTACGAGAAGCTTGGCTACACAAAAAACGGCTTTCGACTCGTGAAAGAGTTACCGATGCCGGCGGATTAGTTCGATCGACCTGCCACTAGCCCGCTGCCCGCGTCGGATAATTCAAGCTAACGACATTGACGTGGCTCGATTCGATTACGTCGTGAACAATTTTGCCGAGCTCGGCGGCTTCGTACGGTTTGGCGATGACTCCGCGGAAACCGAAGTCTTGATAGCGGCTCATAGTCGCATCAGTGGCATAACCGCTCGAGACGATCGCGTTCACTGTTGGATCGAGCTCGATCAATTTCTTGAGCGCTTCCTTACCGCCCATACCCCCGGGAAGAGTGAGGTCGAGAATGACGAGGTCGAAACGTTTGCCGGCTCTGAGGTTATCGTGGTAAATGTCGACTCCTTTGAGCGCCGTTTCCGCTTGCGAAACTTCATAGCCGAGTCGGGTAAGCGTAAACTCAACGAGATCGCGGATTGCGTCTTCGTCATCGACCACGAGAACGCGACCGGTACCGGATATCTCCGGCGTCAGTTTTCTTGGCGCCTCGACTGGCAGTTCTTCATGCTCGGCTGCTGCCGCCGGTAAGTAAATCGTGAAGGTCGTGCCGACGTGCACCTGCGATTCGACCGTCATCAGGCCGTTGTGATTTTTGATGATCGAATAAGCCGTCGCCAGACCGAGACCGTTTCCTTTGGGCTTGGTGGTGAAGTACGGATCGAATATCCGCTTCACGTACTTTTCCGGTATGCCGACGCCTTCGTCGCGGATCCGGACGCGGACATAGTCTCCTGGAGCGAGATCGGGAATGACGACGTCGTTCGTGTCGTAACAGAAATTGTCGCAATTGACGTAGAGCGTGCCTCCGTTAGGCATCGCCTGGTCGGCGTTGACGACGAGATTTGCGATGACCTGGCTAATCTGACCGGCGTCGATTTCAGCCGGCGCAACGTCCGCGGCAAAGTCGAATTCACTGCGATTGCGACTACCACGGAGCGAGAAACTGACCGTATCCTGAATCAACTTTGCAATCGACGCTGTCTTTTTGATTGGCGCGCCGCCGCGAGCAAAGGTCAGAAGTTGTTGTGCGAGATCGCGAGCGCGCAGCGACGCGTTCTTGGCATCGTCCAGCCGGGTTGCCATTTCGTCGTCCGGCGGGAGAAGCAGCGAGGCGAGGGAAATGTTTCCGATGATCGCGGTGAGGAGATTATTGAAATCGTGAGCAATGCCGCCGGCGAGCAAACCAAGTTGCTCGAGGGTCTCCGCCTTGCGGCGTTCGGCTTCGCTCCGTTGACGCTCGGTGATGTCACGGAAGACGAGGACGACCCCGCCGATTTCATTCTTGTTGTCCCGAATCGGGGAAGCAACCTGTTCGATCACGCGCTCGGCGCCGTCTTTAGAGGTGAGGGTAACGGTCTCGGGAAGATTCACCAAGATCGACTGGGCTTCGCTCCGATAACCGCCCTTTTGTGTTTTCGCTTGTGTGGCAAGATCGACGGTGACATCGAAAACAGACTTGAGCGGTTGACCAATGGCTTCCTTGGAAGTCCAACCCGTCAACTTTTCCGCTTCACAGTTCATCATTATGACCTTGCCGTTCACGTCGCAAGTGATGACGCCGTCGCCGATTGCGCGGAGAGTGACAGCGAGATTCTCTTTTTCAGCGTCGACTTGTTGCTCAAAGCGTTTTCGCTCGGTGACGTCACGGACCATCGCAACGTAGAGTCGCTGTTGATCGATGATCATTTCGCTTAGCGAAATTTCGACTGGGAACGTGATGTTTTTACGGGTGCGGCCGATGGCGAGGGTAGTGCTGCCCGTTCGTCGCATGATCTCCGTCCAGTTACTGACTACGGGCTTCATGTCCTGCTCGCCATCGTAGCGCTTTGGAACCAATCTGGTAAAATTATGTTCAAGCATTTCGTTGTCGCGGCAGCCGAACATTCTCTCGGCTGCGGGATTCATCGAACGAATGAGACCGGATTCGTCGAGAACTATCATGCCGTCGAGAATGTTCTCGATAATCGAGCGGATGTGGGCCTCGGCGTTCTCCAGTTTGTTTAACTGGCGCCGAACAAACACAAAGCTGTAGCTGTTTGAAACAACCAGAAGCCCGACGGCGAAAAAGGCAACAAATGCCAGCGCTGACGTCTGCACAATTCTTTGCTTCGTGACGGCATTGGTGCGCAGCTGATAAACATTCAGCTCGTTCGCCTCGAAATTAGTGAGCATCTGGCGCACGTCGGCCATGATGGTCTCGCCCGCCGCTGTCGGCGCGGCAACTTCGGAATCCTTGCCCGCCCGCTTGGCATCCATTTGTGGAAGGGCGGAAGTATTGATCCAGCGCTCAACGTTTGCCCGAATTTCAGCCATCAATTGGGCCTGGGCAGGGGAATCGGCAATCAGAATCGAAAGGTAGGCGTGATAAGTATAAAAATCCGCGACCGCACGTTTGTAAGCTTCGACGAAACTATTTTCACCCGTCAACACGTAGCCGGCTTTTTCCTTTTCCATCTCAATCACTGCGCGGTCGAGTTTCGGCAGGAAATCTAGGATTTGCGTGGATTGGGCCGCCCACTCCTGATCACGAATTCGTTGGTTGAGGTTGATCTGCTCTTCGTCCTCGAGCGATTGGAGGATGTCGCGCGCTTGATCGAGCATTGAATTGCCGAGTCCGGAGGGACCCGCGTTCATATCACTTAACGAGGGCGTCGCACCTTTGGTCCGCCGCGCCTTGATTTCGGGGTCGGCCACTGTGGCGCACCATTTTTGGACGATGTCCTGCACTTTCATGACCCGCTTTCGCTGTGTTGGGCTGTCGAGGATAACGCCCATTAAATCCTGGGTTCGTTGTTTGATCGCCTCGCGTCTTTTTTCAAACGAGGCGACATAGTCTTCTCGGCCGCTTATTAAGAAGCCCCGGTGACTACTCTCCAGACTGGCGACGTCGTTTTCGATGAGGCTGCTCAAACGAATCACCGCAATGGTGTGGCTGCGTAACGTGTCCTGATAGTGGTCGCGTAAGCTAACCAGGAGGAACACGGCGACGAGAAAAATGATCACCGCGACGCCAACCGTGGTGCCCGAAAGAAGCTTAAAATGGAAGTGCTTCTGACTAAAAAGCCAGTCGCCGACGCGCCCAGAGAGCGACCGCCGCGGCTTTTTGGTCCGAGATGCTACCTTGGCGCCGGCCGATTTATTTACCATAATTGCCATAGAGCAGCTCCTTTGCCAGCTCGACTCCCGCAATACCGTTCGGCGCCGACCCCACCCAAAGCAGGGTCAGTACCACACCTTCACTAAGTACAAACCCTCCGCCGGCGCCGCAAAACGCGCTCCCGTTTTGCCTCCGGATTTCAAGTTTGCATCAATTTCAGCGGGCTTTGCCCTCCCTAAAGCTACCTGCGTCATCGCGCCCACGATCAACCGCACCATCTTATAAAGAAATCCGTTGCCGCTGAGTGCAATTGAGACTGCCGGACCGCGGCTGCGCACATGAATCGACCATATTGTGCGCACTGTGTCTTCCTCTGGTTTCCCGCGATTCGCTGCGAAAGCGGCGAAATCGTGCGTCCCTACGAATTTTTTTCCTGCCGCGGCTAGCCGATCAAGATCAAGCGGCCCCGAAATGTGCCACGCGCGGTTCAACTCGAGTGGTGGCAAAATTGGCGCCGCCCAAATCCGATAACGATACGTTTTTCCTTTCGCAGAGAAACGCGCGTGAAAATCCGATGAAACGTACCGAGAACTCAAAATTCGAATTGTCGGTGGCAGGACCCCGTTTAGGGCCTTCGTCCAGCGGGGTGCTGTCAGGTGCCGGTCCTCAAGATCGACATGGGCACATTGAGCGAGCGCGTGCACTCCGGTATCCGTCCGCCCGGCGCCGTGGACCCGGGCACGTTTCCCCGTTATCCGGTGAAAGGCGCGCTCAAGCTCGTCCTGAACCGTGTTGCGATGAGTTTGACTCTGCCATCCGGCAAACGCAGAACCATCGTAGGCAACGGTTAACTTCAGCCGCCGCGACATTGGTTCGTTAGTCCGACTGCTTCGTCTCGACTGCGTCGCGCTCGCGATCGAGATATCCCTGCAAGATCATTTGGGCCGCGACTTGATCGACGAACTTGCGCGTTTCGCGCGTCTTTTTCCCGGCGGCAGCCAATGCGCGATTTGCGGCAACAGTGGTTAGACGTTCATCCCAGGTTTCGATCGAACAGGAAAGTTGCTGCCGCAGTTCGGCCGCAAAATCCAACGCTCGCTTCGCCGCATCACCGATCTCTCCGCTCATGTGGCGGGGGATTCCGATTACAACCTTGTCGACCTTTCGATCGCGGACGATATCTGCGATTCGCTTTCCTGGATTTTTATTTGCCGGAATGGTTTCCAGAGGATGCGCCAACAGACGCAGTTCATCGGATATTGCCAATCCGATTCTGGCCTGGCCGAAGTCGATCCCTAAGATCGGATTCATGTCCGACTACTGCAGCTCGGGTGGCAACTTTGCGACCAGATTCTTGATGCGTTCGGCTTCATGTCGGTGACAGATTAAGATCGCGTCGTTCGTTCGAACGACAATCAGATTACTGACCCCAAGAAGCGCGATCGTAGTTTCGCCATCGTTAAAGATAATGTTGTCGCTTGAATCAAGCGCCGTGAGCGCGCGATTTGCGGCATTACCGTGCGCATCCTTTTTGAAGTAACGCGCCACTGCCTGCCAACTTCCGACGTCATCCCAGTCGAAGCTCGCTTCCACGACCAAAACGCGGTCAGCTTTTTCCATGATCGCATAGTCAAATGAGATTCGCGGCAATGTTGAGAAACGTTCCCGCAACAGTTTGTCCAGATTTTTTGGAGAACGGACCTGCGAGATAAAATCTGCGAGCTCGGGAGTGTGCCGGTTAAATTCACTCAACACGGTCGGCACCGACCACACAAACATTCCCGCGTTCCAGCGAAAGTTACCTTTTCGCAAAAAAGACTCGGCCAAATCAACATTTGGTTTTTCGCGAAACCGAACCACGCGATGGACGGCGATTTTGCCGCCATTGTGCAGCCGAACTGGATCTCCCTGCTCGATGTAACCGAAACCGGGACAAGCCCAGGTAGGCTTGATTCCAATCGTGACAAGAGCGCCCATTTCCTCCGCGGCGGTGGCGGCAGTCTTCATTGTTTCCTGAAACGCTGCGCGGTCCGCGATGACATGGTCCGCCGGCAACGCCAGCATCGTCGCTGCGTGGTCTCGGGCGGCAACCCAACCCGCGCCAAGTGCGACCGCCGCAGCGGTATCGCGTTTCGCCGGTTCGGCTATGATGTTCTCCTTCGGGAACTTCTTGAGTAAATCGCGAACGGCTTTTTCCTGTTCGACATTGGTTAGAATCAAAATGCGGTCGGGTGGAACAAGTCCGTCCAAACGTGCGACAGTTTCCTCGAGCAAGGTGCGCTCGGACACGAGATGCAGCAGTTGCTTCGGCCGATTACGGCGGCTCAACGGCCAGAAACGTTCGCCGCTGCCGCCGGCGAGAATGAGAGCGTAGATCGAATTAGCCATGTCTGAAACTGCCAATAGCGAAGATCACGCGAGCGAGAAGAATTTCCCGTTTCTTTTTCGCAAACGAGACGTATAAGAATACGCGATGTCGCTCTCGGTATCCATTCCAAAAACTTCCGAGCAAACTCCGCTTGGAAATTTGATGACTTTAACGCGGACAGCACTCGGACTTGGCATCGGCATGCTTGTCGCCGATAGAATTGGCCGTTCTGCCCGACAAACGACTGCCATCGCACTGATGTCGGTTGGCGCGTTGGCAGCGGTTCCCTTCCTGGTCAAAGTCGCAATGGCGCGGATCAATCGTCCGGAATCCGAACGGGGAAGCCGGGCGCGGTTGCGTTCGATTCGGAGCGACTCAGGTTATCGTTCCGAAGTCGACATTTATTAAGTGTAGCTGCCCCTGTCTCTGGCGGCAGATTTGCCGATGAGGACATCGGTAGCTACAACGCTTGATTCAAACACTTTCGCGGATTAAGCCTCTTCGCACATGGCCCGAACATCGACATCTCCCGATGAGCCGTTGCGCGATTTTTGCCGCGAGATCTTAAAACAGGAAGCGATCCTCCGGCAGGGCGGCGGGAAAGCCGGACTGGAACGGCAACGCAAACTCGGGCGTTTGCCGGCGCGGGAACGAATTGCGCAACTCCTCGACAAGGACGCACAGTTTTTCGAGATCGGACTATGGGCGGCTTATAAAATGTACCAGGAGTGGGGGAACATCGTTGCCGCGGGGGTGGTTGCCGGGATTGGGAACGTTTGCGGCGTTTCGTGCATGATCATTGCCAACGATGCGAGCGTAAAGGCCGGTGCGTTCTTTCCGGCCACGTGCAAAAAGTTGCTGCGCGCGCAGCGGATCGCGTTCGAGTGTGCGCTTCCCATCATTTACCTGGTTGATTCGGCGGGCGTCTTTTTGCCGATGCAGGATGAGATTTTTCCGGATGAAGATGATTTTGGCCGAATATTTCGCAATAACTCAGTGATCTCAGCAGCGGGGATCCCCCAGTTCGCTGCGATCATGGGGAATTGCGTCGCCGGCGGCGCGTATTTGCCAGTGCTGTGCGATAAAATTTTGATGACCGAAGGTAGCGGTCTCTATCTCGCGGGTCCGTCACTGGTCAAAGCCGCAATCGGGCAAATTGTCGACCAGGAGGAACTCGGCGGCGCGAAAATGCATTCCGAGGTCAGCGGGACGGTCGATTTCTACGAGAAGACCGATGAATCTTGTCTGAAACGATTGCGCTCGCTGGTTTCGTTACTGCCAGAAGCGACCGGCGCAAAATCGGTAAGCGATCCCAAGACGCTCAAGCCGACAAAAGGTCCGGACATGATTTACGATCTGGTGAGTCTCGATGGCCAGAAGAATTACGACGCGCGCGATCTGCTGGCCTCGATTGTCGACTCAAATTCCATGGACGAATACAAAGGCGACTACGGCAGGACGCTGGTGACAACTTATGCGCGCATTGCAGGCCGCCCGGTTGGGATCGTTGCCAGTCAACGTTTGCAGGTGCGCACGAAAAAAGAAGGAATTCAGATGGGTGGCGTCATTTATTCAGACAGCGCTGACAAAGCGGCGCGGTTCGTGATGGATTGCAATCAGGATAGTTTGCCGATCATTTTCTTCCAGGACGTGACTGGATTCATGGTAGGCCGCGACGCGGAGCAAAGCGGAATCATTCGAAGCGGCGCGAAACTTGTGAACGCGGTCAGCAATTCGGTGGTCCCAAAAATCACTGTCGTGGTCGGCGGCTCCTTTGGCGCCGGAAACTATGCGCTGTGCGGCAAGGCCTACGATCCACGATTCATAGTGGCCTGGCCGAGCGCGCGATACGCGGTAATGGGCGCAGCTCAGGCCTCCGACACCGTGTTTTCGATTTTAGTCCGCGCGCGCGAACGCGGTGACAAGAAAGCAACGCACGAGGAACTCGACGACCTGCGCAAGAAACTGAAAGCAAGTTACGAAGAGCAAACCGACATTCGTTACGGAGCCGCGCGTGGATGGGTGGACGCAATCATTCAACCGCACGAAACCCGCGAAACGTTGGTTCGACTTCTGCAGTGCGTCTCGCGCCCAATGCCGAAGGCTAACTTCCATACTGGCGTAATTCAGGTTTAGATCGCGATCTCCATGTCCGTTCTTCTTGTCGAAAAGCAATCGCCGCAGATTACGATTGCCACGCTGAATCGTCCTGAGCGCCGGAACTCTCTGACGATTGAGCTGCTAAATAAACTGATTTCGACCATCAACGCCACGGCCGATCAGTCGGAACAACGCGTGTTGATTCTGCGCGGCGCGGGCGACGCGTTTTGCACCGGACTCGATTTGAAGGAGGCGGCTGATCAAACCAAAGCGCACGCGACCGCGGAGATGGTCGCGAAAACTTTGATCACGATTGCCGAAACGCGGTTAGTCACGATCGCGGCGGTTCACGGCGCGGCCGTTGCAGGAGGCGCCGGAATTATGTCGGCCTGCGATTTCGTTGTGGCCGCGGAGAAAACGAAAATCGGATATCCCGAAGTTCGCCGCGGACTCGTCGCAGGATTGGTGATGACTTTCCTGCGTCGCCAAGTGAGCGAACGAAACCTGCGCGAGCTCGTCCTTGGCGCAGAATTAATCGACGCAGTGCGAGCCAGGGAAATTGGCCTTGTGAATCGCGTCGTAGCTCGTGATGAATTGATGAACGAAGCTCAAGAGTTCGCCAATTCAGTTTTGCAAGGCGCGCCCAGTGCAATGGCGCAAACCAAACGGGTGATCGAAGAACTTTGGGCGACGTCAGTGAAAGAAGATGTCGATCTCGCCCTGACCCATCACATGCAGGCACGCGAATCCGATGAAGCGCGCGAAGGCATCGCGGCATTCAACGAAAAGCGTTCACCGAATTGGACGAAAAAGTAGTCGATCAGGCGGCTGCCCAATGAGGGATATCCGTCTACCTCGGCGACAAGATCGGAATTTCCTTAGCGACACCTTGCAAGCGGAGCGCAATTTCATTTGGCAAGCCGCCGTAATATGTCGAACGAGCAGACGAAGCGTTGAACATAGTTCGAAATAAAACCGCTGCTGCCAGATAAGTCCCCGCAGGCGTCGGGTGTTGCGTCCCGGACTTACCCATGTTGTCATCCGGTTGGCACCTGCTCTTACGAGAGGCAGCAGGGGTTACTTCGTTCCTTACCTTCGTTTGACGCACCCGTAGGGCCACACTATCTGCCGGGTTTTGCGGGGGTGAACCTGGGTCACTCTCGGAAATGCCCAGCCCCAAGCCTTGTCCTTTTGGACCCAGCCGATACTCCACGTAGGCTGGTTTACGGTGACGACAGTTCAAACGTGTGTTCGTTGCCTGCCCATAGGTGCCTGCTCCCAGGGATGCCTCGTTGGAGTCGAGGGGGACCCGGTTTTCTTCCCGCTTCACAGAGTTGAGGACCAGTCGCTTCCGTGGGGAAGACGCATTTCGCTCGTTCACAGAGGGTTGGGAATTGCACCCAACTTCGAAGGCAAAGTTAAGGTTTTCACCTCTCCCTTCCTGTTACCTTTCAGGGAAACGAATCGCACCCGAGAACCCGTACTGCGCTCGTAGTGCCGCAAAAGCGCGCTGGCGTTCCAGCTTTTGGCTGCGAGGAATGGCGCGGGCAGTTTGCCAGGCGGAATCAGCGCGCATGCGACGGAGTCGGCGTTGCCCCTCGGAGAGGACGGCGTTACAGAACTGCCGGCCTGCTTCCAGGTGGGCGTGCAGCTGCTTCGCCTGGCTAGAGGTGACACACAGGGGCAACTCCAGGAGAAAGGTCGGTGTCTTTTTGCGTGCCTCGGACGTTTGATCTTTGAACGGCTGCTTTTGTTTTGTGCGCATGGCCTCTGGTGCCCCCGCTCGCATCGAAACTCGAACAGATATTCTATATTCTACCGGGTTCCTACCTGGCTGTCAAGCGCTCGTGTGGGGCAAGATGGAGCGCCTCCCTTATTCCCCTCTGGACAAAGGAACGGCGGTTCATCTCCCGGATGAATCACGGGAGCTTTCCCGCTCGTTTTCTGTAAGGAAACTCCACAGGGCCAACGCATCTAAATTTGCCGGTCATGGCCTGGCTTGGGGCGTTACCAGGCAAGCTTCAAGCAAGCATGAAATCGCGCTTGCTAATTTGATCAGGCCAGATGCAGCCTAAGAAATTAGATGCGTTGGCCCTGGGAAACTCCATCCTGTGCTGGCTACTTTCGTCATCCGACTGTAAAATAGCAAAGTCCATCACGAGGACTGACCCATTTTCAAACCGATGACGAAAGTAGCCAGCACAGCCGTCGAAAACTCAGCATATCTCGCTGGATCGTGGCCGTACCAGGTGCGCAGTTCTGTACTGGGAGCAAGCTCCTTGAGCCAGAGATCGACCTGGGCACGGGCCTTCGACAGGCCACGCGGCCAGAGCCGCTCCACCAGTACCCTTGTCCCATCGGTCGGCTCTGGTAGTTCGTAGACTCGCTTGAGCGCCACTGTCACCCCTTGCGATGCCATGCTCTTTCCTCCTCTCACGCTTATAATGCATCGAGCATACCTGGGCGATGTTGGCCTGGTCTGCTCTCCTTTGGTTCCCTTTAGGAGCATAGCCGACCCGTCTGGGGTCGGCAGCGATCTTTATCACATTCCCTCGTAATAGGATATGATTTTCCAGGCAAGCTGGTAATTTTCCATCCGGCCTTCTGCAAGGTGAGTAGGGCATAAAATATGCTGCACATGCTTTGGCTGGTGTTGGCGGCCAGTATCCGCCATCCCCTGCACATCATCGAGGCCGCCAAAGCGGGCGCGGACATTGCCACCGTGCCGTTCAAAGTGCTGGAGCAGACAGCAAAACACCTCCTGGCCGACCAGGGTATCGAACGCTTCTTGGCGGATTGGCAGCAGTTCACACGCGAAACCAGCGAGAGGAGGTCGTAATGGCGCTGCATCCGGATGCCACCGAGGACGACTTTGTCAAGCTCCCCTGCTGTGGTGAGGACTGTCTGGACGCGACCCGCGCTCTCGTCGAGCAGGCGCTGCAAGCGCGGGGGTCAGGACAGCGATGGGTGCCCTGACGTTTTCGCTCGCTCCCATACCCCCGTTCCGGCTGGATCTGACCGTCTGGACGCTGCGTCGCCGCCCAGACAATCTGATGGATCGGTGGGATGGACAGACCTACCGGCGCGTGCTGGTGCTAGAAGACGAGGCGGTCGAAGTTGCCACAACCCAGGTGGGCTCCTCCGACGCCCCAGCCCTACACGTGACCCTCAGCGGGGCCCGCCTCGCGCCGGAGGTGGAGGAGGCCGCACGAGCGTTCCTCGAACGCACGCTGGGCCTGGGTGTGGACCTCTCGAGGTTCTATCGCTTTGCTGAGATCGATGCGAAGCTGGGGCCACTCGTCCAACGCTTCCGGGGCGTCAAGCCCCCGCGCTTCCCAACCCTCTTCGAGGCCCTGGTCAATGGCATCGCGTGTCAGCAGATTACCCTGACGCAGGGAATTCATCTGCTCAACCGGCTGACACAGACGTATGGTCTGGCGGCCCCCGATGGCGACCACGCCGTACACGCCTTTCCCCGTCCGCAGGACCTTGCCAGGCTGTTGCCGCGGGAGTTGAGGCCGCTGGGCTTCAGCGGGCAGAAAGGACGGGCGCTCGTCGAACTCGCCAGCGCTCTCGCCCAGGGACGACTGGACCTGGAAGTGCTGGCGGGATTGGACGATGCCACCGCCCTGGCGCATCTGCTTGCCCTGCGCGGCATCGGGCGCTGGACGGCAGAGTATGTGCTGCTGCGTGGGCTGGGGCGGCTGGATCGCTTCCCTGGGGACGATGTGGGAGCCCGGAATAACCTGAGTCGCTGGCTGGGCCTGACGGACCCGCTGGATTATGCTGGGGTACAGCGGACTATCGCCAAATGGAGCGCATATGGAGGGCTGCTCTATTTTCACCTGCTCCTGGATCGCCTGGCAGAAGCTGGTTACCTACAATAAGACACGCCAGGGTGCAGCAGTGACGAACTGGCACTTTCTGGAGCACCCGGGGAGGTCATTGGCTCCAGCGCTCGTGCGGTACGATACGAACCTCGCCTATTTGGGCTACATTCCTCTTCCGACATTCTATCCCTGTGGTGGCTCCTTTCGTCATCGGCTATAATACCGCCAGATCCATTTCGCTCCCTATCCCATTTTCTCTAACGGATGACGAAAGGAGCCAGCACAGGGGTACGTCCAGGTGCCCTTCGAGAGCTGCTAGCGATATTTCTCTCAGATTACGTCGTACATGGAGCACATCCCCGCATGGAACCAGTACAACAGCCCGCGCCAGCCGTGACTCTGACAGAAAGCAACCCCGACGAAGCGCGCCGCGACCTCTTGCAACGGCTCAAGGGGTCGACGCTCTCCGCTGGGTTCACCCTGTTAAGCATCATTCAGGGTGTGGCCCTGGCCGATCTGGCAAGCGTGGTCGCCAACAACTACACCCGTTTTGCCCTGGTGCAGTGGCTGCTCGTGGCACCCACCTTCCTGCTCTTGATCGCCGCGTGGAACCAGATCACGATGGAGACGCTCGTCTGGGTCCAATTGCCAAATATCGAAGGCTACGTCCTGCCGTTTCTCCTGGGTGGCCTCGAGCTTTTTCTGAATCACGCGCTGGCGGTGAACATCCAGGCATGGCTCATCGGGATGGCCGTCACTTCGGCGTTCTCCTCGTTTGCCATGTGGTACACGGAAAGAAACGCGGCCCTCCACGAAGAAAACGCGGTTCTGCTGGCCTTCCTCCAGCCCTACCGACGCTCTGGGATGCGCTACAACATGGTCGGGGTGACCCTCTTGCTGCTGTTGGCGGGGCTCGGCGGCCTGGGCTGGTTTTCCTGGCTGGACGCCGCATTGAGGCAGCCTGGTGCAGCTTACAGCAGCGCCGCCCTGTTGACGGTGTGCTGGCTGCTTGTCTTTCTTCAGCGTCACTTTTACTACTGGCGCGTCGTGATAGCCTATGCGGAGGCGCGGGAGCCGCCGAAGAAAAAGAGGCAACGAACGTGAGCGCGCGTCACGGGAGTGGCTGTGCTGGCGACACAACTCGTCCGACCTCAAGAAACAGGATGTGTGCCAGCAATAGGCCAAAAAACCACACACTGCTTGGCCAATCTTTTCCGTACTTTCGCGGCGCACGGCCAATCTTTTCCGTAAATACTCGTCGAAAAGACCCGCCGAGCCCGCTTAAAACGGCCAATCTTTTCCGTAGAAACGGCCAATCTTTTCCGGAATCCGCGGCTGAGTTGCGAATTCGGAAAATGTTTTGCCGGATCGGCAAAACATTCCGTAATTTCCTGCATGGCAAAACATTTTCGGGTTTGGTTGCGCATCTTTTTGTACTTCGGATTGTGTTTGCCAAAAAGTTATCGGCCACACCAATCATGTACGGAAGCCGTCAAATGTGCGTTCTCGCATAATTCACGTAAAAACGGGACGTCTCACATAACTTTCGAAAAAGTACGCAAGGACGTTTGAAAACGTCTCCTGTATGATTAGAAAACAATGCGCGGTGGCATGGATGAGCCATACCCCGTCAAATTTGGTCTGCCAGGTAGGGGATTGCCCAGGGTGGCCTGGTTCACGTTGGTGTGGCTGAGGTTGGCTCGGATGGGTTCCGCCGGGTCAGGTCGGCTCCGCTCAGATCAGCCTGGGTGAGGATAACCTAGCTAAGATTCGCCCCGCGCAGATAGGCCCGCTCAGGTCTGGCTGCGCCTTGCGATGCGCCTGCCGCCAGCGGTTCCACACACCTGCCCCCGCGCCAGATGCTCTTCGTTTGCCATGCACGCCCCTCCGCGTTTACACCTTCCAGAGGCGGATGGTCTCGTCAAAGCTGGCAGAGGCAAGGCGTGCACCATCAGGGGACCAGGCCACCGCATTCACAATGTGGGTATGGCCGCTGATGGTGGCAAGGGCCTGGCCGGAAGTGGCGTCCCAGAGGCGGATGGTATGGTTATGGTCGCCCCCAGCAGAGGCGAGGCGTGCACCATCGGGGGACCAGGCTACCGTCAGCACAGCGCCGGGATCGCCCCTAAGGGTGGCCAGAGGCTTGGCGCGAGCAGCATCCCAGAGGCGGATGGTCCCGTCATGGCTGGCCGAGGCGAGGCGGGAGCCATCAGGGGACCATACCACCGCGTACGCAGCGTTGGTATGGCCGGTGAGGGAAGAAAGGGGCTGACCGGAAGCGGCATCCCAGAGGCGGATAGTGTGGTCGCCGCCAGCAGAGGCGAGGCGAGAGTTATCGGGGGACCAGGCCACCCCAACCACCCAGTCACTATGGCCCTTGAGGGTGGCCAGGGACTGACCGAAAGCAGCGTCCCAGAGGCGGATGGTCCGGTCATCGCTGGCCGAGGCAAGGCGGGAGCCATCAGGGGACCAGGCTACCGCGCGCACAGGTTTGTTATGGCCCTTTAGGGTAGCAAAGGGCTGGCCGGAAGCGACATCCCAGAGGCGGATAGTCTGGTCAGCGCTGGCGGAGGCGAAGTAGGAGCCATCGGGGGACCAAGCCACAGCATTCACAAAGTCGGTATGGACCCTGAGGAAGGCAAGGAGCTTTTCGCTGGTGGTGTCCCAGAGGCGGATAGTCTGGTCAGCGCTGGCGGAGGCGAGATGGGAGCCATCGGGGGACCAGGCTACCGCGCGCACATCGTTGGTATGACCGCTGAGGGTGGCGAGCAGCGTCCCCACGGGCATGGTCGCTTCCTGCCGCGCCTGCTCCTCTCGCGCCGAGTTCTGTCGCCCGCTGGCTGCTGGCGCTTCGGGAGAGCGAGGTGGCGTTGGCGCCTGCTCGGGCAGCAGGACATCGAGGGCGACGATCAACGCCTGCACAGCGCTTGGCTCGCTGGCCCCGCGCGCATCGAGAAATTGCGTGTGGCCCCATCCTAGCGGAATGGCTTCCATCCAGATGTCACCCATCGTCCAGACGGGATAGACACGAAGTTGATAGGCTTGGGCCAGGGCCAGTTCATCCTTGACATAGGGCGACTGGCGCGAATGGGGCGAGGCGATCAAGATCAGCGCCTGCGATTGCTGGATGGCCCTGCGGATGGCGTCTTCCCAGTCGCGCACGCCTGGTGCAATTTCTGCCTGATCGAACCAGGCGAAGATGCCCTGCGACTCCAACGCGTCGCGCACGCGCCGGGCAAAGGCGGTATCCTGGCGCGAATAACTTATAAAGACGCTGCGCCGCACCTGTGGGTCAGAGGGCTTCTCCACCGTTCAACCTTCCTCGCTCTTTACATTCCTACATTTCAGTTACGCCACCACTCAACCGTCGCTGAGGATGTGATCCTCGCCGGTTCCAGGGGCTCCTCCTCAAAGGGGACACACAATCTCTCGCACCGCATCCTGATCCCTCGTATCGTCCGCTCGCTACCAGCACATGCCCTTGATGCGTTCCGAGGCATCACCGAACGCTGAAATCATTCTACCAGAGTATGCCAGAAGTGTGCGGCACACGCAAGAGGAGCCTGTGCCAGAGACTGTCAATCTCAGCCCAGGACACGGCCATAGGTACAGGAGAAACTATCGATCAGGCAGCGGAACTGGTCCAAGGGACGTTTTCTAAAGTTGTGAGAGATTGGGGCCTGTTTTCTAAAGTTATCTGAGATTATTCTAAAAGTTGTGGAGTGCGCCATGAAGGCGCACTCTAGGATTTTCCAGATCTGCCGATTTTTCTAATTCTAATTTTATAAGAGACGGCACATCAAACTGTTACCGATTTTAATAGCCTTGTTCAGAAGAGTGAATTGCTTTAGCACAAATTCCAAGCAACTGGGACATTTTCTCAATCATTATTCTTCGTAGGAGGGACGCATAGCTTAGAGTCTACCGAGTTCCAATTAACTTTCAAGCCTATGGATCATTCCCAACTTTGCCCTCAATAGCCAAGCTGTCCTAACATGTCACGATACGTTTCTTGCATCTCAATCTCCCGCAATACATGAGAATTGCCAAGCTGCTTGGTAACCTTCTTGACACTAGGATAGACTCCCTGTTGATGGAGAATTACCACCGCGTGGCGCACTTTTTCACAGGTTGTGATTATCCTGTTCTTATGCTGTATGTTCTGCTCTGCAAAATGACGTGCACTTACCTCTTTACAGAGTGCTGGGAATGCAGCTTGTATCGTTGTACGATCATACCCCATCTGCCGAGCGAGTTCGGTCACGGAAGGAACTGGTTCACTGCTAGCTAACACTTCTTGGAGGCGGTATTGAATTCGATTGTGGTCAATGCGATTGCGGAATCTGCGGGTAACAGCCTGACAAAGATCTGGAAAGTACTTACGAAGGCTATTGCTACTACAACGCAGCTCCCTGGCAATAGCCACAAGCGGCTTGACTTCATCACTGTCCAGCGCCTTCTCCAGGGCTTCTTGAAGTTTTTCGCGGTACTCATCACTTGCAAAGTTTGGCTTAAAACGCAGCATAAGAGCTTGATATTGGGTACGTCCAGCAATCCCGCGAGGAAATGGAAGTCCTCTTCACCCTGTTGGCTGAGCGGTACGAACGGCGCTCGGTGGTCATCACGACGAATCTCGTCTTTTCGGCCTGGGACCAGATTTTCAAAGACCCCATGACGACATTGGCGGCGGTGGACCGCGTCGTCCATCATGCGGTGATATTGGATATGGGCAGCGTGCCCAGTTTTCGGGCCCAGCAGGCCCAAGAGCAGCAGCGCCAAGCGCTGGAGACGGTGGGCCCATTGTCGTCAGTATCCAGCTGATTGTCGTTCACCACAGCAGCAGCCTGAGCGCCAATCAGAAGGGCTATGACCAGGGAGCCCGAACAGACTGCACACCGAGTGCAGCCTTCACTCGAAGCAACCAAAGGAGGAAGGCAATGCATCGAGGACCCCGCCCCAGTGGTGAACTCTATCGCTGTCCCTGTTGTCATTCCAAAACCTTGCCAGAACGAGGGGGCTATGATATCTGCCCGGTCTGTTTCTGGGAAGATGATGGACAAGATGATGAGCGGGCGGACGAAGTATGGGGAGGGCCGAATCGTGATGTCAGCCTGACGCAAGCCAGGACCAATTACCAACTCTTTGGGGCCTACCATCAAGCGGTGGTGCCGCATGTCAGACCACCACGGCCTGAGGAAGAGTAGGGGAAACCCAGCAGAGAACTGTTCAAGTGGGCCTGCTGGACATGGCTGATCATCGTCAGGTGGCATCAGGTGTCGTTGGCATTTCAACTGGCAGAGGAGGAAACGAGCCCAACAGAGTGGTGTTCCTGTGATCGGCAATGTTCAAAGTCGTCGCTCT
>CAWFFA010000013.1:0-32070 GCA_963814965.1 uncultured Verrucomicrobiae bacterium
CACCAAGACTGTCTAGGTTTCCAATGAGTTGGCTCAATCGTTACGCCGATCTTGTCTATTGCATTCTGCGCATCGTGATTGGGCTGATGTTCGCCTGTCACGGCGGGACGAAAGTCCTCGGCTTCCCCGCCAGCCAATACGGTCCGGCCACCAGTACGCTCGGGCTCGTCAGTGGCTGGATTGAACTGATCTGCGGATTTTCCGTCGCCTTCGGTTTCTTCACCAGAGCCGGAGCATTTTTCGCCAGTGGCGAAATGGCCGTCGCATACTTTATGTTCTCTGCCGGTAGAGGTTTTTTTCCAATCGCCAACGGTGGTGAAATGGCGGCCGTATATTGTTTCGCTTTTCTTTTTGTCGTGTTTCACGGCGCCGGCCGTTGGAGCTTTGATTTTCTGCTGACGAAAAAGTTGTCACTCGTTACTTAAAAAAATATGGCCAAAGAAAAACCCGACCTCGTCTACGGAACGCTGGACATGTTGATCTTGAAGGCGCTCCAGCACGACCCGCGGCACGGGTTAGCGATCGCGGACCGGATCCAGCAAATGTCGAAGGAGATTTTGCACGTGGAGCAAGGTTCGCTTTACCCGGCGCTTTATCGTTTGGAAGCGCAGGGCTGGATCAAAGCCGAATGGGGCGTTTCCGATAACAATCGGAAGGCGCGCTATTACCAATTGACCGCCGCCGGACGGAAACAGCTCGCTGCCGAACAGGAACATTGGATCCGCATCACCAAGGGAATCGATTTCGTTTTGTCGGGAGCGTAAAAAATTATGCCGCGACTTCGCGCCTGGTTTTGTCGATTCGCTGGATTGTTTCGCAAAAGCCGTCGCGATGCCGAAATGGCGGAGGAGATGAACGCGCATCTCGAGCTGTTAACGGAGCGAAACCTCGCCGCGGAAACGTTGCCCAAAGAAGCGCGCCATGCAGCGTTGCGTGACTTTGGCGGGGTCGAACAGATCAAAGAAATCGCGCGCGAACAACGCACCTGGAGGTGGGCCGATGAATTTCTTCAGGACATCCGATTTGGCGCGCGAATGCTCCGGCGCACTCCGGGATTTTCCATTCTCGCCATTCTTTGTCTGACCCTTGGCATTGGGACCAACGCGGCCGCCTTGAGTTGGATCGAAGGCATTCTCATTCGTCCGTATCCACTGGTGTCGCATCAGGACCGCATGTTCGCGTTTATTGGCACAACCCGCGGCGTCGAAGGACACAACGGACTCTCCTATCCCGACTTTCTCGACTTCGAAAAGAACTCAACGCTGTTCGAATCGTTCATCGTCGACCGAATCATGGGCACGTCCCTGAGCGTGGGCGATCGAGCGGAGTGGGCATCCGGCGGAATAATGTCGCCTGACGATTTCGACGTGCTCGGTGTGCGGCCGATTCTCGGCCGCGGATTTCGTCCCGAAGAAGGCACGGGGCGAAACGCGCATCCGGTGACGGTGATCAGTTATCGAACCTGGAAAGAGCGCTATGACTTCGATTCAAACATCATCGGTCGGACGCAATATCTAAATGGCGTTCAACACACGATCATTGGTGTCGCGCCGGAAAAGTTTCACGGCACATTCGTTGGTTACTCGTTTAGTTTTTGGGTGCCGACGTCGATGCAGGAGACGTTCGACACGACTGGCTACAAATTGGAAGACCGCGGCGCGCGCTGGATCGAAGGCTACGCGTTTTTGAAACCGGGCGTGACGCGTCAACAGGCGCAAGCCGAACTGAACTCCATCGCGCAGCGGTTAGAGAACGATTTTTCGGAAACCAATCGCGGCTACGAAGTGCAGCTGGTTCCGTTGTGGAAAACGCCGTTCAACGGCGCCGGCAACATGTCGCCCACGCTGGCGATCACCATGGCGGTCGTGTTTGTGGTGCTGCTCATCGCCTGCGCGAACGTAAGCAATCTCTTACTCGCGCGCTCATTGCTCCGACGACACGAAATGACCATGCGTCTCGCGCTCGGAGCCGGACGGCGTCGGTTGATCAAACAGCTTGTCACTGAGGGATCGCTGCTTTCGATCATCGCAGCGGCAGGCGGAATTGCTGTCGCTTACTGGTGCCGAAACGCGCTCGTACTGGCGTTTCCCTCGCCTGTCCCGGGAGTCCTGATCGATTTTCCCGGTCAGATCGATTGGCGCGTGCTCGTAGTAGGCGCTGCGATTTGTATCCTCTCGACTCTCGTGTTCGCGCTCGTGCCCGCGATTCATGCCAGCCATGTCGATCTTTCGGGAGCCCTGAAAAGCGACGGCGGCGGTGTCGTCAGCGGAAGCAGTCGCTCGCGATTGCGCTCGACTCTTGTTCTCGTCCAGGTGTCGCTCAGCTTTGTGTTGCTCGCCGGAACTGGGTTGCTTCTGGAAAGCCTGAGCAAAATGCGAAACGCGAACCCCGGTTTTTCAACCGATGCAATCGCGTGCCCGATCTCCTTGTTTTCTGCCGGCTACAAACTGGACCGCGCAAAAGCCTTCCAAACAGAGCTTCTCGACCGTGTCCGCACGCTTCCCGGCGTCGAATCGGCGACGTTTGCGCGAGTCATTCCGTTTAGCTACAACGTCTTTTCATCAAGCCCGATCGAAGTCGACGGCTACCAGCCGCCGCCTAACCAGCAGCCAACTGTCGATTATGTTCAGGTGGCGGAGGATTACTTCGCGACGCTCGACATCCCGATCGTCTTCGGGCGCGCATTCACTCGCACGGACGACGAAAACGCGCCGCCGATCGTGATCATTAACGAAACGATGGCGGCGAAATATTGGCCCGGCAAGAACGCCGTTGGTCAACGTGTGAAAGTGGCGGACCGCTGGCTGGAGATCGTCGGCATCGCGAAGAATTCGAATTACCGCACAAAGTTGGAGCCGATGATGCCGTTTCTCTACGTTCCGCTGCGGCAAAACTGGGGCGTGCAAAACACATTGTTGGTTCGCACACGCGAAACTCCAGGTGCGCTGCTGAACGCTCTTTCGCGCGAAGTTCACGCGCTCGATGCAAACCTAGCGCCCAGAATGCCGTCCCGCATGCAAGAACAGGTCGACCAAACGAGCTACAGTCAGCGCCTTGCCGTCACGCTTGTCGCGGTTTTTGGCATAATCGCGCTTCTTTTGGCGGCGATCGGACTTTACGCGGTGATGTCCTACTCGGTTTCACAAAGCACGCGTGAGCTCGGCATGCGGATGGCGCTCGGCGCCGGCGCGCGGGACATTCTTCGGCTCGTTCTTTCACGCGGCCTGCGATTAACGCTCGCAGGAATCGTGGTTGGCGGAATAGCAGCTCTTCTCCTCACCCGATTAATGGGCACGATGCTTTACAAAGTAAGCCCGAGGGATCCGATCGCGTTCGGATTGGCCCTGATTATTCTGCTCGCGGTCGCGCTGGTCGCCTGTTTCCTGCCCGCCCGCCGCGCAACGCGCGTCGATCCAGTGCAGGCATTGCGAGTTTGATTACTATTCAGATCTAGAATCCACCGGGCGAGGGCGATGGTTTCGCGAAGCTCGTGGTCGTTTCCGTTGCCGTTTCCAAATTTGGATCCGGATGTGCAAAATGCCGATGCGGACGGGCAGATGAATCGGCCGACGCCGAATCGTGAGGGTGCGCACATCCGACCGCAAGCAGCGCACAGGCCAGTAAAACTAGACGCCATCTCATTTTGCGAACTCCAAGCAGAAGACAGTGATACACAGCTAACGTGACCGGTCCGTCAACACTGGAGTTACAGTTTTCTTTCGACGGTCGACGTCCGACAACGCATTGACGAGAATAAAAGCGAAGTAGACCGTTGCGGATGCCGATTCAAATCAAGCCGCGAGCGCTCACCGCCTTTCGCAGAGCGACTGAGGTCACGTCGGACGCAGCAAGGTCGCTGCCGCAGAAGTATTTTGTCTCGCCGGAAGTTTTTGCAGAGGAACAGAAAGAGATTTTTTCAACCGAATGGCTGCTCGTAGGCCATCAAAGCCAGATCGCCGAAGCGGGCGACTACCTCCTGGTCAACGTTGCGGGCGAGAGTCTCATAGTGATCAGGGACCAGGGATCAGTGATCAGAGCGTTCTATAATGTATGTCGTCATCGCGGAACGCGGCTCAAAGAAGACGCATGCGGCCATTCCTCGACCATTCAATGTCCGTATCACGCGTGGACTTACGGTCTCGACGGCCGATTGATTGGCGCGCCGCACATGGACGACGTTCCAGGATTCGACAAGGCCGATTATCCGTTGCATCCGGTGAATCTCGGACTTTGGGAAGGATTCATTTTTGTAAGCCTTAGGGACGACGCGGCCCGCCTTCGCTCAGAAGCTACGGCGCGGCAACGTTCAGGAGATTTCATCTCCTTGGAGCGTTGGTTCGCGCCGTTAAATGGAAAATTCTCGCACTGGAACATCCCGTTGTTGCGCCCGGCGAAACGCATCGAGTACGACGTGCGGGCGAACTGGAAACTGATGTTCGAGAATTATTCGGAGTGTTATCATTGCCCGGGAGTGCATCCGCAGCTGCAAAAAGTCTCGCCCTACGACTCGGCTGAGAACGATTTGCGGGAAGGCCCGTTTTTAGGCGGGTTCATGAAAATTAATCAGGGCAAAAGCCTGACCATGAGCGGAAACGCCTGCGCGGCTTTCGTCGGAAAAATCGAGAACCTCCAGCAGGTTTTCTACTACTCAATCTTTCCGAACATGCTGCTGAGTCTTCACCCGGAATACGTGATGGTGCATCAGCTCTGGCCGCAATCACCGGACAGAACATTGATTGTGTGCGATTGGCTTTTTCATCCGGAAGCATTCGAGCGGAAGGATTTCAATCCCCAAGACGCGATCGAATTCTGGGACGTGACCAACAAACAGGACTGGCACGTCTGCGAACTGAGCCAGCAAGGGATCGCGTCACGCGCTTATCAGCCGGGCCCGTATTCTTCCCGCGAATCAATCCCGGCGGCATGGGACGAGTATTATCAGCGCGTCATGGACGCGCTGATAAAATCAAAGGGCAAAATTAAGAATTAAGAAACGGCAGCGCGGCCAAATTGGATTGTCTTCGGGCTCTTAAATCTGTAAACCTCCTGTCACTTCCTAATTCATAATTCTTACTTCTTACTTTATGACCTACGTTCCAATGATCAGTTCCGGCACCGCCGGTCCACTTGGTGTGCTGCACCTTCCACGCATGTGGCAGAAAGTTTCGCTCGAATCGCAGGGTAAACTGGCGGCCGGATATCCGGGCATCGGAAAAGGCTACGACGCGATGACCTGCGCCGCGCTGGGACTCGAAGAACAAGCGGTAAAGGATTTCATCAAGAAAAATAAGCCGACTTATCCCGAGTTCGAAGCCTGGGTTAAGAAAAATGCGAAATCGCTGGATCGCCAATCAATCGAAAAGCATAACGCGGCCGTACGCGGCTATAATCATGACGACGAAACGCGGAAAACGATTCTCGGCTCGTGCGGCATCGCCGATGACGCGTCAGCGTTCAAAGACGCGGTGAACCTGAATAATCTCGACGACTGGTACGAGTTTCACCAAGCGGTCTTAAAATAAGTGACGAGTAACCAGAAGGTGGATCGGCCGCTCCGCGGGCGATGCTAAATTCACTCGGCTCCGCCGACATTAATTAACATCGAGCAGGTTGACTGTTCGATCCGCCTTTGACTGACGCCGCCTCGCGGCGAGCATTAACCGATGCCGCCGCTGACCTACGCGAATTATCTCGATCTGGAGAAGCTGCTCACCCTCCAGCGCCCGCGCTCAACCCCGCCCGAGCACGACGAGATGTTGTTCATCATCATTCACCAGACTTACGAGCTTTGGTTCAAGCAGTTGCTTCACGAGTTTGAGAAAATTGAGAGGGATTTCTCGGCCGGCGATCTCTTCGGCGCCATCCATTCCTTCAAACGCGTGCGCACCATCATGAAAGTGCTGGTCGCGCAGATCGATATTCTGGAAACGATGACGCCGTCGTCGTTTTCGAGCTTTCGCGATCGACTCGAAACCGCTTCGGGATTTCAGTCGATTCAATTCCGAGAAGTGGAGTTCGTCCTCGGTTACAAACGCGAATCGACATTGAAGTACGTAAAGCCCGATTTTCCAGGAGCCGATCGACTGCGAAAACGACTCGGCGAACGAACGGTGATTGATCACTTCTACGATTTTCTGGAAACGCGTGGGGCAAAGATTCCTGCAGAACTAAAAAAACGCGACCTCACCCAACCGAATGGCCCGAACGAACAGGTGCAGCACGAAATCCTGAAGCTCTACAAATCTTCACCCGAAGTCTCGATCCTGTTCGAGCTGATGACCGATTTCGATGAAGGCCTGCAGGAGTGGCGTTATCGCCACATCAAATTGGTCGAGCGCACCATCGGGGCGAAACACGGTACCGGCGGTTCGCCCGGCGTTCCGTTCCTGAAAGAATCGCTCTTCAGGCCCATCTTCCACGATCTCTGGGCGATCCGCCACGAAATGTGAGCGCCGCAGAGCGGTGCGAAGAAAACGTCCAACGCTCAACGTCCAATATCTAATCTCGAAGGCGAACGGACTGTTGAAAGATCGTATTGGCGAACGACGTATGAGGAAAGTGAAGCTGATTCTAGAATTATTCGTCGTAACCGCTCTGATTGCGCGACTCGCCGTCGCCGAAAGTCCTAGGGTCGTGCTAACTCCTTTGCGCGGGAATGTTTACGTCGCGGAAGATTATTTCTATTCGAAAGAGAACTCCGTTGTCTTGGTCGGCGAAAATTCGGTGACCGTGGTTGGAGCAACATGGACGCCGGAGACGGCAAAACTTCTGGCAGCTGAGATAAGCAAGATTACTTCTAAGCCCATTACCGAAGTGATCGACACGAATTATCATCCCGACCGCGCGGGCGGGAACGCTTACTTCAAGAGCGTCGGCGCCAAGATTATTTCGACAAAAATGACGAGTGATTTGTTGACCGCGCATTGGGACGAAATGGTTAGCTACGTCCAAAAAGCGTTTCCAAATTATCCGGCGCTGCCATTGGTTTTGCCCGACAAAACGTTCGATGGGGATTTCGAATTACAAGGCGGCAGGGTGAAGGCAATCTATCTCGGCCCCTCCCACACCCCTGACGGTATCTTTGTGTTTTTCCCGAGAGAAAAAGTGCTCTACGGCAATTGCATTCTTAAAGAGCAACTCGGCAATCTCGACTTCGCTAATCTCGCTGAGTATCCGAAAACTCTCGAAAAATTGAAGCGGCTCAATCTCGGCTTCACCACGATTGTGGCCGGCCATTGGTCGCCGATTCACGGACCCGAGTTGATCGATCGATACCTTCAACTGCTCGCTGCCAGGCAGCGATAACATCGAGAAATCAGAGTCCGAGAAATTCGCGGGCAGTTTCGGATAGAAGCTGCGCTTTTTGTTTAGGCGAAAGATCTGCAATCGATTCGATCAGTTTGCCGGGCTCAGCTTCGCCGAGCGGAAATGGATAATCGGATCCGAGCGCGACGCGTTCCGCGCCGAAAACCTTGATCAACAACTTCAGCGCGTCGGCGTCGTGGACGAGTGAATCGACGTAAAAGCGCGAAGGCGAGCCGCGTTTGGCATTATCGGAACGCGCCAGATATTTTCGAGGGTTCGTCTGGTTATCGATCGCGACCAAATCCGGTCTCACATGAAATCCGTGTTCGATTCGGCCGATGGTTCCAGGAAATGCGCCACCGCCATGCGCGAAAGCTACGCGCAGTTTTGGAAAGCGTTCGAAGACACCGCCAAAGATCATCGAACAAATGGCGAGCGAACTTTCGGCCGGCATTCCGACCAACCACGGCAGCCAATATTTCGGCATCCGTTCCTTGCCCATCATGTCCCAGGGATGAACAAAAACCGCCGCGTTCAGGTCTTGGGCGGTTTTCCAAACAACATCGAGCGACGGATGATCGAGATTGCGACAATCCGGACCATGACAATCATCGTTCGGGTCGACGTGGGTCCCGATTTCGACTCCGCGCAGTCCAAGCTCGCGAACACAACGCGTCAGCTCCTGCGCGGCAAGATCGACATCCTGCAACGGAATTGTGCCGAGCCCGGCAAAACGTTTTGGATTGTCGCGAACAACGTCGGCGATGTGATCGTTGAGAAGGCGGCACAGCTCCAGCGCATCGCGCGGTTTCGCCCAGTAACTGAACATCACTGGCACGGTTGAAAGCGCCTGCATGGTAACGCCGGTCCGTTCCATTTCTTCGATTCGGCGTTCCGGATTCCAGACGTTGTCCGTGATCTCACGAAAGACACGATTTTCGATCATCATTCGAGCGCTGCATTCGTCGCAGTGTTCGAGGCGGACAAACCCCGAATAGCCAAACCTTTTATCCAGATCCGGCCATTCGCGCGGCAAAATGTGGGTGTGGAGATCGATCTTCACCAAGAAGTGACCAGTGACATGTGATCAGTGACAAGAAAGAACGCGATGATCCTCGAACTTATCACTGGTCACTTGTCACTGATCACTTCTTAAACGGCCGCACCGGCTCGGGTTGCGGAACTTTATGGCCACACTTTTTGCAGGTGCGACGTGTGTCGTCCGCCCAGAAATCCTTCATCGCCTGGCTAAAGTGCTCGACGATGTCGGCGCAATCGAAATCGATGTCTTCGACGACGGCGCCGCAATTGTCGCAATAGAAGATGACGTGTTCGTGTTCGCCCGGCGGGCGGCGCTTTTCCACGACAACACCGATTGTGTCAGGCGGCCGCACCGGCGCGTGCGGAACATTTGGCGGAATGAAGAAAGTTTCGCCTTCGCGCACGAGATGATCGACGATTTTGTCGCCTTCGCGGATGCGGACTTTGATGTCGCCCTTGAGTTGATAAAAATATTCTTCCGAGTCGACCTTGTGAAAATCGTTCCTCGCGTTCGGGCCCTTGATCACCATCACGAAAAAGTCGCGCCCGTCGTAAAGATAACGGTTGCTGACCGGAGGCTTGAATAAATCGCGGTTCTCTTCGATCCAATTTTCCAGATTAATTGGCGGCTGAACCGACGCCTTGACGCGTTCTTGGGGAGACGGCGCGTTTTTTGTAAGAGTGGCCATGGAACGAGCGTATTTCGATGATGCTGAACGGTCAAGATAGCGTCGGTTCACCGAACCGGTCCGAGCCGGACTGGCGTTGCGGGCGATGCAGGCAGTCGCGCTACCACAAGGTCAACGTTTTGAATTGCGCCGCCTAACCAACTACGCGTTAATACTCGCCGTCTTATGAAACACCGGGGTTTGATTCAGTTCGGGTTGTTGGGAGTCGTAGCGTTCTTGTTTTGCAGCTGCGAGGACATGCAGCAGCAAATCCAAAACCCTCTCGCCGCGATCATGCCGACGCCAACACCGATGCCCGGTTGGTGGGATGATACCGGCGCAAACGGCGAGGCGCGCATCGTTGTTCAGATTACGGAACAAAAGGCCTACTTTTACAAAGGAAAGCGTTTGGTCGGCGAATCCACCGTTTCCACCGGCAAAAAAGGATTCGGAACACCGCCAGGCCATTATTCGGTCGTTTCCAAGGACAAGAACCACTTCTCGAGTGAGTTTGGCGATTACGTCGATCGAGACGGCAACGTGTTGGTTTCCAATATCGATGTCCGGAAAGATAGGTGCCCGAAAGGCGGCCATTTCGACGCAGCGAAGATGCCGTACTGCATGCATTTCAACGGCGGTTACGCGATGCACCAGGGCTACTGTCCGCCCTATGCCGCGTCACATGGCTGTATTCGGGTGCCCCAGGGAATGGCGGAGAAGTTTTACGACAACGCGCCGGTTGGGACACCCATCACGGTCAGAGAATAATGGCCGATCCTGAGGTCGGGAAGAAAGTCGCTCAAGTTCGGCTGCTCTACAAAATCGTCGCCTACGTCGCGGCCTGGATTATCGCGTTGCTATTGACCGCGCCCGGTATGTGGCCGCTGGCTTACATGTTTCCCCTCGGCTTGATCGCCGTTGTCAATAAACATCTCGCCAACGATGGCGGTTGGGGCGTGTTCATCGGCCTTTACCTTGTTTACGTCGTCCACGGCTTTTTTTATTTCCGATCAAGAACGACGACGCGAACCGTGATCCTGTTCGGCGTGCTGGTTGTTCTACTTACCTGCAACGTGGCCGGCTGCCGCGAGATGATTCACTCGCATTAAACTGGAGGGACACGCGCTGTCGTGTCCCAAACTAAGGCGTGGGCGGCGCGGCGCCCTCCAAGTTTACGAGGCAATCAGTTCGGAAAATTTCGCGAGATCGATGTTGCCGCCGGAAACGACGGCTACGATGGGGCCTTTCCCGGCTTTGCCGGTCAACGCTGCAGCCAACGACAATGCGCCGGCGCCTTCCGAAATGACGCGCGCTTTCTCGGCCATCAAACGCATTGCTTTCTTCGTTTCTTCCAGTGTCACCACGATATAACCATCGACGACCGGTTTCATTCGTTCCCACATCCGCGGGAACATGCTTTGGCCACCGGCGCCATCGACGAATGATGCTTTCCAATCTTTGAAAACCTGCGGTGAACCTTTTTCGAACGATAACGCGGCCGGCGCGGCGGTTTCGGGTTCCGCGCCAAACACTTTGATTTCGGGTTTCAACGCTTTGATGGCGCTCGCAACTCCAGTGATTAAGCCGCCGCCGCCGATCGCCGTGATAATTGCTTTGGTCTCAGGCGCGTCTTCCAAAATCTCGAGGCCCATCGTGCCGTGGCCAGCAATAAAATTATCATCGTCGAACGGATGAACGAAGGTGCCTTCAACTCCAGGAAACACGCGATCGTCGCACGTTTTCCAAGCGACATCGTAGGAAACGAGAAAAAGGTTGGCTCCGAGGGCGCGCATTCGTTCGAGTTTCGACTTCGGCGCCGTTTCGATCGCCACGACGCTGCACGGGACGCCGGCCTGTCTCGCGGCGTAGGCAACTCCTTGTCCCGCATTACCGGCGCTGACCGTCCATACCCCACGTTTGCGTTCTTCTTCCGAAAGCATCGCAACTGCGTTTGCGGCACCGCGCAACTTGTAGGCGTTTATCGGCTGCAGATTCTCCAACTTCAACCGGATATCCGGAAAATCCGGACCGAGTTCCAAACGAATGAGCGGCGTCCGCACAATTGTTTTCGCAATGCGCTCCCGCGCATCTTTGATTTCGTCCAGCGTGATCGGCCGGACTGAATCACGAGTAGTTTTCACTGGTTGCGACATCAACGGCCACTCCGGCTCGGAGCTAGCCGGGCGGCCAGGCCAGGGCTCGTTTGCCTAACAGGTGAACGTGCAAATGGGGAACGCTTTCACCGGCGTCCGGGCCGCTATTGATCACAACGCGATACCCGGTCTTGTCGATTTCAAGTTTCTTCGCCAGTTCACCTGCGACGGCCATTAACTTGCCAAGCAGGGCGCGATCGGCTTCGGTCGCCGCGCCGAGTCGCGGAATGACTTTTTTGGGCACAATCAAGACGTGGACGGGCGCTTGCGGATTCACGTCGTGAAACGCAATCGCGTCGTCATCTTCCCAGATGATTTTCGCCGGGATTTCGCGGGCGATGATTTTTTCGAAAATTGTCATGTTTTATCGAGCCGATCTGATCACTTCAGCGAGCACTTCAAGCGCTCGCTGGTCGTCGACGTCAGCCGTTCACGAATGAAGCAGACAATTTCTTCCCGTAAAGAATCACATGCTCGCGTCCACATCTTTGTGCAGCGCAAGTGCTTCACGCACGGGTGCAACGAGCAGAGTTGCAAATTGTCGACCCCGGTTTCGATGAGCGAGGCAAGTCGCTTTTCCAGAAGGTCGAAAAATGCCAGCTCGTAGCCGCTTCCGGCTGCATATGCAATGTCTATCAATGAAACCGAAATCGGCGGCGGCGCCGGCCTGAAATACGGAATGATTTCCTTGTAACCGATCGCCTTCAAGACGTACTGCACCGTTTCCTGAAGCTGGGTAAATGCGACCACGCTCTCGTCATTCCGCAAACGAAGATAGAACGCGATGCTCTCAGTCACGTGATCGGTCAGCCACCAGCTCGGGTATCCGGCCTTGTCCGCGGCGCGATTGATGGCGGCGTGCAACCAATCCCGGTCGAACTCGAAGAGCTGACCGGATTCGCACCGCAGATATGGAAATTCTTCTTTAAACGCGACCATGATCTACAACTTGATCCGGCGGGAAAAGTTCCCGCTGTTTTGAATCCGGTTTCGGCTGCTTGCCCAAGGCATGAATTGCGTCCACGAATTGATCGACGTCGTCGAAGCGCCGATGGACCGATGCGTAACGGAGGTAGGCGACTTCATCGATCCCACGCAATTTCTCCAGAACCTTTGCGCCGATCGCGGTCGACTGAACTTCGCGGCCGCTGGTTTCCAGGTCGTGCACGATTTCATCGACGAGCTGTTCGAGCGTTAGCAAACTGGTGGAACGTTTTTCAAACGCTTTGGCGATGCTTCCCGCGAGCTTGCGTCGATCGAACGGTTCATGGGTGCGGTCGCGTTTGATCACACGAAGATCGGAGCGCTCGATTTCTTCGTATGTCGTAAATCGATATCCGCATTTCAGGCACTGACGGCGGCGACGAATGCTCGAGCTATCGCGAGACTGACGGGAATCGATAACTTTGTCATCACGCGAGCCGCACTTGGGGCAACGCATAGTGTTAGAGCGTAATTAGCACACCACGTGTTGTGGCGTCAACGATCTTTAACGCTAGGAGTTGTTCCCCCTTTAAGCCGCGACCGCTTTTCGTGGGGTGGCCTTCTTCGGCTTTCTGGCCGCGAATTCGAAACCGACTTTTCCGTTTTCCAATTTTAAATGCGCGGAGAACGGGCGGCCTTTCTTGGAAATGAACTTCGGCAGCAGATCGGTCTTTCCAGTGGAGATCAGCTTTTGCACCTGTTCCTGGGGAATTTCGCGCTGCAAGATGTTCTTGCTCACCCGGAAGGTGCAGGTCTTCTCTTTCGAAACCGCGTTTTCGCAGGCGTAAGCGCGATCAAGCACGTAGACCTGGCCTTTCTGACAAAGCGGACAGAGCCCAAGCGATTCGTGCTTCGTGGTGTCGATCTGAATCGGCTGATCGTGACCGTTCTCGCCAAAATCGAACTCCGGCTTGAATTCGTCGCTGAGCTTCACGATCGCGTTGAATTTGCGGCCGATCTTGCTCCGGAATCCCTCCAACGGTCCGATGCGCTTTTCGGTCAAAAGTTTTTCCAATTCCGAGCGCTCGAACAAACGGCCGGCCATCGTTTTCCAAACAATGAGTTCGCAGGAACGGCACTTGAAGGTGCGATAACTTTCATCGAACGGACCGCCGCCGCATTTCGGGCATTTTACATCGAGCGGCTCAAAATTCCCGCTAACACTGTCGCCCTCAAAGTTTTTTGCCCTCTCGACCACCTCGCGCGTAAAACTTCGAATGTGGGCCATGAAGTCGTTTCGCTTCATTGCACCCTTTTCCATGCGCTTGAGCTTCGATTCCCACTCGCCCGTCATTTCAGGCGATGTGAGTTCGTCCGCGCCGATGCCGCGCAAAAGCGTGATTAACGCGAGACCCTTGGCGGTAGCGATCAAGTCCCGGCCCTGGCGATGAACGTACCCGTCATTAATCAAACCTTCGATGATCGCTGAGCGTGTCGCCGGCGTGCCGAGACCTTTCTCGCGCATCGCTTCGCGAAGCTCCTCGTCTTCTACGAGTTTTCCGGCGCCTTCCATCGCCGACAGCAACGTCGCTTCGTTGAATCGCGCCGGCGGTTTGGTTTCGTTATTCGTGACTTCGATATCGAGAACTTTGGCCGGTTCGTTCGGCGTGATCGGAACCAGCGATTCTTCGTCTTGCTCCGCTGCCGCTTCGCGCCCGTAAACCGCGAGCCAGCCCGGATCTTTAATGATTTTGCCGTCCGTTTTGAATGCGTCTTTGTCGACGCGCGTGATTCGAGTCGTCACTTCAAACTGCGCCGCCGGAAAAAAGCCGCTGATGAACCGCCGGACAATCATGTCGTAAATTTTCTGCTGCACTTCATCGAGGCCGTGCGGCGCAGTCCCGGTCGGAATAATCGCAAAGTGATCCGAAATCTTGGCGTTGTTGAAAGTCCGCTTCGAATTTTTGACCCATTGATTGTCGAGAACGGTCCGGGCATGCGGATTCTCGATCTTGCTTAAAGTCGCCTTGACCGTCGGGATGTAATCCTCCGGCAAATAACGCGAGTCCGTCCGGGGATAGGTGATTACTTTGAAGCGCTCGTAAAGCTGTTGCGCGATTTGCAGCGTGCGCTTGGCGCTAAATCCGCGGCTGTTCGCATCGCGTTGCAGGCTGGTCAGATCGTAGAGCAACGGGGGCGCCTGGGTGGTCGGTTTCTTCTCTTCGGTAGCGACACCGATTTTTCCGAGACAACGCTTCTTGATCTCATCGGCCTCGGCCTGGTCCCAGATCCGCTCCGCGCGTGCATCTTCGTCACCGTCTTTGGCAAACTCTTCCCGCAACCAGCGGCCGCGATACGTGCCGGCTTTAACTTCAAAATCGCCGAACACCTCATGATAAGAACGCGGCTTGAAATGATGAATTTTGTCCTCGCGCTCAGCCAGGATCGCGAGGGTCGGCGTCTGCACGCGACCAACCGGCGTCAGTTGGAAACCGCCGGTGCGATTGTTGAACGCGGTCATCGCGCGCGTTCCGTTGATGCCTACGAGCCAGTCGCTCTCCGACCGGCAGACCGCGGCCTTGGCCAGCGGAATCATTTCTTCGTCACTGCGCAGATGATTGAACGCCTCACGGATTGAATCCGAGGTCATCGATTGCAGCCAGAGCCGGCGCACCGGCTTCTTCACGTCGCTGAGTTTGACCAGATAACGGAAAATCAGTTCGCCTTCCCGGCCGGCGTCGCAGGCGTTGATTAGAAGATCGACATCTTCACGCTTCATTAACTTCTTCAACATGTTGAAGCGCGGTTTTGTCTTCTCGATCGGCCTTAGATTGAACTCTTCGGGGATGATCGGCAGGTTGGCGAAACTCCACTTGCCGCGTTTGACGTCCAATTCGGTCGGCAACGCCAATTCGACCAAGTGTCCAAGCGCTGAAGAGACCACATATTTGTCGCTCTCGAAATGGTCGGCCTCTTTGTGGAAACCGCCGAGAGCGCGGGCGATGTCATTCGCTACGCTCGGTTTTTCCGCGATGATGAGGGATTTAGCCATTTGATAATCAACGCCTTGCCAACGGGGGGATGAGCAGGTCGCGGACGAGGTTAGGCGAGTTTCACGAAATATTTTCCGGGCAACTGCTTCACCAGCCGCTTGAGCTCAAGGGCGAGGAGGATAGAAGAGACTGTCGAACTTGGCAAATCGCATTCCGCAGCGATCCGGTCGATGGGTGTTTCGCTGGCCTCAATTGCATCGTAAACGCGACGCTCTTCTTCCGTTAAATCCGGGAGCGGTCGAATCGCCGCGCCCGGCGACGGTTTCGCTTCCGGCACAAGAATTTGCAGGTCATCGAGAACGTCGTTCGCGTCCATCACGAGCTTGGCGCCCTGTTGAATCAGACGATTCGATCCGATCGCGCTCGGCGCGTTGATGTGCCCCGGCACAGCATAGACGGCGCGACCTTGCTCAAGCGCTTGGGAGGCGGTGATCAAAGCCCCGCTGTTCGCTCCCGCTTCGACCACAAGAATTCCATGGCTCCAGCCCGAAATGATCCGGTTCCGCATCGGAAAAGTTTGGCGGTCAGGTTCGATCTCCATGGAGAACTCAGACACGATTGCGCCGTTTCCGTTGCGAATTTTTTCGGCCAACGCCTTGTTCTCCGGCGGATAGAGCTTCAATAATCCGGACCCAATGACGGCGATCGTTCGCCCTTTCGCGGCGAGCGCGCCCTGGTGCGCCGCGGTATCGATCCCGCGAGCGAGGCCGCTGATTACAGTCAATCCTGCGTAGGCCAGTTGATAGGCAAGCTTCTTTGCCGATTCGCTGCCGTAGTGAGTTGTGCGCCGTGCGCCGATAATGCCGAGGGCGTGATGATCGCGCTCCTGAATTTCGCCCCAAACATAAAGAACGATCGGAGGCGCGTGGATCTCACGCAGCGGCTTCGGATATTGTGGCGAAGCCTGCGTTATTACCGTTGCGCCGAAATCTTTGATCCGTTTCAGCTCGGCTGGAAGATCGACAATCGATTCCCAACTCGAGATCTGATCGACAACTTCCCTGCCGATTCCTTCAACTTTCCGGAGTTGATCGCGCTTTGCCGCAAGAATCTGCTCCGGCGTCTGAAAAACCTGGAGCAATCTTCGCAGCCGCACCGGCCCCATGGTCGGGAGCATGTTTAGCGCGATACAGGCTTCGGCGGCGTTCATTCAGGTAGGGGCGATTGACCCCAATCGGCCGGTGGCGGTTCGGTGAACCGCCGCTACCACTAAAACGGAATTTCGTCGGCGTCGGCCTCGCCACTCGCAGCGGGTTTTGGCGGCGGCGTGGTCTTCGCGCGAGATGCTTTTGCTTCGTCGCCGCTTTCACCAGCGCCACCGGCTCCGGCTGCGCCCGGCGGACGACCGCCAAGAAGTTGCATCGTTTCGCCGATGACACGGAGCTTGCTCCGCTTTTGTCCGCTTTGCTTGTCGTCCCAGGTGTCGAGTTGAAGCCGGCCCTCAATGAACACTGGCCGGCCTTTTTTCAAGTATTCGCCGGCGATTTCAGCGAGCCGCGACCACAGGACGACGTCGACATAAGTGACTTCTTCGCGCTTTTCACCGCTGTCGAGGGTGTATTGACGATTGATGGCAATGCCGAGGTCGCACACAGCGCTGCCTTTGGGGGTATAACGCACTTCGGGATCGCGCGTCAGGTTTCCGAGGAGAATAACTTTATTGAAACTGGCCATGCGCCAGAACTATCCGATTTACTTTGAGCGCGCCAACTTTTTCGCCGGCTGTTCGGTGCGCTCTTTCCTTTCGGTCTTTTCGCGCAGCCGTTGGTAATGCTGACGGTAAACTTCCGGATCGAGCTTGAATTTCGATTTTAACTTGGTGACTAGATCGGGCTCGGCATGGAAAACAAAGTTCACGTAAAATCCGGAATCAAGTGGCCCAGCGGTGTAGGAAAACGGCCGCTTGTCCATTTTCTGGACCTGCTCAATTTCCGCGCCCTCTTTTTTGAACTCAGACTCCAGCCGATCGACGATGTCGTGGACGCTCTCTTCTTTCCCCTGTGAATTGAGGATCAGCAGGGCTTCATAACGGTTCTTCATGGGTTTTCTTCTTCTTCGTTTTGTTCACCCCGAACGTCCGCCTATTGGACGGACTCGTCCCGTGGCGAGCTTTCGGGGTTGAAAGTGTTCATCGCGGAAACGACGCCTTTGTCAATCGCACATTTCGCGGCCTCTGCTGCCCGCTCGATGGTCGACCTTACGACGGATTTTTCCTCATCAAAAAAGTTGCTAAGAACATAATCGCTCGATCCCTCGGCCGGCGCGGGACCGATTCCAACCCGCAAACGCGGAATTTCTTCGGTGCCAAACTGAACGATAACCGATTCCAGTCCGTTGTGTCCGCCCGGTCCTCCGTTCTCTCGAATCCGCAACCGCCCTAGCGGGAGGGAGAAATCGTCGAGCACGACCAGAATTTCCTGCGGTGCGATTTTGAAGAACTGCGCGACCCCGTGAAGTGGATGACCGCTGCGATTCATGTAACTGGCAGGCTTCACCAACAGCGCGTTGCCAACCTTTGCGGTGGCTGCATCCCATTTGTTCGATTTCTCCCAGACCAAACCGGCCTGGTGCGCGAGAAAATCGACGATCATGAAACCAATGTTGTGACGCGTGTGCGAGTATTCGGCTCCAGGATTTCCGAGACCAGCAACTAAGCGAATGCGTGGATTTTTCGCTTCCACGGCGGTTCAATCCGCAATCCGCAATCCGCAATCCGCGATCAAAATTACTTCTTCTGCTCTTTTTCTTTTGCAGCCGGAGCAGGAGCGCCCTTTCCACCAGCAGGCGCGCCTTTTCCGCCCGCAGCCGGGGCGGCGGCCTCGCCTTCTTCCTTCTTCGCGGTAATGACTTCCGGGCCGGCCGCGGCGGCAGCTTCGGCCTCCGGCGTGACCGGTTCTTCTTCGGCCAACGGAGCGACCACTGAAAACGCGGTCAGATCCGAATGCACTTTCATTACGACGCCTTCCGGCAGCTTGATGTCGCGAACGTGAATCGCGTCGCCAATGTTGAGAGCGGAGACGTCCACCGTAACCTTGTCCGGCAAATCGCGCGGCAAACATTCGATCGTGAGCGTGCGCAGGTTTTGCTCGAGCAAGCCGCCAAAGTTCTTCACGCCTGTTGCCACTCCGAGCGGTTCCAGTGGCACGCTCGCCTCGATTTTCTCGTCCATCGAGATCGCGTGGAAGTCGACGTGAACGACGTCGCCCCGCACCGGAGAATGTTGGACTTCCTGCAAAAGTGCGGTGCGATTCGACTTTTCACCCGCGATCTCCAGTTCCACCAAAATGTTTTCGCCCGACGCGTGGCTAAGCATCGCGTTAATGTCCCGCTCCAGGACCTGCAACGCCTGCGATTTGTGTTTGCCGCCGTAAATAATCGCCGGCACGATTCCGCGCGCTTTCAATTTGCGCGCAGCCGAACGTCCGGTCGCGTTCCGCGGTTCTGCTTTCAATTTAACTTGCTTGGCCATGGTCGTTTAGTTGTCGATCTTGAACAGCGACGACACGGATTCATCATTATGGATTCGTTTCATCCCCTCACCGAGAAGCTCGGCGACGCTAAGCACGGTGACCTTAAATCCTTTCACCGAGCGGACCGGCGTGCTGTTGGTCGTTATTAATTCCTCAATTTTGGACTTTTGCAACCGGGCAATGGCCACGTCCACCAGTACCGCGTGAGAAACCCCGGCATAGATCTTTTTGGCCCCGTTTTTCTTCAAAATTTCGGCCGCCGAAGTCAGGGTCCCGGCGGTTTCGGTCAGGTCGTCTACCAGGAGAACATCGTGATCTTTGACCTCGCCGATCAGGTACAAAGCCTCGGTTTCAGTGGCACTTTTCCGCTCCTTGGCCACGATCGCCAGGTTGGCCCCCAAAGCCCCTGCGTAGGCGGAGGCCATTTTCAGGCCCCCAATGTCCGGGGAAACAACGACCGTTTTGCCCTTCAGCTTTTTGCGCAGGTACTTAATTAGTACAGGCAACGAATAGAGATGGTCGACCGGGATGTCGAAAAAGCCCTGCACCTGCTGGGCGTGCAGATCCATGGTCAGGACCCGGTTCACCCCAGCTGCATACAGCAGGTTCGCGATCAGCTTGGCCGTGATCGGCACCCGCGGCTTGTCTTTGCGGTCCTGCCGGGCGTAGCCAAAAAAGGGAATGACGGCCGTGATCCGATCGGCGCTGGCGCGGCGGGCGGCGTCGACCATGATGAGCAGCTCCATCAAATGCTGGTTGGTCGGCGGACAGGTTGGTTGAATCAGGAAAACATCCCGGCCGCGGACGTTTTCCTCGATCATCACGTAGGTCTCGCCATCCGGAAACGAGCTGATCGTCGCCTTTCCGAGCGGGTGTGCCGATATATTTGCAGATTTGCTGAGCCAAAACGGGGTTGGCGGTTCCAGTGAAAACTTTCATCTCGGGCTGAAGGGCAAACATGGCGCGTTAAACTGGCGTTTAGGTCCATCGTTGGCAATGATCAAAACTTGCGAGAACGGCGCTCTTCCGCGATTGGTATTAACCTCCGTGAACACAGACGTCATTCGCATCGATCGACCGACTACCAACTCGCGCGTTTTCGCGCACACGCGTTGGGACGTGTTGCCCGCCGCGGCCGGACTTTTTCACCTCGCCTACTTTATCGGGCTGTTCTTTTTGTATCCGCACGCCCCGCTCTGGGTAATGCTGGTCCTGGGCTTTCTTTATTCGTTGATGGTGAACGCCAACATCAACGGCATCGGTCACAACTTCATTCACAATCCATTTTTCCGTTCGAAATTTCTCAATCGCGCGTTTGGAATAACGCAATCGGTCGCCTGCTGTTTCTCGCAAACGATGTACGACGCGGTCCACATGCAGCACCACAAAGGCAATTCGGACCGGCAGGATGAAACCGGCGACACGACCGATTGGTTATCGATCTATCGACATGGCCACGACGGTGAAGCCGAAAGTCCGTGGGGTTATGTGTTTAAGAGTTTCTTCCGGGACGATGTCGGTGCGATTCGAAACGAACTGCGCAAGCGGAACAACAAGGACGTGCTGTGGGGAAACCTCGAGCTGGCAGCGTTTGCGGTCACGTTGCTCACGATGTTCATCTTTAACTGGCGTTTCGTGATTCTTTATTTCCTGCCGTTCTGGTACCTCGGACACTGCTTCAGTTATTTGAACGGTTACTATCGGCATTACGGCGCCAATCCCGACAAACCGATCGCCTGGGGCGTGAGCAGTTACGGGAAAATCTATAACTGGCTCTTTTTCTACAACGGTTACCACGCCGAGCACCATTTCCGGCCGAAAGTTCATTGGACGAAAATGGAGGGGTTTCGTCAAAGCATCGCCGACCTGCAGAAACAGGAAGGCGTCCGCACAATCAAACGCGCCCACATGCTCGGTTTTTTGGATCCCGATTTGCCCAAGCGTGGTAAAGGTGGATCGGCCGCTCCGCGGGCGATGGGAGAAGGTATGGCGGTTTCGACGCCAAGCGCCGGAGCATTCGATTCCGAGTTAGGCGAAAAAATTTCGTCTAATTCTCGTTAGATGCTGACGCGCGTCGTCATTCTCTTTGCGGTGCTGCTAACGCAGTCGCAGTTATGTGCCGCTGATCCGTTGCGAGGCGCGATCATTGCGGATGGCACTGCAAAGCTAGCCATTATAGCGCGTGTGACAGATTCTGTGACGCACAAACCGATCTCCGGAGCGACAGTCCGGCCCGTGCGTGTAGGTGGTCGCAACACTGAGCCAGTGACTCATGAGGATCCCACAGCAATGCCACCGCCGCAGAAAACCGCTCGCGATGGGCGCACCATGCTCATCGCGTACTTTCGTATGGCCGGTGATCTGGAGGGTTCTTGCGTTTTCGTGGGTGACTCGTTCTTGCAGGTCGACGCGCCCGGGTACCTGCCGAAGAAAGTGCGGATTTCGCCGATTGTCAGGCTCGACTTCCCGCCTAAGACAAAGCACTACGAGGTAGCTATCCCGGTGGCTCTTACTCACCGTTGAGCACAAGAGCATCTAACCATGCGCTGGAGGTAACGGCTACCCGCTGTGCAATCACATTTTCGATGATTAAAACTTTCAACTCGCATTTCACGCTCGTCTCCAGTAGCCGTACCTCAGCTTGTTCTCGTTAGGCCTATGCGCCGATCATGACTCGGCGGCAAAGGTTCCTCCTTGGCGGTGGTGTCGCGGTGGTCGTCGCCGCAGTCGTTGCGTACTTCTTTCTTCCCGGCTTTTTGTTCGATCGCGCTGTGTGGCACTCACTACACGAGCAAGAGCTCCTGCTTGAGGGCGCGACTCCGCTTTTCGACACTGTCATCGCACAAAAGCTCAAGGTGGGCGACAGCCTCGAGCACGCAAAGAAAGTTTTGTCAGACGCTGGCCAGGAGTTCAATGTCGACAGCGACTACCCGAGTGGTCGAAAGTTGCAGTCTATCTGCCGTGTCGGTCGTGGCGCTGCGTTCGTCATCGAGCTTCACTTAGACAAGGACGAGCACATCGCTAAGATCGACATTCGTAAAGCGCTCAGCGGACCATGATACCAAAAGGCCTAACCAATCGATGAAGCCAACTCGCGAAAGCTTTCGGGGTGGCTAAGCTTGTGTCTCGTTAGATCGCTAAATATTATCGCTCGGAGTTTTTGAATATGGTGATGGTCCAATTACTTCTGGGTTTGATCTTAGTGGTCACCGGAATTTTCGTGTACCGGAAGAATAAAAATTTGGTTGGTGGTCTCCTGATTTTTATTGGCGGTTCTTTGGTAGTGTTGGGTGTCATCGCGATATTGAGTTTCCATCCTTGAAACCAATACATGAACAAAACGAATCCAAAGGTTGATGGATATTTAAGACGAGACAAGAAGTGGCAGGCAGAATCGAAGGAGTTGAGAAAGATTGTTCTTGGCTGCGGGGTGACCGAAGAACTGAAGTGGGGGAAACCCTGTTACACGTTTCCCGCCGCGGCGGGCAGGCAGGAAAGCAACGTGGTTATCATACACGGATTCAAGGACTACTGTGCGCTTCTGTTTTGCAAAGGCGCCTTGCTCAAAGATCCCAAGGGTATCCTCATTCAACAAACCGAGAATATGCAGGCGGCGCGCCAGATTCGGTTCACCAGTGTGCAGGAAATCGTTGAGATGGCGCCCATCTTAAAGGCTTATGTTCGTGAGGCCGTTCAAGTGGAAAAAGCCGGCTTGAAAGTGACTTATAAGAAGACTTCAGAATTTAAAGTTCCGGAAGAACTTCAAAATAGATTCGATGAAGACTTTTCCTTCAAAAAGGCTTTTGCTGCATTAACCCCCGGGCGGCAACGAGGATACCTCCTTTATTTTTCTGGAGCCAAACAATCCAAAACTCGGGAATCGAGGGTCGAAAAATGCATGCCGCACATTCTCAAGGGAAAGGGATTACATGATCAGTAATGCCACCAAACGCGCGATCCTTCGCTCGATTCACCTTGTCGTTAGCATTCCGGTACTCGGTTACGTTTATAGTCCGTTTGCAGAACTTCCGAAATACGCCCACGTGGCTCGATTTGTTTTCGTTCCAGGTACCTGATCCTTTCCGGCTTTTGGATGTACGCAGGCTTAGTCTTCGCCATCATAGGCGTCACGGTATGGCTCGGCGCAATTTATCTGTCTGGAATCGGGACGGCTATCGTGAGTCAGGTCGCGCTATTCATCGCGCGGAAGATTTGGTTGGTGGTTCGTGCGCGACAGTCAAGTTTTTCGGCCCTAACCAATCGATGAAGCCGACGACCAAGGGCGCGAAGCGCCCGTTGAGATGTTGAGGCGTTGAGTAGTTGAGATGAAGTAGCGACGGGCGATTGAGGTCAATCGCCCCTACCTGCAAAACTCGCCCGCAGTTTTTCTTTCTTCGTTTCGCAATCTTCCTGCAACCGGCGAATTTCGGTTCGTAATTGTTTCTCGAGCGATTCGATTTCTTCGAATTTTCCGCTCGATTGCGCCTTGGCGATCTCGCCTTTGAGAAACAATTCCTTCTCGGCGATCCGCGCTTTGAATTGGGAATCGATCTCGGCGAGCTGTTTCTTCTGGTCGTCGGTCAGGGTGACGATCGGCTGGTCCTTCGCCAACCGTTCCATCGCCAGTTCGTAGGCCGATTTCATCTCAAACTCTTACTCCTTCTCTTACTCTTGCTCTCGCTCTCAAGCTCGACAACATAAAGATAACCCGTCTTCGCCATCCGCCTCCGTTAGAATACGGCGCGACATGGAGGCTACGGCGTGGCAAGCATGAAAATCAAACTTCTCAGCACTGATTTCGATGGCACGCTGGTGTCGCGGGTGAGCGAGCCGGTTTTGGATCGCGACTGCGTGGAATTAATTCGTGAGCTCCAAGAGGCCGGCGCAGTCTGGGCTATCAACACCGGGCGCTCGGTCGATTTGCTCGAGTCCGGCCTGACCGATTTCGAATTTCCGATTCACCCTGATTTTATTCTCACGACCGAACGCGAAGTCTTCCGCCCGGGCGCAAACGGCGAGAAATGGGAACCGTTTGGCGATTGGAACGAACGCTGTGCGCGCGATCACGCGGAGTTGTTCTCCTCCGCGCAATCCACCCTGGCCGAGGTGGTCGATTTCGTGACCCAACAAACCAAAGCGCAGCTGCTTTATCACAGCGAAGGACTCGAAGGTTTGCGCGCGGCAAACGAGGAAGAGATGGATCGCATTGTCGACTTCATCGAGCAGGCGCGCGAGCCGGAGTCGAAGTTTCATTATCAACGTAACACCATCTATCTCCGGTTCTGTCACGCCGATTATCACAAAGGGACAGCGTTGGCTGAGCTCGCACGTTTAATTAACATTCCGCGCGAAAATATTTTCGCCGCAGGCGATCATCACAACGACATCTCGATGCTGAACGGAGAGGTCGCCGCGATGCCGTCATGTCCAGCGAACGCAATCGAAGAAGTGAAAATGGCAGTGCGCGATGCCGGCGGTTACGTCGCCAAACGGCAGCACGGCGCGGGAGTCCACGAAGCGCTGGAACATTTTCCTTCTTGTAGCGGCGCTCTGCGAGCGCCGAATCCAGTTCAATCCGGCGGTCATAGACCGCCGCTACAGTTTTGCCGTCGCCAGCGCCATTGGAGCGTCGGCTTCGACCTTTCCGGCGAAGCGATTCGTCATGTAAGTGAGAAGCAACACCCAGAAGGAAAGCGCAAGTGCAAACAGCGGAAATTGAAGCGCGAGCGGCAGAGAGTAGATGATTGCCATCAATGGGATCCACACCGCCCACGTCGCCAGCAGCGTCGGAATGATCTTGTCCCGATAATGCCGCCAGGTGAACAGATCGCGCACCGGTTTCAGCGAGATCCCGTTGTTCTTCCATTCATAAGTCAAGACGCCAAACGGTGCCGCAAAGAAAACGTTGTAGCCAAACTGGTCGATGCAGATCTTGGCCAGCACGACCGGAAACGTGGCGACGTCGCCGAGCCAATGCGCTTCCGCGCGGTAGAGAAGATCCACCAGTGATCCATCAAATCCCCAGACCGGGATCGTGAAAGCGAGATTGCGAAGATTTCCCAAATGCGGCCGGCCGCGCTGGAAAAACAGAATCAAGAACATTTCCGGAATCAGCGCGCCTGCGGCAACCGACGCCAGGATAACGAATGGCAATCCGTGCGCGCGTTTGAATTCGGCAAAATTGCGAAGCGCGTCGGCAATCGCCGCATTCGTGTAATAAGCGATGGCCAACGCCAGCATCATCGCTTGAATGATGAGCGCGGGCTTCGCATTCGCGCGCGCGGCTTCCCAACCCAGCGTGAGCGGCGTTTGCGGTCTTGCCATCCCCGCGATTCAAATGATCAGCCGGGCTGGCAAATCACCATTTCACGCTCGCGTTCGGACCGGCGCCGGCGCCGGGCTGAAGCCGGCTTTCTTCGGTGCTTTTTGTTTCGCCGGGCACCTTTTCCCCAGTTGAGGAAGAAGAAGCTGTGTCCGTGGAAGCGCAACCGTTCAATACGCAGACGGCGGCAATAAGAATAGCTAGGATCGAGATATATTTCATCGACGAGGCGAAAACCTAATCAGCTCGCGAGGTTTCTCCACAAAAATCACACGGCCATCGCCCATTGCTGGCAAGGCGCTGCTCTCGTAACTTCTGAAGTGGCCCGGGACGCAAAAACCGATATCAAGTCTCTTCAATTCGGCGAAATCGAGAAAGCCGTCGCCGAGCTCGGCGAGCCCCAATATCGGGCGCGACAAATCGCCGATTGGCTCTATCAAAAGCGTGTCCAATCATTCGACGAAATGACCGACCTGCCGCGCGATTTCCGCGCCCGACTCGGCGAGCAGCTTGGCTTCGGCAAAATAGAGGTCGTCCGGATGCTGGGTTCGCGCGACACCACGCGCAAATTTCTGTTTCGGTTCACCGACGAAAGCTTGATCGAAACGGTTTTGATCCCGGCCTCGCCGGCGCTTTATGGATCGCGATCCGACCGGCGAACGATTTGCGTTTCGACGCAGGTCGGGTGCGCCTACGGCTGCAAATTTTGCGCGAGCGGCCTGGAAGGCTTCTCTCGAAATTTGCAGCCGCACGAAATTGTCGACCAAATCATCGCGATCGAGCGCGAAACCGGGGAGAAGATCGACAACATCGTGTTCATGGGAATGGGCGAGCCGCTGGCGAATTTTGAGAACGTGATGCGCGCGATCCGGATCATCAACGCGCCATGGGGACTCGGGATCGGCGCCCGCCATATCACCGTTTCCACCAGCGGTTTGGCGCCGCAAATCCGCAAATTGGCCGACGAGCAACTTCAAATCCGCCTCGCCATTTCCTTGCACGGGGCCACTGACGAAGTGCGCAACCAAATCATGCCGGTTAATCGTCGTTACAACCTCGAAACGCTGCTGACGGCCTGCGATTACTACGCCAAACACAAGAAACAACGGCTGACGTTTGAATACATTTTGATCGAGAACGTCAATGATTCGCCCGATCAAGCGCGGCGACTGGGCCGGATAGCGCGGCGCCTCGGAGCAAAAGTAAATTTAATCCCCTACAACACCGTTCAAGGACTGCCATGGTCACGACCCTCTCCCGAACAACAGGAACGCTTTCTCTCGATCCTTCGCCAGAGCGACGTGGCCGCCACACTTCGGCGGGAAAAAGGACACGATATCGACGCAGCTTGCGGACAATTGCGCCTGCAAACGAAACGGGAACTGCAATCTACGAATTCGTAAGTCGCGGGAAATCTTTTGCGCGCCGCGCCAAGCTGGCTTTTAGTTCCGACATGTCCGACTTCGATCGGGAACGGGACGGCATTTGGGACGAGTACGATTGGGAACGGTTCCTTCAGCAGCAAGACCAGCGAACCGAGAAATACATGGATCTGCTCGAGAAGTATATCGACGACCCGAACCGGGACGAAATCATCGCGCGTGAGATGGGATGGACCACGACCTCCGGGGCCGATGATTGGAGCGCCGAAGTCGACGCGCTTCTCGACGAAGATTGGCGATCGGAAGATGACGAAGCTAAGGTGGAAGCCGACAAGCCCGGCGAAACGTTCGAGGACCATGTCCTTTATCGTGCGGCCTTCGGGTTAACGATTTGGATCGACAAGTTGTTCGATCAAAATGCAGCGCTGCAAAATGAGCCGGTGGCAATCAAACTGGCGACGCACGCCGCGCTGGCCAGCGCGAAACTGGCCGCGGCCCTGAGCGACGACGACATCGACGAGCTCGGAATGACGATCGCTTACCTAAAGCGTGCGCTTAAAGCCATCACGATATCGCTGGATTCGGCGGCTAAACTGTTGTCCGAGAAGCTAATCGCGGCCCCGCAGTATTCCGTTTTGCAGCAACGACTTTTTCAGGTGCGCGATGGCATTATCACCCTCATGGGCGAATACCGCGGCGAATGGCGTCGCCGCTTCGGCTCCGAAGGTTACCGGAGTTGAATGAAATAGGCGCCAGTTCCGTCCAAATATGCAAACGGAAACGACTCCGGCCCAAGCCGATGTGTCGGAACTGGACCTGGTCAAACGATGCCAGGCCGGTGAATCCGAGGCATTCGACCAGCTGGTGACCCGCTACCGAACAAGGGTTTTCGCTATGATTTATAACATGGTCCATAACGAGCAGGATGCCTGGGACCTGGCGCAGGACAGCTTTGTCAAAGCGTGGAAGTCGATCGGACGTTTTCGTGGCAAGTCATCCTTTTACACCTGGATTTATCGCATCGTGATGAACGTGACGATTGACTGGCTGCGAAAACGGCAGATCAAGGCCGGCGGTGCGGAGTTTGACGATTCGATTCAACTCAAGGATATCGAGCCCGCATCGAAAACCGTTCCAAAAGCGGACCCGCTTCCGCACCAGCGAATGGAGCGAGGCGAAATCCGGGCCCGGATCGATCAGGCAATCGCGCAACTTTCGCCCGAACATCGCGCGGTAATTTTGATGAAAGAAATTGAAGAGATGCAATATCACGAGATTGCCGAGAGCCTTGGTTGCTCCATCGGCACGGTGATGTCGCGCCTGTTTTATGCCCGCAAGAAATTGCAAAATACCCTGAGGGACTTGTATGAAAACGTTTGAAGAAAAATGGACTGCCTGGCTCGATGGCCAATTGAGCGGCAGAGAACTGGTTGAATTCGAATCGTCGCTGCCGGATTTGGCGGCGGCCGAGGCCGAGAAGCGCGACGCGCAAAGCCTCGGCCTGTTTTTGAAGAAGGAACTTGGAGCCCAGGCCCTGAGCAATGAGGATTTTTTTAGTCACCAACTTCGCGAACGTATCACGCACGAAACACAGGGTTCGGGCGGCGGCGTTAGATCGGCCTGGTGGACCGTGCCGCGATTGGTTTGGTCGGGCGCAACTGCGCTGGCGCTGTTCTTTATTTGCGCGGTGGCAATCATGCGCCAGCATCAGCCCGGCGAGCAATCAGAATATCTGACGCAGATTTTGAACTCGAAAGTTGATCCGGCGGCAAACCCGAACGCTACCATTTCGATTTTCGAACTTAAGAACGACAACAAAGTAACGGTGCTGTGGACCGAGGGATTGCAAACCCTCCCAGCCGACTACGCAGCGAAATAGATCCACCCAAATGCTGAGGCCCCTGCTTATCGCCGCCGTGGTGATGTTGGCAGTGGGCTTGGTGTCCGCTGACGCCGCGCACGCGGTTTGGAGCGGACTGGTGATCGCGGAGAATGTTCCGCAACCGGCGGCGATTCCACCCGAGCTGACCAAGTTCGAGCAAACACTGAAGGATTTGTTCGGTTACAACCAGTTCGAGGTCATCGGCCAATCGAGCAAGACACTGAAAACCGGAGAGGAAGATTGGCTTGCTTCCAGCAAATATTTTTCGCTGCAGTGCGATGCGCGCGGCGAAAATGACGCGGGTTACAGTTTGAATCTCAAACTCTATAAAGAGAAAGATGTTCTGCTGGAAACGGACGCGAACCTCAGCAAGAGCAGCCCGTTAGTGATCAAAGGGCCGCAAGTTGGCAACGGTCAGTTGCTTCTCGTTTTGGTGGTAAAAGATGATGAGGAGGCTCATCGACGCCGTCGGGAGCAGCCCGTGAACCCGATTAGTACCGGCTTCAATCGATTGCGGCGCGCGATTCATCGCATTTTTCACTAATCGACGAGTTACAAATTCGACTGCAATTGGTCCGCCTCGGGAGTGACCAAGAGGCGCATCGGAATCATCGAGGACTCGTGGAAGCCGTGTCGCCGGAAAAACTCCTGGGCTTGGTTTTCGGGGCGATCGGTTAGAAGGGTGATGCGAAGGAAATTCTTCTGGCGCGCGAAATCGATTGCATGCTTGAGCAGCATCGCGCCGTAACCGTGGCCCTGATGTTGTTTATGGACGACCAGGTCTTCGAGCAGCATCACGAAACCGCCCTCCGCCGTGCTGATGGTGAAGAGCAGGTTGATCATGCCGACGATCATGCCGTCCCGGCGCAACACAAAAACGCGTCCCCGGCTCGGTTGTTCAAAAATTAATCGCAAACCTCGGAGTTGCTTGTCCTTGTCCGGGCGAAAATCGCTCTCCTGCGAGAAGAGTGCGCCGAGCATCTCGGACAACTCATCCAAATCTGCCTCGGTAGCCGGCTCAATGACGACTTTCTCGCTCACCGTAAGTGTGCTTTGCATGCTTATTCCAGAAATTGGAGCCACTTGCAACTGGTGATTCGGATCGAAATCCGACGCCCGGTCGCATTGACAATCCCCTGCTCCATCCTAAGGTAACCGCTCTCAATTCGCGCCGAGAGAAACTTCCGGCCTTATGAAACGTACTTATCAACCTTCGAAAAGAACTCGCAAGCGCCAGCATGGTTTTCGTGCTCGCATGCGAACGAAGGGCGGACGCGCCACCCTCGCCCGCCGCCGTCAGCGTGGCCGGAAACGTCTTTTGCCCAAACGGGTTGGTCGGCATTACGCGCGCCATACCCAGGCGTAATTCTCCTCGTTCCGGGACCAGATCCCGAAATAGCAACGGATCGCCGCTGTGCGTGTCATCAAGCCGCCGCACGCTCTCGGTTTTCTCGATCCAAATTTGCCGTCGCGAAAACGCGAAAGAACAATTTCTCGACCAGTCCGCTCCGAGTGGGCTTAGCCTAACCGTTGATCGACGGATGTTGATCGCTCAACAGGAGCGCGGCATTCACTAACGAGACATGTGAGAAAGCCTGCGGGAAGTTTCCCAGCAGTCGTTTCGATGCCGGGCTGTATTCCTCAGACAGCAAACCGAGATCATTTCTCAGGTCGAGCAGGCGCTCGAACAATTCGCGCGCCTCTTTTTTCCTTCCGATGAGATGCAAACAGTCAGCCAGCCAGAAGGAGCACGGAATGAAAACACCTTCACTGCCAGGCAATCCATCAATATTCTCCCGTTCGGGCCGATATCGGAGAACGAAACCGTCCTGCACGAGCTCGCGCTGAATTGCTTCAACGGTGCCGATCACCCGCGGATCCTTGGCCGGCAAAAAACCGATCAACGGCATGATCAACAAACTCGCGTCCAACGGTTCGCTTCCATAATATTGCGTGAACGCGTTCTTGGTGGAGTTGTAGCCGCGTTCGCAAACTTCACGATGGATCTGATCGCGGACTTTTCGCCAGCGGTCGAGGTTTTCGCCGACTCCGCAGTTGCAGGCCTCTGCCAGCTTAATCGCGCAGTCGAAGGCGAGCCAGGCCATCATTTTTGAGTGGGTAAAGTTTCTTGGTTCGCCGCGGACTTCCCAGATTCCGTGATCAGCTTTTTGCCAATTGGTCTCCAGGAATTTCATAAGTCCTTCCTGCAATGCCCAGTCGGCTTCGTCGTTTTGGATACCCGCGACCTGCGCTCGATACATCGCGGCCAGCACCTCGCCATAAACGTCGATCTGAAACTGCTCCGAAGCGGCGTTACCAATTCGGACAGGCTTGGAATTTTCGTATCCGGCGAGCCAGGGCAGTTCAAATTCCTTCAGACGCCGTTCGCCGTGCACGCCGTACATGATTTGCATTTGCGAAGGTTCGCCGGCGATCGCGCGAAGGAGCCATTCCCGCCACTGCGTGGCCTCCTCCTTGTAACCTGCGTTCATGAAAGCGATCAGCGTGAAGGTCGCATCCCGCAGCCAGCAGTAACGATAATCCCAATTGCGCACTCCTCCGATTTTTTCCGGCAACGAAGTCGTCAACGCCGCGACCAGGCCACCGGTTGGCGCATAAGTTAGTCCTTTAAGGACAACGAGGGAGCGTGTCACGGCGTCGTCCCACGAAGTCTCTCGATGGCATTGCTTGGACCAGCGCGTCCAAAATTGCTCCGTATCGCCCAACGCATGCTCGGCAGTGACCGGCTTTGGGGGTTCCTGATGCGATTCGAACCAGGTGAGAACGAACGGAATCCGCTCGCCTTTCTTAACCGTGAATTCCGCAACCGTAGTCAGATCTTTGCCCTGCGTTTGGATCGGTGTCCGCAAAATCAAACCATCCGGGCCTGCAATTGCCTCCAGTCCGCCGTGCCGTTTACGCACCCACGGGACGATGTGGCCGTAGTCGAAGCGAATGATCAGCTCCATTTGCAATGCAACCTCGCCCCGCATCCCCTCGACAATTCGGATGATGTCCGGATTCTTTCCGCGTGGCGGCATGAAATCGATCAGACGCACCGCGCCACTGGCGGTTTCGATTTCCGTTTCCAGAATCAGCGTGTCGTCGCGATAGCGTCGCTGAATCCTTTCTATATTCTCGCGCGGGAAAAATCTCCAGTGCCCGTTTTCGGCCTTGCCTAACAAAGACGCGAAGCACGCTCCGGAATCGAAACGCGGAAAACAGAGCCAGTCCACGCAACCATCGCGACTAACCAGGGCGCCCGTCTGAGTGTCGCTCAGAAACGCGTAGTCTTCTATCCTCGCGCCGCCATTCGCCATACGCCAATAGATATCGATCTGGTTCGATGTCGATCTTGCGTTGGACGCTCTTCCACCCGCATCAATTGACGTCAACGCCGCGAAATCCTCATTCGCGAGCGGTCTCGTGGATCGCCTCCAGCAGTTACAAAAAGATCCGGCCACGGCGCGCATACCTGTCGTTGTGGTGAGTGGAGATGCAACGCCAAGTCAGATCGAGCGGTTGCTGATTCTCGGCGCGCGAAATTACTTAACCAAGCCTTTCGAGGTCGAACCATTCCTCGGCGTCGTCGACGGCGTCATGCAAGAAAGCGCCGCCGCAGGCACTAGTTAGCTGGTTTGACCAGGGACGCGACCGCCCTACTTCAAAGTGCCAATCGTGCTCAACTTGCTGGCGGCCGGTGGAGATACAACTTCCGCGTTGTGCATCGTACTGGGATGAATAATTTCGGATCTTTCATCAGGCGAACGCGTTGGGACGATGAAAATTAAGCTACCGACTCAACTACCGAATTGGGCAGCAGAAATTTATCGCCCCCTTCACATTTACCTAGGTAAACGCAATTTTTCA
>CAWFFA010000014.1:0-27562 GCA_963814965.1 uncultured Verrucomicrobiae bacterium
CCAAAAATCGAATTCGGTTTGTGGAAAATCGCTGCCCACGACGCCGACCAGCCGGACCGGCGCAAAATAACTCGCAGCCGCCGCCGCATATGAAGCCGAGCCGCCCAAAAGATCGCGGTGTCCCTCTACCGGCGTTTTTACCGTGTCGAGCGCTATGGAACCGACGATTAACACAGACATATATCAGAGGTCAGAGATCACAGGTCAGACTTCAGGATTTAAGAGTGCTTTGCAACCGCGCGCGTACTTCGCGATGTCGGCGCTTTGAGCAAGCCGGAGACAATTGCAACTCGTTTCGCGCCTGCGGCCATGACTTCGCCGAGATTGTCGATCTTGATCCCGCCAATGCAGAAGATCGGAAGCGTCACCTCGGCGTGGACGCGTTTGATGTCCGCCGTTCCGATCGGCTTGTAGTCCGGCTTGGTCGGCGTGGCAAAGATCGGGCCGAAACCAATATAATCGGCGCCTTCGCGCTCCGCGGCATTCGCCTGCTCGAGACTGTGCGTCGATTTACCGACAACAATTTTTCGGTTTGCCTTCTCCCGCGCGATCACCACTGAATCGTCATCCTGCCCAACATGCACACCTTCCACTGGAACTCGGTTCGCGACCTCCGCGTAGTCATTCACGATCAGCAGAACTCCTCCCGCGGAGGTAATCTTGTGAAGTTGCGCGGCGAGATCGACGATTCGTGTGACCGGAGATTTCTTCGCGCGTAATTGGATTACATCAACGCCGCCCTCGATCATCGCCGCCGCTACGCGTTCGGCATCGTGTTCCGCAACGTAATTCAAATCCAAAATGCCGTAGAGGCGGCAATCGGTTAGGGCTTTCATTTCTCGCGCTGTAGCGGCCCCGATCTGCCGGGGCGAATTCGTCTTGTCTTAGCACGGCGACAGAGCGCCGTGACTACATTCATTCGTGGAGCTTCGCCGACGGCGGAACCAATTGGAATTTCTCCGATTTCATCATTCGCTCGACGAAGCCGGTGTCGTATTTGCCCGCACGGAACTCACCGCTCCGCATAATCGCGGCGTGAAACGGCACAGTCGTCTTAATTCCGGTCATGTAATATTCATCCAACGCCCGTCGCATTCGATCGATCGCCGATTCGCGCGTTGCGCCGACCGTGATGATTTTCGAGATCAGGGAATCGTAGTAGGGCGGGACGGTGTAACCGGTGTAAGCGTGCGAATCAATCCGCACCCCGCGACCGCCTGGTGCGTAATAAAACTTAATCCGCCCGGGCGAGGCTTGGAAATTCATGGCCGGATCTTCGGCGTTGATGCGGCATTGGATCGCGTGCGAATGCGGTTCGGCACGCGCGATGTGCTTCGACAGCGGCTCGCCTGCCGCGATCCGGATTTGTTCCTTCACCAGATCGCACCCGTAAGCCTCTTCGGTGATGGTGTGCTCGACCTGGATGCGCGTGTTCATTTCCATGAAATAGAACTTCCGATCGTCATCGACCAGAAACTCGATCGTGCCGGCGTTCTCGTACCCAATGGCTTTGGCCAGCTTCACTGCCGCATTGCCCATTTTCTTGCGCAGCGACGGCGTAAGAAACGGCGAGGGACATTCCTCGATCACTTTTTGATTGCGGCGCTGAATCGAACAATCGCGCTCACCCAGATGAATTACGTGACCATGGCTGTCGGCGACGATTTGGAATTCGATGTGGTGCGGATTCACAATCAGCTTCTCGATGTAAACCTCGGGATTACCGAACGCTTTTTCTGCTTCCATTCGGGCGCTGTGAAATCCCGTGATGAGACTCGATTCGTTGTGCGCCGCGCGCATTCCGCGACCGCCCCCGCCGGCCACGGCTTTGATCATCACCGGATAACCAATTTTTTTCGCGACCTTCGCGGCTTCCTTATCGTCGGTCACAACGCCGTCGCTGCCGGGCGTTATCGGGATGCCGGCATTACGGGCGCAGGCGCGAGCCATGTCCTTGTCGCCCATTTTTTGGATCACGTGCGAAGGCGGCCCGATGAATTTGATCTTGCAGCTCTCGGCCACCTCGGCGAAATGCGCGTTCTCGGCGAGAAATCCGTAACCGGGATGGATCGCGTCGACATCACCGATCTCCGCGGCGCTCATGATGCGCTCGACTTTCAAATAACTTTCAGAGCTCGGCGCGGCGCCGATGCAAATTGCTTCGTCCGCGAGTTGGACATGCAACGAATCCACATCCGCGTCGGAATAAACGGCAAGGGTACGAATGTCGAGCTCCTTGCACGCGCGAATCACGCGCAGCGCAATTTCACCGCGATTAGCAATCAGGACTTTCTCAAACATTGCTTGAGAGTTTTTGGTTGATAGCTGATAGCTGACTGACGCGGGCGTTGCGTTTGACCTACAACTACCAACTCTCAACTAACGAACTTTAAAAAGCACCTGGCCGAACTGGACCGGTTTGGTGTTTTCGGCCACGACTTCGGCAATCACGCCGCTCGTCTCCGCCTTGATTTCGTTCATCACTTTCATCGCTTCGATAATGCAAACCACCGTGTCCTCCGTCACCTTTGTTCCGACATCGACAAACGCGGGCGCATCCGGCGATGCCGCGCGGTAAAAAGTCCCGACCATCGGGGACGTAATGTCTTTCAGATTTCCGCCTGCCGCAGCAGCGGCCTCTGCCGGCGACGCGGTCGCCTGGCCACTCGCACCGGCGGAACCCGCAGCAGGCGCTCCCGAAGAGACAACGATTGGCTGGTCGCCCAGGCCCTTTTGCAGCTTCAAACGAAAGCCATCCTTCTCCATTTCGAAGACGGAGAGATCGTTCTCCCGCATCAAATCGATGATGGCTTTGATATCTTTGATGTCCACGGCGTAGCTCTTCCCTAGTTCGAGTGAGGTGGTTAGGTAAAGCGGTTTTGAGGGGCAGGTCAAGTCCATCGAAGGCTTAGGAAGATCGGCACTAGCCCAGCGCTTTAGCGCTGGGATTGGAACAAACGACCAAGTCCCCGCCGGGGACGAAAGAAGCCTCTTCCGTCCCTGGCAGGACTATCTCTTCTCAAATCCAATTTTCCCAGCGTTAAAACGCTGGGCTATTATCATCACGACTTGTTGCCATCACGGACGAAATGCACGCTTCGCTAAGATCGATCCATTTCAAAATCATCGATGAAACAGCGGATTATATCGTCGTCGATAAACCGGCGTTTCTGTTGACGCATCCGACGAAGCCGGATGAACGGACTACTTTGTGGAAACAGTTGCGCGAATTGCTGGCATTTGAGATCGCGAACGGCGGCCAGGTGTCGATTGTGAATCGGTTAGACCGGGAAACCAGCGGACTGGTGCTGGTTGCGAAAACTGCGGCGGCCGCGCGACGATTCGGTTTACTGATGCAACAGCAGCGCTTTCACAAGGAATATCGCGCCATCGTCTGGGGCTGGCCGGAATGGGAAACGAAAATCGTCGACGCCCCGTTGGATCGACAGGGAAAGCATCAGCCATCCGCGATTTGGCTAAAGCAAATGATCCATCCGAAAGGCGCGTCTGCCTCGACCGAGTTTCATGTCGAACGCCGCTTCACGAGATCGACAATGCGTGACTCGAAGCCAGCAGAACCCTCACCTCACTCCTCTCCCTCAGGGAGAGGCGGACAGAAAGATTCCCCGCGCACGTCTTTCACCTCTCCCTCAGGGAGAGGAAGTAATGCCAGTCCGGCTCGGACCGAAGCGGCAGGTGAGGGCAAGTTCAGTCTGGTTCGCGCGATCCCTAAAACCGGACGGACCCACCAGATCCGCGTCCACCTTGCTTCACTCGGCCATTCAGTCGTCGGCGACAAAATATACGGGCCTGACGAAAGGCTCTATTTGGAATTCATCGAAACCGGTTGGACACCGAAATTAGAGAGAGAACTGCTTCTGCCGCGTCACGCGCTTCATTCGGCCAAACTCGCGATCGAGCATGAGCACGGATGGACGGCCAAACTGCCGCAAGATCTTTCCGAATTCGCAGGCATTTTCATGCCGTCATCCTGAACGAAGTGAAGGATCTCCCATAAGCTTCGTTGATCACACATCGTACCCTGTGTGATCCAGGCTTCGACTGTGAGATCCCTCGCTTCCGCTCGGGATGACAGATGAATCAAAGGTATTTCCAGTTTTGCGGTTTGCCCTGGGCCAGCCACTGGGTCGCCGTTTTCAATCTTCGCTGCCGGGTTTCGTCGCGCTTCGCCTCGGTGATCCACTGCACATATTCCTTTTTGTGGCTGTAACTGAAATTCTCGAACGTCTTTCGCGCTTTCGCGTTCTTCGCCAGCGCCGATTTGAAATCTTGCGGAACGACCACTCGTCGATTCCCGTTTGATTTCGGTCGCGGTTTCTGGATGCCGTGTTCGTTAAGCCTGGCTGCTTTGCGCACGTAGCCGATTAATATCTTTTTGTTCGGCAGATCCTTGATCGCCGTAAGCCGTCCGAAGTGGCCCATTGCCCCTTCGTGTTCTTTCCCGAAGAGCAGTTTGCCCTTCCAAAAGCCCAATACAGCGTGCTGCTTGAACGCTGCCATGAAACAAACCGGGCCGTTGTAATCAAAAAATGGCATCTGCCATTTGATCGACTCCTCACACTGCGGGCAGCCGGTCTGCACTATTTTGCGCAGATGTGTCAGGATCGGCCGGGCGAACGGCTGCGCCCTCTTAATATAAGCGTCAACCCGCGGATCTTTCTTCGCCATCGTTTATTCGGTTTCGCGCGGATGTTGAGAAGGGCTGGCGGCGGTGTAGGCGAGCTTTCGTTTCCGAATCAACATGAGATTCCGAATGTAAATGATCGAATTTGGCAGGTAGGCCAGAATTCCGACGGGGTCGCGCCGAAAAACGAAATACGAAAACATGATGAGACTACCGCCAATGCTCCAGTACCAAAACGAAACTGGAATTACACTTTCGCCGCGGCGCTCCGAGGCCAGCCATTGCACAATGAAGCGCATTGAGAACGTCAGGTTTCCGATCATTCCGATGATAACGAGATAATTCCAGTCCAGGCCGAGGAAGCGATGTTCCTGGCCGACCCAAGTCGCTGCGATAAGGAATGAATTCATAAGCAATTTAGGGATTGACCAATTTCGTAACGCAATCTTCTCGATTTCATCCAGCGCACGGCAAGCAAATCGCGAAACGATTTGAACAGCCGGTTCCACACGCCGTAATGACTCTGACCCGCGTGGCGTGGATTGTTCGACACCGGAACCTCCGTGACAGTGAAACCTTCCAGTTTAATCAAAGTCGGAAGAAAACGGTGTGCGCCGTTGAAAAACTTGACCCGCGAAATGCACTCGCGCTTGAACACTCGGTAGGTGCAGCCAGCATCGGAAATATTTTCCCCCGATAACTTGTTCCGCACCCAATTCGCGATCCGCGACGACGCAATTCGGATCCAACTATCGCCCTCGCCCCTCGATTCCACCCGTGTGCCGCATACACAATCAAAATCATGAAGCGCTTTCAGCATCGCCGGCAAATCTTTCGGATCGTTCTGCAAATCCGCATCGAGCGTTGCGATGTAACGGCCTCGCGCAGTTTGCATTCCAGCCCAGCTCGCAGCCGATTCGCCGCAATTGAATTTGAAACGTTGCGCGCGCAGCCGCGGCTCGGTCGCGGCGAGCTCGCGCAACACGTCCCAGGAACTGTCGCTACTACAATCGTCCGTGATCACGACTTCGTACTCCAAGCCGAGCGGATCAAGCGCAGCGTGGATCGCGGCCAGGAGCGGACGCAGATTGTCCGCTTCGTTATGACAAGGAATAACGACGCTCAGTTCCGGCGTCGTCATTTTTTCCCAAAGAATTGCAAGATTGCGTCACAAACATAATCGACATCTTCCAGCGGGAGGTCGCCGTAAATCGGAAGCGAGAGGATCTGCGTCACGGCTTCCTCCGTCCTCGGAAGGCGCGGCAAATCGGAATAGAGTTTCCGCATCGCCGGCTGCTGATGGTTCGCGATCGGGTAATGAATCCCCGTGCCGATTCCTTTGCCCTTCAAAAACTCCGCGAGTTGATCGCGTCGTTCGGTGGCAATGACGTACATATGATAAACATGGCGTGCCCACGGCCGTTCGGGCGGAATTCTCACGACCCCTTCGAGCCGCTCGTTATAACGCGCGGCTATTTCGCGCCGGTGATCGTTCAACTTGTCGATGTTTCGCAGTTCGACCCGGCCAATCGCCGCTTGCACTTCATTGAACCGGAAATTGTAACCGACAAAATCGTGAACGTACTTCGAGCTGCGGCCGTGATCGCGCAGCATTCGCAGTTTTTTCGCCAATGCCGGATCGTTGGTCGTAATGCAGCCGCCGTCACCCATCACGGTGAGATTTTTTGACGGGAAAAATGAAAACGCGCCGGCAACGGCCAGCGAACCGACGGTTTGCCCGCGATACTGCGCGCCAAAAGCCTGGGCGCAGTCTTCCACGACCCAAAGCCCATGTTTTTTCGCGGCCAGGAAAATCCCATCCATGTTCGCGGGATGGCCATAAAGGTGGACCGGCAAAATTCCGACTGTGCGTTCAGTCATGGCCGATTCCAATTGATCCACATCGATGCAGTAGGTTTCGTCAATGTCGACGAACATCGGTTTCGCGCCGCGATGGACCATGGGTTCGATTGACGGAAACGCGGTGTGCGACGGAACAAGGATCTCGTCGCCCGGACAAACGCCCATCGCTTGATGCAACATCAGCGCGCCGGTGGTCCAGGACGAACAAAGCACCGCCTCTTTCGTTCCAACGTAAGCGGCAAGCTCCGTTTCGAACGCTTCGCACTCTTTGGCGAGAATGTACCAGCCGGAATCCATCGCGCGCAAACCGGCTTCGCGTACCTCGTCGTTCACAAAAACTTTCGACAGCGGGACCTTTTTCATTTCGCTCATTTGCAAATTACTCGCGGATGTCGATCCACTTTCCGGTGCGGGCGGATTCAAGCGCGGCTTCGACCACTCGAACGGCTTCCATTCCGTCAGTGCCATCTACGACCGGCGGCCGCCGCGTTTCGATTGCATCCAGAAACGCCACCAATTCGGCCCGCAACGGCTCTTCCGGCGGAAACTCGAGCTGATGCATCGCGCCTTCCCTCGCCTTGATCTCCTTACCCTCGAGGACATGCTGATTCTCAAACGTCTTAATCTTGTATTGCGCGACGTTGTAATCACACACCGCGGACAAATCTTTCCCAGCAATCGTCAGCTGTCGCATTTTGCCGGGCACATGATAACCGGCTTCAATCGTTGCCAAGAGTGGCGCGTGGCCGCCAAGATCGTATTCCAAAACAATCAACGACTCGTCATCCATTTCACCTGGGCGATTGAAGAAGTTGCGCATCACCGCGTTGACACGCTGCGGCGATTTGCCGAGCAAAAAGCGAAACAGGTCGATGAAATGAATCCCATCGGCAAATGTCACCCCAGTGTCCTGACGCGGGCGCTTGAATCCGCTGAAATTCGCGCGGAGCATTTTGATCTCGCCAAAGCGACCCTCTGCGATCGCGTCCCGCATCCAAACCGATGCCGGGTCGAACCGAAAAATGTGACCGACTTGCAGGACCAACCCCGAACGTTGTGCCAGCTCCACCAGTTTCTTCGCATCCACTGACTCTGACGTGATCGGTTTTTCGACGAACACGTCTTTGCCGGCTTCAAGCAATCCGCGACAGATTTCAAAATGATTCTGCGCCGGAGTCACGACTACGGCGGCATCGATAATCGGGAAAAACGAACCTGCGTCAGCAGTTCGATGGCTTTGCGGCACGCCCGATGAATTCAATCGCGCGGGATCGGTTTCGGCCACGAAGAGCTCGATCGGCATGGATTGCAATACGCGGAGATGGTTTGCACCCCAGCGGCCAAGGCCGATAAGAAGAATTCGTTTCGCTTGTTGCATCGTTTCCCTCTGCCCAGCAGAGCCCGTCATTTACGCGCAGCATTAGTTGGCCGCAATGAGATTCTCACGCAAGCTCCAGAAGCTGTTTTCCCGCAAAATATTCGCCAGCGCGTCGGAACACATCAGCGGGTTGACCCATCCAGTCAATAAACGCGAGATTTTGGACGACATCGATTGGATTTTTCGCTCAAAAGCGTTGCTTGGAAAAAATCCGAGCGAAAAGTCAAAGTTTACAAGGTAGGGGCGATTGACCTCAATCGCTATGGCGGTTCGGTGAATGGAGCTGGCGGGAGCCGGCGACATGGACGCAGCCCGAAGGGTAAGCGAGCGGGCGCGAGCGAATCAACCGCCGCTACCTCCAGCTGGCCAAATCCCAGCCGAGCATCCTTTCCAGCTTTGCGATTTCGGCAAGGAACACTTCCGCCAAGTATTTTCGTTCTTCCGGCGTCATGGCCCGCTCGTACGGAACGACATTCCGATCTTTATCTGCCGTAATGCGCAATCGCTTCACGCCCAGAAAATCGAAGACCCCGTCGAGCGCCTCCTGTTTACGATCGCGAAACTCTTCAAACTTCACGATCTTTACCTGTTCGGGCGGGAAAGAATTGAAAACGCGATCAAGCTGCGTCGAATAAAATCCACGGTCAACATAAGCGAACCGGCGCGATTCGATTGACAACGGCTGCGAAATTCGACGTGGTTCCTCTTTGAGCGCCTCGAGAAAATCGAGTGGTTCGCGATCCTTGAACCGTTGCATGTTCCAATGTGCGAACGCACGATCGATCGGATTTCGCAGCAAAATGATAAGCTTGATTTGCGGATTGTAGTTTCGAATCCTTTCCATCGCCGGTTTCCAATACAAATAACTCGGCGTTACGTCTCCGGCCAACCGGCGGCGGTTGATTAATGCCAGTCCGGCTCGGACCCGGAAATGTCGATGCAACAGTTCGTAATCAACCGGCGCGCGAGCGAAAATCTCCTCATCGTCGAAGAAATGTAATTCCTGCCGGTCCGGCAATGCGATCTGCGGATGCTTCTTTAAGAAATAATGCAGTGCGGTCGTCCCCGACTTTTGCGCGCCCGGAACGATAAAATCGAGCCGATCCACTGTTTGCCTTTTGAGCCCAAACATCCCGATAATCGTGCCTTTGCTGACGGGTGATGTCTACGCGTCAAATTTTGTGTAACCCGCAAAGCCACATCGCCGTCTTAACAATTGATGCTGCAGGAATTGGGACAGTGGGGATCAACTTTACTGGTGATTGCCGAGTTCACCCTCGTTCTCATCGTGCTCCTGATTATCTTTTTGGCCGCTATTCCGGGACGCGTTCGCGGTCGCAAGCGGTAGCTTTGTCGCAAATCAAGGCTTAACGCCATCCAGTCTGATGGTTTACGAGCGGTAGAGTGTAGTGGGGTTCTTCTTCGGGCGGGGCATGCTTCCCCGCTACCGAAGCGGAGCGCGGTTGACCAGGGCTAAATGGAATTTCCGCGTCCATTTTCATTTTCACGTGCATTTGTAAGTTTATACATCTAGTTCTCGTTAGGCCTGATGCGTGCGCACACTTGGTTTCTCGTTGTGCCAGTGCTCGCGATGCTTCTCGCGTCGTGCGCCGCTCCGCTTCGCATTTTCGGCACCAGCACATTCGGACGCACTCAAGGCGTGTCGGCGGCGGACATAGAAGCAGCTGTAGCAGCTTACGAGGCTTCCATTTGGCACGGGCCAGCGAGGTACGGAGATATCGAAGTGATCAGCCATGATGAGATCCGCATTTACCAAGACCACGCTCCTTGCAATTACACGTCCATGGTTCGCGAAAAAGGCAAGTGGGTCCTCGGCAGTGTTGTTCTAGTTCATTCGCGTTATTAGGGCCTATGCGACGCGGTGTTCCCTTATTTTTGTTGATATCAGTTGCTTTTTCTCTCGCTGCTTCGCCCATTAAGTTTCGTCCAGGCGATCCGGCCGTTGATGGCCCCGACTACTTGCTATCCGAGGAAGACTTCCGCATCGTCCTAGGCATCTTTCGGGATGAGATTGCACGGGCGTATCCATCGCTTCACATCCGACGTGTCCACGTAGACCTACCTTGGGTGACAGCATATTGCTATCGGCCTGGGTCTGATAATCCCGAAGAGGTTAGCGACTATTTTTTCCAAGTGCAGCGCGTGAAAGGTGCGTGGAAGATTAACGCTCACGGTCCGACCATAATTAAATGATCTGGCCTAACCAAACGATGAAGCAAATCGCTGCCGGTGAAAAAACGAGTTTCTGATGAACAAAACATCCAGTCCCGGTTCCGCCTCGCTCTCCGCAGCGATTCGCTTAACTGCGGTAAGCGACTCTACCGCAGCCTCGTTTAGGGATTCTCCAGGCGCGCCTGGCAAAATGCGCTAATCTCTCCGGATGGAACAGCGACTGTTGCTGCCGACGCTTCTTGTTCTTGCCGGCAGCAGCGTGCCTCGCATCCGAGCCTTCCATATCCGACCGCGTCAACGCGGATTGGAAGCTGGCCACGGACAGTAATGGCGTCACGATTTACAGCCGCCCGCATCCGGGTTCTTCGTTGAAAGAATTTAAAGGGATGGGCGTGATTGATGCATCCAGTCGCGCAGTTCACCAAGTCATCGACGACATCGATGCCTACCCGGCCTTCATGCCCTACATTGCGGAGTGTCGGTTACTCAAGCGAGAAGGCAGCGATTCACTCATCACCTATCAACGATTTTCGCCCAAGATCTGCTGCGATCGCGATTACACGCTGCGGATACGAGAAATGTCGTGGCCCACTGCTGCCGGACTTGCTTATTCGAACAATTGGGAGCCGGCGAACGAATTCGGCCCCGCAAAAAAAACAGGCGTGGTGCGAATCAAAATATGCCAGGGCGCATGGCTGCTCGAGCCGGATAGCGCTAAGAAGACGCACGCGACCTATTCCGTTTACACAGATACGGGCGGCCTCATCCCGTCGTTTATGGCCAATCATTTTAGCGAGAGCGCGATCGAAAAGGTTTTCGCCGCGGTGCGCAAACAAGTAAAAGAACCGAAATACGACGCAACCGAATGATTTAGGTCGCTTCATACCGCGTAGCGCATCCAAATCCCCGGTCGGATCTCACGGGTCAGAGCTATCGTGGACCGCGCGAAGCAGCCATCAGCACAAGGATGCAGCGTAACCAAGCACTGGAGCTAGCCGCCACCCGGCGCGACGGTCAGATCTCAGATGATTAAAGCCGTTTCGGTCGAAGCGAGTGGCGGTTTCTCAGTTCTGTTTCGTTAGACCGACAATATGTCATCCCAAATTTATGAAAGACGGCTCGCCGCGGCACTCGCCAGCAAGGGCGTGAGTTTGGATCCCATTTACCGAATGTGTCTGTCGCTCCTCCAATCACAAAAGCTCAAAGGCAATTTGTTAGAGTTCGGCGCTGGCATTGGTAATTTGCTCAAGCAGCTTGCTGCTTCCAACCTCTACACGAAGATCACCGGCGCTGACATTTTACCGCGCCCCGATGACGTCCCACCCGAGATAACATGGATTCAGGCCGACCTGAACGAACCGGTCCCGGTACCCGATAAAGCTTTCGATACTATCGTTTCAACGGAGGTGATTGAGCATTTGGAAAATCCGCGGGCGACGTTCCGGGAATTCCACCGTCTGTTGCGACCAGGCGGCGCACTACTTCTAACCACACCCAATCAAGAAAGCATCCGCTCCCTGGTTTCGCTGATTTTCGGCCGACATTTTGCCGCTTTTCAGGATGCCAGCTATCCGGCACACATCACTGCGTTGATTCGAAAAGATTTCGAACGCATCTGTGCAGAGTCGGGGTTTATACCTCCGCGGTTTTTCTACACGAACGCCGGCGGAATTCCAAAACTCCCGCATATTCGGTGGCAACAAGTATCGTTCGGCCTGTTGAGAGGCAGATTATTTAGTGACAATATTGCCGTAGTTACGACCAAAGCCTGACAATAGTTGACTCCTTCGCTCCCGCTCAGTCGCCGCTACCGTCGCGGCTTTGCCGTCTAGCCAGCGGCTGCCCCGCCGCTGACTTGTCGCCTCTCGGCTCGCGGTTATGCTGGCGCATGCGCAAATTTCTCCTGCTTTTGTCGGTTTTATTCACTGCGGTAAGCGACCGTGCCTTTGGCGATGAGGGAATGTGGCTCTTCAACAATCCGCCTCTGAAACAGTTCAAGCAGAAATACAACTTCGAGCCGACGAACGAGTGGCTGGATCATCTTCAAAAATCGAGCGTCCGATTTAATTCCGGCGGCAGCGGCTCGTTTATTTCTGCGAACGGCCTTTGCATTACGAACCATCACGTCGGCGCCGATGCGCTACAGAAGGCGTCGAGCGAGGAACATAATTATTTGAAAGACGGCTTTTACGCCAAGACGCAAGCAGATGAGATCAAGTGCTCCGACCTCGAACTGAACGTGTTGATGTCGATCGAGGACGTGACGGCTCGCGTGAACGGCGCAGTTAAGCCCGGCATGTCTCCCGATGCGGCGGGAAAGGCGCGCGACGCTGCGATTGCCGCCATCGAAAAAGAGAGCAAAGAGAAAACCGGACTGCGTTCGGATGTGGTTACGCTGTATCAGGGGGGCGTTTACCATTTGTATCGTTACAAACGGTATGACGACGTGCGCATTGTCTTTGCGCCGGAGCAGCAGATGGCGTTTTACGGCGGCGATCCGGACAACTTCGAGTATCCGCGGTTCGATTTGGATGTCTGCATCTTTCGCGTCTATGAAAACGGGCAGCCGGTCAAGATCGACAATTACTTGAAATGGAACGCGCAGGGTCCGGGTGACGGCGAATTGACCTTCGTTAGCGGAAGCCCGGGACGGACCGATCGACAGCTTACCGCCGACGAATTGGCTTATCGTCGCGACATCGAGGTGCCGAAATGGCTGACCATGTTCAACCGGCGCGAAGTGTTGGTAAACTCGTGGGGTCAACGCTCGTTTGAAAACGCGCGGCGTGGTCGAGACGATCTGTTCGGCGACCAAAACAATCGCAAACGCTACGATGGTTACGTTGCGGCGTTGTTCGATCCGGAAATTTGGAAATCGATCGACGCTCGGGAGAAGAAATTGCGCGACGCGATTTCAGTCGACGCAAAACTGAAATCGACAATCGCCTCTTACGATCGCATCAAAAAAGCCCAAGCCGAGGAAGAAAAGATCGCCGCGCGTTACGATTATCTCGAGCAGGAACGGGGCATCACCGTTGGATATCGCGGACCGCGCGCCCTGTTTGGAACCTTGTTCAAGTACGCGCGTCTTCTCACCCGCGCAGTTGACGAACGAGCGAAGCCGAATGGCGAACGTATTGCTGACTTCCGGGACAGCGCAAAAGAATCGTTGGAACTGACTTTGTTTTCGACGGAACCGGTTTACGACGATTACGAAATCCTGCGACTGACCGATTCGCTGACCGATTTTGCAGAGAAATTTGGCGCGAACGATCCGCTGGTTAAGCAAGTGCTCAACGGAAAATCGCCACGGGCGCGTGCGATCGAATTGGTTAACGGCACCAAATTGAAGGATGTCGAGGTCCGCAAGAAACTTTACGCCGGAAACGCGGCCGGATTGCAAGCGGCCCACGATCCGATCCTCGATCTCGCGCGGTTGATCGACCAGCCTGCGCGCGAAGCCCGAAAGATCCACGAGACGCAGGAAGAGATTAAGAGGCAAGCCTACGCTGAAATCGCAAAGGCGCGGTTCGCCGTTGAAGGAACAAGCAACTATCCGGATGCGACTTTTACCCTGCGCCTGTCGTACGGAACGGTGCGCGGTTACGAGGAAGACGGAAAACAGATTGCGCCGTTTACTAACTTCGCTGGACTCTATCAGCGCTCGGCCGAGCACGAAAACAAAGCGCCGTTCGATTTGCCCCAGCGCTGGATCGACAAGAAATCGGCGATCAATCTGGACACGAAGTTCGACTTCGTTTCCGACGCCGACATTATTGGAGGCAACAGCGGAAGTCCGGTCGTAAACAAAGCCGGCGAATTCGTTGGAATCATTTTCGACGGCAACATTCAATCGCTCGTGCTCGATTGCATTTTTAGCGACAAACAAGCGCGAGCGGTCTCGGTCGATTCCGCGGCGATTACTGAAGCGTTACGCAACGTTTACGATGCGCAGCCGCTGCTCGATGAATTATTGAGCGCCAAGTAAGTCTGCGTGTCCGTAAACTGACGCAAATGCAACCGGGCGAAGTAGGTGATTGGTAGGACGCCGCGCTGCGGCGTCCGCCAAGAGAATGGCGACTGAGGTCAGTCGCCGCTACCTAACCGACTATCAGGTAGCGGCGGTTCACCGAACCGCCATATTTTTTTACCTACAGCTGCTTTAGCAGCGCCTTCCACCGCGCCCAGGCTTCGTCGCGCGCTTTGGCATCGCCATCGCGCTTGTCGGGATTGTTCGGCTCGCCTGAGCGCATGAATCCGTGGCCGGCGCCTTTGTAAATCACCGGCTCGTATTTTTTACCGGCGGACTTCATTAGCTCTTCGCCTTTTGGAATTGTCGCGTCCACCCGTTCGTCGTTCTCCGCGTAGAATCCATAAACCGGACACGCAACTCTCTTGGCGTCGTCCTCGTTATCAACGGCAACGCCATAAAACGAATACGCCGCCTTCAATTTTGGATTCATGTGCGTGTAACTAAAGGTCCATCCCCCGCCCCAGCAAAATCCACACACTGCCAGCGTACCGTTGGCGGCGGGAATTTTTGTTAACACGTAGTCCGCGGTCGCATCGAGATCACGTTGGACCTGGTCTTTCGGCAACGCCGAAGTCGCTTTGCGGGCACCATCGAGGTCTTCGAATTTTTGTCCGCCGTGCAGATCAGGCGCAATCGCGATGACACCGTTCTCGGCAAGCTCGTCGCACAAGCTCCGGACCCAATCGGTCAGGCCGAATATCTCGCTGATCACCAGCACGACCGGCGTTTTGTTTTTCGATTCCGGGATAAACCACGAACGCCTTGATCGTCCGATCGCCGGATTTGATGTCAACCCAGTCTGCGTGTCGCGGTGAACTGTTCAAGCGATCGCGACCGAAATCCTTGATCTCTTCGGCGCGAACCGAATGCGCGACGATAAGAACGCCCAGCGCGACAGCAATGCGTTTCATAGCGGCGGATTCCAATGTTCGTTAGGTTGCGGTTGCAGGCGCGGTCGCTTTTCCCTTCCCGATCAATCCATCGAGGCTCCAGCCACCTGAGCCGTAGAAGATAGAAGAACACGAAACAGTAAACAACCGCCATTTCGCCCTTGTTTACGTAGGGGAAAAAACCCTTTGCGCGTGCACCATAAAAAACGCGACGGCCATTTCACCTGCCGCAAAGAAAGCGGCGAGCTGCGTCAAAAAACCAACCGCAATCAAAAATCCACAAACAATTTCCACCCATCCTCCAAACACCATAAAGCGCGGAAGCGCTGTCGGCTTTTGGATTGAACGTGCCAGAATATCTTATCGACCCATGACAGGCATACATCAATCCGATGAGCAGTCGCACAATACAATAAAACCGGATCCGCAAAGCGATTGAGCGAGTTCATGGCCGGTCAGGCTGCACGATGTTGATCTTGTGTGTCAAGATCGGAGGCACAGTGATTAGCCCAAAATGATCCGATAATTACAACGTTCCGATTGCGAGCAAGACGAAGAAAGAACCCTTGCTAATCCAAGTCGTGGTAAAACCTAATGAATGCACTAAGACCCAAGAATTTCATTACCGCTTGAACCATTCTGCTGAGCGGCGAGACCTGAAAAGGTTTTGGCTCCTGTGAATTGTAATCGAGTGCTACCCTCATGCCTATTCGGACTGGAGCAATTAGAGGGCCAATCAGGACACCACGCCAAATCAGACCGCCGTTTTAAGATTTCGGCGCACGCATGGCGGGCGCAATTTGCGCGTCTAAGGAGCGCACGCGCCTCGCGTGCTGGTGATCGCGCCCTCGCGATCACGTGCCTTTCAATCTCTTACACTACGACAGAACCTTCGAAGCTATTGCGGCGAGGCGCCGCAATGAGCACGCGAGGCGCGTGCGCTCCCCAGAAAAAGACTTAGGCAGCGAGCTCGAGCTGCTGGCGGGGAATTCCGCGGAGCTCGAACAATCTGATCAGAGTTTCTTCGATCAAATTGTTCGGACACGACGCACCGGCAGTAATGCCAACGACCGCCGGGCCGGGCGGGATCCAGAAATGCGAAACGACTTCGCGCTTCTCGTGCAAATTGTAATGTTTGATCTCGGTCCGCGACACCAGTCGCGAAGCGTTGAGCACAAAATAGGTTGGCAATTTTTCCTCTCCCATCTCCGCGAGGTGCGACGTGTTCGAGCTGTTGTAACCGCCGACCACCAGCAGCAAATCCATTTTCACATCGAGCAACTCGCGTAATGCATCCTGGCGCTCCTGGGTCGCGCCGCAGATCGTGTCGAAGAAGCGGAAATTTTTTGCGGCTTCATCCTGTCCGTCTCGGTCGGCAATTGCCTGTCGAACTCTGCGCTGCACTTCTTCCGTCTCGCCTCGCAGCATCGTTGTTTGATTGGCGACGCCAACAGTTTTGAGGTGCACATCGGGATCGAACCCCAGCGAGAAAGCGCCTTTGAATTTTTCGAGAAAGGCGTGCTTGTCGCCTCCGTTACGAATGTAATCGCAAACGTAATCGGTCTCCGCCAGCGTAAGGACCACGAGATAATGTCCGGTCCCGTCGCCGAGCGCGCGTGAACTCGTCGCCTTGGTCTCTTCGTGCTCTGCTTTGCCGTGGATGATCGAAGTCACCGATTCGCTCGCGTATTTACGGACGCGTTTCCAAACGCTCATCACGTCGCCGCAGGTGGTGTCGACGATCTGGCACCCGCGCTCTTTGATTTGCTGCAAGATCGACAATTCCGTTCCAAATGCGGGCACGATCACGATGTCGTCCGGCTGCAGATCCGAAATGTCCGCCTGCTTATTGCGCCCCGTGAGATTTTTGATCCCGAGTGATGCGATCTGATGATTGACCTCGGGATTATGGATGATTTCGCCGACGATAAAGAGCCGGCGCTCCTTAAAAACCTTGCGTGCGGCGTAAGCGAGATCGATCGCGCGCTCGACGCCGTAACAAAAACCAAATTGCTTGGCGAGTCGGACGGTAGTGTCGCCAACTTTGATGACACCGCCCGCGCGACGCACTTTATCGACGATGTCGCTTCGATAGTGCTGTTCGACCTGTTCCTGGACAGCCGCCATGACGTCCGGCGTCCGCAAGTTTACTTTCTCGCGTGCTGTCGTTCCGCTGGAAATGAGGTTCGTGCTCACAACTCCGGAAAACTTAACACGTTACAGCCGCTTTTCAGCCGCCAATCGCTCGTTATTAAGCAAACTTATTGGTCAATCAGCAACGGACCGGCCGGATCTTTGAACCAGGCCGAAGACATCATCAACGAACGTGGCGGATCGGGATCGCGGCTTTGATCAATCCGCGTCACGTCCTTTGCATATTTCGCATCTTCGGGAAATGACTGCGCGATATGGACCGGCGTTCCGATTCGCACCAGCGCGTAAAGACGAGCCGCCGCTTCGCGATGCAGCCGGACACATCCGTGCGTCCGCGGTGTCGACCAGACAAAACCCTCATGAAACCCGTAGGCCGGTGCGAACGCACACCAATAGGCCATCGGGTAACCAGCATCCGGTTCGCTGACGCGCCGTTTGGTCTTGTTCTTCTCTATAATCGAGTAGTTGCCCGAAGGGGTTTCAGCGCCGCCGCGGCCGACATTCGCCTGCGCGGCCATCAGCAGTCGATCGCCTTCCAACACGTAAACTGTTTGGGTGCTTTTCGACAGCTTCACCTGAACCATTGATTGGTCGTGCGGCTTGTAGGCGACCACGTGATAGGACCTTCCTCCTCGATAAGCTGCCGTTCCGCCACCGGTGGTTTCGCAACCGGCGAGGAATGACAAAACGATAGGAACAGCAACGATAAAAACTAAGCGGGAAACGGTTCGCATGGCGGTACTTGAAGAGCCGTGCTGAGTTTTGTCAACCATTCTGATGGCGTTACTCCGCCTGTTTGTCCCCGGCGCTGCTGGCAATTCGTTTGTCGAAACGACGATGCGACCGCGAATAAAACGGATACGGCCGGTCCGCGTTCGCTGGTCTGTAACGCCAGTGCTTGTACATCCAAAGCCACGGGGCCGGATTGTTTCGCACGTACGGTTCGAACGAATCCCAGCACGCCTGCGCGATCTGCTGATAAGTGCGGCCCGCGGTTTCAATTTTCGGATGAAATACTACCCGATAGCGCCCGTTCGGCAGCGGCTCGGTGTGCGCCGGAATGATCGGCGCGCCGGTTTGTTCGTTGAGCCAGGCGTGCGCCGAAGTCACGTTCGTTTTCAATCCGAAACAATCGATCGCCACGGACGGCATCTTGGGATGCAGGGTAAGATCCACCAGCAACGCGGTTCGCCCTTTTCGTCGCAGCGCTTTGTAGAGACGAACGATTCCGCCTTGTCTCGGGATCAACTCGTGGCCCGATTGCTCGCGCAATTTTCTGAAGATCGGATCAAGCAATGAATTTTTAAACTCCTGCGAAATGATCGTGCCGCCCAATCCCGAATATCCACTTGCCAGACTGAACCATTCGAAATTGCTGTAGTGATAACAAGCGTTGATGAAGTTGCGCTCCGGTCCGGTCGCGCGATCGATCTCTTCCAAGTTTTCGAACTCGATGTAGGCCGGAAAATTGTCACGGGTTAATCGCGGGCTCCATAAGAGATCGAGCATCGTCCTGGCGAAATGTTGATATGATTCGCGCGTGATTTGTTCGCGTTCCCGCTGCGAAAATCGATCGCCGAAGGCGACCTCGAGATTACTGAGCGCAACTTTGCGTCCGTGCCGATCGAGCATCGACATCAAGCTGCCGACCCAAAGCGCGAGACGGTAACATGCTTTGCGTGAAAGCAACGGGATGAGCTTTGCCGCAAGCAGCAAACCCGCCCATTCCATGCGGTACCGGATTTCCTTCCAAATCGAACCCACCCGGCCTTTATACACCGAGATTTGCCGAGGTGGAACGCGATCTCCGAGCGCGTTGCTAAAATAATCGCGCCGAAGTCGCCTGAAATTCGAAATCGCGCCCGGAGGTCGCGATCCACCTTTGACCTTCTTCTCGTTCAAACTTACCTTGTTTGCGCGTTCGCGAGCGCGACGCGACCGTGAAAAGCGTTCTCTTTGTTTGCACAGGCAATATTTGCCGTAGTCCTATCGCGGAGGGACTTTTTCGCCGGCTGGTTGGGAATCGCAAAGACATTGAAGTCGCTTCGGCAGGGGTGCACGCCGTGCGCGGGCAGCCGCCCAGTCTTTACGCCGTCCAGGTCTGCGAATACGAAGGGGTAAACATCAGCGACTTGCGCAGCCAACCGCTCACGGCAGACCTGATCGACCGCGCGACGCACATTTTCGCAATGACCGGCGCGCACCTGGAGACCATTCATCTGCTTTTCCCTCAGGGGGCCGAGAAAACTTTTCTGCTCCGTGAATTTGAAGAACCCGGTTCAACCTGTTGGCGCGACGTGCCAGACCCGATCGGCATGGGACGCGAAGTTTATGAAGAGTGCGCGCGCACGATCAAAAACGCGTTGCCAAGCGTCCTGAGTTTCGTCGAGCAAGGAGAACTCGTTCCTCCTGGTGCGGCGCGGAACCGCGGAATATCATCATATTCTATGAGCGAAGTTTCTCGGCCCACTCAAACCGGCGCTGGATCGACATCCTACGGCGGCAGCTCGATGGAAGCGCTGCGCAAAGTCGACCCGGAAATTTACGACGCGATCCGCGCCGAAGAAAAACGGCAGCGCGAAAACATCGAGCTGATCGCGTCCGAGAATTTCACCAGCCGCGCGGTGATGGAGGCGCAGGGCTCCTGTCTAACCAACAAGTACGCGGAAGGTTATCCGAAAAAGCGTTGGTACGGCGGTTGTGAGAATGTCGACACCGCCGAGCAGCTCGCGATCGATCGCGCCTTGCGACTGTTCGGGGCTGAACACGCGAACGTTCAACCGCATAGCGGCGCGCAGGCCAACATGGCCGTTTACTTCTCGGTTCTGAAGCCGGGCGACAAGATCCTGGCGATGAATCTCGCGCATGGTGGCCATCTCACCCACGGACATCCCGCGAATTTCTCCGGAAAATTTTACAACGTCTCACAGTACGGAGTCAGCGAGAAAACCGAGCAGATCGATTATGACGCGTTGCAAAAGCAGGCCGAAGAAGTTCGCCCGGCGATGATCACTGCCGGCGCGTCGGCTTATCCACGGATTATCGATTTTCCGCGGCTTCGCCAAATTGCCGACTCGGTCAGCGCACTTCTGTTCATCGACATGGCGCACATTTCGGGACTTGTCGCTGGAGGCCAGCACCCGAGTCCGGTTCCGCACGCGCAGTTCATCACCACGACAACGCACAAAAGTTTGCGTGGTCCTCGCGGTGGAATTGTTCTGTGCACGAAGGATTTCGCCAAACAAATCGACGCGACGGTTTTCCCCGGAGTGCAGGGCGGGCCGCTCATGCACATCATCGCTGCGAAAGCGGTATGTTTTCACGAAGCTCTTCAACCGGGATTCCGCGATTACCAGAGACAAGTTGTAACCAACGCGAAAGCGCTCGCAGCCGGGCTAGCCAAGCACGGTTTCCGAATTACATCGGGTGGAACCGACAATCACCTGATGCTGGTCGATCTTCGCCCGAAGGAAATTAACGGCAAGGAAGCGCAGGAAACGCTCGACCGCGCCGGCATCACGGTGAACAAGAACGGGATTCCGTTCGACACTTATCCAATCTTCAAACCCGGCGGTATTCGAGTCGGCACTCCCGCCGTGACAACGCGCGGGATGAAAGAAGAAGAAATGCTCGAGATCGCGGACTTGCTCGCGGAAGCGCTTGCCAATCGCACAGACGAATCTGCTTTGTCTCGCGTCCGCGAAAAAGTGCGCGACCTGACCCGCAGGTTTCCGCTGCCGCAATTTAAATTGTAGCGGCGGTCTGTGACCGCCGAACATTTATTAGTTTCGGCGTTCATAGAGCGCCGCTACAGTCTTTCCGAACGCATGAATCGCGCTGCCGACCAATCGCAAATGAATCCGTTGCGCGAAGGCTTGTCCACTCGCGCTGTGCCGCAGCCATGCAGCATCGTCATTTTCGGAGCGACCGGCGATCTGACCCATCGGAAACTGCTCCCCGCTCTTTATAATCTTGCCGCCGACGGCGAATTGCCGCCCGCCGTAAGCGTGATCGGTTTTGCCCGCCGGCCGAAGAGCGATGACGACTTCCGAAAAGAAATGGAAGAGGCCGTCAAAAAATTCTCGCGCCAGGCCGTTCGCGACGAAATCTGGAATACTTTCGCTCAATCGCTTTTTTACCACCAAAGCGATTTCGCCGACGAATCCGGGTTCAAAACCCTGGCCCAACGCCTTGAAAAGATCGACCAGGAACGCGGCACGCGCGGCAATCGGCTATTTTATTTCGCGGTCGGTCCGGAACAGTTCGAACCGATCCTGAAACATCTCAAGACCGCCGGACTCAACCACGCGCCCGAAGGAAGCTGGGCGCGCGTGATCGTGGAGAAACCGTTCGGCTCGGACCTGAGATCGGCGCGCGAACTGAATCGCGTGATCAGCACCTCGTTCAGCGAGGAGCAGACCTACCGAATCGATCATTTTCTGGGGAAAGAAACCGCGCAGAACATTTTGGTCTTGCGGTTTGCGAACGCGATCTTCGAACCGCTATGGAACACGCGTTACATCGACCACGTCCAAATTACCGCCGCGGAAACGCTCGGGGTCGAAGGTCGCGCCGGTTACTACGAGACGGCGGGCGCGCTGCGCGACATGGTGCAGAACCATTTGCTCCAACTTCTTTGTCTCGTGGCGATGGAAGCGCCGAGCGATTTGCGCGCCGACAGTATTCGCGATGAAAAAGTGAAAGTGGTTCGCTGTCTGCGACGAATGACGACGGATGAAGTGGCCACCAACGTTATAAGAGCGCAGTACGCGGACGGGGCCATCGACGGCAAGCCAGTGCCCGCTTATCGAAAAGAGGACAAGGTCGACCCGAACTCGATGACCGAAACATTTGTGGCGCTGAAATTGAACATCGACAACTGGCGCTGGTGGGACGTGCCGATTTACATGCGCGTTGGCAAACGACTGCCCAAATCGGCCACCGAGATCTCGGTTCATTTCAAAAAGGCGCCGATGGTTTTGTTTAACAAGGAGACCAACGAAGCGAACGTGCTCGTCATTCGAATCCAACCGGACGAAGGAATTTCGCTGCGGATGCAGGCCAAAATTCCGGGGACAAGTTTTCGGATCGAGCCGGTGAAAATGGATTTCCACTACGGAACAACGTTCGGCAAAGCGAGTCCCGAAGCCTACGAACGCTTGCTCCTCGACGCGATGAGCGGCGACGCCACGCTGTTCGCCCGACGCGACGAAGTCGAGGAAGCATGGGCCTTCATCGACATCATTGAGACTGCCTGGTCGGCGAAGAAAGATGCTCCCGATTTGAATTTCTATCCGGCCGGTTCATGGGGTCCCGAACAAGCCGACGAGCTTCTCGCGCGCGACGGCCGTTCCTGGCGAAGATTATGAAGTATGTCTGCCGTTCCTGAAACTTCTTCGCTAGGCCAGCCGGTTCCGATCAGCGATATCGGCGGCGAACTGAAAAAAATTTGGCAGGAAGGCGAAGGCGCCATGACGCGGGCATCGCTCATTAATCTTGCTGTTTACAGTGAAAAACCGGGCTCGCTGGAAAAGAACACGCAACTGATCTCAAAGATCACGGAGAACCACGCCTGTCGCGCGCTGGTCATCGGCGCGAAGCCCGAATCAAAACAAAATCGCGTGGAAGCGTGGGTCAACGCGCATTGCCATGTCACCCGCGCCGGCGGCAAGCAGAGTTGTTCCGAGCAAATTTCGTTTTCATTGGAAGGCCCGTGCATCAAATGGTTGCCGAGCATTGTGTTTTCCCATCTCGATTCCGACCTGCCGCTGTATCTTTGGTGGCAGGACGATTTCCCAGATGAGATGGATCCGCAGCTGTGGGCCTGGGTCGATCGATTGATCTTCGACAGCCAGACCTGGAAAGATTTCGACAAGCAGATGCGACTCGTCGAAACAGCCGAACAGGAGGCGAAGCAGCGCATTGTTCTGTGCGATCTCAATTGGACCCGGCTCGACAAAGTCCGTTACGCGATCGCGCAGTTTTTCGATCATCCAGCTTCGCATCATCACTTCGCGGAAATGGAAAGCGTGAAGGTGGATTTCGCGCCCGGTTACAAATCGACCGCCATCTTTTTAATTGGCTGGTTGGCGGCGCAGCTGAAATGGAAAACGAACCAGCAGCAAATGAATGGAAGCTGCCGATTCCTGGATTCGAACAATCGAAAGATCGACATCGAATTGCGTGAGAAACCTGGCAGCCCGATAGGCGCAGTGATCTTGAAGTCTGAGACCGTGAAGTTTTGTGTCACCCCGGCAAAGTGCGGGGATCTCTTGGAAGTTTCGCGCAGCGGCCAGACGGAAACTGCTGTGGCGCAAATGATGCCCGGCCAAACCAACAGCCCGGTCGAACTGATGACTCAGGAACTACTTCGCGGCGGACCACACCGGGTTTATCTGCATTCAGTCAGTGCTGTTCGCGCGCTTTTAGGTAGCGGCGGTTCACCGAACCGCCATGGCGATTGAGGTCAATCGCCTCTACCACCTCGCATGGCTTGTGCTTGTAACAAGGCGTGCACCGTAAAATCTCAGCCCTAGTCCTGATTCTTGCCTTTGCTTTTGGTCTCAATGGTTGCTCTTCGATGAGTCCGCAGGCTCGCCGGGAACGAGCTTATCATCATTACGTTCAGAAACAGATGCGCGAGCGCCAAAAGCAGACGGCCCGCGCCCAAAAAGCGGCCAATCGTCAGCTGAAGCAAAAGTTAAAAAACCTGCAACCGAGCGACCCGCAAGTGTCTACGAATGTCCAGGATGTTTCGGCGCCGTCATTCTCGGAAGAGGGCGCCGCACCGTTACCGCCCGTGGCCTCTCAGCCCGACACAGTCGTCGCACCAGTAACCGTTTCCGCGTCCGACGCGATCGCGACCCAAAATCCCGACCAACCGTCGCAGCCGTAACGGGCTCGAAATTGTTCGTTGGCAATCCGCCTTGGAAGTCGCTCGCACAAGGCTTGCTTTTGAACCGAACATGGCGCGAGGCAGGGACTTCTTCGGCTTTTGTACAGCGTTAAAGCCGTTGGAGCGAAAGGCTCTGGGCGCGCTTTCGGAGGTCCGGCACCTCGAAGAAGGGGAAACTGTCTATTCACCCGGCGATCCGGCCGACTCACTTTACATCATCAACCGCGGAGTCGTGGAGATTGTGCAGGATAGTGGGAACGAGAAAGCGGCCGTAACTTACCTTTCGCGCGGGGATGTTTTCGGCGATGTCGAAGCGCTAAGCGGCCTTCCGCGCAGGCATCTCGTTCGAATACGTGAAGCGGCAAGTTTCCAGTGTTTTCGGCGCCGGGATTTTCCCCAACTGATCGAGAGGATTCCCTCTTTCTTTCTCTACCTCAGCAAGCAGCTGGCGCTTCGACTGTGGCGGGCCGGTGATGTTGCCCTTGCTCAAAGTAATTGCATGGAACTCAGCGGAAGCCTTTCCAACTTCGACCTCGTCACAATCTATCAAACGATCCTGAATTCGTTTCAAACCGGCCAGTTGCAAATTTTGGACGAGAAAAGCGAACCCATCTCGGCTTGCTCTTTTGAGAATGGCCAACCACGCCACTGTCAATTTGAACACCTCGAGGGTGAGGAAGCTTTTTGGCAGCTGCTTCTGAACGCGAAGTTGTCAGGCACATTTTCTTTCTTTTCGGGCGAGCGTCCATCGAGCGACCAGATTGAAGGGCAGCCCATCAATCAAAACGGACAGGGATTGCTGATCCAAGCCTTGCAATTCCGGGATGAATTCGCTGACGTGAAACGTCGCCTGTCCGATCCGAATGCAATCGTGCACAGGCGTCAACTCAACATCTCGTGGCCGGAGGGGGCGCCCAAGGAGCTGCGCCCCCTGGCCGAAGAAGTTTGGCAAATCGTTTACAGCAAACCACTCGCCCTTTCGGAATTGTTTCGCAGTTGCTCGGTATGCGAACTGAAATTGTACCGCGTCGTTGACGAACTGGTGCTGTCGCAACACTTCGATCTGGTTTCCGCTTCTGCGTCCAACGGAACGGCGGTCTGATTCCTCCTCAGCCTTCGCGTCTCACGGGCGTAGGTTTGCCGTTCGGCCCGAGCGCCACGTAGGTGAACACGCCACTTGTAACTTTCACTCTGTCTTCAGTGCGATAACGCGTCACCCACACGTCGACACAGATTTTCATCGACGTTGTGCCAATTTTCTCCAGCCACGCGTAACAAGCCACCGTATCGCCGACCCGCACCGGATTCAGGAACGACATTCCGTCGATCGCCACCGTCACCACACGGCCTTTCGCGATTTTTCCCGCGAGAATCGCGCTCCCCAAATCCATTTGGGAAACCAGCCAGCCGCCAAAAATATCGCCATCGCGGTTCGTGTCCTTGGGCATCGCGATCGTCTGGATGACGAGTTCGCCCTGCGGTTGATCGGTCTGGTCCATATCATTTTTAAATCACGAATGGACACGAATTTACACGAACAAAAATTTTTGGCTCGAACCTTCCACCATTTGTGCCCCATTAGTGGTTACCTCTTAAAGGATCAACATGCAGTCGCCGTAACTGTAGAACCGGTATTTCTCGCGGATCGCTTCGGCATACGCGCGCAGCAGAAACTCGCGGCCGGCAAAAGCACTCACCAACATGAGCAAAGTCGAGCGCGGCAAATGAAAATTGGTCAACAGCGCGCCAACAATCTGAAATTCGAACGGCGGATAAACGAACAAGTCCGTCTCGCCTTCCTGCGGGCTAATCTCGACCCTGCGTCTCGAAAACTTGAATGCATTTTGCATTCGAGATTTTCTGGCCACTGTTTCTAGGACGCGAATGCTAGTTGTTCCAACCGCAATGATGCGTTCCGCATTGTTGATCCTGCTCGCCGCTTCCTCTGAAATCGAAAACAACTCCGAGTGCATTCGATGTTCAGTGATGTTTTCCGAGTGCACCGGTCGGAACGTCCCCGGGCCGACATGGAGCGTGATAAATGTGTGCGGGATCGCGGATAAAATTTCCGGCGTGAAATGAAGTCCCGCGGTCGGTGCCGCGACGGCGCCCGGCTCCTGCGCGAACACAGTTTGGTAACGTTCGGCATCCACCGAGTCGCTGTTCCGTCCGATGTATGGCGGCAACGGCATCGAACCCCCCGCGTAAAGATCGATATCCTCGCCCAACGTCACGATTCGTTCACCCTCCGGCAAGATTTCCTCGACGCGCAATTCCACGTTGTCGATCTTCGTCTTCGCGCCGGCCCGCATTTTTCGACCTGGTTTCACCCAACATTTCCAACGCGCGGGACCAAGCTTCTCCAGAAACAGAAATTCGATCCCGTGATCATCCGAAAATCTCCGCGCAGCGAGGACTCGCGTATTATTGAGGACCACTAAATCGCCCGCGCCCAGAAAGTTTTTCAGTTCATGAAACTGTCGATGCTCGATCGTCTGCGTGTCGCGATGCAACACCATCATCCTCGATTCATCGCGATTTGGCAGCGGCCGTTTCGCGATCAGCGATTCCGGCAGTTGATAATCGTAGTCATCAGACGGAACTCATGAAAAAGATGGTAGCGGCGATTGACCTCAATCGCCATGTGGCGGTTCGGTGAACGCCTCTAGTAAGTGCGGATCATCGCCGCTACCTCAAATTCATTTGCCGATTCACGCAAAATTTTACAATATGCGGCCGATGCAATTTCCGCAGGCGCTCGACACCGTTTTGAAGACTCTCGAGCGCCTCCGCGACGAAAGCGCGCGACATCCATGTGCATCGCGGCGGACGCTGGAGGCGCTGGATCGCGTCGCGCCGTCACGCAGTCCCGAAACGGCTCAACCGCCGTCAAAGGATGTCGCGGTCGCAGAAGACAGGAACCAAAAGAGAAACTCACCGCGATTAACGAACGCGTCTGCGCTTGCGTCAAATGTCCAAACCTGGCGAGTTCGCGCACCCAGACTGTTTTTGGAGTTGGTAATCCGAATGCCAACCTGATGTTCGTCGGCGAGGCGCCGGGCGCGGATGAAGATGCGCAGGGCGAGCCGTTCGTGGGCCGCGCCGGCCAATTGCTGACAAAAATTATTAGAGCGATGGGCTTTGCTCGTGAGGAAGTGTATATCGCGAACATTTTGAAATGCCGGCCCGACACGCCCGGAAGCTCTTACGGGAACCGGCCGCCTACCCCGCGCGAAATGCAAACCTGTCGCCCGTATTTGATGGAGCAGATCGACATCATTCGACCGAAAGTCATCGTTGCCCTCGGCGCCGTAGCGGTGGAAGGGCTACTCGGAACCCGCGCCCCGATGCGCGAATTGCGCGGCCGCTGGGATTCGTTCAACGGCACGCCGTTAATGGTCACTTATCACCCGGCGTATCTTTTGCGAAACCAATCGCCGTCCGAGAAACGCAAAGTCTGGGAAGACATGATGCAAGTGCTGGAACGACTCGAGAAACCGATCAGCGAAAA
>CAWFFA010000015.1:0-10526 GCA_963814965.1 uncultured Verrucomicrobiae bacterium
GCGATCGTTTTACCTCGTGGGCGTTCGAATTAACGAAACGAGATGTGGTCTTTTCGGCGTTTCTGGTTGGCGCCGTAATGGGACTAGCGCAATTGGTTTTGCACCTCCTCTTTGTTTACGCGCTCGCCACGTTGATTCTTTCATGGCGCGGCCGAGCCGGACGTGAAACGATCGCGTAAACCGCTCAAGACTTTCTGAGCCTCCGCTAACATTTCCGGCGTGTCGATGTCCTGCCACCAGGCGTCGCCGATATCGATCACGCGGACTTTTCCGTCACCCGCCATCGCGCGCACGCCGTCAGCCAAACTGCAATCCTCCCTGCGTTTCGCCTTCTCCAGGTAGTCGAAAATGCCCGGAGGACAAACAAACAAACCGGTGTCGATCGCGTCGTAATCTTTGAGGTCCTTTCCGATCGCAGTTACTCGATCTCCGCTCGTTTTGATCTTCATGGCGTCATCCAAGTCGAAAATGGCGTCGAGTTTTCGATCTATCGCCAGGTTCAACTGGTTCAAATCCGATTCAGTAATCGCCAGATCGACAATTAACGGTCCGAACAAATGGTCTCCCATCGTCAGAAGGAATGGCTCCCTGATATGTGGCTTTGCCGCTAAAACGGAAACGCCATTTTGCTTTTGCCACTCCGGATTATGAATCGAATGAAGCTTCATGGCTGCGGGAATCAACGGTTTCAGGCCGGCGACAAGCGCTTCGCCGTTGTAGCCGGTGATAACGTACAGATTTTGAATCCCCGCTCGTTCCAGCGCGTCGATTGTGTAGGAGAAGACCGCGCGTCCGGCGATTTGAATCAGTGGTTTCGGAATATTTTGTCCGCTCGACTGCAAGCGAGACCCGAGTCCGGCCATCAAAATCACCGCGTCTGTGATTTTACTCACGTCGCTAAATCCCGTAATACATCTTCAATCCCCAAATCCTGATCCGCTGCGGTAAAAAGCGGAAAATAAAGGGCGCGATTTTGGATTGAAACGCGTCGCCCACGGTGATGCGAGGAGGCGGATTTGGCGAATCGATCAGCCGCAGAGCGTGCCTCGCCACCAGCTCCGGCGGCGGGGCGTTTTTCATATTGCGGTCGACCGCGGTCCACGTTTTCGACACCCGTTCCTTGTAGCGTGGATCGTGTTCTTCTGTTTTCGGAACGGCATCGTTGAACGAAGTAAAAATGTCCGCCGGTTGAAGATCGATAATCCGGACGTTCGCGTCCGGCAACTCAAGTTGAATCGACATCGTGTAAGCAGCCAGGGCGGCTTTGGCGGCGTTGTAAGCCGCCATAAACGGGACCGGCAGTCGCGACGCCAGCGATGTGACATTGATGATCAAGCCCCGTTCGCGTGCGCGCATCGCCGCGATGGCCAGACGCAGCAATTGAACCTGTCCGAACACGAGGATTTGGAACTGGCTTTCCATTTCTGCGTCGGAAAGATGCTCGGCCGCGCCAAAGTGACCACTTCCCGCGTTATTGATTACGACATCAAAGTGGCCAGCCTCGGACAGGGCGCTTTCAAACGCTTGTTTGATGGAGTTTGGATCGAGAAGATCAAGTCGAACGGTGTGCAGTCCCGGCAATGGCGACATCTGGCTGGGATCGCGCGATGTTCCCCAGACCTCATCTCCGCGCGCAATCAACGATTTCGCAATGGCAAGGCCAATGCCGGAGCTTGCGCCGGTTAGAAAAACCTTTTTCATAGTGGACCCGTCACCTCGAAATTAAAGTTGGCGGTCGAGACTTGCACAATCGTTTTCCAGTGAGTCAATGTCGATCTTATCAACTCGAGAATTTGCGGTTGGGTGAGAAGATGAACAAGATCGAGATCAGTCGACGACAATTGGCGGTGAGCCGGCTGCATACGATAGTGGTCGGAACGTTGACGGCCATCGGCGAGTTTGGCTACTCCATCATTTGGGGACGCCAGCAAGCTCGTTTTATTCGGGAGCTGTTGGCTAACTCGCCTCCACCACCGAAGCGTCGTGTCATAGCTTCGTTTTCAACTTTACCAGAACGCATCGGCAATCTCGAACCACTGCTTCGTTCTCTTCTCGATCAAACGCGCCCGCCAGACGAGATCGTTCTGGCGGTTCCGCGGTTTTCCATTCGACAACAAAAGGAATACGCTGTTCCTAGCTATCTCGAAAAGATTCCGCGGCTGCGTATCCTGCGCTGCGAAACCGACTGGGGGCCAGCAACGAAATTCATTCCGGTTATCCAGCAGGAGCTCGCCGCGGATCGCGGCGATACGTTGATTATGGTCGTCGATGACGATCGAACCTATCCTCGCGATGCAATTGAGACCTATCTGCACTATCAGGCACAGCTCCCAGATGCCGCGCTTTGTTTTCGGGGCGCCGTGATGCCCGCCAATCTGGTGTGGTTTTTACCCAAGGTGCTGCGGGCCAATCAGATTCGAGAGCCCAGACGTGTTGCCGTCATTACCGGAACGGCAAGCTATTTGGTCCAACCGCGTTTTTTCGATTCTTCACTTTGGGATTATTCCACCTCACCACCAAGCACGTTTTACATGGATGATATCTGGATCAGCGGCTGGCTGGACCGGAGAAGCGTCAGGAAATATGTCGTTCCTGCGTCGGCCATGATGCGAACTGTTCCGCGACAATGGGGGACAATGACCCTCTACGACGTACCGAACGGTCCGGTACGCAGCAATACCGAGGCAATAGAGTTCTTCCGGGACACGTGGAATGTGTTTTCTTGAGATTGCAGCGACTACTATCCTGCTTATCAGCCGGTGCCGGGCGGCCTTCCTGGGTTGACTCCACCAGGATTGGATACGTCGACTCGCCATAGGATAAATTGAGCGCGGGTGAATTCTACTTTCGCGCCGGGATAAACGGCTTGAACAAGAGGAAAATCGCGCGCCACACAGACCCCGATTATCGGCGGCGACGGCGGCGACTGTCGAATTTCATCCACCGTATATCTTTCTACCGGGAACCGCAGATTTCCGTGAAAAAGATAGAAGGACGCAAAATGGAGATCGCTTCCAACGTTCACTGCTTTGACAAGCACCGTGCGCAAACCGGGCTGTTGCAGGGCGCCCAGCTCTTCGGCGATACGTTTTTCATCGGCAAAGTTTTTTTGACGCCGGAAATCGATTTGCAATTTCGCCTGCACGAAGCCCGCGAGCAGAACTATCGCCAGGATGACGATTGTGGCGACGCGCACGACTCCTCGATATCTCAATATTCGTTCTGCGGCGATCGCCAGAAGCAAACACAGCGCTGGAATGATCGGCTCGATATAGCGAACATGCCGGAAGTTGAAGAGAATTTCGATCGCAACCAGGGCGATACAAACGATCGAGATTTCCCGGGCAGCGTTTCCAAATTCGCTCTTTTTCCAAAAAAGAATCACAAACGGCGCGGCAAAAATGAAAAAGCCGCATGCTGATGTGACGATTAACCGGTACGGAATCTCGAGGTATGGTTGCGCCCCGAGATGCTCGGGGCCAAGCCAGTCGACGACTTCCTGGTGAAACAGGTGCTGAAACGGAACTTGGAACGTTAGAATTTGGGAGACCGGCCAAATCGCCATTGTTACCACGGCGCCGAGAATGCTGAACAGGAGCCAGCGACTCTTTAGTTGATTCCGTTCCGCGGGCGAGCTCAGTCGCACTGCGAGAATAAGCAGCCAGACTAGAAACGGGATTGGAATCTTTTGAAGGCTTCCAAGCAAACAAGCGACAGCGGTTCCGAGCCACCACACTGGATTCTTTCGGGCGAGCTGCGCGCAAAGAATCGCGGCAGTTGTGAACAGTGCCAGACCGCTATCGAGCAGACCGCGGCTTGCCTCCGTCGAAAAAAGCGGGAAGGACGTTAAGATCGCGACACTTAATGGAATGAGCCACGGTCGCTCCGGCTCTACGACAAATGCCAGCCATGCAACTACCATTGCAGTCACGGCGCAGTAGAACCATGGCCAAATGCGAACCGCCAGACTTGGATTTTGAAGACGAGGTAAAGTGAAGCTGGTCAGCCAATACTGCAGAGGTGGTTTTTCGAATGAGGGCCTCAAGTTAAAATGAACCTCTGAACGACCGAGTAAGAGCATTTCTCGCGACCGCTCAGCGGTGAGCATTTCGTCACCGCTACTTGATAAGATGCCTTTCGGAATCTCGAGAGCCAACCAACTGAAGACGGTTGCAATGATTACAACCGCGATAACGATCGCTTTGCGCGCTCGAGCATCCGAAAATTGCATACCAAGGTTGGCTATGATCGCTGCGCGCATGGTACCCTGCCACTCTGAACAGTTCCAGTTCGGCATCCTTCTCGAGCAGGGCCAGTTGGACTTACCCAATTACCGCACTTGCGGTTCGTTGGTTCTAATGAAATGAATTGCGTTCTTGTGGAAACCGTTGGCACGTCTTTGAGTGGTGCCAGAGAAAAACGCGGCTGGGCCATTGCGACAGCCGGTCTCATTCTCGCCGTCGTCTTGATCTGGCTTAGCCTTGAGATTCCAAAGGGAACGTTAGTCGCTACCGACGAGCTGCTGACTGCGGAACGGACTCGCGAGATGTTGTCAACCGGGCCATGGCTGGTCCACTTCAATTTTCGCCCATCGTTCGAGAAGCCGCCGCTGCAGTATTGGCTGACTACGCTGACGTTGCCTCGCTTTGAAAATCCAAGCCTCGCAGTTCGATTTTGGCCACTGATCTACGCGGCTCTTACCGCTATTACTCTGGCCTGGTTGGTTTTGGTGATTGAGCCCGACCGGCCGTGGCTGGTTCCACTTAGCCTTGCCGTATTGTTTTCGTGCCCGCTATTTGCAACTCAGGCGACGCGCGGCCTGCTCGATATCGGTCTCGCATTCTTTACCACGACAACAATTCTCTTTTCCGAGCTCGCCCGAAAGCGGCCGGGCTGGTGGCTGGGGGTCGCGATGAGCTGTTGGCTCGGTAGTCTCCAAAAAAATCCGCTGCCATTCTTGGTCTGGCTGCTCGTAATTGCGATACGAGCGACTTCCAGTGCTGAGCGACCCAGGCTCAAAAGCCGGTGGCTTGGTCTCAGCCTGGTCCTGTCTGTGGCCCTCATGTCCGCATGGCCACTGCTTCAGCTGGTCAGGTATCACATGCCTTGGTGGAGCGTCTTTCATGAGGAGGTGATCGTGTGGCTCGGTCCCGCCGGTTTAGGAACACGGTCGTATTTTGAGATTCCGATTCGGATGACTATTAACGGCGGCTTATGTGGACTGCTGGCGTTGCTGGCCCCGTTCGCAATCTTGTTTTCACGAAAGGAAACGATCTCGCCGGCAATTCGTGAAATTGCCCTGGTCGGTCTGATAGCGATTGCGTTGGCAATTGTCTCAAATTTTCGTCACATCCGGTACGTCATCCCGATTGTTCCTGTCCTTTGTTTTCTGATAGCGTTTGTCTTTCATTGGGTTCTCGAGCGCAGGCGGCGGGTTCGCGCCCTCACAATAGCCGCTCTGGCGGTGGTAGTAGTTGCCGGCGTGATCGAAACGAAAATAGAGATCGATCATCTCGAGGGCAAAGATGACCGCAACGATAGGATCAATGCCCTAATTCCTGCTCTCACTGTTCCAAAAGACGTGACCGACGAGAAATTAATCGCGGAAAAGCTCGGAACACTTCAAAGCGACGGGACCAAAATCGTATTGGTCAAAGCGATCAAGCCCGGAGCCGACCTATTATGGGATTCGTTTTACCTTTTCCACGGCCATCTCCGATCCCCGGTGACGAAATACACCGTCGACGAAATTCGCGCGAACCCTCTGCAACCTCCCCTGATTGGAGCTTGTGTCGAGCGAGACCTCCCTGTTCTTCAGCAATTGTATCCGAATCTGCGAGCGGAATTTGTTCGCGCTCAATTCGTTTGCTGGGAGGTGGCTGCCCGATGACTGCGCTGAAGTTCGTCCCCGGAGGCGAATGGGAAATTCTGTGGAACAGCGCGGTGGTTCTGCGAAAATCGGTTCTACTATAAGACCTGGTGAGAACATTGAAGTGGCTGAAACGTAGCGCGCGGACAGGGGTCGACGTTGTCGAGGATTACTTCTTTTATTTTCATCCCAAGCGATGGCGCCAAAAGGCGTTCATTCGAAAAGTCCTGGCCAATTCCGGCGCCCGGTCAGACAAACGACTAATCGTTTCGCTTTCGACCATGCCCGATCGCATTGGCCGGCTTCAGCCCACGATCGATTCGTTACTAAATCAAACTCGGCCGCCAGACGAGATCGTTCTGGCTGTCCCGAAATTTTCCATTCGCCAAAAGCGGGAGTACGAAATTCCGGCCTACCTCTCCCAGATCCCGCAGGTGAGAGTGTTGCGATGCGAAAAAGATTGGGGGCCTGCGACCAAGTTTATTGCGGTTGTGCAGGATGAGCTCGGCGCCGGACGCCCGGATACGTTGATTATGGTAGTCGACGACGATCGAATTTATCCACGCGACTCGGTCGAACTATATCTGCACTATCATCAGCAGTTGCCTGATGCCGCGTTGTGTTTTCGCGGCGGACCGATGCCAAAAAGTTTGAATTGGCGCGATTGTAAGATTGAGTTTGGTGTCGATCTTCGCGCTCCAAAGCAGACGGCGGTTATCACGGGCTGCGGCAGTTACTTGATTCAGCCGCGTTTTTTTGATGAGTCGCTCTGGGATTACTCCGCCGCGCCAGCCGGCGCCTTTTACATGGACGACATGTGGATCAGTGGATGCTTGGAACGGCTTCGGGTGGAGAAATATGTTATTCCCGCTTCGGCCATGATGCGCACTGCACTTCGACAACTCGGCACCATGACGTTGCACGATGTGCCGAGCGGACGACGCAATCACAACAACGAGACGATAGCGTTTTTCAGCGCGCACTGGAGAGTTTTTACATCTCGTTGAGATGATATTTCTAGACGTTACCGGCGCCTGCAAGTCGCCGCGAAGTACTGGAATCCAGCGGATTACCCGCCGTATCTTTCAGGAATTAACCGCGCGCGTCCCGGTTACTCCAATTTCGTGGAACGTGCTCGGAAATCGCTACCAATTTCTGGGCCGGCGAGAACGCGCTATTCTTGAGCAGCCCTCGCGATTCCTGACCAGGCCAAGCGGGCGTCCCGAATTGCGCGGCGAATATTTTCCTGCCGAGTTACATCGGCAGATCTTCCGGAAATCGATTCGGCTCCAAGACCAACTGCAACCCGACGACATCCTTTTGCTTCCGGATATTTTCCGGGATGGGCGTTTGAAAAAAATGCCACCGCTGTTTTCAAGAACCGGTGCCCGTTCAGTAGCGATTTTCCACGACGCCGCGGCGTTGCGGCTGCCTTCGTTGCATCCGAAAGCGCGAGCCAAATTTGAAAGTTACATCGTTGCGTTGGCGAATTTCGATTTGGTCATTTGTGTTTCCGAAGCTTCGCGTACCGATTTGCTTCAGCTTTGGGCCGAACTTGACGCAACTCCGACGGAAACCGCGATCGAGACCTGGCCGGTCGAACCGAGTGTCCTCGGTGAAGATCGGTCGTCGACGGACTCGCGCGCATTGATTCTTTGTGTTGGCTCTTTCGAGGCGCGCAAAAATCATCTCGTATTGCTGCGTGCAGCCAATGCTTTGTGGGAAGCGGGGCTTGAGTTTGACCTTGAGTTGATTGGTCGTAGCACGGGCGCATCCGGCGGCAAAGTTGAGGCTGAACTGCGCAAACTCCGTCGATCCGCCCGGCCGGTTCGCTGGCTGAAGCAGGTGAACGATGACGTCCTTAATCGCGCATATCGCGCGTGTCGTTTCACCGTCTATCCGTCTTTGATGGAAGGTTTTGGTCTTCCGATCGCAGAAAGTCTTATCCATGGCAAACCATGCGTTTGCGGAGGTAACGGCGCGCTCGGAGAAGTCGCACGTGGCGGCGGCTGCCTGATTGTCGATCAAAGCAGCTCCGACACGCTCGCGCATGCGATCAAGACGTTATTGGTTGACCAACAAACGTATTCGCGACTTTGCGAGGAAGCGCGCGCGCGGAAATTCGGTTCCTGGTCGGACTACATGGACAAATTGCTGGTGCACCTGCAAACCGCAATTCCAGCGGCGAAGTCCGGCGCAGATTAGACCGTAGTATCCAGATCGCGCGGAAGAAGCCGTGTTCGCTGCAAAATGCTCGCAACAAAGAAATTTCTGCTCGTTCCGCCCCGTAGTCCGGTTCGATAAATGATTCGCAACGTCGCAAGAGGCTGCCCGATGAAGATTGCCCAGAAAGATACGAAGCCCTTAAGCAAGTAACCAACTCGCCGGGTTACCGAGCGCGCGAGGAGCGTTTTATAATGCAACAAGAGTAACTCGCAGTCACGATCCGTGAGCAAACCCGGATAGCGGCGACGTATTACGGGAAGGATGTCTTGGCACATTTTGCTCATGGCACCGAGACGAGTGTCATCACGATGCAGACTCAATTGGTCTCCGTGAAAACGCCAGGTCGCGAGTCGATTTGGTAAATGAACAGAGCCAGTCAAACTCGTTAGGCGGACAAGCCATCGAAAATCCGCCGCCGAACCTACATTAGTTTCGAAATGACCTGCTGCCTTTGCCGAGGCCGTCCGAATAAGGAGCTGGGTCAGGGAAAAGTAAACGCTGCGCCCTGTAAAATGCAGAAGACAATCATGCGGAGGAGGCCGGTAATTGGTGTTCCGCTGCCTTGTCGACGGCAGAAAAGTCCGGACCGTTCCGGATCTTAACAGATTACTGCTTCGTCGTTTTGTTAATCGACTCGTCATATCTGATGCGTGCAGCTTGTGACCGTCCTGATTAATGAACAAACAGTCGCAGACCGCGACCCCGGCATCCGGGCACCGTCCCAGAGCCTCAATCATTTGAGCTAGGAACTCCGGAGCCATCGTGTCGTCACACGGAGCGATATACAGAAACTCACCGGTCACGAGCTCCAGACCGCGGTTGAGCGCGGCATACAGTCCATCGCGCGGAACCTGATGCAGCCGAAAACGCGAATCGGTTTCGGCGATGGATTTAAAGAATTCCCAGCTGCCGTCGGTGGAATGGCTGTCGAGAACGATCGCTTCCCAATCGGTGAAGGTTTGCCTGAGCAGCGAATCCACTCGTGGTTCGAGGAACTCCCGTGCGTTGAGCGACGGCAGCAAAATGGAAACCTTCGGTGCGTTTTCCGCCATGATCAGCCGGGCCGGAGGCGGGTCACACTGAAATCCGCTCGCCGTGCGGATGACTGACAACAATTCGACCGTCTTTCATTTCGTGCACCCAGTCGCAGGCATCGGCGATGAAACGGTTGTGCGTCACCAGCAGGAGCGCCTTGGCGCGTTCGCGCACGATATTTGCCAGCAGTTCGAACGCCCGTTGCGAATTGTCGGTGTCGAGATTTCCGGTCGGCTCATCGGCGAGAATAACCTGTGGGTCGTTGGCCAGCGCGCGGGCGATCGCTACCCGTTGTTGCTCGCCACCGGAGAGATGTCGACTCTGCCGGTGCAATTTGTTGCCGAGATCGACCGCCTTCAGCAATGCTCCGGCGCGATCGCGCATTTCATCTTCGTTCATTTGACCGAGCCGACGCATCGGAATCATGACGTTTTCCTGCGCGGTGAAGTCCTCCATCAAAAAATGAAACTGAAAAATGAAACCGATCAGTTCGTTGCGGCGGCGTGCGAGTTCTTCATCGAGAAGATGTGAGATTGGCGTTGAACCGATTTGAACGGAACCTGCGTCCGGCTCGTCGAGCAGGCCGAGAATGTAAAGCAGCGTGCTTTTGCCGCAACCGGATGGCCCCACGACCGCGTGCAAACTTCCGGATTCGACATTGAGCGAAACGCCGCGCAACGCGTGAACGCGTTCTTCCTCCCTGCCCAGGTAGCGCTCAATGTCCCGGCAGCTGAGAGATATATCGCCCATCATAAACTCGATCCCCGCAGGGTGTCGACTGGTTGAAGTTGAGCAGCGCGCCTCGCTGGCACGTAGCTGGCGATGAACACAGAGATGATCGCAAGGATCGTTGCCCCAAAATAATGGCGCCAATCCCAAACGACGACAAAATGGTTGGCATAAAGCAGTCCGCGGATGCGGATCGGAATGTGAGAAACACCCAAAGTTAGTAGTGCGCCCAGAACACAGCCAAGAAACGAGCCGACAGTAGCGATGAAGGCGCCTTGCCAGAGAAAAATTGCGGTAATGTCGATCCTTCGATAACCCATCGAGCGCAGAATGGCGATCTCCCTAACCTTCGAAAGCACCGACATTGTAAGCACGTTGAAAATCCCGAAACCGGCGAGCAGGATGATGAGCGACACTGTAATCGCAACCGATATTCGCAAAGTGGAAAAGATTTGAAGATTTCCTTCCTCGCGCTCTTGCCAGCTTTGCGCGGCATGCTGAAAAAGATTTTCGAAACTAGTGGCAAGCGCGGGCGCGCGGTCCGGATCGCGCAGTTTGTAAATGATCATCGATGCTTGGTAGGGTTTTTTGAGGAGCCGTTGTGCGACGCGCGCGTGTGCGTAAACGCGGCTGGCGTCGATGGCACCCACGCCGCTGCGGGCGATAG
>CAWFFA010000016.1:0-202500 GCA_963814965.1 uncultured Verrucomicrobiae bacterium
GATGCAAGTGGTCACGCATGCGACAGGTCAGCCCATTCTCAACATCTCGCCGGAGCATGCAGCTCCCGCTGGACACTCGCGGGTTTCTGTTTTCACCGGCGACGGCAATCCGCAGAGTTTAGTTCTCCGCAAAGACGGCACGATGTGGCGCATCATCGAAAAAGGAGGCGTCGAAGAATGAAAGAAACAGGTCTAACCAAACGATGAAGCCAACGCGCCCTTTACAAGAAAACCTCAGCGAGTTTGCCACCATACCCTCGCGTGGCTTATCTCTTTCTCGTTAGGCTTTCTCCGTTATGAAAACAAATCCTTCCGTCCACACATTTCCGAGATTTTCCGTAATCTTTCTCGTTGGGTTCTTTGGCGCCCATTGTTTTGCGCAACAAACGAATGTGCAGAAGAAGGATTTGGCTGAACAGCTTATCTCTCTAATGCGATTAGACAGGAGTATGGCGGTTGTCTTGGAACAGAGGGTGAAGATGGAAGAGTCAGCCGATCCGAGCCTTTCACAGGAACAGAAGGCAGAGAAAAGGCGTCAAGCGGAGAAGGTATACAACTGGGACGCGCTCAAACCAATTTGGGTGGAGATTTACACTGAGATTTTCACAGAAGAGGAGCTGCGCGGTATGATCGCATTCTTTAATGGGCCGATTGGGCAGAGATGGATTGAAACACAGCCAGAAGTTCAGATGAAAACTATGCAAAAAATGCAGACGTTTGTGCATGATGCGGATTCGAAGCTTCATAGCCAGCCATGATCAGGCGTAACCAACCGATGAAGCCAACATCCCCATTGCGATGCAACTTCGGCAAGACTTTTGCGTCACCCTGCGGTGGCTCATCTTGTTCTCGTTAGGTGTATTCGATGCGTTTCGTATTTGTCGCTGCGTTTATTGTTTTAGCCAACACCACTTTTTGCGCGACTAGCGGTTTTCATTCATACCTGATCGTGCTGTACCAGCCGGATGAAGTTCTGCGGGTCCGCTTGCCGAGCATCGAAGGTCTCGCGGCATACGAGAAGCGGCTCGATAAAGTTTGCAGTGACTTTTTTGCTGGTGCGAAGACAGCAGAGCGACTTGATATCGTTGTCGGCATCAAACCCGGAAAAAAAGTTCGGGTTTGGTTTGTTTCGTCGTCGCGTCGGGCTCCAGAGACTTCGCTGGCGTCGCTCCGAAAGCGACTGGAAGCGGTGCCACCTTGCGAGGTGCGTGAAGGACCGATCGCGTTTGCGATTCGTGCGACAATTGGAGATGCTACAATCCCCAAGCAGGACAAAGATGACCAGCCGCCATCGCCCAAGGACTGGCGCGCGCCAATAGGAGAAAGTCCCGTATTAGTTCCAGACGGTCTCTTCCGACACATCTGGCCGGATTAATGAATACACCTGACCAAGCGCCGGAGCGAACCGCCGTCCGGCGCACGCTTACATTTCAGATGATTAAAACCGTTTCACTCGAAGCCACGCTCGCTCTCGGCGGCGGTCGCTCAGCTTGCTCTCGTTAGATGGTTCTCCTCCGAAACATTGTTCGACAGCTTTTCGGCACATTTGTGGCCGTTCTCAGCGGGTGGATCGCCGGTATCCTATTTGGTGTGCCTCTCGCACTGTTCGACCTGATACGCGATCCGGCGCACACATCGCCGTGGGAACTTCTTGGCCTACCGTATCTCTTCGGGTTCGGCGCGCCGATTTTCATCGTGCCGGTTTGGGTCTTTGCGCTGATTCCGCTTTATTTCTCGTCTCCGTTATGGCGTCCGGCAGTTTGCGCAAGCGTTGGCGTCGCTATCGGCGTCTGCATCATGGCTTGGTGGTTTGCGCAGCCGAACACAAATCCTCCTGACGAGAAGTGGGCGTGGTATGTTGAGGCTGCGGTTATCGCTGGCGTGACATGCTATGCGGGTGCAGCCATGCGCGACCGTTTCAAACGTGTTCACCAAACCATCTAACCAATCGATGAAGCCAACGGCCCCATTGCGATATAACTTCAGCGTGTTTGCCACGACGCCGTGCCGCGGCTTATCTCTTTCTCGTTAGACCCATGAAGCCGTTCGCTATTTCGCTACTTCTCCTGCTAGTCGCCACAGTCCATGCTGGTCCCGGTTGGGAACACAGAGTCATCAGCAACGTCCGAGTCGAAGTTCCCACCGACTGCAAGGTAGATGTGCAAAATACGCCCGGCGGCGGCGGCGCTGTGCAGAAAATGATAAAGTATTCGTTTCGTACTCGGGTGCTTGATCTGGAGTTGGTGTTTCTCGCTTTCCCGCCCGGCACGGTTGGAGATCTCAGCGGAGCAGAGGCAAACATGACTGCGCAGCTCAAAGCCGCACTGGGTGAAGAAGCCCTCACGCCGTGGAAAACCACGGCTGTATCAGGACGCCCCGCTCGATACATCGCCACGAAACCGGGTCGCGCGCATGAAGCAAGACAAGCAACGCTAATCGACGATACGAAAGCGAAGCACCAGTTGATCATGGTCGACATCAGCTATGATTCGAGCTCCAGCTCAGGAAAAACCGATTCGGAGCACATCATGAAGTCCGTCGCGCTGAAATGAGTGCAATGGGTCTAACCAAACGATGAAGCCAACGGCCCCATTGCAAGAAAACGTCCGCGTGTTTGCCACGACACCCTGCCGTGGCTTATCTCTTTCTCGTTAGACCCATGCGCGTTATTTCGCTCATTATCGCGCTGCTGCTAAGCTCGTGCGTGATGTCATCACCATCCGGTCCATCGCGCGCACAAGCGAAAGTGGGCGACCCGGCGTTAGACGGACACGACGAGTTGCTTACCGAGGCAGATTTTCGCGAGGTTCTGCGGGTTTCGAGGGCTTATCTCACCAAGACAACTCCATGGTTGACAGTTCATCGCGTGCACGTGCTTTCATCTACGCAGATTGAACTCTTCGTTGGTCCGTATGGCGAGTTTGGCGAAGCGTATCACATGTTTGTGGAGCGCAAGAAAGGCGTTTGGGAAGCCACCAGCGGCGCTATGCCCATTATGTATGTCACGTAACGGGTCTAACCAAGCGCTGGAGCGAACCGCCGCCCGGCGCGCGTTCACATTTCAGACGATCAAAACACCTTCAGTCGCAGCGACACTCGGTTTCGGCGACGGTCGCTCAGCTTGTTCTCGTTAGGTCTATGTCGCGTATAGGAATGCTGGCTTTAGCGTGTCTGGCGTGTGCCACATCAAGTCGCGCTCAAATGACGACAGACAAGCTGAAGTCTGACGACGGTCGCGCCGTCGTCGCCACCTACGCAGCAAAACCAGACTACCCTTACTGGGTCAGAGCGCGTCACATTCAAGGAACAGGTGTGTTTCAGGTTCATATTCGGGCGAATGGAACCGTTCGCTCAATTGATACGATTCAGAGTACCGGCAATGTTGGGCTGGATCAGTCTGCTATCAACGCATTTACGAGGTGGCGATTTCGCGTAGATCGGCCGACGAAAGTCAAAATCCCGATAACGTTCTCGCTCCGGCCATACTATTGACCTAACCAATCGATGAAGCCAACGGCCCCACTGCGGTGCAACTTCAGCGTGTTTGCCACGACGCCCTGCCGTGGCTTATCTCTTTCTCGTTAGGCCTATGCCACGCGCACACCTTTTTCTGAGCCTCGCGCTCGGACTGTTCGTCTGTGCAGCCGTCGCGGCAAATGAGCCGCGACTTACGCCTGTGGATGTTCGTCTAGCGGCGGACGCCGCCGCTCGACAGCACGCCGACCTCCACAGTTACACGCGCGGCGAGCCATCGTATGATCCCGTCAGCAAAACGTGGGGCGTTAACTACCGTTTGAAGTCATCTGCCCCGCAGCCATCAGGCGAAGGAATTCTTTCGGTCAGCATCAGTGACGCGACCGGCTTTGCTCGCACGAGGTTTTGGCTGGCGCCGCCTACTCCGGCGCCGCTACGAGCTCCGTCGCGATTCGGCACGCGATTCGTTATCGACTTGCTCCTCCTCGGAGGCGCAGTTGCGTTCTTGGTCTGGTTATTCCTCCGAAAGCGACTAAAGCATGAAGCCACATCCCAGGCCTAACCAAGCGCTGGAGCCAACCGCTGGCCGGCGCGATGACCAGATTTAATTTATGAAACAGTTCTCGATGTTGCGGAACCTCGCCGCCGCCAGCGGTGGCTCAGCTCCGTCTCGTTAGGCGGATATTCCGTCCACATGAATAAGCATCTCGCAATACTGCTTCTAACCTGTTCGACCGCATTTTCGGATCCCGTGGTTCCATCTCGCGGCCCGAAAGACAAGCCTCAATCAGTGGACGCAGACCAGTTTGCTGCTTTCGATCGTGCCATCGCTCCTTACGTTGCGAAGGCGCGATCCACCTACCCCGAGGCAAAGAAGCGTTTTCGTTCCGGGCTTCCGCGTGGATACGAATTCTTCGTCACGACGCGTTTGCACGATAAGCGAGGAAAGTGGGAGCAATCTTTCGTCTCGGTGCTCACGATTAGAGATGGCAAGATCAACGGAGTGATCACTACTCGGCCAAGATTAGTCGTAGGCTTCAAGTCAGGGGATCGATATACGTTTCCTGAAAGCCAAGTGCTTGACTGGACGATCATGCGACCTGATGGCGTCGAGGAAGGGAATTTCGTCGGAAAATTCCTCGACACATACCACCCGTGAGCCACCTAACCAATCGATGAAGCCAACCGCCCCATTGCGAAACAACATCAGCGTGTTTGCCACGACGCCCTGCCGTGGCTTATCTCTTTCTCGTTAGATGTTCATTCCGTCATCACGATGTTGAACGTAATCGGCCTCATTTTCCTTTATGCTGGTGCGGTTGCGTTATTCGTTGGCTATCTCGGCATCGCCTTTTGCGGGTTCTCTATGAACTTTTGGCGTGGCATTCGGAATTTGATTGTGCCGTTTGTTGCCTTTGGGGATGCATACAACGAATATCCATTCTTGCTCTGGGTTTGGGGCGTTGGAATCGGGCTGATCGCACTAGGAGCGCTTCTCACACATTGAACACGCCACATCTAACCATGCGATGGAGCTAACCACTACCCGCCCCGTGTTTACATTTTCAGATGATTAAACCACGTTCACTTCGAGCCACGCTCGCTCTCGGTAGCGGTAGCTCATCTTGTTCTCGTTAGGTCTTACTCATGTCCGACACCTGCGAACGCTGCAAAGAGAGGCCCGCAAAGAATTTCATCTGTCAGATTACTGGCGGCGAGCAGAGAAATCTCAGCCTTTGTGAGGAGTGCTTTCGCGCCGATCACGCTCTTAGTGGCGACGCTCCGATATTCGATGGGACGGAGCGATGCTATTATTGCGAAGCACCGGCGAAGTCAGGTCGCCTGAACGACGAGGGAGAGCGGCGTGCCCGTGGTCAGCGCTTTCACTTTACTTGCTCGCGCTGCACCCAGCTCTATGTCCAGTTCGTTTTACCGGCGATGGCGACGATACCGGCAGAGTTGAGTGCCGACGACCAAATGAAAGCGTACGTTGACGCGATTTTGGAGAGCGACAGACTTGTGAGTGCGAGGGTTCGCGAAAAGACCTAACCATGCGATGGAGCGAACCGCTACCCGGCGCATGTTTACATTTCAGATGATTAAAACATTTTCACTTCGATCCGCACTCGCTCTCGGTAGTGGTCGCTCATCTCTGTCTCGTTAGGTCTCATGCGCACCTTCGTAGCATTAGCACTGTTGCTCACTGGATGCGCGGCGTCGCCACGACCCCCTCAGATCGTAGGACGATATTCATCCCGCGTTTCCGAGGAAGACCTCCGACAGATCCAGAGCGTAGCCGTTGGAGGTGGACACTTGGCACTCCAAAAGGTCGACGCATTTGAACCCGCTAGGGTACGAGTTGAGACCGGCACAGAGACAAGTTTTGTTAAATTCACTCTCATGAAACGCCATGGGAGATGGCTTATCGACAATTCCACGGAAGCGACCGCGAACATTGAAAGAACGGTTCTCGTGCATTGAAACTCCGACCTAACCAAGCGCTGGAGCGAACCGCCGCCCGGCGCGTATTTACATTTAAGATGATCAACATCCTTTTACTGGAAGCGACGTTCGTTCTCGGCGGCGGTCGCTCAGCTTGTTCTCGTTAGATGCGCCCGCGGCTGACATTGATCTTGAGCAGCCTGTCGTTTGTCGCGTTGCTGTTAGCATCAAGAGGGCCAGTGCCAGCCACTGCGACGCTCTCGGAGGCGGTTGCTCAAGCCAGATACTTCACTTTACCGTTGGTCATCATTTCGTGTGCTTTGGCTCTAGTTGTCGCCGGGCAGCTTTTTCTCTGCGTTCGACGGAGTGGTTGGCCAGCGCTCCGGCAGCCGTCTTTATTCCTTTCGTTGATTGTGGTTTTGCTTCCTCTTGTGCGATGTGTGTTTGTAGTTATCGACGTTTTCCATCTTCGACGCATCTAACCAGACGATGAAGCCAACGCGCCTTTTGCAAGCAAACCTCAGCGTATTTGCCACGACACCCTCGCGTGGCTTATCTCTTTCTCGTTAGATGGATTTTCCAAGGACGACTCTTTTACTCGAATGGTCGAAGCCGCTGCTACAAGCTTGCGCGGCCGCGCTCACGTTATCTGTCGGCGTGTTCGCGTTCAGCCGTCCCCGCACGAAAGCGCTGTTGCTCATTGCAATAGCTTGCTTCCTTACCGCATTTAAAGACGTCATATATGTTATCGCGAGCTTGCAAATCATTTGGAAGGTCACGTTCTTTCCAGTGGAAATCCGCGGACTACTGTTTTTCGTTGGCTTCCTGCTGTCCATCGTGGAGGTATTTTTGTGGCCCATCGCGTTGTTTCTGCTCATCAGAGAGCGTCGTGCGAACATGTCGCGCACCATCTAACCAATCGCTGGAGCGAACCGCTGACCGGCGTGAGATTTACTTTTGATGACTTCAACACTGAACCTTAGAGCACGGCCCGCTCTCGTCAGCGGTCGCTCAGCTTTGTCTCGTTAGATCGCATGTTACCGCCTTCGGTTTTCGACAAGTCGCTTCAAGAGCTCGAGCACTCAGATTGGGGCGAGCCGACGTATAATTCCTATCTGGTTACGACGATTCACCGCCTGCGGCGCGTTCCATTGCGACAATTCAGCGTCGAAGACTTACGCATCATGATCGGCCAGAACATGGGTCTTCCGTATCTGGTTCCACTCGCACTCGAACAGTTACGCAAGCACCCGCTGGTCGAAGGCGATTTTTATCCCGGTGACCTGCTGAAGGCGGTGCTTTCAGCTGACGCGAATTTTTGGCGGGACCATGCTGATTGGCGCGACGAGGTTGAGGAGATTGCGCAACGTGCGCATGCGATCTAACCAAGCGATGAAGCAAATCGCTGCCGATTAGAAATTCATTTTCTGTGATTACACACGTTCACTCCAGATCAGCCTCGCTCTCCGCAGCGATTCGCTTATCTTGTTCTCGTTAGGTGCCGTCACGCCATGTGGATTCGAAGAAGCGCTGCTGAAATTGCTGAGGTCGATCGCCGCAAGCGGTTCAGTCCGGTTGGCGCGCTGGTAATTACTGCGTTTGTCATGCTGCTGGTCTTGGTCCTTCAGCGCTCGCCCACTTTTATCACGTCACCGGCGTTTCTCATCGCCTCGCTGTTGGTCTTTGTGCTGCTTTATGTTTCGCATATCACGGTTGGGCGCTATCTGCTGCCTTTGCCCGGGCCGACGTATAGCGCTCCGAGAGCTCTTAACCAAAATATGATATGCCCGGTGTGCCTAAAGCATCAGCTCGACACAGACTCGCATATCTGTGCGTGTGGCGGACGACTTGAACCATTGGATCACTGGCACTGGGTAGAAGACGGCAAGGCCGATGCGACCTCTACGCATGGCACCTAACCATTCGATGGAGCGAACCGCTGACCGGCGCGGAAATTCATTTTTGATGATTAAAACTTCACATCCCAAAGCGAGGCTCGGTTCCATCAGCGGTCGCTCATCTTATTCTCGTTAGGCTGACTCAAAAATGAGTAGAGACAATTCTAACTCGAGGGGTTCGGAGCGCGACTTCCTGTGCAAAGGGCGAAGTGCGTGGCTTCTCTGGGGGGCACCGTGGGTCGCCTTTGCAATCGGTTCTGGCGCACCGCCTGGGTTGAAAACGGTTTTGTGGACGACGTCGCTCGGGTTCATGGGTGTAGCGTGCCTGGTCAACGCTTCTCGCTGCGGTCGTATTCACTGCTTCTTCACAGGGCCGTTTTTCATCGTTGGTGCTGTCGCCTCGCTTGGATATGGGCTTGGGCTTTTGCCGCTCGGCCCGTCCGGATGGAAATGGATTGGCGACGTAACGATTGTTGGCGCGATCGTGCTCACGTTCGTTCCAGAACTGGTTCTTGGCCGGTATTGGAAAAATGGAACAGGCGCGGCCTAACCAATCGATGAAGCCAACGGCCCCATTGCGATACAACTTCAGCGTGTTTGCCACGACACCCTGCCGCGGCTTATCTCTTTCTCGTTAGGCTAATGCAGCGCTGGATCACTTTATCCACCTTTACAGTTGTCCTGGCTGCTCGCGGCCTCGCTTTGGAGCCCTCGGGCCTGATCCAGCCCTCCGACATTCTTGGTGTCGCGGCTATTGAAGCGACAGTGAAGATATCGCTCAAACCGTCTGCGGCCTATAAGATCATTCCCCCCGGCTCCGTCAGCGGCATACGGTTCGGTTTTCCGATTCGCGCGTGCGAAGGCCGTTACCGCGTTTCTGATGCGCGTGCTAATACTATCACCATTACATGCCCGAATGACGCTTGTGCCATTGAGCTGGCGGCCTCGATCAAGGCTATCATTTTTAATGAACACGTGAAGGCCTAACCATGCGATGAAGCCAACCGTTCCCTTGCGATGCAACTCCAGTGACATTGTCACTTCCCCCTGCGGTGGCTTATCTTATTCTCGTTAGACCTCATGCGATTGCTTGTCCTCGTTCTGTTTATCAGTTTTAACGTTGCATTGGCCGGTCAACCGCGGTCGCTTACGACCGAAGAGAAAAACGCTCTTGAGCGTCAGATCGGACTTGGCCGCCGCGTTGTCGCAGCGCTCGCCCAGTACCGAAAACCGCATACGAAACGAACCTGGAATCGCCGAACATGTGGAGCCGCGGAATGAATGAGTTGGGTTTGCTGACTCGTACTCCTACGATCGATGTTCTCCACGCTGCAGCCTACATTAGCGATTCGGATTATGCGCTTGCCCGTCGTTACGGCGCGACGCCCCAACCAATTCCGGGGAACGGCACGATGCCGCGACCACTTCTTACAATGCAGAGTAATCGCGGAGAGCTGGTTTTCGATACAAGGGGCCGCGTCACTCTCCACCCACGTCAGTGAGGTCTAACCATCCGATGAAGCCACGGCCCCTGATGCAATGAGTGCGAGCAACCTTGCCAGTGACCCCGCCCGCGGCTTATCTCTTTCTCGTTAGACGTATTTACCGCGCAATGAACGCCACGGTCGATGCTGAGCAGATGGTCACGCCTGGTGACAAGAGCTACGTCGATTCCGCATCGCCGAAGACCTCGTTTGCCACGTTCTTCGAAGACGACGGCGACACGGGCTACTTCTATGCGGTGGAGCGTCTTGGAAGCGACATCACCATTCTTGACGCAGTACAGGTCTATGTTGCCGCCGTCGAACCCGCGGAGACGCGCCAGATTCAGATTGTGTGGTCGCGCGACGGACTGAAGTCAGCCCTTTTGATCGATGGCGTGGTGCAAGCCGTCGTCGATTTTGCGGCCAAGCGCAGCCACTGTCGCAGAGGCGAGGGAGTGGCAAAGCCTCCATGGAATTCAGATCACCAGTGGAGCGACTCAGTAATGGAGCTTTTTGCTTGAGGACACCGATACGTCTAACCAAGCGATGAAGCGAATCGCCACCCGATGAGAAATTCATTTTCGGTGACTAGCACCTGCATTCCAAATCAGCCTCGCTCTCCATAGCGATTCGCTTATCTTGTGCTCGTTAGGTCTATGGCTACACTCAGGTTCGTTGGCTTTTATTCGCTGGCGTTCGTCTGCACGTTCGCGTGGTTGTGGCGATTCTTCATGGAGACGCTGACGGGTCGTCGCAGTCCACGACCGCTATGGCCAGCTTGGGAGTTTAGCCCCCGCTACGTAGCTATGCTTCTCCAGCGCATCTTTTATTGTTCGTTTGGAGTTCTGCTCGCTGTCGCCGTTATCTTATTGATGCTCTTCGTTCTCGTCCCTAGGTTATGAGATGCACTCAGACCTAACCAATCGATGAAGCCAACCGCCCCTGATCGAATGATCGCGAGTATGTTTGCCATGGACCCCGCCCGTGGCTTATCTCTTTCTCGTTAGATCGTGCATCCCGCATCGCGCATCGCAGCTATTTTGAGCGTGATGCTCATCACATCTTGTGGCACGCCCCAGCAGAACGCGTGGCTCACTGGGCTGCCGCAAAGCGACATCGACGAGATTACTCGCGCAGTTCGCTCGAAGACATCGCAGCCGATCTTGGGTTATCAGCGTGTGCCTGACGGAAGCGTACTTGTACAAGTGAGAAGCAACGATCCGAATCATGATTTATACGTGGTGGTGCGGGCCAACGGCAAATGGGTGTGCATCGGAAATAATGCCATAGTGTACTAGACGCCGATCTAACCAAGCGATGAAGCGAATCGCTGCCGTCGTGAAAACCAGTTTTCCATGATCAAAAATTCCGGTTCGAGTTTAGCGTCGCTCTTCGCACAGCTTTTTCTCGTTAGATCAGATCGACTTTCTTTCGATTCTCATTGTAGAGATGATCTCCGTGGTGTTGAATAACAGCTTGAGATGCCGAACTGGCTAGCGGGCGGAGGACTGCCAACATTTATACTACTTCTCCTCGCGGGGAGCGTTAAAGCGCAATTCACGTACACGACATTGGATGATCCCTTGGGCGTGCATGGCACGTTTCTCAATGGGATCTACGGCACGGAAATCGTCGGTCAGTACTTGGATGTCAATGGCAACGGACACGGCTTTTTGGACAGCGGAGGTGTGTTTACGACTCTGGACTTTCCAGGCGCTGAAGAAACGCAGGCCAACGGAATTTTTGGCAATTACATCGTGGGAACGTACGAAGATACTAGCTTTGGCACCCATGGATTTATCTATGACGGCAGCACGTTCATGTCCTTAGACTACGGTAATGGATCCGGTACGAATCCTTTCGGAATTTGGGGCAATGAGGTTGTCGGTTATTACGGAAGTCATGGATTCATCTATGACGGCGGTAATTTCACGTTTTTAGATTACCCCAGTCCCTCCATAACCAACACGGCTGCATATGGAATCTCTGGCACAAAAATTGTCGGAGCCTATACAGATGCTACGGGAGAGCACGGCTTCATTTTCGACGGAACGACGTGGACAAGTTTAGACGTGCCGTCGGCATCCCGGACAGTCGCGGTTGGGATTTCCGGAAGTAACATAGTCGGCCATTACGATGACAATGCCGGGAACTCTCACGGTTTTTTCTACAACGGGACGGCGTTCAGTACACTTAATTATCCAGGGGCAACGCTGACGCGGAGTTCTGGAATTTCGGGAAGTGAAATTGTCGGTTTCTACTCAGACGGGGGTCAGACTCATGGCTTCGTCGCAACCGTTGTTCCAGAGCCGTCCGTAATGTTGCTGAGCGGTATCGGGGCAACTTGTCTGGTAGCTTACCGTCGACGGTTAGGCAGTTCGTAGCGCCTTATCCACTTTGATATTATGGACCGCCGATCTAACCAAACGATGAAGCCAACGCGCCCTTTGCGATACAACTTCGGTATATTTGCCACGACACCCTGCCGTGGCTTATCTCATTCTCGTTAAATGATGAGCGATCTGATTGAGCGATTTCGTTATCAGTTGGAGGTTCGGCGTCGCGAGCGGCGAGAAGATCTCTGCGGCATCGCTCGGCTTCGTCAGCGGTCGCTCATCTCATTCTCGTTAGTGCTGAAGCTGTCCTTTTGACATGGCTGAACCAAAAGACAAGTGGGATAAATTCGACATCGTTTCAAAATTCACAGTGTCCGTCGCCATTGCTTTGATTGCCGGCCTTTATACTTGTTCCCAAAACAATCTTGAGAAGCAGCGCCAAGCAAAGTCCAACGAGGTTGAGACGCTGTCCAAATTCATGCCGTATTTAAGCGGCACAGACCAGCCGGCCAAGCAAGCTGCATTACTCGCGATGCGGCGAATTTCCTCGACAGAATTCATGACACAGATCGCTCAGCTTTACCCATCCGCGGGTGCTGTCGGCGCGCTCCGAGCCGTCATCGATCTTCCGTCGGCAACGACTGATGAGCGCCGCTTGGCCTCAGACGCCCTCACTGCGACAAAACAACGCATTTCTAATCTCGGCAGTCCTCCAGACGGGTTTCTTCATGAACTTGTAGCTTGGGGTAAAGTTGCACCCAACGAGATTTTCGCTGCCGATGACTCGAAGGATTCCGAGGGCATCTACGCTACCGTAGAGAAAACGCTAGGACCATCGCGGGAGCCTTTGCACCGGCGTGCTGTCATGTTGGAAGTGATGAGCGTGCTAGCGGGGTTTGAATCGAATTGGAACTGGAATGCAGGTCCTGATGTGTCGGACGTTTCGTCAGGCGACCCCAAGCTTGCCTCAGCTGGGGCCTGGCAGGTGAACGCCAGTTCGGTGAATTTCGGCCCGGAATTGAAAAGTCTCCTATTGAGCAGAGTAGGCACGGTCGATCCCGTTGATTTTCAAAGATCCATGAAAGCAGATCATTCGCTTGCAATGGAATATGTCGCCCGATTGCTTCGGCGGACCACGCATTTTTCCGGCCCTTTGATTTCCCATAAGATCGACGGATGGCTAAGCCGCGACGCGGTCAGTGAGTTTGAATCGCTTATCGGCGACGGCCAAAATGAGAATCCGAAGGAACCCAAGCCGAATGTTTCCAATACAATCCCGCCGCCAGAGCAAGCAACCAATGCAAAGCCTAAATAAGGTAGCAGCAGGAAATGAAATAATCTGAAATGGACGAAACGCGCCTAACCAAGCGCTGGAGCCAATGACTTCGCTGGCGCTCGGGGGGGTGGTAGCTATATATATAGCAGAGCCCCGGTCTGACGGATTAGGAAGTATCCTCGAGACTTCGGGCACCCCCGTCTCGAATCCATCTTAGATCCTACATCCTGAACGCGAGCATAACGGCTCCGCCACTTCCTTCCACAATCGACGGACAATTATTTATGCTCAATTGCGCCCCCATTTGAATCCGCACGGGCAGGGATGCAATCGAGGGCGCAACTGAGCATGGATCATCCATGCGAGGTTACTGACCGCTTCAGCACAAAATTCGACAAACTGCCGGCTCGACGTCTTCTGGCCGACAAGACATGATTCTCGGCCTTCCCGATGAAAACCGTTGATCCGTTGAATCCTGATTCACTGTTTCAAAACGCATTTGAGTTTGCCGCAATCGGCATGGCTCTCGTTTCGACCGAGGGCAAATGGCTGCGGGTTAACCGCGCGATTTGTGAAATTACCGGCTACAGCGAAGCCGAGCTACTAAAACGGACGTTCCAGGAGATAACGCATCCGGATGACCTCGACCTCGACTTGGAGAATGTGCGCAAGATGTTGGCAAGTGAGATTAAGACCTATCAAATGGAGAAACGTTACTATCATAAGGACGGGTCGATTGTTTGGGTGCTCTTAAGCGTCTCCTTAGTGCGGACTGAGTCTGGTGAACCGCTCTTCTTCATCAGTCAAATACAGGACGTCACGCGTCAGAAAACGAGCGAGCAACAACTGGCAAAAGCGGTTGCGGAGATCAAGCGTTTACAAGAAGGCCTGCTCAAAGTGTGCACGTGGACAAAGCGTATTCGCATCGATGAAAGATGGATCTCGCTCGATGAATTCTTAACTAAACATTTGCATCTGAAAGTGATGCCCGGCACCTCTGTCCAAGGCGGCCGAATGTTCGACGACAAATAGGATCGTCGAGCTATTTAAGCGTTCGTTGAACGATGGCTTAGGAACGTGAAACCGAACCAGAGATAGATGTGGCTCCTGCGCTAGTTACCTGACTGCTGGCTGAAGGAGCAGCCTAACCAAACGATGAAGCCAACCGCCCCTGATCGGAACAACGTCGGTGAACTTGCCACCGCACCCTGCGTTGGCTTATCTCATTCTCGTTAGGTTATGGACAAAGCAGCGCACAATGCACTAGCATGCTCCGGCTGTGGTCACAGCCTTCCCGTTGATCATTCTGGACCGTGTCCGCGGTGCGGGGATCACCATAAGACTCTTCACGTGACAACCACTATGATCGAGCACCCTGAACAGGGCATAGCTTATTTGCAACCGAAGCGCGAAAGGCTCGTCGCCCGGCGCGAAATTTCGCAGAGATTTTACTATATGATGATCGCTGGCGCGATTGTTAGTCTAGGGATTTTTGCTGTGTTCGTCTACAGGTACCCCTCTCCCGCAAACACTATCCTCGCAGTCGTCTATCCGTTGACGTTTGTTGGGATGATACCGATGTTCAGGGGCCGCTTGCGTAACATCGAAGAAGAGCTGCAAGATTTAGATTTGGAGATCGATCTGCAGCGATACAAATCCAGCGTTCGCGAGAGCAGAGCAGAGAAAATGTTACGTATTAACGCAACTCAATTGCGCCGCTACTACGACCTCAATCTACAGCAGAATAGATGGATGTTTTTGCTTGGTATAACTTGTATAATCCTCGGGGTAGCACTCATTGGCGTAACGTTATTTCTAGTAGTATCCAAGCTTACGACTACCAACGATAAGATCATAGCAGCCGTCCTGGGCGCGGCAGGCTCCTTTCTCACGAATTTCATCGCCGCAATGTATTTGAAGATGAATTCAACTGCAGCAGAGAATCTGGCTAGCTTTCACACGCAGTTAATAAAGACTCAAGAGTTATTGATTAGTAACCTACTTACAGCGGGAATTGACAATGACGAAAAACGTTGGGCAACGCTATCGGAACTTTCCGTAAATATTATAGGTAAGTTTCCCAAGACCTAACCAGTCGATGAAGCCAACGGCCCCATTGCGAGAAGTCGTTAGTGTGTTTGCCACGACCCCCTGCCGCGGCTTATCTCTTTCTCGTTAGATACACGCTTTCCAAGTATGACGGAGCCGCTCCCAACAGACCCGCAGCGAGTCAAGACTTTCGCGAGATTTTTTAAGAACTCACATGAGCGTGTCGGCAATTGTTGCAGCTGCGCTGCCTATTCCTGTCACGTCATTTCAATTGATCCCCACTTATAGCGCGCACACGGCGCTCTTGTACCTACACCGGCCTCTTCTGCTTTCTCTGCTCGGGTTAATTTTCTATAGCCGCCACGTCTTGGCTCGGTGGATGTTTCCCTGACTTTTCGGTGGAGAACACCGGCGCAACTGGGTAAGCTCGTTGTCTCGTTCTTACCTGCTGCCTTAATCGTGGCCTCGCTCGCAAGCCTCTTCTCTCGTATCACTATCTGCTTGGTCAATCTATCAGATATTATCCCGCTTGGGCCGAAATCCCTCCAGAAGCAGATAGCATGGACTATATACTTAAGACGACAGAACTGTGGCAAATCCCTTGGAGCGGCGGCGTCATGGCCTTCTATCTCGGCATCTTTGTATTCGCAGAGTCCGCCTTTATCATCATGGCGATTAAGGAATATCTACAGGACCTGGTAAAATTGTCCGAAATGGACCTTATCTGTGGCAAACCTAGCTAGGAGCGCGGACGACAGAATAAAAGACAACTGCAAGAGCGCTCCCCGAATGGCAACAGTATATATTTTCCTAACCAGCTCTCAACGATCTTCCGGGTTCGCCGGTTACCCCTTGGCTTCGAGTTGACGATACAATTCGGGAGGAAGCCGAAACATTCCCGGGCGACTGGTTGGCCGGAGGGAGTTGGCTGGCCAGAGCATAATCAATTCATACAGACATAATCCAATCGCTGCGATCACGTAGCTTGCAACAAAATGATGCCCGACGCTAAGGAAATGGGCATCATGGTTAGGCTCCGATTTTTCTGCTCGATTTAAGAAATTGAAAGTGATTCGTTACCCGCTATGCGTCGGTTCACGTCACTCTGGCACGCTGCATGTAAAATTGCATTCACCCTGCCGATTGCCGCTGGTGTTAGTTTCTTGTGTTTTTGGATCGCCGTAACGGCACATCGCCAGGTGCACTACAGCGTAATCCGAACGAAACGCACTCTTTCGTTACTGAGATCGGTTTGTGCGTCGCATTTCTGCTCATGTTTCTTCCACTCCTTTCCTATGCCGTCTTCTATCTTCGTCGTCGAAGAATCGAATTGATCGGGCAGTTGTCTGTTGAAGCAAAGCGACGGTATCTAAACTTATTTCACCATCGGACGGTCGATACAGATGTGGACGCAACGTTTAATAATTTGGACGACGAGCTCTTCGGGAGCTGGAAGTTCATTGTGCCGATCGCGCTCCTAACTGTGATCGTCTGGCTCGGGCTTGCTTGGACATATATGTGGATCGCGAACCCCGCGGACAAACCCGTGATCGGGCCGGGTGAAGCAACCGGAGTCGCCGCGTTTTCTGGCGCGTTTTGTACGTCTTGGGCGAGCAACTCAATTCGATTGGAATCGGGACCTACATCGAACGATGTCTATTGGGGATGTTTTCGGTTGATCTTCGCGCTGCCTTTCGGATTCGCTGCCGCCGCCGCATTTGGTCTAAAAGGCACGAACGCGGCGGCGCTCGCTTTCTTCACCGGGACATTTCCAACAACGACACTACAGATACTGGGTCGGCGGATAGCGGGAAAATGGTTTAACTTGCAAGAGCTCCCTAAAGGCGGAGACAGTGAGCTTCGCCAATTGCAAGGAATCGATACACGCCAAGCGGAGCGTTTTGCGACCGAAAGAAATTACCACAATTCTGCAGCTTGCCTACGCCGATCCGATCCGCCTTATGATCAGGACGAACTTCTCCTTTAGTTACCTAGTTGACTGTATGAGCCAGGCTTTGCTGTGGCTGTACGTGACTGACAATATCCAATTATTCAGGCGGGCAGGAATTCGTGGATCCTATGAGGCTTGGGATCTTTATCGGTCTTTAGTTGCCGAGAAAGGTTCAGCAGTAGAGCAGGAGCGGGCGCGTGACGTATTGAATGCCATCGCGGCGGCTACGAGCTATTCGCCGGTGCTACTTGAAAACATGCTGAAGGAAGTGACTTTCGATCCATACACAGCCTTCCTTTATTATAGTTGGTCCGGTGATGCACGTCCTTTTGACGAGCCAGATTGATGTGCTTTTGATCATCGGACGCCCGGCGACAGCTAATGGCAGATTTGGGTACACAACAACACAACGAATTTCCGATCTTATAATTCTCGCGGACTCGCCTGATCTAAAACACGCCGGCTGGTTGGAAAATATCCGCAAGAAAGGAAGCATAGTTGTGGTGCGATGAGCGTTAATCAATCGATGAACCCAACGGCCCCTGTCGCTCGAATTCTAGATGCTGAAGGCTAACTAGTGCGGCTCAGTGTTCTTGGCTGGATCTAGCAAGCGCATTGTGCGAGGCGCTGATGTCGTAATTCCCCGCTGCGTAGGCGTCGGATTCGACACGCGAAACAATCGCGCCATGAGAGCGAGCGCGTTTTCGTTAAAAATGTCGCTGTGATCTCTCATTATTTCTTTTGGCACGTGTACGATCCAGTACGCTGTCTGCAAATCGTCAGAAATCCTAGGCTCTAATTGCCATTCGGCCTCCTTCCCAGCACTCCCTGTGGAGAATGGTACTTCTCCATTCGGTCCGTTCAAGGAACTGGTAAGATTTCTCCGCAGCGCATCCAGCATCTCTGGGCTGCAAGTTTCTGTGTCCTGATAAGTGGGTGGTTGCGGCAATCCGGCAACTGTCTTTGCCTCATAACTGATAAGTCTTTTGTTGTGCCCCGGAGTCTGAGTGAAGTATTCCCGTTGAGACACGTTGTGGCTGCTGTCGCCGTACTTCGTATCCCATTCGTATTTTCGAAAAGTGCCGGCCGCATTCGAGAGCTGGGTGCCGACTGGAAACAGGAGCCCGGTTGCCCAGTCGGCCTCCGAGGTTATCGAAACGACGAGAGGGTGTTTCGCGTCGATCTCGTTGCCTTCGCCACGGGCTGTCGTCCGGGGCATGCGTCGTCGCATCAGGTCGATCATCTCTTTGGCATAAATTGATTCTCCTGCTGAGTTTAACAGCACCATAAAATCGGCGGGCGCCGTGAAACCGCCCTTGGTGTTGGCTTCGGAGATCATCTTGGCGGCGAGCGCCTGCGCCATTGCCTTTTCGAGAAGCAAGGCGCCGAAGGAATGACCAATTAGAATAGTTTTGGATTGACGGCCATGATCGGTCGCTCCCTTGCGTGCGGCGGCCACAGATTGAAAAATTGCCTCAGTAACCGACATTCCGGCGACCCGTGTCGCAGCATCTTTCCGGCTATAAAAGGAAAGCTCATGAGGAACAAAGAAAACCGATTTCGAGAGGACATCCGGAATCGAATTGTCCTTGAACCATCCGTCGCCACCGAAGACTGACTTCCCGCGCCATCCCACATAGACTCCGAAAATGCGGTGCTGGCCGTTGTCCGCCTCGGCAAGATGCTCGAGCAAACAATGAAACTTTCCAACGTCGTGGCCGGGCAGCGTGCTTGCATCGTTCTGCCATCCGTGAACGTAAACAATTAGAATGATGTCGTTGGAAGACGTTGCTCGCCGAATTGCCTCCGCAGTCCAGCCCAGCTGCCGCCGATCCCAATAATCGCCTTTTTCATCAAACTCGATATAACTTAAATCGAAATGGTGGGATGGATTGTCGTGCTCGAACGGCTCGTATTGAGCGAGCTGATGACCTCTGACAAATGGTTCTTGCGGGTTATGGTTCCATGGGCGCGAATCTTGGTCGCGATAGGCTTGATTTGCCACACACCCGGCGAGAGCCGTAACGACTAAACAAACTGCGACGTTGTAGCTGGGGTGAAGCTGCATAAACAACTTTTCAGTCAAATCGACTTCTTAGCGGACCTGAATTCTATTGTATAGCGAAAAACGGCCGTAAGGCAGGTCGCAAGGAAAGACCGCCTTTGAGCGTGAGAACATTCGGTGAGTGAGGCAATGGGGGGATGTCTCTCGTGCGATGCGGTCCGACCTAAAGACGGAGAAACACAATTGACTCATGGGGGCAAATTTGCTGAATATTGAGTCGTGCCCCCTAACGAGTATCGATTCCCAGCAGGAGATTATCCCAGGTCTCCTGTCGTCGGCCTTGAGATTACGCGTGACCTCGCTCTGAACGCGGTGCTGCCTTCAGCCGGGCGGAAAGGGAAACGGAGATGAACTCCGTCGCTTGCTTTGGTGGCGCGGTGCTGATCGGAGGGTTCTTTGGGTTGATCACGTGGAAAGTCATTGTTGGAGGCATCAGGCTTGATTACTTGCTATATGGGGATCGTCGAGATCGCGATGGCGGCGGTTATTCAGACTTTTTCAGTCCCGGCCGGGTCCAGTTACTGATAGTAACAATCATTACGGCGGGCTATTACCTGACGCAGGTCATCCACGACCCAACTCAGTTTCCAGCAGTCCCTACGTCGTGGCTTGTAGCGCTCGGGAGCAGTCACGGGATTTACTTGGGCGGCAAAGCGCAATCACTTCTTTTTGGTGTTCGTGATTTGGTAAAAAGGAGGTAAACGATGAAAAGAAATATTGAGTTCTGGATTAGTCTCATAGGTGCAATCGCGGTGGCCTTTGGTATCGCTCTTTTGGCTCCCGGCGAGTCCAATGAAAAGGTCTCTCTCGCGGTTGAATACGGAGGACTAGTCATAATTTTTCTGTTTGGTTTTATGATTTTGGCTGCAATTGCGAGCGGCAAGATCGACATCAGCAGGATTCTCGAGGAGAAATCTCCTGGCGGAGGCTCCGGAGGCGGCGCGAGCATGTCCCGCTTTCAGCTACTGATTTTTACGTTCGTAATCGCGGTCAGCCTGTTCATCATAGTCGTGAACACCGGCGATTTTCCCGATAAGATACCGCCAGAGGTATTAACCCTCCTCGGCATCAGTGCAACCACCTATGCGGTGAGCAAAGGTATTCAGGCTGGTGCCCGCTCAAACGATCAATCGGCGGACGATGGCGACAAGCACGACCCAAGTAAACCGGGCGGCCGCCACTAGGAGTTCCTCGCATGCCCTCCGGACATCCTGGAAAAAAAGGTACGTTTAGCCGGCGAGTTGCGCCCTTCGCACCGCTCGCAGTTGCTGTCGCCATGCATACTGCTCAACGCGCAGGCGTGCACCCCGTGGCGGCGCACGGCGCGTTCGCGCCGCTTTGCACACTTCCTTTTGCCGGTGCGCGGAATGCTGCAATTGATGATCGCTGCGGGATCAACGGTGGGAGCAAGGATGCGGCCAAGCAGGCCGAGAGTCAGGCCAAGAATAACTTTTGCGCGACCGCTCAATCGCCAAGGGCAGTCACATACGAGGACCTTACCGGTCTGCAGAGTCAAAGCGGTCATACTCCGAGGCGGATTCCGGATCGCAGTGTTGTCAAGAGCTTGGGCGAGGGGCAACTCGTCAGCTACATCGCCTTTATCAAAGAAGCGCATTATTCAGATGTCGCCGGCGGCGAGAACGTTAATTGTGACATCCCGGGTAATCCAACGAACGACGTTCACATAGTTCTCCTCCAAAACCCAGGCGACGACGAGTGCAAGAGCACGACCGCTGAGATGAGCCCGCACTACAGGCCAGCAAATTGGACGCCCGCGGCTCTGAACGCTTTGAAGGAATATCCTGTTCGTATTCAGGGGCAGCTCTTCTTCGACGGAAGCCACACACCGTGCACCACCCACTCCAAGCCCACTCCAAAACGCGCCTCGCTCTGGGAAATTCATCCAGTTTATTCCATCGACGTGTGCGGCAAAAAAACTTTGGCGGAATGCCAGGGCAGTGGCGACGCGTGGACGCCTCTGTCGCAATACCTCAGTTCGCAGAAAAAATGAAAGGTCTCGCGCTTAAATTAAAAATTTGGACTCAACGGGAACGACCCCGGCAAGCCCGATATAATCGCGTTCAGATTTCCTTGTTCTGTGTAAGCAGTGTGACTTTGAAGTTGTAACAAGATTACTCCTCTATGAAGACAGCTATGAGAATTGCAAATGCGCTCCAACCGTCCGTCACAGCCACGATTATTGGCAGCTTGGCCTCAATATTATTAAGTTCCGGTGCTCTCGCCAAAGACTTCGAACTGCCAGTTCTCCCGACCTTCGAGAATTCCTATGATCTTGGTGTTTATTCAGGAAAGACCGCCTACTACGACTTAATGAAGGTGACCATCGAGCCGAAGCTAGTTGCGACCGCTACGGATGCTACCTCGGACAACGAAGCTGCATTAGAAGCGGGCAAGGGCGTGGCGGTCAAACTCAGCGAGCATAACTACGACGTCCATGTCAACTTTCCCGCCGGCCCTCAAGGCGGGCGTAGCTACGGTTGGACCTCAGGGCAGGTAGGCGACTGGTCAGATCAGATGTACCTACAGCATTTGGCCCAAGTGGAGGCGGAGAATGATACACAGGACCTGAATTCCTTTTATCAGACAATTGTTCGGTTACTCAGTTCCTGTAATCCGCAGGGAATTGATGATCTTGCACCTGCTACGCAGCGTGTTGCGACCAACTTCTTGGCAATTTACACGGCTGAGGAGTATCGCGCGATGGTTCCAGCAGGCATTAAGAACTGGGACGACGCCCTGCTACAGGTGACGATGTTGGGGGCATTTCATGGCGGCCAGGTTAAATTCACGATGTTCTATGAGGGTAACTTTACCACGCAGACGCAGAAACAGGCGGCAGGGGTATACACACCCACAGGTCCCGGTCCTACTGGAAACACGGCCTCTAACAAGCCAGCAAGCTTGGACGACTACTGGCAATTTAGCAAAGATCCGAGTTCGCAGCGAAGCGGGATCAATGAGACCCGCCGTGACTTTGAAAATATGGGTCGCGCAATCACGAAGTACAAAGCCGGGCTTTCCAGTCCAGCGCTTGCCCAGGTGCAAGGGATAGTAGGTAACAGCGATAACGTGATTCAAACGACTTCCCAGTTTTTCAGCAATGGCCAATTCAAAGACCTTTCCAAGGCAGATGATCTCGCTAAAGCCGTAGCAGCATTTTTGCTCGAGGTGCGTAGCAACGCCGAGAAGATAACAACGTGGGAATCAAACGGCGAAAAATAATGAGCGTGCTATGACCGAAGTCGCTCACCGAATGCAATTGCAACAATTGAACGGGGACGCTTTGGAACCACGCCCTAAAACAATATCCTTTGTGGCCGTTCTGTTGAACCAATCTGGGAGGACTCGCTGGCATTAGCGAATCCGCTCGATGAAAGACAGTAGCGGACAAGTTGCTGCAGATGATCACGAGCGGAAGTTCGCTCCCTTTTTTGAGCGCATAACTCAGAAAGTATCTGCCGACATAATCACGAGCAGGCTCATAGTTTCTGTTCTGATCGGCTTGCCATTCCTAGCGCTTCATTACTATCTGCCATCACTTGGGGAGAAAGAGAGCGGTGATTGGAGCTGGTTCCTGGGCCTATTGATAACGACCGCAATGCTGTGCGTTTACTATGCGACCTACACGCTGGAAAACGTCTTTCGGGGAATGACTGCACGTCTGGGGCGGGCTGAACAGATGGACATTTCCTTATTAAGGAAAGCACTTTCCGACGCGAAGTTTGCCTGGTCGGGTGCTGTGTTCGGTCTGCTAAATTGCGGCATCGGACTATTGCTCGGGCTGCCGTACAGCCACTTGGGCGCGAGTGCCGCGATTCTTAGCGGATACTTTCTTGCCGGTTTTGTCTGCGGAATTGCGGTTCTAGGCATTTGCGGCATCTGCTCGCCAATTCGAACATTTTCGGCCAAGGCGAACGCGTCTTTCGACTTCACTTCACCTGACCGGTGTGCCGGCACCGGATTCATAGGTGATGCCCTGATTGTATTCAGTTCGGTCACTCTGCTAGTTGGCGTAATGATCTCGATTTATGTCTTTGAAACGAAGTGGCAAAGAAATGGTTTGTGGTGGGTAGCCTTCATAAAGGGTTTGTGGATAGCGTTTCCATATCTCTGCTCAATTTTCGCTCTGCTCACACCGGCCGTCCCGATCAATGAGGCGTTGAGAGAATACAAGATGAAGGAGGACATTGATCTCAAAGTCCGCGTCGCAAATGCTCGGCAGGAGCTTGAAAAACAGGCCGAGCCGGACAAGCGGAAAAATCTGCGTGAAGACTACGAGTTTCTGCAAAACAGGAGAAAGGACCTTCATGCGATGCGAACGTGGCCTTTCGGACTTGGCGCTAATCTAAAATACGCCTCGATGTTTGCCGGAAGTATTGCCGCCCACATTTGTAGCGGGGCTGCGGGTTGGCTTGGTACTTCGTTGGGAATTGTGTCACCAAAATAATGATTTTGAGAGTGATCTTCTTGTGTAACTCAGCACCGATGAAAGGATTGAAACGATGTTAAAAATATATCGATGGGTCAGCGGCGTCGTGGTCGCCTTCTTGGCGTCATACCTGACTTTAGTTCTAACCGCGGTGGTTCCTGCCCCCAAAGACCTTCTATGCAAGGTGTCTTTAGGGTTCTGCCCACCGCCGGCGATCATCGTCTTTGGGGCAACTGATATCGACCGGATCGTCGATCATGATGGTGTAGGGCAAGGTCCAGATCAGAATCAAATTGGGATGCTGTACAATCGACTAGACCCAAACATAGACCGCAAGAACATGGTGAAATACAAGTTCGCGTCGGGGTCGGCGGGCAATTTCAATTTGCGTGTACTATACGCATCACCAGATGAGCGCCCCGTTGAAATTACAGTAAATGACATCCCTCTTGTACCGGACGCGCTAAAGAGATCTACAAAAGGTATCTACAATGCCGATCGCGAGTGGTCTAACAATTATCTGGTGACTTTGAAAGCGGGGGACAACACATTAATGTTTACAAGGCCGCACCCCTTTCCCCATCTAAGCAAGATCGAGCTAACGCAGGTTCAGTAATGAACGGCATCTAACCAAGCCGATGAAGCCAACGCGCCCCATTGCGAAGCAAATTCAGCGTGTTTGCCATGATGCCATGCCGTGGCTTATCTCTTCTCGTTAAACCACAATTACAAATCCGGACAAAGAAAGCATAAACCTATGAAGGCGTTACCCGTAAATTCACGCGCGAAGGCTGGCAGTTATGAGGACGAGTGTAAGGCACGAATTTGCGCTTGGCACAGCGAGTTGAAAAAGCTCGCGGACGAGGATGGGATCGAGGCAGTTCAGAAGCTGAAGGTGGTAGTGGAAACGGAGCTGGCGATCGCTGAGCTGAAGATTAAAGCACGCGAGGCAGACCACGCGAAATGGGTTACGATGGTTGTTCCCCTTCTGGGATTCGTCGGCGCAATTCTTGGGGCCTTCATTGGTGGAATGCTGAAGTGATGCGCCTAACCAAGCGCTGGAGCCAACCGCGAGCCGCTGCGCGGCAAGGATGAATTATGAAGGATGAAGTGAACGCAAAGCTCGCTGTCGCTCGCGATAGCTTATCTCTTTCTCGTTAGGGTATCGAAGCTTACTTGGCTGCAATAGGTGCAGTCGGCTTCTGTTTTCTTAGCGTGCGCGAAATAGCATACAGTGCCGCATAGGTATCCATTGCTTGCTGAGACCAAATATCATTGTGGTCTTTGATAATTTCCCTCGGGCAGCGGATTATCCAATAAGCAGTGTCTTTGTATTTGTAGACGTCAGACTCTAATTCCCAAACGACCGGCCGACAGCCTTTGTATTTAGAGAATTCCTTAAAAGTCTCCGTTTCTGGCGGAAAGTTGATGCTCCATTGGCCAGCCGGTTCGCCTGCCTTCCGTGGTGAAGTGATAAATCCACCTGTAGCCCCGGAGCTACGAAGGTTGGTCCGTAGTGGATTGACGTCGCCGATAGGCGCGGTCGGCCTCGATGGTTCGATAAAGCGGTTAACCAGCAGCGGATTATGTCCAGGGGTGTGTCGATAATAGTAGGACTGCTGAATCAACACGTTCTGACTATTGGCATCTGGAACCAGAATGAAATCGTCCCCTCTGTATTTGCGCCGGAGCGTTGGGAGTAGAAAACAGAACGTATTGGCCAGCGGGTGGATTTTCCCAGTTGCCGAATCTCCTTCCGATGTAATCGAAAAGAAAACTGGTGAATTGGCCCCCTCGACATTGTAGCGGGCCATTGCATGACCATGTCCGGCAAGCAGACTTTGGAACTGCTTTGCATATATCGATGGCGCTGCAGAATTGACCAGCACCACCGTATCGAAGGGCAACGGATTGGGTTTGGTCTCTGGGCGCCGCGCCTCGTTGCCGAACGGCCAGGACATGATGAGTTCGCCGATCGTCGCATTTTGGAACGTTCGCTCCAGCATCAGGCCGCCAAACGAATGCCCGATCAGAAAAACCTGGCTCTGTGGCTGAAAGCGTTTCGCCACATGGGCGCAGGTGACAATCGTCCGGGAGAGCGAGGTCCCGCTTGAGAGGTGTTCCGGAACACCTTTGCGGTCAAAGTACGAGCAAGTTTCAAGAAACTCGTTGAGAGCCGGAAAGCGAGCGGCTTGGCGAAGGTCCACGATGGGGTCGCCGCCATATTGCTGCGTGACTTGAGGAAATGGTTTGTCGTCCGGACGGATAACGTGTTTCAGACAGGCGCCGCGCCAGGAGAGATAAATTCCGTGCACCCGGCTGTTGACGCCGTCGATGTCAGCGTGAGCGGCGAGCTGATGAAGAAACTCGTTGAAATCGATAACGTTTCCAGACTGCCCGTTATTACGCCAGCCATGGAGGAAGATAACGACGATCAAGTGTTCGTGCTGCTTTGCCAACGCAAGCACCTTTCCGTAGGCATGCTGGTGCTGATGGAAATCCAGGTAGTCGCCACGTTCGTCGAACTCCACAAACGAACAGGAATATGGCAGGCCCTGCTTCGGAGAAATACTCTCGATATACCACTTCTGCGCGTTAGGTACGTCTCTTGGTGGGTCAGGTATTGTTTCTCCGACATGTACTGTGACCTTGCGGAGTGCCTTCCCGCGGCTTGCGCTACCCGCGATCCAAGTGAGCACGTACGATATGAAAAGCGAGCCGACTACAATGTAAACTGGGTTATGCCAAACGCTCGGAAAGATTAGATGCATCACCCACGCAACAAGGGAGAAAACAAGTACGACGGCTATCCGGAATAGCAGCATGCGTTAATTTGAGCTGGTTGGCACTCTACCAGAGTTCATTCTGCTCGTTCATGATCGCGACATCAAGGTCGCTTTTTTCTTGCGCGAATCTTAGCACGGACGGAAATCCTCGCCTTTGCACTTCCGGTATCGGGCAGCGACTTCCAAAGGAACGGCGCGAGTGAAGTGCTTCACGTGACCACAATTCACGCAGCGCCAAGCCAGCGAGCGCTGTCCGTCTGAAGCCACGAGCAGGTTCAGCGCGTCCTGCGCTTCATCGCGAATCTTTTCGAGTACGGTCTTAATGCGATCTGATGGGCGGGCCATAAGCTCAGCTCGAGTTGGCGCGGACACTGAATACGAGGGCGGCGACGGAGGAATCGATGCAGTCGATTCAGCATGTTCTAATGAACATATTAGTTAGACGCAGCGTGTCCAGAAGCATTTATTGCGGGACGGCCGCTCCCTACTTGGGGCCGGACTGTGATCCTCCGGCGCGAGAGAAATACCTTCGAAGCGCGAAAAGAGTACTCTTGAATCCAGTGTTGTTTCAGCGAACCCGTCGTTCGAGCCGGGCGATGTAGTCGGCGGCGCTCGGTTGGCGTCCGCGCGTCGTCAGAAGGCGAAGAAAGGGTTCGAGCCCCGTAGGCTCCGTAGGTAAATTTCACGAATCTGGGGTTTTCATGACGGATTCATGACAGAATCCGAACTTCCCCTTGAAAAAGGGTCGGGGCAAATCCCCCTACTCGACCGTTCCGCGAACCGCGCGGCGGAACCCCTCCACTAACGACTTCGAGGCCGATCCTTCGTCAAGTCAGACGGAATCCGGCTGCACGCTCGAAGGCGCCACGACATGCCGGCGCAAATCTCGAATTGCGCACCGAGATCGGTGAGCGTCAGCGACGAACTAGACATTTCACCGCCCAAGCTGTGCAAGCAACACCCCTATCACAATCGAGATCAGAATCCTTCATTGCGCGGGATATTCCTTGCCGCCGTATGTCACGCCCTTCAAGCCTCCGGCGAGGCAAAGCCAGCCAACCAGCTTGGGATATGCCTTGTGGGCGCCTGCAAGGGTGCGGTATTTCGAGAACAAAAAATCACACACGATCGTTGCCCATTCTTTGAGAACACCTTTTGCCTCGGGCAGGCACCTAAGGTCCTGCGTGATCGGCCGATTCACCTCGGTCCCAATTTCGACCATTCGCTCCTCCGAAATCAGCCCCAACTCCGCCATTTCGACTAAATTGACGATGATGCCTGTGACGATTGAGATTCGACGCTCTTTCTCCTTTATTTTGGCAACGCCTTCCGGGGTGTTTCGCCGGTCTTGCTCTTCAAACCAGTCGAGCAATTCTTGTCGGTAAACCCGACCGGACCGAAATGCCGGACACCCTGCTCGCTTAGCGGCGCGCAATTTGTAGAGGTCGATGTTCAGTATCGCAGCCGCAGAAGCTTGGCTGTCGAAATAAGGAATCTCGTGTGGCATATCGCAGTCTCAAGCAGGACGTGTGCGAAATTGTGTGCGAAATTTTTTACAGATGATACGCGCGCAAACGCCGACAGTTGGAACAACCCCGCCCGAACGCCCGACATCAAAGAGATTCCTTATTGGGGGGGCTTGCTCCCGGTTTCCGAATTTTATTGAGCCCCGAAGTGTAAGTCTGGCGCGTCTGAACGGTGCTCCAGGACGCATTGCCTCGGGGATTGACACAGTCGCGAGCCGGGTCTTCGGCAACGGATTGCCAGTCCGTTGAGCCCCTTTGACGAAGCGTTCAATTACCACTGCGGCCATCTGGCGGTGACGGTGTAGTAGCAGAAATGGACACGCCGAGCACTCTGTTTTAAGATTGGTTTGGGAAAGGACCGGGTCTCGGCGATATTTGCTGGTTCACAGAAAACGCTTTCCATCTAATAAAGCGCGGTAGAATATTTCAAGCACGGTAAAACTCCCTCTTAAATGAAAACTCGCCTCATCTTAATTGCCGTTCTCACTTACATCTTCACGCTACCTGCCTGGGCTGGCAGGGCTGACACATACATCTATGCCGTTAACAGCGTTGGAAATCTGCTCTGGTTTGAGCATACGCACGTTAACAGCAACCCTGCGTGGGGGATCAAGGGACAACCGGTCGGCAACGGCTGGAACTTCAAACAGCTGTTCGCGGCTAATACCAGCCAGCTGCTGGCTGGCAATTTGTCCGTCGATATTTACGGCATCAAGCCGAACGGAGATTTGTACTACTACCAACGCGGCGTGAGTAGTTGGAAGTTCACAGGAAAGCAAATCGGCAATGGCTGGAATTTTAAGCAGATATTTGCGGGTGATAACGGCAGCATCTACGCGATCACCAATAGCGGCGATCTGATGTTTTATAGATACACTGGCTTAGGCAACGGTAACCTGACTTGGGCCGTCACAGCAAAGAAGATCGGCACAGGCTGGAACTTTCAACAGGTTTTCGCCGGCAGCGATGGCACCATTTTCGCGGTTACCCGTCGCGGCGATCTGATATTTTACAAATATGGCGGTGCTCAAAACGGCAGCGTGAATTGGCCGATGTCAGGGAAGAGGATCGGCACTGGCTTTAATTTCGATAAGCCGTTCGCGGGCGCCAATTACTCGAGCTTTCCCAAGACCTATTACACAATTTATGGAGTGAACAGCATTGGCCAACTGTGCTTCAACGTGTATACCGGCGCATCGAATGGCAGCGCGACGTGGCTCTACCAGTCAATGAACCCGATCGACAACGGCTGGGGCGGAGGCAACTTCAATCAAATCGTTGGCGCTACCTACAACTCGCCTTGGCCATGAACCTTCTCGACATGATTCTCGCTGTGCAGAACGCGGTCGGGATAGTGTCGGCATGTTCCCCGTCGCTTCAATTTATCGTTGCCGAATAATTCGGCCTACTTCTCGTTAGGTCTATACGCGCTCTCGTCCGCCGTCGCTCATCTTGGTGTCGTTAGATTGCCCGCCACGGAGTAGGAATCCGTCGTTTGGTTGAGAGCGATTGATAGCCAGATTCCATTCTGATCGTGTAAGTCTGGTGTGTCTGAGCGACGCGTCTTGGGAACAGCGATCGATTCGCAAGATTGTACTAGGAATTGTGCTAGTTCGAAGGTTTCCTAAACCTTAAATGTGGGTTCGATTCCCACCGGGAACGCCACATCTAAATGATGTGAAGCGAAGCGCTTGGACGCGATGCGTAAACAAATCGGCTAATTCGGCACTCGCTCAAATCTGATCATCTTTGGATCAAATCTACTCAAGTTTTTGTCCGTGGTTGTCCAGACATCACGCGGTTTTGCGCCGCTGTTTCAAACCAGCGAGATGAATTCTGCGAGTTAAATGCGGATTCGTTTTCAATGCCTTTATGTTATCAACGATTTGCTCGACTCGCTTTTCATCAAGACACGGGCGTGCGAACTGTTTGATGTACGGCAAGAGGCCTGAGGACATGACCGGCGCTGGCATCGCCGTCTTAAATCGGCAGTCGCCGACAAAAAAGACGATTGAGTGAAAGAGCGAATGATCGAGCCCCAGGAAATCAGCAAGGCTTTTTGTGTGGCAGTAATTCTGCCGCAGAGGATTTTGGAAACGGTATTTATTTCGGAACAATACTTGCGTCCAGTGCGTATCGGTTTCGCGCCCGAAGATCCAACCGCTCATGTTCTTTGTTTCGATGACAAAGACGCCGAAGCGGGACACAATTACATGATCGACTTGCGTGGTACCGTCACCAGAAGGCAGGATGATGTCGTGGATCGTCTTGTAAACTTTGTTGTTCAGGAACATTCGCATGCCCAATGAGGCAGCCTTTTCCCCAATCCAACCCCTAAAAGTTGAGCGAAAGCTCATCGATTTCAGGGAAAAGCACGTCCCGGGCCGATCTATCCACGGAGTTGCCCCAACCAAGATTCGTAAACTGTAGGAGATTACGGGTTTCGAATCATGTTGTCATCAATGCAGCACGTTGCAGCGCATCTTGTAGAGTGCCAATTTTACTCGTTGTGAAATTCAATGGGTTTTTTTCCCGCCTGAAAAGAAAGGCACGCGCCAATCAGTTGGCGGTAGCGTTGGGTGGCAATGTTTCGGGAGAAGCTTCTATTCCGGAACTCAGCGAGCAGATTCGGAAGCACTTTGGCGTGCAGCTTCCGATCAAGTCGCCGCCGTACGAACACTATCTACAGTGGAACAAGTTAATCGAACTCGTTGAACAGAGCATTAGCCGCGAAACCTTAATGGCTTTTATCAAAGAGCGCGCTAACGCCGTCGCGATTCAATCTATCCATCGTAAGATCGCATGTTTGCCCATCTCGAACTTTATCGACTTTACTTTTGATCGAAGCTTAACAAAGGCCCTGATCGAAAGCGGGAAAGCCCCGATACTCCATGACTTCTTTCACCATTCATTGGGGGGGTGGAGACAAAGCAATCCGGCCCGGCCTAACGTTTTCTTCTCTTTCGCCGATATTAAAATCGACTTTCCAATATTCGGTGTCTACGAGCAACTTTGTCGCGATCCTCAAAATAGAATTCAGATCGAAAACATGATGGAAATGCTTAGAGATAAGGATTTGCTAATATTGGGTTTTTCCTCATTTGAGGCTGAGGGTATTTTGCATCTTGAGTACCTCGCTGGCGCTGCGGACAAAGTAGTTAATACGAACGATCCGATTGAAGATCATGTGTACTGGACGAAGCGAGGGACATTTCTCGCCGATGTGCCCACAGAACAAGCCCTGGATTATTTGCTACCTAGCAATTTGCAATCTTATACTGGTTGGGACATCCCTATCCCTCGTCTAATGCTGATCGACGTAGCGAAAGAGAAACAATACGATTGCTTCATTTGCTATTTTAGCGGCGATAAACCCTTCGCCACAAAATTGCAATCAGACCTCAACCAATGGGACTTAAGGCCATGGCGCGACGAGGGAGAAATCGAAGTCGGCGATTCTATTTCTGAGAAGCTGGAATCAGCGTTGAGGGACTCGTACTCATTTGTCATAATTCTATCGAAGGAAGCATTAGCGAGACCTTGGGTTCGTGAAGAACTGCGCGCCGCATTGAGTTTACGAATCGATGAACAACTGAAAATCTTACCAGTGTTGTACAAAGATTGTCAGATGCCGGTGTTCCTAATGGATTACAAACACGCTGACTTCCGAGAGGAGAAGAATTACGCTGAGCAGCTCGAATTCTTAGCAAGATCGATTAGGAATGCAGTAAAGCGCGCAAGGGGTAAGAAATAACCGGGTATGTTTTGCGGAACTCCGCATGAAAGAGAACTTCATTCAAGTACTTAAAAAGGGCACCAGTGAAAACATTAGGAATGCTGCTCACCGGTTCATTGACTACATGCAGAAGCCCGAGACGTACACCTGGATCGTAATGAGCCGGGATGCTGGCAACGCGGCAATTCCGCGTTATGTAATACCCGCGACTGTCAGTGCATTCGCCGCAGAACCGATAGCATCAGACCGGTACTATCAGGCGATTCAAGCGACGATCAACATCAGCGGCAACTTCCCCAATTCGGGACTCCCGTCAATCCATCAGAAAATGCAAATCGCCATCCTGAAAGAGTTGCAGTCTGTCGGCGGCCAGAAACCATGAACTTTCAAACGTCACCAACCTCTTTGACACGGTCACTCTTTGTTACAATCACAACACTGTCTGTCTTAGATTTGTGTGGGTGTGGAGGCGAACAAACCGGTTTGACCACGTTTACTCCGAGCAACGAAATAGATAAGAAGGCTAATTGTCCTCCAACGAGAGCTGACTTAATTGGTGAGCGCGTGGATCAAATCCTAAAAAGTGGTGTTATTACGGAAATAGAAAAACAGATTACCAACGCAAATACAGACAAGAAGGAACTGAAACCAGTGAAGGTGAAGATTTTTTGGGTTTCACTCGAAGAATTGACGAAGGAACTAAAAGAAGACGAGCGCAAGGACCTGGATGCAAAGAAGCTCTTCGATAAATTCGACGCCTACACTACGCACCGAATACGGCCAAGACGGGCACGGTGAAGATCAAGGTGTTTTGCAAAAACTCAGTTTAGGGGAACATCGTAGATAATGGTGACAAACACGGCTTCGACCGGAAACTCGTGCATGAGCTCGTTCAAGCCAAGGTGATCGCCATGCAAGATGTTGGATTAAAAGCGCCATTTACCGAAGGTCCAGTCGAAGGTGACCCCTGCCTGACAATCATAAGGAAGACCATAACGGGAAGTTCAGCAAAGAGGTTGATGAACTTATGAAAGTCCTACCGAAATGATTCAGCTTGTTCGCAGGTAATCCAAATTTTTAGATTGCCCAAATTGTTCGCCACAGAAACAGTCGCGAGACAATTGCAATGTTGGAGTCGCGGCGAAGCGATTTTCATTTCGATCACGTAAGGACATAATTCACTTTGACTCGTAGGATGATGTGAGCGGTTGCGCATCGCATCGCTTATACTACGAGTCTGACCTACCGTTACGACCTCGCAAGAGCGGATGGTACGCGTCGCAACCCAATCGGCATCAAGACAGCGGCGCGAATTCCTTTGGGGTGGCTATCATTGGTTCGTCAACGGCTCTTCGCAAACGCTTCACGAACTATAGCTTCGACCTTCGGAGTCAACTCCTGCTGGATCTCGCGGATGCTGCGATCTAATACCGGCACGATCAGTTTCTGCAATTCTGGGGTAATCTGCCCGATCATCCTATGAAATTCCGGATCGGGCGGTTCAGGTTTGAAACGGTACTTCTCGATGATCGGCAGAATGATCCAGCACCAGAACCACCAAACAATGTAGGTCTGTCCAAGCGTGACGTCGCCACCCGCTTGGGAGCTCTCGGCATAATTCGGAGTATCAGACGGGTTCTGCACCGATAAAGCGTAGTTGAAAGCTTCTCTTGCCTCGATCGCCCCGTTCGCGTTAGTGTCCGGATTGTGGGCGAGACTAGCCCCATACGGATCGTGACCAATCTGTGCTGCGATCCAATCACGAGCAAATGAGTCCCAATGACCGTCTGATGAGGCCCACGAGCTTTGCGTCGCGATGGCTGCCGACGCAATGCTCGTCTGGTTGGCCGTGCTGGCCGCGATGACGGGCGAATTGAAACCGCCTGAATTGCATTGCTCCATCATGACAATCAAAGAACGGTACTTAGGCAGACCGCCCAGATCGGTGCAAAAATCATTGGCCATGTACTGACCCCATCCTGGATATGCACACAGGAACGAAATTGCGCCATACGAAGGCGGGCCGTCCCCATGATTATTCGTATGGATCAAGAGCAAATCCTTAGCCTTCAGCTTAGTCTTCAAGTCATTGAACGCAGCTTGAAACGCAGCTCTATTTCCTTGACCCGTGACCTTGATGCGGTACGGCGTGGCATCACCGGGCCACGTTACGGGCGGCCCATCCTGCGTGTTCAAGGTTCCGTCGTAATTCAAAACGTAAATGTTCTTCGGATCAAATGCATAGCGATCGATGATCATGCGGTAACAAAACTCGAGGTCATTCAAATGTCTCATGTTCGACATCCCGGAATAAAGCACGGCGTACCGACTGCCATCGGGAATAAGAATTGGACAACGGCTCATCGGCTGAACGTGAAAACGACCAACACTCGGTTGGAGGCGAACCGGCTCGTGAAATGCTCTCAGAGTGTCGGGTGGTTTCTGAAGAAATGGCGGGAAGCGCGCGGGAACGGCGCTGTGCAAGTTCCCGTTCTCGGAATCGTATAGAAGATAATGGCAATCGTGTCCAAAGTTCGCTAATGGAGCGTGGTCGGCGAATACCAACACACTGGCTTTCTTGGTGATGATGTTTTGGAACGCCGGACCAATTCTTTCACCCTCGCGGTAAATGCGATGGTCTAGGTACAGATTTGTGGTCTCTCGCTTTTTAAAGTCGAGGCTCCCAAACGCGTCACGACACACACGGTCAAACAGTTCCTGGCCTTCCTCTGCTGGCATGCTTTTCTCCCTTTCTTATTGTTTGGTTGGTACGAAGTCGTTGGCTTGCGATCTCATCCAGGCAAATCGGTTACCGGCGGCGCTCTGTAGATGATGTGCCAGCGAAAGCCGTTCTCTGGTGGAGGGAATCGCCCTTCAAATGATCGCGCCTCTTCGGTTTTACAGCTGATAAGGACATAGCGGCACGAATGTCCCCAATTGGCCATCGGTTCACGATCAACAAAGAACAGATGTGCTTGATGCGGTGCCTCGATGGCTACTCCATGAAAGTTAAAATTGGCCTTCGCCGGCACGCAACCCTCAGCGCCATATACGACAGCGTTAGCTAGTTCGGCATCGGTGAGATGTGGTTTCACAATTGAGAGGAGATCCTTAGAGGACAAAGCCATGCGCTTTTTAGGTTCCGGGTGAGTCGTCGGTTGGACATATTTCTGACATGTGTCGCGCCAGTCGACAACCTGCGATTGGACGAATTTGTCGAGTCGCGTCGCCACTTAAAAAATTTAGTCTACAGAAGGAAAACGACCAAGTGAAACAGTCACAAAACAGTTTGCTGTGCACTAAAACTGCCGCAGCGACTCGAAGCGGTCGCGATTGGTTCGGCAACACCTCTATATGATCGCTCCAAAAGAGCGAAGCCGGAACCGGGCTATTGGGATCGCACGGGTAGCGTTATCGGTTCTCGCGGTAGACCCGACCGCTCCGAAATGCGCGGCATCCCCTCAGCTTTCGCCTTGCGGATTTCGTAAATCTCGAATCTTTAGGACCGCGGGCCGCCTTTGGCATTCAAAGTCTCTTATCCAACTCCGTCCGGACTTAAAGATGGCAGGCGACCACAGAGGATAACTTCTATGCTGGGAAGAGCGGCGAGGACTGGAATATCTGCTGATTCGGCCAGCTGGCCATCAATGTAGAGGTGTATGGTTGATGTCAGTAAGTCTTTGGGCGACGCCATCGAAATGATGCGAGCCGACAAAGCTATTTCGTCGGTCTCAAATTTAACTGCGATATTACGGTTGGTTATTCCCATGTGGAAGGTCTGATTGAAACGCTTTACAAGGTTTGCGCGCGATCGAATCGGTCGTATCTGCGCTGGCCGCCCAACGAGCCATGAAAATCTTGTCGGCGCGAAGCTGTCCACTGGGACACGTGTTTCGTTCTATTGCGAGTGGACGAAAGTGACATTCATTTTGCGTTGGATGGGACGGGCGTTCTCGCCGAGCGCGCTAAGCTTTCTTAGCTCCGGCACCGAGATCGTCCGCCTCTCGCCGAGGACATACCAGATCACGCTCTGCGTGCACGGCGGCGTGGTGAGCGAGCCGGCGTAGGTGTAATAGCTACTCAGCTTCTTCGGTAGGAGTTTGTCGAACTCGATCTTACGTGAACCGGACTTGGCGCAGGCCTTCTCCGGAATGTTCGCGAACACCGGCTCCAGAGCCTCATAGGTTGTGCCGCTATTTAGCATCACCCCAATCACCGCGTAGTCGTCGGCGCCACCTCCTTCGAGCTGATGAACGATGTGCATCTCGGCTGGCGCCACGGCACCGTTGATGTGATGTTCGCTCGGGACGTGGAAGTGAAATTGGAGAAGCTTGTAGACATTGCCCCCGATCGTGATCTTGCCGGCGTCGCCCGTCGGAGTGACCAAGATGTCGTGGCCAGTGTTCCGGATGATTGCGTTACCGGCAACGTAATCGACATTGATCGCCTCGCCCGCCGTGGGTCTCTCCGGTACCATATTGATGGGTGACTGCCTTTCGCCGCCGCACTGGTTGTTCGCGATCGGAAGATTCGGCCACTGCGCTGGACCGGAATAGCCGCAGTAGGAATAACGTGGCGGACACTCCTCGTCGGCCAATGCCGCGGCGGCGAATAGCAAGGGAATGAGCAAATGACGTACTCGCATGTAAATAGAATGATAGCACCAGTAGGATTTGCAACCGCTTCCGACTCCTAATCGGAAACTGTTTCTGAACTGTTTCTACGGCTAGATGCGACCCATGTCGGGTAGAAGCCGATATTCAGAAAACGTTCACACTCAAAAAGTCGCAGCGGATCTTTTCTCGTTAGATTTCATACGCTCATCAAAACGGACCATCGAGCGTGATTGTCCGAAAAGATTGGTTCTCATGAAGCTCACTTGGTGCGCGTGACCCTCACAGCGATACTGCCTTTATTATTCCAGTACATCCACGCTAAATCATTCGCGAAAAAATATAGCCGAGCGGGGAAAGGTGGCGAAAAATCCATCAATTTGGAGCCGATCAATATTGCAGGTCTTTTTGACCTGCCAAGAGTGCCAATCAGCTGGAGCCAGTTCGCGTTCGGAACGCGCCGGAGTTCTTCCCATGGTCGAAGTAAATGAGTCGAAGGGTATCCGTCAGCACCACATGGAATGTGCCAATCAATCCATTTTTCGTTTTCTCGGACCACAAAGTTATAAGTTTGGCCCGGCTTAACATGAACACCAGAGTCATTCCAGAGCTTGTCTGCCTGAACGGAAATGTAATCGGTTTCTCCAATTCCCATTCTTGGCGTTAGGAAATTACCACACTTGGTAGCTCTCAATTGACATATGAACTGGGCGAAGCAGTTCGGGAGTAACGGTGCAATCACTGAACTGTCGCCGCAGGCTTCCCAATTTGGTGTCAATCATAAAACATCGCTGCAACCATCTGCGCATTAGTCTTTCCTTGCGGGCCGACGTGAGTATTCGACATCACATTCCAGCAAGAAAGCTGGGCGAGTAGATTGACTTGGCGGACGGACAAATTCAGCTGAAGGATCGTATTGTAGTTGGGGAAGTTTAAAAGTTTTTCAGCATCTGCATAAGCCCCGACTTCGTCGCTCAGCAGGTCATACCAGGCGCCAACCCAGGTGTTATAGACCCAGAGCACCCGCACGTTGTAGTTCCCCTGAATGCCGAAATTGGCGTTGGGCAGCACCGGGAGAATCTGCAGATACATTGCCGTCCCGTTGTAACGGCCCGAATTGGCTGCCCACAGTCCCTGGGCGAGTTCGTTGTAACGGGAGGAATCAAAGACCTGTGTGAAAGTCACATCGTTGTTGGGGACGTCTTGGCGTTTGGCCTCCTTGTATCTGAGGGAGGCCGCGCTTGGCCGGATGCCGAAGAGCAGTTGGATCTGCGGATCTACCACGATCTGCCCTGAGTCGTCCTTGGTCAAAGGCGTCTGCCCATTAACGAAGGCGATGATATTGGGCAGATTGCGATTGAGCAGTGAAGTAATGCCGGTATCCTCTAAACTGCCGGCATCGGCAAACTCGTAGGGGTAAAGCGAATTTTGTGGGAGGTTACGTCCTTTGACTGGCCAATAGGGGTACTTCGGAATGAGACCATCTAGAATCGGAAATTCTTTCTGAATCATTTCGGCAAAGGCGGCACTGCTAATCGACACCATATCCGACAGAGAGAACGGCCGGGAGGGCACGCTGACCGAGGCATACCCACCAGAAACATCTTTAATCCAATCCGACCCCATCGCGAAGGGCTGCAACAACCCGCCGCCAATGTCTCTGCCGCCAGGTCCGATGCCGGGGAAGTAGTTGCGCACGCCGAGGCCGACCGCTGTGGATTCGAAGTACAGAAGCTGCGCACCCTCCACGGTCGGATTACTGACGATGCACCCGTTCATAATGTAGAACGGACGCTGGCGCTGGACACAATAGAACTGGCTGGCCTTAAGTTGTCTATTGCGATCAAGAATGCCTCCTTTCCAGCTAAGATAAGCGGGCGTGAAGCTGTAGTATTGAGTGGGAAACCCGTGATCGTCCGGATTCCACAAGCCCCAGCGTTTGAGGATCAGACTGCCGACCAGCCCCTGCCACAACTGATCGTTGGCATAATTGTATTTATCCCTGAGCGAGAGGATGGCATTGAGGTCGTTGAAGATGCCGAGCGAGGGTGGAACCCGGCCTAGATTATTAGGAGATAAGTAATCGAGCGCATACTCCGGGTGCTGCGGATTCCAGTTCCAGAGTGTGAGATTGCGAGGATCAACCACGACGAGGCCCAGAAAATCATCATCGTCGTACTGCAGCGGCAGATAGGTATAAGCGGCGCTAGCCCAAGTCCCGCCTGAGACAGAAGAGATGAAAAAGACGTCCTCGAGCAGATTCAAATATTTGAGTCCGCGCAACTGCCCCATCGCCGCAGACAAGGCGCGCGATCCCCCGCCAGAGAAACAAACTCCAACAAAATTGGCGCCGCTTGATCTGGCCTTTAATGAATGTTCGTGAGAATAGGCACTCCCCCATGGTAGCGGGAAGAATTCAGCGGTGAAAGGCGTCGCGGTGACTTCCTTTTTTCGTTGAGTTTTTACGATACGCGGCTTTTTCCCTCTGGAGGTATCGGACATAACTGAGCTGGACAACTGGGCACCTCTTTTTGCGCTAGCTGTAGAACCGCGCTTCGTGCCACCTTCTTGACGCGACCCTGACCTCTTAGTTAGCATAGATTGTCTCCCCGCTATGTTTATTCTTATGCCGAGTCGATCACGATGGAAACAGTTGCGGAACACTTGAAGGTAGCTCTTCGGAACAGCCGTACGACAGTTAGGAGAGCGAAATCAGTCAAGTTGGTTCGGACCTGAAAAGTGCGCCGTTCGACTTGGACCGTTAGAGTCAATTTTACAACTAAGCTCAGATCTTCGACCAAGAACCGAAAGCATGTCCAAATCTGCTTATGAAAACTCCGGCCCCCACGTAGATAGCTTTCACTCTAGGCCGGGGCGATGCGAGGTTGAACCCACTCTCGGTGTTTACGCGCGGGATATCCAAAAAAGACGTTCCCACTTTTTTCGCACATTATTTTTGCTCTGGAGTTCAGGGTTTGATGCTCAAACAATCTCGTTATTTTGACAGCCGGGGAGCCGCGGCGACCCACGATCCTGAATGAGCGACATCACCAGCTCCGAGAGGACGCAAGCCGCAGGGTACGTGGCATTTCGGAGTGGTCGCGTTTACCGGGGGCGCGAACTGTTAACCTGGGTTAGAAGAGAAATGTTTTAAGCGAATTCAGTCGATATGGTCACAACTCGGAAGAAGCAAAAAAATCGTTATAAAACGTAAAACAAAAGTGGGAACGCGTTTTTTTCTCCCAGGTAAAAGTGGGAACACGGTTTTCTTGTGGCGCGCGCGCAAACACCGAGAGTTGGTTCAACCCCGCGGTCAGGCCGGCCCGCCGAGAAAGCTATCTACGAGGGGAGTGCGCTCTTTATCCCATGGATTGTGATCGCTGTCGCCGTGAAGCCACTTTCTGCGGCGAAAGCTTTTTGTTCACTTGTCGAGTCTGATTTAATTTTGCTACGCGCGTTTTTTAGGCGGCGCGTAGATAAACGACGAAAGTTGGTTCAACCCCGCCGGAGAGCGCGACGCCGGTGTTACTGTACGATGCGCGGTGATAGAGAGAGGCAGAGCAACTTGGGAGCCAGGGGCTTAAAGTTTGGCCTTGTTCTAAGGAACCCAAATCGGGGCGGCATTCGTACCTGCCGAAGTTGCACCCAATTGCTTATCGATCGCGACAACTAGAACAGTTTGGTTACTGTAGTTTTGGCTTTGGCTGGTGAAATCGAACCTTTCCGAATATGTAAATGTCCCATCCGGATTGGTAATAGACACTGGACCGCCGGCTTGAACGACGAGCGGCCTTCGGGGAATGTTAATGTAAGAAATTTTGGCGTGGGTTCCGGGCGTGAAGCCAGTTCCATTAACAGTCACCCAGCCGCCCCCTTGATCTGGTTGTATCTGAAGTGTGATCGTGTTGGTAGTGCTTGCGCAGCCGCTCAATAGGGTGCAAAGTGCTGCGAGTCCTAGCACGCTATTAGCAATGTGACATTTCATATTTCGGACACTTTTTTTAGGTTGATGTAGCTTTCTCATCTTTCCCGAGCTCCGGCTCGGAAACGTGGACGTTGATTGTTGTCCTTGTTCGCCAAGCTTCCGTGTGGATGGGGCGTGGAGGAATCGCAACTCGGCGGGTTGTTTCTGTCGAGCGAAAATTGTATACCTGACACATCGACACGGAGGTGTTTATGCTGGTCATGGTTGGCCATCGTTAAGACTTAGCGTTCATTTGTTCCAAGACTTTGAGTAAAGCGAGCTTGGCGTAAGCCCAGTTGTGGCATTTGAAACTACGCAGGTCACGAATCGGGGCGTTGCACTTGAAACAGAACAAATCGGCGATGGCGCGGGGCGCTTCGGTGTTTACGAATTTCTTGTCACCCAGGATGACTCTGACCAGGAGTTCTTTCGCGTGCACCTGCGCCAGGGCCGATGAGACAATGTCCAGCCAGTTGGTTTCGCGTGCGCACTTGGGACAGTGCCGCGTATCGCCGCTCACCCACAGCGGTGCGCCGATCGTCTTCGGCGACATTCCTAACAGACGCTCGATCGTCCGCACGTCTTGATCGCTCGTTATCCACTTTTCCTTCCCCGGCAGTGAATGCGGCGAGTCGTATACCTGCTTGAATATTTCCGCATTGACTACGCGTGTTGAGGCCTTGGAGTTTTTAGCCGACTTACTCTTGGCTGACATGAGTGCCCCCTTGTTTGGTTGTCGATCTCGAATATGATTTCACCTAACTCCTCAGTCTGCGACAATTTAGTAGCCGAAAGTCTGCTTCCCCGGCGAGTGAAACAGTCGCGGAACAGTCTGGGTCAAAATTGTCTCGCAACTGTTTCTCTTGCCCAATGGATATACCTGGTTAGGATTTCGAATTGGAGTAGCCCCTGGTAGATAACTTTTACCCCTTGGCGCGGTTACGCGGGGTTGAGCCAACTTTCGGTGTTTGCGAGCGCGGCACAGGAAAACCGTGTTCCCACTATTTTCATATTTTTCGGTTGGAAAAGCGCGCCTAGCCTGGCGGCAAGGCAGTAAACAAGACTGTAATAATCGCTAACGCGCCTGTGAACGGTCTTCCTTCGAGCCGTCGGCAATCAAGCCGATCGCAATTTACCTAGGTAAATTGCCAAGATTTGCGGATGTCGACTGCGCATCAGAGTGCGAGCAAAACGAGGCTCATTCTTGCACAAAAATAGACATACAAAAACTAGTCGAGAACGGTCGCGCGGCGTAACCTCCGGTCTCGTCTAAGGGCAGCGTAAAAATCTCTTTAGGCGTTGAGGATGAGGCGCTTAGTCCATTGGAGAGCGGTCCGTCGAGAAAAGTCCGGATTCTCAGAGTGCCTCCAGACGTAGGACTCGGCGCTTCCTTCTCCGTTATTTAACGCGAATTAATCGCGAATGCTTAGGTAATCAAGCGGACTCGCAAACTACTAGTGCGAACCTTTTCACTGCCGTTAGCTGGCAATTCTGCTGACATGTCGTCGCCGCGAATACGCGGCCCGTGAGACGACTCGTCCTCGAGCGTTTGAAACACCACAGTTCTCCGAACCGTCCAATGCAAGATAAGGCACACTCCAGTTGGCAGTTGCAAACGGACAACGATACGGCCGACTGTCGTGAGATAATTTTGCACTTGCAAAGCGTATGCTAGTCACTGAAAATTAAGTTGAAGGAGGTTTGAGTGACCAAATTACTTCAATCAGTCCGTCATGGCAAAATCGTGGATTCATACTACTCGGGAGCTACCAAAAGCCGTCGTTGGGCTCTTCAATGTCCTACACCAGACTCCCCCGCGAATTCTGAGGTAGGCGCGCCGTGCCCAAAACCTACACCTGACAGCAGTCAGAATTGTCCGACCGATTCTCATAATCACCCGTGCTATAGCGTGCCTCCAGCGATTTGCCCATAGGAGGAGCGCAACGGTAATACGTTGCATGTCGTGAGCAGCGTTTTACCGTTGCAAAATGTCTCGCAAGTGTGGGTTAGAGCCACGCTTTGCGCGTCGACGCAGTGCTCGCTTAAGTCTCTGCACAGAAAACTCTAATCTGTAGGCTCGCAATTTTTCCTTTGGCTAATAAATGCGCATTAGGAAGTTGATGTCTCGAAAATGCTCTTTGAGGTCAGATCAGAGTTTGAGCCTCGGCAAACCTTTCGACACTAAACAGGCTAGCCTCGGCATCATAAACTGGTTGCTCCACCGCGACCTCATTCGGTTCGAAGAGCTTCACACATTAGAAGTACAGGATGTGTCGCGCCGCAATATTAACTTCCGAATTTCGCGTCTGAACGATTTAAGTCTTTTTGTAAAAATTGGAATCGATCACGAGCATCGGAATTGTTTGCAGCACGAATGGGATGTTCTCGATGCGGTGAACCGAGCTGCGCGGACATGCAAGAACACCCCGAAGCCGGTGTCTCACGACACTTCGAATGGAATTTACGTATACGAGTATATCAACGAGAAAAGTAGCCTTAGACGGTTATTACATTCGCCAAATGTTAAATGGGTATGCGTGTGTATAGCGGCGGCGACAGAGGCTATTTGTGAGTTAAGGAACATCTCAATTCAAAGATTACCTGTCAGCCTAAGTAGGTCGATTCCATTACCGTTTACATTTTGCCACAGAGATAGCCCGTCAAAGTCAGATTCGTCCCCAGCCACAATCGAATATCTAAGAATGATCGAATTGTCGGCGGTTTTGTTGAGGCTGATCGAGAAGTGCTCTGCCCTTTGGTCGCCCGATGCATTCTCGCACTCGGACATTCGGCTCGACAACCTGTTAGTTGTCGGAAAATCGACCGTGTTCATCTTGGACTTTGAATTTGCCTGCATCGGAGATCGCGCCTGGGATTTTTCTTGTTTAATTGGTGAACTGCTCACGACGCCCATTATGTCAATTGACACAACCAAGACACTTAGCGAAATAGCCTTTGATGATCGCTTAATAAAAAACCTCGCGGCCGTCTTTTCGACACTGAATGACAAATTACTTAGTCGTCTCAACGACTCGAACAAAAGAATGATCATGTCCCGTTTGCCGAGCTTCGCTGTCGCCCACGTACTTCAGACTTTGTACGAACTCAGTTTGTCGCAGTCCACAATTTCACGCCACATCGTGCTTGGACTGCAGCTATGCGAAAATATCGCTCGCGAACCCGAAACGCTATTCCAACTGTTTGTATGACAGATGATCGTTGAGATAAATCAGCTGTGCCGACGCCTCCGATTAGATTGCCATGGAGCACTGTGGCACGATGACCTCAACCTACTCGCGGCATACACGAAAGAACATGGTGGCGCAGAAATTTCGTCAACGGCTAAACGCTTCTTGGTGTTGCGCTCGGCGCTCGAAGAGTTCTTGTACTTGCACTATTATGTGTGCGGCGGATACGGAGCCATAAAAGAATCTAGTCAACTGCACGTTGTTCGGGCCAACGCTCGGGTTCAGAGACAGCAACTCCGCGCCATTAGTGATGCTTCACGGCGGTTAGATTACCAGATAGCTGTGAGAGAGCCGATGAACGACCGAAGGGGTGGGGTCGGCTTGCACAGGAATGCGATGGGAGAGAACGGCCCAGCTTCCAGGAAAGGAGCGCGTGGCATGGTAAGAATGACAAACGATGTTCGTTCAAATCTAGCCGCGACATTCTTTTTCGTGCCAAGCAAACGCCCGTTGCAGACATGGGAGGGGACTACACGGATTTACATCAATGTCGATGAATGTGATCGCGTTGAATTAGCAAGAAGGCTTTACATAGATCTTTCAAAATTGGGGACCGCTTTTGACTTCAAAGTCATGACCGGTTCCGAGAACACACCTCGTTGTGATAACATCGTAGTTTATTGCCTGCGGAGCGACTGTGGGCGTGTTTGCAGATCGGTGTTGAAAACGGTTGGCATCACGAAGTTCCTTTTGGGAACGCAAGTACCATTGTGGACGTATAAATTGCGCTTAGGTGTTGCCGCAGCCGACGGGCTGACTGGAGGGGCGAGTTTCGGGCGATCGCGGTGTGAATCGCTTTCCAGTGCCCTATTGCATTCTTTCCGGGACCGTGATCGCAAGCCTAAACGTTCGGTCGTTGTAACTGAGCTACGAAAGGCCGGACTGAACTTCGAAAGACCGTATCTCCTCGATTCTACTTCGACGGATGTGTACCGGCCGATTAATGTCTCCGGAAAAACGCAGCACGACCGCTTACAGAACGCAAAACCGCGCAGTGGAGGAGATTTCACGGAAGTGCCGCAGGAAAAGATCCAGACAACGCTCGCGATGATCGCTCGAAATATCTGGCGATCGGCGATTCGTACTCAACGACGTATCACGTGGATAATTTCAAAGCCTTCACTGCGCCAATCCATAGGCGGCGCGAATACGTCCGCTTACTCGGGATTAGCGGGAATCGCCTTATTTTTTGGCGAGTATTGGCTTGTTTCTGCAGACGCATCAGCACGATCACGTGCACGCAAGATTTGGACGGAAATCTTTCTTCGGCTTCAAGCAAGCGAAGAGAAGTACGATCTCAGTCTTCTGACGGGAACCGTTGGGACTGTCTTAATTGGAATACGACTGTCACGTTTGTTGTCGGACGACGAGATCTTCGAACAGGCAAAGGAGATTTTCCATAAAACCCTTTCAAAGTCACAGGAAACCGCCAATGAAGCTTCTGATTGGTTAAATGGGATCGCCGGCACCATTTCTGGTCTGACCAGTGCAAGCGAACAATTCGAGGCCCAGGACTGCGTCGTTGAGTTAGCCGCGACGCTCAGAGAATGTTTGCGATTGAGAGCGAAGCATTGCAAACGGGGAGTGTATTGGAAGGGCAAAGACAAGCGGTTTCGACCGATGCTTGGTATGGCACATGGTATCTCAGGAATCGCCCTCGCGTTGGCTTTCAGCAATCGCTCAGAATTGTTAAGTTTGGCCCGCGGCGGCTTTGAATATGAAGACTCGTTTTTCTCGAAACACGAAAGAGCTTGGCCTGTGTTTCGCGATGGTCGTGTATCGTATCACCGCGCATGGTGTCACGGTTCAGCCGGAATACTATTAAGTCGTAAGTTCGCGAACGAAAGCAACCATCAAATCTTTCCATGGAAAAAGTTCTATTCCGTAGCTCTCAAAAATCTCCTAACAGCAACTACCGCAGCACTGTCCGAGCGGGCAAGTTTGTGCTTGTGTCACGGGGTTGCCGGTAACGCGGAAATAGTTCGTACTTGCGACAGTCGAACAAATCTAGCACCGATCGTTGACAGGGTGTGTACTCGAATTCAGAACGAGATTGCGGCTGTGGAGAAGCGACGGATCACTCTTGATCCATCCCTAATGCTCGGTCTGTCCGGAGTCGGTCTTTTCTTAATTAGAATATTAAAGCCCGCTGTTCCTTCTCCTCTCGTGTTGGGGACACCACATTGGCTGCGCTAGTCGACACGCGTTTTGTCTAGGCATACGCAATTTGACCTCGAGTGGCTAAATGATCTTGTGTTGATCGGCCCTGCGGTCAGCCCGGTTCTAAGTTGCACCGTTTTGGCTATTGTCTGCGCACCCTTGTAGGGAGGACTGATGCGGAATCAGATTTTAATGGAGGTGGATGGGCCGCTAGAAGGCGGTTTTCGATTGGTTCGAGCCCTGTAGGCGCGGAGATCTGCTGGCATTTCTCGGTTTAGCGGTCCCGCCAGCCGGAGAAACTGCTGCACCTGAGCAGTTACAAATTGGCTCCAGAACGGCGGCATTTATTGGGACTACGGTAGGATTCCAACCTTCCTTTGGACCCCCTGATAGATAACTTTTAAGCGAAGCCCCTTTGCGCAGGGTTGAAACAACTTTCGGTGTTTGCGCGCGGGGCGCAGGAAAACCGTGTTCCCACTATTTTTTCATGTTTTCGCTTCGAAAAGCGCGCCTACCCCAGGGGCGGTAAGGCAGCAAACAAGCTGTAACAATCGCTAACGCGGCTGTGAACCACCTGCAGGCTGTCCAGGAAAACAATCGCGAACGATTTCAATAGTGGAAACTCTACCTGAGAAAACAGGTCAAAATAGTGGGAATAGTGGGAACGCGGAATTGTTTTGCCGCGCGCGCAAACGACGAAAGTTGGTTCAACCCCGCGTGGGAGCGCCAAGAGTAAAAGTTATCTACGTAGGGGGTAGCGTGCGTTGCGATAGTTACCCGTTACGGCTGAAAATTTCTTTTCTAGCGGTGGGACGACGACGGCCCTACTTTTTGCGACGCGAAAACCTTCAGATTTTACCTCCATTCTTGCACAGATCCCGATTCGGATGCCGGTACTAAACGTCGAAGTCGACGTTCATCAACAAGATCGACAAAGGCGGGTAAGCCGGAGCACTATTAACTTGCGATGAAGCTCAAGACTCTAAAGAAAAAGATCCGGAAGCTGGAAGCACGCCTGCAAGAGGGTCCGGCGAAGCTGGCCAAATTGAAACAGAAACTCGAAGCGCTAACGAAAGCGAAAGCCCTGAAGACCAGGCGAAAAGCGGCTGTTCGCGCATCCAAAGCTCGCGAGACGGCCAAGTCTTTGACTCCAAGCCAAAAGAAAAACGACGGCTTAACACAGCCTGCAGTGAAACTGGCCGGCACGACGAGGAAAACTGGAAAGAAAATAAAGAGAAAACTTAATCTCTCGCCAGAACGTCGAGCGCAACTCGCAGCCGCGATGAAAGCCCGATGGGCTGCAAAAAGAGCCGCTGCCGAGGCGAATCCGCAAGACGTCATTGAAGGTCCAACTCCGACCGGCGTAGCACAAGGATAGCGGAGAGTGACGCCTTTGATTCCGGCCGAATTGAACAGATGAATCTCTCCCCCCTGAAAGAAGCGCACCCCCTCGCAATGCTCAACGCCTGGTCTTTCGTGGGAAACACTGGCTCGAACTTTACGACCGCCAGTATTGGCAAGCTGCGTTGGTTACGCCGACCTTGGCATGTACCCTGATTTGGAGCCACTGTGGACTGAAATAAGCCGGATTGAAGCCTCCGATGCCAATTAATGTTACGGATCGACGGGCCATCAGAAGAGTAGTAATAAGTGAAAGGCCTACTTGCTGACTCGGCACAGTTAGGTTATCGGCATGATATGTATATATCCCTGAGTTCGTTAGAAGAAGCACTTTCAGTCCGCCGCGAAATCGACACGCTCGAAAACCGACTTGCCGCTCTACTTGGCCGAACCATTTCCGATTCAACAACGGAGAAAGGTCGTGGTCGGCGGCCTATGTCAGCTGCCGCGCGGGCTAAGATAGCTGCTGCTGCGAGAGCGCGTTGGGCTAAGAGAAAAGCTGGCCAAGATGGTGCCGCTGAGCCACGAACGAAAAGAGGCGGTATCACTGCTGCTGGACGCAGAAGGCTTTCACAGATAATGAAGGCGCGATGGGCAGCAAGAAGGAAAGCTGCGGCGAACAGGAAATAACTGTGTTGCAATTTCTCACGTCGCCTGTGTTTTAGCATCTCTGCGGAAGGCCTCCGGTAATTAATTAATTTTGCGGCGGTGCGTAGAGAAACGACGAAAGTTGGTCCAACCGCACCGGAGGGTCCGGCATCAAAGAGATTCCTTGATGGGGAATGGGCTGGTTTTTCCGAAGTTTTGTTAGCCCGAAGTGTAAGTCTGGCGCGTTTGGATTTTCTTACGTAATACAGCGTTCCAAAGTACCGAATTGTGCTCGGATTTGTGCTAGACTGGGCTTGTTTCCTGTGATTTTGGCAACACGGGTTCGAGTCCCGCCCTCAGAATCCGACAAGAAACGAAAGTGGGCTGAGCTGATGAGAACATTACGAGGCTAACGGTACTGCATGCCACTCCCCAGAGACTTCTACGTCCCTTTCGACATTACGTATAATGATGTCACGCGACGGATATACGATTATAGTGAAACAATATCGGATCTGAGAACTAGGAGCTGGCTCGAGACTCTCGTGAGGGGTTTCTTGGATGAACGCCGCAACTGGCCAAGCAATCCGCTAGACGAGGCGCCGACCACGTATCGTGAGTATATGATGCTCGCTTCGCGACTTCGGTGGCGAATCCTTCATCTAACTGCCTGCGCGTATCTTCATATCTCTTATGATCTTCCTCGGGTTATCGCCGACGAGTGGCCGAACACAGGAAGCTGGGCCACTGGACCGGATCAAAAGACGGGACAGTACATTTATTTCGACCTGAGGCCGATATTTAGTTCTGTGCTCCACAGCGTTGCCAAGAGAAGAGCGGTGATGGGTATACCGGCGTTGTTTCTTTCGCGACTTCCGAACGACATCGTGGGTATTCTTTCTCACTGGGTTCTAGTATTGCGCGCGTCTGCTTGGATGCATGCGCAACGATTGCAATCTGCTGGTCCACAGCGGACGTATATTGAGGCCAAAATGATGGAGGCAATGATTGCGGCCTTATCTCACGTGCAGAACTCAAGGCCGTGGCCAACAGAGTTTCTCGCGCCGCCCGACGATGCTGTATTCAGCTCCATCGGGGCATGGGCGCTAACGTTCGATGAAATTTCTAAGGGCGTTACTGCTTTGAACGTAATTCTCCTAATGGCGAATGCTTTGCTGTTGTGGTGGATCTATCGTCTTTTGTTCTGGTCGCTGTTTCGTCGAGATAAGCTGCAGGATTTAGGTGATTTTATAGACGAATTTGGGTGGAGGGTCTCGCAATATGTCGCAGCGGCAGTCCGCGATCCAGAAGATCTCGATCGTTTTCTGGAGGAAATGGCGCCGCCCGGCGGTAAACGGCCCGATAACCAGAAGTAGACGCGCATTTAACTGATCGATGCACTCGTCAGTTCTGAACGAGCTTTCGCAAACGATCGGTCTCGTGTAACTGAACTTGTCTCTTGTATGGCGACGAACATCACTCCTCCCAAAGTGACAGGCGGCGGCGGCTTCGGATTTGAGGACAAGGTCGCGGCATACTTCCTCTCGTGCGTTCTAGTAGATGAACCGCCATTGAGCAGTGATTTCGGAACAATTCACCGGATGGACTTCCAAACGCGGGCAGACGGCTGGCATCTCGATGACATCCTGCTGACGCTCCGATCAGGTGCAAGCGTTAGACGCGTGGCAATCTCTGTGAAGAGCAATCAACAATTTTCGAAAGATTCGGCTCCTAGTGATTTCGTAACAGCGTGTTGGGAGATCTTTCTCGATGCCGGACTGACTCAATTCGATCGAACAAAAGATCTTCTCGCGCTCGCGACGTCGCCAACGGACCGGTCCTTCAAAGCACAACTTGATGAGCTCTTATCGTGGGCCCGCGTCCAAACTGCGGCTGATTTGTCGCGGCGTGTAGCAACCCAGAATTACGGCAGCGATGTTAAACGCGGCTTGCTAAGAAGCTTTACCTGTCCTGAGGTGCTCGCAAAAAAGCACGGCCAAACCAACGAGCAATCTGGAGAGCTGCTCGCTGTAATCCATCACTTCGAGTTTGACTTCGACACTGTTCCGTCTGCATCAGAAGCCGCTGCGATAAGCCGCTGCCGTACCGCTCTTGATAGTGGTGATCTAGGCGAAGCAGGCCTTCTTTGGGACGCGCTGTGTGGCATTGCTCGCAGTCTTAGGCCGAATTCTGGCTTCATAAACCTTGCACGTTTGCTCGACAGATTGCGCGAGAAGTTCCGCCTAAAGCTATACCCACAATTTACAGCGGATTGGCAGCATCTAGACCGATACTCAAGGGACAATTTGGCCGCAGTTTCAGACACCATCGGCGGCAAAGTACGGTTACCGCGGCAGAAAGAAATTCAAGCTCTGAAGAGCGTTACAACTGCAGCCGCTATGGCTGTGCTCGGCCCTTCAGGGTGCGGGAAAACTGTCCTAGTCAAACTTTTCGCAGAAGACGTGCTAACCGAGGTTCCGATCCTTTGGTTCAACGCTGCCACTTTCGAAAAGACATCTTTTGGCGATATTGAACGTGCACTGGGTCTCAGCCATCCGCTCGGCGCTTTGGTCGATGGATGCACGCGTCCGACCGCGTTCGCCGTAATTGATGGAATTGATCGGATTTTCCACCGGCAAGCGTTTGCCAACGTTGCAGCTCTAATCAAAATGCTGACTCCGGTAGATCGCGCGTCGCCTTGGCATATCATTGTATCTTGCCAACCAGAAGAGTGGAGCCGAGTTCAGCTCAGTCTAAGCGAAGTAGACTTGCGCCTCGATTGGAATGTGTTCGATGTCAGTGCGCCTACTGATCTTGCCGCGGTTTGGACGACATTTCCGAAGCTCGAGATTTTGGCGCTTCGACAAGAGTTGCAATCATTATTGTTTCGACCAGATATATTGAATCTGCTTGCGACTCGAGTCGCTACAGTCGATGCGGATAAGTGGGTAGGCGAGTCGGATATTATTGAATGGCTGTGGCAGAGCGTAATCTCGACGGGTCGAGGCGGTAGCATGCGTTCAGGATTCGTTAGTTCCTTAGCAGAGAAACAAGGAGACGAATCTCAGTCCGAAATATCGTTAGACGAATTCAATGTCGCTGATCGCGCCCCCCTCGATGACCTTGTTACGGAACGGATCTGCACAACAAGAGAGAATCGAGTTGACTTTTACCATGACCGATTGGGCGATTGGGGCAGGCAACGTGTTCTCTTAGGACACATTCATACTCTGCCGACTTTCCTAGAAACGCGCAGTTCTTCGCCATCGTGGCACATGGCAATTCGGCTACTGGGAGTTCACTTACTTGAGCAATATCAATCCAGTGAGGAGTGGCAGAAGTGTTTTATTGCTCTGGGCAAGGGCGAGAACCCAACGATTGAGCAAGATCTTGTATTAGATGCGTTGGTTGTCGCGGCAAACCCGGTTCCATTGCTCAACCGTGTATGGGACCTCTTATGTACTGCCAACGGAAAGCTCCTAAACCGGTTGCTGAGACGATTCCGCCATTTCGCGACCTTCCCCAACCCTTTGGCGATCGCGACGGCAAGGCCTGGTGAAACTGTAGAAGCTGCGACGATTCTGCGGCTTCCGTACTGGCCGTACTGGTTGCCGATGATTCGGTTCTTGCATCAGCACAAGGAGCAGGTTGTCAACCTCGCTCCGAAGGAAGTTGCTCAGATTACTGATATTTGGCTCCGTTTGGGTAATCAGTCATGGCCCATGCGACGCGAAGCCGCCGAGTTAGCATTGGAAGTCGGTCGGAAGATCCTGGAAAGCAGTCGTCATAGGTATGCATGATGCATTGGAACGATCGGCTTTTCGCAGCGCTCTTGCTGGCGCGGCTGAGCTGCCAAGTGAAGTCGGTTCTTTTGCTTTAGATGCCGCTGAAAGAATCGCGTCTCCAGAGCGCATCCGGCCAACGCACGTCCAGGTCGGACGGGCATTCGGTGGCTATCAGGCAACGCTTCCGCCGCCGTGGCCCGACGGCCCACTCGCTCGCGTAAATCAATCATTTATTGGTGCGGTGACGGATACGGACACCCTCGATAAGCTGATCGACGCACGACCCACGGTTGCGCGGCAGGTGTTATTGGCCTGTCTAATAGAGGAACCTGTCGCCGAGGATCCGCACTCATATTCATCGGAGTTTCAGCGAAGACGACTCGACCTGAACGACATTCATAGCTGGTATCCCCCGTTGTACCTGCGCGGATCATTTCTGTTGTTTTTGCGACGACAACCTTGTGAAGGACTGGAGGCGATCATTCGATTAGTGAATTTCGCCGTTGGACGGTGGGCCGCATACCGTGAACAAGAGCAAGACCCGGTTCCGACCGTTAGAATCGAGCTCCAGGACCATGAACGAACCCTGATCGGGGATTTTGACGTGTACATGGCCTATCGAGATCACGGACCGTGGCCGCATTCAGTTGTTGTAGCACTTATGGCTCTGGAAAAATGGATGTACGACCAAATGGAGCTAGGGGCGCCTCTCGATGAAACGATCTCGACTATCCTGTCTCGGACAAACTCTGTCGCCTTCGCAGCTGTACTGATGATAGTAGGCACAAAGTACCCCTGAACTCTTTCGAGGACCTTTACTCCCTCTGTTAGGCGAGCCTGAGTTTCATGAATGGGAAGTCGCGCGCTCGGTTGTGGACAACACCTCCGCGCAGATGATCGGCTGGTTTAGACGCGGGCCGCTCGCGAAGATAGCGGATCAGTGGCATACGATGCCACATCGAAAGCAGGACTGGTATTCGTTCGTCCAAAGGCTTTTTGTCAGCGTTCCCGAAATCCAAACCTTCATGGAGCGGCGAAGTCACCAATGGGAAGAAAGACTCACTGCCGAGCCCGACATGCGGTTGAAGTTCCTGGTGCCGAGGTTTCGAATTGAAAATTATGGTCGGCAGAAAACCGATCGCGGCGAGTTCATTATATACCAAGCGCCAGAGGCGTTGCGGAAAGAGGGCGAGGCCATTCGTAAGAAATCGAATGAGTCTCAATTAAAGCTCGGCTTTCCGCTCCAATGTGAAGCCCTTCTAGAGGGCAAGATCTCGCTAAAATCAGAGGGGGTTTCGGCGTTCTGGGAGACGATCGAACGGCTCTCGCTGCTAACAGCCGAAGACGAAGAATTTGCAATCGGCCGCCCAGAAGACGGCGTGTGCGGCGGCATCGCTGTCTTGTTCGCCTTACATAGAGATTGGCTGAAAGCAAATCCGAAGGTGGCGAAGCGATGCATCGACGAGATTACGAAAATTAACCGGCAGCCGCCGCCGCCGGGTCGCTTCGCTCACTCGGACGAGATCACTCCAGATTGGCAAACGTTCTCGGCCCGAGTTGTGCCCATTCTTTGGTCAGAAAACCTATTTGATCCGGTTTGGCGTGAACTCGCTGCACGCCTTGCCACTAGTTACAAATACAAAGTAGTGGAAATGTTATTCGCAACCGCTGGAAATCTTCGGACACGGCTTGGCGAATCGTTTGTGGGATTGCAAGACTTCGTGTGCGACTGGGCCGTAGCACGGTGGCAGTGGCGGTACGAAGAATCGTCACACCAAAATGATGCCGCTGCTAATTGGATTACAAAAGAGGTCGGTGAGTTCGCTGCAGCAACACGAAAGCTGAAAGCGTCTCCGTGGCAAGGTTTACACGTAGCCCAAATTGAATCTGATCCAGTTCGCAATAAACAACCTCTCAAAGCTTCGGCAGCGAGGCGACTAGTCTCGAGGATAAAACGCCTATTCGACCGCGTGCGGCGACACTCACCGAAGGTACCAGCGAGAATTCCACCGACGTTACCAGAGCGCCGCAGAAAGCTCTCACGAAATCGATTGAATTTTGATCCGGGCACTGTCAAATCGGCGTACGCTTGGCTACCTGAACTCGCAAATGCAGTCGATGATCGTGAACGCCAAAATTGGCTCGCATTCTGGACTACAGCGCTCTCGTGGTGCGTGGAGATGATCCCTGGTGAGATCGACGAAGATGATCAGATTGAAGGACTACCTACTGACTGGGATCGATGGTTATTTGATCGTGTCAGTAAAGTAATATTGCAGCTGAACTCTTCCGCCCACCGAGATGCGTTTTGGAAGCCAGTTTTGCGACTACCAGCTGCCGCTCATTACTGGGTGGAAGATTTTCTGCAGCATTGGTTGATGGCCGGTCTCGGCGCCGAGCCGGTTCCACCCGAATTCAGATCTGAATGGCGGCGGATGATTGAGTTCGCACTTAACGCTCAAAATTGGAGTAAGGATCCTCAAGCCAGAAATTTGCGCGACGACCGATGGAAGGTGCTGATGGGGCTCGAATCAACACTGTTATGGGCTCCTGACCATCGCAGTCTTTTGGCGGGCATGAAGGATCTTTTCGAACAGTGGGCAAAAACACATCTGACAGATTATGATGCGATCATCGCCTTTTGTCGCTTTCTCGAAAATCCAGCTGCGGCGGATCTGGTAGTTTCCGGTATATGTTGGTTGGACGGAGCGCACTATCGCTTAGATCGACCCTACAGCGTCACGCGGCATGTTAGTGATGCCATCGCGTCGATGTTGGCAGTTGCGTGGTCGAAAAACGCCGACGGAATACGAGCAGATGCGAAGTCCATTAGTGCTTACAAATCTCTTTTGCGGCAACTCTCTGAAATTCAAAATCCAACGGCTCTCGAGCTGAGCGACAGGTTAGCTCTGAGATAAAGAGATGTTCAGGATCTCGCGCGCCCTAGTAGATAACTTTTAACCGAAGCACCCCTGGCGCGCGGTTGAACCAACTGGCGTCGTTTTCGCGCGCGCTATCCAAAAAATGCGTTCCCATTATATTTCGCACACAGGTTGCTCAATTTAGGTCTCTGATGTGCAAACGACCCGCTTATTTTGACAGTCAAGCGGCCGCGGCGGCCGCTCTTGGGATCGACATAAACGAATTACGCGACGCCAAGCGGCGAGGGTGTCCGGCATTTCGCAGTGGACGCGTTTACCGCGATGTACTCCTGAGTTGGTGGGAGGCAGAGCAACTCAGAAAGACTGGATGGGCAGCGTCGGGTGGTGTCGGAAGTAAAAACGCCCGAGCCGTTGTCGCACAAACGATCGGAGGCATAAGCGAGTGCGGCGAACTGGGTATCCTAACCGCTGACCAATGCTTTGATTTCTGCCATACGATTGTTGAGGCCGCCGGTGATCCAGAGATCCGAGAACTGTTCAGGGAGATGATTTTTAATTGGCTCCAACGGGATTTTTCGGAAATCGCATTCGCCAAAGCTCGAAAGGCTCATCCTCGAATTATGTCCTGGTTCGATTTGGAAACCATCCAGTGGGGTCTTCGTGACTGCGCATCGGACAACATCGAAGAAGCCGGGAACGGACGATTCGCCTAAAGCTCCAGGTTTGTCCTTGTCTCCGCGACTCAAACTGTTTCGCAACTGTTTCACTGGCGCAGATAAAAGGACGATCGACTATCCTGAGCCTTCGGGGAAAAATCTCGCCTAGAACGCACCTTTCGTCATTCCTAAGTAATTGAGAATCTCCGACCGCACAATCAGAAACCGTCAGCCAGCAGCGGCGACCGTGTGCCGCTGTCCGATTGGATTGCAGATTAATCAGCTGGTGATGGTTAACGAACTTCGGAAAGTGATCAACATCTGCCTCATCCGATGTATCGATTTCTAACAGCTGCGGCTTTTGTCGGTTAATACGCTCGATCAGCCGACAAAAATTGTCGGCATATCACATGTTAATCCACTAGCACCCTCTCTATGGATCCAATCGTTCTTAAATACATCATCAGCGGAGTCTGCCTGCTTGTAATGGCGGGCGGCGTATTCGGTGTATTTCACAACAAGCTACGGGAACCCCGCCTCAAGGAAGGCGAGCGCCCACGCGCCAAGGGACTTAGTATCCGCTCCATCCAAGCCTTCACTATCCTACTCGTCGTCCCAGGCGTTATCATTCTGGGCGTACTTGAGATTTTACACTCCGACGCTATTGCGGCGATACTCGGGGGTCTTATTGGCTACGTCTTATCCAGCCTCTCTGAGCATGAGACTGAACAAACCAAACGCCTAACCGGAGGAGTCCAAACCACCGAAACCGACGAATGAAGCGGCCTAACCAATCGCTGTAGCTGACCGCTGGCGCGTGCGATGACCAGTTTGAATTTGTGAACACATTGTCGATGTTGCGAAAGCTCGCTCCCGCCAGCGGTCGCTGAGCTCTGTCTAGTTAGGTCGATGCTGTACGCGCGATTCCAAATGAACAAAGATACGAGCGCCTCGAACGAAGAACCTGTCGCAGAGTCAGTCGAGGCGGATAAAACAACGGATCGACCGGAGGAAGCCACCGCAGCCCCCGAGTTGGCAGAGGATCATCGGCCCGTCGCGGAGCAACCAGCACGAGAGCGTCGCCGTGTTTACATCAACACCAACCATTTACCCTTCGCTATAGAATCCTATGTCGCGTGGCTTGACGTTATGGGATCGCGCTCGACGATGGCGACGTCTTTGCTGAAATCATCTAATAACATTGGGCGATTGCATATCGCAATACTCATGAACCGCAATTGGGATCTGCAAACATCCCCTTTCATGGACGGCGCTTACATCCGTTCTCCCGCGCAGGCGGCGATGCTGGATTTTTTTGTGGGGAGTGTTTGAGGAGATGGCCTTCGATTTCCTGAACGCACGGGAGCATCGGCACCGTTTTATGCCCCGTTGCGGCTTATCTTTTGGCGGGATCATCGAAGGCGTTCAAATACCTACGACGGTCAGTAAGATTCTCGGCGCGCGATCCAACGCCGTCTACCGGGAGGGGATTTACTTTGGATACCCTATGGTGCAGGCGTTTCGCAGCGAAGGCGATGCTGCCCCATTCGGAATCGCTATTCATGAGTCCGCGCGCGGATTTGCACCCTACCGAGAACGACCGCTCTCCGGGGTTTGGTGGCGCTGGCATATCTATCGGCCGGTCGATTTCCTGCATGATTTTGTCAGCAAACTTATGGAGTACTTCGATTGGTGCGAGACGCATTCAAATAGCTTGGGATACGCGATTGACCGCATTCGCGCGCATCGTTCGATGGCGGCAGAGTACTTTGACACGTCTAAGTCGACCTAACCAGGCGACGCAACCGACGGGCACCGCACCGCGATTTCCGTTCATGATGGCTAATAACTCATCACTACGAGCCACGGAGCCCGACAGCCGGGAAGCCTCCGAGCAAGCACGAAAAGACGTGGATTGGGACAGCGCGTCTGAAGATGCTGACGCCAGCAAGAAATTCACCAAATAGCAACTCGGGCAGCGGGAAAATAGGCAATTCTCCGTGGCAGCCAGACCAGGTCCTGATCCGGGGGCCGTGTGGCCTTTGGAAACCCTAGTCCGGTCCAACCTGACCGAAGCCGAAGCCAAAACGAGACACATAACCAATAACATCTAACTTTGATTTCTGCATTACGATCCTTGAAGCCGTCGGTGATCGAGAGATCCGAGACTTGTTCAGGGAGAGGACTTATAATTGGCTCCAACCGAATTCTCGGAAGCGTATTCGCCAAAGCTCGAAAAGCTCATCCCAAAATTATATCCTGGTTCGATTCGGAAAATATCGGGTGATGTCTTCAAGGCTGCACATCGGACGATATCGAAGAAGCCGGAAACGGGCGATTAAAAGACAGTGTGCGAACAAACTCTTCTAACTGCAAATTTGTTCACTCGGCAGCAGAAGGTTGGCGCTGCTTTTGTCATGAATCCGTCATGAAAACGCCGAGTTCGGGAAATTCACCCACGGAGCCTACGGGGCTCGAACCCCCTTCTTATTACGAGCGTTCGCTCTTTGAGAGGTGCGCCGGGTGCCTGGGCGTCGCAGCCGGAAACACGTCGATTCGCTCTCGTCTAATGGTCGCCAAAAAATCTAATGACATAAAGTGTTGTGCCTCTTTACCTTGGAGCCTAGCCCGTTCACTCCCCTTTTGTCATTTGGTTTTGGCCCGGCATTTTGAGTGCACTTAACCGAATCCGCATGCGCTGATTGCCACCGGCCAAGAATAGCGCCAGCTAATGTTGAGCGGATTGCGCGTCTTTTGAGATGGGGTCAATTCGAGCGGCACCTCGTTGATCGTGCCTCTTCATCGGCCACTCGCTTCGAGGAGGTGGCTTAAAACCTCCTAAAGCATAAAGATACCCGTCAACACCGCCAACGTACATCGTTCCATCGGTCCCGATGACAGGAGCCGCCCCACACCGCCATTCGGGGCCAATCTCGAATTCAGATTTCAGCTCGCCGGTAGGACGTACGCTACAGATTTTATTTCCGCTAGCGACAGTTATAACCCCGTCCCCATCAACTACTGGTGAGCGGGTTATTCCGTTTGGCGCTTGAAACTTCCACTTAAGGGATCCGTCTGGATTAATGGCGTAGAGTAATCCATCCACGGAACCAATATAAATCGTACGGTCGAAGCCAATGACTGGAGTGTCCCGCAGATTCTCTGCGTTAAATTTCCAACTTAGCTGTCCTTGCTTATTTAATGCATAGAGGCCCGGCGAATCTCCAACCGCGAGAACTATGTAACTGTTTCCATCATGATCCATAGCCGGCGAATTTCCGAAGATTCCGGTAATTTCAAATCGAGATCTGAGATCTCCATTAGGAGCGAACGAATTCATTCGCGAAATTCCGGAACCAGCCTTCTGGCCATCCACATAAATATTGTCGTCGCAACCTACGATCGGACCAGTTTCGGGGCTTTTCGCCAGAACTGGTCGGCTCCACTTCAACTCCCCTGTCCCAGTAAGAGCGCAAAGATCGTCATCTATCGAAACGTAAATCGTCTTGGCCGGCCCTAAGGCCACAGCGGACGAGTTGCCCAGTTTCGAAACATATTTCCAAAGCAATTTGCCTTTAGCGCTGACCGCGAGGAGGCTTCGAGCAGGGACGTAGAGACGGCCGTCGTCATCAACTGTGATGTTCGTTTCGATAGGGGCTTGCGCATCAAAGCGCCACTTCTCGGAGCCGTCCGAGTTCAAGGCGTAAACAAAGCCATCTACCGAACCAACATAAACCGCCCCGTCTTTCCCAATAGCTGCTGCCCCAAGTATTTGACGGCCCGTTTTGAATCGCCAGAGAATGCGATAAGCATCCGCAGACGATTCGGCAGCGACCATCGTCGCGCCGACCGTAAGTAAGCAGAATAACGCAGCGCAGGCGCTAGCTATGGAGATTGTCCGGCGTTCTATATTCATAAGCCGCTTCCGCGCAACGTCATTGCGGATATTGCTTTTTGCAGTCATTGGTATTCTGAACGTTCTCGATGTATCTCTGTCGTAGGCAAACTTCATCAACGGTGCCATTTCCATTGCTGTCACAACCGTAGCAATTGAACTGTATGTTATAGGATAATTTCGCTGCTACCCAGTTAATGCAACCAGCGAGGTCGTCAGGATAAAGCCCTCTCATTGGAACGGTGGACAGATGATCACTACGAACAGGTTTCCACTCACCGTCCTGACAAGCGCAGTTGGAGGTGACAAGGCCGAGGGGATCTTTAGAGCGCATTGGATCGTTTTCAACGTAAACGTACGGCTTTAATTCCGCAGGCAATAGTTGCAACGACGGCATGGCACTAAGCAAAGCTGCATTCATGCTGTTCCCGCTGGCCGCCGCCGCTGTCACCTGTCTAAGAGGCGATAACAATCGAATATTAGCCGGGTCGAGTGCGTCGCTGGCTCCGAAAACCAGCGGTAACGATGCCCCTGGACTTGTAATTGGATCTCTATTAAGCCATCTCGCGAGTATTGGATTGTAGGCGCGATACATCGCGAGATTCAGTCCACTTGGCTGATGGAAATAGTGGCCGGTGAAACCGAAATCGACGCTCATGTTGCCACTGACAACAACTTCGTTCCCCCACGCGTCATAATCGAGCTGCGTGACAAGATTGCCACTCGAATCTGTGACTTCCCTGACGCTGCCTAAGTGATCGCGCGAATAGTAATAACTGCCGGCGTAATCTCCACCGATTCTTTGCTCGCCTTCAGCAAAAAAGCGTTTGGTGGTCGTCGATCCTGTTGCATCGCGTTCTTCACAGATCCGATTCCCGCACCAAACAAACGTTTTCCCGCTGGTCACACTTTCCGATATGATGTTGAGCGGTTGTAAGTTCACGCGGATCGTCTGTGAGTGAGCATTGAAATTGCCGCGTTGCGCAGCCAGAAAACTCAAGGTGTATTGGCCGCCACCCACAAACAGCATCTGCGAAATCGTGCCATTGAATTGAATCAGGCCCACTTGTTCGCCGTCGGGCGCATTCGGATTCCCGTTCGTGAAACCCGTCCCGTTGGCGCTAATCCCTGACCAGGGACTGAAAGTCCAATTCGCGTCGATCGGGTCATATTGAAAGGCGTAATAATAATTGGCGGCGCCGGCATTCGGCGCCTCGAAGCTTCCATTCGGCACTAATGCATTATTCAGTTTGACCGCATCGAGGAAGGCAGTGCTATCCGCGTTGTCCGGGTCCACACCTTGAAACGACAATGAATAGATTCCACCGGGCAGAGTGAGGGGTGAAGAGTTAAACAGCGTGTAGCCAAAATGAACGTTATCCGGATTGTAAACACCGGGCTCGACGCACATGCTGAACGAGGCCGCTGTGTCGGTAACTCCCAGTGCTCCGATCGCTCTCATGCGTCCTAGCCCATCATAAGCAAATTCCGTGCGCTCCCCGGTATCCAAATAATTGATCGCTACAAGGCGATTGGCCGCGTCCCATTCGTAAGTTTGGTTGTTTCCGTCATACGTCATGTTGCCGTTGGCATCGTAGGTGATGGATATGCTTGAGGGCGGACCGCCAAAAGGACCTCCCAGAGTTGAAGAAGCTGATACCAGTTGGTTCAGATTGTTTGCCGTGTAGTTGCTGCCATTCGTGCCCGAGGCCGTGGTAGTTAGATTGGTTAACCGATTCCCAGCGGCGTCGTAATCGTATTCAGTGCCGTATGGCTGGATAAAGTGCAGACCTGGGACGTATTGCGACGTGCCAGTCAGTCGCTTGGACGCATCGTAGTTGAATTGCGTCGAATTGAACGGGCTAACTAGCGCCTGTATCTGTCCTTCTGGATCGTATGTAAAATCAAACTCCGACAGGGTATTTGAGCTGCTGTCAAGATTCCCTATTGTCTGAAGACGCCGGTCATTCGCATTGCCGAAATAATGGTAGTTCGCCGTCTGCCCGTTTGGATAATTCAGCGTCACCAAGCGTGGCGTGACGTCATTCTCGTATTGTCGACTGAATGAACCAAGCGGATTTGCGGTAGTATCGACTCGTCCCAGGGAGTCGTAGGTTATGCTGGAAGCCGTCCCATTGACGTCCTGATTCACCGCGCGGCTGAGTTCGTCATAATTGTACGTAATTGTGTCGTTGGTGAGTGGACCACTCACTTGGTGCAGTTTCCCGGCGCCGAGAGTGCTAGTTGAAGCAGGATAATAGGTGTAATAGGTTGTGCCTATTCCATCCGCCATTGCGGCAATACGGTTGTAGCTGTCGTCGTAACCGTAGCTAACCGACGGTGTCGTATTCACCGCGTTTGTGTAAGTGATCTGCTTCAGATTATCATCGATGTAGTATTGATAGTTGGTTGTCTGGCCATTCGCATCAGTCATCGACTTGAGTCGGCTGCTTGCGCCTACCGTGTTCGGTCCGGTTTGACCTTCATAAAGGTAATTGATCGCAGAGTTGTCCGCGAAAAGCTTTTGATAAACTCGGCCCTGCACATCGTGGTTGAAAACAGTTGTGTGATCAGGATCTCCCGCATACGAGCCCCGCGGGTCTGTGATCGAGTCTAGTGTGCCACAGGCGCACCAATTGTAAAAAGTCGTTTGATTCAATGGATCCGTGATCGAGTCCATATTGCGATTGGCGTCATAATGACGGGTGGTCCATCGACCATCACGGTCCGTGCTCGCCGTTAAGTCGAGCGTCATCCCTCTGACGTCGTCCGTGTAGCTGAACTGCTGCGTCGTGCCATCTGGATACGTGATTAGTATAGGCCGGTCGAGTTGGTCATAATCAGTCGTGACGGTATAGTTGTCCGGCAAATTTTTGACCGAGTGCGGCCGGTTGCCCGGAGCGAAAACTCCTTCGCCTAGTTGGTAATCAAGAACTGTTATCGCCGATGACCCGTTGAACGCGGGGCTCGTAATCGACGTCAGGTAACCAGCCGGATTGCCATTCTCTCCATAACCGTAAGTTGTTGTTTCTGCCCGAGGGTTCGTGATGTACTGGATTTGCCCAGTAGGTAGGTAGAAGTAGTGCGTTGTCTGGCCAGCGGCATCGGTCGAGCTATGGGGCACGTGTGGTGGGTCGCTTGGATCGTAGGCGTAGCTCGCGATCAGATCGGCATTTTCTTCATCCGGATCCGGGCTAATTCCTGCTGGGTTTCTTTGATAAACCGCCAGTAAGTCAATCTCGTTGTCAGCATACTTGTAACTAGTGACCCGGCCCGTCGGATCGATCGATTGCGTTACCTTACCGACATTGTTATGAGAGTATTGCCAAAGCTGGGTCGTTCCATCATCCAAAACTCTTGCAGACATGGATGGGAAACCACTGCTGCCTGTGAATACCCTACCGTTGTAGGTGTTCGGTTGGTCCGGATAGAAGTAATAAACCGCATTTTCGAGCGGTTGCTTTTCCCGCTCTTTAATATTCGAGACCGTGGTGTCGGACCCATTATTGACGTGGAGCCAATGGGTCAACTTGGCCTTGGTGTAATCATAGACGTCGCAGTTGCAGGTTTCACTATGTGTCGGCGGAAACATCGCCGTCGCTTTCTTGTCCCAGTAAAACGAATTACGATAATTGTAGACGCCATTATAAAAGGTCACACCGGGGACGGTCGGCAACTTCGTCTCAGTCGCGGGAACCATCGTGTTATCAGTCGCGAGGTGACCGTATTCAACGCGTTCAATGGCCCCGGTGGAATCGACGGCTTGAATTGTTCTTGCGTTGCCTGTTCCCGGATTCGAGGTCGCGTCCAAAGGGCTGAGAGGCTGCGAGAACGTTGTCGGCCCGTACGGCGTGATCATTTCCTTAATAAAATCTGACGGACATGGCGAGCCACCGCACGTATCTGAAGAAGTCGCGTAAATGAACTCGGACACGATCCCTATTGTGTCGTGGATTTTCCAAAGTCGTTTATTTGAATCGTAATCAAACATCGCCGATCGACCGAATGGGTCCGTAATTTGGTGGATAAGATAGAAATCCGGCAGCACGTTGGGATCATCGCTCAAGTGTTGAATCGTGGTTGCTTGGCCGAGAGCGTCGGTAACGGAGGTTAGACGAGAATTGCTGTCGTAGTTGAAATGCGCTGTGTTCCCAGCCGGGTCGATTGACCTTGTTATTAAAGTCGTTAGGCCGCCGTGAGCGACGAACTCAAAAACTTGGCGACTGCCGTCAGGTGAAGTGCGTTCGAAACGTGGAGGTGCGTCATGGGGGAGTACCAGCGTCGCACCGGTTTGAAACCCGGGAGTATAGGTAACATCGGAACCGGGGGTATCGGAAGTTGGGACAAAAAGTTCGCTACCTCCACCGGCGAGCTGAGCATATACTGGAGTTGCCGGCGGGAAGAGCTGCCCCTGGATCGCTGCGAACCAGTTGCAAACCCATTTTGAACCGAAGTTGCTTGTTCCAAGATTCGCACTAAAACCAGCTTCGCGCTGATTATAGGTGACCGTAAAATGCATGTCCGGTCCGACCGGCGGAGTATATCCAACAGGCGTATCTGTAATGTTTAGGCTAACGAGTTGAGTGTGAAAGTTATACCTCGCCATGCCGCCGCCACAGTTTGCTCCGCAACTTGGCTTCGCCTTGTCATCACCACACTTTGTCCCTGTTGGATCGTGGTCGGTCGTAGCTCCCATCCCCCAGACCCGACTCGCCTCTTTGAAGCTTACCGACCGCCATCCCTCAGGTAATTCGCCTTCCGGAACAAGAAAATAGCCCGATGCTTCAGCATCCAACGCGGCTTTGGTAACAAAGATATTGCCGCCAAATGTTGGGTCGGAACTGAGGAACCGCCCTTTATCCTCGCTAACCAGCGCCGCATAGTGATTAGCCTTCCAATTGACCACGCACGGAACGAGAATCTTCGATCCAGGTTTTCGCTTGGCCATCTGGTATTTCAATCCCAATTCTTTCGACAGCTCGTACACTTGCTTCAATGAGGTGCCGTGGTCCGTCGATTGCGCTTCCAAAACTTTCTGGTTAGGCACGTTGCTGTTTTTCTCAACATTTTGAATCTGGCCTAAAGCGAAGGGACCGCATTTAAAGGCAGTGCCTGGTTCGTTATACATTTTCCACAAGCCTTCGCGTGCGGATGTGACCTTCTCCGTGGCTGGACCTATGAGCGATCTGCCGTCAATTTCTTTAAGGAGCTTTTCAACGTCCTCTTTTCGACCCAGTCGCGCGTACAGCTCTACTAATTCCGCAAAGGCGCGATCCGCCAACCCTTTCCCCATGTTAGAGGTTTCATCTTTGCTTAGACGCCAGGCTTCTTCCCACGCAGAGAGTGCCTTCAGGAACCAACCTGTGCGACGATACTCGAGTCCCAGATTTGTTAGTAAGGCAGCGCGCCACGGCGATTTTGGAAACTTTTCAAGAAAGGTAAGTATCGCGGCGTGATCGTCCTGATCTTTGCTGTTCGCGCACAAATCGATCGCTTTCTGAAGCGCGATGTTTTCTTCAGATGCTGTTTTGCCGCCAATTGGAACCAACGGCTCCAAAAATGTGCCGGACCGAAAGATGTCCGCGTCCGTCGGAGTTGCCGCGGTCGATCGTATCGGCTGGGCGGAACTCGTGAAGAGCGGAGTGAATGTAATAACGATCGGGGCGATAAATAAACAAATGCGACTGATGTGATGAGATTTCAGGAGCGTAGGCATAGTTCGAGTAGGTTGCGTTTTTAATTGGGGCTTCGGGGAGCAAGGGGGATTGGAATGCCGCGCGTTTATCAGAAACGCCGCGACTTCGTCAACACCTTTAAAGTGAAATTTCCATGAACGAAATTTCGAGCAATGCGAATCGCACGTGGACTCTACGTATTACACAGATTCCTTGGAACCTAGGGGGTTCGAACCCCTGTTTGTGTTGGTGGACTATTGCAACCTCCCGATGACCCTTTGTCCACCGTTTTTGTCCACTGGCGGCCAATTTTGAGCACATTTGGGAACCCGTGAGATCTCGCCGATTCGGCGATTTTCCCTCGTGTGATCACGTCAGAGCAAGTCAGACGATTTCAGAGTAACTTCCGGTTTATCTTTGCGAACGAGACGCTCTGCCAACTGAGCTATACCCCCGAAGTCTTTCGACTGCCGCCGCTTAACGTGCAGAATTTGGCCTGCATTTCAACTGGGGGTCCACCCGTTTTGCCCCCTGATGATTTTCCGTTAGTCCACTCCTGTCCACGGAATTGAACTTGCCGAACGACAACGGTGAGCGGATGAACGTACAAGCGTGAAGCGACGGTATACGGAGGAAAACGTGAAGGCCATGCTAAAGCAATGGCCCCAGGCGGTCATCGCCGATGATGGAGACCTCCGTGTACTGCATGATATGGCGAATGCCGGCGCAACTATGTGGGGCAAACCGCTGCCTTGGCCCGATTACCTGTGGCTTGATCTAGAAATGGATCAGCCGGAGTTCGCATCTAAGGCTGCAGTTCGCGAAACTTACAATATTGCTGATCCCACCAACAGAGGATCATATGCCGGCTTCTCTGCAGCCAGAAAATCGCTCGACAAGACAATGTTACCGTCGACCGGCCAGTTTCCTCTCAGGAATCAGGTCATCTGTATGCTGGAGCTGAAAGTGATTCGGGGCGACCTACTGCCGAAACTTGCGCGGTATAAACCGGGTATGCCTTGGCCGGATTTCGTCCGACTGAAACTTGACCAATGGTTTTGCAGGAAAGTCGAAGAAGCTGGCGAGCAAATTGCCGGGGCGAAGAGATTACTGCCATTTCAGGACGCAAGGAGCATTGCTTTGATAGTTAACGAGCAGTCACCAAATCTCCCTACGAAGATCGTCACGGCTTATCTTACACGTGCCATCCATAGTGTTCCCACTCTCGACGCGGTGGTTTACCTGTCGGATGGAGATACTGGTGAAAAATCAGCGTCCTTGATCGTCAAGAATTTTGATGATCCGTGGCTGAATCGCTTCTCAGTTCAACTGATGATGATGATCAATGGCTTTGACTGGAGCGGAGATGTCCCTGCCCTTCGCTCAGGGCCAGCTCCTGAGATCGTCGCCAGGATCGAAATGGATGAGCGCAGTCGTGCAATGTACCGAAGTTGGGCGACCGGATGGCGAGTCGCCAGCGATCCGACTCCGATACCGCGAGTTTCAATGGCAATTTCGTTCGTTAGGCGGGAGGAGTTCAAATCTGGTTTGCCTCCAACGCAAGTCGACCGGTCTTTGGTTGACTGTGCATTTCGTTGGGATCCAGACTGCAAGAATCTGCGAATCGACAACCCGTCGATCTAACGAATGGCCGATCGACTGAAGTTAACGAAACAGCAGCGTGACGCCGTCCTACGCGAAGCTGGCTATAGATGTGCCATCCCAACCTGTCACACGACGTTGGCAATCGACGTGCACCACATTATTCAAGTAAGAGACGGTGGAGGCAATGAGCTTCCAAACTTGCTGGCGCTCTGCCCGACGTGCCACGCGTTGTTTCACCGCGGCGTCATCAGCCGGGAATCGATCAAAGAGTACAAAAACAGAATCGCCACACTCAATCAGGTTATCGACGTCGAAAAAGAGATCGAGGCAAGAAAACAACGGATAGTACAAAGCGCAGTTGAAGAAAAACCAGACCTGAGTCCGCGAGTTGGTTTCGCCATGGCTGCTGGTGAGTACGTTTGGCGTACGTGCCCCGTTGGATTTCGTTATGACGAAAAAATGTTCGTAGCGACTGGTTTTTGCTGCTTCATCGGTCAACGACTTGCGGTGACCTCAGCCGAGGCCGTCAAATACGCCGTTGAAGTCGGCAACGCACGTGGCGGCTTTCCTGTAATAAGCACGCAGATAGGATTGGCACCTTTCACTGTTCGAGAAACCGAGGAGGACGGCAATCTTGCCGTGATCGAAATGGGGAAGATCGATGACGAATATGTAAAAAAGCTCTTATCAAAGAACCCAGATATTGCGGCGCACTTTGCTGAACCTCTCCAAACTCGTCCGCGCTTCAGAATCGTGCCGTACGTGGGCGAACGGGTTGGTCTAATGCACTACTCAAGCACGACAAATCAGCACCGAACGCAATCAGAACTCCAGTTCGACACTGCAGACGTCTCCTTTCCTCTCACCACAAGACGTGCCGCAGATTTCTTGGTTTTTGTTCTCAGCCCCTTGCTTAGTCATATGCAACATCGTGGCGCACCGGCATTTAGTGAGACAGCAGAGCTTGTTGGGATCGTTCGTGAGACGCTGTTGCTTGACAACGAAACCGCTTGGCGACCGGTCATTTGCTCCCTGCTGCCAATCCTAAAATACCTCAAGCCCTGATGACTTGTATCAAAACCGAACCCTAAATCTCTTCTTGGCGAGACTGAGTCCAGCATGTCCAGGCCTGCCCGGCCAAGAATACATCGCTGGTTTTCCAGTAACTCATTTCCATTCTTAGGCAGGCTCAAAAGCGTCTCCCTTACATCGCGGCCATCGGCCTGCCGTATCCTGACTTGTCGGTCGCGTGAAATGCTTTGTGTATCGACATTGGCGACATCGCCAACTCAGCGAGAGGTGTTCTCCGTTTTCAGCACGTCGCAATGCGGCATCAAGACGGGAAAGAATTACCGGCCGACTTGGATCGCTTTAGCCTGGTGTGCTGCCGCGCTTGATTTCAAGCCGGTCGCTTAGCCGATTCGGAATAACCCGATTGAGACCATCCGCCTTTCGGATCTTCCGTTTCGGCTAATAAAGCCATTCGGCCTAGATGCTCGGTAAAAAACTGAGCGACGGGCAGGCGCTCGGCAGCCCGGCCGTAGTGTTGCCGAGCGTCTTTGAAGCCGATTTCAGCCAGTGCTCATTTGCCGGGTTTTCGCAACGTGCTTCCGATGTCGGGAAAATCGCCATATCGGTGACATCATTCGGACACTCATAGACGGTCCAGGCGGTTCCGTTAAGACGACCCGCACCATCGCGTGTTGGTGCGAATTTCGCATAGCCGAAGCGGCGCAGTTCGTCCAAACCCGTTCTTACAGACTCTGCGCCCTGGCGAGCATGTTTCATCAAATCGGCAAGAATCACCCGCCAGTCGGACGGCTTGCTGAGAAGGTAAGCAATGATCCCCTTCGCTTTCCACGAAAGCCGCTTGTCGTTCAGCGCTCTGCTGTCGATCATCGTGTACGGATGTCTCCGTTTTGTAATTTTTATGATCGGCATTTGTTAGACAGCGCGAATCCTATGCTTCTCGATGAACCGAATAATGTCTGCTGCGATAAAACGCTTTGCCTTACCAAGCTTAACGTAAGGTAATCGTGGCCGGCGGCCGGTTGTCCAATACGACACTGTTCGCAGACTGACCCTTAGCGCAGCGGCCACTTCCCTGGAGGTCACCAAGTTGTGGTCTGCAGGAACCGCTCTCGTTAGCGGGCCTAGCCGGATCAATTCAAACGGCGACTCTACTTCAGCCGTTTGCTTGTTAAGTCCGATTGGTGCGTTCCGTTTCGTAACTAGACAACGAAAGCACAACGGCAAATTTCAAATCGTGCCGAACCTGCCTATCTCGGCGCGATTTGGTCTTGAGAGGAATTCAGGGTACGGCGGGTCGGCCGCTTCAGTTGGAAAGCCCGTTCTTCAATGCGGCATAGGCCTTAGCAAACTTGTTGTTTGCATATTTGGGGGCCGCCGCGCCGCGGGCGATTTCGACGAATGGAACCCCCAACTCGTTAACCCACTTGCGAAAAGCCGCAATCGTCATCGGGTTACCAGGGGCCACTATTGTCTTGATCTGCTCCACAGTGTGGCGTTGGCGCCCGCGGCTCTTTGAATATTTGAGGTCACTCCGATAATCCAAGAGCGCTTCCCTTTCCTGAAGAGTGAGCGTTCCGCGTTTAGACCGATTGAGTTTTTCCTGTTTTGCGATCGCGATAGCGATTTTATCCGCCAAAAACGCGGCATCCTTACCTCCCTTGCGAAGAATCCCGAATGCCCATCGCTCAATTTCAGCCCCGCGTTCTCGCCCCCCGAGTTCGCGAAGTCTGTGTTCAGCTCTACAAGTCTCGGGCGTCAGATGCTCCTTAATCAATTCCCACGGCCCAGATAGTTCGCCGGTGCGCTCTAGATTCGCAATTTCAGCAATCTCGCGCCATTTCCTTCCCTCGGCCGCGCATTGCTCCCAGTACATCACTAATGCCCATATCGTCGGGCCGTATGCCCACCTCGAAAGTTCTTTCGGCATGCACTTCACATGAGCTTCCACGAGGTCAGGCCAGTCCCAGTCGGCAGTATCGACTGCCAATTGTACCTTTAATTCGTCGGAATACTTTTGCGCTTTTTTTTTATCGCCTCGCTTCCGGGCAGCACGCTCTTTCTTCAACAAATCAAGCAAACGTGCACGACCTTCTTTCAGCTCATTCTTCCACTCTCGCCGCAATTGAGTGTCCTCATTCATATTCAATTGAGGCGACTATCTCCACACGCCGCGCGCTTCTTGCGGGGCATTTCATCGCCGGCTTGCCGCTTTACGGGCTCTCAACTGCACAATATTCGCAGCTTGTTTGGGTGCTAGGCCGAACCAAGTAACGGCATCTTGCTCATCCGCGAGCTCGCGATAATTGCGAAAAAGAATCTGGGGGGAATTTCCCATTTCGAGAGACACGCGGGCCGCGTCCTGGCACTGTGCGAGGCGATAGGTCGCATACGAATGGCGCAGCGCATTGTTTGGCCAATCACCGATAATATCTTTCGCCCGCGCGATCGAGCGGCTGGCAGCATGTTCGCTCGCGAACACCAGTCCGGTTCGTCCACGATATGGCGAAAGCCACCGCATTAAGTTTGGCTGAACCGGAACAAGCCGACGCGTAGCGGTTTTGGATTTACCTTTCCCGACCTGAATATGTCCGCGCGTAAAATTTACATCGTCCCATTCCAAGCGAATGAGCTCGGCCGATCGCAATCCAGTAAAGGCCCCGATTGCAAAATAAAGTTTGGGCTCCTCATCTCCGGTACGTAGCAAACTCGCTAGTTGTTTCGGGGTAAGAATTCCGATTTTCCCTCCGCGATCCTTTGCTTTCGCGACTTCTTCCGCTTCCGTCGGCTGTCCTTTCGGCAGATGCCCTCGAGACCGCGCAAAGTGAAACAATGTGATGATCGACATTCTGATATTATTTCTGGCGCGGGCACCAATCTTCTGCGCCGCTAGCCATTCCTCGATAAATCTAGCGGCGACCGATCCAATGTTAGTTTGAAATGCGGAGGCGAATCGGTTGAGATGGCTTCGGAGCGTCTGAATGTAGCGCTGACTCAGACCATCGCGTTCTTTGGCGGCGAGCAGTTCTTCCACGATTTCGGGAACCCGTTTGTCCGTGACATGATGGCGGCGCCGAGATTGTTCTTTCACGGCTGAAAGGAGCGATTCACCATCCAAGTGCGATCGCGCTGCTACGTACTCTTCAACCGCGCTGTGCAAAGGAATTCCGAGTGGTCGCAAGAGCTCAAGCGCGCTCACATACCCCTCGCGATCCGCGTTCGTCAGTTCGAGTACGGCCGCCCGGCCGTTGATAACGGCATGAGCAACCTGACGTGCTCGCTCCTTGGCGTCAGCCAGGTCGCCAAAAGTTTCACGCTTTCGGCTGCCTCCGGCATAGTGCACGACCGTGAAGAGATCATAACCCCGGGATTTGCCTCGATAGATCTTTACAGCCGCGTTTCCGGCCTTCACAACGATCGGTTTCCGGTGACCCGTCGCTTCATGACATTTCATGACACGAATATTGCCTCATCTTGCATAATCTTGCAAGAGGGAAGATGACGGTTTACCTATGAAAGAGGCAAATTAATACGGGTTCGAGCCCCGTAAGCTCCGCGGAATTTTGTAATACATTTAATCAGATTCCCTAACGACGCGTCGGTTCATACGAACCCCAGATTGATGAAAGCGGCTCCGCGTTTCCAAAAGCTCGCCAATTCCTCCAGTTCGAAATAGTCTCCGGAGCTGGCACAGTGGTGTCTGCTATCACCGGCGATGAAAGTGCACATGTTTTTCACTGAACTGAAGCGGCGTCGTGTTTACAGCGTCGCCGTGGCCTACGTCGTAGTGGCATGGTTGCTGATTCAGGTCGCGACACAGGTCTTTCCGTTTTTCAGCATTCCCAACTGGGTCGTTAGGCTGGTCGTCCTGCTCGCGATCATCGGTTTTTCCATCGCTGTGGTTTGTGCGTGGGCATTCGAGATAACCCCGGAGGGGATCAAGCTCGAAGGAGACGCCGATCGTAGAATCACCCGCAAGACCGGTCGCAAGCTAACCGCTTTGATTGTAGTCGTCGCGGCCCTGGCGGCGGGAGTGACGGTCTTTCGGTACTTACATTCGCACCAAGGCATCGAAGGTGCGATACAACCGCCACTCGCAGTTGCCATCGAAAGTAAATCGATCGCCGTCCTGCCGTTTGAAAACCGGAGCGAGGAGAAAGCCAATGCTTACTTTGCCGATGGCGTGCAGGACCAAATCCTGATCGACCTTTCGCACATCGCCGACCTAAAGGTAATCAGCCGCACGAGCGTGATGCAATACAAGAGCGGAATCACGCGCGACTTGCGCGAGATCGGTCAGCAACTCGGGGTGGCGCATTTACTCGAAGGAAGCGTGCAGCGCTCGGCCAACAAGATTCGCGTAAACGCGCAGTTGATCGACGCGCGGACCGATGCGCATGTCTGGGCCGAGACCTACGACCGCGATCTGGCCGATATCTTCGCCATCCAAAGTGAAATCGCCAAGGCCATCGCGGAACAGTTACAAGCCAAGCTCTCGCCTAACGAGAAGAAAGCCATCGAGCAGCCACCGACCACTGACCTAGCGGCGTTCGACCTTTACAGCCGGGCCAAGTCACTTCTCCTCACCGTAAGTTTCAGCGTCACGGGGGATCCAGACCTGCGGAAGGCAATTGACCTTCTCGATGAAGCAGTGAAACGCGATCCCTCATTTTTCGACGCTTACCTCCAGCTCGCCCGGGCGCACGAAAGTCTTTATTCAGTAAGAGGGTCTGATCACACTCCCGCCCGGCTGGCCCTGGCGGAAGCTGCGATGCAAGCCGCGACACGGCTGCGACCCGATGCTGCCGAAACGCACCTGGCGCGCGCACAATATCTCTACTACGGGCTGCGTGACTATGACGGCGCGTTAGCTGAGTTAGAGAAAGCGCGCCCAGCGTTACCGAATGATCCGCGTCTCTTCGAACTAACCGGCTACGTTTTGCGCCGTCGCGGCCAGCAGGAAGAAGGGCTGCATAACCTACAGCGCGCCGTGGAGCTAGACCCGCGCAATCTTCGTATTCTGCAACAGATCGCGCTCAGTTACCAATTCCTGAATCGCTATGCCGAGTCGATCGCTATGCTGGATCGCGCGTCATCGATCGTGCCCGACAACGTCGAAACGCGGACCGGTAGTGCAGATTTTTATCTCTACTGGAAGGCGGACACCCGGCCGCTGCATCAGACGATTGATGCTATCCTAGCGCAACGGCCGGACGCTATCGCCACCGCCGCAGACACATGGTTCTTCTGCGCCCTGGCCGAGCGCGATCCGGCTGCGGCCGAACGGGCGCTCGTCGCGCTGGGCAACAATCGATGCTACGGCGACAACGCGATCGATCTGAGCCACAGTTTTGGTGAAGGGCTGCTGGCGCGCATGACCAAAGATGAGGCAAAAGCGCGCACTGCGTTTGAAGCGGCTCGCGCCCAGCAGGAGAAGATCGTGCAGGCACAGCCGAACTACGGTCCGGCGCTCTGCGTCCTCGGCTTAATCGACGCTGTTCTTGGGCAGAAAGACCTGGCCTTGGACGAAGGCCGTCGAGCGATAGCCCTCCTGCCGGTGGAAAAAGATGTCATCAACGGCAGCCGCGTCCTTCAATACTTTGCCATCACGGCAGCGTGGGCGGGCGGGAAGGAGTTTGCCTTGCAGCAACTGGAAGCTGGGCTTCGCGCTCCCGTCGCATCACCAATGCTGAGCTACGGTGCCTTAAAACTGCACCCCTTATGGGACCCACTCCGCGGCGATCCGCGCTTCGAGAAAATCGTAGAGTCGCTTGCGCCGAAAGATGAGGCGTCAACAGCCAGGTGAAGATCGATAACTTCTTCTCCGAGCTGAAACGGCGCAACGTCTATAGAGCGGCGGTAGCTTATGCGGTAGTTAGCTGGCTGCTCATCCAGATAGCTACCCAGGTATTTCCGTTCTTCGAAATTCCCAACTGGGCCGTGCAGTTGGTTGTGGTGCTCCTTATCCTTGGTTTTCCCGTTGCTTTGATTTTCTCGTGGGCATTTGAGATCACGCCCGAAGGTATCAAGCGTGAGTCAGAACTGGACCGTAGCAAATCGATCACGCATAAGACTGGGCGGAAGCTTGTCGCGATAACCGTGGTGTTAGCCGCTATTGCAGCCGGCTTGTTCGTTTTTCAGCTCATTCGTCCGAAACAAGCGACATTGGTTACTCCTGACATACCTAACAAGTCCATCGCCGTCCTCCCTTTTGAAAACCTCAGCGAAGAAAAAGCGAATGCTTATTTCACCGATGGTATTCAGGACGAGATTCTGACCCGCCTGGCCAAGATCGCAGACCTGAAGGTTATCTCGCGCACCTCCACGCAGCACTATAAGAGTGCGCCGGAAAATTTGCGGGAGATCGCGCGGCAACTTGGCGTCGCCCACATTTTGGAAGGTAGTGTGCAGAAGAGCGGCGATGCCGTGCGCGTGAATGTGCAGTTGATCAAAGCAGCTACCGATTCCCATCTTTGGGCGGATAGCTTCGATCGCAAGCTGACTGACATTTTCGCCGTCGAGACTGAAGTAGCTAAAGCTATCGCTGATCAACTACGAGCCAAGCTAACTGGTCAGGAAGAGCAGGCTATCGCCGCTAAACCTACAAATAATCCGGAGGCTTATGATGCCTACTTGCGTGGTCTGGCTTATACCCTAAAAACACAAAACACACCCGCTAACTACCTTGGGGCACAGAAGTATCTTAGAGAAGCTGTGCGCCTGGATCCGAAGTTCGTGCTTAGTTGGGCGCTGCTCTCATACGTCGATGCGCGTGGCTACCTCACGACTAACCTTCAGCCAACCATTGCTCTGCGCAACGAAGCGCAGCACGCGATGGAAACTGCAATGGCGCTGGATACAAGTCTCGGTGAAGCGTGGATAGCTAAAGGCTACTATGAGTATGGTTGCGTAGGAGATTTCGAGAGCGCGGCACGTTATTACGAACAGGCCCGGCAGCTCCTACCTAATAGTAGCCTGGTTCGCTTAGCCCTCGCTTTGCTCGCACGCGACCAGGGGCAATGGGAACGAGCCGAATCGTACTTTGAGGAAGCCGAAAGGCTCGACCCGCGCAATCTGAGTCTGCTCACTCGCCATGCGCAATTCTATATCACTCTTCGTCATTTCCCCGAAGCGCTCCGAAAGCTCGATCAAATTTTGGAGATTGTGCCCGATGATATTGATGCCCTGGTAGAAAAGGGCGCTATTGCGCAAGCCCAAGGCGATTTGCCGCGCGCCGCGCGCCTTCTCGCTCCCCTCCGACCTGGTGCCGGCGATCCCACGGGGTGGGAACAAGTAGTTTATCAAGCTATCCTCGAGCGCCGCCCGGCCGAAATGATTTCGCGGCTAAAAGAGCTACTCGCTGCGCCCGATCCAAGCGTAGGTTATCTTAATGGTGAGTTGCGCTTCTGGTTAGGTTGGGCACAGGAAGTCGGCGGTGATAGCACCGCTGCTAACGCGACTTGGCGGGAAGCTCGTGCCGAGCTAGAGGCTCTTGTGCAAGAACAACCAGAAAATTGGGCACTGCTCGATGATCTTGCTCTTATTACCGCTGGCCTTGGTGACAAAGTCGCTGCCTTGAACTTCATCGAACGTGCTATAAAGGGGAATCCAATCGAGAAGGAAGTAGCCAATGGAATGCAGAGTCTCGACATCCTGGCTCGAGTAGCAGCGCGCCTCGGCGAACCAGATCGCGCCATTGTTACCTTAGAGAAAATACTTTCGCGACCCGGCAATGGCGGCATGGCCACAGGTATGCCACTTACACCTGCTCTCCTCCGGCTCGATCCAATGTTCGATCCTCTCCGCGGCGATCCACGCTTTCAAAAGCTCTGCGAAGAGAAATCAAAGTGAAGATCGACAACTTCTTTGCCGAACTGAAGCGGCGCAACGTTTATAACAACATCGGTGTCAAAAAGGTTCCAAATGGACGTTTGTCCCAGGCGAAATCAGCTTTTTTTCTGAGTTCATGCTCACGCAGGCAATGAGCGCCTGCCCGTGCGGATTCTTCGGCGATCTCAAACGCGAATGCCGGTGCAGCCCGGTGCAAGTGCAACGTTACCGTCAAAGAATTTCCGGTCCCCTGCTCGATCGGATCGATCTCCATATCGAGGTGCCTGCCGTCGAATATCGCGACGTTTCAAGCGACCGCGCCGAAGAACGTTCGGAAGATATTCGCGAACGCATCGCGCTTGCCCGCCAAAAGCAACACGATCGATTTGCGCGTGACCCGAAAACGAATTGCAACGCGCGAATGACCACGCGTCACCTGAAAGCGCATTGCAAACTAAGCTCTGATTCCCAGGAATTGATTCGGATGGCGATGACGGAGCTAAATTTAAGCGCGCGGGCTTACGATCGGATCCTCAAAGTCTCGCGAACAATTGCCGATTTGGACAATCACCTGACCATTCTCCCGAAGCACGTCAGCGAAGCCATCCAGTATCGCACTTTTGATCGCGCCTTGTGGATTTGAGCGGATTTTGTGGGAAATTGAATCTGAAGGCGAGGTTGGTGGCGTCTTATAGAGAAATGCAGAATGAAACCGACCGCTGAGAGAATCGATCGCGCAGACGACAGTGGCTTCTCTTCGGCTCGACCGAGACGCCGGTTCCCGCGAGTCGAATGCAATTACCAGGTCTTTTCGTTCGACCGCTTCTCTGGAGGTTCTGCTGAACCGCCGCAATCGTTTTTGAATATCAGCCGCGATTATTTTCAGCGTGAAGCACGGCGCAACTTCCTGGCCGAGTTCGTTCTCTTTCTTATCATGGCTGCGATTTTGGCCGGCGCCTTCATTGAAGGCGCGCGCGCAATCATTCACTTCCTGCATCTTCCGCCTGCTTGAGCTAGGCTCCGGCGGAAAACATGCGGATTGTCACAACTTGTTCCGTTTTTTCGGTCATGGCGATCGGCCTCTTAATAGAAGGTTGCCAACCGCCGGAGGATTCGATCCTGGAAGAAGTATCAGACCGCCATTATCCGGTCGAATCGACATCGCCGACAATCAGCGTGAGCAATCGTGCCGGCTCTATTTCGATTTATGGCGCTGGAGGCGACGTGCGCGAAGTTCGAGTGGAGACGCTAAAAAAAGCATTCACCCCGGAGCGGTTGAAAGCCATTTCGGTCAGGGTGAATCCCCAAGCAAATTCGATTTCCATAGAGACTGTTTATCCGCAAGATGGCGGCCTGTTGTCGGATCGTTCCGGGACGGTGGATTTGGTTGTCGTTGTTCCCCAGGCGGCCAAAATCTCGAAGTTGGACCTGGCCAACGGAGAAGTGCTGATTGAGGAGGTCCGCAGTTCGGAGGCACATGCCCAACTCGGAAGCGGCCGGTTATTCATTCACAATTGTTTTGGAAATCTCGATATTCACGTCGAAACCGGAAACGTCGAGCTGGTTTACGAATGGTGGGAGGAAGGCGATTTCTCAATTCGAGCCGCGGTCGAAGACGGGAATACCTTCGCCTACCTGCCGGAGGAAGCTGCTTTCCATCTCATTGCCAGCACTGCAACCGGCAAAATTGCCAACGATTTCGAGGAAAAGGAACAACGTCACGCAGAAGGAACGAATCAAGTCGATCTCTTGGTTGGGGGCGCGGACAAGCCGAAAATTCAGATCGAAACAAAGGACGGCAACGTTAGAATTGCCGAACACAATCCCTAGAAAATATCGTCATGCCATCGTTCGATATCGTTTCGGAAGTAGATAAACAGGAAATCGATAACGCGCTCAATCAGGCCCGCAAAGAACTCGCAGCACGCTTCGATCTCAAAAACGCTAAGACCGAGATCGTTCACGAGAAAGACAAGATCGTGCTCACGGCCGACGATGCGAACCACTTGCGCGGGCTCCGGGAAATTGTGATTGGAAAGCTTTCCAAGCGCGGAGTCGATCTTCGAAATGTGAAACAGGAAGACCCTGCGCTTTCATCGGTTGGTCATGCGCGTCAGGAATTAAAAATTCAGCAGGGCCTGGAGGGTGAGAAAGCGAAGGAGATCATTCACGCCATTAAGGCGCAGAACTTTAAGGTTCAGAGCCAACTACAGGATCAACAAATCCGGGTGACAGGAAAAAAGAGAGACGAGCTTCAAACCGTCATTCAATTCGTTCGCGGCCGTGATTTTGGCGTGGCTACGAATTTTAAAAACTTCAGAGACTGATGTTTCTAGACAGGATTAACTAGATTCAACGGATTACGGATGAGCGAGAATCGGCCTCTGGAGAATCCTCGGTTAATCCTGTAAATCCTGTCTGCTTTTGAGTTAGCCGCCCTGCACCGGCGGCATGATGGCGATCTCGTCACCGGTTTTTATTTTGTAATTACGATCGACGAATTCGACACCGACTCCGACCAGGATGGTTTGGTCGTGGACGCGAAGCGCCGGAAATTTCAGGTAAAGTTCCTCCAGCAAACCGGACACGTTCACGCCATCGGCAAGATCGACATCCAAGTAGGACGCGTTGGCAGCATCTCGCAGCTGTGCATAAAAATGCGCTCGGATTTTCACTTCAACCAATCAAGCTGGTCACGGTTCACTTGTCACCGGTCACTTCTGATATGAGTTCCCTACGCAAAACTCCGATGTAAGGAAGATTGCGATACCGCTCATCGTAATCGAGTCCGTAGCCGACCACGAATTCGTCCTCGATTTCAAAGCCGAGATAATCGGCATCGACCGCTCGGGTGCGCTGCTTCTTCTTGCTCAACAGAACGCAGACTTTGACGCTGCGCGGCTGCGCGGTCTCGAGCTTCTCTCGAATCGCGGCCAGGGTGTTTCCGCTGTCGAGGATGTCGTCGAGAACCAGGATATGTCGATCTTGCACGTCGGGCAGCGCGATTTGTCCGCCAAAGGACGGATTCGTCGCGGCGAACTTGAAAATCACTTCGCCGCTGGTCTGCGCTTTGCCGTGATAACTGGCCACGCTCAGGCAATCGAGTTTCAACGGGAGCGGAATCCGCCGGAGCAGATCGGCCATGAACATCAAGCTTCCGTTCAAAACGGCGATTACCGTCAGCTCTTTATTTCGGTAATCCTTCGAGATCTCGGCTGCGATTTCGTCCAACCGCCGCAGAATCGTCGGCTCATCAAGCAAAATACGCTCAAGATCGTCTTGCACTAAAAGTAATAGGCCATCCCAACGAACAAAGATCAACGTGCGACTCTGCGCTTACGCGGTGCTAATTTTCGGGCATGCACGTGCTTCACGACGAAATTGACATGCGCACAAACGGAAAAGGCACCTACGAGATTACGGATGAGATTCAGCAGAAGATCGACAAGTCCGGCCTCCGAAACGGAATCGTCACCGTTTTCGTCCAGCACACAAGTTGCAGCCTTACCGCCATGGAAAACGCGGCGCCGGCTGCGCGACGAGACGTCGAGAGATTCTTCGAGGAACTGGTGCCGGAAGACGCAGATTACGAACACGACGATGAAGGGCAGGACGACATGCCTTCACACATTCGGATGGTTCTTACGCGGACCAGCGAAACGATTCCAATCGTCGACGGCAAAATGCAGCTCGGCACCTGGCAGGGAATTTTTCTGTTCGAGCATCGGAGGGAATCACATGGGCGACGGATTCATTTAACAATCATCGGCGAATAGGCTCAGTCGTAAATCGCGTCCACCAGCCGTAACGATTTCTCGTTAGGCAACACGGATTGCTCCATCTGGTTCATCACGTAGGCGAAACTGATTTTGTTTTCCGGATCGGCAAAGGCATGACTGCCACCGGCGCCAGAATGACCGAACGGTCCGAGCCGGACTGGCAGTTGCTTCGATCCTCCGAAGATTCTCTTTGTTGAGTCGCGCGCTTCTTGCATAAAACCGGCCGAAAAGGCCGTCGGTATTTGAAAAACGCGATCCATTCCGTCGGTCAAAGTCATCGTCATCCAGCGCATCGTTAGCGCGGTAAAAAACTGCGCACCGCCGTTCGCCAGCACCGAGTAAAACTTGCCTAACGAGTGCGCACTCGCGATTGCACCAAACGAAACAAAGGATCGCGCGCGATTGTCCGGCTGGTTCATGTCGCCGACTGCGTTCAATCCGTAAGGTGAACTGAATGCTTTCCGGGCAAGTGTTCCCGGCGTCGCAAGATCGCGATAAAAGTGCTGCGGCTCAGGCACCTTGCCGATCTTGGCGGCGTACATCGCGGCCACCCGATAATTTTCCGACTCCGGCAAACCAATCCAAATGTCGAGAGCCAGCGGTTCGGCAAAAGTTTTCCGCCAATACTCCGAAATGGTCGCACCAGCGATCCGCCTCACCAGTTCGTCGATCAAAAACCCGAACGTGCGCGCATGATAACCGTGGCCGTTTCCGGGCGGCCAGTTCGGTGCTTGTTGTTCGAGTGCGTTGATGACTGCCGCATAATCGAGAATGTCGACGCGTCGATCCAGCGCTGCGAGCCCGGCTTGATGCGACATCAGCTGCGCGAGGGTGATTTTCTCCTTTCCAGCCTGAGCAAACTCGGGCCAGAACTCCATGACTCGCTGTTCGGGGTCAATTTTGTGTTCCTGCAAAGCGTGCAACAAACACGCGGCGCCAAGTCCCTTGGTCGCCGACCAAATCAAAACAATGGTGTCGGTTGTCCAAGGCTGCTCGCGGCGCGCATCGCGGAACCCGCCATGAAGATCAATTATCGGTTGGCCGTTTTGCCAGACTGAAACTGCCGCGCCCAGTTCTCCGAACTTGTCGAAGTTCTCCTGAAAAAGCGGCTCGAGTCGCGCGCGAAGTTCGTCTGCGTTCAGTTGCATCAACAAAGGCTAAGGTGGAACGGTCGCCGCGGCGACTCCTCAACGCGTTTATCGCGCTCGGAGAGCGCGGTCCACCTAGATCAGTTCCTGCACTGACTGAAGATCAGGATCCTTTTTTGCGATGTCGCGGAACGACGGATCCAATTTGAAACTGGTGAGTAAATGGACCTGGGCCGATTTCGGATTGCCGAGCAGGGCGTCGTAGCAGCCCATATTATAATAATAGATAGGCTCGCGCAGAAGGGCGACCGGTCCTTTCAGAAGAAGTCTCTTTGCCTGCAAGGTTTTACCTAGCTCGTGCAAACAGAAACCGGCATGTAAATACCCAGCGGTGCATTGTGGAGCAACCCGGCAAAGCTTTCTGCTCACGTTCAAAGCGCGGGCCCATTTCTTCTCCCGCATTAAATGGTGAAGGCGCAATTGTAACACCTCCGGGCGCTCTGTGTCGGGTTCTTCGATGGCGTTCAATTCCACAATGGACTCACGGTTCATGCCGAGTTCGGCATATCCGGCCGCGGCCCGCAATCGCCATTCGTAGTCCACGCATGTGTTTAAGCAGGGACCTTGCCAAGGCGCTTACCTACCGCTGTTTGGGTGGGTCCGAAGGCGAATGGCGCCCGGCGGCTACAGCAACAAGCCTTCCAGTTCACCCAGCCGTCGCTCAAACAGGCGCAAAGTGCTCTCGATAGGCGCCGGTGTGGTCATGTCCACCCCGGCGTCTTTCAATGTTGCCAAAGGAAACTTCGAGCCGCCGGATTTCAAAAAACCGAGATAAGCTTCGACAGCGCCGGGTTCATTCCCCACAACCCTCTGTGACAACGCCACGGCCGCCGAAATTCCAGTCGCGTATTTATAAACGTAGAATGCGCTGTAAAAATGCGGAATCCGCAGACATTCCAAATTAAGCTGCGGATCGAGGACGAAGTTTTCCGCAAAGTACGCGGACACCAGTTTGTGATATTCGGACTTGAAAACGTCCAGCGTGAGCGCGTCGCTCTCCTCAATCTGATGGATGACTCTCTCAAACTCGGCGAACATCGTCTGTCGAAACAGCGTGCCGCGAATGTCGTCGATTTGACGGTTAATAATGTAAGCGCGCATTTTCGGGTCGCGCGTCTGCTCGAGCAGGTAATGAGTTAAAAGCTCTTCGTTAAACGTCGACGCGACTTCAGCGAGGAAGATCGGGTAATCGTAGTCCTGGAATGTCTGCGATTTTTGCGCGAACCAGGTGTGCATCGAGTGACCCGCTTCGTGCGCGAGCGTGTAAAGATCCGCAAAAACGTCCTCCTTGTAATTCATCAGAATGTAAGGAGGCCCGCCGTAACTTCCGGAAGAGAATGCGCCGCTGCGTTTCCCTTTGGTTTCGTAACGATCGCACCAGCGATTACCCATTCCCTCTCGCAAGACATCGACGTACTCTTTGCCCAGCGGTTGCAATGCCGCCACGACCTTCTCCACGGCTTCATCGAACGAAATGTGCGATTCAATCTCCGCGACAAGCGGCACGTAAGTGTCGTAATGGTGAAGTTCCTTTAAACCAAGTGCGCGACGGCGCAGTCCAAAATAGCGAAACAGTGGTGCCAGGTTTGCGCGGACCGCCTTAATCAATCCGTCGTAAACCGAAACCGGCACGTCGTCGGGAAAAAGCGCCGCTTCCAGCGCCGACGAATAATTTCTAGCGCGGGCGCGAAAGACATCCGCCTTCACTGAATAGGCGAGTGAGCTCGCCAGCGTGTACTGATGGTCCTGGAATTCTGCGTAAAATTGATGAAACGCGCGCTTGCGTAACTCGGGGTCGCGTTTGACCAAAAACGAACTGAACGAACTTTGGGTAAGCGGCTTTTCGCGTCCCATTTCGTCCACGAGCGCGCCGAACTTCATGTCGACGTCGGTGAGCTGCGAGAACGTGTCGTCGTATCCATTCAGAGCGGCCGCGCCGAGCGCGAGGATGCGTTCTTCCGGCTCGGAGAGAACGTGCGGCTTCAAGCGCCGAATCTTGTGCAACTTGGTTCGCCAATCAGCCAACGCCGGACCGCCAATGAATTTCGCGAACGTCGTGTCGTCGATCGCCTGAATTTCCGGAACGACGAATGCGAATGCCTCGCCGATGTGCGTCAGCAAATTTTGGATCTGGCCAACGCGGGCAAGATGCTCGGTGTTCGCGCTGTCCTCCGCGAGTTGCAGCGAAGCGAAGTGATAAAGTCGTTCGATTTTGAGATCGAGTGTCTTCTCGAATTCCAAACACTCCGCCAGATTCTTCGCGGACTGGCCAAGCTTCCCTTTCCATTCCTTAATGCGCGGATAAGTGCGTTGGACCCACCCAAAATCTTCCTGCCATTTACCGACATCGGCGAACAAATGGCTCAGGTCCCATTTGTCAGACTCGGGTATTTCATCGCGCGTTGGAACATCCATGGCGAAATCCTACTAAGGCGAGCGGGCGATTGAGGTCAATCGCTCCGCCTTGCGAAAAGCTGTAATCGCTGGGTGGCGCGCGATCTTGTGCATCGCTTTTTCCAGAAGCAGCTTGCCCGGCGGAATCTTGTGCCACGGCGACGCCCCAGACGGGTGCGGCAGTGGAATCAAGTCAAACATATGATCACAACGACAGACGCGAAACTTTCGACCGATCACCTGCTCCAGTTTTTCGAAATCGATGAATCGTGAAATCGCGAGCCGTCCCACTGGGACAATCAAGCGTGGCTTCAAAATTTGGATCTCTTCATCCATCCACGGTCCGCAATTTCGAATCTCGTCCGGCGTCGGAACGCGATCAGTGCCGCCGGATGCTTTTCCTGGAAAACATCGGCAGACCGCGGCGAAATAAATTCTAGATCGAACAGCGGATTCGTTCATTCCGCAGAAGTTTTCGAACCAGCGAAACAACGTTTGACCCGCGGTGTGGGCAAAGGGCCGTTTCAAGGTCGGTTCGCGCGGGCCCGGCGCCTGACCAATGACCATCACGTCACTGACAACGGCGCCGCCAGAAACGGGCGTCGATTTCATCCGTGGACAACTCCGGCACTTTCGCAAGCGCGCGACATGTCGATCCAGGGCGCGCTGTTTGGCAGACGCTGGCATCAACGCCGGAAAACCGACATCAGTAAACTCAGAACGATGCTGATGATGATACAGGTAACGATCGGGAAATAAAATGCGCTGTGTTCACGTTCGATCCGGATATCACCCGGCAAACGCCCGAGCCACCGGGGCGCAAAACCGCTCCACAAGATGAACCCGAGCACCAGCACAACAGCGCCAATCACCATCAGAAATTTCCCAACGTCGTGCATGACTTGATAAGGTTGCGCTAACGATCACCAGGCACAAGGTTGAGGTTCAATGGCAGTGCAATTTCGGGATTATTATGAAACGCTCGGCGTTTCAAAGAACGCGACCGAGGACGAAATCAAGAGCGCGTTTCGGAAACTTGCGCGCAAATATCACCCGGATGTCGCCAAGGACAAAAAAGCAGCCGAAGAAAAATTCAAGCAGATCAATGAGGCCTACGAAGTCCTGAGTGATCCGGAGAAGCGGAAGAAATACGATCAGCTCGGGGCCAATTGGAACCAGCCCGGTGGATTTCAACCGCCGCCGGACTGGGGCGGCGCTCAACCGGGCGGCGGATCGTATCAATGGGGCGGAGACGGCGGCGGGGGCGTGCAGTTTGAATTCGGGGGCACCGGCTTCAGCGATTTCTTCGAAGCGTTCTTTGGCGGTGGACGCGGGCGTTCAGCATTTGGCGGATTTGGTGGACGCGAAGCGACAGTGGAACGCGGCGCAGACGTCGAAGCGGACATTTTGGTGACGCTCGAAGAAGCCTTGCACGGATCGAAGCGCACGGTTTCGTTGCGCCGCCCAGGTTCGAACAAGGTTGAAACCTACCAGGTAAAAATCCCTCGCGGCGTCCACGAAGGTCAGCGCATTCGACTGGCGGGCCAAGGTGAAGCAGGCGCGCGCGGCGGCAAGAGCGGCGATCTTTTTCTACGCGTCCGCTTAGCGAAACATCCGGATTTCACCGTCGAAGGCAGTAACCTCATTCACGAAGTTAAGATTGCGCCGTGGCAGGCAGTCCTTGGGACCGAACTAAAAACGCCGACCCTGGAAGGGACGGTTCGCCTGAAGGTTCCTCCCGGTACGCAAGGCGGCCAGCGATTTCGGCTGCGCGAACACGGCCTTCCCAGCGCGTCAGGAAGCCGCGGGGATCTTTACGTTGTCGTTCAAGTCCAAATTCCGAAAAAACTTTCGGAGCGCGAGCGGGAGATTTGGAACCAGATTGCAAAGCTGCACGGTGGCTAAGATCAACATGTTATCTCGACAAAGCGAGGTCTCGCAGTCTACGAAACAGCCATGAAGATTGCGCTCGGCACGGATCACGCCGGTTTTCAGTACAAGGAAAAAGTGAAGCAACTGCTGACTTCACTTGGTCACGAAGTAAAAGATTTTGGCACGTTTAGCGAAGATCCGGTGGATTATCCCCTCTTCATCCGGCCCGCAGCCGAAGCGGTCGCGCGTGGCGAATGCGAACGCGGCTTTGTTTTTGGCGGTTCGGGAAATGGTGAAGCCATGGTAGCGAACAAAGTGCATGGCGTACGCTGCGCGCTTTGTTGGAACGAAGAAGTCGCGCGATTATCGCGGCAACACAATGACGCGAACGTGCTTTCACTTGGACAACGCGTCATTCCCGAAGAGATGGCGATGAAAATTGTGCGAATTTGGCTGGAGACGGCGTTCGAAGGCGGCCGGCACGAGAGACGTGTTGCCCAATTGAATGCGATGTAGACGCAACTCTCCGCCAACTCAAACGAGCCGATCGAGACAGACGCTCACAAGGAAAACGGCGCTGACGAACGCATTACTCTGAAAAAACGCGCGATTTACGGCGGCGACATCGAGCGTTCGGGCGCTACGATGTTCGAAAAAAAGCGCCCCTGCAACCAGCGCCATGGCGCAAAAGTAAATCGCTCCAAGTCGCGCAACCAAACCGAAGGCGACCAGGGCAACTAAGAGTATTAAATGCAGCAACTGCGCCAGTCGAAGGCTGCGCTCGATGCCAAGCCGGACCACCAGCGATTGAAGTCCCTCGCGCTTGTCGAAATCGAAGTCCTGCGTTGCGTAAATCAGATCAAACCCTGCGACCCAACAAACGATTCCGGCGGCAAGAACGAACGGAGCAAAACTTAACGTTCCAGTCTCCGCGATCCAGGCGCCTACCGGCGAGATCGCAAGAGCGGCGCCGAGAAAAAAATGGGTCATGGAAGTGAAACGCTTGGTCAGCGAATAGAGAAAAATTATTGCGAGCGCGATCGGCGAAAGCGCAAATGTGAGTCGATTAATCTCTGCAGCCGCGATGAGGAACGCAATCGAGCTGATGACGAGCAGCGCGAACACAGCCGGCTTCGGCAAAAGCAAATACCGTGAAGCAGTGCGAGGATTGCGTTGGTCCAGAGACCAATCCACCCAGCGATTGAAAAGCATTGCGGCAGTTCGCGCGCAGACCATGCAAGCAGGCACCAGAATCAACACTCGCGGCGACGGCATCCCGTTGGCAGCAACGACAAGCGTGCCCAGCGCGAATGGCAGCGCGAAAACCGTGTGCGAAAACCGAATCAGCCGCAAAAATCGTTCAATCGCGCTGTTCGGTCGAGACTCACTTTGAAGCGGCCGATCCTGAGAGTTCGTCATTGTTGGGAAAGGTCGCCTTCCAGGAGTTGGCGCAATCGGGCGCTCGCACCAGAAAGAATGGGAGGCCCGTGGCCGAAAAGAATCCGGTCGATCGACAACGAAAGAAGCTTGCGCAGGGAACACCGCATTTGGTTTTGGTCCAGGCAATATTTTCGAGGCAGAAAAGTAAAGCCGTAGGGCTCGAGATTAATCAAGGCGTCGCCAACTATCAGCGCTCCCATCGCCCGATGGTAGAGAGCAATCTCACCCGCAACCACGCCCTCAATTTCGATCACTTCAAACTCGGCCTTTGAGATGACCGTATGAATGTCATTGGATCGAGTCGGCTTGATCGCCGCCAACGTCTCGGGGTGACCCAAAACCGGCACCGAGAACCTGTCGGAATAGTCGAGTGCTTCGCGTTGGTGGTTAGCGTTGGTAACAATGATTGCAGAGATGTGACTGTCCTGAACTAGGGCGGCCAAATCCGCGTCCGCGAGCGGGATTGGATCGACGAGGTAAACGCCATCCCGAGCGGCGATGGCTGTAGAGAACAGGTCGGTTTTAACCGAGCAGTCATGAGCGTGCCAGATCCAGAGTCCGGGGCGAAGTTTGGCGAATTCGGGTTCGGGAGGTGTAGGCACAGCGAGGATAAAGTGGCGGGTGGTCGCGGGTTGGGCAAGCGGTGGCATCCTAGCTGCTCTACTGATTATAGTATTTATAAAACATGATAACCTTCGCCTACCAAGCCAGAGACGCCTCCGGCCGCATCGTCTCCGGTATTCAAGATGCCCTTAACGAGGATAACGCTGTCACCAGCTTAATGAGCCGCGGCCTGATGGTATTGTCCCTCCAGGAAAAAGCGATTGCCAGCAAGACTAAAAAGAAAGTCTGGACCGTAAAAGAGACCGACCTGGTTCTGTTCACTCGCCAGCTCGCCACCATGATCGAAGCCGGTATTTCACTGGTCCAGGGATTAACCGCCCTTTACGACCAATGCGATCCCAAGCGGCAGAAAAACCTGCGCTATGTTGTGAGTGATGTGACGACTCGAGTCCAGGGTGGTGATACCTTTCACGAGGCGATTGGCAAGCATCCGCGCGTGTTTAATCGGCTGTTCGTCAGCATGGTGAAAGCGGGCGAAAGTGGCGGTCTCCTGGCCGAAATCTTGGAGCGCCTTGCCGGATTTCTTGAAGCGAGCGCCCGTTTACGCAAAAAGGTCAAGTCCGCCATGACCTACCCGGTCATCGTGGTTTGCATCGCGTTCGCCATTACCACGTTCTTGATTGTGCGCGTCGTCCCGATCTTCGGGGAAATCTTCAAGGATTTTGGCGCGAAACTCCCGGCTCCTACACAGTTTCTGCTCGACGTCAGCGACTTCGTCCGGGGCGAATGGTATTTCCTCGTCATCGGAATCGCGTCGATCATCTTCGGCGTCCGCACGTTCGTTCGATCCACACGTGGCAAGCAGATCTGGGATAAGTGGAAACTGAAGCTGCCCGTGTTTGGACCTCTCATTCATAAAATCGCGATGTCGCGGTTTGCCCGCACTTTCGCTCAGCTGATTCGCAGTGGCGTCCCTATTCTTGAAGTGATCGACATCGTTGGCGGCACAGCGGGTAACGACGTAATCGAGCGCGGCATTAAGTCCGTTGGAGACGACGTGGAGAAAGGCGACAACCTCTCGGTGGCCATGTCGAAGAAATCCATTTTTCCGCCAATGCTCCTTCGCATGGTCGCCGCGGGCGAAGCCACCGGCAAGATCGACAACATGCTCGAGAAAATGGCCGATTTCTGGGACGAAGAGATTGAAGCGATGCTCGACGCCCTAACCTCGTTGATCGAGCCGATGCTGATCGTTTTTCTAGGTGTGATCGTCGGCGGCATCGTGATCGCGATGTTCCTGCCAATCTTCAAACTCAACGAAGTGGTGTCGCAAAACCAATCCGCAACCTGATTCCCAAAACAAGAGCTAGGAGAAGCTCGTAGGCAGGGAGGGGGGTAGGTCGAAAGACCTGCCCCTTTCTCCTTTTATAAGTAACAAGTAAACCCCTTCCTCGGCTCTCTTAATCTGAATTGAAGTAGAGGCAGCCGTGTCGGCTGCGAATTCTTTAGCCACTGCGGCCGGCGGGGCCGCTAGTAAAATGTCCAGCGGGAGATGAAGAAATCGGCAGTCGAACTTGCCCGGTTACGGATGATCGACAAAGACCGGGGCGGCGGAAATATCTTTTGGGTCGAAGGAAAATCCATGGGCACTCGTGCGAAGCGACTTCAGGACACCGGCTACGTTCTGCGCAGTGACGGCAGAATAGAATCGCACCAAGCCAACAGTCGTCCGCGTACCGAACACGGTGATCATGATCGTTTCATCGTCGACCGAATTCATGAACATGTGACTGCCGTTACCCTGATGATAAAGCGCATTGAATTCGATTTCACCGATGCGCCGGGCGAGCTCACGCGTCGCCGCGAATGAACCGGCCGCTAGCGCTGCGATCACCGTAACGTCCATTACGTCCATATCGCCGCATTGGGAAATCACATTGCCACCGCGATCGATTACGACCGTCAGTTCGGCTTCGGTTTTCTTCAGAAAATCGCCGAGAACGCCGTCCAGCGTTGCGACGTCTTCGATCGTTAGAACGGGAATCGCGTTCACGCGGGAAGCGTTTGGGTTGGTTGCGGCGGCTCGACCGGAATGGCGACCGGCAACGGGGCGCCCTGGGGCGCTTCGCTTTGTTTACTGAACTTGTGAAGCAAAATCTGGGAGACGGCGTTGAGTGTCGCGAAAACGTTCTGACCGGTGCTGGAGATCACGTCAAAGCTTTGCAGCCGCTTTTTGTGGTTGTTCAACACGTATTCCATGTAATTCACCGGCGCGATATTGGGGAGATCGCGTTTGTTGTACTCGAGCACGCACGGCGTGTCGTCGACGTTCATGTTTTGGAGCAGAAGGTTGTCGCAGAGATTTTTCCAACTCTCGACGTTCTCCTCCATTTTTTCCCACTGCGAATCGGCGACGAACACAATCCCATCCACGCTTCGCAACACCAGCTGACGGGTCGCGTTGTAGATGACCTGGCCGGGAACGGTGTAAAGCTGGAACTTGGTAACGAACCCCTTGATGACGACCGCGTTGAGCGGCAGAAAATCGAAGAATAGTGTACGCTCGGTTGCCGTCGCCAATGAAACGAGGTCGCCCCGATTCAGCGGATTAATCCGCTGATGAATGTAATTGAGATTCGTCGTCTTCCCACACAAGGCCGGACCGTAGTAGACGATTTTGAACTGAATCTCGCGGCTGGCGTAATTAATGATCGACATTCGGCGTCTCCGGTTGTGCGTAAGTTTTGGAAAGTTTCTCCACGAGCGCGGCCAGGCGAACGCGAGTTTCCGGCGTCAACGGGCTATCGTGCAGTGCGGTCAGGCAAACATTTCCGCGCCCAAAAAAACTGACCGCGGAATCAGTGGCGTACAACGTCATCGCCACCAGTTGGCCAAGTTTTGTCTCGTTCACGTGCTGAGCGATCCGCTCCAGCATCGAAGGCGCCATTGCGCACAAGCCATCGGCCTCAACTTCTTCCGGCAGTTCTCCGGCCAGACTCAAGCCATCTGAAAATGTGATCGCACATGCTTTCACTCCTGAGAGCGCGTTCGCTTGAGCAACGATTTCCTTCGGATCGATCTTCTCGACCGCCGGTTTCGCCGAGACGGATTCGGGCGCACCTGGTGCCACCGGCCCCAGCTCTATCTTGCCCTCAACGATTGGTTGCTTCGCGGCCTGTTTGGAAATCGTCGCAGTCGATTCCGTTTTTGGGGCCAATCGTCGCTCGTCTTCCCGCGCTTTGAGCAGGAACGGCGTTTCGAAATCCTTATCGAGCGCGAGCGATTCCTGATCGTCGCGAAGTTTGAGCACCGTCGCCGGCAAGTTCTTCAGCACTTCTTCGAGCGGCAACGCCACCGGCGTCCCGGCCACGTCGATTTGAAACAGTCCGCGATGCTCTTCAGGCAACGCCGCTTGGAATACATCCGGCGCGATTGAAACGCGTCCGCTCGCCAGTTGCGACTCAACTAGGGCTAACGGCAATTTGAATCGCGCGTCCTCCGAAAGCGTCGTCAGGTCACCAGTCGATTGGAAAGCCGGCAAATTCTGAAGCACGGCTTTCAATGAAAACGAAATCGACGGCTGGTCCTTCGCCGGCTCGGAAACGGCGTCCGCCATCGGTATCGACGGCGCCGGCGCATCTTTTTCGATGGACGATTTTGACGGGGCCATTGACGCCACAGACTCTTCGGCAGGAGCCTTTGATGGCGTTGCTGGCGCCACAGGCTTTTCAACCTTCGCAGAGTGCTCAGCTGGCTCCTGCAGTCGCAGCGTTAGAGGCTCTTCGCTCGGCGTTTTTGTTACCGGCGTCACAGGTTTCTCGACTGGCGCCTTTGCGGACGGCGCGGGCGAGTGAGTTTTTGCTTCCGGTTGTTTTGTGACCGGCTTTTGTCGCGGTAGCTCAAACGCAATTTTTGCGAGCTCAGGGCTGAACGGTAAAGGAGTTGGAACGGGCGGCCCGCTAGAGGCTGGAACTCTCTTGGATGCGGACGCACCCGTTCCATTCGGCGAAAGGTCAAAAGGAATTTTTGTCTCGCTCGGACTCGGGTCCGGCGTTTCGCTCTTCGGTTTTAGCTCCGGCGAATGAAGCGAAATGACTCGTGGATCGGTCGGAGCAGGTCTCGTTGGCGTTGTTGGCTGTGCCGGCGTGGCATCCGGTTCGGCTTCGGCAATGGATTCGGCACTCGCATGTTTTACCGGGACTGACGGAAATGTTGACGTTTCAATTGGGTCGATCTTTGTGCCGAAACGCTCCGAATCTTGAATCGTCGCCGTCAGAATCGGCGTATCAACGTGAGGGATCGCTGGATCGCGCACCTGGTCTGTCCGGACATGCGCGTTTTGAAATTGTTCGAGCACCTTCCAGTACGGAAGCTCTACTCGCGTGTCGTCGTCCGATCGAACACTGCGCAAAAAAATTTCGGGCACTTGTTGGTAGAGACTCGGCAGCGAAATCGTCGGATGTTTATCCGGCATTCCTTTTTCAAGCTCGGACGCCTTCAACGAAACGATTGCGTTGGTATCGAGGATCTCGACCGGCTTGATGAATCCCGCCGGCACTACATCAACGAGGTCCGCGACCCGCAACGAAATCGTGCGCTCGACTTTCGGCTCCAGCGCGCGCGCCAGGGCCGGCGGCAATTGCGACGGCCGAGCTTTCGCACCTGACGCGGTAATTTTGCGGGCGCCAAGTTCGAGCGGCATGCTGCTGCGTGGAGTCGCAGTTGTTGCTGCGGCGGAACGGAAAGGATCTGGCGCGGAGAAAGAGCGCGTCGCATTTGGCATCACAGTTTTGCTCAAACGCTCGGCCTCCGATTTCTTTGGACGAATAACGCGAGAAGCTGGTCGCGCAGGAGCTTCGGTCACTGTTGTGCCGCTGCCGCCGAAGCGCCCAGTCAACTTCTTGAAAAGATCGAGAAACGGAATCGTCATCGCCTTAGTCCTCCGCAGTAACTCCCCACACTTCTTCCAGCGTGGTCAGGCCCTCGAGCGCCTTTTCGATTCCAATCACGCGCAAAGTCTTCATACCTTCGGTGACCGCCTGGTTCTTGATCACTGCCGCCGAAGCGCGCTTGATGATCAGCCGCCGGATGGCTTCGCTTATCGGAAGCGCTTCGATCAATGCTGCGCGTCCGATATAGCCGCGTCCTTTGCACCGATCGCAGCCGGTGCCGTGGTAGAACACGGCGTCCTTGTTTTCAGTCAAGTTGAGCTTCTGAAGAATCTCCGGCTCGGGAACGAATTGCTCTTTGCAGTTCGAGCAGATGCGGCGAACGAGTCGTTGCGCGCACGTCATCAAAATCGAGCTCGAGATCAAAAACGGCTCGATGCCCATGTCGTCCAAACGCGTGATGGCGCCGGCGGCATCGTTCGTGTGCAGCGTGCTGAGCACCTGGTGACCAGTCAACGCAGCTTTCACCGCGATGTCGGCGGTTTCGTTGTCGCGAATTTCACCGACCATCACGATGTCAGGATCCTGGCGCAGGATTGAGCGCAACGCCGACGCGAAATCGAGACCGATGTCCGCGCGCACTGCGACCTGATTGATTCCAGACAGCTCGTACTCGATCGGATCTTCGACCGTGACGATGTTGTATTGCGGGCTGTTCAACTCGTGCAGTACCGAATAAAGCGTGGTCGTCTTACCGGAACCGGTCGGACCGGTAACGAGAATCATTCCGTGCGGGGCATCGATCGCCCTCTTGAATTTCGACAGCGTGTCCGCGTCCATGCCCATCTGGTCGATGCTTCCGCTGAGCGACGCTTTATCGAGAATACGGATGACGATTTTTTCGCCGTGGGCCGTCGGCAGAATCGAAATACGCAGGTCGATCTCTTTGCCTAGCACCCGAATACGAAACCGACCATCTTGCGGAATACGCCGTTCCGCGATGTTCAGGCCTGCCAAAATCTTGATGCGCGACGTGATCGCGAGTTGCAACGCCTTCGGCGGCGACTCTGCGGGAATCAATTCGCCGTCGATGCGATAACGCAGCTTGAGCGTGTTTTGAAAAGGTTCGATGTGAATGTCCGACGCCTTTTCCTTCACCGCTTGCGCGAGAATCAGGTTTACGATCTTGATGACCGGCGCGTCTTCGCTGTCGTGCGCCAACCGATCCAGATCGATCTCCTCGCGCTTCGATTGCTGGACTTCAACCGAGTCGGCATTTTGCGCGGCCTCTTCCGAAACTTGCCTGAGCACCTGGCTCATGTTGCCAGCGCCATGCACTCCCGCCAGCGTATCGAGCACCGCCCGTTCGGTCGCGATCATCGGGATGATCTCGAGTTGGACGCGCCGCTTCAGGTCGTCGACCGCGAGCACGTTGGTCGGGTCGGCCATTGCCACGAAAAGCTTTCCGTCCAACCGCGCGATCGGCACCAGCTTGTTCGCCCTGGCCATCTCGCGGGGAACGATCGACATCACTTCTTCGGGCACGCGCAGCCGCGAAAGATTTATCGGCGGCGTGTTCAGGCAACGGCCGATGCTGAACACCATGTCCTGCTCGGTCACGAACTGACGGTCGGTCAAAATTTTCAGCAACCGTCCGCCTTCGGACTTTTGAATGCCGATCGCTTCCTCGAGTTGGTTCGGGAGAAGCAACCCCTCCTCGATCAACACGTCTGCGATTCGTTCGCCGAAAGATTTACTTCGCATCGGAGCGCTCACGGGTTGTTCAGCCGGTAGATGGAACGCAACGTCTGCGCGATCGCCGTTGGCCGCGCCAGATACCATGAAACGGTGTAATCGACCGATTGCTGCACGGCATCGCGCCCAGCGGAATCAAAAGGATTGCAGCACGCCACCATGATGGTGCGGCTGACCAGATCGAAGGGGGCGAACAAACGCCCGAGGGTAAGATATTCCGGCAACATCGGCGCGATTTGCCGGTCGGTGTCGTAATATTCCAGCGGAACGAACGCGAACTTCGTCCGGTCGATCAGCGCCGAAAGCACCGCTTCGAGCTGCTGCGGTTTGTCCCGGGTCAGTTCCTCCAACATCGATGCCGCCATCGCCTGCCCGTGCAGTTCCTTGTTGGCTTCCTTCGTCGATTCGAGCGCGCTGTTTACCGCCTCTTCGCTGAACAGCTGTTGCACGATCAGAAATTTTGCGAGATGATCGTCCCCCCGTTCCTGCAAATTCGCGATCCGGCCTAAGCTTTTGCCGCGAGAAGGATCGACGTCGATCAACGAACCTTCGACGTTCGGCGAAACCAGCGAACCGTCGGCTTTGGTGAAGGGACCGTTCACGAGATTGCTGGCGGTTTTCGATTTCTCGACGATCGCCTGGCCGGAGGCCTGCAACCGTTGTTCGATTTCGCCCAGCATCGCCAGGATTTCGGGGGAATTCGGTTGCCGGGTCAGGATCATTTCACACTCGTGGAGCGCCGGCGTGTACGATCCGGCGTTGAAATAGGCCTCGGCCAGTTTGCGAGAAATTTTCAGCGCGTCGTCGTGACGGCCGATTTTCGTGTACGCTTCCTTGAGGATCTCAAGTGATTGATAGTCCTCCGGTTGTGTTTGAGTGATCGCCTCAAACATCTCAATCGTTTGGAGGATTTGGTTATGTTCCTCGGCAGACAGGGCGTGTTCCAGCACGCCAGACTGTAAAAGCTAGAAGCATGCCCCTATTCCGCCGGGAGGGGCATTTTTCCTCTTAGAATTGCGAATTTCTCATATCTGCTAAAGCGCTGAAAAACTGGCACTTACCTGATCAAGAAAACAGGAAACCAGCCCGAATTAGCTTCTGTAGTCAAAAGCGTTTCGCATTCATTCGGGGTCTTAGAGTCGTCAATTACGGAGACTTAAGCGGTTGGAATCACGTAACTGACTTCCGACCGCCTAATTATGTCGTGCGATCTCGCGGCCATCCTCCACAGTCCCGATTTTTCGACTTCCGCACCTGGAAGTGTTTTTATTAGAATTCCCTAGTGCTCTCCCCCCGCGCACATGCGTTTACGCTCCTGGAGCTTCTCATCGTCATGGGCATCATCGCACTCCTAATGGTTCTCGTGGCGCCCGCGTTTACGAGCATTAAAAGTGGCAACGACATCGTGTCCTCGGCCTACACGATTAAAGGCGTTTTGGAGCAGGCGCGGACCTACGCGAAAGCAAACAATACGTATACTTGGGTTGGTTTTTACGAGGAGGATGGATCGAAAACGTCGACAAGCCCTGCAACCCCCGGCAACGGGAGAGTAGTGATGTCGATTGTTGCCTCAAAGGATGGAACCGCCATTTACAAGGCGGGCACTCCCGGCGCGATCGATCCAACGAAGCTTCTTCAGATCGGGAAACTTACAAAAATAGACAATGCACACTTACCTCTGCTCAATGTTGGCACGGGGACAGGTGACGCGTTCGACACACGGCCACTTCCGGACTGGGACACGTTCAACGCATTTAATGATGCTCGATTCGGCGAACTCAATGCAATACCCCCGAACACAGCGCCGAATACAAACTCTCAATTTCCTTTTCAATATCCAGTTGGGAATCCGGTTCCTGCAACGCAATACACGTTTCAAAAAACGTTGCAGTTTAATCCCACAGGAGAGTGCAGAATCAATAGCACTTACGATGTTCGACGCGTAGTCGAGATTGGGCTCGTACAGACTCACGCTAGCAGCACACCGGTTCCTGCCAGCGGCTCGGGAACGTCGGCGGTAGTCTTCAACGGAAATGTAGTAGCGCTCCAGATCAGCGGATTTGGAAGCAACGCCAGGATTTATCGTCGATGAAACTGCAAGATGATGCGGTTACTGCATTTTCTCTCGTCGAAGTTACTCTTGCCCTCGGCGTCGCAGCCGTTTCGCTACTCGTCATCTTCAGCCTGCTACCGCTTGGACTTCAAATAAATCAGCGATCGCTCGAACAAACTGCATCAATCGACATTTTATCGTCGGTAGTGGCGGATTTGCGCGCAACGGCGCATGGAGTTGGCACTTCAACTCAATTCGCAATCAGCATTCCGGCAAATCCGGTCACTAGTTCCACGAATCTTCCCCCGCTCTTTTTTAACGCAACGGGAGGACTGGTCCCGTCAGCTGACTACGCACGTTATCGCCTCACCATTACGTTCCTTAACAATGGCGGTGCCGCGAAGACAGCGACATTTGCAAACTTGAAAGTCACTTGGCCAGCAAGTGCAACTGTCGCCAACGCGCAAGGGTCAGCGGAGATGTTTACCGCATTCGATCGCAACTAGTGGCATGAGAAAACGTAGCAGCGCTTTCACGCTCCTCGAGCTTTTCGTGTCCATGGCAATTCTTGTCGTCCTCATCTTATTTGTTGGCCGCCTTTTCAATAGCGCCGCGGCTGTCACGACGTCGGGCAACAAGCGGATGGATGCCGATGCGCAACTCCGGCCATTGTTCGACAGGATGGCCGTTGACTTTTCGCAGATGATCAAGCGAGCGGATATCGATTACTACCTGAAGTCGTCGGCAAATGCACAAACCGGCAACGATCAACTTGCCTTCTACAGTGTTGTCGCCGGTTACTATCCCTCGAGCGGTTCGCAGAGTCCGATATCCATTGTCGGTTATCGAATCAATCCAACCTCCGGATCGGTTAGTTTCAACAAATTGGAGCGGATGTCGAAAGGCTTGGTTTGGAACGGTGTTTCCATAACGGACACACCCATAGTTTTTCTTCCACTTACTATCAGTGGCACGTGGCCGTCAGCAACGAACGGCAGTTCAGATTCTGACTATGAATTGATCGGGCCCTACGTTTTCCGATTCGAATATTATTACCTCCTGAAGAATGGAAATCTTTCTGACACGCCATGGGACACATCGACCGGACATAATACCGTGACTGGAATGCAAGACGTCGCGGCCATTTCTGTTTGCCTGGCTGCAATTGATCCCAAGAGCAGAGTTTTAGTCTCAGATTCCCAACTGACTACTCTGGCCGGACGCCTTCCTGACTTCTCCATTTCGATGAAACCAGGAGATTTGCTGTTTCAGTGGCAAGCCGCACTCGACAGGACAACCGACATGGCCCGACCGGCGATTCAGAACGTTCGGATTTATGAGCGGTATTTTTATTTACTGCCGAAATCATGATCTACTTGTTGCTTCGCCCTTCCGCACGAACACGCGAAAATGCAGTCGCGCTTTTGATCGTGCTAGCTTTTCTCGTTCTCCTTGCTGGGATGACCATCGCTTATCTCTCTCGTGCGGCGACCGATCGCCAAATTGCGCATTCGAGCTACAACGACAGCAGATCCGATCAGCTCGCAAGGAGCGCGCTTGATGTGATTGTCGCCGACTTTAAACAAGAAATTGCGAACGGCACGTTGCCGCCCACGATCACCAACATTGTGCCACAACGAAGCCCCAGACCAGCTTCAGGTTCGACACCTATCATTCCCAACATGATTCGCCGAAGTGTGCGCTCGGATGCTATTCCCGCACCGGCGGTACCGAGCTGCGCATCAGCAGTGAATTCGACAGCCGATGTTTCACTCAACGGTCGTTCGGTGTCGCTAACTCGTTGGAACCGTCACTATTTGATACCGAAATCCAACACGAGTGATACCACTTCTGATCCAATTACCACCGGGTTCCCCGCTCCTAACTATTGGGCACCCGACTGGGTTATCATCACGCGAAACGGACCAACTATTTTTAACAATTGGAATTCCAGTTTGTCTGACGCGACCGTTTCAAACGCCAATTACGCCATCGGCAGATACGCCTACGCCGTCTATGATGAAGGGGGGTTGTGTGATGCGAACATGGTTGGACTTCCTTCTCCAACTCCGTCCGTAACTGAGGTTGGTCGAAAAGGTACGGTCGCACTTAGTGACCTAACCGGAATGAAGCTTACGTCCGGTGGCTCGACGCCAAATCCCACGACAATTAGCAAAATCGTGGCGTGGCGAAACTATGCCACGCTTCAGACCTCCGGCACCTTTCCGGCGCTCTCGCCGACGCCCAACGCGTCAAGTTTTCTCAATTATTTCTTGGATACGTCTCGGGATTTTATGTCTACAGCGAGTACAGTTTACGCTGGTCGAACGGATCAACTCTTTATCAGTCGTAGCGAACTTATTGAGCTTTTTCGCAGCAGTATTTCTGGCAGCGTTAACATGCTGCAATTCTTGGGAACATTTTCCCGTGAAACCAACGCACCGACTTGGGCCGCCGGCAGCGCAGCGCTTAAACAGCGATTTGCCTTGGGCAATTTGGCATTAGTAAAGCCGAGCCTCGCCACAACTTCAGCTGCAGACATTCAAAAATATTTTGGACTCCGATGGAAAAATGGAACAGCGGGTAGCGCCGGACCCCCGCCCTCACCTGCAATCCCTGGTCATTGGCAGTACGTCGGTTCATCGGGGGCGACGATATTAAACCATATCCCGTCATTCACTAATACCGCTGATTTTTTTCAACTTCTGAATTATGCGATCAACGGTACAAATTCCGACGATTCGGCAAACGTTTTCACGACCCTTTCAATCGGAGCTGCCGTCATCGATCAATACGATGACGACACGGCAGCGGATCCAACCACAGGTACCACGACAACAATGATAGAATACAGTGGCGGTTGGGCCTTCGGATTGGAAAATAGAGATCCAGCACGACCAAGTCCTTCTCCTTCGCCGGTCCCATCGCCATTTCCGGCACCAGGCGGTATGTTGCCAACACCACCGGCTCTCATCCCCAACTATGTAATGCTGAACAGACCCTTCCGTAACGTTGGAGAATTGGGTTATGCATTTCGCGCATCGGCAGGGGCTACACCTACTCCATCACCTAATCCAAAGACCCTTGACTTCTCCACTGCGGCTAGCCCGGACGCTGCAATTCTTGACCTTTTCACTTACAACACTGCTGCCGTCCGCGCCGGGACGGTGAACCTAAACACGCAAAACCCTGCCGTTATGGCGGCACTTTTAAAAAGTACAATAACGGCCGAACCTTCCGCGTCTCCGTTAGGATTGACTGCATCGAACAATGCAGCCGCAAGTCCAACTCCAAATCCCAACTTTGGCATAATCGCGGGCGCATCGAGCGGCGCAGAAGGTACGCTCAACAAGCCAGCTCTCGGTCGACAAGACATTCCACGGCTCGTCGCAGCGGCTGGAAATTTCATCAGCAGCGCTACCGAAGAACAAAAGGAAACTATTGCACGCGCGCTCGGGGAGACTACGCAAACACGAACTTGGGGATTAATGATTGATATGGTTGCCCAATCTGGACGGTATCCGCCGACAGCCAAGGCGCTCTCAGATTTTGTGGTCGAAGGCGAAAAGCGGTACTGGCTGCACATCGCAATTGATCGATTTACTGGCGAAGTTATCGATCAACAACTCGAAGAAGTTTTCGAATAGACGCCTCTACCGCCGCACGGTTTTGGCGTCGACGGTGAAAGCGGTGACCCCGTCGGGCGATGGTATCACGATGATGGACATACCGGTGGCGAGGCCGCTCAACTGAGACGGTTGGCCGTTCACGGTAATCTTTGTCGCCGGTGTGACTTTGTATTCTTTCTCCGCGTGAGTGGCGTAGATATTGATCGTGATCGACGTCAGATGGACCGCGGTAATGTGATCGCTAATGTCCGGCGCCGGTTTCGGCGTACTCTTTTTCTTGCCCGCGCCGAATGATTTCGACGGAAACAGCAGCGCGACAGCCAATAATACAGCGATGGCGGGCAGAAATTTCACGCCACGGATTCTGAAACAACAGTAATTAGATTAACAAGCCGAAAAGTCAGATTGAGCCCTATGCGCATCGACAGCGGCTTAGAATGCGAAACTCATTTGAATGCAGGCGAGACGCCTGTGGCCAAAGAAGAAATAATCTGACTCGCTAGGACGTACGTTCTCGAAAACCGGCTCGGCCCGCGCTCAACTGCCAGAGCTCGCGATCCCTAGAGGTTCTGGACGGCAGGAGTCGCTGTTTCAGCAGCCCTCAATTTCGCGATGGCGTCGCGCAGCTCGGCGGCGCGCTCGTACAGTTCTTTTGCAACCGCCGTTTCCATTTCACTCTCCATGATCTCGAGCTTGGAGCGCGGCCGTTTGGCGCTGATTTCTTTCAGCCAGTCTTCGAGGAAGTGGATCTCGGAACTTTTCGCGGCCAACTCGGGGAAGTTTGATTTCTGGAAAAATTCGGTGATCGCTTCCCGCCCACGCGTGATCTCAGAAATCGCATCTGAAAATTTTCCTTGTCCGAGGAAGATAGACGCCTTGGCGCGAGTGTTCATCATCAACACATAGGGACGAAATTGCTGGAGCGTCCAGGAAAGCTCGTCGCGCTCGGTGTGCGCGTCGACAAAATCGAAAAGATCGAGATTGCGTTGAGTGTCGCGCACTACGCCGTGAAAATCGTTGATCTGAAACAGGCTCAGGTAGCGGTGGTAATATTGGATGCCTTCCTGCTGGAGCTCGGCGCATTGTTCCGGCGTGAGCTGGTAACTGTCGCCACCAGCTTCCCCGCGCGCGGCCCGGAGTTGATGATAAGTCAGTAACGATTCGCATCCGTGCGGCCGCATCCCATCAGGCCGGCCGTAGAGTTCCATCTGGAGCACGCCGAGGTCGATGCGGAGTTGCAGTTTGTGCCGGCCATCGAGCCCGAGGATCTTGCGCACTTTGATGGCGCGATTCTCGTGCGGCCAATCCTTGAGAATGGTGTTCAAATCGAGGCTCATCCTGAAAAGATGATCGAACATTTGGTCTTGGATTGTCAATCGTGGCGGCAACCCTCAGAGGGAGGAGATCACAGGTCAGATCTCAGCGGTCCGAGAACTTTTCACTGGTCACAGGTCACTGCTCACTGTTACTTCCCGCGTGGAGCAATCCATCGAATCGTTCATTCGCTATCTGGCGGTTGAGCGCGGACTTTCCGATAATTACCAGCTCTCCACCCAGCGCTCGCTGACCGATTTCGCGAGATGGCGTGCGGGAAAGACCAGAGATCACAAATCAGAGGTCAGTGGTCAACGGACGTGGCAGGCAGTCACCTTACCGATGATCAGCGATTACTTGGCCGACCGAAAACGCGCCGGGCTTTCGGCGGCGTCGATCAAATTGATCGTCGTGGCGTTGAAGGTTTTTTTTCGGTTTCTTGTCGGCAAGGGCGAGATCAAGACCGACCCGACCGAGGCACTCAGTCTGCCGCGGATCGAGCGATATTTGCCGGAAACATTAAACGAACTCCAGGTCGAGCAGTTGTTGAACGGCATCGATACAAAAGCGCCGCATGGTTTGCGCGACCGGGCGATGATCGAGCTCCTTTACGCGAGCGGACTGCGCATCTCTGAGCTGGCCAACGCCCGCCTCGAAAATTTCCATCCCGAAGACGGCGTGATCCGCGTGATCGGCAAAGGAAATAAGACACGAATGGTGCCGGTGGGTCGGAAAGCGTGCGAAGCGTTGGCGGTTTATTTGTCGACCGAGCGCCCAAAACTGGTGAAGCGACGCACGGGCAACGAAATCTTCCTGTCCGAGCGCGGAACAAAATTAACGACTGCACGAATCTGGCAGATCGTGAAGGAAAAAGCGCGGCACGCCGGCCTGGAGAAAAACATTTACCCGCATCTTCTCCGGCACAGTTTCGCCACGCATCTGCTCAGTAACGGCGCTGATCTCAGGATCATTCAAGAAATGCTCGGTCATGCGGATATTTCGACAACGCAGGTTTATACCCATGTAGACCAGCAGCGGTTGAAAGCGGTGCATCGGCAGTTCCACCCGCGGGCCTGAATTAAAGCCAGCTGTACCGGCTGCACGAAATTTAAAATGCAGGCGAGACGCTTGCCGCTACAGTATCCGCCCTGTGAAACGTCTAGGTTTGTTAATCGCTCTCGCCGCAGTCGCGGCGGGAGGTGTTGTTTACACTGTCCGCCACGCTCAAAACACGTCGCAAGCTGCGGTGACGGCGCTGCTGCCGCGCGGCACAGTCGCGCTTATTCATCTGCCGGATTTCAATCACACCCGCGACGACTGGCACCAAACGGACCTCTGCAAACTCTACGAAGAGCCTGCGGTCCGTGAATTCCTGAACCGGCCGTTGTCGAAAGTGCCGCAACGCGATACCACGTCGCAAACCCTATCCGACCTCGAAAAACTTTCGCTGAAAGACGCGTTCGTCGCAGTCACTTCGATCGAAGAAAACAATCCGCATTTTGTCGGTGGTTTTCGATTTCACGGTAGCCAAGCGGATGCGGAGAAAGTCGTCGAGAAATGGCGATCACAACTGGTGCGCGACGCATCCACGCATGAGAGCCTCGATTATCAGCAACACAAGATCGACATCGCAGGCGTGGCGCCGAATCAAATCGCCACGGTTTACAGTGGCCAATGGTTTTTCGCTTCCAACGATCTCGCGGAATTGAAATCGGCCCTCGACCGCAGCGACGGCCGCGAGAAAGATCGACAAACCAGTCTCGAAAATGACGAAACGTTTCGCGCGGCGATGGCGCACATGCCGGCGAATTATGTATTCTTTTTCTACGTTCAACCCAAAGGAATTTCCGAAAAGCTCGCGTCCCTTCGGAACGCCATCGGCGCGGCCGGCAATCAAAATACGGTTGTCGATCAAATGCGCAGCATCTGCGGAGCGACTCGCTTCGATGGCGGCAAAATGCGCGACGTATTGTTCGTCGGCATGCCGCAGACGCAACCGGACCGAAAATTGACTCGTTCCTCTTCCGATCTCAGCACGGCGGAAACATTTTTGTATATGGCAACCCTGATTAACCCGGACCGTCTCGCGGGAATCAATCAAGCAGGACTGCCCATCGGCACTTGGTTGCAAAAGGTTTTCGATGCGACGACCCGCGCCGGTGTAACGGCCGATGAATGGAAGACGGCGTTCGATCTCGAATTGGGATCCTTGGCCGACTGGCCCCAAAATTCGCATTGGCCATCGATCATTGCGACGTTGCGAGTTAAAGATTTCGCGCGTGCCAGCAAGCTGGTAGAAGCGCTAACCCACGCGATCGACGAAGACGCGCCGTGGACAAAAACAGAAAAGAACGGCGTGCTTTACTTTTACATGCAGACACCGGCCGCATTGCTCGCGATCACGCCGACTCTCGCTTTGTCGAACCGGGCGCTGATTGTCGGTCTCGACTCCGTTTCGGTTGAATCCGCAATAAATCGGACGACGCAATCGTCCTCGGGCCTTGCGAATTCGCCGACATACAAAACGTCTGCGCGCGCGGTGCCCGCGCCGACGGGAGCGTTCATCTACGTCGATACTGCGATGCTTTACACGCGGTTGGACGCGGCCTTGCGGCCGATGCTTTTGATGAGCGCCGCGTTCATGCCGGCGATTTCCGATTATGTCGATATCGGCAAGCTGCCGCAGCCCGAAATCGTCGCCAAACACCTTAGCCCAATCGTTTCATCGCAGCGGTATGAGGGTGACGGTTACGTGACCGAGTCGGTGGGTCCGGTGACCCTGAGCGAGGCTGCGCTCGGCGTCGGTTTACCGGCAATTTTCTGGGGCGGAACTAGGCAACATTAGACCCGAAAAAGGGCAGGCAAAGTTGTCGCCCAAGTGCGACATTTCGGCTCTATTTGCCCAGTGCAGCCAATGGGTGACAGCCGCGGTCACGATTGTGCTGTTAGTTTGGCCAAATTGTGCTAATCTTTCGGCCCTATGGCTATTCTCAAGAAAAACGCATTTTCTCGTCGAGTTCCCGATTTGGTCACTGAGGAACTCGTGGCGGTGCTATCTCGTCGCGCCTCCTACGAGTTCAAGGAACTCTTTGATATTGTGCACGAGAATCTCCGGGCGCGAAACGCCGCTAGCGGGGGCGAGGAAATGCTCCGTCTGCGTGCTTACGAAAAATTGCAGAACCTGGTCGCACGCGGTGCGGTGAAGAAAAACGGTAAGAAATACAAAGGACTTCCCTCCTCACTCGCGAAGGCAATTGCGCCACAGAACGGGCATATTCCAGGTAATCGGCTGGCCGCGGTAAAGTAACTCCGCATCGGCCCTAGCATCCGAGGCCGCTAATGATTGGCGAATATCTGCCGGTGCTCTTGCAGATCATCGTGGCCATTGGTTTCGCCGTTTCGGCATTGCTCATGAGTATGTTGCTCGGCAAAACCGGGCGCCGTACGCCGACGAAAGACACCGCCTACGAGTGCGGAATGATTCCACAGGGTGAAGCCCAGCCGCGCTTCAGCGTAAAGTTTTACCTGGTAGCGATGCTCTTCATCCTCTTCGACCTCGAGATCGTGTTCATGTACCCGTGGGCGGTCGTTTACAAGGAAGCGATCGCGCATAGCAGCATCATTTTCTGGAGCATGTTGAGCTTCATCATGATCCTGATGGTTGGTTACGTTTACGCGCTCAAAAAAGGGGCTCTCGATTTCCGGAAATAAGGCGAATTAGTTCGCGCGGAGTGGCAGTGGACGTTCGAATTACTAAAGTCGCGAAGGTAAACGCATGTTAGCTCTGGTTTACCTCGCACTAGCCGTTTGTTTCGGCGACCACATCTGCCGGCGGTTTTATTCGTTCGTATCCGTTCCGCACCGTTGGGCTGCCGCGTTAACTGTCGGACTGCTTCTCACGGGTTGGATCACCTATTTGACGGCGCTGGTTTTCGCGCGCGCTTCGCTTCCGCTTTTCTGGGGAAACCTCTGTTTTTTCGCTGTGGCAATCGGCGTATTCACCTGGCCGCGGTGGCGGCACAAGCTCATCTCACCACCGCCCGAAACACAGCCGTTGCCGAGCGTTTCGCGCGCGCCCGGTTCTGACAAAATTGATTGGCTGTTCATCGCGGTCTTCTTCGCGCTGGCTACGTGGATGATGTTTGCCACGCTCAATTCGAGCGGCGGCAAGCTCCAGATTGGCAACAATGAGTACAGCGACTTCGGCCCGAACACGGCGCTCATCCAGAGTTTCGGCGTTGGCCATAATTTCCCGACGGAATATCCCCACTTTTCCGGCGAACGGATCCGTTACCATTTCCTGTTTTACTTTGTCGCCGGGAATCTCGAATTCCTCGGATTCGATCCGGCATGGAGCCTGAACCTACTCAGTATCCTGTCGTTGGTCGCAATGCTCGTCCTGGTGATGGTGCTGGGCGAAGTTCTATTTCAATCCCGAGTAGTCGGACGTTTGGGCGCCGTCCTCTTCTTCTTCTTCGGGTCGCTGTCCTATGTCCCTTTCTTCGCCAAACAACACTCTTTGCCGGCCGCGATTCACAATATTTTCGTGCGGCGCGATTTTCTGCCGTCGATTTTTCCGTATCGCGGCGAACTGTGGGGCGTTTGGTCGCAGGTGACCTACGCGAATCAGCGTCATTTCGCGATCGCCATCGCGTTATTCCTCCTTGTTCTGATTTTTCTGGTGCTCCGGTACCGGAGGTTCTTCGAAGAACGTGCGGTGATCGGATCAGCCCCGAATGCGCCCGCCGCCGATCTGACTTATCCGCCAAGGTCGTCGGCAAACGCTTGGGCCGGGTTCATTTTTTCCGGCATCCTTCTCGGACTGTTGCCGATGTGGAACAGCGCTGTTTTTATCGCGGCGGCCGCGGTTCTCGCGTTGCTGTGGGTTCTTTTTCCCTTACGACTGCAAATGCCTGCGCTGGCGATCAGCGCCGGAGTGATGGCGTTGCCTCAGATCGTGTATTTGAGCACCGGAGCCGGCCGGCACGCGATGCCGAGTCTGTTCCACTGGGGTTACACCGTCGAGCACCCCACGGCGTGGAATATAATCGCTTACCTCGGGTTCAGTTTCGGCCTTAAATGGGTTTTGCTCGCAGCGGCGTTGATTTTCGCCACGTCGCTGCAAAGACGTTTCTTCCTGGCGATTTCAGCCCTTGTCGCAGTCGCGTTCTTTTTTCAACTAACGGTGGAGGTCCTGGCCAACCAGAAGTTTCTCCACATGTGGACCATCATGGCCAATTTGTTCGTCGCATATGGTTGTTGGTGTTTGTGGCGGCTTTCAATCAGGGGGAGCGCGCTGCCAGGAAGGCTTACCTCGATCATTTTGTTTCTCCTGATTGTTCCCGGCGGAATCATCGACCTGTTTCCACTCCACAACGGTTACTGGAGCGAAGTCTCCTTTCGCAACGATCAACTAATCGAGTGGCTGAAAAAGGAAACGAAACCGCGAGACGTTTTTCTAACCGATCGATTTGTGAATCATCCGATCCTGATGGCCGGGCGGCGCGTCTTCTACGGCTGGCCGTATTATGGTTGGTCAGCCGGTTACGATTCAACCGAGCGTGACCGAGTTTATCGAGAGCTGTTTGAGAACAAAGATCCCGCCAAGGTTTTTCAATTACTGAAGGACAACGGTATCGCCTACGTGGCGTTCGATAATGCGGTTCGTCACGGCGATTTCATCAAACGACCGAACGAACAAATTTACGCCAGATACTTCCCGAAGATGTTTGAAGACAAAGAGAACCGCTACAACTCGCTGGTCATTTACAAAGTACCGGCAAAGGCGCCGGCCGACTTGAAATCGCTGCCACAGGTTGCCGCCACGATGTTTGAAGGCGGTCAGGGAACCGGCAACGGAGAATTTAATTCACCTCACGGGATCGCGGCTGACAGCGCCGGAAACATCTTCATTTCCGACACGAACAACGGGCGAATCGAAAAATTTTCGCCGGCGGGCGCTTTCATCGCGACTTTCGGAACAAAGGGAGCCGGTTACGGTCAGTTGGGTGACCCGAATGGAATCGCTCTCGACCGCGCTGGCGACATTTACGTTGCCGAGGCGTCCAATCACCGAATCCAAAAACTCACGCCCGATGGCAATTTCACCTCCGAATGGAAGGGGCCGGACCCCGGATTTTACGGACCACGCAAGATCGCCATGGCACCGGACCAGTCTTTCTACGTCGTCGATCAAGGCCGTACGCGGATCGTAAAATTCGATCAAAACTTCAAACTGCTGACAACGTGGGGCGCAAAAGGAAACGGCGACGGTCAGTTTGACGACCCGACTTCGGTCGCAGTCGATCCGATCACGAACAAAGTGTACGTGGCGGATCCTCGAAACCAACGAATTCAAGTCTTCGATTTGAACGGAAAGTTTCTGACGAAATGGGCGGTGCCGGACTGGCACCTGCCCTACGGTTTTGAAGACCTCGCGGTCGATTCAAAGACCGGCCGGTTGTACGCGTCCAGCGCCAACATGGACACGGTGTTGATTTTCGACCTCAACGGAGCGCGAGTCGGCACGGTGAAACCACCAGCTCCGGATAAACTGGAAGGCGCTTCCGGTCTCATCGTGATCGACAAGAAGCTTTACGTGCTCTGTGCATCGGCAAATCGAGTCGTAAAGATTGATCTCTAAACGGATTCGATCCTACCCTCGCTCTGAATTGATTGATTCCGTTACCACATAGCGTGGCCGGTTTTTAACTTCTTCGTAAATACGGGCGAGATACTCGCCGATGATGCCAAGGCTGATCATCAACAAGCTGCCGATGATCAATTCCAGTAAAATTACCGTGGCGAATCCGCTAACCGCGCGGTCCGCGAGTTTCAAATACAAAGTCTGCACGCCGAGCGCGACAGAGACGAGGAAGAAGATGCCGCCGGCGAAAGTCACAAAATGCAAGGGAAAAGAAGAGAAAGCAGTGATTCCAACCAGCGCCAGCTTCAACCGCTTAAGGGCCGACCATGCCGATTGACCGGCCGAGCGGGGCGCAACTTCGAAAGGGACCTGGACTGTGTTGAACCCCATCCAAACCGTCATTCCCCGAAAGAACATGTTGCGCTCTGGCATTTGCAGCCAGGCGTTCACTGCTTTGCGATTCATGAGCTTGAAGTCCGAAGCTCCCTTGAAATGAAATCCTGATAACTTGTTCAGGAGCCCGTAAAAAAGTAGAGCGCCGAGCTTGCTCGATATCGATTCGCGTCCTCGACGGACCTTGACGGCCTCCACGATGTCAGCATCGGTTGACTGCCAACGACTCAACATTTCCGGTATGAGAGAAGGCGGATGTTGTCCGTCAGCATCCATTACGATCACCGCGCCGCCGCGCGCATGTTCCAATCCCGCGCACAGCGCCGACTCTTTGCCGAAATTTCGACTCAAACGCAGGCCCCGAACGTTGCCGTCGCTTTTTGCTTCAGCCGCAATCACGGACCAGCTCTCGTCGGGTGATCCATCGTCAACCAGAACCAGCTCGTAGAGTGTGCCTGATTCTTTCAAATGGTTCCGAACCGCTACAACAAGATCGGAGATTTGAGCCGCTTCCCGAAAAATCGGGATCACCACCGATACCAATTGAGGCTTACGAGTCTCGGACGGTTCCATAAGCAGCAACGGTAGTGGCCGGCACCCATGTTTGAACCCGGGCAAGCCAATGTGGTAGAGCGAGTCCAAATTTGGCCGCGAGCAATCCCAGCGGGAAAGCGTGCGGGTATAGCAAGCGGCGGACGGGCTCCAGTCCACCGCGTCGCATGACCGAGCTCAAAGTCGCAAAATCAAAATAAACGACGTGCTCCGGTGTTTTAAAAGACGGCCACCGTCGACCCATAATTTTCCTCAATACACCGCCGATATCGGGCGTAGCGAGAACAATATGACCGCCGGGCCAAGTACGATCGACGAGTTGTCTAACGAATGTCAGCGGATCGTAAACATGCTCGATGACTTGCGTCGCTATTACGCAATGAAATTTGAGATTCGCAGGCACCTGTTCGATGCCGCCGACAAATATTTCGGCTTCCGTACGACGCGCGATCTCCGCGATCTCCGACGAGAACTCGGTCCCGAAGCGTCGATCGAAGAATGCCCGGGCTTCATCCAGTAGATAGCCGGGACCACAACCGATCTCCAGAAGTTGGCCACCAGTGAATCCACGTTTGCTCAGATTCACAAGAAACCGGCGAAACGTCGCCCTCAAGGCCGGCTCCTGGAAAGCGTAACTTGCATCACTGTAACCGGATGAGCCGCCTTCATAATACGAAGGCTCAAGATAAATTTGCTGGATCGCACCAGCCGGCAGTCGCGGGTAGAGATAATGCAATCCACATTCGGTGCAGCGTGCGACTGCGTATGGATCCTGCAAACGAAACGCGATGTCGCGCTTCTCGCTGCGACAAAGCGGGCATGCGGGATATTCGAGGTTTGACGACACGTTAAGGTAGAAGAAGAACCAGACCCCGCCGTATACTGAACCCGACGTCTCCCGCAATGGAAATCCAGAGTCTGTTTAACAAAAATCTGCGGCGCACGCTGCTGGTGACGGGCCTGGTTGCGCTTTTTGCGCTTTACACCGCCGGCATCACCCGAAACCCGCCGGGGTTTTACATGGATGAATCGGCAACGGCCTATAACGCGTATCTGATTTCGCGAACCGGGGCCGGCGAATTTGGACCGCGTTTCCCGCTACAGGTTGAGTGGTACGCGCCACCTTCAACATCATTCGTAAATCCAGTCACGATCTATTTGATGGCTCTGTTTTTTCGATTTGTGCCTCCGAGTATCGTTGCCGCCCGAATGTTTGCGGCGTTTTGGATGTTCAGCGCCTGTCTCCTGCTCGGTGTCCTGGCGAAGCGTATTTCCGGGCGCAGTTTCATCGGAATCGTCGTCGCCGGAACTGCTTTGCTAACTCCGTGGCTTTTCGAAGAAAGCCGTCTGGTTTGGGACGCTCATTTTGTTCCGATGGCGGTGATGTTGTTTTTGCTGGCGGCTTACAACGCCCAGAAAAAAGAAAAATGGAGCTGGCGAGAAATCGTAATGCTCGCCGGTAGTCTCGCTCTCCTGACTTATGGTTATTTCGCCGGGCGCGTGCTCGCGCCCTTGTTTGCGTTCGGCCTGCTTTTCTTTGCTACGAGCAGGGATCGCTTGTTCGGGATCGTCAAAGTCTGGGTCGTTTATGGATTAACACTGGTTCCAACTTTGATTTTTAACTGGCGTCATCCCGGCGCGGTGTCGAACCGATTTGAGCTGGCCACTTACATAAAGCCAGGTGTTCCGTGGCGAGATTCGCTTACAGAATTCATCCGGCGCTATCTCGAAGACCAAAGCGTGATCGGTTTGCTTCAGACGGGTCACCCCTTGGCGCGCCACCACGTCGTTGAGGCCGGCGGTGTATTTTTCTTCGCGACGTTTTTCCTCGCAATGCTGGGCCTGTTGATCGTCGGTCTTCGCCACCTCCGCGAACCATGGTGGCGTTTTACGCTTTACGGACTTGCGGTCTCCATAGTGCCGGGCGCGATCACGTATGAGCCTTTTCACGCGTTGCGCCTGCTCGCATTACCCGTATTCCTGTTACTTCTGACTGTGCCGGCGCTTGAATGGCTTCTTGCTGTCGCAAGCAAAGAGGGCCCGAGCTCAGCGCAATCGGCTACAACCTTGTCCTTTATCTCCCCTCCGATCCGGCTTGCTGTCATGGGTGTTGTGTTAGCGCTGACAATTTTCGAGGCAGCGCGGTTTCAGGGCATTTATCGCCGTTACGGACCCGAGCGCGGCGTCTTCTTCGATGCCCCGTATAAACAGGCTTTCGACGCCGCAGTGGCGCAGTCGCAGCGACCAATTTATCTTCGAGATGGCTTCTACGGGCCGTCCTACATCGACGGTCTTTGGTATGCCACAGTCGAGGGCCGGCCACGCTCCGAGTTTGTCCATGTTGCCGCCGGCGCTAAGCCCCCTTCGGGTGCGATCGTCCTCAGCTCCGAACAGAACTGCGACCGTTGCCAAATAATTGAGCGAAGCGGCATTTATCTTCTCTACCGACAGAAATAAACGCTTCGTTTTGCAGATATCGGCATTCAATTTGTCGGGCAGGAACCCACGGAAAAAACCTGAATTTTATAGTACCGTTTCCGACTTGCGCGCCCTGCCGAGTGCGCCTAATAGCTTTAACCTTCAATGATTCACCACATCGTCCTCTACAAGTTGAAACCTGAGGTCACTCCCGCTCGTGTTGAGGAGATGATGATGAACACGCGGATGCAGCTGCTGAAAATTCCCGAGGTCCTGAATATCAAATGCGGAAAGCGGGTGGATCCGGAGCTCCCGTGGCCTTTTTTCATCGCGATCGACTTCGAATCAATGGATAAGTTCGCCATTTTTCGCGAGGACCCCATTTTCGTGAAGTTCATGGAGGAAATCATCAAGCCAAACACAGCTGACTCTCTCAGTCTGGATTTCGAAATGGATCCCGGGAAAGACGTCCGGTTTTCCTGATTTTTTCTTTGTCATTCCGGGCGGAGTCGAGGAATCTCTCGCTGTTGTCTGGCCGTCGTTAAAGCCCGGAAATATGTAGAGATGTCTCGACTTCGCTCGACATGACACAAACATGACAAAGAAGGCAATCATTCTTGCGGGCGGCGCCGGCAGCCGGCTCTTTCCACTCACGAAGATCGTCTGTAAACAGCTACTGCCAGTCTACGACAAGCCGATGATTTGTTATCCACTCGCGACGCTCATGCTGGGCGGTCTCCGGGACGTGCTGATTATTTCCACGCCGAAGGACTGTCCGATGTTGCGCGATTATCTGGGCGACGGATCCCAGATCGGGATTCGAATCGAATACGCCGAACAACCGAAACCGAACGGGATTGCGGAGGCGTTTCTGATTGGTGAGAAGTTCATCGGCAATTCCGGCGCGTGCCTGATTTTGGGCGACAATATCTTTTACGGAAAGCTCGATTTCTTTCGAGATGCTCTCACGCTCAAGAACGGTGCGTGTATCTTCGCGTATCAAGTGCGCGACCCTGAGCGCTACGGAGTGGTTGAATTCAGCCCGGACGGCCGCGCGATCAGCCTGGAAGAGAAACCAAAACAACCAAAGACGCATTTCGCGGTGCCCGGCCTTTATGTTTACGACGCGCAGGTCGTTGATCTTTGCAAAACGCTCAAACCGTCGGCGCGAGGCGAGCTGGAAATCACGGATTTGAATCTTCTCTATCTGAAGAAGAACCAGCTCCACGTGAAATTGCTCAGCCGGGGCATGGCCTGGCTCGACACTGGAACGCAAACCAGTCTGCTCGAGGCCGGCAATTACATCGCGACGATCGAACATCGCCAGGGATTGAAAGTGGCTTGTCTCGAGGAGATCGCGCTGCGGATGAAGTTCGTCAGTCAGTCGCAAATTGAGAAAACAATCGACAAATTACCGAACGGAGAATACCGCGACTATTTGCGGATGGTTTGCAAAGAAGAGTCCACCGCCGGGCCTCAGCCGGTCGGTTGATTTACTTCGGTTGCTCCCGCAACAAGTGAGTCGTGTCGGCGACAATCTTTGTCACGGCATCAACTTCAGCAGCGTCGTAATAACCGCGGATCTCACCATGTCGATCCACCAGGATCATTCGCGTGCTGTGCACCGGGATGCCCTGGGCATCGCTACCATCAGAAACGGCTAGTTTGAATCCGCTCCGCGACAAATTATAGATGGTCGATTGCGGACCGGTCAGGAAGTCCCAACGCCCAGGTTCGGCTCGCAATCTCTCCGCATAAGTGCGTAAAACGTCCGGAGTGTCTTTCGCCGGATCGACCGTGAACGAGACCAAGTGCACACCGGTTTTTTCAAGCGGCTTTTGTAATTCGCTCATCCGGCTGCTGATCATCGGGCACGGACCGGGACAGGTCGTGTAAACGAAATCAGCGATCCAGATTTTTCCGCGCAAATCGGCCGAGCCGAAATTTTTTCCGTCCTGATTGATCAACTGAAACTCTGGAACCGATCCGTAGGAAGAAACTGTTCGCTGACGCAACGCGTTTACCTCCAGTTGCCGCAACCAAAGTAACAGCAAGAGCGTCACAATCGGAATTGCGATCAGGGTCGCCTTCCAAAGCGTGCCCGCTCTCGATGATTGTCGATCTATCGCTGCGACCGTTCCGTTCATGCTTTGCCTAATACCAGGGCGCCGAGTAACAGGGGCAAATAAATAATCGATGTAAGAAATAATCGCCGGGCGTCCGATCGATCACGCGTTTTCAAAAATCGCATCGCCGCGGCGATGAACAGGCAGCCCAGAATCAGTTCGGCCAAAAGATAAAAAATTGTCGCGATCCCAAGATAAGCCGGCAATCCCGCGACAACCAAAAGCAGCATGCAAAAGAAGACACTTTGACTGGCGCTGCGTTCACCGGTCCGGTCATCGCTCGAGATCATTTGAAAGCCGGCCCGCGCGTAATCATCGCGATACATCCAGGCAATTGCGAAAAAGTGCGGAAGTTGCCAGAAAAATAGTATCGCAAACAGCATCCACGCGCCTGCGTTCAGCGTACCGCGCGCAGCGGCCCAGCCGATCATTGGCGGCAAAGCACCGGGGACCGCGCCGAGCGCCGTGTTAAACGTGCTGACGAGCTTTAACGGTGTGTAAGCAAAGACGTAAACGATGATCGTGATCGCAGCGAGGGCAGCGCTCAAACCGTTGCACACGAAGGCGAGATATGTCACCCCGAAGATCGACAACGCGCTTCCAATCGCGAGCGCTTCCAAGGGCCGCATTCGTCCCGCCGGCACCGGGCGGGATTGAGTTCGCTGCATTAGCGCATCCAGGCGGTGTTCCCACCATTGATTCAGCGCCGCTGCGCCGGCAGCCGCGGCGGCGGTTCCCAAAACTGTTTTTAACAGCAGGGTCCAGTTAATCGGACCTTCGGCACCGACGTAAAAGCCCACCGCTGTCGTGAGCAGCACGAGCAACGTCAAGCGTGCTTTGACCAACTCGATCAAGTCGCGCACAAATCCGGAGCGTGGTTTTTCAACCTCGTCCGAATTCGAATCGATTGTCACAGCTTTCATGAATTCTTCGCCTGCAAAAGACCGGAACAAAGGGCCCACGCGCTCACTCCAAAAGATAACATGATCGCGCCGACTGCGACATGAGTCGTAGCGACGTCGGCCGCCTTGTTACTCCAAATCGTCCAGGCCCCTAGCGTGAATTGAACGAAAAACAAAATCACCCATAGGATCGACAATCGCCGAAGCGCTCCAACCTGTGGCGCGTCGCGCAGAACACGCGCACAGAAAGCAATCACGGCGATGCCGATCATGACAGCAACGAATCGGTGCGCCATTTGCAGCCAGATTTGAAATGCGTCGACGTCCGACAGCGCGCGCGCGTCACGCCAGACGTTGATCTTCGCCAACTGTTCTGCGCTTGTATCAGGAATCCATGCCCCGTTTGCCGTTGGAAAATCAAGGATTGCCAGGTCCTTATGCTGATGGCGCATTGTCGCGCCGAGCGCGAGTTGAACGTAGATCACGACAGTTGTTGCGATGGCTATTCTTTTTAGCGCCGAAAGCCTCTCAGAAACTTGAATGCTTTTTGCATTCAAGTTTAAAGAGCGCCAAGAGCTTGTCGTCACAATCGCGATGAGGACAATCAGGCCAAAAAAAGCCTGCGCGAGACAGGCGTGAAAGATCCCGATTTGATCTTTCAACATCGTGACGCGGAGCCCGCCGAGAATTCCCTGTAAAATGACCGCGGCCACTGCGAGCAGGCCGAGCGTCTTAATCGTTTGTCGATCTTCGACGCGCCAAAGCCAGATCGCGAGGATGATGGTAAGAAATCCAACAGTCGACGCAATCAGACGATGAGTGTGTTCGAATAACACTCCACCGACCCATTTCGAGACCGGAAACAGAAACATGTTGTAGCCGAATGTGGTCGGCCAATCGGGCACAGCCAGCCCTACGCCTTTGCTGGTGACCATTCCTCCGCTGCAAATCAGCAGAAGAGTCGCAAATGCAGTGAACCAAGCGAACCGATTAAGCCAGCGCGCCGACGATGTCGATGTTTCCGGCACAATTGAGCGGCCCAACTATTGGCCACTCGGGCTGGGTGAAACTTTCGCGGCCGGATTCTCGTTTTTTGGCGCGCCGGGCGGCGGAACCGTGCCCAGAGTTGCGCCGACTGGCGGGGCATTTTGCGTTCCAGCTAACTCCGCGCGTTCCTTCAACCAAGCCTGGTAATCGGCGGGCGTATCGACAACAAGCGTACCCTTCATTCCATAATGTCCAAGACCGCAAAGCTGACCGCATACGACTTCGTAAGTGCCGGCCTTAATCGGTTTGAACCACATCGGAATGAGCGAACCCGGAATTGCGTCCGCCGCGATGCGCATGTGGGGAATGTCGAAATTGTGGATCACGTCCTTCGACGACAGTTCGATGATCACAGGCTTGTTGACCGGTACGTGCAACTCGCCCAGAACCACAAGATCGTCTTTGCCCGCCGGATCGTTTGGATCGATGCCGAGCGGGTTCGAGTTTGTGACAAGGTCAATATTACGCTTGCCGAACTGACCGTCCGGACCCGGCATGTGAAACGTCCAGTTAAACTGCTGACCGACCACGTGGACGAGAATGGCGTCTTGCCCGGCCGGAAATTCGTTAACGCGCTTTGCCCAGAGCGGGATGGCGAATCCGATGAGCAAGACGGCTTCGATCAAAACGCAGGAAAATTCCAAATGCGTGGAAATCGCGCTCCTAACTCCGGTGTGATCGGCTTTCGGGTGCCGGCTCTTGTGGAAACGAATCAGGACAAAAATAAAGAACAGCGACCAACCCACGAAGAGCGCGCCCATGAACCAGTGCGCGAACTCGAGGATGTGATCGATCTGGTAGCCGTGCTCTGAAGCGTTCGGCGGCTGACCGAGAAATTCGTTGATCAGCGCGAAACTATTCATCGTCGTCCAAATCCTCGATCAATTGCTCGTGCGGTGGGGTCGGCATCCGGCCGTGTCTCCAGATTTTAAAACTGAACGCACCGATTCCACCGAGCACCGACATCACCGCGCCAAACAAAAACCAGATCGCAACTGCCATGTGCTGGGTCGATTTCCCATCTTTCGCACCGTAACAAAACGGACACGCGCTCGCCTGTTGCAGAGCAAGCAAGAGTGAAATGACCGGGACCGACAAAAGCTTTCTCATGTGATGATGTGGAGCCGTTTCATCTTTCGATAGAACCAGACGCCGTAGATAACGAGTGCGAGGGCGCAGGCGAACGATGCAATTGCGCCCGCAAGATAGACCGGCGCGCCTTCCACCAGATTGACCCAAATGCACCACCCACCCACGCCTAACGCCAACAGCGTTGAGAAAATGACGAAGACGATATGGAAAGCTTTAAGTGACATTTAGCGAGAAATCGGATCGTACCACGCGAGATAGGTGAGCCAAAAAAGTCCGAGGACAAAAAAACCTGTGAAAATCAAAACTCGATAGATCAGGCGTTTTTCCGCGGCGAGGTGCATGAAGATCAGCCCAACTAAGCTGACTTTGAAAGCGGCGACGATAAGGGCGACCGCAACGTTCAACTTTCCGCCTGTTTTTGGCGAAATATGAACATGAAACAGCCATGAAAAGAACCCGCCGAAATCGACGTATGATAACGCGACAGTAAGGAGTGTGAAGAAGAGCAGTACGGCCCCAACAATCAAATATCGCGAGACGTGTTGGTGCACGCCATGCGCGTATTCCTCGTGCTCGGCCGGGTCTTGAGAAATGTCAGGAGGATTGTTCATGCGTTAGAGCAAATAAAAGAGCGGGAAGACAAAAATCCAGACAAGATCGACAAAGTGCCAGAAGAGGCCGCAGACTTCGACGCGGTTGGCCAAGTGCTCGGGATTTCGCTGGTAAACCTTTTTACTGACCGGCAGCCACATGTAGAGAAAAACCAGAACGCCGCCGAGCACGTGCGCTCCGTGAAGCCCGGTAATCGTAAAATAACTCGCGAAATACGCGCTGTGCCACGGACCAAACGAATCGATTCGTTCGACGTCTTGCTTCTCAATCTTTGCAACCTTGTCCGTGCCGGGCAGCGGAATAAAGTGCGGTCGATCCATCGCCGGATTGTCTGGATCGGCGTTAACGGGATCCAGAGCGATTTCGTATTCTTTGGCATTCGGATCCGTCAGCGCTTCGCGATTTTCCAAGTGTCCGGTGATCTCGATGCGTGGCTCGAGTCCCTTTTCTTCGCGGCGATGGTTTCCGAGATATTTTTCATATTTTTCGCGCGCCTCGGGTTTCAAGAAAACGCCGTAGTGCGAAAACTTTTGCGGCCACTCGAAATAAAGTTTTACGAAAAGGAAAATGATGCCGCAGAGAATGGTGGCGAGCATGTACCACCAATAGGCGTTGTAACGCCGCATTTTGAGTGAAGCCCAAGCCAGCACGACCGTGACTGAAGACAGGATCAGGATCGCCGTGTTCATCGTGCCGATTGGAACGTTGAGGAGACCGTGCGGCCATTCGCCAGGTTGAGCGTCGAGCCGCAGGAAAACGTAAGCGGAGAAAAGTCCGCCGAAGAGCATCACTTCGGAGGCCAGAAACAGCCAGATGCCGACCTTCGCGTTCCACAGACCGGTGTCCGGTCGAGTGGATATTGTGTACGGGATTTCCATTCGTTAATGCACCAGCGCCGGTTCGGCCATCCTCTTTGATCGTTCTGAGGGTTCGACCGGTTCGTTTTGCATGGTGAAATCCTTTTCGCGTCCGGGCAGGCTGTACTCGTAGGGTCCGCGGTAAGCGACGGGAGTGGTCACGAAATTTCCGTGCGGCGGCGGTGAAGGCGCGGTCCACTCCAGCGTGGTCGCTTCCCATGGATTGTCGTTCACCTTCTTACCGTGTTTGATGCTCCAGAAGAAATTGATGATGAACGGAATCTGCGCCAAGCCCATGATCCATGCTGCCCACGAGATCGGCGTGTTCCATTGAAAGCCGGTCAGGCCCCAAATGTGTTCGCCGGACAACGTCCAGCCCTGGCCGCCATCGTACCAGCGTCGATGCATCCCAAGCATTCCCTGCAAAAACATCGGCAGAAAAATGACATTCATGCAAATCAGCGACGGCCAAAAATGCACCTTGCCCCAGAACTCGTTCATCACGCGCCCGGTCGCCTTCGGATACCAATAATAAACGCCGGCGAACAATCCGAAGATCGTGCCCGGGGCAACGATGTAATGGAAATGCGCAATGATGTAATAGGTATCGTGCAGGTAGAGGTCGGCGGAATTAAACGCCAGCGGTATGCCCGTAAGTCCGCCTATACCAAACATTGGAAGAAAGGCGGTTGCCCATAACATCGGCACCGTGAACCGGATCGATCCGCCCCAGAGCGAAATGAAAAACGCGCTCAGAATGATGACCGACGGAATCGAAATCAGCAGCGTGGTGGTTTGGAAAAACGCGCTTACCGTCGAACCCATTCCCGGTGAGCCACATGTGGTGCGCCCAGACAATGAAAGATAAAAAGCCGATCACCAGAACAGAGAAGACGAGCGATTTGTAGCCCCAAAGCGGCTTGCGCGAATTGTTGGCTAGGATTTCGGCGACGATTCCGAACGCCGGCAGAATCAAAACGTAAACTTCCGGATGCCCGAGAAACCAAAACAAGTGCTGCCACAAAAGCGGGCTGCCGCCGCCACTGACGTGCAACGGTGCGCCGTTCACGATCATTCCCGCGGGGAGGAAGAAACTGGTTGCCGCCGTGCGATCCATCAGTTGCATCACAATCGCCGCCTCCAACGGGGGAAAGGCGAGCAACAACAAGAAAGCGGTGACAAATTGTGACCACACGAAAAACGGGAGACGCATCCAGGTCAGGCCTTTGGCGCGCAGTTGAATGATGGTGGTGATGAAATTGATCGCGCCGAGCAACGACGACGTGATCAAGAAAATGAATCCGAGAAGCCACAGCGTTTGGCCGTTGAGAAACGGATGGAACCCGGGGCCCTTGTCAGAGATATCGGACAATGGCGTATACGAAGTCCAGCCGCCTTTGGCTGCGCCACCAGGAACAAAAAAACTGGTCAACATGATGATTCCGCCCACACCGAACGCCCAGAAACTGGCCGCGTTCACTTTTGGAAACGTCATGTCGGGCGCACCGATTTGAAGCGGCACAACAAAATTGCCGAAAGCGGCGAACGCCACCGGCACGACGCCAAGGAAGATCATGATCGTCCCGTGCATGGCGCCGAGCGAGTTATAGAACTCCGGCGTCATTTTGCCGTCCGGCATGGTGTTGGGGCCGAAAATGTAAGGCAGCCATTTACCAATGACCGGCAACGCCTGTCCGGGATACGCCAGCTGCCAGCGCATCAGCATCATGAGGGAAAAGCCAAAAAACAAAAAGATCAGGCCACAAATCCCGTACTGAATGCCAATGACTTTGTGGTCGGTGGAAAAAATGTATTTCCGCCAAAAACCCAGTTCGTGATGGCCGTGATCGTGCCCTGCTTCGTGATGCTGCTCGCCGTGCGTTGCGTGAGAAGTAGAAGCGTCCATTTCGGAAAAAGTTAGCCGTTCAATATCGAAAGAGAAAGCCTCATTGCAAAGCCAGAAATTGATCGATTCCGGCTTTTCCTTGGCCGTAGTCCCCGCGATTTTTTACGCTAAATACCCGAATTTCTGCAATGAATTTCCGCCAAGTTTTTCCAGTCCGACAATCAGGGCCGGGGGATAATTCCGCCAACGTTGCAAAGTCGAAGGCGGGGAAATTTCAGCGCGAGCAATCGGCTCCGGATCGACTCGGGCGCCCAAGAAGTTCATGATGTGGGCAGTCGTCTCGACGGGTTTGGCACAGAGATCTTCGAATCGAACCCGCAGATAATTCTCGCACAGGTGCGACTCGCCAAATTCTGCTGCGTTCAGATTGACGCGCCCCCACAACAGCAGCGCCCGCTGCGGCATCGGCCGAAACAAGCGCTCCCGCCACGTCAACGCTGCCGCACCATGTTTGCGAAGCTGGTTCTGGTTCGGCGAAAGCACCATGTCACGACCATCGCGCAAAACGTGAATGAATTTGAAAGCCGGTACCTGGCGATGCAGAAACGGCAGCAAGTAAATACTGCGCGGGGCTTTCCATCCCCACGGTTTATCCATCCGAAGTTTTGCCGGGTAATGGCGCTCGAGCGCGGATTGAAATTCTGCCTCCATCAGTTCCGCGTCCAGTTGCGAAAGCGTCCTGCCGTCACGCTCGGCCGAAACGAAGGGATTGATCCATTTTTCGTGGAACGAATAAAATTCGAGCGCGTCTTCGGCTTCGTTCAGATTCCGTCCGAGATCGTAGCCGGCATGTCCCGCCAGCCGCGCGACGACGCGCGTTCCCGAACCTCCGGTCGCACCGATCACTAGAGGGCCAGGCGTGGTCACTGCGACTGATCAGTTCGCATGTTCCACCATTTCGACAAACGCGATCCGGAAATTTCCGGAATCGCGTCGCCCGCCTTGTCGTAATGCGAGGTGTCATTGAATAAGGCCAGACGCGAGCGAGTGGCGTCGCGAAAATCGACAATGTTCAGCGCGGCTGGTTTTTGATCGAGATTGTCGCGGTATCGGCGCGGATCGAAGCCGAGAATCGAGCTTAACAACAGTCGGATGGTCGCCTTGTGCGAGACGATGAGAAAATTCTCGGCGACGTGATGTCTTACCAAATCGATCAAGACCGGCAACGCGCGCGCGGTCACGGCTAATCCGCTTTCGCCGCCCTGCGGCGCGAAGGTGTAGGGATCTTTTTCCCACTCGGCAGCTTCCTCTGGAAACTTTTCTTCCACTTCACGTCTGGTCATTTGCTCCCAACGGCCGTGATTGATTTCGCGAAGACCATCGCGGGTTTGAACTTTGAGATCGTGAGGAGCGGCCAGAATTTGCGCCGTTTCAATCGTTCGCCCCAACGGCGAAGCGTAAATCGCCATGATTTTTTCGTGGCTTAATCTTTCGGCCAGTCGTCGCACTTGTTCCCGGCCTTCATCCGAAAGCGCAACATCCGTTGCTCCGGCGAAACGATCTTCCGCGTTCAGGACAGTCGCACCATGCCGAACCATGAAGACCCTAGTCACTGACGGCTTCATAATTATTGCTCGTCAATCGCGTAACTTAGGCGAAAAGGCAATCCTCTCCCGTAGTGTTGATCTTTCGCCGGGCGAACTCGAATTCTAGCGTTCGAGTTCTGGCAAAGTCGGCGTGAAAGCGTAAAACGCGATGGGAATCACCACCGCCGCAAATGCCGCGGCGATCGTGAGAATATTCATGATCCAGCGAAGCACCGGAGTACTGATGTTGAGCGTTAACCCAAGAATAACCAGCGGCAACAAGACGAGTAACGCTGCTGCTTCATAGGCAATGAAGCGCCGAAATTTCATTTCCCGGCGACGTTTCACCGCAACCCCATGACCGTCTTCTGCGAACATTTCGAAAAAGTCGGCTTGCGGGCCCGAAACAGCCGGGGCCACGGGTTTCCGCGGCGCGGGCGTCGGCTTGACCGGCCCAGCCGCGGGTCGCAGTGCAACCGGACGCATCTCAGTTGCGACCGGAGCCGGTTTTCTCGGCGGCGCTGGTTGGACAGGAATTTGGGGTATCGCCGCCGCAGGTCGAATAGCATGCTGGGGCGGTCGTACGGGAGCGGGCCTGGCCGCTCTCATCGGAATTACATTTTGTGCTGGAGGAAGCGGCGCAGATGGGAATTCGGTCGCGCCGTTGGCATTGCCATTGTTACGATTTGCCGTCGGGTCGATCGGCGTCGCCCGATTATTCCAGCGCACTTTTGGTTTCAACGAGGCTGGCAGCGGGATCTTTCGAACCGGCGCTTCTGGAATCCGTGGTGGCGGCGCGTGAACACGGCGCAAAGCGGGATTGGGCGCGGGAGGGGCTTTAATTTCCGGCACTTCGGGCTCCCAATCTTGGGGAACGACTTCCGGCTCGACGGCAGGTTCTGCTGACAGGACAGGCTCTGGCTCGGGGTCAGGCAAAGCAACGATCTCCGGTTTCTTGCGCACTCTTTCCCGCTCGGGCTTCTCCTGTTTCGGCCGGCGGGAAGGCGTCACGGTGCTCGTGAAATGATCCGGAAAACTGTACGATTCGCTCGGGATAAGAGACATGGCCGGCCTCAGGGTGGGAGACAATCTTTAGCTATTCCCTTTTTACGAGTCAACCTAAACATCTGCCCAAAGGTGATATTGCTTGATTCGACGCTAACTTTTGACGTGGGAAAAAGCCCGGCCCGGCGCGCGATCATTCATCTCGATATGGATTGCTTTTATGCGGCCATCGAAGTGCGCGACAAGCCGGCGTTGCAGGGAAAACCGGTGGGGGTCGGCGGCGCGAGAGACCGGCGTGGCGTCCTGACCACCTGTAATTATGAAGCGCGCGAATTCGGTGTGCGCTCGGCCATGCCGACTTTCATGGCTCTGCAACGCTGCCCGCAGCTAATTGTTTTGCCGACGCGATTCGATGTCTATCGCCGGGAAGCTGCCGTGGTTCGCGAAATCTTGCATCGCTTCACCCTATTGGTTGAACCGCTCTCGCTTGATGAAGCTTATCTCGACGTGAGCGATCACCCGGGCGCGCCTGGCCCGCTTGCCCAGACGATTCGCGATCTCATTTTCCAAAAAACCAAGTTGACTGCATCGGCAGGAATTGGCCCCAACAAATTGATCGCAAAGATCGCAAGCACGATGCGAAAACCAAACGGTCAACTCGAAGTCACGCTCGCCGAAGTTCCCGAGTTTATGAAAGATCTTTCAGTCCGCGAAATCTGGGGGATCGGCGAAAAAACCGAGAAACGATTGCAGGAGCTCGGCGTTCGGTCGTGCGGAGAGCTGCAGTGTTTCTCGCGAGCCGAGCTTGTCGATCTTTTTGGCAAATTCGGCAGCGAACTATTCGACCTGTGCCGTGGAATCGATGATCGCCCGGTCGAACCGGACCGGCCAAGGAAATCGCTCAGCACCGAAGAGACTTTTGTGAGCGATCTGGAAACGCTCGAGCAATGTGAAGAGCGCCTCGGCGAATTGTTTGAGGAGCTAATGGCCGATCTTGCTCAAAAAGAAACCGAACGGCGGATTGCGAAGATTTTCGTGAAGCTGAAGTTCGCGGATTTCACCCGCACAACGGCCGAACGCGCCGGTCTGGAGCCGACGCTAGCCGGATTTCGCACGTTGCTGTCCGAGGCCTTCGCTCGCACCGGCAAGAAAGTCCGGCTCATCGGAATCGGAGTGCGCTTTGCCGAAGACGCGCGTGAGGAATTGCAGATGCCGCTCTTTTCGGATTAAGAGCGCTAACCGTGGAATATTCGCACGAGAACTAGTGCCGCAATCCCAGCTCCAACCGCAACCGCGACGCCCAGTTCGCGCTTGGTCAAAAACCGCGAGCGAGTTTCGCCGTTGGGAATTGTGACTTCGCCGTTGTTTTCGATCACACCCATTACGTCTTCGCAAAGTTTCCGTAGATCGGTCGGCATTGCGTCTTCGTTGGCAAAGTGTTCGCCATTTACAACGAACTTCTTTTCGATCGGCCCCTCGTGCAGCGCTTTCTCGTAGGCCATGCGAACGTCGGCCGGCAATTCTGCGGGGCTGGAATACTCCTGCCCGTTATAGCGAATCTTGCTCTTCAGTGTGATGCTCACGGCTGAGGCAAATTCATAGCATTTCATCTGCCACCTCCTCTCGCGCGGCCGTTGTTGTGTTAAATTGCCACCGAGTGATCAGTAAAAGTAGCGAGCAACGACTCCGGGCCACTGGCTGCGATGTTCATTTTGATAACCTCACGCGTCAGCTATACGCCACCGACGCGTCTATCTATCAGATCGAGCCGCTCGGCGTCGCGTTTCCGACCAGCGCGCAAGAAGCAAGCGCCGTCATCAAGACCGCCGCGGAAGAGAACGTTTCGATTACGCCGCGCGGCGCCGGCACGAGCCTGGTCGGCAACGCGATTGGTGAAGGAGTGATCGTCGATTTCTCGCGGCACAACCGCAAGATCGAAGATCTCAACATCGACAAACGTTCAGTACGCGTCGGCGCCGGCGTGGTCCTCGATCAGCTGAACGCTTTTCTCAAGCCGCACGGATTTTGTTTCGGACCGGATGTGGCAACGAGTGCGCGCGCCACAATCGGCGGAATGATCGCCAACAATTCTTCGGGCGCGCGGGTCCCGGTTTACGGGACCACCGCCGATCATGTTCTTTCAACAGAGATCGTTCTGGCCGACGGCCGGATCGTTACAATCGGGCCGGACCATGAATCGTTGCGGGAGGATCAGGCGAAGATCGCCAATCTGGTGCGCGCACACACGACGGAAATGGCCGAACGCTGGCCGCCGGGCCTGCTCAAACGCTGGCCGGCATACGGGATTGAGCGTTTTTCGCGCGCGCCCAGTAACTTGAATGAAATTCTTGCCGGCAGCGAAGGAACTCTCGCCGCCATTTTTTCTGCGGAAGTCAAGATTTCCCCTTTGCCGCGCGAAAAAGGACTCGGTCTGATCTTTTTCGAGTCGGTGATGGATGCAATGCAGGCCACGGTAGACCTGCTCGATCTTAAACCGGCCGCGATTGAACACATTGACCGTCCCCTTCTCGACCAAACTAAAGGCCAACTCCACTTCCAGGCGGCGCGCGATTTGATGGAACTCGACGCCAAACCGTGTGAAGCGGTTTTGCTGGTCGAATTTTACGACGAGGTCGAGGATCGATTGTCGGTCCTGGAATCGCGAAAACTTGGATCGCGCATCAAGATTTGTCGCGACCCGAAGGAAATGAATCTGGTCTGGTCGGTCCGCAAAGCCGGGCTTTCGTTGCTCACCGGGTGTGTTGGGCCAAAGAAACCGGTCGCATTCATTGAAGACGCCGCGGTCCGTCCCGCGCAACTGCCGGATTACGTCCGTAGTTTGCAATCCATTATCAGTTCGCTCGGACTCGAGGCCAGTTACTATGGACATGCCGCCAGCGGTTTGCTGCATGTCCGACCGGTTCTGGATCTCCACACCGCTGAAGATTTGAGAAAATTTCGGCTCGTGGCCGACCAAACGTCGGCGCTGGTCCGCCAATTTAAGGGCTCACTGTCCGCCGAACATGGCGTGGGCATCGCGCGTACCGAATACATGCGCGAGCAACTTGGCGACGCCCTTCTGAATGTTATGCGTGAAATCAAACACACGTTTGATCCGAAAAACATTTTCAATCCCGGAAAGATCTTTGGATTTGCCTACAGGGTCGACAACCACCTGCGAAACAATTTTACCCGACCGATTGAGCTGCCGTTCGAGCCGCGATTGGCTTATGCGTTCAAAGACCGATCATTCATCGGCAATCTCGAACAGTGTAACGGCTGCGGCGGATGCCGCAAAGACGCGCCGATCATGTGCCCGACGTTCATCGCGACGGGCGATGAAGTGATGTCCACGCGTGGCCGGGCCAATATCATTCGGCGTTCACTGGAGCTGAAAGCAAACGGTCACGATCCGTTGAAATCGGCTGAGCTCGATGCCGCTCTGAGTAATTGTTTGTCGTGCAAAGGTTGCACGCCCGAGTGTCCCTCAAACGTCAACCTCGCATTGCTAAAAGCCGAAATGCTTTATGCCCGCCACAAACGTGACGGCTTGCCATTACGCGAGAAAATCTTCAGCAACGTCGATTTGTTAGGCCAAATCGGCTGCATTGTGCCGTGGCTTTCCAATGCGGTTGTCGATCTTGCGCCGCTCCGCGGACTCATGGAAAAAACACTCGGGATTTCGGCCAGGCGTTCACTGCCGCACTATGCGCGTGAACGATTTGACCGCTGGTTCGCCAAGCACTCCGGCCGAACCGCAGGGAATCGATCTCGCGGCAAAGTCATCCTTTGGGACGACACATTCGTTCGTTACCACGAACCCAACATTGGAGTCGCGGCCGTCAAAGTGCTCGAGACGCTCGGTTTCGAGGTCGAGCTGGTAAAAAATCGGAAGTGCTGCGGGCGGCCGGCATTCAGTCAAGGAAATCTCGATGCCGCAGCGGAATCGGGTCAGCACAACGTCGATCTGCTGCTGTCTCAACATCTCAACTCCTCAACTTCTCAACCTCCCATTATTTTCCTCGAGCCGTCCTGTTGGTCGATGTTCGTCGACGATTATCGGGAATTGAAGATCGCGAAAGTGGATAAAATCGCGGAGCGCTGTGTTCTCTTTGACAAATTCGTCGATGACTTGCTCGAGCGGGAGCCGGCTGCACTGCAGTTCAAAGAACGCGATTCAACCGTCGCGATTCATGCGCATTGTCACACCAAATCGCTGACGGATCCGGCGTTCCTGGCGCGCTTAGCCGAGCGACTGCCGGGTCGCAGCGCAACACTGCTTAATACCGGATGTTGCGGAATGGCCGGCGCGTTCGGCGCGCTCGCGGAAAAATACGAATTATCAAAACAAGTCGCGGCCGATCTGCTTCGCCAGATCGACAATCTACAACCAGACGTCGTGGTTGCGTCAGGGACGAGTTGCCGCCATCAAATTGTCGATCTGAGCGAGCGTTGGCCAAAACACATGGCCGAACTTCTCGCTGACGCGATCACGTGAAGAATTAGCCGCCAGGTTTTGGCGGAGCCGGCTTTGAGGCTTCACCCGGCTTCGGTGGTGTTTGTCCCGCGGGCGCGCCTCCCCCTGGGACATCTTCATCCGGCGCAGCGAGGACGTCCTGCTCGGAATACGATTCCGGATGGTTTGCGAGCTCTTTTCGTAAAGCCGCGATCTGTTCGGCGGTAACGGGACTGGCGTGATTTCCCCACTCGCTTCGCTCGTAGGTCATAACATCCGCAATTTTTTGATCGGTCAACGTTTTGTCCCACGGTTGCATGACTGCGCTGCCAAACTGCTGGCCTTTCACTTTCACTGGTCCTTGTAAACCCTTGAGCACAATCATCGCCATACGATGCGAACCACCGTTGGTGAATTCAGAACCTGCAAGCGGCGGATATTGTCCAGGGACGCCTTCCCCGTTCGCTTGGTGACAGGTCTGACAATTCGCGGCAAAAATCTTTTTGCCGCGATCATGCGGTGAAAGCTCAGCCTGCTCTTGTTGCTGGCCCACGGCTCCGGCGCCTTTCTTCGCCGGCGGCGGGCCCATCATGGGATCAAGGCCGTCGCCTGAAAAGTTTCCCGAGTAACGGCCGAAATACGCGCCCCCGGCAAAGATCGCCAGTCCGTAAACTGCGATCAGCCAGATCGACAGCGGCTCAAGTCCGACCCGCGGTTCACGTTTCTCGCGCTGAATCGCCGCGTGCACTTCCTGGACGTCGGCGGTCTCGCCATAATCCATTCCCTGGCGAGTAAGCGACGATGGATTGGAAGGTTGACCGTTCATTTTTTCGGTGGTGCTGCGGCGGCTGATCCAGTTGGCGAAGCTGCGGGCGAGCCGGCAGCCGGTGCACTGCCGGGTACACTCTTAACTTCTTTCAATGGATGCGATTGATCCTGCGCCATCAAATATGCCACGAGACATTTTGCTTCGTAAGTCGGAACAACTTCCCAGCCGGGAGGCGGAGCGTCGGTGCCGGTCAACTGCAACGCGTCGGCGGATCGTTCGCCAGTGATACGGCGTTTCTCGTAAAGAAATTGATAGGCCGGCATGTTTGAATCTCTCGTGTCCGGGCTCATGCTTCGAGGCGAATAGAGGTGTCGATGATGCCACGCTTCAGAATAAGCGGGCGGGATTCCATTCGGATTCGGCGTCGGTAAAGGATTTGCGGCCGTGGCAGGCGGGGCTGGCGAAGGTGGCGCTGCCCCCACTCCAGGCTTGGGAGAAGTAGTATTCGCCGCCGGCGAAGGTGATTGGGCTGCCGCAGCAGGCGATGCCGCGGGGCTCTCCTGCGCGCCCGGCGCAGCCTTGGCCAAATCTGCCAGATCAGGACCCATTCGGCCTTCGCCAAGCAGCACCGGCTGGTCGAACACGTAATCGCGCGGAGCGCTCCGACGCTCACCCCATTTCGGACGAGGCGACGGACCCGCGTCGCGCACGCGGTCGAGATCTGCCGAAGCGTAATCCGGACGAAGTTGCCGGCTGTGACAATAAATGCAGCCGTTTGCAGCATAGACCTGACGGCCTAATTGAACCATTCCCGATTGAGGCATCGGATAAATATCGGTGCCCTCTTCGTCGCTTTGTGGATTGAGGGCACCGATTTGCATATTCGGAATCACGGTCAAACCGACCCACGAAAACGCGAAAGTCCCGAACAAACCGATGAACAGCGAGATCAGGCCTTTCATAATTTTTCTCCCGAAAAATTCCGGCTAGCCTCGCCTCTTTGTCGTGCACCTCGCTCGTCCCGGCTCGCTCGGTTCATAAATGCGGCTCCGATCCTTCCGCTTCGACGGGATTGAGAAATGTCGGAACGGTCGAGGTGCGACCGAGACCGAACAACATCAAACCAAAATGAAACGCAAAAATAAAATGCGACGCGGTTAACAATAAGGCCGCCAGGGACAGGCCGCGAAGATATGGCAGCACACTTTGGACACTTTCAATAAACGGAAGCGTGGGGTCGCCCTGACTCGTTCCCTGGACCAATCCGCCAACCAGCAACATCAAAGAAAGGAGTCCAATGCCATACGCCGATGCCCAAAAATGAAGTTTAATGAGCGTGGCGTAGCGCCATTCGCGGCCCACTAATCTCGGCACGATGTAATACATCGAGCCGAACATAATCATCGTGAAGAACGCGTAGAGACCGATTTGCGAATAGGCCACGTTCGCTTCGGTGAAATGGAGATAGCGCGCAGTAGAACGAAGCGAGATCAGGATACCGATAATGCTGAAGATCGTGTACGACATCGCTCCGAAGACGGTGAATCGAAGCGTCGGACTGTATCGCATCACCGGAAAATAACCCTGCATCGTCATATGATGATTTAAGCCGACCGTCGCCACCGGAATAATCGTCAGGATCGTGGCCGAGATGCTTGCCGTAATCATCCATGCCGGGAACGGGCCATCGACAAGGCGTTGCATTCCGGTCCAGCTCGAGAACAGCGCGTAGGTCCAAAAGCCGATTGTTGCAAGATGATAACTGTAAACCGGCCGGCCAATCACTTTCGGGATCATGTAATAGGCAGTGCCCAGTCCGATCGCACCCAACCAGAGAAACAGCAGATTATTCGCGTACCACCAGCCAACCACCGCCTGCATCACGCCTTGAACAGGCGTGACGAACAGCATCACCTGCGTGGCAGCATAGAGCCACGGAAACCAGAGGAACGCGCCGAGCAGGTACCATTGCGTAATGTAAATCTGTTCGCCCCGACGGAAGCGGAACATCAAGACCGCCCACGAAATAATCAGGGCGTAGGCTACCAAAAGAATCAGCGCCGCGTAGGGCGGAAATTCCAGCCACTGATAACCAGTGCTGTAGCCCGTTAGAATTGCGATGACGCCGACCAGAACGCCGATGTTCCAGAACCAGGCGCCGGTCACGAGCAGGAGCGGATGCCGCAAAGTTGTCCGGCACAATCGGGCCATCAGCCAGATCGCCGTTCCCATCCCGACCATCGACGCCCAGCCGTAAATCATCACGTTCATCTCGACCGGGCGCAGACGGCCCCAAGTCAGGAAGCTGACGTTCGAAAACCAGTCAGGCGAATGCAGCTTGAATGAAACAATGCCCGCCAGAAGCGTTCCAATCAGCAGCCAAACCATCGCCGACGCGTAAAACATTAGCACCGGAACACGTGTCGAAGAATCGATGATCGCGCGCTCGACCTGTTCAGCGTCGCCCGCCGTCGCCGAGATGGCTGGTTGCTTCAATGGAACGTCAGTGGCCGGAGTCATTCGTTAGGCAAATTCATGGTGACGGCGCGGGCGTAGTGCTGTGAGCCGGCGACGGATTGCCGGCCGGCGAAACTGAATGTGACGCCGCGGGCGCGGCAGCAGGAGACTTGGGCGAAGCTCCCGGCGAGGCATTGGCGCCGGGTTGAGTTCCGGGTTGCACCGGCGGCGGATTTACGGCAGCCGCGGGTTGACCGTGCGCCTCCGAACCAGGGCCTGCGACTGAAGTCGGTTTCGGTGCTCCGGTCGCGTGTGGGGAGGCAGATTGCGCCGGCGACGCGGACGGCGCTGCCGATGTTTCGGGCGTCGCAGTTGCAATCGGTCCAGCCGGCGCGGGTTTTTTGGTCGCCAGTTCGGCAGCGGTCAATTGTATCGCCCGTTCAATCGGTATTCGCACGCTCCCTTTGTTCTTGTCGATCCACCCGTAGCTCGTCAGCGCTTTGGCGTCTTCATCGCGCAAATCCTTCAGCTTCTTCTGCCGGTTTTGGGCGCGTTGCTGTTCGTAGGTATCGCCGCGCGGCGCGGGGCCGATTATCGCAACAGCGAGTGCGCCAAACAAAACCATCAATAGCACCACGCCGAGCCACGTCGAAAACGGCGCGGGCGATTGCACTTGTTGTCGGATTTGTTCGGTGTCGGCCATTTCAGTTCACCAGTTTCAAAGATTCGATGAGCCGCGGGTCCCGCACCGGAAACAGCGAAGTCTTTCCGACAATGCGCAGAAAAGCGAAAGCAAGCGTGGAGCCCATGGCGATGAGCGCCACAAAATCCCACAAGCTCACATGAACGCCGGTCCCGTGCAGCGCGGGCAGCACAACCAAGTACATGTCAAGCAACTGCATAAACACAATCCAGCCAGCAACGTAACAAAGTTGATTTGGATGCTTCTTGATGGAACGCAAAAGCAAGATCACAAACGGTCCGAAAAAGCGGCCGAACACTAGCAGCATGCTCACGTACCACCAGGACTCGGTGTTACGGACCAGAAAATACTTCGTCTCTTCCGGCATGTTCGCATACCAGATGAGCATGTATTGGCCGAAACCGATGTAGGCCCAGAAAACGCAGAAGGCGAACATCCATTTCCCCATGATGTGATAATGCTCGAGCGTGACGACGTTCTTGAGATATCCGGCTTTGCGCAGAGCGCTGATCACCAGTACCAGCAACGACATTGAGCTTCCCGCTGCGCCGGCGAAAATATAAACGCCGAACATGGTCGAGAACCAGCGGTACTGCAGACCCAGCAGCCAATCATACGCACCGAAAGTGAGACAAAGCGCGAACAACGGCAGACTCACAAAGGAAACCCTTCGCAACCAAATCGTGAACTGCGGATTGCCGTTCTTGTCCTGTCGAACGGAAAACCTCTTCAGAAGCTGCGACGCAATGATGAAGAACCCGAGGAAAAACACCGCGCGCACGACGAAGAAGTTCAAATTCAAGTAAGCGCGCTTTGAATCGAGGTTCTCTTCTTTCCCCGGCGCAATGTTCATCCAGTCGTAGAGGTGATGCCGCAAAAGAAAAATCGGAATGAAGAAAAGCGCGAGAATACCAACCAGGACGGCGATGTTTTCAAGCTGCCGGCGAACAACCACCGTCCATTCCGCGTCGACCGCGTAGTGCACAATCGTCCAGAAAAAGCAGCCCGCGCAGAGCGTGAAGAAGAACGCGAATGCGAATAGCCAGGAGTAACTGAACTGGTGCGGATCAATCGCCGCGCCCGCGCCGCAAAGCGCAAGCGCAACAAAAGCAATAACTCCGAGCAAAACCGACAGTCCCGCGAACCGTTCGCTCTCGAAGTATTCGCCTTCCGGCGTTGGAGCATTATGCACGCGTTCGCTCATTTCTTTGGCGCCTCCGGTTTGGCTGCCGCTGAGTTGTTCTCCGCCGGCTTGTTCTCGGCGGGCTTGTCCAGGTCCGCGCGGTGTTCGGCCGGAACGTCCGCGACCGTCGCGCCCTGACTTCGCTGGAGCGCACGCAGATAAGTGATGATCGCCCAGCGATCGGAGACCATGAGCGTCGGACCGTAGGCCATCATTGTGTTCTTGCCGTTTGTGATCGTGTTGAAAATTTCGCCGTCAGCCATCTTGCGGATGCGATCGTCTTGTAAGGTGACAACTGTAGCCAGGCCGTACTGTTTGGTGATGCCGTTACCGGTGGCAGTTGCGCCGTGGCACATTGCGCAAGTTATGTTGAATCGCTGACGGCCGCGCTCAAGCAACTCCGGTGTGACCGGAACTGGAATGCCCGTACCCCAATTATTTCCCATCTTTCCAGTGTCGACGTAATCAGTGCCCACGCTGAATCCGTGCGGCAGCGTTTGAAGCTCAGCAGCTGACGGATTCGTTTCTGGCTTCGGCATGTCGTAGCCAATCGGCACGGTTCCATTGATGGGCATGCGCGGACCGCGGCCGTCGGAAAAAAAGTTCAACGGAGACTGCGCACGTACTTTCATTTGCCGCACCATGTCAGGAAAAAGCTCCCAAGGCTCGTTGGTGGTTTTTTCTCCGCGAAATCCAAGGACCGCCACGCCAGCGAGCGTGATCAAAAGCGAAATTAAGAGAAAGCCGCGCAACATAATCAATCCTCGTGCACGATGGTGATGTGTTGGCCGCCGCTGCGCTCAAGTAGTTCCCGCGCCTCGACTTCGGTAAAACGGGGATCGCGCGCCTCAATCACGAGGAAAAATCCGTCGTTGCTCGCGCGAGCAAAACGGTCCCAGTTGAAAATCGGATGATGCGGTCGCGGCAGACCATTCATGATCAACACCGCGAAGAAGGCAGCGAACGCCGAGAAAAGCACCGTCATCTCGAACATGATGGGGAAAAATGCCGGCACGACTCTCCAGTCATACGGTTTGCCGTGCACGACCAACGGATAAAGGATCCAGGACGCGCCGAATTCGATGAACATGGCGGTTGAGATTCCCAAAATTCCGCCGATCAAAACCACTGCGCTCAACCACGATTTACCGAGCCCCATCGCGTCGTCCATTCCGTGGATTGGAAACGGCGAATGCACATCCCAGCGTTTGAAACCCGCGTCGCGCACCATTTTCGCCGCTTCAAAAAGCGCGTGCGGGCTCGGATATTCCGCAGCCATCCCGTAAACCTCGTGACCGTAGGGCGTTCTCATGTGCGCTGCATTCCTCCGGCCTGAGTTGGACGATGTCCGTTAGGCGAATGCGCATGCGGATCCGCTTCGGGTAAAACGATTTTCACTTCCGACATCGCGATCATTGGGAGGAAGCGAATGAACAATAGGAACAACGATGTGAAGACTCCTAGCGTGCCGATAAACGTCCAGATATCGACCCAGGTTGGAATAAACAGTCCCCACGAGGACGGAATGAAATCGCGATGTAAACCGCCGACGATGATAATGAAGCGCTCGAACCACATGCCGGCGTTCACGCACATACAAACGAAGTAGACGACCAGAATGTTGCGCCGGCACCAGCGGGACCAGAAAAGTTGCGGTGAAAGCATGTTGCAGAACAACATGCCGACCCACCAGTACCACCAATACGGGCCAAGCACGCGATTCCAAAACGCAAACCGCTCGTAAGCGTTACCGCTGTACCAGGCCACGAAAAATTCCATCGCGTAGGCGTAAGTGACGAACGAGCCCGTCAGCAAAATGATCTTCGCCATTTTGTCGATGTGCTGCGGCGTAATGATGTCGTGCAGTTTAAAAATCGCGCGCGCCGGAATCAGCAGCGTCAGAACCATCGCGAATCCGCCGAAAATTGCGCCCGCGACGAAGTAAGGCGGAAAGATCGTCGTATGCCATGTCGGCAGGATCGACGTAGCGAAGTCGAATGACACGACGCTGTGCACCGAAAGGACCAGCGGCGTGGAAAGTCCGGCCAGAAGCAGATAGGCCATTTCGTAATGCCGCCAGTTGCGATTCGAGCCGCGCCAACCGACCGCAAACACGCCGAACAGGAATTTCTTGATCTTGGTCGTCGCGCGGTCGCGCAACGTCGCGAGGTCGGGAATCAATCCGGTGTACCAAAACAACACCGACACGGTGAAATAGGTCGAGACTGCAAACACGTCCCACATCAGCGGGCTGCGGAAGTTTTGCCAGATACCGTAGTTGTTGGGAATCGGCGCGAGATACCAGGCCATCCAAACGCGGCCAACGTGAATACCGGGGAAGATCGCGGCGCACATGACCGCGAACAGCGTCATCGCCTCGGCCGATCGATTGATCGACGTGCGCCATCTTTGGCGCAGCAAGTACAAAATCGCGGAAATCAACGTTCCAGCGTGTCCGATACCGATCCAGAACACGAAGTTGGTGATGTCCCACGCCCAGCCGACCGGATGATTTAGTCCCCAGGTCCCGACACCGGTCGATATTTGATAGCCGATGCAAAATAAACCGAACATCGCGATGGCTCCGGTGATGGTGAAACAAACCCACCACCAACGGGGCGCGCGGTCTTCGACCACGCCAGAAATGCGCTCGGTGATCCAACTGAAGTTGCGGCGATTCAGCACCAGCGGCGCGCGCGCAAGCGGACGTTCGACGGTCGCGGCCGCCTCGCCTCGAATCAGATCTGGCGCTGTTGGTGTGTCGTCCATTCAGGTTGTCACGCTTTCGCTTCCGGACTGGCCACGGCAATGTCCGCGGCGTCCGGCATCTTCGGGTTGGTATTACGAAGCCGCGCCAGATAACTCGTGCGCGCCTTCACATTCAAATAATCGAGCAACCGATAATTGCGATCGGCCGCCTTCAGTTTCGAAACCTTGGTTTCGGGATCCTTGATGTCGCCGAACGTGATCGCTTCGTGCGGGCAAGCCTGGGCACATGCGCTTGTAAACGAGTCGCGCGGAATCCGGAGGTCGCCACCGGACGCGCCAACTCGTGCATGGGTGGCAATTTTCGCTTCCTCGATCCGTTGCACACAAAACGTGCATTTCTCCATCACACCGCGCATCCGAACCGTGACGTTTGGATTCTTTTGTAACTTTGTGACGTCGGGGGCGCCCTTTTCGGTGAACGGAGCAATGTACTCCTGATAGATGCCGAATTGTCCGGCGATCTTCTTTTTGCCGACCGGCCGCTGGTTGTAATCGAAGAAATTGAAACGGCGGACCTTGAACGGACAGTTGTTCGCGCAATAACGCGTGCCGACACAACGATTGTAGGCCATCACGTTGAGTCCATCCTCGCTGTGAATCGTTGCGTTAACCGGACAAACCGTTTCACACGGCGCGTTCTCGCAGTGCTGGCACATCATCGGTTGATGCACGATCTCGGGATCCTGCGGAAACTCGCCGTTGTCCTCGTCGAACGGTTTCGCACTGGCGAAATAACGGTCAATCCGGATCCAGTGCATCGCGCGACCGTGCGAGACCTGAAGTTTTCCGACGACCGGAATGTTGTTTTCCGCCTGGCACGCGATCACGCACGCGCTGCAACCGGTGCAAACGTTGAGGTCTACTACCATTCCCCATTGCTGCTCGGCAGTCAGCGGCGGATGAGCGTAGAGCGAAGGCAAATATTTTTGTGGCTCATCGATGCCGGCGCGCTTCTCGACGAAATTATTGTCCTCGCGGTACTCGTCGAGTTTCGCTTCGCGCACGAGTCCACGGCCTTCGATGCTCCAGTGATCTTGCGTGATCGAGAGCGGATATTTCTTGCCAACTTTCGAAACCTTAATGCTCTCGATTGTTTTTCCGTCTGCGACCACAAAATGCGGATTAGCGGCAGTCCGAAGGAAATACGCGTTGAAACCCGGAACATCGCCGGTTGGCGGATTGTCCGCCGCGGAGTCACCCGCATATGGCAGCGGCCCGAGGCCAGCGATCGGGCGACCGTACCCAAGCGAAATGGTCACGGAGTTGTCCGCGTGTCCGGGCGAGACAACGGCCGCGAGCACGAGCTCGCGCCGAATCGGCTGATCATTCGCATCGCGCGCACTCTCCGCGATCGTTATTTGAACGAGATCCCCGGTCGCGACGCCAAGTGAGGCGGCAAAGTTGGGACTCATCATCGCTCCGTTGTCCCAAGTGAGCTTGGTGATCGGGTCCGGCATCTCCTGGAGCCAGCCGTTGTTACTGTAACGGCCATCGTCCATTGCGTAACTGCGCACGAAAACAATCTCGGGTGATTCGGCCGTTGGCAGAGGCGTCGCGAACCAAAGCTGTTTGGCTGGACCGCCGGCAGCAACGGCGTTAAACGCCGCCGGCCGATCGTGCAAAGCAACATGGCCGGCAAATCCATCGTGCAAAAACTTCGACCACGCGGTTTGAAAATCTCCCGGGGGCTTGGTTGCTCGGAAAGTTTCTTGGACGAGCTCCGGTCCCTCAACTTTCGGCCGGCCAAGCAATGCGTTCAGCAGTTCAATCTCACTCAGACCGCCAAATAGCGGAAAAATCATCGGCTGAATCGACAAATAGGAACCGTCTGCCGCAAGCGCATCGCCCCACGTTTCTAAATAATGCGCCATCGGGGCGTGCCATTGGCTGATAGCCGACGTTTCATCCTCGTGATAACCGAGCCGCACCACATCCGGCACTTTCTTTTGAAGCTCAGTCCAATCGACCGGAAATTTCTTGTCCGGATCCTGCGCGACCGCGCGCGGAGCGTTGTAAACCGGGTCGCCGCCGAAAACAAAGAGTTGCTTGATGTCGCCGCGGCTTATCCGATCGGCCAACTGCAAAATGCTCTTGTTGTTTCGATTTCGCGGAAATTCACGGACTACAATTGTGCGGCCGATGTTCTTAAGAGTGGAATTAATCGCGTAGGCGAGCAGTTGGACGACTACCGGCTGTTGCTGGCCCGCCAGGACGATGCTTGAACCCGATTTTGCGACCAAGTCGTTCGCCAATTCGGTGAGCCACTGCTCGTTAAATTCCGGCGTGGCGGGCGGAGTGGCGAGCGTTCCAAGCAATGACACCAATCCGGAGTCTTTTGTCAGCGTGCCAATCTTTCCGGCAAGGAGGTAAGTGAAGATTGGAATCTGGCTCGCCGGCAAACGCAACCGATGGTCCGCCATCGCGCCGGTGATTGTGAACCGGTTCTCCACCACATAGAGCCGGTTCATCGTATCGTCGGCCGACTTCACCCTTCGCCGGGCAGTAAACGCTCGCGCAGCCGCGAGATCGCCTTCGCCACAGTCGAGAAAATCGCTATCCAACGCGAGCACAACGTCCGCACGATCGAATCGCGGAATCAGTCGAACGTTTTCGCCGAAGCTGACCCGCGTGGCGTAGTTTTGTGCGTCGCTCAAAGCAGGTTCGTAAACGCACCACATCATTTTCGGGAACGCTTTCTCGAGTTCGGTGCGCAATCTCTCGCGCGTCGGCGAATGCACTTCTTCCACAAGGAAGGCCAAACCCTCGCCGGAACCAACTTGCCCCCGCAATTTGTCGAGGTAAGCGTCGAACTCTCCGCGAGTGGATTCTTTCCCGTGGTTCACAAACCGCCGGGACCGCGTCGGATCGTAAAGATCGAGAAGCGAAGCCTGGGCAAAAACGTCGGTGCCTCCCAACGACGCCGGATGATACGGATTGCCTTCAAGTTTGATCGGCCTGCCATCAACCGTCGTCGCGATGAGCGGAATGGCGCCAGTGCGACGCGGCATTGCGGTCGCGTAGTAGAGGAATTTTCCCGGAATCGTCCACTCCACACTCTTGGTGAATGGAACCATGTGCATCTGCGGCCGGCGGCAACTCGTTAGGCCGATGCCCGCCAGCGCCATCGAGGCGCCCATCAACTTCATGAAATCGCGGCGCGACCAGTCGTTCTCCTCCAATTCGGAAGCGCCGGCTGGAAATTCGCGCTCAAGCCACTCGCGAAATTCCGGCGTGTTGCTGTATTCGCCGAGACTGCGCCAATACTTCCTGCCCGTCAGCGGCTCTGGTGGATGTTGAAAGACGCGTTTCATCGGTGGCAGGTTTGGCAATTTTGAGATGGTTTAATGTTCCAGCGTTCCTTCAACGTCTGGCCGATCTCAACCTGGGTCAGATGTTTCTTTTTCGACCAGTCTTCAGTTACGCCTTGCGGCTGCCCGTATTTCGTAACGAAATCGGCCGGATTCACGTCCTCCGGCTTCCAATCGAGATTGGTAATCTGATCCTCCGGGCGAAGGAAATTCTCCGGATGGCGGTGACACTCAAGGCACCACGCCATGCTCATCGGTTTCGCATCATAAACCACGGGCATGTGGTTGATCTGGCCGTGGCAGCTGGCGCAACTGATTCCGCGATTCACATGCGCGGAGTGATTATAGAAGACGTAATCGGGCAACCGGTGGATCCATACCCAGTCGATTGGTCGCCCGTCTTTCCAACTTTGGCGGACCGGCTCGAGTTTCGGGTTGTCCTTTTGCACCTGGGTGTGGCAGTTCATGCAAAGCTGCGTGTTCGGAACGTTCGAATGCGCCGCGACTTCAACGAAGCTGTGGCAGTAACGGCAATCCATTCCGAGCTGGCTGACGTGGATATCGTGCGGGAACGGAACTGGCTGGATCGGTTGGTAGCCGACCTTGGTGTATTTGGGGGTTACGTAATACCACGTGGCAGCGGTGAGACCGCAGACAATCAAAAAGCCGGCTACCGCCATCTGAAGCGGCAACCAGTTGCACCAGCGTGGAAAAAAATTCGCCATAGATCAGCGGACGCTCTGACTGCCCAGATTCAGCCGACACTTTAGAAACGAACCGGAAATGAAATTAGGATGTGCTTCGTTCAAACGCTGCGGAGTTAAGGTTGATTGCTCGCCTACAGGGAAGCCAAGATTGTATAAGTGGACGCAATGACGGCAAAAGAAAATTCACGATTCATGTTTATAATGTCGCGATCAGCTTTTCCGATACAGAAAAGTGACCGTTTCGCAAAGGCGATCACGTCAAAACTTCGCCAAACCGTCAAGTGAAAGCGCCCATTCGGTTCGCAATTTTATTTTCGCTTTGCGCGTTAAATTTGCCGGTGAACGCCGCGGATGACGATGCTGACCTTCTGTTTTTCAATGGAAATGTTTACACTGTTAACGAAAAACAGCCGCGGGCCGAAGCGATCGTGGTCAAAGGCGGACGGGTTCGCTTCGTTGGTTCAAATGATGACGCCCGAAAATTTCATGGGGGGCGAGTCATCGATCTTCACGGTGAGACGCTGGTTCCCGGCCTCACCGATTCCCATTGCCACATTTTCGGAATTGGCGAACGCGAGCTGAGTCTGAATCTCGAAGGGACAAACACTCTTGAAGATTTTCTTGCAAAGGTGAAAGAGCGCGCGGCTCAAACTCAGCGCGGCAAATGGATCGAAGGTCGCGGTTGGATTGAAACCTTTTGGAAGCCGCCGCAATTCCCGACGCGCCAGGACCTCGACAAAATCGCGCCGGATAATCCGGTGTTTCTCACCCGTGCAGATGGCCACGCCGCAATTGCGAACTCCGCCGCGCTGAAAATGGCGAAGATCGACAAGAACACGCCGAATCCGTTTGGCGGCGAAATTCTAAAGGACAAAACCACGGGAGAGCCGACGGGAATGTTGATCGACCACGCGCAGGGGTTGGTCGACAAAAACATTCCCTCATCAACTGGCGCTCAGCGCGAGCGCCTCATTAGAGGCGTCAATCGCGAACTCGCACTCGGCTGGTGTGAGATTCAAAACGCCGGCAGTCACAAAGACGACATCGATCTCATCAAAAAAGTCTACACGGAGGGCACCGCAAAGGTCCGTTTGGTGAACTGCGTTTACGGTCCCGGCAAGGATGCCGAGAACTTTTTGAAAGAAGGCGCGACGATCGACGCGTTCGATCATCATTTCACCCAGCGCACGATCAAAGTTGTGTTCGACGGCGCGCTCGGCTCGCGAGGCGCGGCCCTGCTCAAACCGTACAGCGATGCTCCCGACACCTCAGGTTATCTCACCGAGAAACCGGAAGAGTTGCGCCCGATGTTCAAAGAAGCATTGCGTCGCGGCATTCAGGTCGAGACGCATGCGATCGGGGATCGCGCGAACCGGACGATTCTCGATTTATACGAAGCAGCGTTCAAAGCGGTGCCGGGGGCGGAGCGAAAAATCGCAGAACCGCGCTGGCGAGTGGAGCACGCACAGATCCTCGATGCTGCCGATCTGCCCCGGTTCGCCAAGCTCGGCGTGATCCCGTCGATGCAACCGTCGCACGCAATCAGCGATTTGTTTTTCGCGCCAGCGCGACTGGGAATGGATCGACTCGCCGGCGCTTACGCCTGGCAAAGTTTGATTAGGACCGGTTGCATCATTCCCGGCGGATCGGATGCGCCGGTCGAGCGCGGCGAACCGATGATCGAGTTCTATGCCGCGGTGGCACGCAAAAGCATCAAAGGCGAATCGGGGCCTGGTTGGCACCCAGAACAGGCGGTCTCGCGCGAGCAAGCGCTTAAAATGTTTACCATCTGGCCGGCTTACGCCGCGTTCGAAGAAAAAGACAAAGGCTCAATCGAACCCGGTAAGCTGGCCGACTTCACGGTCTTGTCGGCGGATATCATGAAAATTCCCGAGCCGGAAATTCTGAAGACCCAAAACGAAATGACGATTATCGGCGGCGAAGTCGTCTATCAGGCGCCGAGCAAATAAATCGCGACGATCGTCAGCAGAAAATAGGGAACCAAAACTGCGGCGCCGGCGTATTCTTTCGCCATCCGTTGACCGAGGAACAAACAAAGGATTGCAATTGACGAAACGACTGCGCCGTAAAGAGCGATCGTAGAATTTCGCGTGAACAGTAGCGCGAAAAACCCGATGCCGCTCAAAAGTCCAGCTGCGAGTTCGATCAGCGTTAGAATTCCAAGCAACAGCGGCACCAATCCAGCCAGCGGACTCTTCGCGAAATGACCGCTCAACCATTGCAGATTTCCCTGGCGATCCACGATCTTGTCGATCCCGGATTGCAAAAACAAAATGGCGAGGAACGCCGAGACAAGAAGCTGAAGCAAATACACAGACATACAGATTTAATCAGGAACCCAGGAAAGCAGAAAAACAATCCTAATTGCGTCTGGATTCGTGGATTCCAGATTCCTCTGAAATCCAAAGCAATCCTGTAAATCCTGTCTAGGAATATAGGTATTCGTCGTGATATTCGCGTTGAGGAGCGAACTGGACGTTCTGGTCGCCGCCGCTCTCGGGATACTCGAAGATTTTGCCTTCGTAATTGCGGATCACGATTTTCTCGTTGTCATGATAGAGGACGTAACCGGGATTGATCGGCACTTTGCCGCCGCCCCCGGGCGCGTCGATGACGTATTGCGGCACGGCATAACCGGTCGTGTGACCCCGCAGACCTTCGATGATTTCAATCCCTTTCGCGACGGACGTACGCAAATGCGATGAGCCATTGATCAGGTCGCACTGGTAAATGTAATACGGCCGGACACGACACATGAGCAGTTTGTGCACAAGCGTCTTCATCGTCTGGAGATCGTCGTTCACGCCGGCGAGTAACACGCTTTGGTTGCCGAGCGGAATGCCAGCGTTTGCAAGCCGCTCGAGCGCTTGCTTCACTTCAATCGTCAGCTCGCGCGGATGATTCACATGTACGCTCATCCAAAGTGGATGGTGCTTCGCGAGAATCGCGCATAATTCGGGTGTGATCCGTTGGGGCAGAAAAATCGGAACCCGCGTCCCGATTCTCAAGAACTCGATATGTTTTATCGCGCGCAGCCGCGTCAGCAGCTTATCGATCTTATCGTCGCTGAAGATGAGCGCGTCGCCGCCGCTGAGTAGAACGTCGCGGATTTCGGTGTGCTGTTCGAGATAACGAAACGCTTCCTCGAAATCGGTGTGGAGTTCCTGTTCGCCAACGCCGCTCACTACGCGCGAGCGCGTGCAATATCGACAATAGGCTGCGCAACGGTCGGTAACCAAAAACAAAACGCGGTCGGGATACCGATGCACCAGGCCTGGCACCGGCATGTGGGAATCTTCCCCGCACGGGTCGGCCATGTCGTACGGCGACGCCCAAGTCTCTTCAACGCGCGGGACGACCTGGCGCCGAATCGGATCGTTCGGATCATCGCGCGGGAATCAGATTGAAAAAATGGGGCGTCACCGCGAGCGCGAGCTTGTCGCCTGAAAGCAAAACGCCGCCGCGTTCCTCGTCGCTAAGATTGATAAATTGTTCCAGTTGCGGCAGCGAAGTAACGCGGTTCTTCAGCTGCCACTTCCAATCATTCCAGAGTTCAGGTGAAACGCCGACATTGCCGGACCAATAGCCGGGCGCATGCGACACGAACTCTTTTCCGTCTCCGTTCTCAAAAGTTTGCATTTAAGTAAGGATCGAAACGCTAAGACCGACTAGTTTTGTGTCAACGCGCGCACTGAAAAGTGCGCCCCGCACAAGGTGGATCGGCCGCTCCCCGGGCCGTGCTAAGCAAATGCGCCTGCGCCGCCAAAAATAACATCGAGCAAGGGACTGCTCGATCCACTTTTCCTTACTGGACGGTAACGAGCGTCCCGATGGGAATTTCGGCAAACAGCTTTCGCGCAGTCTCGCCCGGCAAACGAATGCAGCCGTGGGAAGCGGGATAATTCGGCACAACGCCTTCGTGCATTCCGAAATCAAGGCAGCTCAAGCGCATGAAGTAGGGCATGTCTACGTGATAAATCGTGGACCGATGATTGCGCTCCTTGTCGGTGATCACGAAGTAACCGCGCTTGGTGCCGTAACCTTCGCGTCCGGTCGAGCAGATCGAATCCAAAACCGGCACGCCGTCCTTGATGAGTGACACGTGTTGAGTCGCGAGCGAAATTTCGATACGCAGTTTCTCCGGCGCCGGCCCGCTCCCGAGTAAGACCTGCGCCGCCTGCCAATGCCCGAGCTCAGCCGCGAAATAAAGCGCAACCATCTTGTAGCGTCCGGTCGAACGGTTGCGCTCCGCGCCAGCCTGCACCAGCGTGCGCACGTAATCCGTTCGCCCAAGGCCGGCGGCCAGCATCAGACAGGTGACGTTCTTATCGTCTTCGATGTAATTGCGAAACGATTTCGAAGGAAGCGTCTCCAAAAACTCCTGGTCGTATTTTGGGGGAAGGGTTGTGTTCGGGTCGGCTCCGCATTCGAGCAAAGTTGTAAACAACGGCGCATTGTCAGTAGCGATCGCATACGCCAATAACGGCACGCGCTTACCTTCCGGCGTGGGCTGAGGAATGTGCTTTGAAAGCAACAATCGAACAGAGTCGCGATCTCCCGCGCGCAACGCGCCATCCAACGCGCGCAAGGCTCCCGTGCTCCAGTGCTCAAGCCGAGGTAATTTCGAAAGAATATTCTGGGCGATCTTTGTATTCGGAGTTCCAAGCGCAAGGGTCAACAATTCGCCACTGTCGCCGTAGGCCAATTCGAGATTTGGCGTCAGGCTGAGAAGAAGATCGACAATTTCGATTTTTTGCGCGTTGACCGCGTAATAGAGCGCCGAATGACCCGCACGGTCTTTGGCCGCGACGTCCGTAACATGACCGATCAACGCGCGGACTGTTTCCAGATCTCCATGCATTGCCGCTACCATTAGCGGCGTGACGCCAGCATCGTCCGCGAGGTCGCCAGTCGCGCCGGCATCGAGGAGTCTCAGGGCAAGACCGCGGTCCTCCCTCAACACGGCGGTGAAAAGCAACGAGCGATCGCTCGCCGCGCGGGCATTGGGATCGTTATGATCGCGAAAATAGCGGTCGATCAACGACGTTTGATGTGTATCCAAGGCGTGAACGAACTCTTCGGCAGTGATCGGTCGGGATGGATGCTGATGAAATGCAAATCGGACGGCCACAAGCACAAAGAGGCCTGCGACAATACCCACCAGTGCTCGATTTAAACCTACTGAACGCATATCCGGAGAGAGACGACCGATAGTATATCGTTTGCCTTGCAATTCAAGCGCCTCTTGAGGTCGAGCGGCGAGTGGACTGCGCCGTTGAACGTAGCATGTTGGATGCTGTCCAACCTCGAACCAATGCGTTTGACCTTAATTCCTATCGTAGCTGGTGCCTTTGGCACGATGTCCATCTTCGGAGCCACCCCGGAATTGCCCCCTACTCCAACGGTGCCGGCGGCCGCCGCAGAGCAAGGCAAGGACGTCGTCCACCAGCTAAACAATGCTTTCGCCAAGGTCTTTGAGGTCGTCGCACCAAGTGTCGTCATCATCGAAGTTTCAAAAAAGGCTGATACTGAGACTTCGACGTTCGAGGACCTTTTCTTTCAAGGTCCTCCGGATGACAACAATCCCCGGCGCCCGCAACGGGACGTGGAGCCGATCCAAAGCGAGGGCTCGGGCTTTATCGTCCGACCGGACGGCTACATTTTTACAAACTTTCACGTCGTCGAGTCGGCAGACAAGATCGAGGTAAAGCTCAAAGACGGTCGGGAATTCGCGGCCAAGGTTGTCGGCACTGACGAAAAAACAGACGTCGCAGTCATCAAGATCGACGCCAAGGACCTTCCATCGGCGCAACTTGGCGACAGTGATGCCGTGCGCGTCGGGCAGTTTGCGTTCGCCATCGGTGCGCCCTTCAAACTTGATTACACTTTCACTTACGGGGTAATCAGCGGCAAAGGCCGAAGCAAGCTGCTCGCGACCAGCGGCTATTCGATCTCAGATTATTTGCAGACCGACGCGTCAATCAATCCGGGCAACAGCGGCGGCCCGTTATGCGATATCGACGGCAAGGTGATTGGCATGAACACGCTGATCAACGGCATTAACCGCGGTCTCGGTTTCGCCATACCGAGCAACATGGCAAAGGATATCGGCGACGAGCTCATCGCTGGCCGCAAGATCATGCGCCCGTGGCTCGGTATTCGAATCGAGACGTTGGGCGATGATCCTGGAATTCGCGATTTGTTCAAGGGGATCGACAAAGGCGTCGTCGTCCGAACAATTGAAGCAGACGCGCCTGCCTACAAGAGCGACCTCCGGCCGTTCGACGTCATCACTCAGGTTGATGCCAACCCAGTCATGACCGACTCGCAACTGCAGCACGAGATTTTGAAAAAGAAGATCGGCCAAAAAGTTGAACTAACCGTTTGGCGAAAAGGGCAGACGTTGAAAGTCCCGGTCACGACCGGTGAATTACCGAATGAGATTTCCCGCGCTTCCAACGAACCGGCCCGTCCGCCGCAGGAGCGACAACAGGAAGTCGGCAAGTTCGGGTTGCAAGTTCAAGAGCTGACCAAGGAAATGGCGCAACGCTTCAAACTCGGTGTCCAAAAAGGCGTCATCGTCACTGACGTCGCCGACAACAGCCTCGCCGCCCAACAGGGAATCGAGCGCGAGGACGTGATCACCGAAGTCGATGGCAAACCGGTCACGGATGTAAAATCGTTCCGGGAGGCTTTGAACAAATCCGATCCAAAACGAGGCGTCTTGCTCTATCTCGATCGCAAAGGCAGCAAGACGTTTGCGGTCCTGAAAGCTGACGGCGGCGACGCTCCGCCGGATCGATAGAGCCTCCTCCGTCAAGAGATCTACGACGGCTAAGTCGGCGACTACTTTTTCGCAGCCTGCGCGCGGAGATAATCCGCCAGCGGTTGATTGTCGATATAAAGCTCTTCGAGCGCCGAGTCGCTGTCGCGAACACGGACCGTAACGAAAGCGTTTTGCTGCCCGCGCCGACTGTTTTCCCGATAAGCTTGCTCCGCTGCGGGCGCGCGTTTCTCCGTCAGCCAAAAATAACGAAACGGAAAAACAATGCGCTGCTGCCCATCCCAAAAGCCGCCCGGTTCGACTTTCATCGCCGAATCACCTGGAACCGGAGAAAAACTCAGATGATCGATTTCCGCGAAGCCATCCGCGCCTTCTTTCAGGATTGCATAGATGGAATCAGCAGATTTTAGTTGCTCTGGTTGCCGGTAATTGTCTTCCGCCTCAAATCGCAGCATGACGTAGCGGCCGCGCACCGCGTCTTCCGGATCGACAGGCGCGGTTTTGAATTTCCAGACCCGACCGTGGGCCAACGTCTGGACACGCCCCCACGCCATAATCGCCGGCACGCTCAACTGGGCCAGGGCAACCAAAATGAAAATGCCAAGGCGGAGTCTTTTCATGCGGCAGCAGCAGTTCGTTTTTTGAACATCAAAATGTTTGCGATCAGGAATCCCGCACCGACGAGGATGAATCCAAGTCCCCGTGTCACAAAACTCAGCTCGCTGTCGAAGAAGCGGCTGAACGCAAGCGCGGCGATGAGAAGCAAGCCGAAGTTCGCGCGAGCAATGCTATTCGAGCGAATCCCGCGCATGAGGATGTCGATCCCGAGCCAGAGCGCGTAAGCGTTCATCAGCGCCGCGGCGGCAAACGAGCACCGTGTCCGGTACAGATTTGGGTCGGCAGACACACCGAGATTTGCCACGCCCCACGCAAGAGCGGTGACGACCGGAAACGAAGCCGCAACCAAACTGAACTGAAAACGTCGTCGAACCACATCGACTGCGGCGAGGCAGATCGCCACCAGTGGAAATAGGAATTCCAGTGCGAGGGCAACATTCGCCCCGAGGGTCCGCTGCCCCCAGAACGATTCACGCGTCATGTGCCAGCTCGATTCGAAACTGAGCACAATCGCGGTGACACCGATTCCAATTCCGCCGAGCAGCGCGACAATGGGCAATCGCTCGCCCGTTCGCGGAAAAAACTTCATCCCGCAGAGATAGATCGTCGTCAGTAAACCCGCGAAGGCGATTCCGCCGAAATCAGATTTTGCAAAATCCGCGGTGAATCCCATGCCAAACACCAGCGCAATCGTCATCACGATCGCTAACCCAGCGGTTTCCCGGCTGCCACGATTCTCAAAGAAGCGAAACAAGAAATACGGGACCACCAGCAGGAACAGGATCCAGAAAAACATCGGGTCCGGCGTTCGAACAAAGAACGCCATTTCGCGCGAGAACAACCATGCAATCGTCCCAATCACGTAAACAGCCGCGCCGACGCTTGCCCGGAGGAGATAGATAACGGGGATACAGAGCAACAACCAAACCCGCAAGAATTCCGCGAACGAGCCCTGGATTTGATATGTCTGGCTGATCAGGGAAATCGACGTGGCCACCGCGGCGAAATCGAAAATCGACACAGCTTCGCGCCACGGCCGCGAATCGTTTCGTTGCATGAGCACGAAACCAACCAGCCCGAGTGCGAGCAGGAGCGGGATAAATGCGATCACCGTCCTCACCGCGCGGCTAAGATCGTCCCAATTATGCGCGACGAGCAGAATGATGCCGGCGCCGACCAGCACTGCCCCAATCGTTGCCAGGATTACAAAACCAAAATTCGTCCGCGGTTCTACCGGACCGTAATGACGTTCGATCGCCGCGGCATTCTCGGAACTAATGGTGCCGGCCGCGACCAATTCAGGGAGTTGACCACGAAGCCAGCGGACCGCACGCCGATTGATTGTTCCGGGCACAGCCGGATTCAATCAAAGCGATTGTCTAAAGTAAACAACCCTTAAGACTTGCGTGCGCCGATGGCGACCAGGGCAATTCCGCCAACTAGGCAGATCCCGCTGACGATCGGCGGAAAGTTGATGCCCTGATTCTCAGTATGCTTGATTTCAAGCGGACCAAGTTGGGCGTCCTTCTTCTCAGTGGACCAATGAAGACCGCCCCAGGCAAAGCCAACGATACCGACGATGATTAGAATAATCCCGATGATTCCAACTGGTTTCACGTCACGATGCTACAGCGGTCGGCGTCCGCCAATCAATTGCAGAATGAGCACCACAAGGGCGATTAGAAGCAGAATGTGAATGTAAGCGCCCAGCACGTGGAAGCCGACAAATCCAAGCAGCCAGAGAATCAGCAAGATCACAAATATAGTCCAAAGCATAATTTCCTTTCAGTTGAGGTTGTTGATCTTAGATCGTTTAGCCATGCGCACTCGCGCGTGACAAAAGTTGGACGGCGGTCGACCGGCTTTTATTTACCCGCATTCTTGAGGACGGCCCGCAGGTCCCAATGGTTTTGCTCCAATTGCGCGCGGGCGGAGTTGTAATCCGACTCCATCAACTCAGCGACCATTCGCGTTGCCCGATCGCGCAGCTTCGAGCTGGTCGTGTTCAAGTCGATCATCAAATTGCCACGCACTTTGCCGAGCGCGACCATCGCCCCAGTGCTAATTATGTTGAGCGCGATCTTTGTTGCCGTTCCCGCTTTCAGACGCGTCGAGCCGGTTAAAATTTCCGGGCCAACCGCGAGATCAATCGTCAGATCAATCCCGCTGGCGCGAGTTTCGCGCGCAGGGTTGCACGTCAGCAACATGGTTTTCGCCCCTAACGACTTTGCTCGGTCGAGCGCGCCCAGCACAAACGGCGTTCGGCCGCTCGCGGTAATGCCGATTACAACATCCACCTCTTTGACGCCACGACGATCAATCGCCAGCGCGCCGTTGCTCGACTCGTCTTCCGCGCCTTCGACGCTTCGGTGGAGCGCAGTGGCGCCACCAGCAACAATTCCCTGCACCAAATCTGACGGCGCGCCGAACGTCGGCGGGATTTCGCTGGCATCGAGCACGCCTAAACGACCGCTCGTTCCGGCGCCCACGTAAAACAATCGCCCGCCTTTGCGGAGCGAATCGACCACGAGTTCGATTGCACCCGCAAGGTCCGCACCGACCGCGCGGAGCGCGTCGTCGACGAACTTCTCTTCATCGATAAATAGCTTCACTAAGTCGTGCGCGTTCATCTTTTCGAGATTCTCCGACCGCGGATTCCGCTGCTCGGTCAGCGCCGCAGCGAGGTCGTCGATTTTTGCCGGCGCGGGTTCGGCATGAATTTCCGGCCAGCTATGCATTTCAGCCGCCAGCCAGGCTGCACCGAATTCTGGCGCTCGTTCCGAATTCGATACCCGCGCATCGGGTAAAGCTTTTTTCAATCGACGCCGAAAGGTGTGATTGTAGATGGAGTCGCGCTGAAATAATCCACCGAGCAACACCACTTTCGGGGCGAGAACGTGCAGTCGCGTCGCAACGGCTTCGGTGTACTCGCAAAGAACGCGCGCACCTTCTTCGATGATTTCCATCACCCGGGCGTCTCCACCTGTCGCCGCTTCAAAAACCACCGGGGCCAGCATTGCCACTTCCATTTTGTCGGCGGTCTGGGCCCAGCGGACAAGCTCGTCGAGAGTATTCAACGATAAAGCGCGCAAAATTCTGCTGGTAAACTGGACTTCGCCGCGATGCAGATCGTATTCCCGCAGAATCAATCGGAGCGCCTGCAGACTTAGATAATAACCGCCGCCGACGTCGCCGAGAATGTGTCCCCATCCGCCGGCATTCTCGACCCGTTTGTCGCGCCTTCCGGTTACTGACGAGCCGCTTCCGGCGTTGACAACAATCCCGTCGCCCGCTCCCAGGGCCGCAGCCAAACCAGAATCACGATCACTCCCGACGACGTTTTTCCCCTGCGGCCAAACTTCGGCACAGAGCCGAGTGAGCGAATGTCGATCTTCCTCAGTGCCGCAACCGGCCAAAAAAACTCCCGCGCGCGCGATTTCTTTCGGCAACTCGCGAAACATCCCCCGCAATTCGTCCGCGGTAGCCAACCGAAAATTCGCCGGCGGCAGCTTGCCTTGATCCAAAACGCGCAGGTCCGATTCCGTGCGCTCGACCAGAACCCAGGATGTCTTGGTCCCGCCTCCTTCGACGCCGAGGATTTTTTCGCCGCCGTTCATTGTCGATCTTTCGCCTGTTTGTATCATGCTTCATGGCCAAAGACGAGGCTCAACCAGCGGCCCGGATCGCGGGGCTCCGGCGCAAAATAAAAGACCACGACCGCCGCTACTACGAGGAAGCAGCGCCGACAATCAGCGATCGAGAGTACGACCGACTCTACAAGGAGCTCCTCGACCTCGAGGCGAAATTCCCGGAACTGGTCACAGCCGATTCACCTACCCAGCGGGTTGGAGGGGAACCGCTCCAGGCGTTTGCCCAAATTCAGCATCGCGTTCCGATGCTCAGCCTCGACAACACTTATTCCGAAGATGAAGTCGCGAATTTTTACAAGCGGATCACCAAGCTCCTGCCGGACGAGAAAGTTCCGGTAGTGATCGAGCCGAAAGTGGACGGTGTCGCCGTCTCGGTGATGTACGAGAACGGCAAATTGAAATACGCGGCCACGCGCGGCGACGGCCTGGTCGGCGACGACATCACCCAAAACATCAAGACCATCAAATCCGTGCCGCAGCAACTTCGCGGCGCAGCGCCGAAGATTTTCGAGGTGCGCGGAGAAGCTTACCTCGACAAGGCCGGCTTCGAGAAATTGAACAAGGAACGCGAAGCCGCCGGCCTGCCATTGTTTGCCAACCCGCGAAACGCCGCGGCGGGCTCATTAAAACATTTGGATCCAAAGGTCGCGGCCAAGAGACCGCTCGGAATGATTTTTTACGGAACCGGAGCAGTCGAGGGCGTCGGGGTCGATCTTCACTCGAAGATTTTTCCGTTGTTCAAGAAGCTCGGCCTGCCAACACACGAAGATTGGTGGCGGGCGGACTCGGTCGACAAGATTCTGAATGCTATCCGTGACCTCGATGAAATCCGGAGCGATTTTCCCTACGAAACCGACGGCGCGGTGATCAAAGTCGATGCGGTCGATCAGCGCGGGCGGCTCGGGTTCACCGCGAAATCCCCTCGGTGGGCGATTGCTTACAAATATGCCGCCGAGCATGTCGAAACGAAGTTACTCGATATCAAGGTCCAGGTCGGACGGACAGGAATCCTCACGCCGGTCGCAGTGCTCGAGCCGGTCTTTGTCAGCGGCAGCACCGTCTCGCGCGCCACCCTGCACAACGAAGATGAGATCAAACGCAAAGACATCCGCATCGGCGACACCGTAGTGATCGAGAAAGCCGGCGAAGTGATTCCGGCAGTGGTCGAAGTCGTAAAATCCAAACGGCCACGCAGCGCGAAGCCGTTTGATTTTCTCAAACACATCCATGGGAAATGCCCGGTCTGCGGCGGCGAAGTTCGGCGCGACCCGGAATTTGTGGCCTGGCGATGCGAAAATCTTCGATGTCCCGCCCAAGCCACTCGACGTATCGAGTTCTTCGCAGCACGCGGCGCGCTCGACATTGAAAGCGTGGGCGGAATTGTGGCCGACAAACTGGTTGAACGCGGATTGGTCCGCGAACCGCTCGATCTGTTCGAGCTCAAAGTCGATCCGCTCGCGAAATTAAATCTCGGAACTGATGAAGCGCCGCGTGTCTTCGGCGAAAAGAACGCGACCAAAGCGATCCACGCGATCGATCGCGCGCGAACGTTTCCGCTTTCCCGCTGGCTCTACGCGCTCGCCATTCCCGATGTCGGCAAAACCACCGCCGGCGATCTTGCGCGCTTTCACGAAACGATCGGTGACGTTGCGAAATCCGAACTTCTTCGCGATGTCGTCGCTTACCACGAAAACAAAGGCGACAAACAGAGAGCAACGGAGATTGCCGACCGGCTTATTAAATCTGGTTTTGCCGAACCATCGAAAAGCAAAGCAGACAAAGGCGGGATCGTAACGCAAGTCGGTCCGGTGGTTGCGCAATGCGTTCTCGATTTCCTCGAGTCATCGAGCGGTAAAAAAACCGTGCAACGAATGAAACAGCTCGGAATCGAGCCCAAGAGCGAAAAAGTTTCGGCCAAAAAAAAGGCCGAGCTGCCGTTCGCCGGGAAAACGTTTGTCCTGACGGGCACGTTGCCGTCCATGACGCGCGAGGACGCGTCAAAGAAAATCGAAGCACTCGGCGGCCATGTCACCGGCAGCGTTAGCAAGAAGACCGATTACGTTCTCGCCGGAACCGAAGCCGGCAGCAAACTCGACAAAGCAAAGGATCTCGGTGTGAAGATTATCGACGAGGCCGAGTTTAAAAAATGTTGTAGGGGCGGTTACGCTCCCGCTAGTGCATTCAGAATGTTCCCTCGATTTTGCCGCAGCGCGGCGGAATTCACCGAACCGCCCGGCGATTGAGTCAATCGCCCCTACCTACGGCGTTTCTTGCGGCGCCGATTGCAGATTCAGCGGCATAACCCGGCCGGATAAAGAGGCCGACGCTGGTAGCTCGCTGCCGTCCGGCAGCCTTGGAACATGCCTACTAGCGGGATGAACCTCCGCCTGAACATCGAACGTCAACTTCTTGTCGCCACGCACCACAGTGATCGGAACCACGTCTCCCGCAGTCAGAAAGAACGAAGCATCGAGAATATCTTCCGGTTCCTGGACTTTGGTCCGGCCAATTTGAATCACGACGTCTCCGGATTTCATCCCTGACTCGGCCGCGGGCGTATCTTCCATGATCTCCTTGGTCACTGCGCGCGAGCCTTCGACTGCGGTAGTGCCTTCAGTCACGTTAGCGCCGATCCAGCCGTGTCGGGCCTCACCAAAACGCATGAAATCGCTGCGGATTTTTTCCGCAGCCTCGATCGGCAACGCGTAGCAGGCGGCGTTGTTTTCAAGGTGATAAAGCAAAATACCAACGACTTCGCCCTTCAAATTCAACAGGGGAGCGCCGCCTTCGCCGCGTTGCGGCGGCAGATTTACTCGCAAATGTCTGGTTGCAAAATACCCGCCCATAAACTTGCGATCGAATCCCGCAATCATGCCAAAGCTCGGAGTTTCGGCGAGATCAAGCGGATAACCGATTGCGACCACCGGCGTCGCGATTTCGAGCTGTTCCGAAGTGCCGATTGGCAATGCGGGACTGGCCAAATCGACTTTTAACAACGCGATACCGCTGCGCAGATCGGCCATGAGTTGGCGGGCCGGATATTTTTTGCCCTTAAACTCGACGTTAATACTATCAGCTTCACCGCCGACCGAGTAAGCGGTGTAAAGCGTGCCGGTGGGATCGATAAAGAAACCGGTGCCGGAAAGCTGGCCGTGCTGGTCCGTTGCTTCGATTTTAACAATTGCTTTGGAACAGCGTGCGAAAACATCTTTGACCTCGCGACTAATAATAGTCGGTTCCGCCGCGGCTTGGGCGAAAAGCGAAGTGGCTGCAGCGAAAAACGCGAGACCGGCCAGCGAGGAAAACCCTGACGCTGGGTTAAAACTTGAAAGTCGTCTCATAACTCACTGGCACACTGTCGAGCACGTAGCGCGGCGGCGTACCGGTTCGGTGAGTTTGGGCGCTTTCCGTCATGTTGCGAAGCGACCGCGTGCTGAAAACCCGTGTGGAAACGGGTGATGCCAGCGTCCATTCGTCTTCCGTGCTGGCGGGAACGGCGAGAACCGGTCGATCCTTGACTGCGACCGTCGCCGGTTGAGGTGTCTGATAGATTCGCAAAGAAAGAATCGCTGCGCAGATCAACACCGCCGTGACTGCGACTGGGGAGGAAGTGAGTGTAGAAAGATTGAATTGCAAAACGAAATCGCGCGCGCGATCGATGCAGATACGCCAAAGCGGCTCCCGCAAAAGTTCGTTGCGTTGGCGGCGATGAAACTCATGGAGGAAGTTGTCGAAGTAGCCCGGGGCCGGTTGTTCGTAACGCTTCAGTCGAAGCAATTTCGCAATTTCGTTGTCGTTAAATTCGTCCATTTGCAGGCTGATCAGGTGACCGGGTTCTTTCGAAATTCGTCCAGATAGTTTTGCAGTTGCCGATTAGCGTAAAAGAGACGGGATCGTACCGTGCCCTCGGAAACATTCAAGATCTTACTGATCTCTGCGTGGGGCATCCCCTGGATATGAAACATTGTGACCACAGCTCTGTGTTCATCAGACAATTTCATCATCGCCTCGTTCAACCTTTTTTGGAGCTCGGACAGGTCCGCTTCCCGGACCGGGCTGCTGGAGGCCGTGGCCTCGAGGAATTCCTTATCGTTCTGGATGCTGGCATCCACGTCGTCCAGACTAAGGGAATAACGGCGGCCCCGCTTTTTGAGGAAGTTCAGGGTCATGTTGACTGCGATCGAATGGATCCAGGTGTAGAACGAGGACTTGCCCCGAAACCCACTGATCGCCTTATAAGCCTTTGCGAAAATGTCCTGCAACAGGTCGTTCGTGTCCTCGTGATTGGAGGTCATGTTGTAAACCAGGCCGTAAAGTCGGGGCGTGTACTTGACGACCAAATCGTCGAACGCGCCGGCGTCGCCCTGTTGGGTCCGGGCAACCAGTCGCTGGTCTTCGTCCTTGCGCGCTTCGTCCATTGCCTTCTTTTTAGACTTAGCATCAGCATCCGACCCGGACGACAACAAATCGGTGAGACGTCGAACAGGCGGTAAGGCGATCGCGGGGTTCATTCTTTTCAATTATAACCCAATCAATTGCGCCGGTCGCGGAGCGACATCAACCAAAGCAGATTGCCGATCGCGGCGATGAACGCGGCAACATAAGTGAGCGCGGCGGCGTTGAGAACGTTGTTTACTCCGGCAGCCTCTTCCCCCGGCTGAATGATCCGCATTTGTTGCAGAATAATTTTTGCGCGGCGAGAGGCATCGAACTCAACCGGTAACGTGATCAACTGGAAGATGGCTAGGATAAGGTAGCAATAAATGCCAAGCGTGATCAGGCCAAAGATGTGGAACCAAAGCCCGCCAATGATGATAAACGGCAGCATTTGCGAAGCGGCCATCGTGACGGGCACGATCGCCATGCGGGCTTTCAACGGCGCATAGGCTTTGGCGTGCTGAATGGCGTGACCCGTTTCGTGCGCGGCAATTCCGAGCGCCGCTACGGACGGCGTGTTGTAAACATTGCTCGACAAGCAAAGCTTCTTGCTCGCCGGATCGTAGTGATCACCTAGAAAACCATCGACTTGCACAACATCGACGTCGTGGATTTGCGCAGCCTGCAAAATTTCTCGCGCGCACTCAGCGCCGGTAATGTTCGATGAAGCGCGCACTTTCCCCCAGCGATTGAACGCACCTGTGACCCGAATCTGCGCCCAGATTCCTAAAATGGCAGGCACGATGAGATACAGAAACCAATGATGCCCGCCGAACCCGATTGGATAGAACATGCCTGTGGTAATCTAGTTGCCTAAGTTAGACGCTCAACCGGCCGAGGCGTTCATTGGTAGCGGCGATTGACCTCAATCGCCATGGCGGTTCGGTGAATGGAGCCGGCGGGAGCCGGGCGACATGGACGGGCAAGCCCGAGAGGGTGAGCGAGTGGGAACGAGCGAATCAACCGCCGCTACCTCAGATTTCCAATGGCTTGGGAAATCGCGACAAGATTTTGGAGCCAGTCTTGGTCACGACCACGACGTCCTCGTGCCGAACACCGCCGAGGCCGGGGTAATAAAGGCCGGGCTCAACCGTCACTACTTGCCGCTCTTTCAACACGACTTTTTGGAGCCGCGGATACTCGTGGATCTCCAAGCCCAGCCCGTGACCGGTGCCGTGGAAGAATCCGACGTTTACTCCTTTCCGGACTTCGGTCGGATAACCGCGCTTCTTGAACAGCGCCTGGATCGCCTTGTGGATTTTCATTCCGTCCACGCCATCTTTGATTTCGCGCAGCGCGAGTTCCTGGCCGTCCTTTACGGTTTGCCAAAGTTTGCGCTGCGCCTCGCTCGCGCGGCCACGCACAACTGTCCGTGTCATATCGCCCCAATAGCCAGTCTTCGCATCGCGCGGGAAAATATCGAGAATGATCAGCGAGTTCGCATACAGCGGACCGGAGCCGCGCTCGTGTGGATCGCATGCCTGGTCTCCGCCGGCAACGATCGTATTGGTTGGCGTTCCGCCGGCTCGCAACATCGCTGTGTCGATTTCGGCGCGCAGCAGCTCCGAGGTCAACGGTTTGCCGGACCACATCAATTTTCTCCCTTTCGGCTTCGATGCCTTTAAAACCTCTATTGCGCGCTTCAGCCCGGTCTCGGTGATTCGCAGAGCGCGACCGATGAATTTCAGCTCTTCGTCGGTTTTAGCTTCGCGCTCCGGCCAGAAGAGCCCATTGGTGGTGGAAAGATTCACATTGTCTTTCGCCAGTTCGCGCGCGTATCCGAGCGCGAAACTTGCCGGCACCGTGGCGCTTCTCACTCCGCGCTTCCGCAGAAAATGCGCGACCACCTTTTCGAAAGGCGGCGCTTGTTTCGCGCTTCCTTGAACTTCACGTTCGAGCTGATTAAACGACACGAATTCATCGACTTCGGCCGTCCGTTTCCCGCGACCCATTTCCAGATCGGTCAAAACAATCGTCCGTTTGCCGTTTTGCTGGAGAAAAATGAACGGATCGCCCGCCCAGAATTTGGTGGCGTAAAGCATGTCCGCATCGATGTCGCTCGGCGCGACAATCAGTTTCGTTTCGCCGTTGGTTTGGTTTTTCATGTTGTTCGTCGAACTTCGAGTTGTCGTTTGAGAATCCAGTATAACAAGCCGAGCAGGCCGAGGGTCGATCCAATCAGCACCAGGGTGTTGAACATGAAAACGCTGACCTTTGCGCCGAGATAACGTTTTTCCGCGCCGAAGAAAACGTTCGGTCGGGTCCCGCGGCGATAATCGCTTTGCTCCATCTCCGCGTTCGAAATCAAATCGGAGACTTTTTGGTTTACGTAGATCTGCTCGGCGGTGACCGGCCCCTTCGCTTCCTTGAAGTCCTTTGGATCAAAGGTTTTCTTTCGATTCAAAACCAGATCGACCTTTTTGAGATAACGATCGAGCTCGTCCGCCGATTTCGCTTCGAGGCCAGATAAAACCGCGAGGACCTCCTTCAATTCGTCCAGTCGTTTTCCATCCGCGGGATCGGACGAATGTTTCGCGACGATGGCGTCGATCTCACGTTGGACGCGGTCCTGGCGGGACGTGAGCGGATTTAGCTTGGCCTGCGCAACAACCATTTCTTCGTAGGACCAACGCATGGGAATGAACTGGCACACGAACGGCACCTGCAATTTACTGTCCATCTTTTTGCCGCGGTCCTTGCTTGGATGCTCTTGGAACCAGCGAGTCAGCGAATAAACCAGGCTGAGGTTCCGGTTCATGTCCTCATACTTAATAAGAGCGCCGCTCATCAGGATCTGTGGGATGAGCACCAGCGGCACGATGTTGGCCGCGGTCTTGGCGTCTGACACCAGCGAGGAAACGAGCAGACCGAGCGCGACGCTGCCGACCGACGTCATGAACATGAGTCCGAGGTGCAACCAGAACATGCCGCGGATCTCGAGAATGTAGTTGCCAATCCACACGAACAACACGCATTGGATCAAAGCGAACACCGACAAGGACGACGTCTTGGCGAAGATGTAATACGGGAGGCGCACATCGAGATTCCGCTCGCGCTGCAACACCGGCCGGTCGCGAATGATGTCGTCCGCGCTGTTGGTCAGGGAGAGGAACATCGCGACGAGCAATCCAAGGAACAGATAGGTCGGAATGTGAAACGCCGACGCGAAATCATATTTCCCGCTTTCGGAATAGCGCAGCAGCGTACCGATCAACAGCGCCAGTGCGGGCGCAGCGCATGTGGTGATCCAAATATTCGCGCGATTGCGCAATTTGCTGATGAACGAGCGGCGCAAGAGCGCGCGAAATTGGGTCCATTCGTCATGCCAGCGAATCGGGGTCCGTCTCCGCTTTTGCGCGACCGTCGACGGCAACGGCGGCACTTGTTCGCGGCGCAGCGAAACTTGTTTGACGTCCTGGATCAATCGGAACGCCTCATATTTGTCCCGCCAGAATTCCGGCGAGTAGCGCCGCGCCGCCACCAGTTGGCCGCGGCTGTTCTCCTCATAAATAATATCGCCGCTCAGATCGCGCAGCGGAGTCTCGAGCACGTCGAAAATAAATTCCGGCCGCGTAGTACCGCAGGACGGACATGCGCCGAGCTCCGCGCCGAACTGATGTTGATGTTCGGCCTCCGCAAAATAACGGAGCATTTCGCTGGGCGTTCCGAAAAATACCAGTCGTCCGCCTTTATCGAGCAAAATTGCCTTGTGAAACATTTGAAACAACTTCGAACTCGGCTGGTGAATCGTGACGATGATGATCTTGTTGTGCGCCATCGATCGAATGATCTCGATGACGTGCTCGGAATCTTTCGACGACAATCCCGACGTCGGTTCGTCGAACAGATAAACGTCCGACATGCCAATCATATCGAGACCGATATTCAGCCGTTTGCGCTCGCCGCCGCTCAACGTCTTCTTCGCCGCCGCGCCAACTACGGCATCGCGGCGTTCGCCCAATCCGAGCTCGACGAGTTTCGCTTCGAGGCGTCGAACTCGATCTCTCCGCGACAAATGCGGCGAACGAATCGCCGCCGCGAATTGCAGATTCTCACCGATCGTAAGGTGTTCGTCGAACGCGTCTTCCTGCGGAATGTAGCTGACGTATTTCTTGAGCTCGTCCAGATTGGGATAAAGCGAACGGCCATTTAGATAAATGTTGCCGCTGCTCGGTTGAAGTTGTCCGGCCAGAACACGCAACAACGTGCTCTTGCCGCAACCACTCGCCCCCATCACGCAAACGAGCTCACCGCGTGTCAATGCGAACGAAATTCCGTCGAGCCCGGTATCCCCGCTGCTGAAATGATGCGTCACTTCGCTCACTTCAAGCGTCCGAATGATGTTGCGCTCTTCCTCGAGGATGCGTTCCGAAAAGTTGCAGCGCAGAAATTGCCCGATGTCGATCCGGATGGTGTCGCCATCCTTCAATGGGTATGTCGACCGAACGGATGCGTCGCCTACCATGATCGGCCGATCCGCTTCGATTACTTCCAATTGCCCGACCCGTTGATCGTAGTCGCAGAAAATCTTCAGCAACACGTCGCCCGCCGTTCCAGGCGAAAGTAGAATATCGTCAGCTTGCAGTTTGCTCGGATCGTTAGAGACCAGGTATTCCGATTTGGAAGCTTTGAGTTGGAACCGGCCACCGAGAGCGCGAGCGCGACGCCGCAGGTCGGTCAAATCCATCTCGCTGTTGTTGTGGAAAATGATTCTGTCCTCGAGCGATGCTTCTACTTGCGCGCCGGCTTTGAGTGTCACGCCATTGAGAACCGCATCGACATCGCGCAGCGCTTTCACGCGCACTTTCAATCCGAACGCGATCTCGAGCGCGCTTTCCCGTGTCCGCGCACGCTCGAGCGCAACTTCGTCGACGTCTTTGTTTACCCGAATAAAGATTTGCGGGACCGAAACGTTTTTCTTCGCGTTAAAATACTGGGCCAACTCCTGATAGGTCAGCACCGTGTCGCCGACCAGAATCCGTTGGCCGGGATAAATTCGGCAGAATCCGCCGCGCACCAACGGCCGGCCCCGCACCGAAACGTTCTGGGCGCTGTAATTCTTCAGCAGGATGAGTTCGTGATAACGAAACGCCATCAACCGATCGGCATCGGTCAGGCTTTTCATTTTCACGTCCGCTTTGACGCTGTTGGCGAACGAAAGCGATTCCAACGGCGACGCCCCGCGCTGATAAATTGATGGGTCGGCGTCTTCGGACGCGTTGAGTTGATAAACGATGTCGATCGCCTGCGCCGCCATACCGAGCAGCGACATGAACGAGTAAAACGCAACGACTTGCTCCTGCTTCAGTCCAGCCTGCGAAATCAGGTCGTAAAGTTGGACGCCGAGCATGATCTTGCGCTCGGTGCTGAGTTGCGTGCTCAGCTTCTGCGCCATCGCCGCCAGGTCCTGCTGCTCGTAAAGCGCTTGCCGGAAAAGTTGGCGCAGCTCGGAGTAAACCGCCTCGGGATAATCGTAACGCAAAAATCCGAGGCTTGAGTCGATTTCTTCCTCGAGCAGAACGCCATCGGCTTTCGAGAAACTTGCCAGCACCTGGATCAGCAACGGCAATAGGTTCGGCCCTTCCGAGACACTTCGCGGTTTGCGCAAAGCGCGGCGCATCAGCCGCCGGCCCTGGCGACGCACCCGATACGCGAGTGGTGTCACCTTTTGGACCGCGCGGTCGAGCTTTTCCGCGACCGTTGAAACCAATTGAGTCATTTTGCCGATTCGGCCCCGCCTTTACCAAAGCTCCAGCACGGCCGGCTGAAATTTTACAGGAATTGCGTCGTTAAGCAACGCGCTCGCTCGCCTGATCCTTGCTTATCTCGTCACTTGTCACATGTCACCCGTCACTTTCCCAATAATGCCAGTCCGGTTCGGACCTTTTTGCAATGATATCCGTTCATGATAGCGTTCTTCTCAGCTAGTAATCGCACCCCTTATGCCACAATCCGATCGTAACTCTCAACGCGACAACAAGCAGCGCGGCAATGGCAACGAGCCCAGTTTCAACTGGCGCGGCGTGATCCTCGTCGCCGTAGCCTTCGGCTTTTTCGCGCTCGCCATGTTGTTCTATCGCGGCGGTTACCAGCAATTCGAAGACGTCCCGTACAATCGCTTCCTCGAGCTGCTCGAGAACAAGCAGATTGTGAACGACAAAAATGCGCAGCTCACTTTGTACGTCGAAGAGGGACAACCGACCCAGCAGCTGCGCGGCAAATATGTAAAACAGGGCGCTGGCGGCGCGCAAAACCAGGAAGTCTGGTTCCGCACGACGGTTTATTTGAATTTCACGAGCGATCTTCGCGACAAACTCGCCGCCGGGGGAATCTTTCCGGCGATCAGATCGGAGTCTCACCCCTGGACGCAAGTGTTCGCGAGTTTTGCGCCGGTCCTTCTGTTGCTCCTCCTTCTCTATTTCCTGTTTCGGCAGCAGATCCGCATGGCCGGTAAAGGCGCACTTAACTTCGGCAAATCGAAAGCGCGGATGCTCGCGCGTGACAAGAACAAGATCACGTTCAAGGACGTCGCCGGCGTTGAGGAAGCGAAGGACGAAGTCCAGGAGCTTGTCGAATTTTTGCGCGATCCGAAAAAGTTTCAGAAACTCGGTGGCCGAATTCCAAAAGGCGTGTTGATGGTCGGCCCTCCGGGTACCGGCAAAACCTTGCTGGCACGCGCCATCGCCGGTGAAGCGGATGTCCCGTTCTTCTCAATCAGCGGTTCCGATTTCGTCGAAATGTTCGTCGGCGTCGGTGCGAGCCGCGTCCGTGACATGTTCGAGCAAGGCAAGAAATCCGCGCCCTGCATCATTTTCATCGACGAAATCGATGCGGTCGGCCGTCATCGCGGTCACGGCGTCGGCGGCGGCCACGATGAGCGCGAGCAGACGCTCAATGCGTTGCTCGTCGAGATGGACGGCTTCGACACCCAGGAAGGCGTGATCATCATCGCCGCGACGAACCGTCCGGACGTTCTCGATCCCGCGTTACTGCGCCCGGGCCGTTTCGATCGCCAAATCACGGTCAATCTTCCGGACGTGAAAGGTCGCGAAGAAATTTTGCGCGTGCACGCCAAGAAAGTGAAACTCGCGGAAGGTGTCGATCTTGCAGTAGTTGCGCGCGGCACACCCGGTTATTCCGGCGCCGAGCTCGCGAACGTCATTAATGAAGCGGCGTTGCTCGCCGCACGTCGCGGATTAAAGGGAATCACGCTCTCCGAATTGGAAGAAGCGCGCGACAAAGTGCGTTGGGGCAAGGAACGCCGCAGTCTCGCACTCAGTGAAAAGGAGAAACAGAACACTGCTTATCACGAAGCCGGGCATGCGCTGTTGCTCGAGTTGCTGCCGCACACCGAGCCGCTGCACAAGGTCACCATCATTCCGCGCGGTCCGTCGCTCGGATCGACAATGTGGTTGCCGGAAGAAGACAAATACACCAATCGCAAGAACGAATTGCTCGCCAGCCTGGCTGTGAAAATGGGCGGCCGCGTCGCCGAGGAAATTGTTTTTGGCGATGTGACCAACGGCGCCGCCGGTGACATCAAGATGGCTACAGCGATGGCGAGAAAAATGGTTTGCGAATGGGGCATGAGCGAAAAACTCGGCATGGTCGAGTACGGCGAGCACGAAGATTACGTTTTTCTCGGCCGAGAACTGACTCGCAACCGCGATTACAGCGAAGCGACCGCCGAAGAGATCGATCACGAAGTTCGGCGCTTGCTGGATGACGCTTACCAAACTGCCAAACAATCGCTCATCGCTCATCGCCATCACCTCGATGCGATCGCGAAAACGTTGCTCGAATATGAGACGCTCGATGGGCAGCAGATCAAAGAACTGATTGAGTTCGGGGAATTGAAGAATCCGCCGCCTACAGTGACCCCGCACAGCGGGGAAAAAATGCCGCCCGAAAAACCGCCGCGCCAGGTCGTGGTCGGTCCCGAGGCTCCGCCGCTCCCCGACGCTCCCGGCGCCCCGGCATAATCTTCGATTCGACGTTTTCTGCTGCTTATTTTAGCGGCGGTCTATGACCGTCGCATTTGTCATTCCGGGCTAAAGTGGTCGACATCGGACACGACGATCGCCCGTGGGCGGCTCGGTGAACCACCCTATCAATTGCCGACGAGCTTCACGGCCATTTTCGTTTTCACACTTCTGTTACGGTCGCGTCTTCGTTAGGCTCGATATCAATCTTGCGATGCGACTCCCGAAAGCGCGACGCTCAGCGCGGCGGTTGAAACTCTGACCGAACGCAAGCAGTAGAAAACGATTCTACTCGCGTCTTTGTTTCTCGACCAGGTGGCGCAACTGGCGCTCCATCGTTTTGAACGCGTCGTGGATCACTTTGTTGAGCGGCTCGTGCGAACCGTTATCCATCTGCTCTTCGTCGCTGACCAATTCATGCCGTGGCCGAACGGTCACGTCGATCCGGCAACGATACGGATTCCCTTTTTGATGGGTATGATTTTTCTGCTCAATGGCGACATCGCAGCGGTTGATGTGATCGCAAAATTTGTCGAGCCGCGCGGCGTAAGTCATTACGAGGTCATCGAGCTGATCTGATTTTTCCAGGCCGCGGTAGGTGATGTTGACGGGCAATTGCATAACAAACTATTGAGCTTAAATCGGACGAAGGGAACGAAAATGTGACGACAACTTCGCCGGTTCCACTTTCACCAGATCAGATTTCACGTGCTCGACGATCCGATCGCGAATGCGGCCCGGCAGAAGATCAACAATCGCGGCGTGAATTTCCGCCGGCGCGGCAAACGACCAGCCTTCGAAGCTGCGGCCATTAATGATCTTCGTGATTTGATCGGCCAATTCCTTGTTAATGCGCCGGTCGGTTTCGGTTTGAAGTTTGCTCTCAGCGGTCGAAGCCTGCCCGTGATGCGGGCCGGCGGTCTCAGTGACCGGGAAACGTCCGGCAAAATCGGTTACCTTGTCGATAAGACGGCCGTGGGCGTCGGTAATGTCGAAGGCCTGCACCAATTTCAAACTCGGCCCGCGAGTCGGCGTTTCGTTGACCTGATACGCTTTCAAACTTCCACGGTCAGCAAGGATGACAAGCGATGTCGGTGTCATTGAACGAAAGCGCATCGAACTGCGCTTGATCTCTCTATAATGGATTCGTTTCCAAGGACAAGTGCGCGTCCAAAAAATTTCAGGAATGGGTGCGTTCCTCTTCCGCGCTTACTTCGGCGAACTTGAACAAACGCTTTCTCCACGATTCTGTCCGCGCCTTCGGCTGTTCGCCACCGGTGAGCCTCAGCAAACACGCGCTTCGGTCGCGAAGATCGACATCGTCGCCGGATGGCATTTTTTTTGGTTTCTGAAGAAAGCCGTTCTCGGTTGCAGTGTCGAGGATCAGCTCCCATTCGAGATGTTCTTCGCCCGGAAGCAGAAACGGAATCGGTTCATAGTGCGCGTTGATCAGTAAAATAAAAGTGTCGTCGCGCACTGCTTCTCCCCGCGAATCAACGATGTCGCCCGCATCACCGCTGACCAGTATTCCAAGGCAACGCACGAATGGCGACGCCCATTCCTCGTCGCTCATTTCATTGCCGCCCGGATTGAACCACATCACGTCCTTAGTTTCCGATCCGCGAACGCGCTTACCCTGAAAAAATTTCGGCCGCCGAAAAACAGGGTGCTTCTTACGAAACTCAATCAGGCGCTTCGTAAACGTGAAAAACTGATTGTCGCGTTGCTGCCAATTGAACCAGCTGATTTCGTTGTCCTGGCAATACGCGTTGTTGTTTCCTTTTTGCGTCCGGCCAAACTCATCGCCGCCCAAAAGCATCGGCACGCCTTGGGACAAAAAGAGAGTCGTCAAAAAATTGCGGCGCTGTTTTCTACGGAGCGCGTTGATCTTCGCATCGTCAGTCGGTCCTTCCGCGCCACAGTTCCAGGATTGGTTGTTGTTGTCGCCATCCTGATTGTTCTCGCCGTTGGCTTCGTTGTGCTTCTCGCTGTAACTGACAAGATCGTTCAACGTAAAACCGTCGTGGGTGGTGACAATGTTGACGCTCGAGGCGGGCTCACGGCCGTCGTGCTGATACAAATCGGGGCTGCCGACCAATCGGTAGGCCATCTCGCCGATCTTGCCCTCGTCCCCTTTCCAAAAACTTCGGAGCGCGTCGCGATATTTTCCGTTCCATTCCGACCACGGCAGCGGAAAATTTCCGACCTGATAACCACCGTCCCCGACGTCCCACGGTTCGGCAATTAGTTTCACCTGCGACAGAACGGGGTCTTGCTGAATGATCTTGAAGAACGCGTGGAATTTGTTCACGCCGCTGCCATCGCGTGCGAGCGCGGGCGCGAGATCGAAACGGAAACCGTCGACGCGCATTTCGGTGGCCCAATAACGCAGACTGTCCATGATGAGCTGCAAGGTGCGCGGGCTAAGTGTGTCGACCGTGTTTCCGGTGCCGGTGTAATCCAAATAGAAACGCGGATTGTCCGAGAGCAGCCGGTAATACACCGGATTATCGGCGCCCCGAAAACAAACCGTCGGGCCGAGATGATTTCCTTCTCCGGTGTGATTGTAAACGACATCGAGAAGCACTTCGATGCCGGCGGCGTGGAGATTGCGGACCATACCCTTAAATTCGATCACCTCCGCTCCGGGATCGCGATTGCTTGAGTATTCCGATTGCGGTGCAAAAAAACCGATTGAGTTGTAGCCCCAATAATTCGTTAGGCCGCGATCGGCCAACGCCTTATCGTCCAAGTGGCTATGCACCGGCAGCAATTCCACCGCAGTCACGCCGAGATTCTTGAGATAACCGATCGCCTCCCGGCTTGCGAGTCCGCCATAGGTGCCACGCAAATTTTCCGGAATATCAGGTTGCAACTTCGTGAAGCCCTTCACGTGCAACTCGTAAACCAGCGTTTCCGAAAATGGTGTTCCCGGTTTCTTGTCGTCTCCCCAATCGAATCCTGGATCCACAACCACCGACTTCGGCATCGCCCACGCGTTGTCGCGTAAATCGCACGCGAGATCTTCTCCGGGATCGCCCACGACGTAGCTGAACATTTCATCCGACCACTTGATCTGGCCGGCGATCGACCTTGCGTACGGATCGAGCAGCAACTTCGATTCGTTGAAGCGTAAACCGTCTTCGGGATCGTAGGGACCGTGGACCCGAAATCCATAAAGTTGTCCCGGCCGCGCGTCGGGCAGGAACGAGTGCCAGACGAAGCTGGTTTGTTCGCGCAGCGGAATCCGAACTCGTTCATGCGGCGAGTCGATACTGTCGAACAAACAGAGCTCCACCGCCGTCGCGTGCTCGGCGAAGATGGCGAAGTTCACTCCATTCCCCAGCCAGGTCGCGCCGAGCGGATAGGGTTTGCCGGGCCAGGTTTTAACGGTCATAACGCGACATCAATTTCGATTAAGGCGGCGACAGAATTTGACTCTCCGCGCGAAAATAGGCTTAGCCAAGCTTGATTCGCAGAAAAACCCCGAACGAATAGTCGCCGAGGCAGCATCCACGGACTCGCAGCCTATCTGGCGTTGAACTGAGAATGCTTCGCGCCGGCCACGCTAATTGTAAGCTGGCGTCGAAATGCGATCCGCGCTCCTGTTTCGCGCGCATTGGGTAAAATCGTTTACCCGTTTCTGCCTTGATGGTTCCGCTTGGCGTTTCGCTACTGGCTCGCGGCCGTTGCACGGTTCGCCGGAAAATTATATTTTTCTTCCGCAGTAACCCGCTACTCGATGTCAGGTTTGGAATCGAGATACAGCACGACGAACGCGATTCCGAGAAGCGGCCGAAAAAGACGCTGTAAAACGCTGAGCCCGACCTCGGACCAAGTTGTGGCCTGCTCTTTTGGCATGTTCGCGGCAAGCTTCTGCCACACGAGTTGCGGATCTTGGGCGGAACTGAGCTGATTGACAGCGTCCTGAACGAATGCCCACTGAGCAACCACCTTCGGCCACATTATCAGCACCGCGACTCCCAGAGCGAAAGCGAACCAAACCGAAACAACCAGCGCGCCGCGCCACACCGGACGTTGATACCATGGAAGATCGCGCCCGCCGCGGGCGAGTTTACGGCTCGCGCCTAAAGCGTCGGCTGCGTTCAGATTTTCGAGCACGGCGAATTGCTGCCAGAAAAGAACTTTGATGAAGAAACGACTGAACAACCAGACTTGAAGCACGAGAAGACTGAGCACGATCACGGCCCCGAGAACGGTGTTCGCCGCCGCGGCTATCGGGAGCAGAATGCCGCCGAGAGCCGTCAGTAAAAGAAAAACAATGAAAACAAAGATGCAAAGACCGGCGACCCTCGGCCAATATTTCACCGCGTCATTCAGAACACTGAAGAAGCCGAGGCGACGTCCGGCCGCGAGCTCGGCACTCAGGATTTGAATGCCGGCGATGTAGATCGGCCACAAAACAAGCCACAGCACGATCATGCACAACCAAAACGCGGCGGCCACCATCGTTCGGAGATCGACATTCACGCCCGGGACGTTGTCGATGAAACGGCTGGTCAGTTCGGCGCATGCAATCGGCACGATGCTGAGCAGCGACAGGCCCAGAAATTGGAAGAACCCGCGAAAATAAATCCGAAACGTTTCGATTAAAATATTCCTACTGGGTCGCCTGCTCGCCGGTTTCTCCCTGACCTGTGACCGCTGATCTCCGACCTCCTGCTGGACAGGAGGCTGTTCGACTTGAAACAAGCCGGGAATCTCGGACGCCGTCTGCCAATGCTCGAGATCCATGCGGCGTGCCGGATTTGCCGGCAGTACGCGGCCGTCAGCTTTCCAGTCCTGCAACGTCTCGAGATCAGCCGGGCCGTAATCTTTTCCCTGAACTCGAATGATCCATTGCTCGGCCATGCAGTTGATAATTGGACAGGACTCGGCGGATTAACAGCGAGATTTGTTCTGTGATTGGCGATCGAGGATTTTGAAATCCGTCGAATCCAGTGAATCCTGTCTAGTCAATGAGACTCCTCTTAATAGATGGCCACTATTATGTTTACCGGTCGTTCTTCGCGATCCCAAACCTGTCCAATTCCCGCGGAGAACCCACGAACGCGATCTTCGGCTTCACCAAGACCCTGCGGTTGATGATCAAACACTTGAACCCGGAACTCGGCGCTGTGTTCTGGGATGAAGGCATGCCGGAGCGACGGGTGAAACTACAACCGGCCTACAAGGAGACACGCAAGGAAATGCCGCTGCCGATGGTTCCGCAGCTCGAATACATTCAGGAAAAACTGACCACGCTGCTCGGGTTCACTAACATTTCTCTCCCCAACACCGAAGCCGACGATTTGATGGGCTGCTACGCGATGGCCGCGTGCAAACGAAAAGGAATGGAAGTGATCCTTGCGACCAACGACAAGGACCTCTACCAGCTGATCGGCCCATGCGTGAAAGTTTACACAACGGCCAAGGCCGATCTTGTTTCGCCGAAGGACGCGTTCGCTTTGCTCGGCGAAAATGAAGCGACGGTGAAATGGGAGGTGTCCCCGAAGTTAATCGGCGACGTTCTGGCGTTGACCGGCGATTCGGTAGACAACATTCCCGGCGTCTCCGGTCTCGGACGCAAAACCGCCAGCGCGCTGATCCGTGAATTTGGCGGACTCGACGGTTTGCTGGCCAATGTCGATAAGGTCAAAAGTGACAAGATGCGCGTAAAATTGATCGCCGCGCGCGAACAAATTTTACAAAACCGCAAAATGGTCGAGCTCGATTGCGACATGGAGTTGCCGGTGCCGATCGACGATCTCAAGATCAAACCGAATTATCCGCGGCTGATTGAGGAACTGGAGAAGTGCGAGTTCAAATCGATGCTTCAAGAGGTGCAAGTGGAGGCGGCGAAGCTGGCTACCTCGGCCCAAGCAGAGCTTAAGCTATAAACTACTCTTCCCGTTAAGTTTACGTGACTCCGAAAAAATCGTAAAAAATTCGAACGCCAGCCTCCGCCCGCTGTCCAAGTTAACAGGTTAAGGCGATTCGGGCGGTTGCACGTTTCTCGTATTTGCTGTTTCTCCTTCGTGCGCTGCCCGAATCTTTTTTTTCTGAAATCGCCTCGTAACTGCGGGGTTGCGGCTCGCCCAGCCAAAATGGTTTGATACCGGCAGCGGTCTATGCAGAGCAACACTACCCGGTTTGGCCTCCGCGGTTTCTTGATCGACGCACCGGAGTTCGGCGCTTTACGGGGACGGCCAAACGGCGCGGTACTCGTCGAAAATGGACGGATTGCGGACGTCGGGGACTACGATGATATCCGTCGATTACACCCGCCCAATTCGATTCAATGGATCAACCGAGGCCCGGTGGCGGTATTTCCAGGCCTGATCGATTGCCACACTCACCTGCCTCAGTATTCGATGGTCGCGCGAGGCGAGAGCGAGCTGTTGCCATGGCTGCGGCAACACATTTTTCCAGTCGAACGTGAGTTCACCGGACCAAAAGCGCGCGAAGAAGCGCCGCAGTTTTTCCGGGAGCTCGCTCGCAACGGCACGACCACCGTGATGGCCTACGCCGCGATCTACGAGGATAGCTGCGACATCGGCTTTGAGGCCGCCCGTCGAAGTGGCGTCCGGACCATTCTTGGCAAAATGATGATGGACCTCGGCTCCTACGGCCAAATTCAGCCGAAGAAAATCCTTTCGATTTCATTGTTAGAGAGTGAACGCCTATGCCGGAAATGGCACCGAGCGGAGAACGGTTTGCTTGAATACGCTTTCAGCCCGCGATTTGCGGTTACCTGCTCCGAAAAATTGATGCGCGGCGCGGCGGAACTGGCGGCAAGGTTTGGCGCCTACTTACAAACTCATTTGGCCGAGAACCGCGAAGAGTTGGAGAAGGTCCATCATCTTTACATGACCGCGCGCGATTACACTCACGTTTACGAAAAATGCGGGATGCTGACGCCTCATACTGTGCTCGGCCATTGCATTCATTTGAACCCACGAGAGATCGCAGCCATCGCCGCCGCCCAATCCACCGTGGCGCATTGTCCGAGCTCGAACCTTTTTCTCGGGAGCGGCCTGATGAGACTCGACCAGCTCTTGAAGGCGGGAATCAATATCGGACTCGGCTCCGACGTTGCGGCCGGGCCTGAATTAAATATGTGGCACGTCATGCGCGCCGCGATCGAAGTTCAAAAAGCCCGGACGGCTTACGAACTTAACTTGCGCCCACTTCGCCCAAGCGAAGCATTTTACCTGGCTACACAGGGCGGCGCCCGCGCGCTAGGGAAGGCGAAAATCGTCGGCACACTCGACGCCGGAAAAGAGGCCGACCTGATTGTGATGGATCTGGCGTCGCTTCTCCCATATCCGCAACACCGAAACGCCATTCAGTTAACCCCGGAAGACGTAGTCGCGCTTTGCATTTATCGCGGCGGACCTCAGGCAAACCTGGAAACCTTCGTCCGCGGTAAGTGTATTTATCAGGCGCCGAATTTACCGAACGTCATATGAAATCAGACATCGCTGATCCGATCGACGTCGCTTTGCGCGAAGACATCGGCGATGGCGACGTAACAACGGATTCTTTCGTTCCGAAGAATATTCGCGGCATTGCGCGGATCGTCGCGCGCGAACGTGCGATTCTCGCCGGGACAAAGACCGCCGCGGAAGTCTTTCGGCGCGTCGATAGCGCTCTTCAAGTCAAAGCAGTTCGAAATGACGGCGGTGAGATCAATGCCGGCGAGGAGGTGATCGAGATCAAGGGGCCGGTTCGCTCAATCCTCAAGGCCGAACGCGTAGCATTGAATTTCCTGCAACACTTGTCCGGAGTCGCAACGATGACCCGTAAATTTGTCGATGCCGCCGCGAACGAGCATGTGAAAATACTCGATACCCGCAAAACAACGCCCGGTCTGCGCGCGCTCGAAAAAGCTGCAGTAGTGGCCGGCGGAGGAGCAAACCATCGCTTCGGTTTGTTCGACATGGTGTTGGTCAAAGACAACCATTTGGCCACAATCACCAACTTTGAAGACCTTGCTAAAGCAGTTCGCAAAGTCCGTGAAGCGCGACCGAAGATTCAGATCGAGGTCGAAGCCGACACTCTCGAGCAAGTTCGCGGCTTTCTGGAAATCGCTGGCATCGACGTCATTCTTCTCGACAACATGAAGCCCGCGGAAATCCGCGAAGCCGTCGCGCTGGGCAAAGGCAAAGTGAAGTTTGAAGCCAGCGGCGGTATCATGTTGAAAAACATTCGGCAAATCGCCGCGACCGGAGTCGACTACATTTCCATCGGCGCGCTCACCCACTCGCCGCGCGCGATCGATTTTTCCCTCGAAATCGCCGATGCCGACGCGTAATCGACTTCGCGCCGGGAAATTGCGCGGCGGCATGATCATCGGTCGCGAAGTTATTGTGCTCGAAGAAACCGAGTCGACGAACGATGTAATCACGGAGATGGCCTCCGGCGACTGGCCTCAAGGCCTCTGCGTTTTTGCCGAACATCAGGCAGCCGGGCGGGGCCAGCGCGGCAGCAGATGGGAATCCGCCCCAGGCAAAGGACTCTGGTTTTCGATTTTGCTCCGGCCGAAGATCGATATCAAAGAATCTGCACGCCTAACGACCTGGGTTGCAGGCATCATTGTGGAGACACTTCAGAATGAGTTTCAACTTCAGGCTACGGTGAAACCGCCTAACGACGTTTATATTAATGAGCGCAAGATCGCCGGCGTGCTTGTGGAAATGCGAGCCCAGCCGGGCGCGCGACACGTTGCGGTCGTTGGGATTGGCCTCAACGTGAACCATACGGCCAGCGATTTTCCCGACGAACTCCGTGAGCGCGCGACCTCAGTCGCGATTATTCGCCGCGGCCGGGTGGATCGACATCTACTCGCGCTCGCGCTGTTGCGAAATCTCGACCGCACTTACGCCGCATTTTTCGGCTCGAGTTCATCGTTCTGAAGGTAGCCCAGAGCTTCAGCTCTGGGTTCACCAAGATTAGAAGCCAGAAAGTCCCGAAGGGACGAAAGAATGAAACACAAGCATTAGCACCGCTTCCGTCGCCCTGTCCGGGCTTTGCCAATTGTATTCAAACCCAGGACTAAAGTCCTGGGCCATGTTTACGCCGAACTTTTCGGCTGAAAACTTTGCAGCGCGCGAAGTTTTTCCAATGCGCGAGCGCTGTCGATTTCCTCACGCGCCAGATCGATTCCCTCTTTCAAGTCCTTCACAAGACCGGCCACAACGAACCCGCCGGCGGCATTCACAACTGTCATGTCGCGTTTGGCGTCGCGAATTTTTCCGGACAGAATTCCCTCGATGATCTCAGCATTTTGGCGCGCATCGCCGCCTTCTAATTCACTCACGGACGCGCGCGAAACCCCAAGCCAACTGACATCCATCACCGCAGCACTCACTTTGCCATCAGCCAATTCGGCAATGGTTGTCGCTCCGCTGATCGAAATGTCGTCCATTCCGGCGCCGTCATCTCCGAGGCCGTGAACGACCCATGCACGTTCACGCCCCATTTGGCGAAGCACTTCCGCAAAAGTTCCAGTCAACCTCGGATCAAAAACGCCGATCAACTGTCGCGACGGTCGGGCAGGATTCAGCAATGGCCCGAGCAGATTGAAGACCGTTCGCATTTTTTTCCGAGCCAGACGTTCCCGCATTGCCGCCAACGCGCGAAACGCCGGATGATATGTCCGGGCGAAAATGAAACCGGCAGCGTGGCGCTTCAAGCTTTCGCAAAGTTGTTCGGGCGTCAGGTCGATCGCGATGCCGAGTTCCTCGAGAACGTCGGCGCTACCACAACTCGACGTCACGCGGCGATTACCGTGTTTGGCAACGACCGCGCCGCCGGCCGCAGCCACGAACATCGCGGCCGTTGAAACGTTGAAAAAACTCAGCCCATCTCCGCCAGTGCCGCAGATGTCGATCATCGGCCCAGGCAATTCAGCAAGATCAATCATGGGATTTATCGAACGCTTCATCAGTGACCGAACGAACGCGACGATTTCTTCCGCCGTCTCGCCTTTCTGATGCAGTGCGGTCAGGAAATCAGCTTTTAGTTCGTCGTCGACCCGGTCCGACAACAGCTGCGCGACGGCAAGATCAACATCCGCGCTCGTGAGATCGAGCTCGGCCTGAAGTTTCTCTACCAGCGCTTTCACCCGTTTGCCGCGAGCCAATCGCGATAAACTTTCGGAGAAATCTCGGATGGCTTGATTTCGCTGCGGCCGCCCCAAAAAACATTGGTATAAGAAACGGGAATGCCACACGCGACCAGATGCCGATCGATCGCGGCCTTGTGTTCGAGCAGTCGTGGCTTCTCGGTACCGTGCGCCACCGCCATTATGTTTACATTCTTGAATTCCGGGCCGGCTTCGCGCCAATAGCAATGGGTCAGGATGTGATGGCGTCCGACTTCGCCGCCGGTCTCAATTTCGCGCCCTGCCGGCACCGCCCAGTGGAACAGGGCATTGAAACGCGTGACGCGCACGCCGGTTTGCGACGGCTTCACGTGCTCGAGAAAAGTGGAAAAACGGCCGATGATTTTGCGCCTGCTCAATTCCTCGGCCACGCGAAAGAATTCGTCGACAGTCACGCCGGCGTCTGTGGCACGCGACGTCCACGGATTTGGGCGGATTTCTGCCGGCGCGAATTCACGCTTCAACGCCAGCAAGACATCCCATTCGTGCTCGTTAAGACTAGCGACTTCGACCCGAATCATCTTCGCGGGCTCGTCCGCTTTTTCTCCGGGCTCAATCGTTTTTCGCCGAACGTGCCCGACCCCGAGCGTGAAAATTCCTTTCGCCGGCATGATCCGGAATTTTTGCGCGCCAACTTTCCTGGTGAGCAGTTCGCAATGTTTCTCCAACGAAAATCCGTGTGGGACTTTCAGCGTTGTCCACAGTTTGTATTCCGAACCGGCCGTCACAGTATCGGTCGAGCGTACAACCACATGACCTGAAAACAGATCGCGCTGGGACATCCAATCAAACGCGCTGTCGATCTTCTCTTCCGGAACCTTCCAGGCGACAAGCGCGCCGTCGGCCAGATTCGTGGCCAGAAGAGTCTGTCGAACGCGCCGAATAGTTCCCGCGCGGACCATTGCCGCGATCCGCGCCATCACAGTATCGACATCTACGCCCGAGCGGCGCGCGATTTCCTCAAACGGCTCACGGACAAAGCCTTCAATCTTGTCCTCGGAAATCGCGAGGACCTTCGCGTTGATCGGATCGTTGTGCTCGACCGGCAGCATCCAGATTAATCGGATGTTCGGACGCGATTGTCCAACTCGCGAAAAATCACTCGGCCGGTTTTTGCTGATCGTTCACGCCCATCCAATCGCGCAACCGCTGTCGCCGCTGCTCGAATGTTTGATGAAGCCGCGGTTGTTGGTCCGGCGTCAAGATGGCGGAGAGACGATCCTCCCCGCGCGAGAGAATTCCCTCCGTCTCGCGAAGATCGACCGCGCGTCGATTGGCCAGCTCATCGTCGATCTGCTGAAGAATCGGACGGATTTTTTGGTCCTGGTCTGGCGTTAAATTCATCTCTGTCTGCCAACGTTCCGGCGTGTTGCTAAACCAGCGCAACGGATCGCGCTGACGCCGCATTTCGTCCTTGGCCGACCCCATGATCAGAAATGCGCCGGTCACCGCGCCTGCAACAAAACTTGCGAGGACCAGAAAAGCGACTTTCCATCGACTTGCGGGATTCATGTCTAAACAAAACAAAATCGAGCCGCCGCCAAAAGCGATCTTTTTCGACGCCATGGGCACGCTCTTTTACCTGACCCACAATGTCGGGCATCACTACGCCTTGGTCGGAAGTGAGATCGGATTGGCATTGGACGCTGCAAAACTGGACTGCGCGTTCCGCAAATCGTGGAGCTCAATGCGGTTGCGCGAGCCAATCGATGGTCCGCGTGAGAACGACGACAAAGATTGGTGGCGCGAAGTCGTCGAAAAAGTCCTTGATGAAGCTGCGCCCGCTCTGAACAAATTGGACCGCGATAATTTTTTCGAGATCGCTTACGAACATTTTGCCGAAGCCGGCGTTTGGAAACTTTACCCGGAGGTCGTCGAGGTTTTGGAACAACTGAGCTCGCGATCTCGACTTGCCGTCGTTTCCAACTTCGATGGTCGACTGCGAATGATCCTGGAGCACCTCGGGATCTCGAAGTTCTTCTCTCACATTTTCGTCTCCAGCGAGATCGGCGCCGACAAACCGGACCCGGAAATTTTCCGGCGGGCGCTGAGGTTCATGAAACTCGGGCCCAACGAAGCGTTACATGTTGGCGACGATCCGGAACGTGACTGGAAAGCCGCCGAGGCAGTCAGGATGCGCGTCTTCAAATTGGAACGCGGCAAGAACTCGCTCCGCGATTTGCTCAAGACTTTGTAGCGGCGGTCTCCGACCGCCGATTGTTTTAGCTCCGACGCTCAGAGAGCGCCGCTACAGGTGTTGCAGCAATGCAGTGGGTGGAGTAGAAAAATCCTTCCCTGAATCGGGTCGGTAGCTCAATCGGTAGAGCAGCGCCCTTTTAAGGCGTTGGTTCCGGGTTCGAGTCCCGGCCGACCCAGTCCTCTAAAAAGCAGATTTACCATCGTAAGATGCCATTTTCGTTGATTGCGCGTACTAACAGAAAGAAACGTCAAATAACGCCAAATTGCAGTTTTTATTGGCAGTAATTGGCAGTGGAGAATTGATTTTGGCACTCGTCGTCTAATCTCGGTTTCATTCCGAAGCTGCTTCGACCAGACTTTGATCTTGTTGTTCGGTCCCTATACGCGGGTGTAGCAATCGATTCTCGCAAAAAACTTGATTAAAGTGCTTTAAGCCGCGCAAAGCTGGCACTACTGGCTTATATCGAAACGCAGTTTGAAAACGCGAGGACGTAACAAATGAGTGCAGTCAATTGCTCCGATGTTCTCGTGTTTTAGAGAACTGCCTGGGAATCCAGCAGGCGTTGCAGACGTGCTGAGACTTAGGATTATGAAATCGTCGCTTCTAAAAACATCGCTTTTCATATCGAAAAATGGCGTGTCGTAAGAAGGAAGCAGTTTGCATGAAGAAGTGGTTTTCCGCAGCCAAGGATGGATTTAAGGTCGTTCGGGTCAAAGATTGGGAGTCAGCTAGAGAGATGGCAATTTCTCTCGATGGTTGGATTTTTCGAGGTCAGGCCGACGCTTCGTGGAATCTTGAATCGACAATCTTTAGGGGCTCGTTCATCAGTGGGTATCACCCGCACTTCATTGCGGTCCGTGAACAGGAGATTCTGTATGATTTTCAGCGACGCGCTCATCACTTCATCGCGGATCCGCCGCCCCTGGATGCTTATCTCGAATGGTTGGCGTTGATTCAGCACTACGGCGGCCCGACGCGACTGCTGGATTTTTCAAGATCATTCTATATCGCCAGTTTTTTTGCAGTTGAGAACGCCACGACCGACGCAGCGATCTGGGGAATAAACGGTTTTATGTTAGCCGATGCGGCTGGAGCCAAACTTGGATTCACAACATTTGGGTCGGAGAAAATGGTCATCCGAGCTAATGCTGCCCGGGTTGAGAAACTGCTAAGAAAAGCACGACCACCCGCGTCTGTTTTGGACGTTGAACCTGAGCGTCAGAATGAACGCTTGTCCATTCAACAGGGCCTTTTCGTAATGCCATGTAATCTGGACAGACCATTTGAAGCGAATCTTGGGGCCACGTTTCGCTTTCGACGACATCTTATTCAAAATCAACAACCCGAGCCGTGGTCGTTGAAGATTGAGTCCTTGGTACGGCAGAGAAATAGACTCCCTGTTCTTAAAATCGTTCTCCCACGGAAATGCATCCTCGATGCCATTCATGACTTAAGGCGAATGAATATTACTTCTGCTAGTCTTTTTCCGGGACTCGACGGGTTTGCCCGGTCATTGCGCTATCACCTATTACCCCCAAACCAATCTTTGCGTTTTTGGATCCGAAACCAGAAATAGTATTCTTGCTACCTTGTGTGGCGATCCTGTTTCAAAAGCTTTGTGAGGAAAACAAGAAGACTGACGCCACCGACCAATTCTGATCGCTGATCGGACTGAACCAAGCAGCTCGAACCGAAATTTGCGCTAGTTTTTGGCGTTAGACTGAAGATTTTTCAGATCCATGTGATTCAACAAAATCTGTACCGAGGGTTCGAATGCCTCCCTCACCGGTCCCTCGTGAGGCGGACCGTCAGAACCGATTCTTACAACAAACCTACAACGAATCAGGGACGTCACGTATATTATTTGTTCAGCCGACTGCCGGGGTTTCGACGTTCGTGGAGTCGACAACGATTCACGTTCGGGTCTCATCTGAGTCTCTCAGGGACCGTTGGCCGCCACGGAAATGCCCGCTGGGCCGATTTTGACGACTGCCTTGGCATTGTTGGAGCCAAATGTTCATCGGAACATATCCAGCGGCTTCTCGACGCGCAACTGAGCCCTGCGGAGATGATCGCGCCCTACTTGCGAGAAAAAGATGCTCCGGTAAGACTAGATCATGGTGTACTTCGCGCGTCGGATCGTTAAGAGGTCTGTCGACTTGCTGCGAAAAGGAACCTTAAACGCCGCGCAGGCTGAAAGGCTCGTGGCCCAGCTAAACAGCCGATCGAGACACGTGATTGCTTCCGAGTGGGAGGCCGTCGCTGTCGCGGCGTTCGTCAAACATTCCGAGGTCGAATATGAGCGCCAGATCGGGCGCGGCTATCCAGATCTTTATGTGCGCAATGCTGGAGAAAATAGAGACATCACGTTCGTAGCGGATGTGGGAATGGTATCTGATCACGGAATCGAGGAGAGAAACCCGCACAATTTTCTGTACGAGGAGATCCTGATGAGCGCGGTGAAGCTCGGAATCGATTTTTCCACTCTTGGGTGGCATGTCGGATATCGAATGGAAGGGCAGTTCCCTGACCGCAGAGTGAAAGTTCTGTTGCCGTCGAAGGGTGAGCTAAATCGGCGAATACAGAACTCGGTAAGACCTTTTTTGCAGCAAGTGCAAGCAATGCCGCATCAAAACCATGAATTAATTTGGCAAGAGACGGACATAGATTTTCGCTTAACATACAAGCCAAACCAGAGACAATCAGATTTTGGGGGACCGATCGTTCCAACAGTGCCCTATTCCCAGACGGATAATTCTCTGTACAAACGTCTGCGCAAGAAAGCTGAAAGGCTTTCCAGCACCAAGTTCGCTGGGATGCGCGGTATCATTCTGGGAGATGGCAATTGCTACGCTTTGCAAAGAACCGCGGGTGGAAGCGGAACCTCCTATCACACACGGGACATCGTCCGGACCTTTTTCAAAACCCATCCATCCATAACGTTCGCCACAATCAGCCACTATGAGCACGAGATGAGCTTCTCGACTCGAGGACACTGGTTGCGCCATACGGTCTATTTTCAACGAAGTGTACCCCACCAGGAACAAGAGAAATTGCTGTACTTCCTCGACGATATATTTGGTGAGATTCCGCGTCCAATTCAATCTCCGAACAATGCTATTCGCGATGTCCTTGGCCGACGAGAGTTGTCGCGCGGTTGCGCATTAGGTGCGTACCATTGGTCGCCACCGCGCCTATTGAAAATACCGGTTCGAGTTTTTCTCGGGTTGCTTGCTGGTTCCCTTTCACCCCGTGAATTTAACATCTTGTTTTACCAAACGATGCCGAGAGAGGGTGGCCCACTTGTATCCTTTTTTAGTCGAGTGTTGATGTCACCTGTGTCTATTCAGAATGTTTTTGTCGAAGCAACTCCAGACAGGGACGATGATTGGATCGCGTTTGATTGCTCAGCGAGCGAACAGGCTTCCGAGGCAGGAGGGGCAACGAACAGGCCGAGTTGCGAAATTAAAACAAGCGATCTGGTTCAGTATCTTGCGGGACTTGACTACAAAATGCAATGCGGGCAACCAAATCACTCATTGCTTCACAACCTGCCGCCTGCCACACGACAGTTCGTGAAAACAATGCTCAGCCAAGGTCGCTTGCTCGAATCCGCCCGCATTGCCTCGGCGGGCGACTTGATCGAGCTATGCTTTGGCGATCGTGACGCCGCGATCAGCGAATATTGGTGATCCACTCATGGTCCGCCTCTCATCGGTGATTCGATTTCCCAGCCCTATTCTAGAACTCTATCGTTATCGCTAAATCGTTGAAACTCAGGCGGTCACAGGCTAATTGGCTCATTTGAGCCAATTACAATTACGGTTGTTGAAGTGTCCGAATCTGCCCGAAACGATCACAGATAACAGGCGTAACGACGGACGGCAGTTCAGCTAACCCGGAATCTGCCAACCGAGACTCTTGAATGCCTCTGTAGTCATCTGAATGAGATGGGCCACGCTCCTGATACTCAGCGAAACTCTGACTGGCGGATCGTCCGGAGGATATATTGAAAACTCCGCCTGTCGCTCGGGCGTGCTCCAATCCACATAAATCTGCATGGCGCCAAACTCTCTCGCAGAGCCGACTATCCCGCGGGACGGTGCTCTGACGCTATCAATTGTGCAGTCGAGCCCAATTTGAGAAAGGTAGGCCTTCGGGTCTTCTAATGCAGCGAAGGCAGAGTAAAGAGTGCGCATCCAACGTGTCGCAGCTTCGTAATGAAAACAGATAGCAGCTGTCGGAATCGCATGGTCGTACATCGCTGTCCAACCGTAGGCCAGGATGTCGTCTTGCTTGATTCTTGCAGCTCGCGCAAAGATCATCCACGTCCCCTTGCCGCTGAGGCATCGCTCCTCAGTGTGCCAGCGCAAGGATAAATCACCGGCGCTTTTGGCTTTCATTTAGCGAGTGATGCCTTCGGACCACAGACTCGTCTTGAGAGACTCTAAGTCGCGTCGAGTTTGGTCGGCCTGAAGTTGAGCCGATTGGGCGGCACTTTGCGCTTCGCATTCAACTGGATGTGCCTCGCAATACCTCTTGCCCGCTGCGATATCAGCAGCCTTGGCCGCTTTTTTGTCCGCCTCGATTTCTGACGGAAGTTTGAATTTCCAATCTTCGCTCTGAGCAGGCACTACGACAATTTGGTGGTTTTGCTGTTGCACGCGTGACCGCTCTTGTTCGGCGATTCTTTGAGCTGCTTCTTTTAACAAGCGTAATCCCTCAATCTGACTAGCGGTCGACCTCTTTAACGGTCCGGATGCCGCGACCTTACCGCTCTGTAGCGGAGCAACGCCTAAATTTCTCGCCGCAACTTGAGCGATCAGCATCGGTGCGTCGGGAGCATAGAGAATCGGGTCATCGGTGGCCTTGTAAGATTCAATTAGACGGTCGACTTCTCTTCCAAGTTGCGCGTTGTGATCGGCTACCTCAGGATAAAGCGCGATCGCTTCCGATTTTGATTCGGCTCGCTGCCGCTGAAATTCTTGGTAATCTATTGTTTCAGTGGTAACCAATGGTTGGGGTGAAGTCGGAGTGGTCTCGGCCGGCAGTTCAGGCGTGGACGTGTTGTAAGTGGGCATCGGCATCGGCGGCAAAGCAGATGGACCGTTCTCGTTGATAATTTTGTCTATGCGGGCGTCACGCTCCTCCGCTTTGCGGATTTCGGACTGCTCTTCTGGTGAACCAAGTGCGGAGAGGGTACCGCCGATAACGACTATAATTGCTAGCGATGCAGTAATGATTGAGGAGACCACTTCAACGTGCGCAGTAATGGTTCGGTGTTGATTGTGAACGAATTGGGCAGTGCGGCGCGGAACTTCATATTGGTATCTCCCTCAACGGCACGAGGAAGCTAAAATCGTGCTCATCCTGACATAAATATCCGATTTTGGGATAACCTAATTTGGTATCGACGTTCGGCGCATGCCGAGGCGATTCGCCGAAAAACGCGGTTCTCGCAACCCTATCTCCGCTTTCAAATTGTTACGCGCCGCAAGGCTCAACGCTGGTTTGACGCAAGTTGAGACAGCGAAGCGAATGGGACAGCCTCAATCATTCATTGCAAAATGCGAGTCGGGAGAGCGTCGTGTTGATGTTGTCGAGCTGATTGACTTTTGCCGCACATATCGAATCGAGCCAACAAGATTCATGCGCCGACTCGACCTGCGGAAGTGATAACGGCCTGGTCGGACACGTCCATTGGAACCGCGGTAGCCAATTGCGGACGCTACCAAATTAGCTACCAGTCGGATCGCGCCGGCTTACCAATAAGTTTTCCGCATCTGACTTTAACCGCTCGATTCGCCTATGCGATTACGTGCAGTACCGAATTCGCTACAATTTTTTTAAGCCCTTTGTGAGTGGCTTTCCGACTAAGAAGGTCAAAACAATCAGCCAAGCACCGAGCAACTTGATCCAACCGAAATCTTGAATCTTGAGATACGACCCCTATTCTGTTTCCTTCTTAATTCTTCCAATCTGTCACTTTGACGCCCTTTTGAGGAATACTAAAACGAGTCCGTTGTATGTTTCCGCGTAGCAAAGTGCTTCCCCCGAGGGACTCCGTCTTGACCCGGCCCAAGCACATCACTCGTGCCTTCGATAACTTTGATGGGTCCCCGCTTCAAAAATGCTTTGTCGAAACCTTTCAAGCCCAGGGACATCTGTGACAAATCCTCTAACGGCGAAGAAGTGGACATCATGTTTCTTCATCACCACTTCGAAGTACACCCTTAGGATCTCGATCGGCGAGCTTCTGAGCCTCAGTAATGTGACCGCCTTTACTAACACTGTCAGTGGGCTTGGGTTCATTTGCCAGTGCGGAATTCTCTCCAATTCTCAAACAAAGAGTGCCCATGCTGCGACCGCTATACTCTAGTGCGCATTCCAGGATCACAAAGCTAATATTCGATACGTTCGGGTTAGTTTTTCAGTTCTCGCATGATCGGGTTTTCATTTTGATTTACATTGTTCATGCTGTCGGGTCCGTTATCACGCGTTCCCATTATTGCATGACCAAACTCGTTCGCAATGATTCTGGTCGTAGTCGCTGGAATATTGCTAGCTGCAGTCGTTAAAGTATCCGGGTGCCAATTTGGATCCATATGCACGTTATGCGAGGGTGCGTGGTAGGAGGAAAGCGTCTTCAGGTACATTCTAAATGTCTTCGTTACCCCGTAACCTCGCCGCTTCATTTCGTCGACGTTGTAAGATTCCTTTCCTCTGTCCGTCTTCAGGACGTCCTTTATGGCCTTTCTTACCTGTTGCCTTTGTTGCTCAAATGTTCCCCCTACAACGCGCGTTCGGTTTCCAGGCGGCGGTTTCTGTGTATCGGTATGGGTATTTTGCCATCGGAGCCCAAATATTGCTCGTTGCCTTCCTGCCCCACTCAACCGAACCTGCCGGGTGAGGCGCATAGGCCGTGAAGCGCGCAGACTCCCACGCGAGATACCCCTGCACATCGTTCCACGCAGGCTTCGCTTGTCCTGCCCCACCCCGGATCTGAGTTCGCCGCTCCGTCCGGCTTTCCACAATGACTACGGTACCTCATTTTAACCCGGTGGGGTCACTTCGATTCGCCCAATCATTTCCGCAATAGCGATACAGATTACTGGCGTCGCCTTTGAACCCGATCGGGTCGGGCTGAAGGAAGCGGCCGATGTCCGGTGACATGAAACGGTTGCGATCGTCATAAAGACCGATCTCGGGAATCCAGCGTTGGCCAGTGAACAAATCCTTCACTCCGTAAGCTGAGGAGTTGAGTTGTTGAGACGTTGAGGAGAAGTATGTCGGTTTGCCGTAGAGATCGTATTTGTAGTATTCGAGCAGCGCACCACTCGCGTTTGCGATGTGCGATGTCGATCCAAGCTCATCTTGATAATAATAGAAGTTATCGACCAGCGTTTTCACCAGACCGTGATAACCTTCGACATAGCCTTGGACACGCGCCCCGGTGTTGTCGTACTCTTCCAGAATGGCCCAGTCGCCGTCCCAGACACTGAAGATCGTAGTCGTGACCATGGTCGATTGCCCGGTCATCGGTCCAAAACGCACCGGCGCTTGGCCGCCGCCTTGGTTGTTCGCGTCGTAATAGGTCACAGTCGAATCAGTCATCCCGCTCTTGTAAGCAATGGCTGAAAAAAACTTCTCCGCCCCGGCGACTACGCTCACCAGCCCAGTGTAAACCTTGGTCGTGCCAGTAGGTGTGCTCCCGTTGTGAGTGGGATTGGGTGCGGGATCAGTGGTGCTCACTTGGTAAAAGATGGTCGCCCCTGACGTGGCCGTTGCCATCGCAACCTTCATCGTGCTGGGGTAACCACCAGAATAACTAAAAGTCACCGGCGCACACTGGTTTGGCGGGGGTGTAGGCGTTGGAGTTGGAGTCGGAGTCGGTGTGGCGGTTGGAGTCGGAGTCGGCGTTGGTGTAGGCGACGGTGCGGTGACGACGCGCGCGACCTGGCGATTTAATCCGTCGTAATAGAATTTCGCGTCGGTTCCGGTGCCGCTGTTCGACGCTTCGCGCAACCGATTCTGCGCATCGTAAGTGTAGGTCCAACCGTTGTAGGTTTGCAGGTTGCCGTTGTTTTCATACGTCAGCCCAAACCCGTTGAAAGTTGTGTATTGGTTCAAACTGTTGATGACAAACGTGCCGCCATTATTGAGCTGGGTCTCATTCCCGCAGCCGTCGAACTTCATCGTGTTGTTCGTCGCCGGGTTAGTCACCGTGCCTGCGTTCATATCAACCGTCCCGTTTTGACCGTAACCGAGTATTTGCTGGGTGAGATCGTAAGTAAACCCATCTCCATTTCCCGATAAATCGCGCTCAACGGCCGTAATATCGTTTACGTTGTTGTAAGCGTAATCGAACCGTTTCGTGGTGCCGGTTGGCAGCAAATTGTGCACGACCGCCGTGTCTCGGTTCACTTGATCGACCGTGTATGCCGATGAGGTACCGTTGTCGAGCGCGCGACTGGTGATGTTCCCGCTCAGATCAAACAGATAACTGACCAGGGCGTTCTGCTGTCCGTCTACCTTAATGCTGGCGACTTGGTTTCGCTGCGTGTAAGCGTAATCGAACTTCGAGCCACTCGGATACTGGACGGTCGACCGATTTCCATCAGCATCGTACGTATACGTTACGAACCGATGCACGTTGTCACCAACGCTCGGAGTCGTTTCCCATTCCTCCTGGGTCAGTAAGCGGTTGTCGTAGTCATAAGTAAAGTTGATGGTCGCATCGTTGTTTAGGATTTGGGTTTTACGGGAAGCCGCATCGTAAACTGTGGTTACGGGGCTGGTGCCATCGCTCCAATAACAATAAGTTGGCCGATTGCGGTTATCGTAGCTGTTCGTGCCGTCGAAATGCTGTATTGCGCCGGAGCGACTCCGGTAGGTTAAGACGTTGCCGACGGCGTCGTAGGCACTGTCTTCGTGTTTGCTCGTATCGGGATAAATCATGCTCGTGCGCCGATTCATCGCATCGTAGGTGTAGCTGTAGACATTGTTGTTCTCGTCGGTAAATGTGTGAAGATTGCCAGCGAGGTCGTAATTCATTGAGGTTTGATCGACCGTGTTGTTGTCCCGGTGCACTTTCTTATGCAGCGGGCGGTTCATCTGATCGTATTGATCGTACTCGATCAGTTCGCCGTTGGCATGCGTCTCGGTTGTCTTGTTCCCATGGAAATCAAACGTGCAGCTGGTCGTGTGATTGAGCGCGTCCGTCACTGAAATCTGCCTGTCTCGAATGTCGTAGCTGTACGTTGTTCTGTTGTTGCGGGGATCAACGCTTGAGGTCAAATGATCAATATTGGGGCTTCCGCCTTCGTCGTAGTTGGAATAACTGTTCGATTCATCGTTAGTGCCGGGCGCGACCTGGACGCGCGTTCTGCGCCAGTTGGGGTCGTAGTAAAAATTGGTTTTCTTCCCGCTGGGCAAGGTGGTCACAAACGGTAGTTTTGAAGTCGTAATTTCGCTGCTGGTTTTTCCGGTCGGAACGTAGCTGTTGCTGGTGACGTTGAGAAGCGGGTCGGTTGTGGTCAACACGCGGCCATAATCGTCGTAAGTGTGAGTTGTGGCGTGCCCGAGCTCATCCGCCGTACTCACCAAGTCACCATATTTGTCGTAGGCGTTTGTTACAAAGTTGCCGTCCGCATGGGTAATCTTTGTGACCAGCCCACGCGCGGCCACCGGACTTCCATTTGTGTCGCGATCGTACTCGTAGGTCTCGGCGGCATGCAAACCAGACGCGTTTGCTGGATGGGTCACCGTCTTGAGTCGATCGATCCACGCGTTGCCGCCGACTGGATCATTTGCACCGTAGTAACTGTAGGTGGTATATCCGCCCGTTGCGTCGGTGTAATTTATCTTCAATCCGCGAGCATCGTACCCGAACGTTTCGGTCTCGGTTGTGTTCGCGTCTTTCTGCCTGACGTGGGTCGTGACCTCGCCGAAATTGTTGTATACAAAATGCTCATATCCATTGTCGGGATAATACTTGTCGGTTATGCGATAATTCGCGTCACGGTTGTAGGTTGTGGTGTGGCCCAGCTCATCGGTTCGGCTCGCCAGGTACCAAGGAGAGCTCTCCGCGTCCCCTCCGTTGGCAGGCCAGAACGTCTGCTGGATCGTGCTCCCATCCGCACTACGGGTGATCTGGGTAACTCCCCAACTATTCGTCTGCCGGGTATAGGTTGTGGTGTGTCCGTTCGGATCGGTCACGGTTTGGATGAAGCCGTGGTGGGGGTTTATCGGGTCCCCGTTCGTATTGTCGTAGGTGATGCTGGTTGTGTGTCCAAGAAAGTCAGTATAACTAATAAGCTTACCGTCCGCTGGATTACACGTCGTGTCGGTTTTGTTAGTATGATAGGTGAGAGTTCGGGTGGCGCCGTCGCCTCGGGTCTCCACTTCGGTGGCTGTTAAACCATCGCCGGAGGCGCTCAGGCTCGACACAGCTTCGCCGGTAACGAAATTATTTTCACTGGCAATCCTGCCTGAAAGACCTGTTCGCCACTGATACTTAATCTGGCGCATTGGACCGTTGTAGCGCACGTCATCGGCTGTGCCTACGACCGGCCCTCCAGCAACCCAGGTATAGGCAGCAGAAGTCCCATCGGCGTAAGCGACCCCTGTTAGCGTCCAAGGTTGACTGCCGGATAGCCACTGGGTATAACTGTAGTTGACCCATTGGGTCAAATTTCCCTGGCCATCGTGTGCTTCGACCCGCGTGATCCGTCGGTCCGGCACAGCGATGCTGGAAGGCGTCCAAAACAGTTGAAGATAACGGCCCCCTGGTTCTGTCACTCTGTCCAGTTGGTAGATTGGATCGCCGTTGATGTTAGTGTAGGCCACGGCGTAGGTCATGGTTGTCACCTGACCATAGGGATCGATCAGCTGGGCCGGCAGGTAATAGAAGTAAGGAGCAGAATAAGCGGAAATCCCTTGGAAAAGAACTTTTCCGCCGTCAGCCAGAAAGCCGGTCCACCACTGTTGCTGATTGGCATCAGTCCAGTAGCCGAGATATTCTTCTACGCCCTGATTACAATCGCCGAAGGTAATAAGGCGGCCGTCCGGAAGACCTAGGGTAGTGCCAGTTTCGCCCGCTAAATAGTCGTTATAGGAGAACGTCCAGCCGGTGTAAATACTACCCTTTCTGCTGTTGTAATAACGTGTCCATTTGAGTGGGTAAGCTCCCACACTCCCGGGCACCACGATGTCGTCCACAATTCGCAACGCGTTTTGGGTAAACGGATCATAGTTGCCAGCCGTGGTGATGTTGCCGTTGTAAATCCCGCTTACGCCAGTCGGGTTATCTTCGCCCTGACCAAGCACGATGCTGTTCGAGAGCGCCAAAAGAGAGAGCATTGCTAGGAAAATGAATTTCGTTTTCATAAGTTGTTTTGACGCGCTTGTCGCTCAAGCGTCGTCGAGCTGAATCCGACAGCTCTCAGTGGGCGGTGCCTGGAAAGAAGGAGCCTCTCCCGATTGTTTAGTTAAGAAGCAATCTTTCTGTCAACCTAATTCCTTTAGTAAACCCAAAAAAAGAACTGTGTGCGTAAAACACCAAGCATTAGGCTCTGAGGGAAGCCCTGCTTGGGAGCAAGTGACATGAGATAGATTGAAAACGCATCCGACTCAGATCACAATTTCGAACCTTCAAAAAGTGGTCAAATTTATCGACCGCGCGCGAGGGGTCACCACATTCAAATACAATAGCGACGGTTCAATGGTGACGATAATGCCGGATGGAACGACTCGGAACTAAAATTCAATTGCGCGGTTGAGGCAGATTCTTGCATGTCTCGGCTTCGTTAGCGGGATTGTCGATCCTGAGTCAGTGACACGAAATCAGCTTACCGACGGCGCACGCAGTCACTGCGTCACCAGAAAAGTAACAGTTACTCAAACATCTGACTCAACAGCAAAATTGTTTATATAAAAACGGCGCGCCCAAACCTTTCACCAGACGCGCCGCCAGGCTGTTTCAAGCCAAACGGCCTTAACCCTAACCCTTCCATCGCCTCGCCGCCGCGCATACTTCCAATGTGGTGACGGCGCAAGCATGTGGTAAATTTCTTTGTGAATCCCCACTTGTCCGATCAACCGGCTTGGTTTGACCCGACACCGGAGCTCCGCGAGTTGGACGAGAAATCTATTAAGATTAAAGAGATAGGACACGAGTGGGATGCAAAACTCGCAGTTTGTGACGCCGACTCCTGCGCGGCGCCAACGCTGGAAAGCGTTCAGTAAAAGTGTGGTAATCATCATTTGACAACGTGAATGTCGAGTGGACTGACGCTGGGGGCTCAATACCGACTAACCGAACGCGCTCGCGCTGCAAGTTCTTGAAGCGAGCACGCGGTCAAATTACTCCGGGAGGTCGAAGAGGACCCAAAGTTCGGCGGACTCAGGCTGAAATCTTCGTTAAAAATATGGTTACAAATTAAACTCCGCCTTCATGTAAGTAGTAGTTTTTTCGCCATAACTGTTGAAATTTTTTTTCGGCCACGACGCACGCGGAGGCTCAGATCCCTTCAGTTTATTAATAAGCGATTCAGTATCGCCCTTCTTCCATCGAAACGGTGTTTTCGCGGCTTCGACGATCAACCAAAGGGCACTCAGACCCCACCCAAACCAAAAAATTGCTTTCCAAAATTCCGCTGAATTTCCAAACTTTTCGGTAAACGATACGGTCAAGAAGCGCGCCTCCAATAGCAAAGAACAATGTGAGAGGGGCGATCCATTTCGTTCGAACATGTATGGCTCGGGAGTAGTCATGAAGGTAATTCCAAACTTTATCTTCCGTCGTCACGATGAGAATTTGGGCGGTATTGGGATACACTGTTGATCCCTTCCAGATATCGGCGTCTGGAAAGAACTCAGCTGGACGGAGTGCGTGAGAGAGCTGGTCCTGTAAGGGCTCTTCAGGAGGATCTTTAGGCGGAAGTTTATCGGGCGGTTTGTGTTTCAATTTTAGGAGGGCGCTCCGATACCGCCTTCGAATCAGGCTTCAGATAAATTGTGAAATGAAACATTGTGGAGAGCGACGGAATGCTGACATGTCTAAGTTGCATGCAAGTATAGGACCTGAACCGCTGGGCTGTCGATAAATGAAGGGTTTGTAGCAATTTGCTCATAGGGTTGTTTTGAATATTAGGTTAGCCCGCAAGCGAATTTTTTCCGGATCGCCGACTGTAGCAATTTCCCAACGAGGTTGCGGATTTTTTGTGGTCTGTCTCTTGTTGCAAAGTAACGGAGAAAAGAGTTTCTCGCAGGCTAAACGACAGTTCGATTGGCCGGTTTTCGAACGCAATGACGGATCCGGTCATGAGAATCGTTGCGTCTCCCGCGGTAATCATGGCCACGGTGGCGTTTGGCGTATCAATCAGATTAGGCATATTGACGATTTGGGGATCGAGACCATCATGGGGCAGAAGCGATTCTTACTACTGGCACTCTCCCACGGCCATTGCAATACTGGGAAAAGAATTGATGTTTGACGACCGGTCCGTTTAGAAATGACGTTAATTATCTGATTATGCGAGAGTTTGAAGTCACGTGCATTACGAAACCTGACCGTGAAAGTCGACATGAGCATATTACGCACGTCGGCAATAACGCTAATAAATGGCGGCTGACGCGGGAAGCGGTGATCCAGCGAATCGACTCGAAACTGGAGGCGTACTACACCGTCGATCTTACAACAGGGAAGAAGGCGTATATCGGCGTCGTTCGTGAAGCAGGGAAAGCTCCATATTTACAGACGCATGCTGACGGGAAATGGAGCGATAATTTGCTGTCGCTCGCGGAGTGTAGCGCTTCCGCCGAGATAAAAGCTTAAGCTCCAATTCTTTGACCGATGACAGCTTGCATGAACGCACAGTGCGCGGATAGCAAAAATCCAGCCGTTCCCTTCCCGACTCCTGGTGCAGCTTCGGTTCTTTCCTCTCGGTCGTTTTTGAATCCGCGCCGTGAATACCCAACAGTCGACTTTTGCGCCCCGTGCTTAATCTTCGATGCCCGAAACCGCATTTTGCAAAAATTCGACGGCCGCCCCCGAAAACCGTTCTGCCAACGTGTTGACAAAACCGCGTCCGCATACCTCTAACCCATTCGCGCAATCGAAGGTAGCCATCATACCGCTAACCCTCAGCGAATCACAATGATTTGCGTGGATCGGCCTAATGGAATGGGTGAGCCTTCTTTCACGCGATGGAGGGCCAGTTAATATCAACGCTGAGAGCGGCGCCGCGGCTGCGCGCTGCCTCGCTCGCGTGCCACCCAGGGTCCGTGCCACGACTGGCTAGGCTACGCGATAAGAACCATAGAGCCAGTTGGTTCATTTGGACCACTGGTCTTGCGAGCGGCACGGCGGCAACGACTTAGCCATAACACGAGACAAGTGTTCTAGGATGAAGTCGAGAATCCGGTCATTCCTGCGAGGGTGGTCGCAGATGATCTGCTCGTTGAACACTGGCAGGACATGCGCGAAGACTTCAAGAACAAGCTCGGTTTAAAACCAGGCCTGGTAATGGTTTGAGCGGACAGTATGATGTTGCATCCCATGATAGGCTGAATACATGCCTCGCAGTATTCCAGCGCTGGTAAAGCCAGCCCTTCTTGTTTGGGCGCGCGAGCGCTCCGGTCTGAAATTGCAAGAAGCGGCCGCTAAAATGGGCATGGATGCGGACGATCTGCGTGATTGGGAGAACGAGCGCGAACGTCCGTCTATCGCGCAGTTGCGCAAGCTTAGCGAGGTTTATAAGCGGCCGCTGGCGGTCTTTTTTCTGCAAGAACCGCCAACTGATTTCGATGCGCAGCGTGAGTTCCGACGCCTGCCCGGAATAACGCCACAGAATGAGTCCCCAGAAATGCGACTCGCTCTACGAACGGCGCTGTTCCGCCGTGAGGCGGCGCGTGACCTTTACGAGCAGCTCGGTGAAAACATTCCAACTTTCGAAGCTAGCGCGGAACCAAGCGAAGATCCCGAGACGGTTGGAAAGCGTATTCGAGAGTTACTCGGCGTAAGTTGGAGTGAGCAACTCGAATGGCCGAGTGCGCACACGGCACTAAATGAATGGCGCTCCGCGATCGAGCGACTCGGCGTTTTGGTTTTTCAAAGCGGTGACATGAGCGTGGAAGAGATGCGTGGGATAAGCATTCCGCATGGACCTCTGCCTGTGATTTTACTGAATAGCACTGACGCCCCTCACGGCCGCATCTTCACGCTGCTCCACGAATTCGCGCACATCCTACTTACAAACGCCGGACATGAGACAAGTTCGCTCGAGGGCCAACGAAAACCCGAAGACCAAAAGCTTGAGCGAATTAGCAATCGCTTCGCGGCGGCAGCACTTATGCCGCGACAGGGATTTCTCGCGGAAGTGCTGCGTTATCCGCAAGTGGTCGACGGTGATGAAGTCGCCTTACGAAGATTGGCGTTTCAGAGAATCAAGGCTAGTCCTGAGGCAATTCTTCGGAGGCTCGTTCAACTACAACGTTCACGCCCTGGCGTCTATCGTGCTATGCGCCGAAAGTGGCAGCAGCATCCTTGGTATCGCGCCTCGCAAACAGGCGGAGGCCCTCCATTTGAGGTGCGGGTCATTGCGAATGTTGGACGTCCCTTTGTTTCGCTTGTGTTAGACGGCTATAAACGAAGCGTTGTAAGCAGTTCAGACGTTTCTGATTACCTTGGAATGCAACTCAAGGACATTAATCGCATCGCCCCAGAGTTCCTGCCCGCAATCAGGCCGAACCAGCTGCGTAGCGATGTCTTTCTGTGTCGATACTAGTGCGTGGCTCGACGGCTGGCGAAGAAACTATCCACCAGATGTTTTCAAGAGCCTTTGGACAAATATTGAGGCACTAGTCGACAAAGGCGAGATGATCGCGAGTGAGGAAGTGTATGTGGAACTCGCGAAAAAGGACGACGACCTCCATACTTGGATTAAAGCGCGAAAATCGATGCTCATCGCGCCCGATGAAACGATTCAAAAGCGGGTCGGCGAATTGCTTGGCAAATATCCGAAGCTTGTAGACACACTTAAAGGACGGTCGCAAGCGGACCCTTTTGTTATCGCGACTGCGATGGAGCGCGGCGCCATTGTTGTAACAGGGGAATTGACCGGCACCGCTGAAAAACCCCGCATTCCTTATGTATGCCAAACCGAGGGAGTGCGGTGTATCACATTCCTTGAAATGATTCGCGAGCTGGGGCTGACGTTCTGAACCTTATGAACAGCTTTACGGAATCGGTCGTCGAAGACGCCGCACAATGAAATACTTGTATGAGCAGCAGATTGATCATTTCGCAACGAAAAAGCGGCCCGTCCGTGTTGATGGTCAGCGTGATACAGCGTTGACTAATGCATGAGCTTTTCCGAGGGACACGCGCAATTCCGCAGCTAGAGCCCGATAGCTCATCCGCCGGGAAGCGGAGCTGCGAGTGAACCTCTTCAGCTTCCTCATAGCGTCAGACGATATTTCGATCGTAGGCCGACCGAGCTTTATGCCACGCGCGCGCGCCGCTGCGAGGCCAGCGAGAGTTCGTTCTCGGATAATGTCGCGCTCAAACTCGGCGACAGCCATCAATATGTTCATCTGTAGTTTGGCTGCAGAATTGTCGTTGCTCGTGTCGATCCCCTGTCCGGGGATAACGAGTGCTACTTTGTTCGCAAGCATCTCACCGATTAGTTGAGCGACACTAACCAGACTCCGGCCTAGTCGATCCAGTTTATAACGAGGACTACGTAATTTTCCGCGACGGATTTCATTCATCATTATTTCGAGACCGACTCGGGTAAACTTTGTGCCGCTAATTACATCTTCGTATTCGATGACGTTATTCCATCCCCGACGCTTACAGATTTCGCGCAGTTCCTGTCGCTGGGCATCCGTAGTCTGTTTGTCGGTGCTAACTCGTAGGTAAATCTGAGCCTTCATCTACCCAGTAAGGGCTTTCCTTCGAACAGAGTCAAGAGAAATGTTCATTAAACGAATGTTTAATGAACATTCATTCAGAGCTCTTTTCTCACCGATTCCTTTGGACCCCTTTTCTTGAACAAACCGCTTCCCGCTGGGGTGCCATTTCGTAGACACTGGAAGACGAGGCTTTTTCGTGGCTTCTTTGCTTGTTTGCTTAGCTGGTAATAGCGAACCTGCTCTTCGATGGCGCACTTCAGTGTTGATACACACCTATTTCGGGAATTGGGAAAGCTGCTCGTCGGCCGGGACTCAACGGCTTTGGTCGAGCTCATCAAGAACGCATATGATGCCGACGCGACAGAGGTGACCGTCTATGGCGAGCTTCTCCATCAGCCTGATTCAGGCAGCATTATCATTAAGGATGACGGCAATGGAATGACACACGAGCAATTCACAGATGGATTTTTACGAATTGCATCCCGCTTGAAGGATGAAGGCGAGCGACGATCCGAGCGGTTTAAACGGCGATTCACCGGCGCGAAAGGCGTTGGCCGATTGGCCGCACACAAACTGGCGACACTTTTGCGGGTGACGTCGATCCCCCGGATCTCTGGTGAGCAGGGAATCGATGCAATGATCGATTGGGATGTTGTAGAACAGTACGAGACACTTGATCAGCTGGAGGGAAAGGGTGCGATTAAATACGCAGAATTCCAAATCCGCGCGGGACGCCAGCCGGGACCACTATTCTCTCGAAAGGTTACGGGAGAAGTGGACTCCGGCATCGCGCTTTCGTTTCCAGCAAGAGGTCGCCAGCTTTCAACCGGCGCCGGTGGTTGTTAATTTCGATAAGCTTGCTGGTAGATCGATTCTATCCGAGTTGCAGCAGAGAGACGTCAAATCAGCCGGCAAAAAAGCCGGAGCCGAGCAATTCGTGTGTAAACTGGAAGGCGAGCTGGCGCCGGAAGACGATTACTGGGACGTCGTCGCGGAAGTCGCTGACTGGGTCATAGAGATCGATGCGACAGCACGAAAGGTTCGTTATGCTGTAATCCCTACGCGACGAAATGCAAAGGAGCTAGGGGCGAAAGGGGTGCAGGTTCGAAGATGCGAGGTGGCCGACGATCATCCGGAGCCTGAACTTGGCCCGTTCTTTCAGGCGCGCATCCTCGTTCGGGAAGGATCGCCGACGGTAGATCGCGCTCGAAGAGCCTGGCTTGGAAGAATGAGCAACGTTTGGGTTTTCATGGAAGGGTTTCGCGTTCTTCCTTACGGGGAACCCACGGACGACTGGCTGGGCATCGATGCTGCGCTTGCGCGTCGTGAGAGAAGTTAGAATTCCTTTCGGATCTCACGGGCGCTCCTCCGCCCGCGGAAGACGAGGGGCTCTCGCAACGACGTAAAGATCACTACTTCGGTTGTGTGTTCCTGATACAAGAAAGAGCAGGCATCTCCAAATGTTGGTCAATCGTGAGGGCTTCCTGCCTAACGATAGCTTTGAGGCATTGCGCACAATTCTCCGAACTGGAATTGACTTAAGTTTCGACACGCAGCCGCAGTGAAAACACCCATTCGCCAACAGCGGAGTACCGAGCGCGAGCAATCGAAGAGTGCGGGAGTCGAAAGGACGCGATTCGAGCTCCGTGCTGCAGTGGAGCAAGCCGCGCGAACGGCGTCTGAGTTTGCATATCAGGCGCGCCTGCCGCGGCAATTGGCGATATTCCGCGAGCGACAGAACTAATTGTTGAAGCTGCAAAACAATTTCAGGCCGGCTCTGAAACGCACGAACGACTGATGTCAGAGCGTCAGACAATGCAAATACTGGCTTCCTTGGGCCTTCAGATGACCGCCTTAGTACACGAAGTGCGAGGTCTTTTCGGGTTACTCCGAACATTGGATGAAACATTGGCAAGGTTCAGAAAGGACGTACGACTTAAGGGACCGCTTAGAGCACAGCTCGCGGCTGTTCATACCAATGTGGCCGAGGCACGCCGAATCGTTGAAAGACAAGCGGTCTATCTGACAGATGTGACGTCGCCCGACGCGCGCCGGAGACGATCTAAACAAAAGTTCGCTGAGCGTTTGGATGCGGCGGCGAGGCTGTTCGAGACGCAACTCGTAACCAAAAAGGTTGAGCTCACGAATAGAATCCCCATCGATTTGAAATCTCCCGCGATTTTTCCGGCAGAGTTAATGCTGGTGTTTACGAATTTGCTCTCAAACGCCCTCAAGGCCGCGGGCAAGAATGGAAAAATCTTGGCTTTGGGTTCTCTCGGAGCGGACGGTGTGACGTCAATACGGCTCGAAAACACAGGGTCGGCAGTTCGCCTCAAGGACGCGGAACGTTGGTTCCGACCTTTCGAAACGACAACCGCCAAGCTCGATCCAAAACTCGGGCAAGGGATGGGGATGGGTTTACCGATCACAAGGAACATCATCGAAGAGTATGGCGCGACCATAAAATTTGTTGCGCCCTCTAAAGGTTTTGCTACCGCGGTTGCGATTTACTTCACGTAACCAATATGGCCGCCCCGACAGTTCTATTCATTGACGATGACGAACAACAACTCCATGCGTTCGGAGCGAATTTGCGCGAGTTCGGTGGATTGAACGCAAGGATCGCGACACCAACAGACCTCGATCTCGACCAACTCACCGATGTCAGCTTAGTCCTGATGGATCTAAAACTGGGACTCGAAAAATCTCCTGTTTTGACTGCGCCGGACGGCATAGCACTTTGTTCGGTCATTAGGCGCCGCTTGTATCAGCGGGGGGATCGTCAGCCTTTGGGTTTCGCCGTCCTGACAAGTCAACCCGAAGGTTTAGCGCATCCCTTGCCAGACACGCAACGTCGGCCTCTTTTGGCGGCGCAACACAATCTAGAGTGGGTGTTTCTAAAGGAAGATGTTGATCTGGTGGCGCGAATTGGCAGCCTCACTCGGGCCGTTCAATCGATCCCAAAGGAGTGGGAGGACGGAATTGATGACCTCGCAGAGGTGGCCACTCAGCTGGGAATCAAGGGTGCCAAAGACTCCGAACGAGCTTGGGAGGCGGTGGAGCGCTTCAAACCGCCGATTTACGAATTTACACAGTGGAGCCATGGCCTGGCATTCATTCGATGGCTTGCACATACCGCTCTGCCCTATCCAACTTTCCTGTGGGACTCCCATCAGGTGGCTGCGCGCTGGCGTGTCAGGCACGCTAGCTTCTCAAAGGCCTACGCTGAAACGAAGCTAAAGGATTGGCTTGGGTCGGCAGAATATTCTGGGGTTCTCTCCGATTTTCTGGGTCGGCGTTGGTGGCGGCATCGAGTTGAACAGATCGCCTGGGACACGACTGAGGGCGATGCACAGAACTCGGCTCGGTTACGAAAGACCCTCGAGGACCACGGAGGCTCCGCGCTAGAAGCAACCGAAGACGCGCACCCGATCGTGGCAATTGACGGCAGTGCCCAACCGTTGGACGAATTCGTCACAGCAAATCAAGCGGCACGAGTGCAACCCGATGGCTGGCCGGCGAGTTCGGAAGCCCCGTGGATGCCGTTGAGATTGTTGGGACCTGATTCGCCGCTTCGGAAATTGGTCATCGAAGAGGATCGCTCAAAACTGCCGAGGTAGGGATGCTTGAATTTCGTCTCGTCGAACTAAAAAAAAGAGGTGGAAGCGCTGGAGCGGCTTTCGGAAGAGTTTATCGACGAGACCAACGGAGCTGTCCCTCGTCTAATCCAATCGTTCGAAAATTTGCTGTATTCCGAGAATCCGAATCCGCAGAACTTCGAAGGACCAGACGAGGATGGTAGGCGGATTCGGACCCGTACTGAAAATTCATATGAGCCCGGCGACCGAGCGGGCGCCTATCACGTGGCAGGAGAGTTGTCATTTCGCTGGAAGGTGCAAATTCCCGACACGACAGCGCCGCGAAATAGACGGAATCTCCGGCTTGTCGGAAATGCGTCGACCAAGCTTCGTGTGGTCCAGCCGCACAACGACGGTTCAGATCAACTGCTTGCGCAATGGCAGGTGGAGATCGGCACGAATACGGCTCCTGGCTGTCTTTTCCATTTTGGCATCGGCCAAATCAATCCCGCTCCGGCGTTTTTCCCTTCCGGTTTGTCCATTCCTAGACTGCCCAGCATTTTCGTCACGCCCAGCGACGGGCTTGATTATTTACTAGGTGAGCTTTTTCAAACCGGGTGGCGCCGGCGGAATTCCGAGAATCTCGACGCATGTGGAATATGGAGTGACCGACAGAAGCAACGCCTTCGCGCCATTCTAAGATGGAAACATGATGAGCTAGACGACCGGGTGGCCGGCTCTGCATGGAATTGGCTTAAGCACCGATTGGATCCGCCGCCGGGTCTATTTCTGCCCGATGATTAGCATTGCGCCATATTCTGCGCCGGAACGGTGCAAAGTATATACACCGAAGCCATTGGCGGAAGCGATGGTCGATGCCGTCGGAGTCGAAGGTAACCTGACTTGGCTGGAACCAAGTTTCGGCCACGGTATTTTTCTTGAGGTACTCAGCGCCGGGGAACCGGCGGAGGATATAATCGCACTAGATCTCGACACGCGCGTTAATAGTTCCGACCGGCTGGCAAAGAGTTATCGCGGCGTTGACTTTTTGGTCTGGGCCAAGGACCGACCAACGTTTCGATCGCATCGTAGGCAACCCTCCTTATTTGCCGATCCGCAATCTACGAAAAGGGGGCAGCGTGCAGCCCTGGCAAACGAATGGAGGCGCGATGGCCACAGAGTATCGAAACAAGGCAATGTTTGGTTAGCATTTCTTCTTGCCAGGTTTAGCTTCTCAAACCGCGCGGATCGTTGGCCTTTATTCTGCCGGCGGCTTGGGATTATGCGGATTACTCGCGTGCGGCCAGAACGGAACCGCCGAGCAAATTTCGCGACTTCCGCGTCATTCGAAGTAAGCGCCCCCTTTTCGATGCAGTAGAAGAAGGATCAATCGTGTTGGTCGGCAACGGATTTTCTCTAGAACCGACACTTTCTTTGCGGCAGGAGTGCGCGGGCTTGAGCTCTCTCAGAACCTGCGTGAAAAAATCGACAAAGAACAGATTTCAAGTTCGCGATCATTCGCTTCGAACTTCAGGAACATTGCTTCGCGACTTGCTCGAAATTCGTATTGGGGCTGTTACAGGAGACACCAAATATTTCGTCCTTACGGATAAGGTCCGTCGCGCCCTTAATCTGCCTCGCGCGGCGTGTCGATCGGTCCTCAGCAAGGCGAGGCACCTCTCGGGCCCAAGCGTTGATCTCAGTTCTTGGCGCAGACTTCGCAAGGTTGGTGAACCTGTTTGGTTGTTTCGCCCGTCCGAGAAAATGCTGCGGCTGAAAAGCGTGCGGGATTATCTCGCGCTCAAGCAAGTATACGGAGGCTGTCGGCGCTCTAACTTTAAGATTAAACATCGTGCGATTTGGCACCAGACTCCTCTTCCGCCTAAGGCTCAGGCATTTATCGCACCGTCAATGGAACGTGGCCCGTGGTTAGTCTCAATGATGAACCGCGCCTAACGGCTACTAACACCTTGTATATCGCCCGCTTTCGGAAGGCGAAGACCGATCACGGAGTCCCCGCACTAGCACTGGCCATGCTCTCCTCGCCTGTTCAAAGACAAGTTAGACAGTGTCAGCGATCATATGCAGGGGGACTGAAAAATCTTGAGCCGAACGATCTTATGCGTCTTTCGCTGCCAGCGTTCAACATACCCGCGAATATTGTTCGGCTGTATTCAAGGGCGGTTAGAGCGCAACTTCATGGCGACAGCACCGCGGCCGCTGCGATAGCCGACTCTATTTTACTGCGAGTAAATCATTCAAGCACGACCAGCGAGAAGGCGTTTGGCTTCCCAGTTTTGGGCGACCGTCGCTTTCCCTAGATCTATTTGTTCGTTGCCACCGTGTGGCCGCCCCTATGAAAACGAGTTATTGGCGCCATCCTCGCAATCTGGCATTTTAGTCCCATGTCACGCGCAGCCCGGCCACAGCCAGACAAAAGGTTCCGCCTACTGATGTGGGTTCTGCTGTATGGCGTCGATCCCCGCAGCGAAATTAATCGTGCGGTTGATATCGCGGCCTGCGACCGCTGCCGCCTACCTCTATGTTTGTTCGACGTTTGGAAAACGCAGTTCAAAACTCACTGGGAACGGCTTCTTGATAAGCGTGGCCGCCGGCTCGCTTACCTGCTGCAACACGGGTCAGTCCCCGACGGCTGGACGCCACCTATTAAGAGCGATGGTCGCAGCTCTAATTATCCCTACGCCAGCGGCCCGGCGCGGCAGCCTGGTGCCCGCATGATTTACACGGTGAGACGTGTGCGTCGATACGAACTAAACCGCTCTGTTAAGGACGCAACTGGAAGAACTGCTTCCTCGCGAAGCAATGTATAGTCGTTAGTGAGTAAACAGGCGATAAAGTAAAGAGCTAAGACAGAAGCGGAGAGCGATTACCTAGGCGCTAACTGATGCTTCTGTAGCACGCGCGATTGGGTTCGACATGCACGGCAGCGGACGGACCATTCTCAGGCAAAATATCTGACCATGAAAACGTCTCTTCCAGCCGAGCTGCAGCGGTCTCGACTTGCTGTCTATAGCGACGAAACGTGCGAATCGGCTTATGTGCTAACCTCGCGAGTATGCGTGCCCGCGTCTCTTCTGGTTCGAGGCCAATAGCCTCAGGAAAGTTCGCCGCTTTAGCCGGAGTCTGGATCGACGGGATGGTCATCAAGAGAGAGCGATATATTTGATACAGATGCTCGAAAGAACGCCAGCTTTTACCCGGGAGATAGCGAAGGAGTTGCTCGGCTCGAAGCGAAATCTTCGCTCGAAGTACCGAGCCCTGAACGTGCATCTGCCGCGCTTTATCGTAGAGCGTTATCATCTTATGGGACTTCGCGCCCCGCCACGAAACGCCTTCCACATTCTGGAGTGAGCTACCATGTAAGATGCCGGGCACTCGTAATGCCGCATGTGCCATCATCAGAGGAAGGGCAGAATGATCGAAGTTCCATACCAGGTCTACTCATCAAGATTCCAATCCGCCAACTCAGGGACGACCGCGATTTCACTCAATCGGTTGCTGACTTGGCCCAACGCGACGTCGATGTCGCGTTGGTTAGTTACGAGGCGCCCGTTGTGTCCATACAGCAGCTTCGGAAGCGAGAACTCAGCCCTTTCAAGGGTCTCACCACACCGGTCCACCCAAACCTTTAACCCCGGTTTCAGCCTGAGCATTTGTCGCCCAGGTAAGCGGATGCGCAGCGGACATGCGAACTTGGCGGTCACGGTGTCCAGCATGGCGGCTGTTGCGGCCAAATTTCAATCGACTTGGCAACTTGATAGGGAGGCCAGTCGGCGATGTGTCCTTCTGCTTGCCTTTGAAGAGAAGTCGAGCTGACTCATACCACTCCTCCCGCTTCCTGTAGCACGGTCAGCACGCGATTCCGTGCAGCAGCTATGTGCGCTGCATCCTGCCGTTCAGCGTCGACCTCCGCATTAAAAGCCGCAATGTCGAGCACGCTATCGATAGCATCGCTGAGTAAGCCCGCTAGGGTTGCCGGCGGAACTGCCTCTAACTCGTAAACTAAGTCGCTCCCATATCGCTCCACAAATCGCCGGAAATTCGTGCTTTTGTGCTTGGCCCGCTCGCTGTTAGGTGCGAGACGAAGATCTTTGACCTGCTTGGAGGTAAGCGCCACCTTTATCGCCTTGGTTCAGCTATCCTATAGTCGTCTCGCAGCCTGCGGGCTATCGAGTGGGTGATCTCGTCTCCGTCTGGGTCAAGATCGCTAATGGATAAAATGATTAATTCTTGTTTTCCACTCGCCCGAAAGCGCTGAGCGATGTCGTAAAGAGGACGTGTCGAACAGAAGCCACGGCCTATTGTTACAGGAAGTCATATCGTCCTCCAACGGGTTCAACGATGCTCTGGACGGTCAGCTTTTCGGCTACAATCTCGATATGGTTTGGCTGTGAATTCCTTTGAGTTCACGCCAGTAACCGTTCAGAATGTCCCCTAGTTGAGCACGGTAGTAGAGGGCTACAGATGCGTATACGTCCCACTTGGTAACTGGCCGGGTGGAGTCCGCTATCACATCATAGCTGATCCGACCGGCATGGCGGGCTCGTGTTAGTATGTCGATCAGCGCTTTATAACTCGCACGATTGTTGCGGAATCGACTTTCAGGTTTTGATGCGTGGATCAGCGGCGGATCGTTGAGCAGTTGGTAATGAATCTGTCTATCGGCGAGAGGCCAATAATCCTTCAATCGTTCGATAACCGCCTGGCATGCTTTCAAAAAGGGCTCCTTCGCTTCGGAGATGACTGCCCGCCCCCTTCCCAGCTCTGATCTTAATAGGTTGGACACGAATTCTCGACTTTTGCTCGCGATAACGCGTCAATGCTCGATGTGCTTCTTTGGGGTTTCGCCGAAACCACTTCCTCACGTAACTGCTCCTGGCGGGTCTTTACTCGCTGACGGTTGTATTCCCGCAGCAGTCGCACGAAATTTGGATTACCTATCCGAGATACATCCACTCGTCGGCATGGCACTTCTAGGAGGCAAGCGATCCCGGCTGCGACGTAACGACGATGACCGCTGACTATGTAATTGTCTTGTGTGATGACGAGCGGCTCGCGAATACCGTGCTCCCTGACGCTTTCCGCAAGGGCAAACGACCTCGGGATCGTCGTCACGAACCGGCTGATACAGCTCTTCATTTTCCGGGGAAGGTATGATGTCGCGCAGCCGCACAAACAAGATTGGATCATGACCCAATTTACCGTCCGATGCTTTTTGGCGGCCCTTTTTCACGATCGTTATTTCCCCCGCGTTCGCTGTGGAAATTTGCCGGACAGAACTTGTCGCAGAACGCAGGTTGGCATTCTCGCTTCCTTCATCGCCCAATCTCCCGGATTTCGAATCGTGCAATAGCAACCATCGCTTTTCTCCGCGTCAAAGCGAACACAACGATGCGAGATTCGAATGACCGGTATCTTGCCTCGTGCGACGAGACATTCGACACCTCGTACCTTCATATTCAGAAGGTTCGCAATTTGATCCTTCTTTAATAACGCCCTTGCAGTCACCGTGGCAAAGCATCGGGATAGCACACTACGTGTGCAAACGTTAAATTGCTTGTTAACGCACTTTATCACACATAGTGTGTTACGTGCCGCGAAAACCAAAACGCACCCATCAAATTCAGGCAGTTAGTGAAATTATTGGAAAGTCCCAGCGCGACTTCGCTCAATGATTGGTGTCGCGGCGACGTCCCTTCAACGGATCGAATTGGGCACACTCAAACTGAGTCTTGCTGTGGCATGGCGAATAAGAGCGGTAACCGATGTCGATGTGGAATGTCTGACTCGCGCCGGGAGCCCTATCAAACATGCTTCGGGGGAGGATTACAATAGCGAGCACTTCGCGCGTGCCCAGTGGAGGTTTGGATCTCAAGCGATGGGTTACGAGTGCGAATACGTCATAGCCGAGCTTAGTGATCGGATCGGTATTCTTCTGCGCGCAGCTGTCTCACGACGACAATTTCCCCTCGTCGCAAGCGACGTTTGGACAGCAATCAGCAAGCTACGCAAGACATATCGCCTCAAGAGGCTAACAAACGAGTTGGTCCATAAGAACCCGTTGAGTCCACGTCAGGAGTGGACAAATATTGCCCCGCCCAACAAGATTGTTTTTTTTGACGACAAAGGGCACCAATTATTTTCTACGTCCGACAAAGTGGGCTTCATCGTTTCTCGCCTTTCGATCGGTCCTGGGTCTCTCGCTTACGGGCTTAACAACGAAGGATTTCTTTATGAAATCGTGCCCACCGCTTTAGGTCGAAAAAGTGACCGGGCAGAAAAGAAACGATTGGCCCAGCGTCGGGTAACTAGGCCGCCATCGAAACCACGTTCCGGGAATCGGAAGAAGGCTTAATTTTCCAATAACGCTCCGCGTCTTTCGGCTTAACAATCTCCCGGTAATGCGCAAATACCATTTGCGCGCTGTTTCCCATTTCTAGGCTGACCCGTGCCGCGTCATGACACTGTGCTAGACGATAAGACCCGTAGCTATGACGCATCGCATTCTGCGGCCATCTTTTTAACTTCAACCCGACCTTTTTTTCCTCGTCCGTCTCGGCGCCGGGTGTGCCGAACCCAACGCTGCGCCGGCATTTGTCTAGTCGATCCCGAAGAGCCGCCGGCACTACGGGACCCGCGATCTGCGCGAGCGGCCGAATCCATGCAGCGAGGTTATCTGAAATGGGCACGAGTCGACGCTTCGCAGTCTTCGCTTTTGCGGCGGTGACTTCGATATGCCCTGACTCGAAATCAACCTCCGACCAATCGAGCTTTTGAACTTCCGCGGCTCTCAGTCCTGCAAACAATGAAATCGCTATATACGGCAATGTAGCGCCATCCGATGTACTCAAAAGGGAGGCGGTCTGCGGCACGGTTAGAATGCCAGCCGGCTTATCTACGTCCCTGGCACGCTCCGTTTTCCTTGCCTCATTGGTTTGGCAAAAGCCACGCTTCTCACAAAACGAAAACAGTGTGCGAAGATCTCGACGAAACGTGTTTCGCGTCCCGGACGCGACCGGCAGGCGTGCTAACCATTCATCAAGCGCGGACGCTGTGAAGGTACTAACCGTCGCTTTGTCGAAATCCTTGGCGAACCGACCAAGGCGCAGTCGCAAGTCTCGGCAATAACGGTCGCTGCGTCCTGCTGCTTTCCGTGAATTGATGAGCTGTTCAATTGCATCGCTGACAGCGACGGATTCCTCCTGTGTTCGCAAGTGAGCAAGAGCAAAATCAATCGCACGCTGGATACTCCACCCATAACGCGCCAGGTGTCTGTTGCCGAAAGAGGCCGTACCGTCGTTTGTTCTCTGAGTACGGCACTGCTGCGCGTAAGTTTGCGCCTCTGTTTTTGTCCCAAAGAATTTCCGAGAGCCGCCGTCTTTAGTTCTAGCATCCACCATCCACGAATTTTCTTGCTCCGAAAATCGAATGTAAGGCCAACTTTGTTTCTTTGATTTTGTTCGCCGTTGACGACTGCTCATGCCGATTCCACTGGCAGTTAATTGGCAGTTATGTCAAGCATCTATGGTAAATCACTGCCCTTTTAAGGCGTTGGTTCCGGGTTCGAGTCCCGGCCGACCCATTTTATTTATGAGGCCGTTTCGAAATTGTGCGTCCATCGTCGCAGCGATCGTCGGTACAGTCACTTCACTTCACGCCGCCGACTTCGATCTCGCAGCCAAAGCAACAAATCAACTGGGCGTCGATCTCCATCTTCAGCTCGCGCACGGTGACGACAATCTTTGTCTCTCCCCTTACTCAATCGAGAGCGCGCTAGTAATGACGTTTGCCGGCGCCGACGGCGAGACCCGCATGGAAATGGCGCGCGTCCTCCATTTTCCAAACGACGGCGACGCGATTCACTCTTCGTTCTCTTCGCTGCAGCGATCGCTCGGCGAGATGTCGGAGAAGACAGCGAAAATCGCGGAGCAATCAAAGAAACACAGCGGACCGAGCGAGCCGATTACGCTTTCGATCGCAAACCACTTGTTCGCGCAAAGCGACTACGATTTCCGAGACCCGTTTCGCGACCTGGTAAAGAAATTCTACGGCGCGCCGTTTGAAACCCTCGATTTCAAAAAGGACCCGGAGGCAGCGCGAGCCCATATCAACAAATGGGTCGCGGAACAAACCCGCGATAAAATTCGCGATTTGATCCCGCAAGGCGGGATCAAAGAACTGACCCGGCTCATTTTGGCGAACGCGCTTTATCTCAAAGCGCCATGGGCCTGGGAATTCAAAGACGCGCTGACCAAACCAAGGCCGTTCCACGTGCGCGGCGGCGCGACGGTCGACGTTCTGACAATGAACAATCAGAAAATGTACGGCTATGCGAAGCGCGACGGGTTTACCGCGGTCAGCCTCCCCTACTCCGGAAGTGAGTTGCAGTTTGTCGTCCTCATTCCAGATGAGATTTCAGGCCTGAAGAATCTGGAAACAAAATTAAGTGCGGACTTGTTGGCTCAACTCGCGAGACTTCAGCCGCAGGAAGCGGATCTTGAACTACCGAAGTTCAAATTTGAGCCGCCGACAATTCCACTAGCCGATAGTTTGAAAGCGCTCGGAATGAAAACCGCGTTCGACGATCCGCAAGGCAGCGCGAACTTCGACAAAATGTCGCCGCGACGGCCCGACAAATACCTCGCGATCTCAAACGTGTTTCACAAAACGTTCATCGCGGTGGACGAAAAAGGAACGGAAGCTGCCGCCGCAACCGCGGTTGTGATGATGGAACTAACGGCGCGCTTCGAAAAACCGAAGGAACCAATTCATGTGAAGGTCGATCGACCGTTTCTTTATGCGATCCAACATGTGCCGAGCGGCGCCTGCTTGTTCATCGGCCGCGTGACCGACCCGCGGTAAGTAGCGGCGGTCTGTGACCGCCGAATTCAAAATTAAACGGCGCTCATAGAGCGCCGCTACAGAAGAGCCGTATAACTTAGCTCGCCGTTAACAATTCTCGCCACCGACGTAAAGGGATGCGGTTCGACTTTGTTGTGATCCAGAATGTGCAGGACCTCGACGCCGCGCGCTTTCAGGTAATCCGAGA